>CAKRDK010000001.1 GCA_934309475.1 uncultured Roseburia sp.
TTACTATACGTTAATCCGTAATGCAGCACGTGTGGTTGCAACCGTTTCAAATGCAGAGACAGGGGAAGTATACCTGACAAAAGAGAGCGGCGAAGGAACAGCAGCATTCTACAATGCAAGTGGGGCAAGCTGGGAAAATACGCTTGCAAGCACAGCCCTTGACTGGAAGGGAACAGACGCAGATGGAAAACCACTTGCGGAGGGAACAAAAGTAAATATTACGGTAACTGCAGTTCCATCTTATTATAATGGCATTGCGTTAGAGGATTTGACCGGAAAAGGATTAAGCTTTACGGTTCCAATGACAATTGATAATACGGCACCGAAGGTAACAAAGGTGGAAAGCAGCGGTGACGGAAAGATGGCACTTACTGTTTCCGATAACCGTTATGTGGCAACTGTAAAATTATATGCAAGTGATAAGAAGACGGTACTTAACTCTTATGCCATGAACCAGACACAGATTGGCAGTGAGACAACTGTGACGACCGATTACCCATCAAGTGTCTTCTATGTTAAAGTATTTGACTATGCAGGAAATTATACGACTTACCGTATCAATAATAGCGGACATGAGGATACCGATGTGGCAGAAAGCATCACATTGAATCAGACAGAACTCAGCATGTTAAAGGGTGGCACAGCGCAGATGACAGCTACGGTTGGACCGGAGTATATTACAGATGATTCTGTAACATGGAAGTCATCCGATGAGTCGGTTGTTACAATTGATGCAAACGGTATTGTGACAGCAAACGGTGACGGAACAGCCGTTATCACAGCGACAACCGTGAAAAACGGAGCAGACGGAATACCGTTGACGGCTGAATGTAATGTGACAGTAGAAACATTATCCGTTGGATTAAACGGTATCGTATGGGATGAAAACGGAGCAGTATACTGGTCTTCATTCGACAGTTCTGATACTTCCTCTTACAATAAGATTTCAGAAGAGCAGAGCTACAAATATATGTCCGCTGCACAGGTTGGCGATAAGCTGATTGCAGCAACCTATGATACATCACAGACATCCGATATTTACCTGATTGACCCGGCAAACGGATATGGTGCAACGAAGTTGAATAATACACAGTGGTGTACCGATATGGCATACAGTTCTTCAACAGGACTTCTCTACGCAACTTGTGGACCATATGTTCAGGTAATTGATGCAGCAACAGGTGAAAGCCTTGGTAATTTGAACTTTGCTTCTAAACTTGGCGAAGAATATCTTGTCGGCGTTGCGTATGCAGGTACCACACAGTATGATGAGACACATCTGATGGATATCTTCTATGCAGTATCCGATGCGGGTAATTTATACCAGCTTGCATATGTAGTTGATTTGGGAACCATCTTTGTAAAAGTAGGTACAACGGGAGCCACCACCAATGGCAAATGGTATTACAATTCTCTCTACTATGATTCAGATGCAGATTATCTGTTCTGGGCAATGTATGATGGAAGTAATAACACAACGTTGTATGCAATCAAGGATATTTATAATGGAGCCGACCAGGATGATACCGTTCTTACATATGAATTAGGAAAATTCCCGGATGGTGTATGGCCGGTTGCAGGATTGTATCAGTGGGATGAGACGAGCCAGACTTCTGTGACGGAGGGCGTTCTTGCAAAGACTACAAATGTAGAAGTGGAACAGGGAACCCTTGCAGAGAGTGTACCGGCATTGGATCGCCCGGTTCAGGGAAAATAGAAAGGAATATCAGATAAATGAAACATTTGAATAAAATTTTATGTGGACTTCTGTTTTCTTTCACGCTGTTGGCTGGCTCAGTGCCGGCCATGGCGGATGAAGCTGTAATTTCAACAAAGGCAGATGCAGACGGAAAGACCGTTACGGTTGAAGTGACGGCAGAAGCCGGAACAGAGATTACAAGCGGACGTGTTGTTGTTTCTTATGACGAGGATTTGTTGACATTAAAGACAGTTGAGACCGCGGATACATGGGAAGCAGAAGATGTGAACACAGACACGGAAGAAAGTGTCTCCTACGCATTTGCAGATGCAAAGGGAAGCAGTAAGGGCGGAGATATCATGACGCTTACCTTCCTTGCAAAAGACGCTGCCAATGGTAAGAAAGCAACGATTCAGACAGAAGTGAAAGAACTTTACAATGCAGACACGGCATTAGAGCAGAGCGGAAAAACAGAAAAAGTTTCTGTGACACCGAGCTGGAAAGACGAAAACAAGAATGATAATAAGGATAATGACGACAAGAAAGATGGCACGGAGGAACCTGCTACGATGGATGACACGGTAACGCCAACGAATTTGTCGGATGTTCTGATTGGACAGATTCAGAGCGCAGCAGACGGAGCAACAATCTCTGTAAATATAAGCGCATCGGAGGAAGTGATTCCGGCAAGTGTATTTGAAGCATTAAAAGGCAAAAATGTCACCTTGGAATTCCACCTCGAAAATGGTGTGATCTGGAGAGTAAATGGTACGAAGATTACCGAGGCAAAAGAGATTGATTTAGGTGTTACGCTGAATACGGCAAACATTCCGGAAGCGGTATTAAAGACCATCACAGATGATGGAATCTCCTATGAGATGCAGTTCTCCTTAGATTTTGCGGGAGACCTTGGCGGTACCTTTGAATTGTCTATTCCGGTTGGAAGCAAAGGCGCAGGATTGTACGGTAACTTATATTATTACAATCCGGCTAAGAGAGCATTAGAGTACATGCAGACCGATACGGTAGCAGAAAGCGGTATGGTAACCTATTCCTTCACACATGCATCCGATTATGTCATTGCAGTCAGCACGACAAACGGTGCCGAGGTGAATACGGTAAAGACGGGCGATGACACCTCCGTTGCAGGATACATTTTACTCCTTTGTGGAGCAGCTGTTGTATTTGCTGCAGCCGTAAAAAGAAGAAAAATCGCACGCTAGGAAGCTAAAAACCTAAGAAATATCAGAAAAAGGCTTGCAATTTATATGGTAAAGTGTTAATCTATTTATTGATAACACGGTGACTAAGTTGAGAGAGGACATATGTCCTCTCTCAATTCACGTTATGAAAGAAAAAATTGAATAAGGAAAGAGGTGTGCAAATGTCAAAAAAAGAACAGTATGAAGCACGGACCGAGGAATTGATTCAGCCGATTGTTGACAGAATGAATTTTGAGTTAGTTGATGTGGAGTATGTGAAGGAAGGCAGCGTCTGGTATTTACGTGCCTATATTGACAAAGAGGGCGGCATCACAGTAAATGATTGTGAAGCAGTTGCCCGCGAAATGAATGAGATTCTCGACCGGGAAGATTATGTAGAAGGTTCTTATACATTTGAAGTAAGTTCACCTGGTCTTGGACGACCATTGAAGAAAGAGAAAGACTATAAGCGGAGCATGGGAAAAGAGATTGAGATTCGGACTTACCGGGCAATCAACCGTGAAAAAGAATTCCGCGGAATTTTAAAAGCATATGATGATGCTTCTGTCACAATTGAGACGGAAGATGAGACAGAGATGAAATTTGAAAAAACGGAAATTGCATTAATTCGTTTAGCATTAGATTTTTAACGTCAGGAAAAAGACAACGCAAAATTAAAGGAGGATGTGGAAAATGAGTGGGAACCACGAATTATTAGAAGCGTTAAATATATTAGAGCAGGAGAAAAACATCAGCAAAGATACATTATTAGAGGCAATTGAGAATTCTCTTGTGACAGCATGCAAAAACCATTTTGGAAAATCAGAGAATGTAAAAGTATATATTGATCCGGATACCTGTGAGTTTAATGTATACCAGGAGAAAACAGTTGTGGAGACTGTGGAAGATCCTGTACTTGAAATCAGTCTTGTAAATGCAAAGATGATTGACTCTAAATTTGAAATCGGTGATGTGGTAAAAGTGGAAGTAAAATCCAAAGAGTTTGGACGTATCGCAACACAGAATGCCAAAAACGTTATCTTACAGAAGATCAGAGAAGAAGAAAGAAAAGTATTATACGATCAGTATTACAGCCTTGAAAAAGATGTTGTGACAGGTATTGTACAGCGCTATGTTGGAAAGAATGTCAGCATCAACCTTGGCAAGGTAGACGCTATCTTGACAGAGAATGAGCAGGTGAAGGGTGAGGTATTCCAGCCGACAGAACGTATCAAAGTATATATTCTGGAAGTAAAATCAACTTCAAAAGGACCAAAGATTCTTGTTTCAAGAACACATCCGGAACTTGTGAAACGTCTTTTTGAATCTGAAGTTGCAGAGGTTCGTGAGGGAATCGTTGAAATCAAGGCAATCGCAAGAGAAGCCGGAAGCAGAACAAAGATTGCAGTATGGTCAAATGAACCTGATGTAGATCCGGTTGGAGCATGTGTCGGAATGAACGGAGCACGTGTCAATGCAATCGTCAACGAACTTCGTGGCGAGAAAATCGACATCATCACATGGAATGAGAATCCGGCTATGATGATTGAGAATGCATTAAGCCCAGCAAAAGTTATTTCTGTTATCGCAGATGCAGAAGAAAAAACTGCAAAGGTAGTTGTGCCTGATTACCAGTTATCCTTAGCAATCGGTAAAGAAGGACAGAATGCGAGACTTGCAGCACGTCTGACAGGATTTAAGATTGACATTAAGAGCGAGACACAGGCAAGAGAATCCGGTGACTTCATGGATTATGAGAATGATTATGAAGATGATGAATATTATGAAGATGGTGAGTACAGCGAGAAATCATACAGTGATGACGAGGCTGTAGAGGCAGTAAAGACCGAAGAGGTTGAAGAATAATGACCGGGAAAAAGATTCCAATGCGCCAGTGCATCGGCTGTGGTGAGATGAAACCGAAGAAAGACATGATTCGTATTTTAAAGGTGACAGACAAGACAGCCGGAGAGGATGGCATGGGAGAAAAAGAAGAAATCATTTTAGATGCAACTGGAAGGAAAAACGGAAGGGGCGCTTACATCTGCATGTCAGGAGAGTGCCTTAAGAAAGCAATCAAGGGAAAAGGGTTAGAACGTTCCTTTAAGAGACCGATTCCTCAGGAAGTGTATGAGATGCTGACAAAGGAGATGGAAGAGCTTGAGAGCAGATAAGGTTTTATCCATGTTAGGAATTGCGGCAAAGTCCGGGAGTATCGCGAGTGGTGAATTTTCCACCGAAAAAGCTGTTAAAGAGGGAAAAGCATATCTCGTAATCGTGGCAGGAGATGCCTCTGAGAATACGAAGAAAAGTTTTCGCAACATGACAGATTTTTATGAAGTTCCAATGTATGTATATGCTGATAAAGAAGTGTTAGGACATTGTATCGGAAAAGAATTCCGAGCTTCTCTCGCAGTCACAAACGAAGGACTTGCAAAATCAGTGGAAAAAAATTTGAAACTGACAACAACAACAGAATCTGAATCATGGAGGAGTTAAGATATATGGCAAAAATGAGAGTTCATGAGTTAGCAAAAGAATTAGGAATAGAGAGCAAACAGATTATAGAGACATTAAATACAACGGAATACGCTGTAAAAGCCGCTTCAAGCAATGTGGATGACGCAGCGCAGGAAATTGTCCGTAAAAAATTTGGCAAGAAGCCAGAGACAAAGCCGGAAGTAAAGGCAGAAGCAAAGCCGGAAGAGGAAAAGACTGCAGAGAGACCAAAGAAAAAATCAAGTATAACAGCGGTCTTTAATCCACAGAATAGTAAACAGGGAACACGTCGTCCGCAGGGAGACCGTCCACAGAACGGTAACCGTCCGCAGGGGGACAGACCACAGAATAACCGCCCACAGGGAGACCGTCCACAGAACGGTAACCGTCCACAGGGAGACAGACCACAGAATAACCGTCCGCAGGGGGACCGTTCACAGAATGGTAACCGCCCACAGGGAGACCGCCCGCAGAACGGTAATCGTCCACAGGGAGATCGTCCACAGAACAACCGTTATTCAAACGACAGAAGAAATGACAATCGTTCCCAGGGCAATCGTCCACAGGGTAACCGTCCGTATGGAGATCGAAACGGAAGACCAAACGGTGACAGAGACAATCAGAGAGGCTTCCAGGGTCAGAGACAGAATGCAAACTATGGTCAGGGAGGCCGCAATGATAACCGCAACAATTCTTACCGTGGAAAAGACTCTAATTCCGGAAGATTAGACCGTGAAATCGACCGCTTTAACAAGGACGCAGTAAAAGCTGCACCGGAAGAATTACGCGGCAAAGAGTCCAGAGACCGTGTCAACGACAAGAACCGTAATAATAAGAGAAACGATCATGATGCATTAGGAAAGAAACAGGAACGTTACGTTAATTTAGAGAAGAACGGCGGCAAGAAGAAACCTCAGCAGCCACAGCCAAAACAGGAAGAAGATGTTATCAAGACATTGACACTTCCGGAGAAATTAACGATTCGTGAACTTGCAGATAAGATGAAAGTTCAGCCATCTGTTATCGTAAAGAAACTGTTCTTAAAAGGAACCATGGTTACCGTAAACCAGGAAGTAGATTACGATATGGCAGAAGAAATCGCATTAGAGTTCAACTGCATTTGTGAGCCGGAAGAAAAGATTGATGTTATTGCAGAACTTCTGAAAGAGGAAGAAGATGCAGCCGAGACATTAGTGCCACGTCCACCTGTAGTCTGTGTTATGGGTCACGTTGACCACGGTAAGACATCCCTCTTAGATGCCATCCGTTCCACAAGAGTAACAGACCGTGAGGCCGGTGGTATCACACAGCATATCGGTGCATCTGTGGTATCCATCAACGACCAGAACATTACATTCTTAGATACACCGGGACATGAAGCATTTACTGCAATGCGTATGCGTGGTGCAAACTCCACAGATATCGCTATCCTTGTAGTTGCAGCCGATGACGGTGTTATGCCACAGACAATCGAGGCAATCAACCATGCGAAAGCAGCCGGAGTTGAAATTATTGTTGCAATCAATAAGATTGATAAACCAAGTGCAAACATCGAACGTGTAAAACAGGAATTATCAGAGTACGAACTTATTCCGGAAGACTGGGGCGGAAGCACCATTTTCTGTCCGGTATCTGCACGTACCGGCGACGGAATCGAGAACTTATTGGAGATGATTCTTCTGACTGCCGAAGTATTAGAGTTAAAAGCAAATCCAAAACGTCAGGCAAGAGGTCTTGTTATTGAGGCACAGTTAGACAAGGGACGCGGAGCTGTTGCAACCGTATTGGTACAGAAGGGTACTCTCCACGTAGGAGATCCGATTGCATGCGGAAGCTGTTATGGTAAAGTACGTGCCATGATTGATGATAAGGGACGCCGCGTAAAAGAAGCAGGACCATCTACACCGGTAGAGATTCTTGGTTTATCAAGCGTGCCGGATGCAGGTGAGACATTCGTTTCTACTGCTACAGAGAAAGAAGCAAGAGCATTTGCTGAGACCTATATCTCAGAAGGCAAGAATAAGCTGATTGAAGATACAAAGTCAAAGATGTCCTTAGACGATTTGTTCTCACAGATTCAGTCTGGAAATGTCAAAGAATTAAATATTATCGTAAAAGCAGACGTACAGGGTTCTGTGGAAGCGGTAAAACAGTCACTTGTAAAATTATCAAACGAAGAAGTTGTGGTAAAAGTAATCCATGGCGGCGTTGGTGCTATCAATGAATCCGATGTTATCTTAGCATCTGCTTCTAATGCAATCATCATTGGATTTAACGTTCGTCCGGATCCTACCGCAAAAGTAACGGCAGATCGTGAAAATGTAGATGTTCGTCTCTACAAAGTTATCTACAACGCAATCGAAGATGTAGCGGCAGCCATGAAGGGTATGTTAGACCCAATCTTCGAGGAGAAGGTAATCGGTCATGCAGAAATCCGTCAGATTTTCAAGGCATCCGGCGTCGGCAACATCGCAGGTTCCTATGTGTTAGACGGTATGTTCCAGAGAGGATGTAAAGTAAGAATTTCCCGTGAGGGCGAGCAGATTTTCGAAGGCGAGCTTGCATCCTTGAAGAGATTTAAAGATGATGTAAAAGAAGTAAAAGCAGGCTATGAATGTGGTCTTGTTTTCGAAGGATTTAATGACATTCAGGAACTTGACCAGGTAGAAGCTTACACGATGGTAGAGGTACCTCGCTAAGCTTAAAAGGATTGCTTTTATAGTCGAATGGAGATTATAAATGAGAAAGAACAGTATAAAAAATACAAGAATTAATGGGGAAGTGTTACGCGAACTCAGCAATATTATCCGTGGGGAAATCAAAGACCCGCGGATTAATCCAATGACAAGCGTCGTTACCGTTGAGGTGGCCCCGGATTTAAAGACCTGTAAAGCATACATCAGTGTGTTGGGTGACGAGGAGTCACAGCAGGCAACCATTGCAGGTTTAAAGAGTGCGGAGGGATTTATCCGCCGCCAGCTTGCAAAATCAATTAATCTGCGCAATACACCGGAGATTAAGTTTATTTTAGACCAGTCGATTGAATACGGTGTAAAGATGTCAAAAATGATTGACGACGTCACAAAAGACCTTGACGATAAGAAAGAGGATGAATCCGAAAATGAATAATTTAGATTCACAGCTAGAGGGAGTTACTACCGTTGCCATTGCAGGTCATGTGAGACCGGATGGGGATTGCGTAGGCTCCTGCCTTGCAACTTATAATTATATCAGAACGCAGTTTCCACAGATTCAGGCAGTTGTATACTTAGAGCCGATTCCAAACCTTTTTAAGTTCATGGCGGGCGCGGATGAGATACGAAATGACTGCTCAGAAGATGTGAGCTATGATTTGTTTATTGCGTTAGACTGCGGCGATTTAGGCAGACTTGGAGCGGCAGCAAAATATTTTGAGTCGGCCCAAAAGACAGTTTGTATCGACCATCATGTCAGCAATCAGAGCTTTGCGGATGAGAATTATATTTTCCCGGATGCAAGCTCAACCTCAGAACTTATCTTTGATCTGATTGACACAGACAAGATAACGAAGGAGATTGCAGAGTGTATTTATACCGGAATTGTGCATGATACCGGCGTGTTCCAGTATTCCTGCACATCGGCACACACGATGGAGATTGCGGGAATTCTGATGGAAAAGGGAATTGATTTTCCAAAGATTGTCGACAAGACATTTTTCGAAAAGACCTATGAGCAGAACCGTATCTTAGGATGCGCGTTGTTAAAAAGCCAGCTTCATTTAGGTGGAACCTGTATTTCTGCCGTCATCACCAGAAAAGAGATGGAAGAGTACGGAGTGCTTCCGAAGCATTTAGAGGGTATTGTGTCGCAGCTTCGTTCCACAAAAGGAGTGGAGACCGCAATTTTCCTCTATGAGAATGAGGATGGAGCTTACAAGGTAAGCATGCGTTCTGCCAGCGTTGTTGATGTGGCGGAAATTGCAGTGAAATTCGGCGGTGGCGGTCATGCAAGAGCGGCCGGAATCACAATGTCAGGAGAACCGGAAGAGATTATGGCAAAATTATTGGAAGAAGTAGAAGCGAAGACTCCGATAAGTGGAAAGGAAAACTAGATTTCATGGTAAATGGAATTGTGAATGTATATAAGGAAAAAGGATATACTTCTTTTGACGTTGTCGCAAAGTTAAGAGGCATTTTCAAACAGAAGAAAATTGGACATACAGGCACGCTTGATCCGGATGCGGAGGGCGTGCTTCCGGTCTGTTTGGGAAAAGCAACAAAAGTGTGCGATTTACTGACCGACAAGAGCAAAGAATATGAGGCGGTCATGCTGCTCGGTGTGACAACGGATACGCAGGACATTACCGGAAGTATTTTAGAGGAAAAGGCAGTCAATGTGACGGAAGCTCAGGTGAGAGAGGCTGCAATGTCTTTTGTGGGACCCTATCAGCAGATTCCGCCCATGTATTCCGCCCTGAAAGTGAATGGCAAGAAACTTTGTGATCTTGCAAGAGAGGGAAAGACTGTGGAGCGCAAGCCGAGACCGGTTACGATTCATGCGATTGAAATCGAAGAGATAGCGCTTCCGCGTGTGAAGATGAAAGTATTTTGTTCGAAGGGAACTTACATCCGGACGCTGTGCCAGGACATTGGAGAGATGTTAGGATGTGGAGCCTGTATGGAAACGCTGCTTCGCACCAGAGTTTCAGAATTCTGCGTGGAGAAGGCAATGAAACTTTCAGAGATTGAAGCGTATGTGCACCGGTTAGAACACGAGAAAAGCCCACAGGAATGGAAGGTGGCTGACTTCCCGTTTATTAAGACGGTCGATTCTGTGTTTTTACAGAATTCGAAAGCGGTGGTGGCACATGAATTTGAAAAAGTTTTATATAATGGAAACCGCTTAGAAAAAAATATGTTTCTCTCCTATGAAACAGCGTGGGAGGAGACGGCAGTTCGAGTTTATGACGAAAAGGATTCTTTTATCGGCATTTATGAATTTCAGAAACAGCATGGAAATTATAAACCGGTGAAGATGTTTATAGAGATATGAGATATAGCAAGAATACAACTATGTTTGAAATAAAAGAGAATACAGTGCTATCGCTTGGAAAATTCGATGGGATTCACCGTGGACATGAACTTTTGTTAGAGACTCTTTTGGAAAAAAAGAGAGAGGGATTAAAAAGTGTGATTTTCACGTTTGATATTCCGCCGCGCAAGAATGTGCAGCATGTGGCAGCACAGGTGTTGACGACAAATGAAGAAAAAAAGCATCATCTCGAAACACTTGGCATCGACTATCTGATTGAGTGTCCGTTTACGCAGGAAGTGATGTGCATGGAGGCGGAGAATTTTATCCGCTGGATGGTTTCGTCGCTTCATGTGAAATGCTTTGTGGTCGGAGACGACTTCCATTTTGGGCATAACCGGAAAGGCGATTATCATATGTTGCAGGAGATGGCGGATGCGCTCGGATATGAGGTGGTGGTACACCAAAAAATCCAGGAAGATGGCAGGGATATCAGCAGTACATTCATCCGCGAGGAAGTAGAAGCCGGAAGAATCGAGAAAGCGAATCATCTGCTTGGCTATCCGTATTTTGTGGAGGGCACAGTCTGCCATGGAAAGCGAATCGGAAGAACGATTGGGATTCCGACGTTAAACCTGATTCCGCCGGAAGAAAAGCTGTTGCCGGAATTTGGCGTCTATGTTTCAACTGTGACGGTTGGCGAAAGAAGCTATCACGGTGTGACAAATGTTGGATGCAAGCCGACCATTGAAGGCAAGAATCCAATTGGTGTCGAGACACACGTGCTGGATTTTGCAGAAGATTTATATGGAAAAGAAATCAAGGTGGAATTTTTGTCGCATATCCGGAAAGAGAAAAAGTTTGATTCTGTGGAGGCATTAAAACAACAGATGTCAGAGGATATTGCCCGTGCCCGTCATTTTTTTGCAACACAAAATACATAGTTATTACGAAAATGTTACAAAATAATTGACATGACAGACAGACATTGCTATAATGAATGACTAGGTAAGTTAAGACGAGATGGAGAAGACGAAATAGTAAGCTTAAAATCAATATGAATGGAGATTACACATGAAGTCAAAATATACAAAAACATTGAGTGTCGTAGCGATTGGTGCATTAGCAGTATCTGTTGCATGTTACAGCAATCAGGCAGACGGAAACGCAAAGGAAGAAGTGGCTGTTACATCAGAGACATCTGAGAATGTGGCAGTTTCTGAAAACCAGCAGGTACTTTCCGGTGTATCCTTAAGCCTCGCATCGAATATCCCAACGGTAACGCTGAATGCTTCCGTAACGGAGACGGATGTGCAGACAACAGCAGCCGCTGTGGAGGAAGAGGACACGACAATCTGTGGATATACGAATTTGGGTATTGCCAATGTAGAGGGCAACTTAAATGTCAGAGCGGAAGCTTCCACAGATTCCGAAATTGTCGGTAAAATGCAGGGCAATGCAGGCTGTGAGATTTTAGAGACCGCTGGAGAATGGACCAAGATTCAGTCCGGCAAGGTAACAGGTTACGTTTCTTCTGAATTCTTAGTGACCGGAGATGAGGCGGCTGCCTTAGCAGAAGAGATTAAGACAACGGTTGCAACGGTCAATACGACAACGCTGTATGTGAGAGCTGAGACGAATACAGACTGTTCCGTTATTGCATTAGTAGGTGATGGAGAGGAACTCGAAGTATTAGAGACATTAGATGGCTGGTATAAAGTGGCAGTCGATGATGAAGAAGGTTACATTTCAGCAGACTATGTGACAATTTCAACTGAATTGCCGAAGGCACAGACTATGACAGAGTTAAAGTATGGCCAGGGCGTATCTGATGTCAGGGTATCAATGGTATCCTATGCCTGCCAGTTTGTCGGTAACCCATATGTATGGGGAGGTACAAGCCTTACCAACGGTGCAGACTGTTCTGGATTTGTCTTAAGTGTATATGCAAATTACGGTGTTTCCCTGCCACATTCTTCTAAGGCACAGGCAAATTGTGGAACCAGAATTTCAGCTTCTGAGGCACAGCCGGGAGATTTGTTCTTCTACGGAAGTGGAAGCAGCATCAGCCATGTGGCAATCTATATTGGAAATGGACAGATTGTCCATGCCAGCAACAAACGTACCGGTATCAAGATTTCGAATGCATATTACAGAACACCAATCTGTGTAGTTCGAATTTTAAATTAAGGGTATTTACAACACAAAGGAATTCTGTTATACTGTCAAGGTATGAGTTTAGCCCATATTCGGTTGATGGACACTCCGACCTTCTGCTGAGTATCATGCATTTTGGGCGATAGAAGAATAAAAGGAGGATCATAACATGATCGCAAAAGAAAAGAAACAGGCAATTATTGCAGAATATGGTAGAACACCTGGAGATACAGGTTCACCAGAAGTACAGATCGCTATTTTAACAGCACGTATCGAAGAGTTAACAGAGCACTTAAAAGTTAACCAGAAAGATCACCATTCCAGAAGAGGACTTCTTAAAATGGTAGGTCAGAGACGTGGCTTGTTAGCATACTTAAAGAAAACAGATATCGAAAGATATCGTTCTTTAATTGAGCGTTTAGGTCTTAGAAAATAATTGTGTTTTTCAAATAGAGCGGGGTTATTCCGCTCTATTTTCACTGTATAGGAAATTATTTTTTTCCTATATGGTGAATGATTTCAGACAGAAGTTATTACCGAGACCACTGAAAAGTACATGAGGTATCATGTGTTGTTCAGTAGTTTCGGACTTCTGTTACCGCAGGCTGTCATGTTTCACAGACTGCAAAGATAAAAGCAAGGCAAAGACGCCGGAATAAAAGGAGATTAACATGTATAAAAGTTTTTCAATGGAACTTGCAGGCAGAACTCTTACGGTAGACATCGGAAGAGTGTGTGCACAGGCAAATGGAGCAGCATTATTAAAATACGGTGATACAACAGTATTATCTACTGCAACAGCATCAGACAAGCCTAGGGATGGAATTGATTTCTTCCCGTTAAGTGTAGAATATGAAGAGAAAATGTATGCAGTCGGCAAAATCCCGGGTGGATTTAACAAGAGAGAGGGAAAAGCATCTGAGAATGCAATCTTAACTTCCCGTGTTATCGACCGTCCGATGAGACCATTATTCCCGAAGGATTACCGTAATGACGTTACATTAAATAACATGGTAATGTCAGTAGATCCGGAATGCAGACCGGAAGTCGTTGCAATGTTAGGAGCAGCTTTAGCAACAACAATTTCAGACATTCCTTTCGATGGTCCATGTGCTATGACACAGATGGGTATGGTAGATGGCGAGTTTATCGTAAACCCTTCCCAGAAAGTATGGGATCAGGGTGATTTACAGCTTACCGTTGCATCTACATCTACAAAAGTAATTATGATTGAAGCCGGAGCAAATGAGATTCCGGAAGATAGAATGATTGAAGCAATCTATAAATGCCATGAAGTCAACCAGACAATCATCGCATTTATGAACCAGATTGTAGCAGAAGTAGGAAAAGCAAAACACGAATATACAAGTTGTGCAATTCCGGAAGAAATGTTTGCTGCAATGCGTGAGATTGTAACACCGGAACAGATGGAAGAAGCTGTTTTCACAGATGAGAAACAGGTTCGTGAAGAAAATATCAAGAACATCACAGAGAAATTCGAAGAGGCATTTGCAGAGAACGAAGAGTGGTTAGCAGTATTAAGCGAGGCTGTATATCAGTATCAGAAGAAGACAGTCCGCAAGATGATTTTAAAAGACCACAAACGTCCGGACGGCCGTGCTATCAACCAGATTCGTCCGTTAGCTGCAGAAGTTGATTTGATTCCTAGAGTACACGGTTCTGCAATGTTTACACGTGGACAGACTCAGATTTGTGACGTTGTCACACTTGCACCATTATCAGAAGTGCAGAAAATCGACGGATTAGATGAGAATATCACAACAAAGAGATATATGCATCAGTATAACTTCCCTGCATACTCCGTAGGTGAGACAAAAGTTTCCCGTGGCCCTGGACGTCGTGAGATTGGTCATGGAGCTTTAGCAGAGAAAGCATTGATGGCAGTTATGCCTTCTGAGGAAGAATTCCCATATGCAATTCGTGCCGTGTCCGAGACATTTGAGTCAAACGGATCTACCTCTATGGCATCTACCTGTGCATCCTGCATGTCCTTAATGGCAGCCGGAGTTCCGATTAAAGCCATGGTAGCAGGTATTTCTTGTGGTCTTGTAACCGGGGACACAGATGATGATTACATTGTTCTGACCGATATCCAGGGATTAGAGGACTTCTTCGGAGATATGGACTTTAAGGTAACCGGTACTCACAAGGGTATCACAGCTATCCAGATGGATATTAAGATTCATGGACTGACAAGACCTATCGTGGAAGAGGCAATTGCGAGAACAAGAGAGGCAAGACTTTACATCATGGATGAAGTTATGTCTAAGGCAATCGCTGAGCCGAGAAAAGAAGTTGCAGAATTTGCACCTAAGATTATCCAGATTCAGATTGATCCTGCTAAGATTGGTGATGTTGTCGGACAGAGAGGAAAGACGATCAACGAAATCATCGACCGCACCGGCGTGAAGATTGATATTACCGATGAAGGTTCTGTATCTGTATGTGGTACAGATGCTGAGATGATGGCAAAAGCAGTTGAGATGATTCAGATTATTACAACTGATTTTGAGGAAGGTCAGATTTTCACAGGAAAAGTTATCAGCATTAAGGAATTTGGTGCATTCTTAGAATTTGCACCTGGAAAAGAAGGAATGGTACACATTTCTAAGATTTCCAAAGAGAGAATCAATCATGTAGAGGATGTTCTGACGTTAGGAGATGTTGTAAAAGTTGTTTGTCTTGGAAAAGATAAAATGGGACGTATCAGCTTCTCTATCAAGGATGTTCCAGCAGAAGCATAGAAAATAAGAAATTTTGGGGCTTTACCTTTTAGGGTAAGGCCCCTTTTCCTTTTTTACAAGCAACCATGCCGGAAAATTTCATATGATAATAGAAAAACGTTTCATATGGAAAAAGTAAAGCATATTATTCAGATAGAGCGTACAAGAAGAATGGGCATTACAGGAAAAGGCGTTACCATTGCAATGATGGATACGGGAGTCTATGTGCACCCCGATTTTGGGAAACGTGTGATTGGATTTCATGATTTCTGTCAGAAAAAAATCGGTGCATATGATGATAATGGCCACGGTACACATATTTGCGGAATCGCAGCCGGAAGCGGGGAACAGGCACGTTTGCGCCGTATGGGAGACTTAAGTGGGATTGCACCGCGTGCTGATATTTTGATGCTCAAAGTATTAGATGCAAAGGGAAACGGAAGTACATCACAGGTTCTAGAGGCGATTGACTGGATTATTAAGAAAAAGGAAACCTATAAAATACGCATTTTAAATATATCGGTCGGCATGCTGCCAACGGCGGGGTTAGAGGAACAGCAGGAACTGTTAAAGGCAGTGGAATATCTTTGGGATATTGGAATCGTGGTTGTGGCGGCGGCAGGAAATAATGGACCGAGGGAACAGTCCATAACTATTCCCGGAATTTCACGGAAAATCATCACAGTCGGAAGCTCGGATGATGAGGGCGGAACCATGCGGCAGAGAGGGTTAGATGCCGGTTACAGCGGAAGAGGCCCTACCAGATGCTGTATCGTGAAGCCGGAGATTTTAGCGCCGGGAACCAATATCGTGAGTTGCAAAAACAGTGGAAGCGGTTATGTGTCAAAGAGTGGAACCTCAATGGCAGCTCCGGTGGTGAGCGGGGCGGCCGCCCTGTTGTTGGAGCGGTATCCGAATTTTACACCACAACAGGTGAAATTACGGCTTTATGAGAGAGCCTACCCGCGTGGAGAACAGATTGGAAAAAAATGCTGGGGGATTCTTCACATAGACAATCTGATTCGGAATGAGTGAGAGAAAATTGACTTATCGCATCAAAATAGGGTAAGATAGTAAACAACAAAGGAAGGGGAAGATGGAATGAAGAGAGCAGGACATATTATATTTAGCAGGCTTGTCATTGGAATACTTGCCATACTGCTTCAGTTTGTATGGATGGTTTTAGTGTTGTACCAGTTTAGCGTGCAATTTACCTATATCAACCTGATTATCCGAATTATCGCAGTTATCGTAGTTTTAAGTATTGTATACAAGTGGAATAATCCGCTTTATAAAGTCTCGTGGATTTTTTTACTGCTTTTGTCGCCGGTACTTGGAATTACAACCTATTATATTTTTGGCCGTTCGGAACTGACGAAGCGGACCAGAATCAAGATGGAGCGTGTCAATAAGGAGGTCAGTGCATGTCTTGAACCTTCAGAGGAGGCGAAAGAAGCTTTAAAAGCACAGGATTTGTCGATTTATAATCAGTCTAAATATATCGAGGATTACGCGAAGTTTCCACTTTATCAGAATACACAGACGAATTATTACAAATGTGGTGAAGAAATGTTTGTGGATATGTTAGAGGATTTAAAGCACGCCAAAGATTTTATTTTTCTGGAATATTTTATTATAGAGCCGGGTCATATGTTTGACCAGATTGTCACAATTTTAGAGGAAAAGGTAAAAGAGGGCGTTGAAGTGCGTCTTATCTATGATGATGTCGGCTGTATTTCAACTCTGCCGCATCATTATTATAAAACGTTGCAGGCAAAGGGAATTAAATGTGCGGCATTTAATCCGTTCCGCCCGGTTTTATCCATCATCATGAACAACCGTGACCATAGAAAGATATTTGTAGTTGATGGAAAAGTGGGATATACGGGTGGAATCAACCTTGCAGATGAGTATATCAATGAGAAAGAACGTTTCGGCTATTGGAAAGACACCGGAATCCGGATTGAGGGAGATGCAGTCTGGAGTCTGACGACGATGTTTTTGGAAATGTGGAATTATATCAACCACTCGTCCGAAGATTATAAGAGATACCGCTATCAGCCTAAGAATCCAGAGGATGTTGTGAAAACAGACGGATTTGTTCAGCCGTATGGGGATTCCCCGCTTGACCATGAATATGTGGGCGAGAATGTTTATTTGAACATTATCAGCCGTGCAAAAAAATATGTCTATATCTTTACACCGTATCTGATTACAGATAATGAGATGCTGACCTGCCTGAGCAATGCAGCAAAAAGCGGGGTTGATGTCCGGATTGTGACACCGGGCATCCCGGATAAGAAGCTTGTATATTTACTGACGCAGTCTTACTATGAACCGCTTTTGAAAAATGGTGTCAAGATATACCAGTATACACCCGGTTTCATCCATGCCAAAAGCTTCGTGTGCGATGACGAAATTGCCACGGTCGGCAGTATCAATTTAGATTTCAGAAGCCTGTATTTACACTTTGAGTGTGGCGTCTGGATGTACCAGTCCAAGGCAGTCATGCAGGTCAAAGAGGATGCATTTGATACCTTTGCAAAATCAGAGGAGGTGCCGTTGGAATTCTGCTTAAACCGCAACATTGTTGTCCGGTTTTTACAGAGCATTCTGCGTTTATTTGCACCGCTCTTATAATGATATACGAACATCCCGTGTGGCTGCAGAAAGCTCCACACGGGATGTTTGCGCTTTGTCCTGACAAGTTCGCTTTTCGGTCACGCAACCTATTTTAAGATTCAGGCAGGCGATAAAAGTACAACCCGCTTTTGGCTTCAGGCGATGATAAAAGTGCAACCCGTTTTAAGGTTCAGGCAGGCGATAAGAGAGCGAGCAGGTCTTTAAAGTAGTCGCGGAAGGTGGCTGCTTTGACGGTGCTGTCATAAAGCAGATTGACGCTTCCGATTTCGGAGCCGTTGAGCAGATAGACAGCTTTTCCGGCAACGGCGTTTTGTTCAATGGGTGCGGTTACACTTTTTTCATAGTGAAGTTCTTTGGTGATGCCAGATATGTCAGCACCATCGGTATTGACATATTCAAAAGAGGATTCGTAATGGATGCCGACCGAAGTTTCAACGCCTTTTTTGACTTCGATGGAAGAAAGTTTATCCGTGTTGGCGTCGGAGTAGATGCGGCACTTGGCAAAACCATAATTTAACAATGTAGTTGCATCTGCGAAACGGATTTTATAATCCGGGGCTGCCATGATAACAGCAATGAGTTCCATATTGTCTTTTTCGGCGGTGGCGGAGACACAGTATTTTGCAAGACTGGTGGAACCGGTTTTTAAGCCGGTTGCATATTCATACTGGCGAATCAGTTTGTTGGTGTTGGTCAGCCCGAACTCACTGCTTCCTTTTTTGGTTACATGCGTGATAGTATCCATCCAGATGGTGCAGTAGTCGTGAATCTGCGGGTGGTTTACGGTAAGCTCCCTCGACATCAGTGCAACATCGTAGGCACTTGTCATATGGCCGTCGGTATCTAAACCACAACAATTTACAAAAGTAGTATCATTCATGCCAAGTCCCTTGGCGCGTTCATTCATCTGCCGCACAAATTCTTCCTCGGAACCGCACAGATATTCTGCCATGGCAACACAAGCGTCGTTTGCGCTTGCGATACTGATGCATTTTATCATATCCTGTACGGTTTGGGTTTCCCCGGCTTCTAAAAAGACCTGTGAGCCGCCCATGCTTGCGGCGTACTCGGAGACGGTGACCGTATCTTCAAGTGTAATCTGTCCGCTTTCTAAGGCATCAAAAATAAGAATTAAGGTCATAATTTTTGTGATGCTAGCAGGATGTAAAATGTCATGGGAATTTTTCTCATAGAGAATCGTTCCTGTTTTAGCTTCCATCAAAAGGACGCTCGGTGCTGAGAGGGAGAGCGTGGAAGAGTTTTCCTCTGTCTCTGCGGTATCGGAAGGCTCCGCCGCTGCCGTTAGTGCCGGAATGGAAGCGGTGACCGCAGAAAGTGCCGGATACAGGATAAAATGTATACTTAAAAAATAGGAGAGAAAAAGTTTCATAAAGGAAACCTCCTGTTCGTTCTGTTATTTTATTTATGAGGGGGAAATTTGTCCTATGCAAATAAACTGTAAAATGCTTGAAATTTTAGAAAATACCATGTAAAATAGATACGTTGTGTAGTAGAGTAGAAGAGAGGAATGACAATATCTATGGATATGACAGTCAAACTGCAGGTATTTGAAGGACCACTGGATCTGTTATTGCATCTGTTAGAGAAGAATAAAGTGAATATTTATGATATTCCTATCGTGGAGATTACGAACCAGTACATGGAATATATTGCAGAGATGAAGCGTCAGGATTTAAACGTGATGAGCGAATTCTTGGTGATGGCTGCAACCTTAATTGATATTAAGTCCCGCATGCTTCTGCCGAAGAAGGAGACGGAGGAAGAGGAAGAAGAGGACCCGAGAGCAGAACTTGTACAGCAGTTGTTAGAGTATAAGATGTATAAGTGTATGGCATATGAACTTCGTGACCGTCAGGTTGATGCACAGCGTATTTTGTTTAAGGAACCGACGATACCGGAAGAAGTTGCGGCGTATGAAGCGCCGGTTGATTTAAATGAACTTGTGTCCGACATGACGCTTGCAAAATTGAACGATATTTTTAAATCAATTATGAAAAAGCAGGTGGACAAGGTTGACCCGATTCGTTCTAAATTCGGTAAGATAGAGAAAGAGGAAGTATCTTTGTCTGATAAGATGGCGTATTTAGAGGAATACTGCCACACACATCAGAGTTTCAGCTTCCGGAGTCTGTTAGAAGCACAGGCAAGTAAAATGGAAATCATTGTTACATTTTTGGCAATCCTTGAGCTGATGAAGGTCGGAAAGATTTTTATCACGCAGGAATATACGTTTGATGACATTAAAATCGAGTCCAAAATTGTGGCATAGAAATTGGAGTAAATATGAGTGAAGTTAATTATGAAGCAGTCATCGAGGCAATCCTTTTTACGATGGGAGAGTCCGTTGAGTTAGAGAAGATAGCTGCTGCAGTAGAATTAGAGAAAAAGCAGGTAAAAAAAATCATCGAGCAGATGATGAAGCGATACAAAGAAGAAGGGCGCGGTATTCAGATTATCGAGTTAGAAGGTGCTTACCAGATGTGTACGTCAAGCGATATGTATGAATACCTGATTAAGGTGGCAAAACAGCCAAAGCGTCACATGCTTACCGATGTTTTGTTGGAGACGCTTTCCATTATTGCCTACAAGCAGCCGATTACAAAGGTTGAGATAGAGAAAATCCGTGGTGTTTCCTGTGACCATGCCGTCAACAAATTAGTGGAATATAATTTAGTCTGCGAACTTGGAAGATTAGATGCTCCGGGACGCCCGTTATTATTTGGAACAACAGAAGAATTTTTGCGAAGCTTCGGCGTACAGTCCATCGATGAACTGCCGGTATTGAATCCGGTTCAGATTGAGGAATTTAAGCAGGAAGCGGAAGATGAAATGCACTTAAAGCTGGATATTTAGTATCCGGCTTTTTTCGTTATCGGATTAGGATGTCAAAAGGCAGTTTACAGTTTTTTTGTTGACAAATGACACAACGACAAGTCTATTTCGTTCCGATGAGTGAACATTAGAAAATCTAAGTATGCCTGGTAAAGATAATTCAGAGTGACGTGACCGGCATTCAACGAGCCATCCGTGGCTCGTGAAGCCTTGTTCTGCCGTCCGTGGCAGAACATCACTGAGACGTAGAGGCATACTAAGATTTTCTAATGTTCCCTCAAAGTCACGAAATCAGTCTTGTTTTTGTGTCATTTGTCAGCAATTAAATTGTGAACTGCCTTTTGACATCCCAATCCGATAACTCGTTGTTCTTTACTTTCGAAAAATGCATATAAATATGGTTGAACCCGATAAATGCAGTGTGGGAGTGGAGACAGATATGCGAAGAGTGATAGCCCTTTTGATGAGTATGGTAATGTTATGTTCCGGAGCGATGGAGGTAAAGGCAGCGGAAGCACCGCAGGAGTCGGAGCTTTATGCGAAGGCGGCGGTGCTGTTAGATGCAGATTCCGGAAGAGTCTTATATAGTAAGAACGGCGAGGAACCGCTTGCGAACGCGAGCACGACAAAGATACTTACCTGTATCCTGATTTTAGAAAACTGTAATTTAGAGGATGTGACAGAAGTATCGGCAAATGCAGCATCCCAGCCGAAGGTGCGCCTTGGAATGTCAGCCGGACAACAGTTTGTGATAAAAGACCTGCTGTATGGACTGATGCTGGAATCGTTTAACGACTGCGCGGTTGCATTAGCAGAACATATGGCGGGCACCGTGGAGGGGTTTGCGGCCTGCATGAATGAGAAGGCCGGGCAGATTGGCTGCACGGATTCCTACTTTATCACACCAAATGGGTTAGATGGAAAAGATGAAAACGGGATGCATCATACAACGGCAGAAGATTTGGCGAATATCATGAAATACTGTATCCGCGAATCGCCGCAGGCAGAGCAGTTTTTAGAGATTACGCGGGCGGCCAATCATTCTTTTTCTGACGTGGCGGGAAAAGTAAATTATTCCTGTACAAATCACAATGCATTTTTACAGATGATGGAGGGCGCATTGAGTGGAAAAACAGGTTTTACCGGAACGGCAGGGTACTGTTATGTGGGCGCATTAGAACGTGATGGAAAAACGCTCATCGTTGCATTGCTTGCCTGCGGATGGCCGAATAATAAGACTTATAAATGGGCGGACACCAAAAAACTGATGCAGTATGGGCTTGACGCTTTTTCCTTATATGAGGTTGCTTCCGACTTGAAAACGGAGGAGGATTTGCCAAAGATATTGGTATCAGACGGAAGAACGGCATGGATTGGGGAAAAAGCTGAGGTAGCCGTGCAGATAAAAAATGTGGAATCCATGGAAAGAGTCCTTATAAAAGAGGGGGAACAGGTGGAGACGGATGTGCAGATACAGACAAAATTGTACGCGCCGGTTCGGAAGGAAAGCGTTATCGGGACGATTGTATACCGGATTGGAGAGGAAGTAATACGCAAAGATTCCGTCGTCGCGGCAGAAGAGGTGCAAAGCATTGATTTTACGTGGTGTTATGGAAAAATATTAGATTTTTTTGAATTATAATTAGAGATAAGAATGTTAAAAAAATCACAATATGCTTGAAATTTTCTGACAAAAGCGATACAATTTAACATAGCGGAAGTTGCAAATTTTTATATGGAGGGCTAAAAAATGAGTAGTTTAAAAGATAGCTTGGCGATGCAGCGTATAACCAAGTTACTTGATGAGAACAGTTTTATGGAAATCGGTTCTCTGGTAACTGCAAGAAATACAGATTTTAATCTTGCAAACACGGATACACCGTCCGACGGGGTTATAATCGGACATGGTCTTATCGACGGCAACCTGGTATTTTTATACAGTCAGGATGCATCCGTGCTGAATGGAACCATTGGTGAGATGCATGCGAAAAAGATTGCCTCTGTCTATGACATGGCAATGAAAATGGGAGCACCGGTCATCGGCTTTATTGACTGTGCCGGAATGCGTCTTCAGGAGTCTGTCGATGCATTGGACGGATTTGGACAAATCTATGCAAAAGAAGTAGCTGCTTCCGGCGTGATTCCACAGATTAGTGCCGTATTTGGCAATTGTGGCGGTGGTCTGGCAGTCGTTCCAGCATTGTGTGATTTCACATTTATGGAGGACACAAAGGCGAAGATGTTTATCAATGCTCCGAATGCCATCACAGGCAACAGAGTTGAGAAGTGTGACACTTCAGCAGCTACATTCCAGAGTGAGGAGACAGGCTGTGTGGATGGCATTGGTTCCGAAGATGAGATTATTGCACAGATTCGTGAACTTGTCTGCATTTTACCGGACAATAACGAGGGAGATATCTATACTGATGAGTGTACGGATGATTTGAACCGTGCATGTGAGAGCATGGAAGTCATGAAAGGAGATCCAAGATTCCTTCTTAGCCAGATTTCGGATGGACATGTCTTCTTTGAGACAAAAGCAGGTTATGCAAAGGATATGGTAACCGGATTTGTCAAATTAAATGGCATGACAGTCGGTGCAGTTGCAAACTGTACGGAGACATACGATGAAGAAGGAAAGCAGGAAGAGAGCTTTGATGCTGTTTTATCTGCAAGAGGATGCAACAAGGCGGCTGAGTTTATTCAGTTCTGTGATGCGTTTGACATCCCTGTTTTATCATTGACGAACACAACAGGATTCAAGGCAACGATGTGCTCAGAGCGCAATCTTGCAAAAGCGCTTGCACGTATGACCTATGCATTTTCAAATGCAACCTGTCCAAAAGTGAACCTGATTACAGGAGAAGCATTTGGCAGCGCTTATGTGACGATGAATTCAAAATCAATCGGAGCAGATTTAGTTTATGCATGGCAGGATGCAAAAGTCGGCATGATGGATGCGCAGATGGCAGCCAAAATCATGTATGCAGATGCTTCCGCAGATGTGATTTCAGAGAAAGCAAAAGAATACGATAACCTGCAGTCGAATGTTGAGACAGCAGCAAGAAGAGGATATGTGGATCTGATTATCAGTCCGGCTGATTCGAGAAAATATCTTGTTGCCGCATTTGAGATGCTTTACACAAAATGCGTCAATGGACCGGACAAGAAACATGGAACAAAGTAGAAAGGTGAAGTTTATGAAGAAAAAATTATCTTTCGTGCTGATGTTTGTCTTTTTGCTTCTGGGGCTTTCAGCATGTGGAACGGATCCGACAACGGTTGACTATAACGGTCATTCCTACGAAGAATTAGAGACGTTTGCGCAGGGCAATGTTTCCGCACTTGTCGCTATGACAGACGAAGAGAAAGAGTATTATCTGTCTTACAGTGATGAGATTGTAACGGATATGATTAACAGTTGGTTTGATACCGTTGAAGATTTAGGAGCATATCAGGGATTTGGTGATTTTACAATTACGAAATCCGGCAAGACACTTTCAACCGAGCAGGTAGTGATGTTTGCAGAACGAAATGCGACCATCACATATGTATACAATTACAACAGTATGGAGTTGACAAGTGTAACAGTCGACAAGGTATACAGTATCGGGGAAAAGATGTCGAAGGCAGGACTCAATACGCTGATGGGAATGGGAACGGTGTTTGTAGTTCTAACTTTGATCAGCCTGATTATCTACTGCTTTAATATTTTCCCATATCTTGAGAATAAGAAAAAGGCGAAGAAAGAAGCTTTTGTGGAGACAGCAGCCGAGGAAGTCGTGCCGGAAGAGAATCTTACGGATGATTTAGAGTTAGTTGCAGTTATTTCAGCAGCGATTGCTGCTAGTGAGGGAACTTCTACCGATTCGTTTGTGGTACGTTCCATTCACCGCAGATAGGAAGAAATCTTTGAAAAAATAGGAATTACAATGTCTAGGAGGATTTTAAAATGAAAAGCTATACAATTACCGTGAATGGAAACGTTTATGATGTTACCGTGGAAGAAAATGGAAGTGTCAGCGCACCGGCAGCCACGCCGAGAAGAGCCGCAGCAGCACCAAAAGCAGCCGCAGCACCAAAAGCAGCATCACAGGGAGCAGGAAGTGTGAAAATCGAGGCAGGTGCAGCCGGAAAAGTATTTAAGATTGAAGCACAGCCTGGTACAGCAGTGAAAAAAGGTGACACAGTTCTTGTATTAGAGATTATGAAGATGGAGACACCTGTAGTTGCACCTCAGGACGGTACAGTTGCAAGCATTGAAGTAAAAGAAGGAGACCAGGTAGAAGCAGGAGCATTACTGGCAACTTTAAACTAGTCATATTAGGAGGATAACTATGAGTTATTTTATGGAGACAATGGGTAATCTCCTTCACCAGACAGCGTTCTTCAATCTGACATGGGGCAATTACGTTATGATTGCGGTTGCCTGTGTGTTTTTATATCTTGCAATTGCAAAGGGGTATGAACCTCTGTTATTAGTTCCGATTGCATTTGGTATGCTGCTTGTAAATATCTATCCGGATATTATTGCAAGCCCGGAAGAGACAAGCAATGGTGTAGGTGGTTTACTGTATTATTTTTACACGTTAGATGAGTGGTCCATTTTGCCGTCCTTAATTTTCCTTGGAGTAGGCGCGATGACAGACTTTGGACCGCTGATTGCTAATCCAATCAGTTTCCTGTTAGGAGCAGCGGCACAGTTCGGTATCTTTTCCGCTTACCTTTTAGCAATCCTGATGGGATTTACAGACAAAGCGGCAGCGGCAGTTTCCATTATCGGTGGAGCGGACGGTCCGACCTCTATTTTCCTTGCCGGAAAATTAGGACAGGCAGCGCTGATGGGACCAATCGCTGTGGCGGCATATTCTTATATGTCCTTAGTGCCAATCATTCAGCCGCCGATTATGAAATTGTTTACAACGAAAAAGGAACGTGCCATCAAGATGCAGAATCTGCGTCCGGTGTCAAAGCTAGAGAGAATCTTATTCCCGATTGTCGTAACAATTGTGGTATGTACCATTCTTCCAACCACAGCACCACTTGTCGGTATGCTGATGCTTGGTAACCTGTTCCGTGAATGTGGTGTTGTCCGTCAGCTTTCTGAGACGGCTTCGAATGCATTGATGTATATTGTAGTTATTTTGCTTGGTACATCTGTCGGAGCATCCACAAGCGCAGAAGCATTTTTGAATATCAGCACATTGAAGATTGTTGCACTTGGTCTGTTTGCATTTATGTTTGGTACAGCAGCCGGTGTCCTCTTCGGAAAATTACTGTGCTGGATTACAAAGGGCAAGATAAATCCACTGATTGGTTCTGCCGGTGTTTCAGCGGTTCCAATGGCAGCACGTGTATCACAGAAGGTCGGTGCGGAAGAAGACCCGACAAACTTCCTTCTCATGCATGCAATGGGACCAAACGTAGCCGGAGTTATTGGTACGGCTGTAGCAGCCGGTGTCTTTATGGCAATCTTTGGAATCTAGGAAATGAATATAGAAAAGTGGGGCCGCAAGACGGCAGAATGAGAGGTAATCATGTCAGAAGTTGTGAAAAAACCATTAAAAATAACAGAAACTGTGCTGCGTGATGCGCACCAGTCCCTGATTGCAACAAGAATGACAACAGAACAGATGCTTCCAATCGTAGATAAGATGGATAAGGTTGGATATCATGCTGTTGAGTGTTGGGGTGGAGCTACATTCGATGCATCCCTTCGTTTCTTGAAAGAAGATCCATGGGATCGTCTTCGTAAATTGAGAGATGGATTTAAAAATACAAAATTACAGATGTTATTCCGTGGACAGAATATTCTCGGCTATCGTCCATATGCAGATGATGTCGTGGAGTATTTCGTACAGAAGTCAATTGCAAACGGTATTGACATCATTCGTATTTTTGACTGCTTAAACGATATCCGTAACCTGCAGACAGCAGTTACGGCATGTAATAAAGAAAAAGGACACGCACAGGTTGCACTGTCTTATACCTTAGGCGATGCCTATACGTTAGATTACTGGATGGATATGGCAAAAAGAGTGGAGGACATGGGCGCAGATTCCTTGTGTATCAAAGATATGGCGGGACTTTTGGTTCCGACGAAGGCAACCGAGCTGGTTCAGGCATTGAAATCATCTACTTCACTGCCAATTGAATTACACACACACTATACATCAGGTGTCGCTTCCATGACATATATGAAGGCCGTAGAAGCGGGCTGCGACATCATTGATACTGCAATGTCACCATTCTCCATGGGAACTTCCCAGCCGGCAACAGAGGTTATGGTAGAAGCGTTCAAGGGAACAGAATATGATACAGGTCTCGATCAGAATCTGCTTGCTGAAATTGCAGACTATTTCAGACCGATGCGTGAAGAGGCATTAGCAAGCGGCCTGATGAATCCAAAGGTATTAGGCGTTAATATCAACACCCTTCGTTACCAGGTTCCGGGCGGCATGCTTTCTAACCTGATTTCCCAGTTAAAAGAGCAGGGAAAAGAAGACAAATACGAAGAAGTGCTCGCAGAAGTACCAAGAGTGCGAAAAGACCTTGGGGAACCGCCTCTTGTAACACCATCTTCCCAGATTGTCGGTACACAGGCAGTGTTTAACGTATTGATGGGAGAGCGTTACAAGGTAGCAACGAAAGAGACAAAAGACATTCTTCTTGGAAAATACGGACAGACCGTAAAACCATTCAATCCGGAAGTAGTTGATAAAGTTCTTGGAGATGAGAAAAAGAACGCCATCACCTGTCGTCCGGCAGATTTATTAGAGCCGGAATTAGACAAGATTGAATCCGAGATGAAACAGTGGAAACAGCAGGACGAAGATGTATTATCCTATGCATTGTTCCCACAGGTGGCAACAGAATTTTTTAAATACCGTGATGCACAACAGAAAAAAGTAGATGCGACCATCGCAGACACGAAGAATGGAGCTTATCCGGTATAAAAGAGAATATGACAGAAAAGGCTGCGCTTGCAGTCTTTTCTTTTTGTGTAAATAATTTTATGTACTTTCCAAAATAAGGCGGATTTGTTATAATAAAAAAGTTGACGGCGTTTCTTAAGAGCCGGAAGCAGAAGCAGGAGAAAAGTACGCAATGAGCAATAAAAATGATTTGAGTAATCGAATTAATGAAGCTTACAGCAGAATGAGCAAGGGTCAGAAACTGCTTGCAACATACATAACGGATAATTATGATAAGGCGGTATTTTTAACGGCGGCACGTTTAGGAGAGGTTGTGGGTGTGAGTGAATCCACGGTTGTCCGGTTTGCAACGACGCTTGGATACAAAGGATACCCAGAATTTCAGAACGCATTAGAAGAGCTTGTGCGCAATAAATTGAATTCCATTCAGCGAATGGAAGTAACGTACGGAAGAATCAGCCAGTCGAAGATTTTAGAATCTGTTTTGAAGTCAGATGCGGACAAGATTCAGACCACGTTAGAGAAGATTGACCAGAATGCATTTGAGGTGGCGGTGGATATGATTTTGAATGCAAAGCATATCTATATCATCGGAATCAGAAGCTGCGCACCGTTGGCATCGTTTCTCGCCTTTTATTTTAATCTGATGTTTGAAAATGTTCATCTGCTCTCGACGAGCAGTTCAAGCGAGATATTTGAACAGATGGTGCGAATTGGAAAAGAAGATGTGATTATCGGAATCAGTTTTCCACGTTATTCCATGCGGACACTAAAAGCGATGGAATTTGCCAATAACCGGAGCGCAAATGTTATCACATTAACCGACAGCGTTCATTCTCCGATGAATCTGTATTCGTCCTGCAACCTGATTGCGGACAGCGACATGGCATCGATTGTGGATTCCCTCGTGGCACCGCTCAGTGTAATCAATGCGCTGATTGTGGCACTCTGCATGAAAAAACAAAACGAAGTGGCAGGAACGCTTGAGATGCTAGAGGGCATCTGGGATGAATATCAGGTCTATGAAAATGATGAAATTAACTACATAGATGATTCTATTAAAATGCGTTATGCGAAAATAGGAGACCAGGATTTTAATGAGTAATATAATTGTAATCGGCGGAGGACCTGCCGGAATGTTTGCGGCGATTGCTGCGGCAGAAAACGGTCATAAAGTGACACTGTTAGAGAAGAATGAGAAGCTTGGGAAAAAGTTATACATCACCGGAAAAGGAAGATGCAATATCACAAATGCGAGCGATATGGAAGTTCTGTTTGCCAATGTGATGACGAATGCCAAGTTTTTGTATAGCGCATTTTATGCTTATGATAATCAGCGCGTGATAGATTTTTTTGAGGAGAATGGACTTGCAACAAAAGTGGAAAGAGGAAATCGTGTTTTCCCGGTGTCGGATCATTCATCTGACGTAATAGCCACGTTAGCAAAGGTATTGCGGCAAAAGGGCGTGGAAGTCTGCCTTCATACACAGGTAAAAGAGATTTTGACGGAAGCATGTGGGGAGGAGACAAAGGTATCCGGCGTTCTTCTTTCAAATGGCAAACGGATGTCTGCGGATGACGTCATTGTCGCAACCGGAGGTTTTTCTTATCAGACCACGGGGTCCACAGGCGACGGTTACCGCTTCGCCAAAGCGTTAGGACACGAGGTGACGGACATTTATCCGTCTCTTGTTCCGTTCGAGGCGAAAGAGGACTATGTAAAAGAGATGCAGGGGCTTTCCCTGCGCAATGTGCAGGTCAGAATTTATCAGAAGAAAAAACTGTTGTATGATGAGTTCGGAGAGATGCTGTTTACGCATTTTGGCGTGAGCGGACCTTTGATGTTAAGTGCGAGCGCACTTTTAAAGCCGAAGCAGACAAGTCAGGAACTGCAGATGGAGATTGACTTAAAGCCGGCACTGACGGTAGAACAGTTAGACAAGCGTGTACTGCACGATTTTGAAGAGGCGAAAAACAAACAGTTTAAGAATTCGATTGGTAAACTGTTCCCGGCTAAGATGATTCCGGCGATTTTAGAGTTGAGCGGAATCGACCCGGATAAAAAGGTGAACGAGATTACGAAGGAAGAGAGAGCCGGATTTATCCGTTTGATTAAGGCATTTCCGGTGACACTTACCGGCCTTCGCAGTTTTAAGGAAGCGATTATCACAAAGGGCGGCATAAAGGTAAAAGAAGTGAATCCGTCTACCATGGAATCAAAATTAGTGAGACATCTTTATTTTTGCGGTGAGGTGTTAGACCTCGATGCGCTGACCGGCGGATACAACTTACAGATTGCCTGGTCTACGGGCTATCTTGCCGGAATGTGTGCAAAGTAGCGGCAAAAAGTTTACAGATAAAATCAGGATAAAAAGTCAGAAAGGATTTATACTATGAGTGAAAAGAAAACAATGAATATCGCAATTGACGGACCGGCAGGTGCTGGAAAAAGCACAATTGCAAAGAAACTTGCAAAACAGTTAGGCTACATTTATGTCGATACAGGAGCAATGTACCGTGCGATGGCTTATTATTTTTTACAGAACGGAATTGATGCTTCTGATGAAGAGAAAATCAAGGCTGCCTGCCCGGATGTCGATGTTACCATCGTTTATGAGGGAAATGAACAGCAGGTTATCTTAAACGGGGAAAATGTAAATGGATTTATCCGCCGGGAAGAAGTCGGCAAAATGGCATCTGCCACCAGCGTTTATCCAGTTGTGCGTACGAAATTAGTTGAGTTGCAGAGACAGCTTGCAGAGAAAGCGGATGTCATTATGGACGGAAGAGACATCGGAACCTGCGTGCTCCCGGATGCCCAGGTGAAGATTTACCTGACGGCAAGTTCTGCAACACGTGCCAAGAGAAGATACGATGAGCTGACAGAAAAAGGTGTGGCATGCAATTTTGACGAAATCGAAAAAGACATTATCGACCGTGATTACCGCGATATGCACCGCGAGACATCTCCGTTAAAACAGGCGGACGACGCTGTGTTAGTGGACAGTTCGGAGTTAAACATTGATGAGGTTGTGGATGCAATCTTAAAAATCTGTCAGGAAAGGAAATAAACGTAAGGGCGGAGTAAGAGAATGAAAACAACACTTGCAAAGAGCGCCGGGTTCTGTTTTGGAGTAAAACGCGCGGTTGATACGGTGTATGAACAGATACAGAATGCGAAAAAGCCCATCTGCACCTACGGTCCTATCATTCATAATGAAGAAGTGGTGAAGGATTTAGAGAAAAAGGGAGTTCGTGTAATTGAGAGTCCGGACGAGTTAGACGGCCTGGAGAAAGGAACGGTTATCATCCGTTCCCATGGCGTTGCGAAAGAGATTTACGAGCAGATACGTGGAAAGGGATTTGAAATTGTAGATGCGACCTGTCCGTTTGTGTTAAAGATTCATCGTCTTGTGGAAGAACACAGCGCAAAGGGTTATCACATCGTAATTATTGGAAATGAAAGCCATCCGGAAGTGGAAGGCATCAGAGGATGGGCTTTGAATGATGATATCACGGTTATTTCGAACCATGAAGAAGCAGAGAAATTTTCCTTAAATAGTGAGAAAAAAGTATGCATTGTATCACAAACGACATTTAATTACAAGAAATTTCAAGAATTAGTTGAAATTATGATTAAAAAAGGTTATGATATAATTGTTTTAAATACAATCTGCAATGCGACGGAGGAACGCCAGACAGAGGCAAGGCAAATTGCGAAGGGCGCAGAAGCCATGATAGTCATTGGCGGGAAGACAAGTTCTAATACGCAGAAGCTATTTGAAATATGTAAAAATGAATGTGAAAATACTTACTATATACAAACTGTAGACGACTTAGATTTAAAACGACTTGAGTCCGTGAATAACGTAGGTATTACCGCAGGGGCTTCTACCCCAAACAATATTATTGAGGAGGTTCAAAAAAGAATGTCAGAATTAAGTTTTGAACAAATGCTGGAGGAATCATTAAAAACAATAAGAAATGGAGAGGTAGTGGAAGGAACCGTTATTGACGTTAAACCAGACGAGATCGTTTTAAATATCGGATACAAATCTGATGGTATCATTACACGTAACGAGTACACAAACGAATCAAACGTTGATCTTACGACAGTTGTTTCTGTAGGTGACACTATGGAAGCAAAAGTCCTGAAAGTAAATGACGGCGAAGGACAGGTTCTGCTTACTTACAAACGTCTTGCTGCAGAAAAAGGAAGTAAGAGATTAGAAGAAGCTTTCGAGAACAAAGAAGTTTTAACTGCAAAAGTTGCTCAGGTTTTAGATGGCGGATTATGTGTAATCGTTGACGAGACAAGAGTATTTATCCCTGCAAGTCTTGTATCAGACACATATGAGAAAGATTTAACAAAATATAAAGATCAGGAAATCGAATTCGTAATCAGCGAGTTCAATCCAAGACGTAGAAGAATCATCGGTGACAGAAAACAGTTATTACTTGAGAAGAGAGCAGAGATGCAGAAAGAATTATTCGCTAAGATTAAAGTTGGCGATGTTGTAGAAGGAACTGTTAAAAACGTAACAGACTTCGGTGCATTCATCGACTTAGGTGGAGCTGACGGATTACTTCACATTTCCGAGATGTCTTGGGGACGTGTTGAGAATCCTAAGAAAGTATTCAAAGTTGGCGATGTTGTGAAAGTATTCATCAAAGACATCAACGAGACAAAGATTGCACTCAGCATGAAATTCCCAGAGGACAACCCATGGAATGGTGCTGCAGAGAAATACGCAGTTGGCAATGTTGTAACAGGTAAAGTTGCAAGAATGACAGATTTCGGTGCATTCGTTGAACTTGCTACAGGCGTAGACGCATTACTTCATGTATCACAGATTTCAAAAGAGCACGTAGAGAAGCCATCCGACGTATTAAAAGTTGGACAGGAAATCGAAGCAAAAGTTGTTGATTTCAATGAAGAAGAGAAGAAAATCAGCCTTTCTATGAAAGCTTTACTTGCTCCAGAAGAAGATGCTGAAGAGAGCACAGAAGAATAAGAGACATTAATTTCAGCTTGTCTAGCTTGGAATTTGGTAAATAGACTTGCACAGATGTGTGAGTCTATTTTCTTAAGTTCTGCTTTGTGTCAGGACGATGTGGGCAGGAATACAGGGGATAAGGGAGAAAGGCTCGGTTCTTATCAAAAATGAAAGTGGGGAATCAGGCATGCTTGATAATTACGAAAAATTTAAAAAAGATGTTTTGGCTTTAACGAAAATTGATTTGAATTGTTACAAAGAGAAACAGATGCGCCGTAGAATTGATACGCTGATTACGAAGAACAGTATCACGACCTATGACGACTATCTTGCACTGATTAAACGTGATAAAGACAAATTTGAGCAGTTTGTCAACTTTTTGACAATCAATGTTTCAGAATTTTATCGTAATCCTGAACAGTGGAAGATTTTAGATCAGGAGATTTTTCCAAAATTGATTGAGAAATTTGGCAAGAGATTGAAAATCTGGAGTGCCGCATGTTCTACGGGAGATGAACCTTATTCACTAGTTATGGCATTGTCACGATTTGTGCCGTTATCGAATATCAAGATAATTGCGACAGACATTGATAAGCAGGTTCTCGATACAGCACGTATGGGAATTTACAATGAGAAAAGCATTGCTTCCGTGCCGGATGATTTGAAGAAGAAATACTTCACGAAAATTGGCAATTCTTATCAGATTTCAGATGAGATTAAGCGCTGTGTGGAATTTAAAGAACACAATCTGTTGAAAGATCCTTATCCGAATAACTGTAATCTTATCGTATGCCGTAACGTAGTCATCTACTTTACAGAAGAAGCAAAAGATGAGATTTACAAGAACTTTAACAGTGCGCTTGCAAAGGGTGGAGTGCTGTTTATCGGAAGTACCGAACAGATTATGAACTATAAAGATTTAGGTTATTCGAGAAGCAAGTCCTTCTTTTTTGAAAAAGAATAGGATTAGAAAAAAAAGAACATCCATAAGATGTTCTTTTTTTTGCGTTCTGGAAAACCAACTTTGAAAAATTAACGTTTATAAATCGTGTAATGATGTCTGCTCAACAGCTGAATGGCGGCATCTAAGGATTCCTGGTCGTAGAGCTCGAGCCGTAGGACGCCTTCTTCAAATTCTCTGTTATGTATAATGCCAATATTTTTAATACTCAGGTGATGGCTTGCTAAAATGGTTGCTACGGTTGCAATTCCACCGGCTTCATCTAATAAGTCCAGATACAATTCATAGACCATTTTAATTGCGCCGGGAGCGGCGATGGTGATGGAATCGCGGTAATCTTTTGCTGACTGGAAATAAGAGCGCATTTCGCTGCTGTCGGCGTGCTCAATACTCTTGCGGATTCCCGACAATTCTGCCTGGTAGGAATCAAGCAGGTGAAGCACCTCGTCGCGGTTCGACAGACAGATATTTTCCCACATGACCGGTGAGGAGGAGGCAATTCTTGTTAAATCTTTAAAACCTCCTGCGGCAATCGTTTTCATCGTCTCATTCGAATCATCGAGCTTTTGCACCAGATTCACAAGGCTGTACGCAATGATATGCGGAAGATGGCTGATAGCAGCGGTTGCATAGTCATGCTGCTTGTAATCAAGAATCAGCGGAATGGAACCGAGTGAACGCACCAGAGCTTCAAATTCCGCAAGCGTGTCCGGTACTGTTTTGGCAGTAGGTGTGATAATGTAGTAAGCGTTTTCTAACAGAAATTCGCTGGCACTGTCAATTCCCGTTTTCTCGGAGCCTGTCATCGGATGTCCGCCAATAAAATTTTCCTCCATATCAAGTGAGATGACTTCGCGGTGAATGTCGGATTTGACACTGCCGACATCGGTGATGATACAGGAAGGCTTGATGTTTCCCTTTAACATTTTCAGATATTCCATGTTTTTTTGGACAGGACAGCACAGAAAAATGTAATCACAGTCCGCAAAGTCTGCTACAGAAAGAAGCTGTGCATTTGAAATCAGATGCTGCGAAAATGCAGCTTGTATGGTTTCAATATGGCCGGCTGTTGCGATTAATTCCACATCCGGGTGTAACGATTTGATTTTTTTTGCAATGGAACCACCGATTAATCCAAGACCGATGAATCCGATTTTATTCAATGACATAATCGTCCTCCAAAGTTCGTATATAGATTCTATTTTACTACATTTCAAAAGATAGTCAACACTTTAAAGCGTGAAAGTTGAAAGAAAATGGATAAATTGGGTTGTTTTCGGGGAAACTGGACACGTCATATTGACGAAAAAATAGAAAAATCTATAATAAAAATAGTAGGTTGTCACAAAGGAGGATTGTTTATGAAGAAAGAGAGGACAATATCAATTAAGGCAAAACTACTTGGGGTTATTATACCTGTTGTGGTAGCCATTGTAGTTGTGCTTGTGCTTGTCGCCTATCAGGTGTCGGCAAAAATCATCAAGGAGTATTCCCAGAACCTGTTGGAATCATCCGTTTCCAATCAGGAATCTAAAATTGAGGCATGGTTAGAGGAAAATCTGGCATCGTTCCAGATGGCGAAAACGATGATTGAGAATCTCAATCCGGGGGATGAGGAACTTCAGTCCATTTTAGATGGCTATTACGGATACAATGACAACTATCCGGATGGACTTTATGTTGCAGATGAGACTGGTAAGCTCATAACCGCATCCGGTTCCGAGAAGAAAGAATCGAATGTCACAGAGAGTACCTGGTACAAGGAGGGACTGACCCGTGTCAATATGGCTGTCGGTAGTGCCTACCAGAACGAAGAAGGCGTGAATGTCATCAGTGCTTCCGGAATTATAGAGGATAATTCCGATAAAATCCGTGTTATATCTGCGGACATGACGTTAGACCGTATTACGATTATCGTAAATTCGTTTATAGATATGGATGGAGCAGAAGCGCTCCTTGTAGATAAAGATACCGGAGAAATCCTTGCAAGCAGGGATTCCGCTTTGATTTCAGAGACACTCGGTGCAGACGGACAGAGTGAGTATTACCAGAAGCTGGCTGAGAAAGTGACGGCAAAGGATTACGACTTTACCACAATGGACGGCAATATGACGGTGTTTGGTGAGGTAGACGGAACAAACTGGCTGCTGGTATCCTACATTCCGACAAGCCTTGTTTTATCAGATTTGACGCAGTTGAGAACCATAATGTTGATTATCAGCATTATCTGTGTAGCTCTTTTATGTATGCTGATGGAGCGCGTCACACACGTCGTAATCAAACCAGTCAAAGAAATGACAAATGTAATTGCAAAAATGACAGCGGGAGACTTTACCGTTTCTGTTAATGTAAGAGGAAATGACGAGATTGCTGTGATGGGACGAAGCGTAGAACGCTTTATTGCTTCCATGAGGGATATGATTGCCCAGATGGGAGATATTTCCGGAAAATTAAAAGAGCAGGCAGATGCCAGCAAAAATGTGTCCGGAGAGATGAGTTCGGCTGCCGGAATCCAGTCACAGTCAATGGGCGAACTGAATATGACAGTAGACCAGTTATCGGAGTCTGTCAATGAGATTGCCCAGAACGCAACAGAGCTTGCAGGTGTTGCCGCAGATACAAAGAGCGACAGCGATGTTGTGGAAAATAAGATGCAGGAGACTGTTACGGTATCAGAAAAAGGCCGTAAGGATATGGAGCGTGTCGGCGAGGCACTTGAGAATATCGAAGTTTCCATTCGAAATCTTGAGGATGCCGTCAACAAAGTCGGCAGTGCTTCCGGAGAGATTGTTGCAATCATTAAATTAATCGGAGATATTGCAGATGAGACGAATCTGTTATCCTTAAATGCATCCATAGAGGCGGCGCGTGCCGGAGAAGCAGGAAGAGGATTTGCAGTTGTAGCATCTGAGATTGGTACACTTGCAAAGAACAGCACTGATTCGGTTGCCCATATCACAGATTTGATTACAGAGATTAATAATCTGGTAGCGGATGCGGTACAGCAGGCTGGAAGCAGTGCAGAAGAAATTGCAGACAGTGCGGAACTGATTCATACCGCAGTGGATACCTTTGACACTATTTTTAAGAATATTCAGGATACAAGTGCTCTGATAGGTGGAGTTGCCGATAAAATCAATCAGGTTGACCAGGTCGCAACAAATGTTGCGGCTATTTCGGAAGAACAGGCAGCAAGCTCCGATGAGATTCTTGCAACTTCAGAATCCATGTTAGAGCAGGCAAAGAATATTTCGAAGAACAGCAATCAGGTTGAGGAAGAGGCAGAACACCTTGCGGTTTCAGCAAATCAGCTTGAAGATCAAGTAAAACAGTTTCGTATATAGGGAGGAATGACATCATGAAGAAGATAATAAGTGCGATAATGTGTCTGGTATTGTTTGCAGGATGTCTTACCGGATGCAAGGGAACAACGCAGTCAGCCTCCGGAGACGGTTCCGGGGTTAAAATGCTTCTGACATATGCCGGAGCTGATACATTTCGTGATACACTGATTAGCCAGGCGCAGACATCTGCCGAGGAATGTGGTGTCCAGTTAGATGTTATGAGCGCAGATGGCTCCATTGAAACGCAGGTAGAACATATCAAGCAGGCAGTGTCCGGTGATTATGACGTCATCCTCTGCAATCCGGTGGATCCGGATACCGCATTGGAGTTAGAAGCGTTAGCAGAAGAGATTCCAATTGTATTTTTTAACAGCTGCCCGGACGATTCAAGATTAGAGGCAGGTCATTATATGTATGTCGGCTCCGATGAGAACGTGGCAGGACAATATCAGGCAGAATATATTTTAGATCAGATGTCATCGGCGGATGAAATTAACGTTGCCATCATAAAAGGTCCGGATAACCACTCGGCAGCCAAGGGAAGAACCGAGGCAGTGAAAAATGCGTTAGATGCCTCCGGAAAAAAGATTAACTACGTGTTTGTGGACCATGCAGACTGGGATAAAGACCGTGCAGATGAGATGTTCCGTATTTTCTTAAAAACCGGTCAGAAGTGTGATGTTGCAGTCAGCAACAATGACGACATGGCGTTGGGAATCGTGGACGCATGTGAAGCAACCGGTCAGAATGATATCCTGATTTTAGGTGTAGATGCAACGGAAGCCGGATGCACTGCCATTGAAGCCGGGAAAATGCAGTTTACCGTGTTCCAGTCGGCAGCCGGACAGGGAAAAAGCCTGATACAGACAGCCGTGGCACTTGGTTCCGGAAGTGATGTATCGAATTTAGAAGGTATCTCAGATGATGAAAAATATGTGTGGGTTCCATTTGAAAAAGTAGACAGCTCAAACGTCAAAAATTATGAATAAACAGTAACGCTATTGTAAGAAAGCAGGTACCGCTCCTAAAAAGCCGGATGTAAATCCGGCAATTTGGGAGTGGTATTTTTTCTATAATAGGATTAGGGTGTCAAAAGGTTGCTTACAGTTTTCTTGCTGGCAAATTACACAATGACAAGCCAATTTTGTTCCGATGAGTGAACATAAGAAAAATCTAAGTATGCCTGATAAAGATTATTTCAAAGTAACGTGACCGGCATTCAACGAGCCATCCATGGCTCGTGAAGCCTTGTTCTGCCGTCCGTGGCAGAACATCACTGGGGACAGAAAGGCATACTAAGATTTTCTAATGTTTCCTCAAAGTCACAAAAAGAGTCTTGCCTTTGTGCAATTTGCCAATAACTAATTTGTGAGCAACCTTTTGACACCCGAATCCTATAATAGGAAATTTCGTTCCTATTACAGAAAAAGCTCCGCGAGGAGGCGCACACTTTATCCAAAAAATAAAATTGTGAACAAAATGTAAACCTTGTGTAAATCATTAGACAAAATGCACAAAAAACGTATATTTTGAGTTATAATACATAATATAAAGAAAAAGAGAATAAAATAAATAAGTAAAAATGCATAATAATATTGTAAAATCCATAGACAAATAGTACAATATAAACATATAAAAATTAGTATTGGAGGATTTGCTATGAATGTTTACACAACAGACAAAATACGAAATGTAGTTCTCTTAGGTCATGGTGGCTGTGGTAAGACGAGCCTTGTAGAGGCGATGGCTTATCTGGCAGGTATGACGACAAGAATGGGTAAGGTTTCAGACGGTAACACCATCAGTGACTTTGACAAAGAAGAAATTAAACGGCAGTTTTCAATCAATACTTCCTTAGTACCAATTGTTTGGGAAGATACCAAGATTAATATTTTGGATACACCGGGATATTTCGATTTTGTGGGAGAAGTTGAGGAAGCGGTAAGTGTAGCAGATGCAGCAATTATTGTTGTCTCAGGCAAATCCGGAATTCAGGTTGGAACGAGAAAAGCATGGGAGATCTGTGAGAAGTATAACTTGCCGCGCATGATTTTTGTAACAGACATGGATATCGATGAGGTAAGTTACCGGACGGTTATCGAGGATTTGCAGGAATTATACGGCAAGAAGATTGCACCGTTCCATCTTCCGGTAAGGGAGAATGGAGCATTTGTCGGATATGTGAATGTCCTTCAGCAGCGGGCGAAACGCTGGTTAGAGGATGGCACAGTAGAACGGTTTGAGGTGCCGGAATATTCGAAAGAACATCTTGCAACATACCGTGAAGCATTGATGGAGGCGGTTGCAGAGACCAGCGAGGAATTCATGGAACGCTATTTTAACGGCGAGGAATTCTCAGAAGATGAGATTCGTCAGGCACTGCGTGTCAACGTCTCAGAAGGAAGCATTGTCCCGGTTATGATGGGCTCTAATATTTTAGCGCGTGGTGTTTATACACTTTTGGTTGATATTGTGAAATATTTACCAAGCCCGGAGAAGCGCAGCTGTGCCGGAATCAATGCAAAGTCCAATGAGGTATTTGAGGCGGATTATGATTTCGCAAAACCGAAATCAGCCTACGTCTTTAAGACCATTGTAGACCCGTTTATTGGAAAATATTCTTTAATCAAAGTGAATTCCGGCGTCTTGAAACCGGATGATGTACTTTATAACCACCACAAAGAAGTGGAAGAAAAGATTGGAAAACTTTATACCTTGTGTGGAAATAAACCGGTTGAGGTGAAAGAACTGCATGCAGGTGATATTGGTGCTTTGGCGAAATTATCATCGGTTGCAACAACAGATTCGCTTTCTACAAAAACCAATCCGATTTTGTATATTCGGACAACAATCTCCACACCATATACTTATATGAGATATAAAGCAAAGAATAAGGGAGATGAGGATAAGATATCCCAGGCATTGCAGAAGCTGATGCAGGAGGATCTGACATTGAAACATGTCAATGATACGGAGAATGGCCAGACGCTTTTGTATGGTATGGGAGATCAGCATTTAGAGGTTGTAGTCAGCAAGTTATTAGAAAAGTACAAAGTTGAAATTGAATTAAAGAGACCAAAAGTAGCATTTCGTGAGACAATACGCAAGAAATCTGACGTGGAGTCGAAGTACAAAAAGCAGTCCGGCGGACACGGGCAGTACGGACATGTCAAGATGACATTCGAGCCGTCTGGTGATTTGGATGTCCCATATGTATTTGAACAGATTGTAGTCGGCGGTGCCGTGCCAAAGAATTACTTCCCGGCGGTTGAGAAGGGAATTCAGGAATCTGTTGGAAAAGGACCTCTTGCAGCATATCCGGTTGTCGGTGTGAAAGCTGTTTTATATGATGGTTCGTTCCACCCGGTAGATTCCTCTGAGATGGCATTTAAGCAGGCGACAAAGCAGGCATTTAAGAAAGGCATCTTAGAGGCTTCACCGGTTCTTTTAGAGCCGATTGCATCTTTGAAGGTGTTAGTTCCGGATAAGTACACCGGTGATATTATGGGTGATTTGAATAAGCGCCGTGGACGTGTGCTTGGCATGAATCCGGATAACAACGGATATCAGGAGATTGTGGTAGATATTCCGTATATGGAATTATTTGGATACAATACAGATCTTCGTTCCATGACAGGCGGAAGCGGAACCTACTCTTACGAATTTGCACGATATGAACAGGCTCCTTCTGATATTCAGGAGAAAGAGATTGAAGCTCGTGCAGGTAAGTTAGAGACGGTAGAAGAGTAATACAGGAAGTGCTGCTTTGGGAGTACAGAAAGGGGTAATTGCATTGAAGGTCAGGAGGGAAGTTATCGCAATCTTTTGCGTGATAGCGTTCCTGCTCAGCGATCCTGAAGTAGCACGTGCCTGTCTGATTGGACAGAGCGCAGTCGAGGAGACAAACGCCGTTTTGGATTTATTTGCAGGAATGGATGAGTCACAATTTCATATTATTTATGAATTGAATGGTGGAACGAATCACAATGGAAACCAATCCGCGTTTTACGCAGAAGATTTGCCGTTTACATTTTATGTTCCGGTAAAAGAGGGATACAATTTTGCGGGCTGGTATACAGACAGCAGTTACCAGTGTAAAATCACAGAATTGAATGAGGATAATGCACAGAATATGGTTTTGTTTGCAAAGTGGACACCGATTATTGATAACAACTACAATGTGGAGATGTATTCTTACCAGTCCAGCTATCTTCTCCATACCAACAGTAAGGCATTGCGGGAATGTAACTATGATTTTTTAGATGAAATCGAGATACCGGGAATGCCTGCGACAAGAGAAGAAGATTATCTGAATGAGATGATTTGCAGTGAAAGCCAGTGCCCGCAGGGAATATGCTTTACGGGGGAGTATCTTTTTATAACCTCTTACTCGGAAGAAAAGACGGCGCCGGGTTCCCTTCTGATTTTTGACCGCCAGAACGGAAGCTATCTTGCAACTCTTGAGATGAAAAAGAACAGTCATTTAGGGGGCATTGCATATGATGGAGATAACATTTGGATTTGTCATTCCAATTCCAATACGTTAGAGCGGATTCCATACGAATACATTCAGAAGATAGCAACTGATGCGCCGGGCAGTGTGGTAGATGCCTCTGCCATATCCGATGAGTATAAGATTGGAAATGTGCCGTCCTGTATCACGTATTATGGTGGAAGACTCTGGGTGGCAACGCACACAAAGCTGTTTCATTCGCAGATGATTTCCTACAGCTACAATGCAAAGGAGGATAAGCTTACATCGCTCAGCAAGTATAACATTCCAAGCAAGGTGCAGGGGGTTGCGTTTGATAAGGATGGAACGGTCTATTTGAGCACATCCTATGGAAGAACAAAATCATCTTATCTTAAGGTATACAGTTCGGTGCTTGCCATGACAAAGAATCCGAACCAGCCAGCCATTAAGATTGAGATGCCGCCATGCTCCGAGGAGATTGTCTTGCAGGATGATAATATCTATGTCTTATTTGAATCGGCAGGAGAGCGTTATTTCGAGGGAACGGACGGAAACGGAACAAGTACCTCACCGATTGACCGGGTCTTAGAGGTGGCAGTGTCATCGATATATGATTAAGAAAAGAGGGGGATAACAGCTGTTATCCTCTTCTTCCTTTCATAAGCTGTATCATTTTGTCTGCTTTTTTTGCTTCTTCCTCCGGCATGTTCTGTTTGAGCAGTCCAATCAGCAAATCGCTTTCAGATTCTGAAAACTGGATGTTCTTAGCGCGCGCCTGGCTCAATGCTTTTAAAAGAAATGGCGTCATTTCTTTCATGTCGGTCGGCTTGTCAGCAGAGGCAAAGTTCATCAGAAATTGCAGTTTTTCCGGTGCCATGCTTTTTAAAAGAGGGTTTTGGTTTAATTCGTCAAATGTCATAACAAATCCTTTCTGTCATTTTGATTTATGGAGTGAAAATCGTTTCGTAGGTTTCTAGCATTGACCACATATTTGCAACCATGTCGAGTGTTTCCTGTTCTTTTTCCGTGCAGAACTTCCGCAAATCGGTGAGCATGGCAATCATGTGATCCTCATTTTCCGGGAGGGAACACATGGAGACAACGTTTTCTTCCTTTGAGAAAACTTGAATTGTATTTTGTAGTTCTAAATATTTGATGAGAACTGCAAGACGCATCTGGCGCTGGTTTTTCATGTACGGAATCATGGTTTTGAGCATTTGGAGCTGTCTCGATTGGGTCATCTGGTCAAAGGTGGTAAGCTGTGTTTCATTATCCATCTAATCAGCCTTTTTCTTTTAGTTTATGCGCGAAACGATTTCCTATGACAGTTATTCGGGCACAGCATAAAATAACAGTGTAGGAATGGAAAAGGAGAGACTGTAATGTTGATTATAGATGAGAAGACGGTTTACGAGATTGATGAGGAATGTTTAAAGAAAAAGAATGTAAAAAAGGAATGTAATCTTCCGATTCAAAAAGCGAAAGAGAAAAAGGACGCGGTAAAAAAGCAGAATGGACGCTGGCATTAAAAAGGGGTGTTGCAAAAGAGCAACACCCTCTTTTCGTATACAAAGAGCCACAGACGGCTCTCTGTCTTGCAATGTTTAGAAACCGCAGCCACCATTGTTGCCACAGCAGCAGAGTAAGAGCAGGATAATCCATAAGTTGTCACAGCATCCGTTCATGTTAGAACCACAGCCGTTTCCGCCGAATAAAGATGTGCCGTTGCCACAGCAGGACAATAAGATGATGATCCAAAGAATAGAGTTACATCCTCCTTCGTTACAAGAACATCCACAGTTTGTTGCTGCTAAATCACTCATATAAAACCTCCAAGATTTTTCTTACACTGTATCTTATGAGGGGCAGAAAAAAGTGTGTTTGTACCGGAAAAATAAATCTTCGGGAAACATTTTTTTGGCAAAAAGCATGAAAAAGAATAAAAAACAGTTTAATGATTTAACACTATGCCGAAATAAAGTAAAGGCAGATGTAAGATGCCGAAAAGCCTTGACAAATCAAGGATTAAGTGCAAGAATAAAACAAGTGGTATTATTGTATACAATTATGCATGTAAGAAAATACATAAAAAATGAATACTTATAACATGTGTTGCAAGGGATAAATAAAGGATGGAGGTTTCCAATGAGAGAAGTAGTAATGAATCAAAAAACCAACCTGTTACAATTAGAGGAGCATTTTTACCAGTTAGCAGATGTGAAAGAACCAAATGTCTTCCATAATCTGTTTCCGTATGATGAGATTCCAAAGATTGCATTCAATGATCGTATCGTACCTCATAATATGCCGGAGAATATCTGGATTACGGATACAACATTCCGCGACGGCCAGCAGTCGAGAGCTCCTTATACAACGGAGCAGATTGTGACAATCTATGATTATCTGCATCGTCTGGGCGGACCGAAAGGCCTTGTGCGTCAGAGTGAGTTTTTCTTATACAGTAAGAAAGACAGAGATGCCGTGTATAAATGCTTAGAGAGAGGATATAAATTCCCTGAAGTAACAAGCTGGATTCGTGCCAACAAACAGGATTTCCAGTTAGTCAAGGATATCGGACTCCGTGAGACCGGTATTCTGGTAAGCTGTTCCGATTATCACATTTTCTATAAGATGAAAATGACAAGAAGAGAAGTTATGAATCTGTATTTGAGTGTCATCCGTGAGTGTTTAGAGACTGGAATCAGCCCAAGATGTCACTTAGAGGATATCACACGTTCCGACATTTATGGATTTGTAATTCCATTCTGTGTGGAATTGATGAAACTGATGGATGAGTACAAAATTCCTATCAAGATTCGTGCCTGTGATACCATGGGATATGGGGTCAACTTCCCAGGTGCCGTAATTCCAAGAAGTGTGCCGGGTATCATCTATGGATTGACAACACATGCGGGTGTGCCTTCCGAACTGATTGAGTGGCATGGACACAATGATTTTTATAAGGCAGTAAACAATTCGACGACAGCATGGCTCTATGGTGCGAGCGGTGTCAACTGTTCTTTGTTTGGAATCGGGGAGCGTACCGGTAACACACCGTTAGAAGCTATGGTATTCGAGTATGCGCAGTTAAAGGGTACGCTAGATGGCATGGATACTACAGTCATCACAGAGCTTGCAGAATATTTTGAAAAAGAATTAGGCTATGTGCAGCCGAGCCGTACGCCTTTTGTCGGCAGTAACTTCAATGTGACAAGAGCGGGAATTCATGCAGACGGACTCTTGAAAAATGAGGAGATTTATAATATCTTTGATACGGGCAAATTTTTGAATCGTCCACCACTGGTATCCGTCTCTAATACATCCGGTCTTGCAGGCATTGCACACTGGATTAATTCTTATTATCATCTTCCGAAAGAAAACTGGGTGGATAAGAACTCCGAACTGGTTCAGATGGTAAAAGTCTGGGTAGACAAGCAGTACGAGGAAGGAAGAGTTACCGTGCTGACAGACAGTGAATTGGTAGAAGAGATTCAGAAGTGTTGTAAAAAATTAGATATCACATTATAATAGTGGAGGCAGAACATGGGTGAAGACAACAATTCGTTAAGTTCCCGCGTGTTTCATACGATACGTGAAGATATTCTCTCCGGAAAATATCACACGAATGAGGAACTGAAAGAAAAAACGATTGGGGAAGAGCTTGGGGTCAGCCGTACGCCGGTCAGAGAGGCATTGCGTCAGTTAGAATTGGAGGGACTTGTTACCATTATCCCGAATAAAGGCGCTTATGTAGTTGGAATTTCGCAGAAAGATATTCAGGATATTTACGAAATTCGTTCCAGATTAGAGGGACTTTGTGCGCGATGGGCGGCAAAAAATATTACGAAAGAACAGTTAGACGAATTAGAGGAGAACATTTTCCTCGCAGAATTTCATGTGGCAAAGGGGAATTTTGAACAGCTTGTCGAGTTAGATAACCGGTTTCATGAACTTTTGTATACCGCATCGGAAAGCAAAGAGATGCGGCATGTGCTGACGGATTTTCACCATTATGTTCAGAGAGTGCGTAAGATTACGCTGGCAGACCCGCAGCGTGCGTTGGACTGCAATGAGGAACACAAAAAGATTGTGGAGGCTTTAAAGCAGCATGATGAGGATGGCGCTGAGAAGCTGGCAAATGAGCATATGATGAATACAATCCGCAATATGGATCAGTATGGATGGGATAATTTATTGATTTCCTGACATAGAGTTTGGCTTGTAACAGTAAATGAAGAACAGAGAAGAGAGGAACGAGGACATGGAAAAAATCAAAATGACGACACCGTTAGTTGAAATGGACGGAGATGAAATGACAAGAATTCTTTGGAAAATGATCAAAGATGAATTGCTTCTGCCGTTTATTGACCTGAAAACAGAGTATTACGACCTTGGATTAGAGCATCGTAACGAGACCGATGATCAGGTAACGGTTGATTCTGCCAATGCGACCAAAAAGTATGGCGTGGCTGTAAAATGTGCTACGATTACCCCAAACGCAGCACGTATGACAGAATACAATTTAAAAGAGATGTGGAAGAGTCCGAACGGAACAATTCGTGCCATGTTAGACGGAACCGTTTTCCGTGCCCCGATTGTTGTAAAAGGAATTGAGCCATGCGTGAAAAACTGGAAGAAACCAATCACGATTGCGCGTCATGCATACGGTGATGTTTATAAGGCAAGTGAGATGAAGATTCCGGGTGCCGGAAAATGTGAACTTGTCTACACAGCAGAAGACGGCACAGAGACAAGAGAACTGATTCATAACTTTACCGGAGCAGGTGTGGTACAGGGACAGCATAATCTCTGCAACTCCATCGAGAGCTTTGCAAAAAGCTGTTTTAACTATGCATTAGATACCAAGCAGGATCTCTGGTTTGCAACAAAAGATACGATTTCTAAGAAATACGATCACACGTTCAAAGATATTTTCCAGGAAATCTTTGACGCAGAATACAAAGAAAAATTTGAACAGGCAGGCATCACTTACTTCTACACATTGATTGATGATGCAGTTGCACGTGTTATGAAGTCTGAGGGTGGTTACATCTGGGCATGTAAAAACTATGACGGAGATGTCATGAGTGACATGGTATCAAGTGCCTTTGGTTCCCTTGCCATGATGACATCTGTACTTGTATCTCCGGAAGGATATTATGAGTACGAGGCTGCACACGGAACTGTTCAGCGTCATTATTACAAACATTTAAAAGGTGAGGAGACATCCACGAACTCGGTTGCAACCATTTTTGCATGGTCAGGCGCACTCCGCAAACGTGGAGAGTTAGATCAGAACAAAGAATTACAGAATTTTGCAGATCAGTTAGAAAAGGCTTGTATTTCCACAATAGAATCTGGTAAAATGACCAAGGATCTTGCGCTGATTACATCGTTAGAACATCCAACGGTATTAAACAGCGAAGAGTTCATTAAAGCAATTCGCGAAACATTAGAAGGATTATTATGATTTTATCGTGTCAGAACATTTCAAAGTCCTACGGGACAGATGAGATTTTAAAAAAAGTAAGTTTTCATATTGAAGCAAATGAAAAAGCAGCGATTGTCGGCATCAATGGTGCCGGCAAATCTACGCTGCTTAAAATTATTATGCAGGAAATCTCCCCAGATGAGGGAGAGGTGATTGTGGCAAAAGATAAGACCGTCGGCTATCTGGCGCAGTATCAGGACACCACAAGCCACCAGACCATCTATGAGGAAGTCTTAGAGGCAAAGGCAGCACTGATTGAGACGGAGAACCGCCTCCGTCTGATGGAAGAGAAGATGAACCAGCTTACAGGGGAAGCGTTAGAGAAGCACTTAAACGATTACCATAAGCTTTCCCATGAATTTGAGCTTGCCGGAGGCTATGCCTACCGGAGTGAAGTCGTCGGTGTCTTAAAAGGACTAGGATTCACAGAAGAAGATTTTTCCAAGAAGATGGAAGAACTTTCGGGAGGACAAAAAACGCGTGTCTCTCTCGGAAAATTGCTCGTGACAAAGCCGGACGTGCTTCTTCTCGACGAGCCGACGAACCATTTAGACATGGAGTCTATCCGCTGGCTCGAAGGCTTTTTGATGAATTATAAGGGTGCTGTGATTATCGTGGCACATGACCGTTATTTTCTTGACCGTGTTGTCACGAAAGTAATCGAAATTTTCCAGCACAAGGCAAATGTGTTCCAGGGAAATTATACTGCCTATGCGGCGAAAAAAGCGGCGCTGCGGGAAGCTATGCTCAAACAGTACTATAACCAGCAGCGTGAGATAAAACACCAGGAAGAGGTTATCACAAAGCTAAAATCGTTTAACCGGGAGAAATCAATTAAGCGTGCGGAAAGCCGCGAAAAGATGTTAGAGAAAGTGGAACGTCTTGAGAAGCCGACCGAGGAGAATACGGATATTAAGATTGTGTTAGAGCCGAACGTGGTCAGCGGAAATGATGTGTTGACGGTAGAAGGACTTGCAAAAGCTTATCCGCCGCTTTCCCTTTTTGACGGAATTGATTTTGAAATCAAGCGTGGAGAACGTGTTGCCCTGATTGGAAACAATGGAACGGGCAAGACGACCATCTTAAAAATCATCAACGGCTTAATTGATGCGGATGCCGGAACGGTAAAGCTTGGTTCTAACGTACACATCGGTTATTACGATCAGGAACATCAGCTTTTACATGCGGAAAAGACAATTTTTGAAGAGATATCGGATGATTATCCGACTCTGACGCAGACACAGATTCGAAATGTGCTGGCAGCATTTCTTTTCACGGAAGATGATGTGTTTAAACGCATCTCGGATTTAAGCGGTGGAGAGAGAGGTCGTGTTTCACTGGCAAAACTCATGTTATCCGATGCAAACTTTTTAATCCTTGATGAGCCGACCAACCATTTAGACATCACCTCGAAGGAGATTTTAGAGAACGCACTGCGGCAGTACACGGGAACGGTATTTTATGTATCGCATGACCGTTATTTTATCAATCAGACGGCAACCCGTATTCTGGAGCTGACCGGCGAAAAAGTCATCAACTATATTGGTAATTACGATTACTACTTAGAAAAGAGAGAGGAACTTGCGAAAGTTTATCTTTCCGAGGAGCCGAAAAAGGAAAAGACGGACAGTGCGAAAGCGGAAGTGAAGATGGACTGGCAGGAGCAGAAGGCAAAGCAGGCACAGATTCGTAAAATTGAGAATGCATTAAAAAAAGCCGAAGAGGAAATTGAACGTTTAGAGAATAGAGTCGCTGAAATTGATGAGGAATGTGCACTGCCGGAGAATGCAACCAATTCCGCAAAACTCGGAGAACTGGTGAAGGAACAGGAAGAATGTAACAAACGATTGGAAGAATTGTATGAAGAGTGGGAAAATTTATCGGTTCAGTTATAGATAGTTAAATATTTCACACATTGACATCTTTCTTTAAAATCATTATAATATTCTTTAGAATTCATCTGGGAGGAACATCATGGAACATAAAGAAATATCACAGGCTGTTATTCGAAGAATGCCACGGTATTACAGATATTTAGGTGAATTGTTAGATGATGGCGTTGAGCGTATTTCATCAAATGATTTGAGCAAAAGAATGAATGTAACCGCGTCTCAGATTCGACAGGATCTGAATAATTTTGGCGGATTTGGCCAGCAGGGATACGGCTACAATGTAAAATTTTTATATGAAGAAATTGGTAAAATTTTAGGGCTTGACCAGCGTCACAATATTATTGTGGTCGGAGCAGGTAACTTAGGTCAGGCATTGACCAATTATGCAAAGTTTGAAAAGCTTGGATTTGTGATTATCGGACTTTTTGATGTAAATCCTGCATTGGCAGGGGTTACGGTTCGTGGAATTAAGATTCACATGTTAGACGAACTTGAAGATTTCTGCAAAGAGAATCAGGTAGACATCGCAGCACTCACAATGCCGAAAGAGAAAGCGGCAACGGTTGCAAATCGTCTGGTAGGACTTGGTGTGCATGCTATCTGGAATTTCGCGCACGTTGACCTTGAATTAGACAAGGAAGACGTTGTTGTTGAGAACGTTCACTTATCGGACAGTCTGATGCAGTTATCCTACAACATTGTTAAGAATCGAAAAGAAAAAGAGTAAGACAAGGGAAGTGCTTTGCCGGTGGTGAAGCACTTTCTGTGCGTGTAAGACGGCGCAGAAAGAAGGAGGATACCGTGCAGTATTTAGTAAACAGCCGGGAAATGAAACATTACGATACCAATACAAGTACCACCTTTCAGATTCCATCCCTTGTGTTGATGGAGCGTGCAGCCTTAGAAGTTGTGCGTGTGATAAAAGAGGAGCAGATTAAGGCAGAAAACGTTTTAGTGGTATGCGGAAGCGGCAACAATGGCGGAGACGGATTAGCGGTTGCGAGATTATTGCATCTGGAAGGAAAAAAAGTCCGGATTGTATTTTCCGGGGAGGAGAAAAAGGCAACCGAAGAGACGAAAAAGCAGCTTGCAATCTTAAAAGCCTACGGCGCCACGGTGGAAAAGGAATTTCCGGCGGAGGAGACACCGGATTTGCTGATAGATGCCGTGTTTGGAATCGGACTCTCAAGAAATGTCGAGGGAAAATATGCAGAACTGTTGAATCGAATGAATGAGGTTTCGGCGGTCAAACTTGCGTTAGACATACCATCCGGTGTGAATGCTTCGGATGGAAATGTGATGGGAACGGCATTCCGGGCGGACTATACGGTGACGTTTGCATATGGTAAGATAGGAATGTATCTCTGGCCGGGAAATGAGCTTTGCGGGAAAATCTGTATCCGTTCGATTGGAATCGATGAAAAGAGCTGGATTGATAAAAAGCCTGCGGTAGCAGCATACACCCTGCAGGAATTAGAACAGATTCCGGCGCGGAAAAGTCACTCGAACAAGGGAACTTACGGAAAAGTTCTTTTGATTGCCGGAAGTGTCGATATGGCAGGTGCGGCAATTTTTGCGGCGAGGGCGGCATATACGATGGGCTGCGGATTAGTCCGCGTCTATACGCCGGAGGAGAATCGGCAGATTATCCAGCAGACGGTTCCGGAGGCGGTTTTAACCACGTATTCCGGAAAGAGAGTTGAATTGCAGGAACTGATAGAGGCGATTCAGTGGGCAGATGTCATTGCCTGCGGCCCGGGAATCGGAACAGGTGATGTAGCAAAAAGCATCGTCAAAAATGTATTGAAAAATGCGGCAGTTCCGGTTGTGCTGGATGCGGATGCCTTAAACATTGTTGCAGAGGACACGAGTCTTTTGCTGCGGCCGCATACGGATTTGATTGTGACACCGCACCTTGGCGAGATGAGCCGCCTAAACGGCGATATTGTCTCTTTTATCCAGACAAGGCTGCTTGAGACGGCGGAGGAATTTGCAAGACAGTACAATGTGGTGTGCGTCTTAAAAGACGAGCACAGTGTTGTCAGCATTCCGTATGGTCAGAACTATTTGAATCTCTCAGGCAACCATGGAATGGCAACTGCGGGAAGCGGTGATGTGCTCACAGGAATTTTGGCATCGCTTTTGGCACAGGGGCTTCACACAGAACAGGCGGCACCGCTCGGTGTATTTTTGCATGGGCTTGCTGCAGACGAGATATTAGAGGAAACGGGCAGCTATGGCATGCTGGCGGAAGATATTATAAAAGGACTACAAAAAGTGTTAAGAAAAGCAGAAAGGCACGAATATGAAGAAAAACATGTATACAAGGGTATGCGCTAAGATAGATTTAGATGCAATTTTATATAATATGGCATCCATGCATGATGCCATCGGCCATGATACTAAGATTATGGCGGTTGTAAAGACAGACGGATACGGACACGGAGCAACTGAGATTGCAAAGACCATCGAGCCGTTAGATTACACGTTTGGCTTTGCTGTGGCAACGGTGGAGGAAGGCGTTATTTTAAGAAATCATGGCATCACAAAACCGATTCTTGTGTTAGGCTATGTCTTTCCGGACGAGTATGAGGTGCTGCTTTCGAATCAGCTCCGCCCGGCAGTTTTCACACTTGAAATGGCAGAGGAGCTTTCAAAAGAGGCAGGACGCCTCGGCGTGGAATGTCCGGTACATCTTAAGATTGATACCGGAATGAACCGGATAGGAATGAAAGTAACAGAAGAATCAGCAGAACTTGTGGAACGGATTGCAAAGCTTCCACATATGATATTGGAAGGAATCTTTACACACTTTGCAAGGGCAGACGAGAAAGATAAAACGGCAGCTTACGAGCAGCTTAGACTGTTTCAGCAGATGATTGCCATGATTGAGGAGAGAGGAATCACGATACCGTACCATCACTGCTCAAACAGTGCCGGAATCGTGGAGATGAAAGAGGCAAACATGGACATCGTGCGCGCTGGAATTACACTTTACGGACTCTGGCCGTCCGATGAAGTGGACAAAAGTAAAATCAGCTTAAAACCGGTCTTGTCCTTAAAGAGCCATGTGGCATATGTCAAGACATTAGAGCCTGGCGAGAGCATCAGCTATGGCGGAACTTATGTCACAACGGGAACAGAGAAAATTGCAACCATTCCGGTAGGCTACGGAGACGGATACAGCAGAGGACTCTCCAATCAGGGTTATGTGCTGATTCATGGAAAAAAAGCGCCAATCCGCGGAAGAGTCTGCATGGATCAGTTTATGGTCGATGTCACGGATATTCCAGATGTTAAAATCGGAGATGAAGTGACGTTAATTGGAAAAGACGGTGCAGAAGAGATTACGATGGAAGAAATCGGTGCTGTTTCAGGAAGATTCAACTATGAATTTGCCTGCGATTTGGGAAAAAGAATTCCGAGGGTATTCTACCGCAACGATGAAGTGATCAGCACCAGAGATTATTTCAAAGAATAAAAAGTTAGAAAAAATGCATATAAGAAATGTTACAGATGGAATACATCAGGAAAAAATGGAAATACTATCCTTGTAAATCAAAGATGATGGGGTAAAAATGATGATTCGACGTGGTGATATTTTTTATGCAGACTTAAGACCGGTGGTAGGCTCAGAACAGGGAGGCATCCGTCCGGTTTTGATTATTCAGAATGATGTGGGAAACAGACACAGTCCGACTGTTATCTGTGCGGCAATTACATCGCAGATGAATAAGGCGAAGCTGCCGACACATGTAGAGCTTGACAGCCGGAAATACGACTTGATGAAGGACTCTGTGGTTCTGTTAGAACAACTGCGTACCATAGATAAGACAAGATTGAAGGATAAGGTATGTCACTTAGACCGTCAGGTATTGTTGAAGGTAGATAAAGCGCTTGAAATCAGCCTTGAACTTCTTACATAACTTGACGAATATACAGGAAAATGTTATTATTTCAAATTGAAAAACAATTTTTAACACGAGAAGAAGGAGAAACACATTTATGGATGATGGTGGGAGTCCCACTATTGGGATGATTATTTTTGTACTTTTGATTTTCTTAAATGCGATTATTTTCGGATTCCTTGCTGCGATGGAGAATGTCAATGAAACAGCGATGGAGAAATATGCAGAAGAGGGAAATAAAAAAGCAAAACTGATTTTAAAATATGCGGATAGACCGAACAGGTTCAAACATGTCTGTCAGATGATGTTTTTGATGCTGACGATGCTTGCCGGTTTTACGCAGATTAATCTTTGGAAGAATTATTTCTTTGAAAAAGAAGCAGGATATTTTGCATCGATACTGGAGAATATACTGATTTTTGTAATTGTATTATTATTGATGCTTGTGGTTGGTGTGTTCACACCGCAAAAGATTGCCGCCAGGAAGTCAGAACGCTGGGCATTAGGACTTGTCATGCCGATTCGTGCATTAGAACTTGTGTTTAAACCGGTGATTTTTCTGATTGATAAGCTGTCGAATCTGTTTTCACGTCTGTTCGGGGTGAATCCACTCTTAGATATCGATGATGTGACAGAAGAGGAGATTATCTCCATGGTCAACGAAGGTCATGAACATGGTGTGCTTTTAGCAAGCGAGGCAGAGATGATTCATAATATTTTTGAGTTTGGAGACAAAGAAGCGAAGGATATTATGACGCACCGCAAGAATATCGTTGCAATTGAAGCGAATACGAAACTTATCGATACGCTTGCCTTTATTAAAGAAAATAATTATTCGAGATTCCCGGTGTACGAGGAAGATATTGATAATATCATTGGGGTATTACATATCAAGGAAGCACTTGACTTTTGCCAGGAGAAGGATTTATTAGAACAGCCAATCAAAGAGATTGATGGGCTGATTCGGGAAACGGAATTTATTCCGGAGACAAGAAATATCAATACATTGTTTACGGCGATGCAGAATGAGAAGAATCACATGGTGATTGTCGTTGACGAGTATGGACAGACGTCCGGTATCGTGGCAATGGAGGATATTTTAGAGGAAATCGTCGGAAATATTGAAGATGAACATGACAAGGAGGAAGAACTCATTGTCAAATCAGAGGACGGAAGTTATCTGATGAGCGGAATGGCACCGTTAAAGGACGTTACGGAAGAGCTAGGAATTGAATTCGAAGAAGACGATTTTGACACGCTAAACGGGTTCTTAGTTTCCCAGATTGACAAGATTCCGAATGAAGATGAACATCTGAGTGCAGATGCGTTCGGTTATCATTTTGAGATTTTACATGTTGAGAATAAGATGATTCAGAGCGTGAAGGTGACGAAACTCCCGGAAGACTCTTTCGGAGATAAATCAGAGGAAACTTGTCAGAAAGAGGAAATAATGATAGAATAAATCAATGAAAACTATTAGAAAAGAGGAAATATTATGTCAGGACATTCCAAATTTGCCAACATCAAGCATAAGAAAGAGAAGAATGATGCTGCAAAAGGAAAAATCTTTACCATTATCGGAAGGGAAATCGCAATCGCAGTAAAAGAAGGCGGTTCGGATCCTGCAAATAATAGCAAATTACGTGATGTAATTGCAAAAGCGAAATCAAATAACATGCCGAACGATACCATCGAAAGAGGTATTAAAAAGGCTGCCGGTGATGCCGGTAATGTGAATTACGAATCTGTTACATATGAAGGATACGGTCCAAGCGGTACCGCAATCATTGTTAAGGCTTTAACAGATAACAAGAACAGAACAGCTGCAAATGTCAGAAACTGTTTCACAAAAGGTCATGGAAGCATTGGTACACAGGGTTGTGTATCTTACATGTTCGATGAGAAGGGACAGATTATCATTGCAAAAGAAGACTGCGATATGGACGCAGACGATTTGATGATGTTAGCATTAGATGCCGGCGCAGAAGATTTCTCAGAAGAGGAAGACAGTTTTGAAATCGTAACGGCTCCGGAAGATTTCTCCACAGTACGTGAAGCTCTTGAGAATGAGAAAATCGTGATGGCAGAAGCTGAAGTAACCATGATTCCACAGAATTATGTTACATTGACAGACGAGACCGATATTGCAAACTTCACCAGAATCATCGATTTATTAGATGAGGATGATGATGTGCAGGAAGTATATCATAACTGGGACGAATAAGGTACGTCCGAAACGAAAAGGTAATTTTGACAGAGAGGTCAAAGTTACCTTTTTGTTTTTAAAAAAAGGAAAAAATAAAGATGGAATTTGCCGGGGAAATAGTATATCATGAAATTAGAAAGGTTTTTGGGAGGTCGTTACAATGAATAAAATACTTTTTGCAGCATCAGAATGTGTACCTTTTATAAAAACAGGCGGGTTGGCAGATGTGTGCGGCGCATTGCCGAAAGAATTTGATAAGAAATACTGGGATATCCGTGTTGTACTTCCGAATTATACATGCATTCCGGAGAAGTTCCGCAGCAAATTTGAATATGTGACGCATTTTTATATGGGAACCGGTCATTACATACAGAATAAATATGTTGGAGTGTTAAAATACGAGTACGAGGGTATCACGTATTACTTTATCGACAATGAGGAGTATTTTACGTGTGCATCACCGTATGGAGATATCCGTTATGATATTGAAAAGTTCTGTTTCTTTGATAAGGCGGTATTATCAATGCTTCCGCTGATTGATTTCCAGCCGGATGTTATCCATTGCCACGACTGGGAGACAGGCCTGATTCCGGTTTATCTGAAAACAGAATTTCAGGCAGACCAGTTCTTCTGGGGCATGAAATCTGTCATTACCATACATAATCTGAAGTTCCAGGGTGTGTGGGATGTCAAGACCATGCAGGGGCTGACCGGTTTCCCGGCATCTTATTTTACACCGGATAAATTAGAGTTTAACAAGGACGCAAATATGTTAAAGGGCGGTCTTGTCTATGCGGACTATATCACAACGGTAAGTGATTCCTACGCAGAGGAGATTCAGACGGATTACTATGGAGAGGGACTGAATGGACTTCTTGCGGCACGTCATTTTGACATGCAGGGAATTGTGAACGGAATTGATTATGATGTTTACAATCCGGAGACGGATACCAAGATTTACACAAACTATAATGCAGAAAATTTCCGAAAAAAGAAAATCACGAACAAATTAAAACTACAGGAAGAGTTAGGACTTTCTGTCGACAAGAAAAAATATATGATTGGTCTGATTTCGAGACTGACCGACCAGAAGGGACTTGACCTGATTCATTATGCGATGGAGCATATTGTGGATGAAGCGACGCAGCTTGTTGTCATTGGAACTGGTGACCCGCAGTATGAAAATATGTTCCGCCATTACGCATGGAAATATGGCGACCGTGTTTCTGCAAATATCTGCTATTCGGATGAATTGGCACACAAATTGTACGCAGCGGCAGATGCATTTTTGATGCCATCCAGATTTGAGCCGTGTGGACTGACACAGCTCATTTCCTTCCGCTATGGAACTGTTCCGATTGTACGTGAGACCGGTGGATTAAAAGATACCGTAAAGCCATACAATGAATATGAGAACACCGGAGACGGCTTCTCCTTCCGCAATTATAATGGAGATGAACTTATCGGGGCTGTTAATTATTCAAAGCACATTTATTTTGACCGCAAGAAGCAGTGGAATCAGATGATTGACCGTGGCATGGCAAACGATTATTCCTGGAAAGCTTCCAAAGGAAAATACGAGAATCTCTATCACTATCTGATTGGAGATTTAAACTAAAGACCGTATAAACAAAAGAAAAAAACAGATACTAAAAGGCAGGATGCAGATGCATCCTGCGTTTTTTATGTAATAAAAATGAGATGGGAAAGGAACGGGACATGTCAGAACAGAAACAGGAAAGAAACAACAACAGCATCAAAGAATTTGGACAGCTTGAATTAGACGGAAATGAACAGCACCATAAAATCAGCATGTTGTGTATTATCGGGGAAATCGAGGGGCATGACTGCCTGCCGTCAACCTCAAAGACGACAAAGTATGAGCACATTTTGCCCAAGCTTGCGGAGGTGGAAGATTCTAAAGAGATAGACGGACTGCTTTTACTGTTAAATACCGTTGGCGGAGATGTGGAGAGCGGTCTTGCAATTGCGGAGATGGTGGCATCTTTAAGTAAACCTACGGTATCGCTTGTGCTTGGGGGAAGCCATTCCATCGGTGTTCCACTGGCGGTTTCTACGGATTATTCGTATATTGTGCCGACCGGCACGATGGTGATTCACCCGGTGCGGATGAGTGGAACGGTGATTGGGGCACAGCAGACCTACGATTATTTTAAGCAGATGAAAGACCGCATATTAGGTTTTATCGCAGGGCACTGCAATGCATCGAAGGAACGGCTGGAAGAGATGATGATGAACACCGGAATGTTGACGAAAGATTTAGGAACCATACTGGTTGGAAAAGATGCGGTGGAGGAACGAATCATCAACGAAGTGGGCGGAATACAGCAGGCATTTGAAAAATTGCATGAGATGATTGACCAGCCAAAATTAAAAAAGAATTAAGAAAAACCCGTTAATGACATTTAAAGGTAAATATGATATACTAAATCGGTATGCATAAAGCATGTATACGGATATGAAAACGCATATAGATGAATATAAATAGAGAAAGCAGAGTCTATAGGCATAAAGGAGGAACAAATGTCATTATTACAGGCTATTTTAATGGGACTGATTCAGGGACTGACAGAATTTTTACCGGTCAGCAGCTCTGGTCACCTGGCAATTTTTAAAAATATTTTCGGGGTCAATACCGATACGGGAATGCTGTTCGATGTATTGCTTCATTTAGGAACACTGGTTGCAATTTTTGTAGTGTATTACAAAGATATCTGGAAGATGATTGTCGAGGGATGCTGTATTATCCGTGACGCATTTTTAAATGTAGTTCTTTTTGCAAAAAATCAGATTACCTACATGCAGACGAAAGACAAAAGTCAGTGCGAGCCGTATCAGAGAATTATCACGAACGGTTACCGCAAATTCGTCATGCTCGTCATTGTATCGACGATTCCAACTGGAATCATCGGAATTGTGGGTTCTGACCTCGTGGAGATGGCATCTGAAATTTTGCTGATTCCGGGCATCTGCCTGATTGTGACAGCGGGACTTCTCTTCTTTGCAGAGCATGCACCGGATGGGGATAAGACACCGAAGAATGTCACATACTCAAATGCATTTGGAATCGGAATTGCACAGGGAATCGCAACACTTCCGGGACTTTCAAGATCCGGTACGACGATTGCTGCCTGCATGATGAGTGGATTTAACCGCAATTTTGCAGTGAAATATTCTTTTATCATGTCAATTCCGGCAGTTCTTGGAGCTGTTGTAAAGGAATTACTAGATGCAACTTCCATGGACATCACAGGTAGTGAGGTAAGATGCTATCTGGTTGGAATGGTAGTTGCAGCCGTAGTTGGATATATCTGTATCAAGACCATGCTTGTCGTGGTTCGTAAGAAGAAATTTACAGGATTTTCCATCTACTGTCTGATTGTCGGTATCGTATCGATTGTCGGATATTTTATGGCATAAATAGTAGTTTTTGGAGGGAGATAGTTTGGCAACAGGAAATCGAAAGAGCAGTACGGGGAAAAATACGAAGCGCAGGACGACGAATTCCCGTGGAAGGAAAAATACGCCGAAAAAGCAGGCGGAGCCGGAAATCTCTTTTGAGAAGGAGATTGCGCTCTGGATTGTGGTCGCAGTTTCTATTTTGCTGTTCATCAGCAATTTTGGAATTGGCGGAACCGTTGGCAATGCAGTTAGTTCCTTTTTCTTTGGATTATTTGGAATGATTGCATATGTATTTCCAATTGTTTTATTGGGCGGTACTTTTTTTGCGGTATCGAATAAAGGAAATAAAATCGCACTTGTAAAGACAATCGCCCTGGTGCTGTTTGTCGCATTTTTGTGCATGTTTATTGAACTTGCTTTAAATGGTTCCGATGTCGGCACACCGGGAGATGCATTTTCCTACAGTTTTAAGAATCATATCGGCGGCGGATTAATCGGCGGGCTTCTGGCAAAATTATTCTGCCCGAATTTCGGGTTAGTCGGTTCGTACGTCATTGACATTATCGTGCTGATTATTTCACTTGTGCTGATTACCGAGAAGTCTGCACTCTTAGGAATGCAAAAGGGCGGTAAGAAAGTATACGAGTCAGCAAAAGTGAGCAATGAGCGTCATAGAGAGGTGCAGGCACAGCGCAGGGAAGAGCGGAGTAAGCGCCGTATGGACCGCAAGGTGACGGGCGTTGCGCTCGACACAAGAATTTTGCCGGAGACAGAACAGCCATCGTCCGATGAACTCAGTGAAGTTAATTATGAGGACGTGATGGAACTTCCGGAGGTAAAGGAAGAGAAGCACGTGAAGCTTCAGGCATCAGAACCGCAGGAGGAACCGGTACGGTTAAAATTTGAGGGAATGGGATTTGACGCGAACGAAGAAGCCCCTTCCTTCTACGAAGAGCCGGTAAGGCAGGAAGAACCGGCTCCTACCTATCAGGAGCCGCAGACTTATGAGGAACCGGTTCCGGCATATCAGGAGCCACAGGTACAGGAGGAGCCTCCAATACAGAAGAAAAAGCCAAGGCAGAGCAAACAGGAAATAGCAGACAATGTATCGGATATTGCATCTGAGATACAAGAAGATTTGCCGGAACAAAAATATGTATTCCCGCCGGTTTCATTATTGCAGAAGGGTGAGAATAAGGTTTCAAGTGATTCGAAACGTCATTTAGAGGAGACGGCAAATAAACTGCAGACGACACTGAAAAATTTTGGCGTCAATGTTGCAATTACAAATGTAAGTTGCGGACCGGCAGTGACGCGCTATGAATTGCAGCCGGAAATGGGCGTTAAGGTCAGCAAAATTGTCAATTTAGCAGATGATATTAAATTGAATTTGGCAGCCGCAGATATTCGTATTGAGGCACCGATTCCGGGAAAAGCCGCCGTCGGTATCGAGGTTCCAAACAAAGAGAATGTCGCGGTCATGTTCCGTGATTTAGTGGAATCCGAGGAATTTAAAAAGCATAAATCTAATATTTCGTTCTGCGTCGGAAAAGATATTGCAGGAAAAGTTACCGTGGCAGATATTGCGAAGATGCCGCATCTTCTGATTGCCGGAGCAACCGGTTCCGGTAAATCTGTTTGTATTAATACCATCATCATGAGTATTTTGTATAAAGCAGATCCAAAAGATGTGAAATTAATCATGATTGACCCGAAGGTAGTAGAGCTTAGTGTCTACAACGGAATCCCACACCTGATGATTCCGGTTGTCACTGATCCGAAGAAAGCGGCAGGCGCACTGCACTGGGCGGTTGCAGAGATGACAGAGCGTTATCAGAAATTTGCGGATGCCGGTGTGCGTGACTTGAAGGGATATAATGCAAAGGTTGACAGTTTAGCAGACATTGAGGGAGAGGATAAGCCGGAGCGTCTGCCACAGATTGTCATCATCGTGGACGAGTTAGCAGATCTTATGATGGTTGCGCCGGGAGATGTCGAGGAGGCAATCTGCCGGTTGGCGCAGTTGGCGAGAGCCTGTGGAATCCATCTGATTATTGCGACACAGCGTCCGTCTGTCAATGTCATTACCGGTCTGATTAAAGCAAATATGCCAAGCCGTATTGCATTTGCCGTAACTTCCGGTGTCGATTCAAGAACGATTCTTGATATGAACGGCGCGGAGAAGCTGCTAGGAAAAGGTGACATGCTGTTTAATCCGCAGGGCGTTCCAAAGCCGCTGCGTGTGCAGGGAGCACTGGTTACAGATAAGGAAGTGTCCGATGTTGTCGCCTTTTTAAAAGAGCACAATGGACATGCCGGTTATAATCAGGCAATCGAAGAAAAGATAAAAACGGTTGAGAATACAACTACAAGCATTGGAGCTGCAGATTCTTCGGAAGGCGATTCGCGCGATGCCTACTTTGCGGATGCTGCCAAGCTTCTGATAGAGAAAGAAAAGGGGTCTATCGGTATGCTGCAGCGCTATTTTAAAGTTGGATTCAACAGAGCGGCCCGCATTATGGATCAGTTAGAAGAGGCGGGAATCGTCGGTCCGGAAGAGGGAACAAAACCGCGAAAGGTATTGATGTCGAAGGAACAATTCGAAGAATATGTTGACGAATATCTGTAAAAGTGGTACATACTAAGGGTAGTTTTTTATAAGCTTATCATATACAACATGTTGTTTGATAAGCCTGACTAATAAAGAGGAGAAATGAAAGGAACGGTAGGTAGTATGAAGAGTGATATCGAAATTGCACAGGAAGCAGTGATGAAACCGATTACGGAGGTCGCAGAAAGTCTTGATATTTCAGCAGACGATTTGGAATTATACGGAAAGTATAAGGCTAAAATTTCAGACGAACTCATCAACCGCGTTAAGAATAATCCGGATGGAAAGCTGATTCTTGTAACGGCAATCAATCCGACACCGGCGGGTGAGGGAAAGACAACTACGAGCGTAGGACTTGGACAGGCATTTGGCAAAATGGGTAAAAAAGCAGTGATTGCGTTACGAGAGCCTTCCCTTGGACCGTGTTTTGGAATCAAGGGTGGTGCCGCAGGCGGCGGATACGCACAGGTTGTTCCGATGGAGGACTTAAACCTTCATTTTACAGGGGATTTCCATGCAATCACATCTGCAAATAACCTGTTAGCTGCACTTTTGGACAACCATATCCAGCAGGGCAATGAACTTGGCATCGACCCAAGACAGATTGTCTGGAAAAGATGTATGGATATGAACGACCGCGTGCTACGTAATATCGTGGTAGGACTTGGAAGCAAGATGGACGGTATGGTAAGAGAAGACCATTTCGTTATCACGGTTGCATCTGAGATTATGGCAATCTTATGTCTTGCAGATGATATGCACGACTTAAAGAGACGTCTTGGAAAAATCATTGCAGCGTATACGTTTGATGGAAAACCGGTTACTGCAGATGATTTAAAGGCAACCGGTGCTATGGCAGCCCTGTTGAAGGATGCTTTAAAACCAAACCTGATTCAGACTTTAGAGCACACACCGGCCATTGTACATGGTGGGCCATTTGCGAATATTGCACACGGATGTAACAGCGTACGTGCCACAAAGACAGCTTTAAAGCTTGCCGATTATGTCATCACTGAGGCAGGATTTGGTGCGGATCTCGGTGCAGAGAAATTTTTCGATATCAAATGCCGTAAAGCAGGATTGAAGCCGGATGCCGTTGTCTTAGTTGCAACCGTCCGTGCATTGAAATATAATGGTGGAGTTCCGAAAGCAGAGCTTTCCACAGAGAATATGGAAGCACTGAAAAAAGGTATTGTCAACTTAGAGAAACACATCGAGAATTTACAGAAATACGGTGTCCCTGTTGTTGTGACGCTCAACTCTTTTGTGACTGATACAAAAGCAGAGACCGATTACATCGAACAGTTCTGCAAAGAGAGAGGCTGCGAATTCGCGTTATCGGAAGTATGGGAAAAAGGCGGAGAAGGCGGAATCGCACTTGCAAATAAAGTGTTAGAGACCTTAGAGAATAAGGAAAGTCATTTTAAGGTATTGTATGAGGATTCCCTTTCCTTAGAAGAGAAAATCGAGACAGTTGCAAAAGAAATTTACGGTGCTGACGGAGTGACTTATTCTCCGGCGGCAAAACGCGAGCTGAAGCGAATTACGGAACTTGGAATGTCCGATTTCCCTGTCTGCATGGCAAAGACACAGTATTCTTTATCAGACGATCAGACAAAATTAGGACGTCCGACCGGATTTACCATCAACATCAGAGAAGTATATGCATCCGCAGGAGCAGGATTTGTTGTGGCAGTCACAGGAGCAATTATGACCATGCCGGGACTTGGAAAACAGCCTGCAGCATATGGAATTGATGTAAATGACGATGGTGTGATTACAGGGTTATTTTAAACATTCAGAATAAAAGGAGTGGAAGTATGGCACAGATTATAGACGGAAAAAGAATTTCACAGGAAATCAAAGATGAATTAAAAGAAAAGGTTGCAGCGTTAAAGGATGAGGGAAAAGAATGTTGCCTCGCTGTTGTTCAGGTTGGAAATGACCCGGCGTCATCCGTGTATGTGCGCAATAAGAAAAGAGCGTGTGAATATATTGGAATGAAATCGTTATCTTTTGAGTTGCCGGAGGATACAACAGAGGAGAGTCTGTTAGAACTGATTGACCGGTTAAACGCAGATGTTTCTGTTCATGGAATTTTAGTGCAGCTTCCGCTTCCGAAACAGATTGATGAAGATAAGATTATCAAGGCAATTTCCCCGAAAAAAGATGTGGATGGGTTCCATCCGGAGAATGTCGGCAATCTTGTGACGGGCGGACAGGGCTTTGTTTCCTGTACACCGGCTGGAATTATTGAGCTTTTAAAACGTTCTAATATCGAGATAGAGGGAAAAAACTGCGTGGTAATTGGAAGAAGCAACATTGTCGGAAAGCCGATGGCTCTTTTGATGCTTCGTGAGAATGCAACGGTTACGATTGCGCATTCCCGGACAAAGAACTTGAAAGAACTCACAAAGACAGCGGATATTTTGATTGTTGCAATCGGAAAACCGGAATACATCACAGCGGACTATGTGAAGGACGGTGCGGTTGTGATTGATGTTGGAATCCACCGTGACGAGAATAATAAATTGCGTGGAGACGTAAAATTTGATGAGGTGGAACCTCATTGTGCGGCAATTACGCCGGTTCCGGGTGGTGTCGGACCGATGACGATTGCAATGTTGATGTATAACTGTGTTCATGCAATGGAACTCCAATAAGCAGGATAGAGAGGACAGACTATGAAGTGTGCCAATTGTGGAGCTGAATTAAAAGTAGGCTGTATTTATTGTTCGGTCTGCGGAAAAGAAGCGCAGATTGTATCAGACTATAACGTATTAGAAGATGAGTACCTAAGGTCTCTGTTAGAGGAAGAAAACAAACCGAAGCAGGAAAAGAACAAGACAGCAGAACCGAAGCAGACCAAAAAGAAAAAGAAGAAAAAAGTCTGGCCGTGGGTAGTACTTACAATTGTAATTATAATTACAGTTGTAGCGGTCATCGGGGTGATTCAGTATAAGAAATATCTGAACCGTAATTCTTACAGCTATCAGGTCGAGCAGGCAGAATCTGAGATGACAGACCGGAATTATGAGAATGCACTCACGTATTATAAGAATGCTTTGAATTTAAAACCGGGGGATGTCAAAGTTTCTCTTGCGATGGCGAAGATTTATATGGAGCAGAAGGATTATGAATCTGCAATGGTGTTACTGATGGATGTAATCAATGTCGATGATGATAATCTCGATGCCTATAAATTATTGATTCAGATTTACGAGAAACAGAAAGATTATGAGAGTATCGTAGAATTAAAAGATACGATTACCAATGAGAAGGTATTGAGTGTTTTCGCAGATTATATTGTGGATGCACCGGAAATCTTACAGATGGAAGGCAGCCATGAAGGCTATATCAATGTAGAAATACAGGCTTCCCAGCCAATTTATTACACAACCGATGGCACAGATCCGACAACCGACAGCACGCTGTATGAGGATGTCCTGAAGTTCGAGGAGGCTGGAACTTATACGATTAAGGCAGTCTGCTGCAATGATTTGGGAATCTACAGTGATGTGACCGAACAGACGATTACGGTAAAAGTAGCTGCGCCGGATACACCGGTTGTGACACCGGATGGCGGAACGTTTATGACGGAAACCATGATTTCGATTGAGGTACCGGAAGGATGCAGTGCGTACTATACGCTAGATAACACGACACCAACAACAGCATCGACAAAGTACGAAGGAGAATTTGCTGTTCCGGCTGGAAAGACGATTCTGCGTGTGATTTTAGTGGATGATGTGACAGGCTTACAGAGTGATGAGTACAGCCGGCAGTTCACATATATGCCATAACAGAAGAAAAATAGGGCAGAGGGATTCTTATGGAGCGTTTTAGGTAATAGGAACAAAATTTCCCATTACATGGAAAAAGCGGGTGTTTTACGATGAAAATCATAAAACACCCGCTTTTTTTCTGCCAAATCTTATTTTACAAATTCGATGTGGCCTTTGGATAATTTTGCAATACGGGCGAGAGCGTAGACTTCAACACCTTGCTCTACAAGCTTGTCATGTCCCGGCTGGAAAGATTTTTCCACTAAGACGCCGATTCCGGCAACGGTTGCCTTGGCTTTACGGATCAGGCGGATAGCGCCGGTTGCAGCTTCCCCATTTGCAAGGAAATCGTCGATGATTAAAACGTGATCCTGCTCGGAAATGTACTTCTGGGAGAGCGTCAATTCATAATTGGTTCCCTTGGTAAAAGAGGTTACAACGGTTTGGTATAAATGATCGTTTAACACTTTGGAAGGTTCTTTTTTTAAGATAACCATTGGAACATCGAGTGCGCTTGCAGTCATCAGTGCCGGTGCAATGCCGGAACTCTCGATGGTAACTACTTTTGTGACTCCGCAGTTGGCAAAATGGCTGGCAAATTCATCACCGACCTGTTTCATCAGGGATGGATTCACCTGGTGATTGATAAAACTGTCTACTTTCAGAATATTTTCGTTTTCTGCGACTCCATCCGAAAGGATGATATCTTCAAGTAACTTCATAATATAACACCTCACGTCTTTGTATTTACATCGTACTGCATGTATTAAATTTATTATATCATATTCGAAAAGGATATGATATAATCATTTGATGGAAAAAAGGAGGAGAATCCGTGAAAATTACAATTTTGTGCGTTGGAAAAATAAAAGAGAAGTATTTTTCCATGGCAATCGAAGAATATGTAAAACGATTAAGCCGCTACTGTAAATTAGAAATCATAGAAGTGCCAGATGAGAAGACCGATGAGAATGCGTCAGCGGCAGAAGAAAAGATGGTGAAAGAAAAAGAGGGTGAGCGCATTTTAAAAAATATAAAAGATACATCTTATGTCATAGCCCTTGCCATTAATGGAAAACAGTTAAATTCGGTAGAACTGTCAGAAAAGATAGAAAAACTGGGTGTGCAGGGAGTAAGCCATATTACATTTGTAATTGGGGGCTCACTCGGACTTGATGAGCGGATTTTACAACGGGCAGATTATAAACTAAGCTTTTCGAAGATGACATTTCCACACCAGCTGATGCGAGTTGTGCTGCTAGAACAGGTATACCGCAGCTACCGCATCATGAATGGAGAGCCCTATCACAAGTAAAATCAGGTCATGTGACGAAAAATAAGCGAAAAAAGTATGTTTTTGCATGAGAATGGGTAGTAAAAAATGTGAAGATAGATAAAAGATATGGTATAATACAAAAGAATAGAAGGATACGGAGGTAAAAACCATGAAAAAGGAAAAATCAATGATTTTTCTGAAACTCGTCGTTCCGGTTGCTATTTTGGGATTGATTGCAATTTTGATTGCAGCGGAAAGTCTCTATTCTATGGCAGCAGTACAGAGGGAAAGTAAACGTGTTTCAGAGGAGGGCATTCGTGCAACTATCTGCTTAGATGAAATAAATCTTGAATTTGCGAATACACAAAAGCTTACACTTGCACTCTGCGCCGAACCAGACAAAGACCTATATGAATATGTTGCAGGGCAGCTGAAAGAATATCAGTCTAATGTGGCTTCCTACGAGGAAGAGCTTCTTGCAATGACGGATTATTTTTCAGCTGACGATATTACACTGATGAATGATACGTTTGACTTGATTGCAGAAGCACAGGAGACAACAGTTACCTTGATGCAGACAGCAATGGGCGGAGATTCCGCATCCGCAGTTACACAGGCAAATTCTACTATGAAGGAATGGTCAGAGTCGATTGGAGCAAACATAGATACGCTCATTTCGACAAATGATGCACTTGTAAAACAGAATGTGAAAGAACAGGAAGATTTGCTGACTACAAACAGAGTTGTTTCTCTTATTTTACTTGCAATTTCATTTGTTGCATTTGCAGTGGTAATCATTGTGGTGGTTAAGACGGTTGTAAGACCATTGAAAACTCAGACAAAAGAGCTAACAGAGATTATTGACGAGATTCAGTCAGGACAGGGAGATTTGACAAGACGTGTTACGGTGAAGTCTGACGATGAGATTGGAATGTCCTCACAGGGAATTAATCATTTTATTGAGACATTACAGAACATTATGTCCAATATTATTACGAATTCGAATGTCTTAGACGGCATTGTTGGAAATGTTGCAGGAAGTGTATCGGCTTCTAACGACAGCGCAAATGATATTTCTGCTATCATGCAGGAACTTTCCGCCACCATGGAAGAAGTATCTGCTACCACAAATAATGTAAGTGAAAATACCGCATCTGCAGAAGAAAAAATAAAGCAGATTACGGAAAAGACACAGGTGATTTCCCAATATGTGCAGGAGATGAAAGGACGTGCAACAGAATTAGAGCGTACGGCTTCTGAAAACAAAAATAATACGACGGACATGATTGGTGAGATTACGGATGAGATGAATCAGGCACTTGAAAATTCGAAGAGTGTTGAGAAGGTTGCGCAGTTGACCGAAGATATTTTGAGTATTTCAAGCCAGACGAACCTGCTTGCCTTAAATGCATCCATTGAGGCGGCACGTGCAGGTGAAGCTGGAAAAGGATTTGCAGTTGTTGCAGATGAGATTAGACAGCTTGCAGATTCCTCACGTGAGACGGCAAACAATATTCAGTCAATTAACGAGCAGGTAATCGAGGCAGTGCACGGACTGGTTGCTTCCTCAGAGAAAATTATCGGCTACATCAATGAGAATATTCTTCCGGATTACGAAGCATTCGTACAGGGCGGACAGCAGTACAGTGAAGATGCAACCCATATTGATACGACGATGACAGAGTATTCGAAAGAGACACAGGCAATTCTTGAGACGATGACAGAGATGACAGAGGCAATCGAAGGTATCAGTCATGCAGTGGAAGAATCTGCAAACGGTGTCACCGATGCTGCTGCAAATGTCGATTCACTGGTACAGTCTATTTCAACAGTAAATGGACAGATGGAAGAAAACAGTGAGGTCGCAAAGAACCTGAAAGAAGAATCGGCAGCATTCGTGAATGTATAAAAATAAATCTAATATCAAGAGCGATACGTTCAGGCATCGGGAACAGAAGTTTCCGGTGCCTGACTTTTTTCTTTACACACATCTTTTTTTGTAAATAATTGGTTAGAATAATCTATAAGCTTATGTTATAATAGTTATAAGTTATAAAATAGAGATATTATTTAGAATTCAGAACGAAATGAGGGTAAAAATATGAGAATGTACGATTTGATTGCTAAGAAGAAAAAAGGAGAAGAACTTAGCACAGAAGAGATAAAATTTATGATTGAAGGATTTACAAAGGGAGAGATTCCGGATTATCAGATGTCCGCTATGACAATGGCAATCTGCTTTCAGGGAATGAGTAAGCGTGAGACGGTTGATTTGACGATTGCAATGCGTGACAGCGGCGATGTGATTGATTTATCCGGCATGGAGGGAATCAAGGTAGACAAACACAGTACCGGCGGTGTCGGCGATAAGACCTCCCTTGCCCTGACACCAATTATTGCGGCACTTGGAGTTCCGGTTGCAAAGATGTCAGGAAGAGGACTCGGCCACACCGGTGGAACGATTGATAAATTAGAGTGTTTTCCTGGATTTACCACAGAGATTTCCGAGGAGACCTTCCAGAAGAATGTAAATGAGATTAAGATTGCGATTGCGGGACAGACTGCTAATCTTGCACCGGCAGACAAGAAATTGTATGCGCTGCGCGATGTAACCGCGACTGTTGACCAGATGTCTCTGATTGCAAGTTCTATTATGAGTAAAAAGCTTGCTTCCGGCAGCGATGCCATTGTTCTTGATGTCAAGACCGGAAACGGTGCTTTCATGAAAAAATTAGAGGATTCCGAGGCTTTGGCACGTGCTATGGTATCCATTGGAAATATGGCAGGAAAGAAAACGGCTGCCGTTATCACGGACATGGATCAGCCGCTTGGACGCGCAGTCGGCAATTCGCTCGAAGTAATCGAGGCGATTGATACTTTAAAAGGAAATGGACCGGAAGATTTCAAACAGGTTGTGTTTGCACTTGGTTCTGTCATGCTGATGCTCGCAGAGCGCGCTTCTAGCAGGGATGAAGCGGTTGCCCTGATGGAACAGGTGATTGCAGACGGTTCCGCTTTGGATAAATTTGCAGAATTTGTAAAGGCACAGGGAGGCGATGCATCCTATGTCTATGATGTCTCAAAATTCCCGAAGGCAAAGACAGTAACAGAGATTAAAGCGAAAGAAGAAGGTTTTGTACACCGTATTTTAGCCGAAGATATCGGAATTGCCTGCATGATGTTAGGCGGCGGACGTGAGACAAAAGAGAGCGTCATTGACCTGTCCGTTGGAATTGTGCTGAAAAAGAAAATCGGCGATTTTGTAAAAGCTGGCGAGATACTTGCCGTGGTATACAGCAATGATGATGTGCGCCTTGCAAATGCAATGGAAAAGATTCATGACGCCTATGAAATCTCAGCAGAGACAAAAGAGGCAGAGCCGGTTGTAAAAGAATTCATATTTGAATAAGACAAAGGTGTTTTTCATATGTTATAGTATGAAGAAGAAAAATGCCAACCATTTTCGTGAAAACTTAGTAGAACGTTTCGAACTCCCGAAGGATTTGATGCTAGGAGCAGCCCTGCTTTCTGTGACAGGCCGGCGGGAGATTCTGATTGAAAATTACAAAGGAATTCTGGAATATGAAAACAATCTGATTCAGGTTCAGACGAAGGATTGCCGTATTAAGATTTCCGGTGCGCATCTGGTGATTGCCTATTATACGAATGAGGAAATGAAGATAACAGGTTATATCGAAGCGATTGAATACGGACCGTAAGACATGCTTTTATCTGTTATGAAATATGCCAATGGTTATGTGCAGGTACATCTGACGGGATATGCACCGGAGCGTTTCCTGAATCTGTGCAGCAACCATGATATTTTAGTCTGGAATCTCACGCCGGAGGAAGACGGGTACCGTTTTTTTCTCACGATTGAGGGATTCCGGCAGTTAAAACCTATTTTGCGAAAGACAAAGACATCCATAAGGATTGAAAAAAAGACAGGGCTTCCGTTTGTACTGTTCCGTTATCGGAAACGGAAAATTTTTCCGGCGGGACTGCTCCTGTTTTTTGGAATCCTTTACTGGGTGTCTGGTTTTATATGGAAAATTCAGGTGACAGGGAATTCTTATCTTTCGGAAGAAACGATTTTAGAATTTTTAGAGGAACAGGGATGCGGTTTCGGTACAAGGAAAAGAAATATTTCGTGTGAAGCATTAGAGGCGGCACTGCGGAGCGAATACGGTGAAGTCATCTGGACATCGGCGCAGATTTATGGCACCAAGCTTACCATTTCCGTGCAGGAGAATCTGCTCCCGGAAGAAAGTTATAAGGAGCAGGAAGAGAATGTTTTCGATATTGTTGCGGTAAAAAACGGAACCATCGTGCAGATGGTGACGCGAAATGGAACGCCTCTTGTAAAAATCGGGGATACCGTGGAGAGCGGCACGATACTCGTAAGCGGAAGAATGGAAGTGTTAAATGATGCGGGTGAGGTGGCGGAATATCTTTATAAGACAGCGGATGCGGATATTTTGGCGCAGGTTTCGTATGTGTATGAAGATGCGATTCCGATTACCTACGAGGATGAAGTCTACACCGGAAACGAAAAAACATCTTACAGTTTTCAGATAGGAACCATGCATATCACACAGCCTTTTTTTAAAGTTCCGTATAAAAAACAGAATTTGATGACGGATTCTTACCAACTGCATCTTTCCGATAATTTTTATCTTCCGGTTTTGGTAGAAAAAAATTTATACCGCGAATATGAGGTACAGACGAAAAAACGCTCAAAATCAGAGGCAAAACAGCTTGCGATTGAACATTTAAAGACATATCTGTCAAATTTAGAAGAAAAAGGGGTTCAAATTATCGCAGAAAATGTTATGATAGAAAAAGGAAAAAATTCCTATCAGGTAAAAGGGACAATCGAAGCATATGAATCCATTGTTTCTTACAGCCCGACAGAACAAATAGAAATAACGGTAGAAGAAAGGCAGCAAACGGATGAGTCTGACTGAATTATCACTGAACATACCAACAGAACACATGGCGAATGTATTTGGCCAATTTGACAATTACATGAAAAAAATTGAACGAACTCTGAATGTAACGGTTGTTATGCGCGGAGATCAGATGAAGATATTAGGAAATGAGGCACAGATTCAGAGTGCTTCTAGTGTATTTATGCAATTAGTTGAACTTTCAAAGCGTGGAAACGTTATCACAGAACAGAATGTAAATTATGCGCTTTCCCTTTCGATGGAGCACAAGGAATCTGCGGTTGTAGAGATTGATAAGGACTGTATCTGCCACACAATCAACGGCAAACCGGTAAAGCCAAAAACGTTAGGACAGAAATCTTATGTGGATGCCATCCGCAATAAAATGATTGTGTTTGGAACCGGACCTGCGGGAACCGGTAAGACCTATCTTGCGATGGCGATGGCAATTACAGCTTTTAAGAATGAGGAAGTCGGAAGAATTATTCTGACACGACCTGCGATTGAGGCGGGCGAGAAGCTTGGATTTTTGCCGGGAGATTTGCAGAGCAAGGTGGATCCGTACCTGCGTCCGCTCTACGATGCCCTGTATCAGATTATGGGAGCCGAGAGTTTCCAGAAGAATATGGAGAAAGGGCTGATTGAGGTAGCTCCGCTTGCCTACATGCGAGGTAGAACGTTAGACAATGCATTTATCATTTTAGATGAAGCGCAGAATACAACACCTGCACAGATGAAGATGTTTCTGACAAGAATTGGATTCGGCTCTAAGGCGGTTATCACGGGCGATGCTTCCCAGAAAGACCTTGCACCGGGAAGCAAATCGGGGCTTGACGTTGCATTGCGTGTCTTAAAAAATGTAGATGAAATCGGTGTCTGTGCGCTTACGGCAAATGATGTCGTGCGTCATCCGCTGGTACAAAAGATTGTAAAGGCCTATGACGATTATGAGGCAAAAGCGAATAAGAAGAAAACGAGACAGGAGAAACGTAACGGATGACAGAGCGTGTGATACCAAAACGTCTGGCGAATGTGTTACTTATGTTTTTGTGTACCATCGCATTCACATACCTTCTTTGCCTGCGTCATAATTTTTTGATAGATGAAAGTTTATGTGTTATTTTTATTGACCTCATTTTCTTTGGACTTTTTCTGATGGGGTTAGAGCATAATCGTATTCATGGTAAAATCCGCGGAAATGCGGCCACCTCGTACCGGAAAATCACGGTTGTATATGCAGCGTTATGTGTGTATGCAATTATATTAGATTTTATGCCATCTTTTACGAAACCGGTGATTGTGATACCGATTTTAATGGCGGTGTTTGCGTCAGACAGGATAGCGCTTGTGGCGGGGATGTATTTTAGTGCCATGCTGTGTTTCTTTGGAAATGCGAGTATTTATGAGATGCTGACATATCTTTTCATGGTTATGTTCGGCTGCATGCTTGCGGATTTTATGAAGGAAAAGAAATACCGCATCTGGATTGGCATGATTTTGTTTGCCATTTCCGTGATGGTTCCGGCAGTGCTAGACTATTTTTACAATCGGGAACTCAATATCAGGGTGATGGCATTTGGAATCGGAAGCGGTATTTTGCTGCAGTTTGTGCTGCTGTTTTTGTACCGGAGACCGGAGTTAGAACAGGAGACGGATATTCCGGGAATGTTAGATGCAATGATAAAAGAAGATTATCCGCTTGCAAAAGAAATCCGGCAGTTTTCAAAATCAGAGTATAACCATGCCATCCGTGTGTCCAATATTTCCTACCGCTGTGCGCTGCGCATCGGTGCAGATGAAAAAATCGCGGCGGCGGCAGGTTTTTATTATCGACTTGGGAAATTAGAGGGCGAGCCGGTTGTTAAAAACGGCGTGAAACTTGCGGAAAATTATTTTTTCCCGGAAAAGGTGGTGCAGATTCTAAGAGAGTATGGCGGGGAGGAAGAACTGCCATCAAGCCTTGAATCTGCGATTGTACATATGGTTGATGCCGTGGTGAAAAAATTAGAAGTCTTAGACAAGCAGACCATTGAGAGTGAGTGGAACCAGGATATGGTGGTATACCAGACCCTAAACGAACTTTCCTCCCAGGGCGTCTATGACAAAGCTGGCATGAGTATGAATTTATTTTTAAAATTAAGAGAACAGCTTGTAAAAGAGGAGGGATTGCTTTGAGTTTACAGATTGAAGAAGAAACAGAAGTTGTATTCGATTTTGCATATAAAGAACTGGCAGAACGTGTGGTTGAATTTACCATTGACCATGAAAAATTCCCGTTTGAGGCTGAGGTGAATCTGACTCTGACAGATAACGAGGGAATTCATGAGATTAATAAAGAATACCGCGAAATCGACAGACCTACAGATGTACTTTCATTTCCGCTGATTTCCTATGAGACAGCGGGAGATTTTTCGAATGTGGAGGATGAGGATGACAATTTCAACCCGGATACCGGGGAGGCTATGTTAGGAGACATCATTATCTCCGTTCCAAAAGTAAAGGAACAGGCAAAGGAATACGGACATAGCGAAGAAAGAGAATATGCTTTTCTAATTGTGCACAGTATGCTTCATCTTTTCGGGTATGATCATATGACACCGGAAGAGGCTTCCTTTATGGAGGACAAGCAGAAAGAAATTTTAAACGAACTGCACATTTTTAGATAAAAGAAAGAGAAAGGAACAATACCATGAAAAAAAGAATTGTAATGTCGCTTTTGGTAGTGGCAGCTATGAGCACAATGCTGTTTGGATGCAAAAAGAAAGAGGAAGTAAAAAATGATACCGAGACAGCGGTTGTGGAGACAGAGCAGGAAGAGGAGACAGAAGAGACGAAGGATGGCATGAAACGCAGTTATACCACCGGTGAGTGGATTGATGCAGACATTGCTTCACAGAGACCGGTTGCAGTCATGATTGAGAATACCAAGATGGCATTGCCACAGTACGGAATCAACTCCGCAGATGTTGTCTACGAGTCACCGGTAGAAGGCTCCTACACCAGATTGATGGGAATTTTTCAGGATTACTCCGGATTCGAGCGTCTTGGAAATGTCAGAAGCTGCCGTCCATATTACTGTTATTTTGCAATGGAATTTGATGCAATCTATATTCACTACGGAGAATGTATGTATGCAACCGACATCTTAAACAGTGGCGAAGTTGATAATTTAGATGGAATCGAAGGAAAAATCGACAGTCTGTTATTCTATCGTACAAGTGATAAGAAACAGCCACACAATGCGTATATTTCCACACAGGGAATCGAAGATGCCATTGCTTACAAGGGCTATGATACCACTTATTCGGATGACTATACCGGACATTACCAGTTCGCCGGAGATGATGAGACTGTAACATTAGACAATGGAGAGGATGCAGTTGTTGTAAAACCATATTATTTCTATAATAAGCCTTGGTTTGAATACAATTCAGAAGATGGTTTATACTATCGTTATCAGTTCGATGATAAACAGGTGGATGCCCTGACGGATGAGCAGACTGCAGTTAAAAACATTATTTACCAGTACTGCGACAGCAGCGTCATTGACCAGAACTATGGATATCTGGATATTAACTTAACTTCCGGTGGAAGTGGAAAATACTTTACAAACGGCAAAATGATTGATATTACATGGACAAAAGGCGGAAATCATGAGCCGACTCATTACTATGACTCTGAGGGAAATGAAATCACATTGAATCAGGGAAAAACCTGGGTATGTATCATCGAAAATGATTATGCAGACAAGTGTTCTGTTTACAGCAGCGTTGAGGAGTTTGAAAACGCTTCCAAATAAAACATGAAACATTAAGGAAAGAAAATGAGTACAAGAAAAAAGAATAGCTCGAATCTGCTGGTGCAGGGCTCTATCTTAGCGATGGCGTCCATTGTCAGCAGAATCATCGGGCTGATTTACAGAATTCCATTAACTGCAATCATTGGAGACGTCGGAAATGACTATTATGGCTGTGCGTTTGAAATTTATAATATTCTGCTGATTATTTCTTCCTACAGTCTTCCGTTGGCAGTGTCTAAACTGGTATCTGCCGGAGTGACAAAGGGACGCAAGAAGAATGTATACCGGATTTTAAAATGTGCATTTTTGTTTGCCTTGATTTCCGGTGCAGTGGCAGGCTGTATTTTATTTTTCGGGGCAGAATTCATTACGGCAAACATCATGAAGACCCCGTACAGTGTCTTTGCGGTAAAAGTTTTGGCACCGACACTTCTGGTGGTGGCAATTCTTGGCGTAATCCGTGGATATTTTCAGGGGCTTGGAACCATGATGCCGAGTGCGGTCTCGCAGGTGTTAGAGCAGATTGTGAATGCGGTCGTCAGCGTGTGGGCAGCGTATGTCCTCTTTTCCTACGGTGCAAAAGTAGGCGCTATCTTAGGAAATCCGGATAACTATGCGGCTGCATACGGTGCGATGGGTGGAACTATCGGAACCGGAGCAGGCGCAGTCGTTGCACTGCTGTTTGTCGGATTTGTATATCTGATTTATATGAGATTGTATAAACAGCAGATGAAGCGCTCTAGGGAGCACGAAGTGGATTCTTATCGTTATACCTTTCACATTTTAATTATGACGGTAATTCCGGTATTGCTTAGCACGACAATCTATAACTGTAGTTCTATTATAGACCAGATTTTATTTAAGCATATTGCAAATGCGCAGGGATATGATGCAGGACAGATTAGTATCTGGTGGGGCAAATATTCCGGAAAGTATCGGACCCTCATTAATGTGCCGATTTCCATTGCATCTGCGTTGGCGGCATCCTCAGTGCCGAGCCTTACGGCGGCGTTTTCGGAGGGAAAAGATAAGCTTGTGCGTGCCCAGATGCAGTCGGCGATTCACTATATTATGGTGATTGCATTCCCGTGTACGGTAGGGATGGCGGTTCTTGCGTCCCCGATTTTACAGCTTTTATTCCAGGATGATTCCAAACTGGCAGCCCAGATGCTGCAGGTGGGAGCCGTATCCATTCTGTTTTTCTCATTGTCCACATTGTCGAATGGGCTTTTGCAGGGCGTCAACCGTATGAAAGAGCCTGTGAAAAATGCAGTGATTGCGTTGGCGGCACATCTTGTCCTGCTTTGTGTGATGATGTATCAGTTAAAATGGAATATTTACGCTGTCATTTATGCAAATGCGGCATTTGGACTCTTTATGTGTCTTTTGAATGCCCATTCCATCAAAAAATACAGTGGCTACCGGCAGGAGTTGAAAAAGACATTTGTAATTCCTTTGGCGGCATCTGCTGGAATGGGAGTTGTGGTCTGGCTGCTTTATTTCCTGTTAGAGAAAGCATTCCATAACAATATTGTCGGAACAATCGCTGGAATTCTTGTGGGTGCCTTTGTCTATTTTGCCCTGCTTTTACTGCTTCACGGAATGGATGAAGAAGACTTGTCGAAATTCCCGAAGGGTGATGCGCTGATTCGTCTGGCACATAAATTGCACCTTTTACGTTCCTAAGGAAAAACAATGGTATAAAATGAAAAAAAATGCAAATACTATCTGTGGTGATGAAAATGAAAAAAACAGTTAGTATTTGCATTCTTTGTGTTCTGGCACCTGCAATTTTGATAGGAATCTTTTGTTCTATCCGGAAAGAAAAGAGTTATGATGTGCCGGAGGAAAACAATCTGGCACAGGAACAGGTGACAGAAGAGACAACGGAAGAAATTTTATCGAGCATGCAGGTGGAGCCGGTCTTTTCTTATGTGATGGTTGAGGAAGCAGGATATCTTGTCGTCTATGAGCGGGATATGCAGCAAATTTTTTTGGAGACGAGAATCCCATATTCAAAACTGGATGATAAACTGCAAAAAGAGATTTCTGCCGGGAAAAAATTTGAGACGGAAGAGGCCGTTTACGATTTTCTTGAGAATTATTCCAGCTAAATCCGGGGGAAACAGATTGAATGTTTTTAGCTTGTATGCTAAAATAACCGTGGCGTTTCAGGCGTTTTTAAGAAGATAAGAAAATGAACAGGTGAATTGATTGGGAAAACAGAACGAAAAAAACTATGACATTGCCATTATAGGCGCGGGTGCCGCCGGAATGACTGCTGCAATCAGTGCAGCGAGAAGCGGTGCAAAAGTGGTGCTGATTGAGCACATGGACCGTGTCGGTAAGAAAATCTTAGCGACAGGCAATGGAAAATGTAATTATACAAATGAAGATCAGGTGTTAGAACGCTATCGTGGCGACCATCCGGAATTTATTCTGCCGGTAATGGAGCAGTTCGGGTTTGAAAAGACGGTAGCGTTTTTTCAGGAGCTTGGTATCTATCCAAAAGTGAAAAATGGTTACTATTATCCGGCAAGTGAGCAGGCTGCCTCTGTTTTAGATGTGCTGCGGATGGAACTTGCGTATTTAAAAGTTTCGTTTTTTTTAGCATGTGAGCTAAAAAAAATTACAAAGAAGGACAATTTTTTTGTGACGGACACAAATCAGGGACAGATTGTCAGCAAAAAACTGCTATTTTCGACCGGATTAAAGGCGTCTCCGAAGACGGGAAGTGACGGAAGCGCAATTCCATATATTGAAAAGTTCGGACACCACTTCAAAGATGTTGTGCCGGCACTTGTGCAATTGCAGGGAAAACAGCCATTTTTCAAGGCTTTTGCAGGAATTCGTGCAGAAATTAACGCAAATTTATACATAAATGACGCATATGTGACAAGCGAAAGAGGAGAACTCCAGCTCACCGATTACGGTGTTTCCGGGATTCCGATTTTTCAGTTGAGTCGGTTTGCATCCAAAGCGTTAAAACGGAAGGAAACGGTTAAAATCTTACTTGATTTTGCGCCGCAGCTTGGTGGAAAAGAACTGTTCCGCCTTTTAGAGGAGCGCATGCATCAAAACGGAAAGGACAAGACAGTGGCGGAGGCACTTGTCGGATTATTCAACCGCAAGCTGATTGATGTACTGCTCAAAGAAGCACAGATTCCGGCGGGCGAAAAGGCAGTTTCGGTGAAAAAGGCGGAATTGAGCCGCCTTGGCAAAACGATAAAAGAATTCCGTGTCGATATTATCGGAACGAAATCGTTTGAGCAGGCACAGGTCTGCGCCGGTGGAGTTGCAACGGAGGAAGTACACCCGCAGACGTTAGAATCGAAACTGGTAAAAGGACTCTATTTTGCCGGTGAAGTGCTTGATATTGATGGCACCTGCGGCGGTTACAACCTCCAGTGGGCGTGGTCGAGCGGCTATGTAGCGGGACGTCAGGCGGCATTGGCCTGCCAATCATAAGAATGGAGATTACGATGATTCGAATTAATCAGATAAAGCTTCCGATTACCCATACAAAAGAGAACCTGACGGAAAAAATATACCGGCAGCTTCATATTGCGGAATCGGATTTGTTAGAAGTTCATATTGTAAAAAAATCAATCGATGCAAGAAAAAAGCCGGAGCTTTTTTATGTGTATGCAGTGAATGTCAAAGTGAAAGAGGAAGCTGCGCTCTTAAAGCGAAACCGTGACAAAAATGTCATGGCGGTTACAGAGCGTCACTATAAGATTCCGCACGTTAAGGAAGGCGCGGTTACAGAGCGTCCGGTGATTATCGGAGCCGGCCCGGCAGGGCTTTTTTGTGCGTACATCCTGACACTGTCTCATCTTGCTCCGATTGTGCTCGAGCGCGGGAAAAAAGTAGAAGAGCGGACGGAGGATGTTTTAAAATACTGGGAGACCGGCATTTTAGATACAGCTTCTAATGTACAATTTGGAGAAGGTGGTGCGGGAACGTTTTCAGATGGAAAATTAAACACCTTAGTCAAGGACCCGGTCGGACGAAACCGTTTTGTCTTAGAAACGTTTGTGAAATTCGGTGCGCCGGAAAAGATTCTCTACGAGAATAAACCGCACATCGGAACTGATATATTATCAAATGTAATTGCGAAAATGCGGGAGTTTATGATTCAAAACGGTGCGGAATTTCATTTTGAGACCTGTGTGACAGATTTTGACATACAGGATGGAAAAATCTGTGCCGTGGAATGTAATCATAAGACATGGATGCCTTGCAGTACATGCGTTCTGGCATTGGGACACAGTGCGAGAGATACATTCCGCGTGTTAGCCGAGCGGAATTTTGCGATGATGGCAAAAGCGTTCGCGGTAGGATTCCGTGTGGAGCATCCACAGGAGATGGTGAACCGCAAACAGTACGGGGAATTGTATTACGATAAACTTCCGGCAGCACCTTATAAGGTGACGGCAAACTTAGAGAACCACAGGGGCGTCTATTCTTTTTGCATGTGTCCGGGAGGATTTGTGGTAAATGCTTCTTCTGAGGAAGGACGCCTTGCCGTCAACGGAATGAGTTATTCAAAACGTGACAGCAAGAATGCAAACAGTGCCATCATTGTCTCTGTGACACCGGATGACTTTGACGGGGAAGATGCACTCAGCGGGGTGCGGTTCCAGGAAATGTTAGAGGAGCGCGCTTACAAGCTTGGCGGCGGCAAAATTCCACAGCAGCTGTTTGGCGATTATTGTGAGAAGAAAGCATCGGTTTCCTACGGAGCGTTTGAAAGCCAGACCAAAGGGCAGGCAACACTTTGCAATTTGCGTGGACTTTTGCCGGAAGAATTGGAGGAATCTTTTATCGAGGGAATGCATCACTTTGCACACTCCATTCATGGATTTGACAGGGCGGATGCGATTGTCTCCGGTATCGAGAGCCGGACGTCTTCTCCGGTGCGGATTACGCGTGATGAGAGATTTGAGGCAAACATAAAGGGAATCTATCCCTGCGGAGAAGGAGCCGGATATGCGGGCGGCATTATGTCCGCTGCAATGGACGGGTTAAAGGTTGCGGAGGCAATCATAGAAAGGCATGGTTATTAGAAAAATGGCAGAATTTACACCAATGATGCAGCACTATCTGCAGACAAAGGAAGAATATAAAGATTGTATTTTGTTTTATCGTCTCGGCGATTTTTACGAGATGTTTTTTGATGATGCAGTTACTGTTTCAAAAGAATTAGAACTTACTCTGACCGGAAAAGCATGCGGTATGGAGGAACGCGCACCGATGTGTGGCGTTCCGTTTCACGCAGTAGAAGGTTATTTAAACAAACTTGTGCAGAAAGGCTATAAGGTCGCAATTTGTGAGCAGGTGGAAGACCCGAAGCTTGCAAAGGGCATGGTAAAACGTGAGGTCGTCCGTATTGTAACACCGGGAACGAACTTAGATATGCAGGCACTCGATGAGACCAAAAATAATTACATTATGTGTATTACATATCTTGCGGACAAGTACGGCGTTTCTATCGCAGATGTCTCTACCGGAGATTATTATGTGACAGAGGTGGACAGTGAGCGGAAACTCTTAGACGAAGTCAATAAATTTTCTCCGTCAGAGATTGTTTGCAACGAAGCATTTTATATGAGCGGTGTTGATATTGACGATATGAAAAACCGTCTCGGTATCGCCGTTTATTCGTTAGAAGCGTGGTATTTCAGCGATGACATGGCAGAGCAGACCTTAAAGGATCATTTTAAAATCAAATCGCTTGAGGGAATCGGACTGCACGACTATGAATGTGGAAAAATTGCTGCCGGTGCGCTTTTAAAATATCTCTATGAGACGCAGAAACGCGATTTGAACCATATTTCCGCCATTCACCCATATTCCACCGGGAAATATATGATTATTGACAGTTCCACAAGACGTAATCTGGAACTGGTGGAGACGCTGCGTGAGAAGCAGAAACGTGGCTCGCTTTTGTGGGTATTGGATAAAACAAAGACGGCAATGGGGGCACGTATGCTCCGTTCCTATGTGGAACAGCCTCTGATTGATTTAGAGGAGATTGTGAAACGTCAGGACGCAATCGAGGAGATTAACCAGAATATCATCACAAGAGAAGAACTGCGCGAATACTTAAATCCCATTTACGATTTAGAGCGTCTGATTACGCGTGTGACATATCAGACTGCTAATCCGAGAGATTTGATTGCATTCCGCAATTCCATCGGTATGCTTCCGCCCATCAAGGCATTGCTTGCAGATTTTCACGGAGCACTGCTGACCGAGATTCAGGATGAACTGGATGCGTTAGAGGATATTTTTGCTTTGATTGATGGCTCTATCACAGAAGAACCGCCGATTTCGGTGCGTGATGGTGGCATTTTAAAAGAGGGCTACCACGAGGAAGTCGATAAATACCGTCATGCCAAGACGGAAGGAAAAACCTGGCTTGCCGAACTTGAAATGAAAGAGCGCGAGAAGACAGGAATTAAAAATTTAAAGGTAAAATACAACAAAGTATTCGGTTACTATCTTGAGGTGACGAATTCCTACAAAGACCTTGTGCCGGAATATTTTACCAGAAAGCAGACACTTGCCAATGCGGAGCGCTACATTACACCTGAATTAAAAGAATTAGAAGATATGATTTTAGGCGCAGAGGACAAACTCGTTGCGTTAGAGTATGACCTGTTTTGTGAAATCCGTAACAAAGTTGCGGCGGAGGTAGTGAGGATTCAAAAGACGGCAAAAGCGGTTGCAAACTTAGACGTTTTCGTATCGTTAGCTGTGGTCGCAGACCAGAATCAGTATTGTCGTCCGGTCATGTCGACAGACGGCGTCATTGACATCAAAAACGGACGTCATCCGGTGGTGGAAAAAATGATTACCAATGATATGTTTATCGATAACGATACCTACTTAGACAATGAAAACAATCGAATTGCCATCATCACGGGTCCAAACATGGCGGGTAAATCGACCTACATGAGACAGACTGCATTGATTGTGCTGATGGCGCAGGTCGGAAGTTTTGTTCCGGCATCAAGTGCGAAGATTGGCATCGTGGATCGTATTTTTACCAGAGTCGGGGCATCGGATGACTTAGCATCAGGACAGAGTACCTTTATGGTGGAGATGACCGAAGTTGCCAATATTTTAAGAAATGCTACTAGCAACTCACTGCTCGTGCTTGATGAAATTGGACGAGGCACCAGTACCTTTGACGGTTTAAGTATCGCGTGGGCGGTTGTAGAACACATCAGCAACCCGAAACTGTTAGGGGCGAAAACTTTGTTCGCGACCCATTACCACGAGCTGACCGAGTTAGAGGGCAAATTAAATAATGTACATAATTACTGTATTGCCGTCAAAGAAAAAGGCGACGATATTGTATTTTTACGAAAAATTGTCAAAGGCGGCGCCGATAAGAGCTACGGTATTCAGGTAGCGCGTCTTGCAGGCGTGCCGGATTCCGTTTTGAATCGCGCAAAAGAAATCGTGGATGAGCTTGTCGCAAATGATATAACAGACGTAGTTAAAAATATTTCCGTAGAACAGCAGCCGGAACCAAAGAAAAAGAAGGCGCATTTAGACGAGGTCGACTTAACGCAGATGTCGCTGTTTGACACGGTGAAAGATGATGATATCATCGACGAAATCCGGAATTTAAGTCTTGGAAATTTAACGCCGATTGAGGCGCTCAACAAACTGTATGAATTACAGAATAAAGTGAAAAACCGCTGGTAAAATAAAAGGAGGAATATATGCCGGAAATTGCATTGCTGAGTCAGGAAACAATAGATAAAATTGCAGCCGGAGAAGTGATAGAACGTCCGTCTTCCGTGGTGAAGGAGTTAGTCGAGAATGCCATAGACGCAAAGGCAACTGCGATTACGGTAGAAATCAAGGAAGGTGGAATATCGTTCATCCGCATCACGGACAATGGCTGTGGCATGGAACGTGCGCAGGTTCCGATTGCGTTTTTGCGTCATTCGACCAGTAAAATCAAGTCAGTCGAGGATTTGATGTGCGTACATTCACTCGGATTCCGTGGTGAGGCGCTTTCAAGTATCGCGGCAGTCGCGCAGGTCGAGCTGATTACGAAAACGTTAGAGGAACTGACCGGCACCAGATATGTGATTGAGGGTTCAAAAGAAAAAGAAAACGAAGAAATCGGCGCACCGGATGGTACGACATTTATCGTTAGAAACTTATTCTTTAATACACCTGCCCGGAGAAAATTTTTAAAAACGGCGCAGACAGAAGCGGGGTATATCAGTGACCTCGTAGAACGTCTGGCGTTGTCACATCCCGGCATCTCCTTTAAATTTATCAACAATGGTCAGACCAAACTCCACACGTCCGGCAATTCAAACCAGAAAGATTTGATTTATCATATCTATGGCAGGGAGATCGCGGCGGCATTGCTTCCGGTTAAGATTGAAACCGAGTTTTACAGTGTGGATGGCTTCATTGGAAAGCCGCTTGTCTCAAGGGGAAACCGGAACTTTGAAAATTACTTTATCAACGGAAGATACATCAAAAGCAGTGTGATTGCGAGGGCGATTGAGGAAGCCTACAAGGGCTTTATGATGCAGCACCAGTACCCGTTTTGTGTGTTACACTTTAGGATTGAGAGTGAAAAATTAGATGTCAATGTGCATCCGACCAAGATGGAACTCCGGTTTGAAAACAATGAACTGCTGTACCGTTCTCTCTACGAAAATATTCGAAATGTTTTATCGCACAAAGACTTTATCCCGGAAGTTTCTGTGGAAAAAGAGGATAAGACAAAGGTTACGATTCCAAAGCCTGCTGCCCATGTGCCGGAACCTTTTGAGGTAAAAAGAAGAGCGGTGGTTGCGGAACAGTCATCCTATATGCAAAGACAGCCCCGACCGGCGGCACAAGTCCCACATGAGACGCAGGCACCACAAGCAGTGCAAGTATCCTATAAGACACAGGCATCACATGAGATGTCTGCGCAGAAAAAAGTTGCGTCTGCGCAGCCGGAACGGGAGAATACTGCATCTGCACAGCCGGAGGTAAGAACTGTTGCACCGGCGAACCAGACGCTAGAAGGCGTCGAACCGGCAGAACAACCGGTGAAGAACGTTCCACAACTGGAACAGGAACATCCGGCAGAACCGGTTTTCGAACAGCAGAAGTTAGAGAGCTTAAGCAGTGAATTTCTGACGGAAGATGCTAGAAAGAAACACAAAATTATCGGGCAGCTTTTTGAGACATACTGGCTCATTGAATATGAGGATAAACTTTTTATCATTGACCAGCATGCAGCGCATGAGAAGGTGCTCTATGAAAAAACGATGGCAAAAGTGCGGAATAAGCAGTTTGATTCACAGACCATCAGCCCGCCGGTTATTTTGAGCCTGTCTCCACAGGAGATTGAAATGTTAGAAAAGTATGAGGATACCTTTTCGTTGTTCGGCTATCAGATAGAGCCTTTCGGCGGAAAAGAGTATGCTATCAGCGGGGTGCCGTCAGATTTTACGGATATTGATACCAAGGCAATGTTTTTAGAAATGTTAGACGACTTTACCACGTTGAGCGGAAAAGACGGTCCAAACCTGATTATGGAAAAAGTCGCTTCCATGTCATGTAAAGCTGCGGTAAAGGGAAATCAGCATTTGTCCTATGCGGAGATGGATCATCTGATTGGAGAACTTTTGCAGTTGGAGAATCCATATCATTGTCCGCATGGAAGACCAACGATTATTTCCATGAGTAAATATGAAATCGAAAAGAAATTTAAACGAATTGTGTAATTATAAGGTAGAGAAATGAAGAAACCAATTATTATTTTAGCAGGACCGACTGCGGTCGGAAAAACGGATTTGTCCATTGCGCTTGCAAAACAAATCAACGGAGCTGTCATTTCGGCGGATTCCATGCAGGTGTACCGGTATATGGACATCGGTTCGGCAAAAGTCATGCCGGAGGAGATGCAGGGCGTAAAACATTACCTGATTGACTGTTTAGATCCGGCAGAAGAATTTCACGTTGTCCGTTTTCAACAGATGGCGAAAGCGGCACTAGAAGAAATCTATGCAAACGGCCAGATTCCGATTGTGGCGGGCGGCACCGGCTTTTACATACAGGCATTGCTTTATGACATTGATTTTACCAACCAGGATTCGGATGAGTCCTACCGCAGGAAATTAGAAGATTTTGCAAAAGAAAACGGAGCGGAAGCACTCCATGCAAAACTGCGGGAGGTGGACCCGGCGTCGGCAGATGCCATTCACGCGAACAATATCAAGCGTGTGGTGCGTGCCTTGGAATTTTACCACCAGACCGGACAGAAAATATCGGAACACAACGAGACGGAACGCCACAGGGAGTCGCCCTACGAATTTGCCTATTTTGTGCTGACAGACGAGAGGGCACATCTTTACGAGCGGATTGACAGGCGCGTGGATATTATGATGGAGCATGGACTGCTTGAGGAAGTAAAACGTTTAAAAGAAATGGGATACCACAGAGATATGGTGTCCATGCAGGGATTAGGATACAAGGAACTGCTCGATGCACTTGACGGAAAAATGTCAGTGGACGAAGCGGTTTATATCATAAAGAGAGAGACCAGACATTTTGCAAAACGCCAGCTCACCTGGTTTAAACGCGAGCGGGATGTCATTTGGTTCGACAAACAAGCTTATCACTATCAGGATGAAAAAATTCTTGCTGATATGGAAAAAATATTAAGAGAAAAAGGAATACTATAACATGAGTCAGTTAATGGAAGAACAATATGAAAAATTAGGAATCTGTAAAGAAGTTTATACATTTGGAGAAAAAATCGAAGCAGAATTAAAAGAACGTTTTGCAGAGATTGACGAGCGCGCTGAGTACAATCAGATGAAGGTTATCCGCGCAATGCAGGAGAACCGTGTCAGCGCAGAGTGTTTTAACAGCACAAGCGGATACGGTTACAACGATTTGGGAAGAGATACTTTAGAAAAAGTATATGCGTCCTGCTTTCACGGCGAGGACGCGCTGGTGCGCCCACAGATTACCTGTGGAACACATGCGTTAGCGCTCGCATTGATGTCGAACTTAAGACCAGGAGATGAACTGCTTTCCCCGGTTGGAAAACCTTATGATACGTTAGAGGAAGTTATCGGAATCCGTCCGTCAAAAGGTTCTCTGGCAGAATATGGCGTGTCCTACCGTCAGGTTGATTTGCTCGAAGACGGAAGTTTTGATTATGAGAATATCAAAAAGGCAATCAATGAAAAAACAAAATTAGTTACAATTCAGCGCTCGAAGGGATATGCAACGCGCCCGACACTTTCGGTTGACCGCATCGGAGAATTGATTTCTTTTATCAAGGGAATCAAGCCGGATGTCATCTGTATGGTCGACAACTGCTACGGAGAATTTGTGGAGGAGAGAGAGCCGTTAGAGGTTGGAGCTGATATGATCGTCGGTTCCCTGATTAAAAATCCGGGTGGCGGATTGGCGCCAATCGGTGGCTACATTGTAGGAAAAAAAGAGTGTGTAGAGAACGCAGCTTACCGCCTTACCTCTCCGGGACTTGGAAAAGAAGTCGGCGCATCATTAGGCGTAATTCAGTCTTTTTATCAGGGATTATTCCTCTCCCCGACTGTCGTAAGCGGGGCGTTAAAGGGCGCCATTTTTGCGGCAAATATCTATGAAAAATTAGGTTTTGCGGTTGTGCCAAACGGTACAGAGAGCCGTCACGATATTATTCAGGCTGTCACATTTGGCAATCCGGAATCCATGATTGCATTTTGTGAGGGAATTCAGGCGGCAGCACCGGTTGACAGTTATGTGACACCGGAACCTTGGGCAATGCCTGGCTATGACAGTGATGTCATTATGGCAGCGGGTGCTTTTGTACAGGGTTCGTCCATCGAATTGAGTGCAGATGGTCCAATCAAACCGCCATATGCCGTTTATTTCCAGGGAGGACTGACCTGGTATCATGCAAAATTAGGAATTTTAATGTCATTACAAAAACTTTATGAACGAAAACTTGTGAAGCTCGACGTCTTGTGTTAAAATATATTTTGAGTTTTTATAGAATGCTGGTTGACATAACGATTTGCTTAGGGAGAGTAGATTGGAGAGAGCATGAATCAGTATTTAACCATGAAAAGACTTCCAAGATCGGAACAGCCTTATGAAAAGGTGGAAGCTTATGGCGCAGAGGTGCTTAGTGACGCAGAACTCATTGCGGTGATTATCCGCGCTGGGACACAGAATATGCGCTCACTTGATGTCGCACAGAATGTTTTGCTTGGCAAGAACAAGAATCTGTTGAATCTTTTTGATTTATCAATAGAGGAATTAAGGCAGATTCCCGGTATTGGAAAAGTGAAAGCCGTCCAGTTAAAATGTGTCGCGGAGCTTGCAACGAGAATCACAAAATCAAGGCGTCACAGCCAGCTTTGCATGACGAATGCGAAGTCGGTTGCTGCATATTATATGGAGCGGATGCGCCATCAGAAGCAGGAGCACTTAGTTGCGGCGATGTTTGATTCAAAATGTGAACTTTTAGGCGATGCATTGATTAGTATTGGAAGCGTAAACACTGCTTTTGTCTCACCACGGGAGATTTTTATCAAAGCGTTGGAGGTACATGCGGTGTATCTGATTTTACTGCACAATCATCCGAGCGGCAATGCCACTCCGTCCTCAGAGGACATCTATGCGACAAGGCAGGTGGCACAGGCCGGGGAATTGCTTGGAATAGAGGTTGCGGATCACATCATAATAGGTGATAATCAATATTATAGTTTTAAAGAAAAAGGACTTCTTACATAGGATTAAGTCTGAAGGGAGAAAAGAATGACAAACAATGTTTACGGAATTGACCTTGGAACCTGCAATATGAAGATTTATTGCAAAGCTACAGGAAAAATTTTAAATGAGAAGAATACAATTGCGCTGGTAGATAACAATCAGATTTATGCATATGGAGATGCTGCCTATGCAATGTACGAGAAGGCACCGGAGACCATTCAGGTTACGTTTCCGGTTTTATCCGGCGTAATTGCTGATTTTAACAATTTACAGAATATGATTTTCGAATTTTTAGAAAAGCATATGAAGGGAAAAGTAAAAGGAGCAGATTTTATCGTAGCTGTTCCTACGGATATTACAGATGTGGAGAAGAGAGCCTTTTCCGATATGTTTTATAACCGTAAGACGAAGCCAAAGAGCGTACTTTTATGTGAGAAACCTATCGCAGATGCTGTAGGACTTGGACTTGATGTCAATGAACCGACCGGTATCATGGTGGTTGATATGGGTGCCGACACCACAGAGATTTCCGTTATCTCCTTGGGCGGACTTGTCTTAAGTGATTTGTTACACTTCGGCGGAAACCGCTTAGATGAATCTATCGCGAATTACATCAAGAGAACCTACAATCTTGTGATTGGACAGAAAACGGCGAAATCGTTAAAGGAGATTCTTGGTTCCGGAATTCCGGGAAGAACCGATTCCATGGTCATTGTAGGACGCGATGTTGTCAGCGGACTTCCAATCGAGATGGAAATTACGGCAGATGTTATCTATGAAGCAATCAAGGATAATTTAACGTCCGTCTGTAATTCGATTAAAATGATTTTGGAGAAGACTCCGCCAGAGCTTGCAAAAGATATTATCCATTCCGGTATTTACATTACAGGAGGAAGTTCCCTGATTCACGACCTTGATAAACTGTTTTTTGATATCACAGGAATTCAGATTAATACAAGCGAGAATCCGGAGGAATCGGTTGCGAGAGGACTTGTTAAAATTGTTTCTGATGAGAAATATAAACATCTTTCTTTCAACTTTAAAAATAAGATTTTAAAATAATCGTAAACGAAAGGCATTGATATGATGAAACGTAAATCAAAGTTTACTTTTCCTGCCAAATACATATTGTTAGGCTTGACAGGTGTATGTGTAGTTGGCATGCTGATTAGTTTTACCTTTAATATTTCCGGTGGTCCGTTAAATACGGCTGCCGGATATGTGTTTGTTCCGATGCAGCGTGGAATCAATTCTGTCGGGGAGTGGATTTCGGACAAGGCTACAGCATTAAAGAACTTAAATGATGTTATGGCTGAGAATGAGGCATTAAAACAGCAGGTAGATGAACTGACAGCTGAACTGAATACGACAAAGCTTGAACAGTATGAATTGGATAACTTAAGAGAATTATATGAACTTGACCAGAAGTATCCAAGCTATGATAAGGTTGCTGCGAATGTAATCAGCAAGGGAAGTGGAAACTGGTTTTCTACTTTTACTATTGATAAAGGTTCGAAGGACGGCATTGAAGTGGATATGAACGTAATTGCCGGAAGCGGACTCGTCGGGATTGTGACGGATGTCGGACCAAATTATGCAAAGGTCAAAGCCATCATTGATGATACAAGCAAGGTCGGCAGCATGGTGTCTACCACGTCCGACAATCTGATTGTATCCGGCAATCTTCAGACCATGAATGAGAGCATGGTCATCGGATTCTCCAATTTACGAGATGAAGATGATGAAGTCAAAGTCGGAGATCCGGTGGTGACGTCTTATGTATCAGACCAGTACCAGCAGGGAATTTTAGTCGGATACATCAGCACACTCGAGACCGATTCGAACAACCTGACAAAATCAGGAACTATTACGCCTGCAGTTGACTTTGAGCACATTGAAGAGGTACTTGTTATCTTAGAGAAGAAACAAACCGTTGAGGACTAAGAATGAGAAGAAAAATAATTGTTTTTATTATAATTGCAGTTTGTTTCCTGCTGCAGAGTACCCTGTTTGAGGCATTGTCTTTTGCCTCCATTTCTCCAAATCTGCTTATTATTGTAGTTGCAGCATTTGGTTTTATGAGAGGGAAAAAAGAAGGCTTATGGATTGGATTTTTCTGTGGGCTTCTGTTAGACATTTTTTATGGAAACTATATAGGATTTTATGCCTTGATTTACATGTATATCGGCTATTTCAATGGAAAATTCCGCAAATTATTTTATCCGGAAGATATCAAACTCCCACTTCTTTTAATTGCGGGAAGCGATTTTGTATGCAATTTTGTCATCTATGTATTGCGTTTTTTCTTCCGCGGAAAATTTCATCTTGGATATTATCTGCTTCATCTGATGATACCGGAATTAGTTTATACGATGCTGGTTGCGATTTTCCTTTATATGATTATTCTAAAGATAAATCAACAGCTTGAAATCAAGGAAAAAAGGAGTGCAAGGAAATTTGTTTGAGAATATAAAAGAGTTTTTCAGGGGAATTTTAAAATCCAGACTGCTTGTAGTCGGAGTCTTTTTTCTGCTTCTGTTTGCAGTTATGATGGGAAGGGTTTTCATTCTCCAGGTCATCAACGGGGAGTCGTATCAGGAAGATTATAAGTACAAGATTGTAAAAGAACGTACGTTGAGCAGTACCCGTGGAAATATCTATGACCGCGACGGCAATCTGTTAGCTTACAATGAACTTGCGTATTCCATCACCATTGAGGACAACGGAAGTTACGATTCCACAAAGGCAAAAAATATCGCACTGAATGCTGAAATCAATCAGATTATACATGCCTTAGAGAACAATGGCGATGCTATTGATAACGATTTCGAAGTGACATTGAATGATAATAATGAGTATGAATTCAATGTGAGTGGAACTGCGTGGAAGCGTTTTCTCGCGGATGTTTATGGTCAGAGTTCCTATGAAGACTTACAGAAGGACACCGATAATATGGCAGATAAATTAGGCTATACGCCGGCGGAAGCAACCGCTGACCAGGTTATGTCCTATCTGATTGAGACTAAGTTTGGTATTTCAGAAGATTATTCGAAACGTGAGGCATATCAGATTGCGGTCGTGCGCTATGGTATGTTTGAGAACAGTTACCAGAAATACATTTCAACTACGATTGCATCCAATGTTTCCGATGAGACGGTCGCCTACATGAGTGAACATGCTTCGGAACTGCAAGGCGTGGAAGTCGTAGAAGATACAGTCCGGAAATACAACAACAGCAAGTATTTCGCATCTATCATCGGTTACACCGGAAAAATTTCTCAGGAAGAGTACGACACACTTTCTGAAAGTAATGACAGCTATACCTTAAATGATGTCATCGGAAAGGCCGGTATCGAGCAGTACATGGACGAGACCTTACAGGGTGAAAAAGGTTATGAGAAGCTGTATGTCGATTACCTTGGAAAAGCGGTTGAAATCATCGACAGGGAAGAACCTTCTGCCGGTAATGACGTCTATTTATCCATTAAATCGGACTTACAGATTGCAGCCTATGATTTGTTAGAGCAGGAGTTAGCAGGCATTGTCTACTCTAAGATTCAGAATGTGAAGAATTACGATGCTTCCTCCGCAAGTTCGGCATCCGATTTGATTATTCCGATTGATGATGTCTACTTTGCACTGATTAACAATAATATTTTGGATTTGGAGCATTTTGCGGCAGAGGATGCGTCTGCTACGGAACAGGCTGTGGAGTCAGCATTTGAGATAAGGCAGCAGAAATCGTTAGCGATGGTATCCGCGGAACTGACCGGAGGTTCCACAACACCGTTTGGTAGTCTGAGTGAGGAGATGCAGGATTACATTACCTATGTCATTCAGATGTTAAAGGATGAGGATATTTTAGTTTCAAGTTCCATCGACACCTCAGATGAGGTTTACCAGCAGTGGAAAAACGGAACTATCAGCACACAGGAATATCTAAATCACGCGATTTCGCAGAACTGGATTGATATCACAGCATTTACGGTGGATGAAAAATATTCCGATTCCTCAGAAATATACGACGCACTTTGTAATTATATCTTGCAGGATATGGAAAGCAGCAGGGAATTTTCCAAGATTATTTATCAGTACATGATTCGGGATGATAATATATCTGGAACACAGCTTTGCCTGATTCTTTTCGACCAGGGTGTGTTAGCGTATGATGATGAATCCATTTCTGCGTTACAGAATGGAAATATTTCAGCCTATGAATTTATTCGTCAGAAGATTAAAAACTTAGAGATTACACCGGCACAGCTGGCACTTGATCCGTGTACGGCGTCCTGTGTTATCACAGACACGAACACCGGAGAACTGTTAGCGCTGGTCTCTTATCCGGGATATGATAACAATAAGCTTGCAAACTCCGTTGACTCGGAATATTATGCATCTATCAACAGTGATTTGTCTAATCCGTTATACAACTATGCAACACAGCAGAGAACGGCACCAGGTTCTACGTTTAAGATGCTTTCTGCAACAGCAGGCCTTGCAGAAAATGTTATTTCAACAACAGAGACCATTCAGGATTTAGGAAAATACATGAACGTGGACAATGAACCGGAATGTTGGGCTTATCCGAATTCCACACATGGATTTATCAATGTTTCAGAAGCGCTGCGTGATTCCTGTAACTATTTCTTCTATGAAGTAGGTTATCGTCTTGCCACGAACAATTATCAGTCTGCATACAGTGATGAGAACGGTATTGCAAAGATTCAAAAATATGCAGACCTTTACGGCTTAGACGAGACAACCGGCATCGAAATTGCAGAAAATGACCCAAATGTGGCAGACTCTTATCCTGTCATGGCTGCGATTGGACAGAGTAATAACAACTATACCACCGTACAGATTTCCCGCTATGTGACAGCAGTCGCAAACAGTGGAACGGTTTACAATTATACCTTATTGAATAAGGTGACAGATTCCGATGGCAATGTGTTGTCTACTTATACACCAACGGTTCGCAATACGATTGATGTGTTAAATACCGAGCAGTGGACAGCGATTCATTCCGGAATGCGTATGGTGGTAGAGAACTTAGAGTGCTTTGACGGATTTTCCATAGCAGTAGCCGGTAAGACCGGTACGGCACAGCAGGTTGCAACGCGCCCGAACCATGCTCTTTTTGTGGGATATGCACCATATGATAATCCGGAGGTTACGATTGCAACACGTATTGCCTACGGATATACTTCACACAATGCGGCTGAGGTATCAAAAAATATTTTAGCGTACTATTTCGGCGTTGAGAGTGAAGAAGAACTCTTGAGTGGGCAGGCAGAGGATATCAATGGCTCCACAAACGGATTTACAGATTAGTAGAGAAGGAAGGCGTCGTTCTATGAATAAGCAGGCAGTTATTATAAAAAGTGAAAAGAGTGGGATTCATCTGATTTTAGATGAAGACCTCTCCTTTCCGGCATTGTTAGAAGAAATTATCCAGAAATTCAAAGATTCCGAAAAGTTTTTCAAAAATGCAAAAGTTTCGATTTCTTTCGGAGGTCGAAATTTATCGGAAGATGAAGAAAATCAAATTGTCAATGCCATTATGCAGCATACATCGGTTCGGATTCTTTGTATCCTAGATCATAATGCACTTTTAGATGAAGTAATTCGCAAAAGAACACAGGAACTTCTGCAACCAGTTGTTGCAAAAGAACCTGAAAAAGTGCATAATAGAAGTAGTATTTACCGTGGTTCCCTACGAAAGAACCAGGTACTCGAATCAAAGGAGAATCTCTTAATTTTAGGGGATGTTCCGGAGAGTGCAACGGTAATTGCCTATGGGGATGTCATCGTGATGGGTTCCCTTTATGGCAATGTGCAGGCAGGAGCAGATGAAGACATGGATGCATGTATTACCGCAACCCATTTTGCTCCGGGGAAACTTATGATTGGCTCTGTCTGTTATGAAGAAAAAGCCGTCAGAGGCGGTTTGTTTGCACGCAAAAATAAGAATAAGACTCCAGAAGCAAAGGCAGCCTTTGTTTCCGAGGGGATTATTAATATAGTGCCTTTAGAGGAGTATGATTTTTCGAAAAAGGCTTGAATTTAACAGGAGGTCATTCTTGATGAGTGAAGTAATCACATTCACATCAGGTAAAGGCGGCGTTGGGAAGACAACTACAACAGCTAACGTCGGTGTAGGACTTTCACAGTTAGATAAAAAAGTCGTGTTGGTGGATACTGACATTGGCTTAAGGAATCTGGATGTAGTTATGGGACTTGAGAATCGCATCTTGTATCATCTGCTCGATGTGTTATCCGGAAAGTGCCGGTTAAAGCAGGCTCTGATTCGGGACTGGCAGAATGAGAATTTATTCATCATTCCATCCCCGTTAAAAACTCGCGGGTATAAAGTAACCCCGGAACAGATGAAGCATTTTACAGATGAATTGCGGGAAATGTTCGATTACATATTAATTGACAGCCCGGCAGGAATTGAGGAAGGATTTTATAATGCCATTGCAGGCGCAGACCGTGCCATTGTCGTTACAACCCCTCATATTGCGGCAATTCATGATGCAGATCAGGTGTTACAATGCCTGAAGGAGGAAAAAGTTCCGAAAGTAGAACTCTTGCTGAACCGTTACCAGGCTAAAATGGTAAAAAACGGAGACATGCTTTCAAAAGATGATATTTGTGAACTGTTACAGGTGCCATTGATTGGAACGATACCGGAAGATACACAAATCGTCATTGCCCAGAATCACGGGGAAAGCGTGATGAACAAACGAACCGATGCGAAGGAAGCTTATCGCAGCTTATGTCTTTCCATTCTTGGACGCCCCGAAGAGACGGCGTCAAAACGTGAAATGAAGGTAAATTTCTTTTCTGTTTTCCAAAGAAGAAAGGAAGGGCAGCTGACATGAAATCTATTGATTTGAAATCAGGTGAGATTGCAAAGGAGCGTTTGCGGGTTATGTTCAAGCAGGAGCATAATCTGTTAGATGAAGAGACCATGGAACTTGTGCAAGCCGAGATTGGACAGCTTGTGACCAGATATTTAGACATGGATCCCGACAATCTTGAAATCAAAGTGGTACTAAAAGAGAAGAGAGCATAACATGTTAAAACAATATAAGATAAAAAATTATCGTTTTCAATTAATTTTATTGATTGGCATTTTGTCTGTCCTCGGTATCCTCTTAGTGGGAAGCGCAAAGCCGGCGATGCAGACAAAGCAGATTATAGGTGTTGTCAGTGGTTTTATCATTATGACCATTGTATCTATGATAGATTACAATTTTATTTTGAAATTTTCCTGGATTTTTTATTTTGGAATGATTGGACTTTTAGTTCTTGTCAAACTTCCGGGCGTTGGAAAGACGACCGGTGGTGCGCAGAGATGGATTAATATTGGCGGATTTCAGTTCCAGCCTTCGGAGTTGGCGAAGATATTGCTGATTTTATTCTTTGCGTATTTTTTCATGAAACATGAAGAAGATTTGAATACGCCGAAAGTTATTTTTCTGTCACTGCTCTTAGCAGGAATTCCGCTGGTGCTGATTTTGACGCAGCCAGCATTGTCAACTACAATTTGTTCCACATTAATTTTTATTACCCTCTTGTTTGTAGCTGGATTAAGTTATAAAATAGTAGCATGGGTATTGGCAATTTGTCTGCCGACAGGTATCATTGGGTTTGTTTTAATGATTAAGGGAAAGATTCCTTTTATTAAGAGTTACCAGATTGGACGAATTATGGCGTGGCTTTACCCGGATGATTATCCGGATCTTGCCTACCAGCAGCAGAATTCCATTATGGCAATTGGTTCAGGTCAGCTCTTTGGAAAGGGATTGAATAATACAGCCGCCACGTCTGTTAAGAATGGTAATTTTATTTTAGAGTCCCAGACAGACTTTATCTATGCAGTTGCCGGGGAAGAACTTGGTTTTATCGGCACGGCCGCCATCATTCTGTTATTGCTTTTTTTGACGATTGAGTGTATATTAATTGCCAGGAAAGCGAAAGACTTAAGTGGGAAGCTGATTTGCTGCGGAGTTGCCGCGCTGATTGGTTTCCAGAGTACCATCAACATCTTTGTGGCAACAGGGCTTTTCCCAAATACAGGTATTCCATTACCGTTTATCAGTTATGGATTAACATCCTTGTGGTCGTTATATATTGGGATGGGGCTCGTCTTAAATGTCGGACTTCAGCCAAAAAAATTCTAGGAAAGGATATGGGATGAGATGAACATCGGATTAATTGCACACGATTCAAAAAAGAAACTGATGCAGAATTTTTGTATTGCGTATCGCGGTATCTTATGCAAAAATGAATTATTTGCAACAGGTACAACAGGAAGATTGATAGAAGAGGTAGCAAACTTAAATATTCACAAGTATTTAGCAGGTCACTTAGGAGGCGCACAGCAGTTAGGTGCACAGATTGAACATAATGAGATTGACCTTGTTATCTTTTTGCGTGATCCGCTTACGCCAAAGTCACATGAGCCGGACGTGAACAGTGTCGTTCAGCTATGCGATATGCATAATATTCCACTTGCAACCAACCTTGCAACAGCAGAACTGCTGATTAAATCTTTAGACAGAGGAGATTTAGAGTGGCGTGAAATGTATAAGTAAGAGAAAACTGCTATGCTGTATGGGCATAGCAGCTATTTTTATATCCGGCTGCGGGAATGGCGCAGCAAATTTAAGCCAGGCATATGATGTCTATGAGACGGGAAAAACGGTTGGAATTTCTACGACTGCGTCAGAAGATGTCTCGTATTTTGCAGACAATCTCTGTGTTTCAGAGGATACCGAGATTGGAACGGATGCAACGGATTCGGGTGTTGCGGAGGGGGCAGGTGTTTTCAATCTTGCCACCAACACCGTCACGTATGCAAAGAATCTGTATGAGAAACTGTATCCGGCAAGTACGACAAAGATTTTGACGGCTTATATTGCCTTAAAATACTGTGATTTAAACGAGATGGTTACGGTGAGTGAAAATGCGGCAAATCAGTCCGCAGATTCCTCTGTCTGTGGTGTGAATGCCGGAGATGTGATTTCCATGCGCTATCTTTTGTATGGTCTTATGCTGCGAAGTGGAAATGACGCAGCCATTGCCATTGCAGAGCATATCTCAGGGGACACCGACAGTTTTGCAGCTTTAATGAACCAGGAGGCGAAAGCACTTGGTGCCACCAATTCGAATTTTGTGAACCCGAATGGGCTTCCGGATGAGAATCACTATACGACTATCTACGATATGTATCTGATTTTTCAGGCGGCCCTGCAGAATCAGACGTTTGTAGACATTATCAGTACACAGTCCATGGATGTCACTTATTATGACAGAAATGGGGAAGCGGTCTCCCAGAACTGGAGTAACACGAACCAGTATTTACTTGGAAAACAGACTGCACCGGACGGTATTACGGTTGTAGGCGGGAAGACCGGAACAACGGGTGACGCCGGTTATTGCCTGGTACTGTATTCTTACAATGCAGAAAATCAGCCGATTATCTCCATTGTATTCAAAGCGGATTGCAAATCCAACCTTTATCTTTTGATGAATGAGATGCTTGCGGGATATACAAATTAGCGGTATAATGAACCTATAAAACTCAATTTTTTATCTATATTGTATATGTAACAATATACAGATTAGGAGGAAATGGCGATGATAGAGATTATTTCAGGCATTAAGGGAAAAGGTAAGACAAAGGAATTGTTAGGAAAAGTCAATTCGGCTGTGGAAGGCGCATCTGGAAATATCGTATATTTAGATAAGAGCCAGAAACACATGTATGAATTGAATAACAAAGTACGACTGATTAATGTAGTTGATTATCCGATTTCAAACTGCGATGAATTTTTAGGATTCATCTGTGGCATCGTATCTCAGGACAATGATTTAGAGGAGATGTATCTTGACAGTTTTCTGACGATTGCCTCGATTGCATCTGCAGATGATATCCGCCACGCCATTGAAAAGTTAGACGTTATCAGCGAGAAATTCAACGTGAAATTCGTGTTAAGTATCTCGCAGGATGAATCAGAATTGCCGGAATGTGCAAAGGCAAAAATTGCTATTTCTTTATAATCAGATTTTTTACAAAGGGAGAGTTACAGAAATGACTCTCCCTTTTTCCTGCTCCTTTACGCCTCATCCATGGAACGGATGCGACCGTAGGTGCTGATTAGATACAGACCGCCAATTCCGACAAGAGCGTAGATAATTCGTGATAGCCATGACATGCTGCCAAAAAGAAATGCAACAAGGTCAAAACGGAAAAAGCCAATCAGCCCCCAGTTGATAGCACCGATGATAACTAAAGTTAACAGGGTATAGTCTAACCATTTTGTATTCATAATGAACCTCCTATCGTAAGCAAATTTATACTTTGATACGCTCTTAACTATTGTGAGCACATTTTACGAAATTATTCGTCAAAAATAATTTGGTGCAAAAGTTGTGTTATGCCGCCGAAAATGGTAAAATAGGAGTGTTGAATAAAAAAAAGGTGGTTCATTTTTTTGGCAAAGAATAAAAAAGTTGTAAGATATAAAAAACCGATTCGAATTAATATTGGTGTAATTATTTTTGGAATTATTTTTCTTTATTTAATTTTTAATTATTTTGTGTATCTGACAAAATCACACGTTTCTGTTTATGAAGTACAGCAGGGCACCATAGCGGAAAATAACCGCTATAACGGGCTGGCGTTGCGCGCAGAGACAATCTATTATTCGGAGTATGACGGAGCACTGAATTATTATAAAAAGGATGCATCCAAAGTAGCCTACAACAACCTCATTTATTCTGTAGATGAGAATGGGTCTATTGCAAGTGCAATCAACGAAGCAAATGCGGACGGTACGACGATTGACAGCGACAGTCTTTCGGATATTGAAGATGCCATTGCAAATTTCAAACAGAGCTATAAATCCCTAAATTTTTATACAACCTATACGTTTCAGGATGATGTGAATGCGATGTTAAATGAGGCTCTGAGCCAGAATGCGTTAGATGGCCTTTCCGAAGATGTTGCAAATGCGACCTCAAGCAATACCTTTCATCAGGTGTTAGCACCGCAGTCGGGAATTGTGGTATATTATACAGATGGATTCGAGGATGTTACAACGGATACCTTTACAGCGGACATGTTTGACGAGTCGACCTACAAGAAGAACAATCTGAAAGGAACGGCAGAGGTTTCAAACGGTTCACCGGTGTATAAGATGATTACGAGTGAAATCTGGAATCTTGTGGTGCCAATCGATGATGCGATGGCAGAACGGCTTGCAGATGATACGGTGGTTGAAATCAAATTTTTAGAAGATAACAAGACGATGTATGCCTATTATACCATCACAGAAAAAGATGGACAGAAATATTTGATTTTACAGTTAAAAAGCGGCATGGTGCGCTATGCGAAAGAGCGTTATATCGAAATTGAATTGCTTTTATCAGAGGAAAGCGGTTTAAAGATTCCAAATTCTGCCATTGCGGAAAAAGAATTTTATACCATTCCGGTGGATTATTTCTTAAAAGGCGGTGATTCCGACTCCGATGGAATCCTTGTAAAAGATGGCGGCGATGCTGCCTTTGAATCCCCGACCATTTATTATTCCACAGATGAATATTACTATGTGGACGAGGATGAGGTGCCGTCCGGCACAATTTTGCAGAAGTCAGATTCGTCTGAGACCTATACGGTCGGAAGTGAGAAGGCAACGTTATCGGGAGTTTATAACATCAACAAAGGGTATGCCATCTTCAAACAGATTGATATCATATATCAGAATGAAGAATACAGCATTGTAAAAACAGGTACCACGTATGGAATCTCGTTGTATGACCATATTGCGTTAGACGGTTCTAAGGTATCTGAGGATGAGATTATAGAATAGGAAGGACAAAAAAATGTTAAAAGAGAATTTACAGAAAGTAGAAGAGAATATTGAAGCAGCCTGCAAACGCGCAGGAAGAGACCGCAAGGAGGTTACACTGATTGCCGTCAGCAAGACAAAACCGGTTGAGATGCTCCAGGAAATCTATGACGAGGGAATCCGCTGTTTTGGTGAGAATAAAGTACAGGAACTGACAGAAAAAATGCCTGCTATGCCACAGGATATCGAATGGCATATGATTGGCCATCTCCAGCGCAATAAGGTAAAATATATTGCCGGAAAGGTTGCCCTGATTCATTCCGTGGATACTTATCGTCTTGCAGAGGAGATTAACATTCAGGCGAAGAAAAGAAATATTGTTATCCCGATTTTGGTTGAGGTAAACATTGCACATGAGGAGAGCAAATTTGGCACGACAGAAGAGGATGCCGTTCTCTTAGTGGAAGAGATTTCCAAGTTAGAAAATGTACGGATTAAAGGGCTGATGACGATTGCACCGAATGTGTCTGATCCAGAGGAAAACCGTCCTTATTTTAAGAAAATCAAACAATTATCTGTTGACATAACAAATAAAAACATACATAATGTATCTATGGATATTTTGTCCATGGGTATGACGAACGATTATACCGTTGCCATTGAGGAAGGCGCAACGATGGTTCGTGTCGGCACCGGCATTTTCGGGGAGCGCAACTATAATCGAAGCGAGTCATAATCCCGTGCAGAGAGGAAAGATACATATAGGAGATATAAAATGAGTGTTTTAGATAAATTTTTAAATGTAATGCGATTGAATCCGGAAGATGATGATGAGTTTTATAACGAAGACTACGATTATGAGGATGAGGAAGACTTCGAAGAAGAACCGGTCAGAAAGAAATCATCATTCCACAGGGAGAGGGATGAGGACGAATATTATGAGGATGAGCCTAAGGCACGGGAACGTCAGGTGAAATCCACTCCGAAGATTACTCCAATTCGCAGTTCAAGAAAGCAGGGGGCAGGTATGGAAGTTTGTGTCATTAAGCCAACATCAGTAGAAGACGCACGAGAGATTACAGAGACATTGTTAGACAATCGTACCGTTGTTTTAAATGTAGAAGGATTGAATGTCGAGATTGCACAGCGTATTATCGACTTTGCATCCGGCTCATGTTATGCAATCCATGGTAATTTACAGAAGATTTCAAATTATATTTTCATTTTGACACCAGCAACAGTTGACATTTCTGGGGATTTTCAGAGTATTGTAGACTCTTTTGATGTTCCTGGCATTCAGACGGAATTTTAAAGATGAACGAACAGGAACTTTGTAAGAAAAGATTAGTCGACCTGGCAAAACAGGCAAATCGTAAGGGAATCGTTTTATTTAGCGATTTCCTTAATTTGAATGAACAAAATATTTATCATCAGACCAAAAGCCAGTTAGAGGCGCAAACCGAAACTTTTGGTGGGATGGAATCAGCAGAGCGTCAGATGGTAGCATTTCTTCCTGATGCTCTTTATTATGAGTGGGATTATCCGATTTCCTGCCTGAAAATCGAGCCGTCCTATCCGAAATTTGCCGAAAAATTAACACATCGTGATATTTTAGGTTCCATTATGAATTTGGGCGTAGAGCGCTCTAAATTAGGTGATATCATTCTTGATGAAGATGCAGCTTATTTTTTCTGTGAGGAGGGCATGGCAGCTTATTTTCTCGAAAACCTGGAGAAAATCAAACATACCCTGGTAAAAGTTTCCGTCGCAGATGCCTCGGAAGTGGCATTTCACCAGACATTCCAGGAGAAAAGCGGCATCATTACGTCAAACCGCATTGACAGCGTGGTTGCCTGTGTCTACCAGTTGTCACGTTCAAAGGCAAGCGAACTGATTCGCGCTGAAAAAGTATTTGTAAATGGGAAAGCAATGCTCAGTAACACGTATTGTTGTAAAGAAGGTGAAATCGTGTCCGTCCGTGGAATGGGACGTTTTGTGTATGAAGGATGTAGTGGAGAAACACAAAAAGGACGGTTACGCATACAATATAAAATTTATGGATAGGGAGAGGGATTAGAATGGCAAAGGTATTACCTGTAAAGTTAAATCAAGATTGGATTTATGATATTGTATTAGAGGACAGCTTTGATAAGCTTCCGGAAGAGATGCACAAACTTTATCCGGATACGAAACGCAGATTTTGCATCGTATCGGATTCGAATGTGGCACCGCTTTATTTAGAGGCCCTGAAAAAGGAACTCAAGCTTCCAGATGAGTCTCTTTTTGAATTTGTGTTTGAGGCTGGAGAAGCCAGTAAAAACCTTGCTACAGTATCAAAATTATATGAATATTTAATTTTAAATCACTTTGATCGCCAGGATGTGCTGCTTGCGCTTGGCGGCGGCGTAGTGGGAGACTTGACAGGTTTTACAGCTGCAACCTATCTCCGCGGTATCGATTTTATCCAGATTCCGACCACATTGCTTTCCCAGGTTGACAGCAGTGTCGGCGGTAAAACCGGCGTTGATTTTGAACAGTATAAAAATATGGTGGGAGCGTTCTATCAGCCGAAACTTGTCTATATGAATCTGAATTTATTAGAGTCATTGCCAAAAGAGCAGTTAATCTCAGGACTTGGCGAAGTGTTAAAACATGGTTTAATTAAAAATAAGTCCTATTTTGACTGGATGTGTGAACATGCGGATGACGTTAAGGCACTTGATTTTGCAACGATGGAAGAAGTCGTCTACCAGAGTTGTCTGATTAAACGTGATGTCGTAGAGCGCGATGCGAAGGAATTAGGGGAACGTGCCCTTCTTAACTTTGGTCACACCATTGGCCATGCCATTGAAAAACTTTCTGATTTTTCTCTTTATCATGGAGAATGTGTCGGACTAGGATGTATCGCGGCAGCGTATTTGTCTGAGAAGATAGGAAAACTTTCTCATCCGGAATTTGAACAGATTCGACAGACGTTTGCTGATTTTGGTTTTAAGACCTGTATTTCCGGCTATGATGCGAATGCAATTTTAGCAGCCACAAAATCAGATAAAAAGATGGTCGGTTCCAAGGTGAAATTTATTTTGTTAAGAGAACCGGGAGATGCCTATATTTACCGTGACCTTACCGATGAAGATATTCTAGAGGGAATCCGTTGTGTGCTTTCATAATAAAACGAGAATTAGAAGATACTGGAGGAAAGATGTATGAAGCAGCGTTTTAAATTGGGGAAAGTGATTTCCGGAACAATCATTTGCATATTGTTGATATTTTTCGATCAAATCACAAAATATTTTGCAATTTTGAAATTAAAGGGAAAGGAAGCATTTCCAATCTGGAAAAATGTGTTTGAGTTACAATATTTAGAAAACAGAGGGGCAGCATTTGGCATTTTGCAGGGAAAAAAGATCGTGCTTGTCCTGTTTACCGTGATAGCCTTGCTTGTTCTGGCATTTATCTTTTATCATCTGCCGGCAGGAAAGCGTTATTGGTGGACACACGTCATCTGTGTTTTATTTATATCCGGCGCAATTGGTAATTTTATTGATCGTGTATACCACAATTACGTTGTAGATTTCTTTTATTTTAAACCAATTAATTTTCCAATCTTTAATGTTGCAGATATCTATGTTGTAGTTGCAACTGCTATGATGATAATTAGTATTTTTTATTATAAGGACGAAGATTTTGAAAAGATTTTCCCGTTCAGAAAGAAAAAGGAACAAATAGATGAATAGACAAAGTTTTGAAGTGGAAGCAGAGTATGAAGATGAGCGCTTAGATAAATATCTAAGCGTTATTTTTCCGGAACAGTCCCGTTCTTTTTTTCAAAAATTAATCAAGGAAGAACATGTATCCGTCAACGAAAAGCATGAGAAGGCAAATTACCGCTTAAAACCGGAAGATGTTGTCACCGTAGAGATTCCGGATGCGGTGGAGACTCCGATTTTACCGGAAAATATTCCACTTGATATTCTTTATGAAGATGATGATGTCTTAATCGTAAATAAACCGAAGGGCATGGTTGTGCATCCGTCTGCTGGCCATTACACCGGAACGCTTGTGAATGCCATTATGTATCACTGTAAGGACAGTTTATCAGGTATCAACGGCGAAATCCGTCCGGGAATCGTGCACCGCATCGATATGGATACAACGGGGTCACTGATTGTCTGCAAAAACGATGAGAGCCACGTGGCTGTTGCAGAACAGATTAAAGAACATTCTGTGACTAGACGGTATCGCGGCATTGTCTGCGGAGTTGTGCGCGAGGATGAGGGAACGATTCATGCACCAATCGGAAGACATCCGGTCGAACGGAAAAAAATGGCAATCAATGAACGCAATGGGAAAGATGCCATTACGCATTACAAAGTGTTGGAACGTTTTCATAACTACACATATATGGAATTTGAGTTAGAGACCGGAAGAACGCACCAGATTCGTGTCCACATGGCAAGTATCGGCCACCCGCTGCTTGGAGATGCTGTTTATTCGAGCGGAAGAAGTCCTTATAAATTGCAGGGACAAACACTGCATGCCATGACCATTGGTTTTATCCATCCGCGCACGAAGGAATACTTAGAAGTATCGGCGCCGCTTCCGAAATATTTTGAAAAAATTCTGCGTGACCTGCGCTCCTGAATTATATGAATAATTCATATAATTTTATGAATTTTCAAAAAATTCATCTTTGAATTTCTGGTCAGATATATTATAATAAGATTAGAAAATAAGATTGACTTGCGTATACTTACAAGGGAAAGGTGGAATTTATATGGGCAACAAAATTTATACAATCGGAAGAGAATTTGGAAGTGGCGGAAGAAACGTCGGCGAGAAGCTTGCAAACCGTCTTGGAATTAAATTATATGATAAGGAACTCCTTCAGCAGGCTGCAAAAGAAAGCGGATTTTGTGAAGAGATTTTCCAAAATCATGATGAAAAACCAACCAGCAGCTTTTTATATTCGCTCGTCATGGATACATACTCAGTCAGTGGATATTCTTCCACACCTTTTTTGGATATGCCGTTGAACCACAAGGTTTTCTTAGCGCAGTTTGAGACAATCAAGAAAATTGCAGAACGTGAATCCTGTGTTATTGTAGGACGCTGTGCAGATTATGCATTATCCGATAATCCGGATTGCCTGAACGTTTTCATTCATGCAAACATGGATTACCGTATCAGGAACATTAGCAAGAATCTTAACCTCACAGAAAACAAAGCCAAAGATTTAATTCAGAAAAATGATAAACAGCGTGCAAGCTATTACAATTACTACACCAGTAAGAAATGGGGAGATTCAAGAAGCTATGACCTCTGCCTTGATAACAGTAAAATTGGCGAGGATGCCTGCGTTGATATGATTTTGAAATATCGTGAACTGTATGATTCTTTGAAAAAATAATAAGTAAGGATAAACATAAAGGGTTATCGATTAGGATAAAGGAAATATCCGGATTGGGTGACCCTTTATGTTTGAGAGTTAACTATTCGTTAAACTTGTGTTTTGCGAATAAAACAATGTAGAGAATAACGGTACCGAGCCCTAAAATGTCATTTTTAACGCAACTTATAGGTGTTTTTTCATGCCAAATTGTTGCGTTAACTCTGTCACTGTTCGTAATATGGTTTTACATTATCTCCGCAGAATCCAACACAATTGTAAAAGGTCCGTCATTTAACAGCTCAATCTTCATATCAGCACCAAAGATACCGGTTTCCACAACTGGAATTTCCTTTTTACATTTCGCAATGATATATTCATACATTTCATTTGCAAAATCCGGTTTTCCAGCTTTAATAAAGGATGGACGATTTCCTTTTTTACAGTCAGCATATAATGTGAACTGTGATATCAACAACAGGCTTCCACCAACATCCTGTAGAGAAAGATTTGTTTTTCCGTCGGAATCTTCAAAGATACGCATTCCGAGCAATTTTTTGGTCATTTTATCTGCAATTTCTTTGTTATCGATATCTGCAACACCAATGAGAACAAGAAAGCCCTTTTTAATTTTTCCGGTTACATTGCCATCTACGGTACAGGATGCAGATGTTACGCGCTGTATTACAAATTTCATATTATTTTACTCCTATCACTATTTTTGCAATGTTAAATATACCAAATAAGTATACCATGAACCGCTAGGGAAAACATAGATTTTTCGGGAAAAATATTATATAATAAATAAGATGATTTTTAGAAAGGTTTGTCATAAAAAGTGAAATTACAAAAATTATTAAGTTATACAAGACAGGCTGTTGATGATTACGGCTTAATCGAAGATGGCGATAAAATCGCGGTAGGCATTTCGGGAGGAAAGGACTCTCTCACTCTTTTGTATGCATTATCTAATTTGCAGCGCTTTTATCCGAAAAAATTCGAATTAATTGCGGTTACCGTTGATTTAGGATATAACGATTTTGACTTATCAGAGGTTCAGAATTTATGTGAACAGCTTCAGGTTCCTTATCATGTCATACATACGGAGATTGCAAAGATTTTGTTTCAGGATTCTAAAAATACCTCTCCGTGCTCTCTTTGTGCAAAAATGCGTAAAGGTGCGTTAAACCAGGCGGTGAAGGAATTAGGCTGTAATAAAGTTGCCTATGCGCATCACATGGATGACGTTATTGAGACGATGTTTTTATCCATGATCTTCGAGGGGCGCTTCTACTGCTTCCCTCCAAAAACATTCCTCGATAAAATGAAATTGACGGTGATTCGTCCTATGATTTATATTCTGGAAGCGGATGTAATCGGCTTTCAACGAAAATATCAACTCCCTGTCGTAAAGAATCCATGCCCGGCTGATGGACATACACAGCGTGAATCTGCAAAACAACTTGTTCGTCAAATAAATCTCGAACATCCGGGTGCAAAGAAACGTATTTTTCGTGCTATTTCAGAGGGAAAAATCGATGGCTGGGAAAAAGTATCTGCTACTATAAATGAAAAGGCTGGTGAATAATCATGAAAGATCATGCTTATCATGAAGATGTTAATATAAAAAATGAATTAAAGTTAAGAGAAATGTTAAAGGAATTACCGCCCTTTTGCAAACAGTTCTTTATCGGGATTGAACCGCGTACTTCCTCACGTACAAGATTAGCATATGCTTATGATCTTGCAACGTTTTTTGATTATCTGCAACAGAATAATCCTCTTTTAAAAAAGATTAAAATGTCAAATTTTTCTTTGGATATTTTAGATCAGATTACACCATCCGATATTGAGGAATACCTTTTTTATCTGAAATATTATGAAAAAGACGGAGTTGCACATGCGAATGACGAGCGTGGTATCAAAAGAAAGCTGGCATCGTTGCGCACTTTTTACCGCTATTTCTATAAAAATGAACTGATTGATACAGATCCGGCAATGAAAGTTGATATGCCTAAAATTCACGAAAAAAACATTGTACGGCTTGATGCCGATGAGGTGGCTCTCCTGCTCGATGAAGTGGAATCTGGCGAGAAATTAACCGCAAGACAACAAATATACCATGAGAAGACAAAAACACGCGATATGGCGCTTTTAACGCTGTTGCTTGGCACAGGAATCCGTGTGTCGGAATGTGTCGGACTTGATATTGATGATGTTGATTTTAAAAATAATGGTATTAAGATTCATCGAAAAGGCGGCGCGGAAGTTGTAATCTATTTTGGAGACGAAGTCCGGGATGCTTTGCTGCGCTATATGGAAGAACGCAATCAGATTACGGCATTAGACGGAAGTACCAATGCCCTCTTCCTTTCCTTAAAAAGGTCTAGAATCAATGTACGAAGTGTTGAAAATCTGGTAAAGAAATATTCAAAATTAGTTACCAATTTGAAAAATATCACACCACATAAACTAAGAAGTACCTATGGCACTGCCCTCTATCGTGAGACCGGTGATATTTATCTGGTTGCAGATGTGTTAGGGCATAAAGATGTCAATACAACGAAAAAGCACTACGCTGCTATCGAGGATGACAGAAGACGTAGTGCTGCCCAGTATGTACATCTTCGAAAAGACTAACAATGAATATTAATAAGTAAAAAATTTTTACTTTTAAATAAATATATATCTAATAAGCTGGTTACCTCTGTATCATTTCGGTCCTGGTGACCAGCTGCCTACACTCATCGGAGCTGATGAATGAAAAAAGAATCGATGTGCGCCTCCACCTTGCATCATCTGTAACATTTCCATTAAATCATTTTCTGAAAACACATTTTCATATAACATAAAATCTGAATGTCTACAGATATATACGCCATTTGAATATTCTAAAAATCCTGCCTTTTGTAGTCGCTGCAAAGTACGATTCAACTTCGACAAAGATATTTTCATCTTGCCATGTATGCAATAAGTAAGAATTGCCTGGGCAGTCATTGGCGTCTGGTACAATAAAATGCACAAAAAATATTGAAATCCACTTAAGCGATGCGGTATGATACCACACCAATACCATATATTCTTGCTAATGTCTGATTTCCTTTCCTCTAATTCCGCGCATTGAAATTCATCCTGTAATACATGTTTAACTTCTGGTTGCTGCAACACACAAAGCAACTCTTCTAACTCATTTGTTTCTAATTTTGAAATACGATTTAGAACCTGAGTCTGCTCTTTGATTTGTTGTATCAAATAAGTTTGATATTCTTTCAACACGAATTTAACACTTCCGGAATATAGTTCTTTTATTTGAGCAATTGAAAATCCCGATTGCCGCAAAAGAGCTATCTCTGATAATTTTTTCAAATCAGACTCACTATACTCTCGAAAATATCTTCCAGAATTCTCCTTCATTGCTGGAACAACCAACTCTTTTTCTTCATACAGCCGGATTGCCTTCTGACTTAGACCGGTATGTTCTGATACTTCTTTTATTTTCATGTTGCACTCCCCTCACATCTTTTGATAAGTCCATTCTAACTTATTCCCCAAGGGGATATGCAAGTATTTTAAGCACAAATTCCTTTATTTTTTCTGTTTCTGCTGCTTTTGCTGTGCAAGTACCTCATCTATTTTTTCTTGAATCCGTTCTTTTACTAAAGCAGCGAGTTCCTGTGTCTTCATGTTCTTGTACTCTTCATAATAAATAGGAGAAAGATAATGAACCTGTGTCGTGACAGGACCTAACCAGAAACTGTTAAATACACGATAAGAATCAATTAACGCAACTGGCACAACCGGTACTTTCGATTTTGAAGCAATCTTAAAACTTCCCGCTTTAAAATTGTAGACAGCATTTTTGTTGTTGAATTCGTATCCACCTTCTGGAAACAGAATATAGATATTACCATTTTTCACTTCTTCTGATACTTCATTGATAATGGTAAGGGCTTGTCTGACATCTTTCTTATCGAGTCTCTTTCCCTCTAATAAATCCACAAATTCCCGGACGAGAATCGTATTAGATTTTGCCTTGTCCATAACCAGGGAACATGGCTTTGCATGTGTGTGAATAATTCCGAGGGCATCATACTTTCCCTGATGGTTTGGATACATAATATAACCGCCCTCTTTTGGAAGATTCTCCAACCCATATGCCTTCGTATGAATTCCTCCGGTCAGCTTCATAAGGCGGATACAATGCTTTGCAAGGGAATAGCGTTCTTCTTTGGAATATTTCTCCGGATGATCTGCTTCTGTTCTCATCTTTGGAATCATATATGGTGCACGAAATAAATTCATTAAAATTACATAAATAAACTTTAACATTTCTAACTAAATCTCCTATCAAAACTTTCTTTATTATATATTATTTTCAGAAAGTCTGCAACTTTATTACATTTTGTTACAACTGATAAAAGATGGTACATGAAATCCCAAATACTGCCTTTAAGGAAAAGACATGATACTCTTACTTCTGTTCTGTCGAATAATATGGAATTGTCAGGTACTGACCGGTGTGAATCTGGTCATCTGTAATATGATTTAAGGAACAGATTTCTTCGATATAATCTGTCATGTCTCCGCACTCAGGTGTCTGATATTCCTGGGCAATACTCCAAATGGTATCCCCTGCTTCAATTGCGACACTTGTATAATATTTGTAAGTCTCTTCCGACGGTGCAGCCTCCGTCCGGATTGCTCCGAATAAAATAGCGCTTGTGATAACCAAGACTAATAAAACGAAACCTGCCATCCATACTGTGTAAGAATTTCTGTTAGTTACTGTACTCCTGTTACTTCTCATTTTTCTCCTCCTATTATCGAACATATAATCCGAACAACTGTTTGTATCTTTACAATAACACTCGAACAACTGTTTGTCAACAGAAAAATCGAACAAATTTTCGGAATATATGTTTGCATTTTAACCGGCAATATGTTAGACTATTATCAGGAGTTATTTCTTGAGTTTTCAGGGATACATATTCATATAGGAATACATTATATAAAGGAGGATATTATGGCTTACGGGAAGATTAGTGCGAAGCAGCGTGAAATTTTAGAATATATCAAACAGGAGATTTTGAATAAGGGATATCCGCCAGCCGTACGTGAGATTTGTGAAGCGGTTGATTTGAAGTCTACATCCTCCGTACACTCTCATTTAGAGACGTTAGAGAAGAACGGGTATATCAGACGTGACCCTACCAAGCCACGTGCCATTGAGATTATGGATGACAGTTTCAACCTTACCAGACGTGAGATGGTAAATGTTCCTATTGTTGGAAAAGTTGCGGCTGGACAGCCGATTCTTGCAGAGGAAAATATTGAGAGCTACTTTCCGATTCCGGCAGAATTTATGCCGAATAAACAGACTTTTATGTTGAAGGTCAAAGGGGAAAGCATGATTAATGCAGGAATTTATGACGGAGATCATTTGTTAGTCCAGCAACAGCCGGATGCCGTCAATGGAGACATCGTAGTTGCGCTTATTGACGATTCTGCCACAGTAAAGACATTTTATAAGGAAGACGGACATTACCGCCTTCAGCCGGAAAATGACACTATGGATCCTATTATCGTAGACGACTGCTCTATTTTAGGTAAAGTATTTGGTGTATTCCGTTTTATGAGCTAATTCATCTATATGGAATTAAAAAAGCAGTATCCGATAGAATAAAATCATTCACCGGATACTGCTCTTTCCAAAACTAATCTAAATCATCTTTTTCGATTACTTTTCCATCACGCCAGATGCGCTCTAAATCATAGAATAAACGATCTTCTTTTGAGAAAATGTGCACGATGACATCTTCATAATCCATTAAAATCCAGGTGGAATTCTGGTTTCCCTCAACCTGTCTTGCATGGATGCCGCGCTGGTACATTGCCTCGTCAACGGCATCGCGCATTGCCTGAAGCTGATTCTGGTTCGTGCCGTTTGCGACAACGAAGTAATCCGCTACGGCTGAAATTTCATGAATATCAATAATGGTAACATCTTCTGCTTTTTTGTCTTCTAATGCTTCTACTACAAGCTTTGTAATCTCATTTGCTGTCATAATTAAAGTTCCTTTCTAAAGTGTTTATAGTATTCATAAGTAATCTGGGTTGTCTCATCAATCTCGCCCTTTCCATTGGCAAGATAGCAGAGCGTATCATACAATACCTGTGCTACACACGCATCCAAATCTTTGAAAGCAAGTTCCCGTACATAAGGCAGATTTGGGGCTTTATTGCGGTTTGGTTCAATGTAATCCGCAAGGTAAATAATTTTATCTAAAACACTCATATCGGGAGCTCCCGTTGTATGCACCTTGATTGCATGCAGGACTTCCGGATCTGTAACGCCGTAAATATCTTCTGCTAATCGTGCGCCTAACTTGGCGTGAAGCAGGTATGGATGTTTCTGCTCTACTTCTGTTATCAAAACGTGTTTTTCCTCGCAGAGAGAAAGCTTTTTATCGTTTGGAATACATTTTGCGCAATCATGCAATAAACCCGCTAACATGGCTTTCTCAATGGAATATCCATGTGCCATGGCAAGGCAGCCGGCTGTATACATAACGCCTTTTGTGTGCTCGTAACGATCCTTATCCAATTCTTTTTTCAGTAATTTTCGGATTTCTGTTAATTCCATAAACGTTTCACACCTTTCTTAACGATAAAGTCCCGTTTCCCTGATGTATTCGGATACTGCATGCGGAATCTGTACAGGGACATCCCTGCCCTCAGCAATCTGCTTTCTGATTTCATGGGAGGATACCTCCACCTTTCCAATGGAAAGAATACGGATATCTGCCGGAAAAAGCTGCTGAATCTCTGCAATTTTAGCCTTCATATTCGCCTTCGAAAATTCATCCCGGACTGCGACTAAAATAACTGCACATTGGCAAATCCGTTCGGCATGATACCACTTATCAAAATAATCGAGGGAATCGGCGCCCATGATAAAATAAAATTCTGTTTCCGGATACTCCGCGGTCAGACGTTCTAAAGTTCGATACGTGTAACTTGTCTCCTTCGAACAGACTTCCATATCGGATACCTTGAAATTATCGTAGTCACGCACTGCTAATTCCGTCATTTTGAGCCGTTCCTCTGCCGATGTCATCCGTGCTTCCTCTTTGTTTGGGGAATGTCCCGCTGGAATGAACCAGATTTCATCTAAGGCATAATCCTTGCGGGCACTCTCCGCAATCGCCAAATGACCATTGTGAATCGGATCAAAGGAACCTCCAAGGATTCCAACTTTTCGCATTTTCTTAGTTTGGCAGCTCATATTTGGAATTCTTCTTTGCCTGACGGAATAAAATAATTTTTTTACCGATAACTTTTACCACCTGAGAATGGGTACGTTCTCCGATAACGGTTGCGATTTCCCGTGGATCGTCGATGCAGTTTTTCAATACGGCAATCTTAATTAACTCTCTTTTTTCTAAAGCTTCATCTAATGCGATGATAATTTCTGGTGTCAGGCTTGCTTTTCCAATCTGAAAAATCGGATCCATTGTATTTGCCTGACTGCTTAAATAAGCACGCTGTTTACTTGTCATGTCCTTTTACCCTTTCTGCTGTTTATTTATAATAATCAAATTCAAATCCATTCATGCGGACCGTATCGCCCTCTTCAATTCCAAGAGACTCTAATTCTTCTAAAATTCCCTGCTCTTTTAAGAAACGCTGGAAGAATAAGAAACCTTTTTCGGATTCTAAGTTTGTGTATCCTAACATCTTATCAATCTTAGGTCCTTCCACCACAAATGCATCATCCTCTGCTCTTGTAATGGTGTATGGCTCGTCTTTAAATACAGCAAGTGACGGATCAAATTCCGGTTCATAGATGATTGGTTCTTTGCTGCAAGTCTCAAGCAGTCCATTCACATGATATAAAAGTTCTTTTAAGCCTTTTCCGCTGACTGCCGAAATCGGGAATACCTCAATACCATCCTTTTCGAATTCTTTCCGTAAAGAAGTGATAACGTCATTTTCATCGCCGTAAATGGCATCAATTTTATTAGCTGCAATGACCTGCGGTTTCTTCAAAAGTTCCGGGTTATATGCCTCTAACTCTTTATTGATTGCTTTGATATCTGCAATTGGATCACGTCCCTCTGTACCTGCAGCATCCACCATATGAATCATTACTTTCGTTCGCTCAATGTGACGCAGAAATTCATGACCAAGACCGATACCTTCCGATGCACCCTCAATCAGTCCCGGAATGTCTGCAATGACAAATCCGGATGTTCCCTCTAAGTCAACTACTCCGAGGTTTGGATGAAGTGTTGTAAAGTGGTAATTTGCAATCTTAGGCTGTGCATTTGTAACACGGGATAACAGTGTGGATTTTCCAACGTTTGGGAAACCTACCAATCCCACATCTGCAATCACTTTCAACTCTAATTTTACTTCAATCTCGATGGATTCTCCACCTGGCTGTGCATACTGCGGTGCCTGCATCGTTGCAGTTGCATAATGCTGGTTTCCCTGACCACCACGGCCTCCACGCAGCACAACCTGTCTGGTATTGCCTCCGGACATATCGGCAATGACACGGTCAGATTCCGCATCTTTGATCACGGTTCCTTCCGGAACTTTTAAAATTAAGTCCTCACCATTTCTGCCGTGACAGTTTCTTTTTCCGCCTTCTTCTCCCGGCTGGGCAGCAAATTTACGACGATGTCTGTAATCAGCAAGTGTGTTTAATCCTTCATCTACAACGAAAATAACATCGCCGCCTTTTCCGCCGTCACCGCCGTCCGGTCCTCCGTTTGGCACGTATTTCTCGCGGCGGAAACTGACATGTCCGTCGCCGCCTTTTCCTGATTTTATAATAATTTTTGCTCTATCTGCAAACATAATTTTCTACCTCAAATCGAATCATCCCCAGATTTCTAAGGGGTCATACAAATAAGACCCGGCTATTTACTGCAAACATAAAAATGTCTGTTCATAGTCGGGTCTTTGGTTCATCTTATTCAGCTACTGGATAAACGGAAGCCTGTTTCTTATCTCTTCCTTTTCTCTCAAATCTTAAAATACCATCTGTTAAAGCGAATAATGTGTCATCACCGCCGATACCTACGTTAGTACCTGGATGAATCTTTGTTCCACGCTGTCTATATAAAATATTTCCAGCTTTTACGAACTGTCCGTCTGCTCTCTTTGCTCCTAATCTCTTAGATTCGGAATCACGGCCGTTCTTTGTAGAACCAACTCCCTTTTTATGAGCAAAAAACTGAAGGTTCATATTCATCATGTCTTACACCTCCTTGAAATCTAGAATGAGATATTCATTCCCATAATTGTTTTGAATTCCCTGTAAGCCTAAAACCATAGACTTCATTAATAACTCGGCATCATGACCAGCAGGTTTTGAAAAACGCAGGCTAATCAGTCCTGTCTCCTCATCCTGATTCACAGCCACCTCTTCTGAAGTGAATTCATCAATTGCATTAATGGTATTAATGACAAGAGCTGAAATACCGGCGCAGACAATGTCCTCACCGGAATCTGCGAACCCAGCATGTCCAAGACAGCTAAATGCGAGATATTCGTCATTCTGGTTCTGAAAAATCGTTATCTTTGTCATAACAATTTCCTTATCGATTACGCGTTGATTTTTTCAATCTTAACCTGTGTGAACGCCTGTCTGTGGCCGTTCTTCTTGTGATAGCCAGTCTTTCTCTTGTACTTGTAAACGATAACTTTCTTACCTCTGCCTTCTTTTACTACAGAAGCTTCTACAGATGCGTTAGCTACGTCTGCTCCAACTTTGATTCCGTTGTCAGATACAGCTAAAACCTGATCAAAAGTTACTTTCTCACCAGCTTCAACACCAAGTTTTTCAATGGTAATGATATCGCCTTCGGATACTTTGTACTGTTTACCACCTGTTGCTATAATTGCGTACATATGGCACCTCCTATTATCATTACTCGCCAGTTACGGTTCCTGTCATAGACAGAATTAGAGACCTCACTGTGCGGCATACTTCGTAATAATAGCATAAGAATTGCATTACGTCAACCATATTTTAGGACTTTCTCGCCAATTTTATCCCGCTTTCGGCAAGTGAGCGGCGAACCTTCTTGCGGGTCACTTCCACAAGACCTAATTTTGTCATATCAATCACCTCGGTCGGGATGGGATCTTTTTTCAGAAAGCTGCGGAACTCCTGCATCAGCTCTTCGTCTGCCTGTCTCGTCTCTAAATTGATAAAATCCACCAGAATCATGCCGGAGATATTGCGCACACGAAGCTGATAGGCGATTTCTTTTGCCGCTTCCAGATTAATGCGGCGGAAATTCTCCCACTTGTCTTTTTTTGCAATATTCTTACCGCTGTTGACATCGATCACCGTCAGTGCCTCCGTCGGCTGAATAATCAGATAAGCACCGGAATTCAGCCATACACGCTCAGAAAGTGCCGCTTCAATCTTTTTCTTTAATCCATAAAGTACAGAAAGTGAAATCTGCGTATCCTGATAAAATTCAACCGGAACCGCAATTTTCTCATGGGTGCAATAGGTGATGATATCCTTGTAAAGTCCTGTATCATCCGTCACAATCTTTTCAATGGAATCTAAGTAAAGATTCGAAATATTTTTCAGATAAGGCTTAGATTCTTCGGAAAGCCTGCTATAACAGGTGCGGTGCACGGCCGTTTCTTTTATCCGGCGGTATTGCGCGGTTAACGTCTCAAGTTCTTCTAAAATATCTGCATCGGGAGCACCATTTGCATTTGTGCGGAGCACTAGACCATACTCCTCGTTCTGGCACGGTGCAAGCAGCTTTTTATAATAATCCCGCGCCGTATCATCTAATTTATGGGAAATGCCAAGCTTGCTGTTTCCGCTTGTCAGTACAAGATATTTTCCAGGAAAATTAAGATTTGTAGTCACAACCGGGTCTTTTGTCTTAATGGCTTCCTTGCAGACCTGGACGACAATCTCATCCCCCTGCACCAGCTTTTTCGCCTGTGATGTCTTTTTGACGTAAATCGGATGGCGCAAATCTTTTAAAGAAAGGTAGCAGGTCTGCTCCGGGCTGATTTTTACAAAAGCAGCATCTAAGTTCTGCACCACATTCTGCACTTTTGCAACATAAATCTGGTTCAAAAGATTTTCGTGCTGCAAAGAATCCAACTGCACATCAATCAGGCGGTAAGATTCATCAAACAGTGCAGAAACAATGCAATTCTCCTGTCCAATTGTCTCATTTGTAATCAGATAACGGTACACCTGTAAACTCCTTTCAGGCAATTTCTTTGCCCATGTCTCCGAGTGAAACATATTTTTTGTTCTCTTCATCGTAGGAATAAACATCCAGACGATGAATCTGCATGGCATCCGGATTGTATTCCATGCCAAGAGACTGATAAAATGCCTCTAACACCAATTCCGGCTTCAGATTATCTGTACTGCCGGTGCAGACATTTAAGTAAAATGCCGGCTGTCCTGCCTTTTCGATGATGCGAAAGCCATAGACTAACTGTTTTAAATCCATCTGTTTTTCGCTTTTTTTCGTCTTTTTTGTGATCAGGACTTCAGATGGCTCATCGAAAAAGGTCTGTAATTTTTCTTCCCATTCTTCCTTTGTAAATGGAGAGGTGTAGCCTTCTTTATAATTTAATTCATAATCGGCTGCCGCAACAATCGACATGGCTGTTTTGGCATTGCCCGGAAGTGCAACGTACTCTGTAATCTCAACACCTTCGACCATATTGGCATTCAAGGCTTCTAACGATTCCTTTGTGGAACGTGTATCGTGTACTTCAATATCTAAATATTCACCGTCACTTGTAATTCCAACACCGAGCGGTGCTGCAAATGACATAATCTGGTGCGGTGAAAAACCTTCCGAATAACAGATATTGATATTTGCACGGCGCATTACCTTCTGAAAATAACGCATCATATCCAAGTGTCCGATGAATTTCATGACACCGTATTTTCGAAATTTAATTCTTATTTTCAACGCAGACACCTCCTCCAAATCTTGCTACGCCACAGCCGGAACAGCGCATACGGCAGTTTGGTGTGACAGTTTCGGCATGAGCTGTCTCCCATTCTCTCTTTAAAAATGCCTTTGTGACACCGACATCGATGAAATCCCATGGGAAGATTTCGTCTAACGGACGTTCCCGCATGGTATAAAAATCAGGGTCAATTCCACATTCTGCAAAGCTCTCCATCCAGCGCTCATTGTCATAATATTCTGACCATGCATCAAAGATAGCACCTTTTTCGTAAGCCTTTAAGATAGCCTGTCCAATTTTACGGTCACCTCTGGCAAAAATACCTTCTAAGACCGTCACGTCCGCCTCATGCCAGTTGTATTTGATACTCTTGCGGTTTAACTGCTCTTTCACCGTATCATTTACAACTTTTGCACGCTCTAAATAGTTGTCCGGTGTATACATTCTCGCCCATTGGAACGGCGTGAATGGCTTCGGAACAAAGAAAGACGTACTGATGGTAATCTGACATTTTCCGTTTCGTTTTTCCTTTGGAACCGTGTCGTAGTAAAGCATTGCAATCTCATTTGCGAGTTCCGGAATCGCACGCATATCTTCCTCCGTCTCCGTCGGAAGTCCAAGCATAAAGTAAAGTTTTACCTTATTCCAGCCACCCTCGAATGCAAGACCGGCTCCGTTTAAGATGACTTCTTTCGTCAGACCTTTGTTAATAACATCACGAAGTCGCTGGGAACCTGCCTCCGGTGCAAACGTTAAGCTGCTCTTCTTAATATCCTGCACTTTGCTCATAACATCTAACGAAAATGCATCAATTCGGAGGGAAGGCAGCGAAATATTAACGCCTTTTTCCTTAAATTCATCAATCAGGAAGGTCACGAGTTCCTCTAACTGGGAATAATCAGAAGAACTTAAAGAACTCAAAGAGATTTCCTCATGTCCTGTCGACTGAATCATCTTGTAAGCTAAATCTTTTAAGCGTTCCACATTTTTCTCACGGGTCGGACGGTAAACCATTCCCGCCTGGCAGAAACGGCATCCTCTGATACAGCCGCGCTGAATCTCTAACACGACACGATCCTGTGTTGCCTTGATAAACGGAACAACCGGTTTTTCCGGATAAACTGCCTCCGTCATATCCATGACAAGCTGTTTTTGAACCGTAGCCGGAACGTCTTCATATTTCGGTGTAAATGCGGCAATCGTTCCATCTTCCTTGTAAGTCACTTCATAGAGTGACGGAACATAGATGCCCGGAATATGAGAAGCTTCGCGCAAGAACTCCTGGCGGCTTTTTCCTGTGGCTCTCTTTTCTTTGTAAAGCTCAAACAGTGCATCATAGCTGATTTCCCCTTCTCCCATATAGAAAAGGTCAAAAAAATCCGCAATCGGCTCCGGATTATAAGTACAAGGACCTCCACCGATTACAATTGGGTCATCTTCTGCCCTGTCCTTTGACAAAAGTGAGATTCCCGATAAATCTAAAATCTGTAAAATATTGGTATAACACATCTCATACTGGAGTGTAATGCCAAGAAAATCAAAGTTTTTAATAGGTTCCTGCGATTCTAATGCAAAAAGCGGAATCTTTTCCTCTTTCATCACGGCATGTAAATCCGGCCATGGAGAGTAGACACGTTCACACCAGACATCTTCCCTTTTATTAAACATGTCATAGAGAATCTGAATTCCAAGATGGGACATTCCAATCTCGTAGACATCCGGGAAACACATAGCAAAACGAATTTCGACATCATGTTTATCTTTTTGAATGCTGTTCCATTCGTTTCCGATGTAACGCGCCGGTTTATCAATTTTCATCAGTATTTCATCTGATAAAGCTAATTTCGTCATCAAAAATGTATCCTTTCTCATTGCGTCAATGTCAAGAATTATACTAAAATCCATAGGATTCGTCAATCCTGCGCCATTTGTATCATAACATAATTTTCGAGTTTTTGGTAGGATTCGTTCTCTGAAATGGCAGTTACAACATCCTGCGCACTGTAATTTGAAATTTTAGTACCGGTAGCATCGCAGTACAGATAGACGCAGAACAGAAAAATGGCGATTAAAAACCGTAATTTAAACAAAGAAAATGAAGATGATTCCTCTACTTTTCCAGAAAAATCATCTTCATCTGTTCTCATTCGTCCATATCCCATCTCAAAAGATTTCTTCACCTCAGCAACATAACGTTTCCGCTCATCAATATCATATCCTGTCATGGCAGTCCCCTTCAAAGTCTTCCCTAACATTTATGATATGAAATACGAAAATATGCTAACGCTGTGAAAGTTCCTGTGTGATATCTTCCCAGGTCACGCCTTTTTCAGCCATTAAGACCATCACGTGATACAGGAAATCGGAAATTTCGTATTTAATTTCTTCAGGGTCAGGGTTTTTCGCTGCAATTACAATCTCCGTTGCCTCTTCCCCGACTTTTTTCAAAATCTTGTCAATTCCTTTGTCGAACAGGTAGTTCGTGTAAGAACCTTCCTTCGGATTCGCTCTCCGGTCTAAAATAATCTGGTAAACATCCTCGAATACCTTAAGCGGGTTCTTCTCGATGTATTCTTTTTTGACGATGTCATTGTAAAAACAGCTTGGTGCTCCGGTGTGGCACGCAACGCCCACCTGAGATACTTTTGCTAAAATGGTGTCAAAATCGCAGTCCGCTGTCAAAGATTTCACATACTGGATGTGACCGGATGTCATGCCCTTTGTCCAAAGTTCTTTGCGGCTTCTGCTGTAATAAGTCATCTTTCCAATGTTGATGGTCGTCTGGAACGCTTCCTCATTCATGTAAGCTAACATGAGAACCTCATCTGTCCGGTAGTCCTGTACAATAACCGGAATCAGTCCATCGGAATTCAACTTAAAGTCAGACCATTTTAATGCAGGTGCAAAGTTGTCCATCTTAATGCCTTCCTCAGAAAGCTGGGACTTCAATTCCATTACATCCGTACTTGTATCATTGATAAAATTGCCTGCAATTCCACGCACATGATTTCTCTTCAATACCTCAATAATCTGTTCGTAATCACACTCGTCAAACCAGACAACATAAGGAATCTCTGTCAGGTTCTCAATTGCATCCATGACGGAACGGTTCAACACGAGCATCTCGTGAATGCATTCTTTCATGGTCTCATGATGTTTAAATACAAAATCAACATTCTCAACAGAAATTAAAACTCTGTCTTTCCCAAAACGGCTGCTTGCCTCGGTTGCAAGGTCAATGCTGACCGGCTTTGAACCATTTAAGATGACCTGTAAACATCCTGCATAAATCAGTTTCTTAACATCTTCTAAGCGGTTAATGTTGCCGCCTGCACACACTTTAATCTCCACGTTACGGTTGATGTTACGAATCGTTCCGATATTTTTCTCATGTTCCTCATCATCTTCCGACAAATCGAAAATAATGATTTTGTCAATTCCGCTATCGTTGTAAAGCTTTGCAAGATGAATGACATCATCTACAATAGTAAAATCTTCCGGAGATTTCACCGCTTTTCCATTCTTCAGATAAATTGTTGCGACTATATTTTTCTGTTCCATTATCTCTATCCATGCCTTTCCAATTCTCAGTTGCTGTTATGTTAAAGACTTCCTTTCGTTGACAAGACATCTTTAATTCTTTCGTCAAAGGTCACTGCCTCATCGAGGGCGCGGGCGAATGCCTTAAACATTGCCTCTATCATATGATGGTTATTCCCACCGGATAATACTTTGATATGCAGATTCATTCCGGCTGCATAAGAAATCGCGTAAAAGAATTCTCTTACCATTTCCGTATCAAAATCACCGACACGCTCTGCCGTAAATTCCCCATCGAATACCAGATAAGGTCTACCGGACAAGTCAACCGCACATAACACAAGCGTCTCGTCCATCGGTAAAATACAGCTTCCGAACCGCTTAATGCCGCGTTTATCCCCTAATGCCTGCCTGATGGCACTGCCTAAAACGATTCCGGCGTCCTCAATGGTGTGGTGGCAATCCACCTCTAAATCGCCGTCAGCTTCTAAGCTTAAATCAAAAAAACCATGTCTTGCAAAGCCGTCTAACATATGATCAAAGAAGCCGATTCCGGTGTGCACGGATGCCGTTCCACTGCCGTCAAGTTCAATTGCTGCCTTAATATCCGTCTCTTTTGTTGTTCTGGTAATCTCTGCCTTTCTGCTCATTCCCGCACTCCTTCTCCTATTGGAATTCTCCTCATTTATTATACCGCTATCTTCTCCAAAAAGGAATAGCCAAACCTCTACTTTTCAAAACGTACACGGATAGAATTTGCGTGAGCCGTCAGTTTCTCACATTCCGCAAACTGCACAATATCCTGATAGACAGGCTCTAATGCCTCTCTTGAATAAGAGATGATGCTTGACTTTTTGATGAAATCATCAACGCTAAGCGGCGAGAAAAACTTTGCTGTTCCGTTTGTCGGAAGGACATGGTTTGGACCTGCAAAATAATCGCCTAATGGCTCACTCGAATATTCTCCTAAGAAAATAGCTCCGGCATTTTTTATCTTTGTCATAACCTCGAACGGATTCTTTGTGACTAACTCTAAGTGTTCGGATGCAATCTCATTTGCAGTGTCAATCGCTTCCGTTAAATCGTTTGCCACCAGAATATAGCCGTAATTGTCTAAGGATTTCTGGATGATTTCTTTTCTTGATAAATTCTTCACAAACTCATCCACTTCTTCTGACACCTGCTTTGCAAGTTCCATGCTCGTCGTAATCAAAATGGCGGACGCCATCTCGTCATGCTCTGCCTGGGAAAGCAGATCAGCCGCCACGAAACGCGGATTCGCAGTCTCATCTGCCAAAACCAAAATCTCACTAGGCCCTGCGATGGAATCAATGCTGACGTGGCCAAATACAGCCTTTTTGGCAAGGGCAACATAGATATTGCCCGGTCCCACAATTTTATCTACTTTCGGGACGCTTTCAGTTCCAAACGCAAGTGCTGCGATTGCCTGTGCACCGCCCGCTTTATAGATTTTATCTACACCCGCCTCTTTTGCTGCGACAAGTGTGGATGGATAAACTTTTCCGTTTTTATCCGGAGGTGTTGTCATGATGATAGTTTTGACGCCTGCCACTTTTGCCGGGATGACATTCATCAGTACAGAGGAAGGATACACCGCTTTTCCGCCCGGAACATAGACACCGACTTTTTCAAGCGGAGTCACCTTCTGTCCTAAGATAATGCCGGAATCCTCGGAATCAAACCAGGAATACTGTCTCTGTTTTGCGTGATAATCACGGATATTGACCAAGGCTTTTCGAATGACTTCAAGTAATTTCTCATCCACTAGGGAATAAGCTTCCTCAATCTCTTCGTCTGTGACAAGCACGTTTGAGGCATCTAACTTCACACCGTCAAATTTTTCTGTATAAGCAAAAAGAGCTTCGTCTTTTTTGGCTCTGACTTCCTCGATAATCGCATTTACCCTGCCTTCAAATTCCCCATAAGAATTCGGACTTCTTTTCAAAAGATTTTCTAAGATATCTGTTTTGGTTTCTTCGTTTAACGTTAATATTCTCATCTATTTTCCCATCCTTCTCAATTACGGTTTAAAACTTCCTTTAAGTCTGTGATTAAGTTCGTGATTCGTTCATGCTCCATTTTCATGCTGACCTGATTGACCACCATTCTCGCAGACAACGGACAAACCTCTTCTAGCACGGTCAGTCCATTCTCACGGAGCGTAGAACCGGTCTCTACAATGTCACAGATGACTTCAGACAAGCCTACAATCGGTGCAAGCTCAATGGAGCCGTTTAACTTGATAATCTCAACTGTCTGGTGCTTTTTATTGTAAAAATAATCTTTTGCAATATGCGGATATTTCGTTGCAACACGAATCAGTTCATGATGCTGCAATAAGTCCTTCGCGCTTTCCGGTCCGCAGATACACATACGGCATTTTCCAAAGCCTAAGTCTAGTACTTCGTAAATGTTTCGTCCCTCTTCTAAAATCGTATCTTTTCCGACGATACCGATATCCGCTGCACCGTATTCCACATAGGTCGGAACATCCGGCCCTTTTGCAAGGAAAAAACGAAGCTTTAATTCTTCGTTGACAAAAATTAACTTTCTCGTATCTTTATCCTTCATTTCCTCACAGGTAATGCCAACCTGTTCAAACAGTTCTAATGTTTTCTTTGCAAGACGTCCCTTTCCCAATGCAAACGTCAGATATCTCTTCTCTTCCATTTTCCCGCTCCTCACTTTCCTACAAATATATGACATCTGCTAAATGGTTGCGCAACGCATAGGCTTCATAATCGGCATTTGTTTTCCCGGTATCTTTTCGAATCAGTTCCACGTTTCTGCCGTCTTTCCTCTTTTGCATTGCAAGCTGTATTGCGTTTGTTTTCTGTGCATCCTCATAAACAATCAATACATTCTGATGCGCAACCGGTATATCAATTTTTTGTCTGGAAAGTGCCGCCATCAACTGATCAACTACGATTGCAAATCCAATAGATGCGGAATCTTTTCCAAAATGAGTCAGAAGTTCATCGTAGCGGCCGCCTTTTACAATCGCTTCTCCCGTTCCGAAGGTATAACCGGCAAAAATAATTCCGGTGTAGTATTCATAATGGCTGATAACGCCGAGTTCGTAGGAAATATATTTCTCAATGCCATAGACTTCAAGTACTTTCTGAAGCTCTTCAAGATGAATTAATGCATGTAAAATCTTAGGGTAATCTTTCGCATAAGATTTTGCCTGAACCAGTTCCTCTGTCCCGTCATAAAATTTCCCAAGCATTGCAAAAAGCTGTGACAGTTCCGGGTTCAGATGAAATCCTTCCACCAGTTCTTCCACCCCAAAGAAATTCTTGTTTGCGATAAGATCCCGCAGTTCTAGAATCTCATTCTCCTCTAAACCTGCAGCTTCAACAAGTCCCTCTAAGAAATCAACATGCCCAACGCTCAACTGAAAATCCGTAAGTCCCGCGCACAGCAGGCATTCCGTCGCAAGTGCTAAAATCTCAGCATCCGCATCAATGGACTTATCCCCGATTAATTCCGCTCCCAGCTGTGTACTCTCTTTCAGGCGTCCCTGATAGCTGTTGTTATTGATGAAGGTATTGCCCAGATAACAGAGACGAATCGGCATATCTTCATCCATGAAATATTTTGCGGCAGAACGTGCGATAGACGGCGTGATATCCGGTCTTAACACGAGTGTATTGCCTTCCCGGTCAAAAAATTTGTAAAGTTCTTTTGACGGGGTTGTTCCAATCTCTTTTCCAAAAATATCGAAGAATTCGAATGTCGGTGTCTGGATGGTATGATATCCGTATTCTTTCATGGCATGATGCAGGCTGTCCTGCAAAATCATTTTCTTTTCACATTCGTCATTGTAAATGTCGCGGACACCTTCCGGCGTGTGTAACAGCTTTCTTTTCATGTTCATCTTCCTACCTTCTAATCCCATTTCGTCTTCTTTTCCCATAGGATAACAGCCGACACTTTATTGTGCTACCATGCTACCACAATGAAATATTGGGTTTATTATAGGCGATAGTGAAAAAAATGTCAATCCCTTACATTCAAATCTTTTTGCAATGTATTTAGATACGGAACAAGGACACCGCTTGCCTTTTCTAAAAAGAAATCCGGTTCTAACTCTTCATAGCGGAAACTCTTTCTACCGCCCTCTTTGGCGCGGTTCCAAAATTCTAACAATTTTGCAAGGCGGAGATAATAAAATTCATCCCGTTGTGTGTAAAAAATCAGAAAAAATGCAACGCCGCCCTGTTTTTCAAATGCTTCCATGAATGCCACCTGATGTTCATGGATATTCTGAAGCGGGAACGTATCGCTGTTACACTCTTTTGCATCAAAGCAGACCGGAATCCCCTGCACCGCACCAATGTAGTCCACGGTACTCTTCTGGTCAAAGTAAGCAAGTGTGATATGTCTCGTCTGTTTGTCAATATTAATCGGCGTAATCGGCGTCGGTATCTTCTGAATCAACGCGAGTCCATTCTCCTGATATCTTTCATTTGTCCGGTTGATGAATTCTTCTAAGGTAGAACCACGAAGTCCTCTCGAATTCCAGGTTGCCATAAAGTTGTCCTCTTTTCTTTCATTCTGTGAAAGAAAAATCCGTTAGAAGTTCTAACGGATTTTTCATCAAATACTATTTTAATAAGTGGAACTGTCCAATCAATGGAATCTCTTTCATCTTGCCCTGTGCTGCATATACAATTCCAAGAACCATAAGGATGATGGAAAGAATTGCTACAACTGCTGTAATGCCGGCACTGATAGTAGCAACTACGCCATACATTGTCCATACATTTCTTGCAGCCCGTAATAAAACAGCGGAAGAAATTGCCTTTAAAATGGCGCCTACAATATTTAAAGCGACAGATGTGATAAACACCAGCAATCCCTGGTTTGCATGGAATTTTGCAAACGGAGAATGTTTTGCTGTCAACATCGGAATTAAGAAAAGTAATCCGAAGTAAGAACAGATTGCAACTCCTTTATTTGCTGTTGCATCATCTGCGATTGGTGTATAGGACTGGCTTCCGTAATAAGCAGAAGCTGTCACTTTCGGTGCTGCATTTGCCTGCTGGCCATTGAACTGTGCTCCACCATTAAACTGTGCATTTCCGTTGTTAAACTGCGCTCCGCCATTAAACTGTGCGTTCCCGTTGTTGAACTGTGCACCATTGTTAAACTGCGCTCCATTATTGAACTGTGCACCATTGTTAAACTGTGCTCCATTATTGAACTGTGCACCATTGTTAAACTGTGCATTAGTTTCAGCATTAACAGTTTCTCCGGCTGTCACAGTCTCTGCCGCTACAGCAGCGGCACCAGCTACGGCTTCAGCTGCGGCTTCTGCGCCTACTACAGCTTCTGCAGGCTGTTCCACGTTTGTAACTGTCTCATTCTGTTCCGGTGTAGCAGCTGCCTCTACAGCTTCTACCGGTGTTCCGCAAACATTACAGAACTTTGCTTCTTCAGGTAAAGAAGAACCACATTTCTTACATCTGATCATAATTTGATCGCCCTCCTATTTATTAACATTTTCTTACCTATTATATAGAATTCGACGACAAACTTCAACAGGAGATGTAAAGTTTATTTTTTATTTTTTCTTCTTCCACTGTGCATACAACACAACTTTTCCATTTGATTTTGAAGTTAAGTTCTTAATCTGAGCCTTATTCTTATAAGTCTTTCCGGAACCATCTTTCTTCGTGTTCCAGCCCTTGAACGCATAGCCTTTGCGCTTGAATCCGTTCGACGTCAATGTATATTTTTTTCCATATTTGCAGGTAATAGCTTTTGTCTTTCCGGTTGCTTTCTTATTATTCGCATCAAATGTAATGGTGTACTTGTTCGCAGACCATTTCGCATAGAGTGTCTTATTGCCGGTAGAACCCTTTTTAATCTGTTTTATCTGGTTCTTGTAGTTAGAATCGGTATACCAACCTTTGAAGGTATATCCCTTGCGGGTTGGATTCTTTAATTTGATGGTTGCTGTGCCGATGTTGTATTTTGCAGGGTTATCTTTGGAATTCGTTCCGCTGTTTAAGTTGTAGGTAATCGTATAACTCTTCTTTGACCATTTTGCATACAGCGTTTTATTTCCGGTAGACCCTTTCTTAATCTGCTTTATCTGATTCTTGTAGTTAGAATCGATATACCAGCCTTTAAATGTATAACCTTTACGGGTCGGATTCTGCAGCGTAATGGTTGCTGTCTCAATGTTATATTTGGCAGGATTATCTTTGGAATTCGTTCCACTATTTAAGTTGTAGGTAATGGTATAGTTTTTCTTTTTCCACTGTGCATACAAGGTGACGCTTGAACCGTTTGTTTTTGTCAGTGTTGAACCATCTGCCTTATCGGCGTAAGCTGTACCTTTTCCATTTGCTTTGGTGTTCCATCCGTTAAATGTATATCCTTTACGGCTGTAGGCATTCGCAGTCAATTTCGTTCCACTGCCATATGTGATGGACTGATTCTTCATGGAACCGCTTGTAGAACCGTTTCCACTAAAGATAACGTTGTAGGTTACTGTCTGATTCGTATCGTTTGTAGTTATAAGATGAATACTGCTGTTCTGATTCTGTGGCAATGTTGCGTAAGACTTTCCGTTTGTATCGTAAAATGTTGTTGGTAAGGATACATTGACAGAAACATTCTTTGGAGTGTCAAGTTCTTTGAGAGATGAACAGAAACCCAACATGTCAGAAGCATCCTCTACATTGCTCATATCAAAATTACTTATATCTAACTGTGTTAGATTTTTACAACTATTAAACATGTACATCATATTCGTAACATTACTTGTATCAAAGTTACTTACATCTAACTCCGTTACACCTGAACACCCCCAAAACATATTTGTCATATCCGTAATATTACTTGTATCAAACTTACTTACATCTAACTGTGTTAAGCCCGAACACGAACCAAACATAGATGCGCTATCCGTAACTTTGCTCGTGTCAAAATCACTTACATCTAACTGCGTTAAGCCCGAACACCCCTGAAACATATATGTCATACCTTCAACTTTACCCGTATCAAAGTTACTTACATCTAACTGTGTTAGATTCAAACAACTACTAAACATAAATCCCATATCTGTAACATTACTCGTATCAAACTTACTTACATCTAACTGCGTTAAGCCCATACATCCCTCAAACATCTCTCTCATATCCGTAACATTACTCGTATCAAACTTGCTTACATCTAACTGCGTTAAGCCTGTACATCCCCCAAACATACCTGACATATCTGTAACATTACTTGTATCAAACTTGCTTATATCTAACTGTGTTAGATTTTCACAGTTCTGAAACATATCCCGCATAGACGTAGCATTGCTCGTGTCAAAGTTACTTACATCTAACTGTGTTAGGTTCAAACAATCAGAAAACAGATAGCCCATATCCGTAACATTACTTGTATCAAAATTACTTACATCTATCTGTGTTAAGTTCGAACACTTATAGAACATACCTGATATATCTATAACATTACTTGTATCAAAATTACTTACATCTAACTGCGTTAAACTTAAGCACTTATAAAATATAAATGATATATTCTTTACTTTGCTTGTGTCAAACTTTGTTAAATCAACACTTGTTAAATTTTCACAATCTCTAAAAAAGTCTGATGCATCTGTAATTCCACTTACGTCTACCGTAGCTGTCTTTATCTGGTCTGCATAATTAAGCCATGGCCTGCTATTATATTCGGTATCTCCCGAACCAGAAATCGTCAATGCTCCATCTGAATCCAAAGACCAGCTAATATTTTGATCTGTACCCTCAGCAACAATTGTTGCGGTCACACTTTCCAGAGTTCCAGAATCTTCTCCCGTTACGATTTCTTCTGTCTCATTTACAGTTTCTTCTGTTTCCTGGGACGTGTTCTGCGCAAACATCATCTCTGCCGGTGCTGTCAAAAGCATCAAGAATGACAGTCCACATGCCATAATTCTGGTTAAAAATCTTTTTCCCTTCATAAACTTCATCCTCCGTATTTTTTCTATTTACTACAACGTAATCAATTAAAAAAGTTTTATTTATTCTTCTTCCACTGTGCATACAACACGACTTTTCCGTTTGATTTTGAAGTTAAGTTCTTAATCTCAGCCTTATTCTTATAAGTCTTTCCGGAACTATCTTTTTTCGTGTTCCAGCCCTTGAACGTGTAACCTTTCCGTTTGAATCCGTTCGACGTCAATGTATATTTTTTGCCATATTTGCAGGTAATAGCTTTTGTTTTTCCGGTTGCCTTCTTGTGATTTGCATCAAACGTAACGGTATACTTATTCGCAGACCACTTCGCATAGAGTGTCTTATTGCCGGTGGAACCCTTTTTAATCTGTTTAATTTGATTCTTGTAGTTCGAATCTGTGTACCAGCCTTTAAAGGTGTAGCCCTTGCGGGTTGGATTCTTTAACGTGATGGTTGCTGTGCTGATATTGTATTTAGCTGGATTATCTTTGGAATTCGTTCCGCTGTTTAAGTTGTAGGTAATGGCATAACTCTTCTTTGACCATTTCGCATACAGCGTTTTATTTCCCGTCGAACCTTTCTTAATCTGCTTTATCTGATTCTTGTAGTTCGAATCAGTATACCAGCCTTTAAACGTATAACCTTTACGGGTTGGATTCTGCAGCGTAATGGTTGATGTCTCTATGTTGTACTGAGAAGGATTATCCTTTGCATTGGTTCCACTATTTAAGTTGTAGGTAATGGTATAGTTTTTCTTTTTCCACTGTGCATACAAGGTGACGCTTGAACCGTTTGTTTTTGTCAGTGTTGAACCATCTGCCTTATCGGCGTAAGCTGTACCTTTTCCGTTTGCTTTAGTGTTCCATCCGTTAAATGTATATCCTTTACGGCTGTAAGCATTCGCAGTCAATTTCGTTCCACTGCCATATGTGATGGACTGATTCTTCATGGAACCGCCTGTAGAACCGTTGCCGTTAAAAATAACGGTGTAGGATACTGTCTGATTTGTACTGTTTGTAGTAGTAAGATGAATACTGCTGTTCTGATTCATTGGCAATGCTGTGTAAGACTTGCCGTTTTTGTCGTAAAATGTTGTTGGTAAGGATACACTGCTCAAAACATTCTTTGGAGTATCAAGTTCTTTGAGGAATGAACAGCCATACAACATGTCAGAAGTACCATATAGATTACTACTACTCATATCAAAACTACTTAAATCTAACTGCGTTAACCCAGAACACTCATAAAACATATTATCAATATACGTAACATTACTTGTATCAAAATTACTTACATCTAACTGTGTTAACCCAGAACAGCCGTAAAACATGTAACACATTTCCGTTACATTGTTTGTATCAAAATTACCTACATCTAACTGTGTTAACCCGGAACAGCCAAAAAACATATCCCTCATATCTGTAACATTACTCGTATCAAAATTACTTACATCTAATTGTGCCAGGCTTGAACACTTGCCAAACATATAACTCATATCCGTAACATTACTCGTATCAAAATTACTTACATCTAACTGCGTTAAGCCGGAACAAGCGTAAAACATATCCTCCATATCCGTAACATTGCTCGTATCAAAATTACTTACATCTAATTGTGCTAGGTTTTCACAGTTAAGAAACATATAACTCATATCCGTAACATTACTCGTATTAAAATTACCCACATCTAACTGTGTTAACCCGGAACAAGCGTAAAACATACCCAACATAGACGTAACATTACTTGTATCAAAATTACTTACATCTAACTGTGTCAGACCAGAACAGTAAGCAAACATATCCTTCATAGACGTAACATTACTTGTATCAAACTTTGTCAAATCAACACTTGTTAAATTTTCACAATTCTTAAAAAAACCTGATGCATCTGTAATTCCACTTACGTCTACCGTAGCTGTCTTTATCTGGTCTGTATAATAAATCCATGGTCTGTTATTATATTCGGTATCTCCCGAACCAGAAATCGTCAATGCTCCATCTGAATCCAAAGACCAGCTAATATTTTGATCTGTACCCTCAGCAACAATTGTTGCAGTTGTAGCATCATCTTCTGTCTCCGCTACATCCTCTGTCTCGTTTACAGTTTCTTCTGTTTCCTGGGACGTATTCTGTGCAAACACCATCTCCGCCGGTGCTGTCAAAAGCATCAAGAATGACAGACCACATGCCATAATTCTGGTTAAAAATCTTTTTCCTTTCATAAACTTCATCCTCCGTATTTTTATTTCTATTACTACAACGTAATCAATTAAAAAAATTTTATTTTTTCTTCTTCCACTGTGCATACAACACAACTTTTCCATTTGATTTCGAAGTTAAGTTCTTAATCTGAGCCTTATTCTTATAAGTCTTTCCTGAACCATCTTTCTTCGTGTTCCAGCCCTTGAACGTGTAACCTTTCCGTTTAAATCCGTTCGACGTCAATGTATATTTTTTGCCATATTTGCAGGTAATAGCTTTTGTCTTTCCGGTTGCTTTCTTGTTATTCGCATCAAATGTAATGGTGTACTTGTTCGCAGACCATTTCGCATAGAGTGTCTTATTGCCGGTAGAACCCTTTTTAATCTGTCTTATCTGGTTCTTGTAGTTAGAATCGGTATACCAACCTTTGAAGGTATAACCCTTGCGGGTTGGATTCTTTAATGTGATGGTTGCTGTCTTAATATTGTATTTGGCAGGGTTTTCTTTTGCATTGGTTCCATTATTTAGGTTGTATGTAATCGTGTAGTTTTTCTTCTTCCACTGTGCATATAAGGTAACACTTGAACCGTTTTTCTTTGATAACTTTGAACCATCCGCCTTGTCGGCATAGTCTTTTCCTGAACCATCTGCCTTTGTATTCCAGCCTTTAAACACATAACCTTTCCGTTTAAAGGCATTGGCAGTTAATTTTGTGCCGGTTCCGTATTTGATGGACTGATTCTTCATGGAACCGCTTGTTGATTTATTGCCGTTAAAGACAACCTGATATTTTACCGGTTTATTTACATTTAAGTGCATACTGCTTTTCACATTCTTCGGCAACGAGGTGTAGGATTTTCCCTTGGAATCGTAAAATGTTTTTGGCAAGGACACATTGCTAGAAACCTTTTTCGGAGTATCAAGTTCCTGTAATGCCAGACAGCCATCTAACATAGCACTGGCACTCGATAATTTGCTTAAGTCGAAGAAACTTAAATTCAATGTTTTTAATGCATTGCTGTTTGCAAACATCATGTCCATATCCTTCACTTTTGCGGTGTTAAATTTCGATAAGTCTAATTTCTTTAAAGCGTGACATTCCGAAAACATACATTTCATATCGGTTACGTTTGAGGTATTCAGCCAGCTTAAATCCACGGTTTCCAAGGAGTTACACTGCATAAAAAGATAACTCATATTTGTTACCGCACTTGTATTTGCACTTGAACAGGACACCGTTTTTAAGGCAGTGCAATCCGCAAACATTTCAGACATATCCTTTAATTTTGGTGCATTTAATTTTCCGAGTTTAATCGTTTTTAAATTCGAGCATCTTAAAAACATTGCCCATACACTTGTGACCGCTGAATAATCAAAGGTACTGATATCAATAGACTGTAAGGAAGAACAATCTGAAAACATCGTTGCCATGTCTTGCATTTTTGAGGTTTTCATCTTACTGACATCAAGTGTTGTCAATTTCGAGCAGCCCCGGAACATTCCATTTGCTTCTGTTACATTAGAGGTATTAAACTTTGATATATCTAATGCAGTAAGGCTTGACATATCCGAAAACATAATCGTCATGCAGGTTACCTTTTCGGTATTAAACTTTGATACATCTAATGTTTTTAAGGAAGAACATACCGAAAACGTACCATTCATATTGGTTACTTTAGACGTATTAAAGTTTGTCACGTCTAACGACGTAAGGCTTGGCATATCGGCAAACATCAATGACATATCTGTTACGTTAGACGTATCAAAATGGCTGACATCAAGTTTTTTCAAAGTCTCTGCCCCATAAAACATCTCGCTCATGTTTGTGACATTAGAGGTATTAAACTTACTGACATCGAGTGATTTTAATTTTTTGACATTCCTAAACATACCTGACATACTTGTGACTTTGCCGGTATTAAACGTAGCTGTGTTCATCTGCAAGGTAGTTAACGCTTCCATGTGGGAAAACATCGATGTCATATCCGTTACGTTAGACGTATCAAAAGAGCGCACATCAAGCGTCGTAATGCTCTTGCATCCCTCAAACATATCCATCATGCCCGTTACGTTGGACGTGTTGAATTTGCTGACATCTGCGGCTTTTAATTTTTCGCATCTCTGAAACATCATATACATACCTGTGACGTTACCGGTATCCCAGTTTGAGAGTCCTACAATGGTCTCTAATTCACTACAATACCGGAATACATCGTACATGTCCGTTACATTTGAAGTATCAAACCCGCTGACATCTACCGTTTTTAATGCCTCGCAATTTTCAAACATGCCACCTATTTCTGTCAGACTATCTGCCTGCCAGCCTTTTAGATTTAACGTCTTAAGGCTGGTTGCTTCTTCAAACATTCCTACACTGTCTTGTAGTTTTTTTACATTCCATTTTGAAAGATTCAGACTCTCTATTCCACGACAATAGGCGAACATCCCATTCATATCCGTCACATTGCCGGTATCTAAAGTTTCTATTCCACTAATTGTTTTTAGATTGAAACAGTAACCAAACATTCCTGCCATATTGGTACACTGTGAAAAGTCAGAACCGGACAAATCAACCGATGTCAAATTACTGCATCCACTGAGCAACCCATCTGCTGACGTAATTCCGGTTACTTTTATGACTGCTGTTTTAATCTGTTCTCTATAGGTATTCCATGGTCTTACCGTGGCATCTCCAACATTCCCTTTTCCTGAAATTGTCAGTTTACCGCTTGCGGATATCGACCAGCTCAAAGCACCGTCTGTGCCGGATACTGCTGAGGCTGTCTGCAATTCTAAATCTTCTGTGCTTTCAACTGTCTCGGTATCCTGCTCTGTCATAGCATCTTCCGTACCCTGCTCATCTGTATCCTGAATTGCTTCCTGTACATCAACTTCTTCTGTATCCTGAACTACCGTTTCTGTACTTAATGTTTCATCCTCTACGTCAGCCTCTTTGGTATCCTGCTCTGCCATAGCTTCTTCCGCCTCTTCTGTTTCCGGCATCTCTGTGGCAGGTACTGCTTCTGTAGCTGATTCCTCTATTTCCGTTTCTACTGCATCTGCCTCAATTTCTTCTGTTTCCTGTGTTAGGCTCTGTGCAAATACTGCATCTGCCGGTGCTGTCAAAAACATCAGAAATGACAGGCTGCATGCTAAAATTCTGGTTAAGAATCGTTTTCCTTTCATACTCGTTCTCCTCCGTTTTCATAAACTCACTTTATTATACCACATTTGTTTAGGAAAATAGTTCCATTTCTTACCAAGAATATGCCATAATCACTTTTTTGTATCAAAAAAGAACATTCACAATCCACGCTGCGGTGACTGTAAATGTTCCCTTTCATTCTTCTGCGTTTTAACTTATTTTTTCTTACTTTCCACCAAGCACTTCCCGCACCCGCGAGAACTCCTGTCCTGGTTCTGCCACAATGATTTTCTCATCTGGGAATTCGATGCGGTACGCATGCAAAAGCTGGGATTCAATCTTGCATTTGCGGCGGAAGTAATGATTTACCTCTACATCTCCGTACTTTGTGTCCCCGATAATCGGATGACCGAGCGCGGCAAGATGCGCACGAATCTGATGGGAACGTCCGGTAATCAGGTGAACCTCTAACTCCGTGTAACCCGGATAACATTTCACCGGACGATACTCTGTCTCGATTGGCTGTGCGTCGGCCATCTTTTCTTTTGAGATTCGGACTTCGTTTTTCGCCTCGTTTTTCACAAGATAGCCTTTCTGATAAGAGGAATCTTTTACCACGCCACGCACGATACAGCGGTAATATTTTCGAACGGAACGATCCTTTAAGACTTCTGCCATCTGCTGAAGACCGCGCAGTGTTTTCCCGGCAATCAAAAGTCCCGATGTGTTGCGGTCAAGACGGTTGCAGATAGACGGCCGGAACGTCTTAAATTCCTCCTCCGTCAGTTCTCCCTTTTGAATCAGATAGGCAAGAATCAGTTCGTTTGCAGAGATATCTGCCGCTTCTGCTTTCTGGGAAAGAAGCCCCGACGGTTTGTTGATGACAAGAATCTGCGCATCCTCATAGACGACTTCAAGTTTCGCGGTATCTAGCGCGCGGAGCAGTTCAAATTCATTCTGTGCCCTGCCGCCGTCCGTCGAAAATTTTTCAAATGTTTCATCGGATAAAAACAGCTTTACGGAATCGCCCTCCTTTAATTTTTCAGAGCCATCCGCTTTTTTGCCATTCAAAACTATATTTTTCTTTCGGAGCATCTTGTAGACAAAACTGCCCGATGCATTGCAAAGCAGCTTTTTTAGATACTTGTCAAAACGCTGCCCCGCATCATTTTTTTTGATTTCAAATTCACGCATTTATTTTTTCCCTGTTTTCTTTTTATGGACGTTTCGGATTGTCTTTTTCTTCACAATCTTTTTCTCCGTCTCTTTTTTCCCATTTGCATGATAAGAAGGTCTTCCATCGCGTCTCGGACGAATCAGGCACTTCTTATCGTAACCGATTAAATCCGTTCTGCCGGCTTTCGTCAGTGCCTCAAAGACAAGGTCGTAGTTTTTCGGGTTACGGTACTGAATCAGCGCACGCTGCATTGCCTTTTCATGTGGGTTCGTTGCAACATATACCGGCTGCATGTTACGCGGGTCCACCCCGGTGTAGTACATGCAGGTGGAAATCGTCGACGGAGTCGGATAAAAGTCCTGCACCTGCTCCGGCATATAGCCTAAATCACGCAGATATTCCGCTAATTCTACCGCTTCTTTTAAGGTAGAACCCGGATGGGACGACATGAGATAAGGAACGAGATACTGCTCTTTTCCAATCTGGCGGTTCATATCCTTGTATGCTTTTACAAAACTATTGTAAACTTCGACACTCGGCTTTCCAAGCTTTTCTAATACAACATTGGAAATATGTTCCGGTGCCACCTTAAGTTGTCCGCTGACATGATGCTCACAGAGTTCCCGCAAAAAGGTGCGGTCTTTATCATACATCAAATAATCAAAACGGATACCGGAACGGATAAATACTTTTTTTACATTCGGAAGTTCCCGCAGTTTTCGCAAAAGTTTCAAATAATCGGTGTGGTCAACCTTAAGATTTTTACATGGCTTCGGGAAAAGGCACTGCTTGTTCGGGCAGACACCTTTTGTCATCTGTTTGTCGCAGGCCGGTGCCCTGAAATTGGCAGTCGGACCGCCGACATCATGAATATATCCTTTGAAGTCCGGCTCCCAGACCATCTGATTTGCCTCTGCAAGAATGGACTCATGGCTTCTCGTCTGGATGATTCTTCCCTGATGGAAGGTCAACGCACAGAAACTGCATCCGCCGTAGCAGCCACGGTTGCTGACCAGACTGAATTTCACCTCTAAGATGGCAGGCACTCCGCCCGCTTCCTCATACATTGGGTGATAGGTTCTCATATACGGCAGTGCATATACCTGATCCATTTCACTCTGCGTGAGCGGTTTTGACGGTGGATTCTGAACTACAAACATCTTACCATCGTAAGTCTCAAAAAGGCGTTTTGCCACAAACGGGTCGGTGTTGCAATACTGGACATAAAAACTTCTCGCATATTCTTTTTTATCTGCAAGAAGGCTCTCATACGCCGGAAGTTCGATTGCGTCATAGATGTCTTCTTTTTTTCTTGTCTTATAGACGGTTCCGTCAATAAAGGTTATATCACTGATGGCAATTCCACTCGCAAGGGCATCGGCAATCTCCACAATACTGTGCTCGCCCATTCCATAAGAGATAATATCTGCGCCGGAATCTAATAAAATAGAACGTTTTAACTTGTTCGACCAATAATCATAATGTGCAAGCCTGCGCAGACTCGCTTCAATTCCACCGATAATAATCGGTGTATGTTTGTAGGTCTGTCGTATCAGATTACAGTACACAACGGTTGCATAATCCGGTCTTTTTCCCATGACACCGCCCGGTGTAAAAGCATCCGTTGCACGGCGTTTCTTCGAGACAGAATAATGGTTCACCATAGAATCCATGTTTCCGGCAGAAACTAAGAATCCAAGACGCGGTTCCCCTAACACGGAGATGGAATCCTTATTCTTCCAGTCCGGCTGTGCGATAATGCCAACCGTATATCCGTGCGCCTGCAGCAGTCTTGATATGATGGCATGTCCAAAAGACGGATGATCCACATAAGCATCCCCACACACATACACAAAATCTAACTGTTCTATTCCCTCTCGCTTCATATCTTCCCGGCTGACCGGTAAAAATCCTGTACTCATTCTTTTTCCTATGTCCTTTCTACGACACCTTTCTGATTGCTTCTAAAATTTCTCTGTAATCGCTGATATAGTAATCCGCGCTTTCCTTTTTCTGCGCATCCTGATCTTTCGAATACTCATCATAGACGGCACAGACCTCCATGCCTGCATTTTTCCCGGCTTCAATGCCTTTTACAATATCCTCAAATACCAGACAGTCTTCTGGTGCTGCGCCGATTTGTCTGGCAGCCTCTAAATAGACATCCGGGAAAGGTTTTCCCTTGTTGACCGAACAGGATGTCACAATGCTTGAAAAATATCGTTCAAAATGATACGCACTTCCGACCGCCTGGATAAGCTCCATGGAATTTGAGGATGCAATTGCCATTTTATAGCCATGCTCAAGCAGATAATCTAAGAATTCTCCGGCGCCCGGTTTTAACGGAACGGTATGTAAATATTTATCTTTTGCCATTTCATTCCAGATTGCTTTCAGTTCCTCGACAGATTCTTCTAACGGAAATGTCTCTTTAAAATACTGTGCTGTCTCCGTGAAGCTCATGCCCTCAATTTTCTCCTGCAAATCTTCCGGAAATGTGATTCCTCTGCTTCCTAAAAATTCAATATCAATATCACGCCACATCCACATGGAATCGACAAGCGTTCCATCTAAATCAAAAATAACTGCCTTTTTATCCGTTAACATACATTCCTCCGTTATCTTTCCTTCGTACATCCAGTTGCATTCTGTAGTTGTATAAGTTCTTCCTCTTTCAGCGGGCGAAACGCACCCTTGGCTAAATCCTCCGGCAGCGTAAGGGGTCCCATCTTAAGCCGTTTCAGATACACGACTTCTTTTCCCACGGCATGAAACATTCGTTTTACCTGATGGAACTTTCCTTCCGTTATCGTTACATAGACCTCCGACTCCTCTCCTGCCGAAAGAATCTCTAAGTCTGCCGGCTTTGCAGGCTCATCTTCTCCAATGTCAACTCCTTTTTCAAAAAGGTTTGCATCGTCTTCTGTGACTTCTCCGGCAATCTTTGCATAGTAAGTCTTTGGCACATGCTTCACCGGGCTTAACAGTTCATGCGCCATCTGTCCGTCATTTGTGATAAGAAGCAGCCCTTCCGTATCAAGGTCAAGACGTCCGACCGGAAATAAATCCTTTCTCGTGGTATCTTTCAAATAATCCATGACCGTTGTATGGGTACGGTCCTCTGTTGCCGTCACACAGCCTGCCGGTTTATGAAACAGATAATATTCATACTTCTGATACACAAGCTGTGTTCCCTGATAACTTACAACATCCGATAATTCATCTATCTTTTGTTCTGGTTTCGTGGCAGTCCCGCCATTTACCTGAATCTTTTTTGCTTTTATCAGTTTTTTTACTTCAGAGCGTGTTCCAACGCCAAGTTCTGTCAAAAATTTATCCAAACGCATTTTTTATCCTTTACTAATACCAACGTTTTACAATATCGCTGTCCTGTGCTAGCATTGCCAGTACCGGATACGAATTGACGCTGTATTCTACACCATCTATTGTGACATAGATGCCAAAATGCAGGTGAACATCAAAATTTCCGGTTGTCCCCTCTATCTCACTGTAGCCGGTGTCTCCCATAAATCCTAAACATTGTCCGGCGCCTACCTGTTCGCCCACGATAAAATCCTTTGCATATTCCGCCAGATGGGCATAATAAAAATAACCACCCGATGGTGATCGGACTCCAATCCGGTAACCGCCCAGTGGTAACCAGCCTATCTTTTCTACCACACCTTCCGACATACTGTAAACCGGATAGATGCCGCGTTCATTGACCGATGCCATAATATCCGTTCCCTCGTGCCCACGCTCACCGCCATACGTTCTGCTCTGCATCCAACTGTTTGCAAAGGAAACCGTTGCATTAGGCATTGCTTCCACAGCACCGACTGGAAAACAAACGGCATCCATCCAGACTGCCTGAACTGCCTGCTCTATTTTTTCAAAATCTTCTGTCTGATATTGGCGGGCAAAAGAAATCTGTTCCAATGCCCGCTCATTTATTTCCGGTGTCTCATCCGTTTTGATTAGAAAATCAAAATTGTTCTCTTCTGAATAATACATGGTTAACAATTCGCAGAAGTCCTTCTTTTGATTGTCAACTGTTTTCATTAATTGGTTTACCTCTTCTGCCGAGATTTCCTGATTGCGAAAATTCGAAAATGCAGTCTCATAGCAGAACGAGTTCTGTTGCTCTAACCTTTGCCCGATTGCCTCTAATACAAAAACATTGTAGCAGACGCAGGTGCAAAACAGCAGAATCCAACTGAGCGGATGAAGTTTTACCATTTATTTTGCTCTTTCTAAGAAGGTTACTAAGAGATTCCATACACGTTCTGTAGAAGAAATGCTAAGTCTCTCCTGTGGTGTATGAATGTCAAAGTTATCCGGTCCAAAGGAAATGCAGTCTAGATCTGCAATTTTTCCGGAAAGGATACCACATTCAAGTCCGGCATGAATTGCCTCGAATACAGGTTCTTCTTTGTATAATTCACGATAGACGTCACTCATAAGCTCGCGGAGTGAAGATTCTGCTTTATACTCCCATGCAGGGTAATCGCCGCTTGCTTCCATCTCACCGCCTAAGAACTCTGTTAAGTCTGTCAATTTGTGGTATAAATCCTCTTTTCTGCTGGAAACACTGCTTCGGATGGAATGTGTAACAGAGAATTCCTCTGTACCTAATACCATGATTCCGGCATTCAAAGATGTCTCAACCAGTCCCGGCATAACCGTACTCATATGCTGTACGCCGTTTGGCATATTTCTTAAATAGAATAAGACTCTTGTCAAGGAAGCGTAATCTAAGATAGAAACTGTCTTTTCGCCGAGTGCTTCTTTTTCGAGGACAAGTCCATTATCTGTGTTCTGGTATTCTTTCTGTAAAATACCTGTGATTTCTGCTACGGTTTCCTCAAATGCTGCCACTTCCTCTACCGGAACAAGAACACTCATCTTCACTTCACGAGGAATCGCATTATCTTTTAAACCACCGGCTAAAGTGCTCACGCCAAGTGTGACACGGTCTGCTAAATATTTTAAAACACGCCCGGATAACACAACCGCACTGGCACGCTCCTTGTCAATCTCGCTTCCGGAATGGCCGCCGACTAATCCTGTCAATGTCAGTTCGAATGCCTGACCGCTCTGCTCCATATAGGAAACCGGAATTTTAGACTCGGCTGTCATACCGCCTGCACAGCTTGTCAGGAAGTGTCCCTCTACATCAGAATCAATATTTAACATTTTCTTTCCCTTTAACATAGAAAGGTCAATCACTTCCGCACCGAGCATGCCAATCTCTTCATCCACCGTGATTACAACTTCCAGACGTGGATGTGAAATCTCCGGGCTGTCTAAAATAGCAAGGGCATATGCAACTGCGATTCCGTCGTCACCGCCTAATGTTGTACCGCGTGCCTTTAAAAAGTCACCGTCAACATAGAGGTCTAAACCGTCCTTTTCAAAGTCAATGTCAACATTGTTTTCTTTTTCACAAACCATATCCATGTGTCCCTGGATAATCAAAGGATCTGCATTCTCATAACCTTCTGATGCTTTCTGAATCATCACAATATTATTCGCATCATCCTGGTAATATTCCAGTTCATGTTCTTTTGCGAACGATACCAGATAGTCACTGATTGCTTTTGTATTGCGGGAGCCGTGTGGAATCGCACAAATCTCCTCAAAAAAATGGAATACTTTTGCTGGTTTTAAATTCTCTAATTTACTCATAGATGCCTCCTGAAATTCATATAGTGTAGCATGAAGAAAAAAATTATTTTCCTGCCATTTATCATTCTTATCGTTTATATTTTAGTATGCCCGGTGGACGCTGTCAATGCAGCAGCCTCCGGATTAATGCTCTGGTATCAAAAAATTCTGCCGACATTGCTGCCTTTTTCTATTCTGTCGTGCATTTTGATTGACTCGAATTACCTTACACACATCACGCGCTGCCTTTATCCGCTCACGCGGTGGATTTTGCCAACAAGCCAAAACGGTTCCTTTGCCTTCCTGTCAGGATTCCTGTTCGGTTTCCCGATGGGAAGTAAAAACAGTGCCCTGTTATATCAGAGTGGAAAAATTTCACAAAAAGAAGCAGAATACCTCGCCGTCGTCTGCAACAATATCAGTCCTGTTTTTGTCGGAAGCTTTGTCATCATGCAGCAGCTTCATGCCCCAAAACTTCTGCTTCCGGCTTATCTCTTCCTCTACTTTCCGCCTATCCTGTTAGGAAATGTCCTGTTCCGTCTGCCCTCTTTCAAAGCAGAACAGAAAAACTGGAGAAATTCCCAGAAAATGCCGGCATCAGGATTTCAAATGAACTTTAAAATCATCGATACCGGCATTATGAACGGATTTGAAACGTTAACCAAACTAGGTGGTTATATTATGCTATTCTCCATGTTTGCTTCCATCTGTAAAGGAATCCGGCTGCCATCCTCTGTATACAGTATTCTTGTCGGATTGATAGAACTTACAAACGGAATCGCATCCTTAAACCCTGACACGATGCATCCAGCATTTTGCTATGTTACCGCGTTAAGCGTTACCGCTTTCGGCGGTCTCAGTGGCCTTGCCCAGACTTTTTCCATGACAAAAGAGTGTTCTTTTTCCAAAAAAAGATACCTCTGTTACCGCGTGCTTCTTACCCTTATGACCGGGCTGTCTGCCTGCGCCTACTGTCTGCTGATGCCTACATCATATCTGCGTTGAGTTCAGGCTCTTTTTTCTCTTCGGCGGCTTCTGTCTCCTCGGAAGTCTCCTTTTCCTTTGTCTCTTCGCTCTCTGCTTCCTCTTCCGGATGTAACTCAGCACGGTTGGCTGTTACAATGTCTAAGAAGCCCTGCAGAGAATGAATCAGGCTGTCATAACGAGCCTTTGAAGTGTCGATGGAATGTGACAGCACATCCTCTAAATTCTTGAGCATATCGTCTGTATATGCCATTGCATTCATACGAATCTGGTTTGCATCATTCGTCGCACTGTCTAAAATCTCCTGCGCCTGTTTGGTTGCAATCATGACAACCTCATTTGCCTGCGCATATGCCTGTTGCATAATCTGATGCTCGCTGACTAACTCATTGGTCTGAATCTGTGCCTGCGCAATGATGGCATCTGCTTTCTGCTGGGCATCCGCAAGAATTGCCTCTTTGTTGCTGATAATCTTCTGATAACGCTTGATTTCTTCCGGAGTCTTAGTGCGAAGCTCATGTAAAAGCTCCTCCATCTCCTCTTTGTTCACAATGATATTGGATGGTGATAATTTCTGCTGTTTACACCCATCAATGTATTCTTCAATTTCCTCAATAATCTGTTCGATTCTACTGCTCATGAAAAACACTCCTTATTCGGTAATATTGTACTTTGCATATATTCTCTCTATCAGCTGACCCGGCACAAATCTTGAAATATCCCCGCCATAGGAAGCAAATTCTTTCACAATGGTCGAACTTAAATAGGAATACTTTAAGTTCGTTGTCAAAAAAATCGTCTCCACGTCAGGATTCTGCACGTGATTCGACTGTGCAATCTGTAACTCGTATTCAAAATCTGTAACGGCTCTTAGTCCCCTTACAATGATAGTTGCGTCGATTTCTCTCATGTAATCAACCAGCAATCCATCAAAAGCTGCCACTTTCACATTTGGAATGGAACTTGTCATCTCTTTTATCATACTAACACGTTCTTCCAGAGAAAACAATGAATTTTTTGCACTATTGTTCAATACTCCAATCACGAGTTCATCGACGATTTTTGAGGAACGTTCGATAATGTCAAGATGACCGAAGGTAACCGGGTCAAAACTTCCCGGATAAATTGCTCTTTTCATGTTAAGATTCCCTTTCCTTCCCGGTTTATTCCGATTTTCTCTGAACAAACACATGCATATTTGTCTTGTATTTCTTGCATTTTAACAATTCGTAGCCAAGTTCATCCAGATAAGAAAAATCTGTATCCAAAGATGCCTCAACAATGATGACAGAGTCCTCTTTCAGAAGGGAGGACTCCTTTAAATACGTTAACACTTCTTTTTCAAATTCTTTCCGATACGGCGGGTCCATGAAAATAAGGTCAAATTTATATTTTCCTTCCATGGAACGAAGTGCCGTCATAACATCGGAAGCAATCAGTCTGCTTTTTTTGTCAAACTTTGTAAAGCGGATGTTTTCCTCCACACAGGCTGCCGCTTTTTTGCCATTTTCTACAAAGACAGCGTAGGAAGCTCCTCGGCTTAAAGCTTCGAGTCCAATCTGTCCGCTTCCGGCGAACAAATCCAGAAAATAGCTTCCCGGAATATCTCTCTGTAACATATTAAAAAGTGTCTCTTTGATTCGGTCTGTCGTAGGTCTTGTATCCGGTCCCTCAATCGTCTTCAGTGGAAGACTTCTTGCTGTTCCTGCAATAATTCTCATCGATTCTTTTCCTTTCCGATTTGTTCTATCAATAACTCTAATGCGCGTCTTGTAGCCGCAGCACGCACTTCCTGTCTGCCTCCCTCAAAAACATGATGCTCTGTGACGGTCGTTCCATGCAAAAAACAGCCTAAGTACACGGTTCCCACCGGACAATCTTTTGTGCCGCCATCCGGCCCTGCCACTCCGGTTACGGAAAGTGCTGCATCCGTTTGTGCCTTTGCTGCCACGCGGTATGCCATCTCTTCTGCAGTCTCTTTGCTGACAACGCCGTAAGTATCAATCGTTTCTTTCCGGACTCCTAACATTTTCACTTTTGCAGCATTCGAATAGGTCACATAGCCTTCCTGAAAAAATTCTGAAATGCCGGGAACATTGATTAACGTCGAAGCAATCATGCCTCCTGTACAGGATTCTGCCGTTGTCAGCGTATATTGATATTTTTTTAACAATTTAAAAACAGAAGATTCCAGTGAGCCTGTCACAGCTTCACTGGAGTTATGTTCGGTCTTGTTCATATCTAATCCCTTCTGTCACCCGTCCGGGTAAAATTAATTCTGTTCTTTTAACACGTCTTTGTTCTTTGCAATGTAGTCAATCAGGGACACAATGGTCAAAATCAGCGCTACATAGGTTAAGATTACACCCAATACCTGGAAGAACGTGTTCTGGATATTTAAAATCAGAACAATTACCATCAGCATCTGGAACGTTGTTTTGAATTTGCCCCAGTAACTTGCCGCAATTACGATGCCGTTGTCCGATGCAATCAAGCGGAAACCGCTGATGATAAACTCTCTTGAAATGATGATAATGACAATCCACGCCGGAAGTCTTCCCATTTCAACCAGACAAATCATGGCAGAGGAAACTAAGAGTTTGTCTGCCAGTGGGTCCATAAATTTTCCAAAGTTTGTAACAAGATTGTATTTTCGTGCAATTTTTCCATCGAGCAAATCGGTCAGACTTGCAATGATAAAGATTGCAACTGCGATATAGTCTGCATATGGCACAGAAAACCAGCTCCAGTCTCCGCTGCCGCCCAGTAACAGTAACACAAAAGGTACAATTAAAATAACGCGAAAAATTGTCAGTTTATTAGGTAAATTCATATCTTATTCCATCCTTTCATCCCTTAATCGTTGCAGATTTCTCCGATCAAATCATACTCATATGCTCCGATTACCTTTACTTTTACAATGTCGCCGGTCATCAGTTCTTCGCCGGTATTGATAAAGATATAACCGTCAATATCCGGTGCATCGCGGTAAGTTCTCGCAATGTATGCATTTTCATCGGCTACTTTTCCCTCTACAAAAGCATAGAGAACACGGTCTTTCATTTCCTCATTTTTATCAAAAATGATTTCTTCCTGTAGTTCCATGACCTCTGCCTGCCAGTCAAGTTTGACTTCCTCGTCTACCTGATCCTCATATTCTGCCGCAGGAGTTCCCTCTTCCGGCGAGTATGCGAATGCACCAAGGCGGTCAAATTCCATCTCATTGATAAAACGCATCAGCTCTTCATGCTGCTCTTTTGTCTCACCCGGGAATCCACATATTAATGTAGTTCTAAGTGTAATGTCCGGAATACGTTCTCTTACATGGGACACGATGGAGACAAGGTCGTCATGGTTCGTCCGGCGTCCCATTCTTCTTAACACAGCATCTTCCGAATGCTGGATTGGCATATCGAGATAATGACAAACTTTTTCGTTGCGGATCATGGCATCTAAAAGTCCCTCATAAATCTCTTCCGGATAACAGTACATAATACGAATCCAGAAAAGTCCCTGAATCTTGTTCAGTTCATCTAACAATTTATGCAGAGATTTCTCCCCGTAAAGGTCAATTCCGTAAAGCGTTGTCTCCTGCGCAACAAGAATCAGTTCCTTGACACCTCCGGCAACTAAATCTTTTGCCTGTGCAATCAAATCCTCCATCGGAACGCTTCGGTAATTTCCACGGATAGATGGAATAATACAGTAAGTACAGCGTTTATTACAGCCCTCTGCAATTTTTAAATAAGCAAAATGACCTCCTGTCGTAACACTTCTCTTTGTCCGGATGGACGGAAGCCCCTCTAATGTCTTGTAATTCTCGTAAAATTTACCGTTAACTGCTTCATGCACGGCATTTACAATATCTTCGTAAGAGTTCGTGCCAAGAATGGCATCCACTTCCGGAATCTCCTGACGAATCTCATCCTGATAGCGCTGTGCAAGGCATCCGGTTACAATCAGAGCCTTTAAATTGCCATCATGCTTGTGCTCTGCCATCTCTAAAATGGTGTTGACACTCTCTTCTTTTGCATCGTTGATGAAGCAGCAGCTATTGATGATGATAACATCTGCTTCCATCTCATCGTCTGTCATCTCCATACCGTCCTGTAACAGCATTCCAAGCATAAACTCTGTATCGACACGGTTTTTATCGCATCCTAATGATATAAATAATAACTTCATTTACATTCTCCAAAACTATTTTAAATAATCCTTTATTGCAGAAAAAGGATGACCAAACGCATCCGTTTACGTCATCCTGATTTTCCACCCAAAAAGCATCATCGTTTTCCCGATGAATTAGTCGTTTTCCACTTCATCCGGAACAATTTTAACTTTTCCTTCGTACAGCTCCTGTACTGCAATTGACAGTGGTTTGTCACATGGGGAATTGTTTGTCATTGGTTCATCCCCTGCAATAATCTGTCTTGCTCTCTTTGCTGTTGCAATGACGATAGAATAACGGCTGTTTACTACTGGTTCTTCTCCGATTTCTACGTCGTTGTTTACTACTTTCATCAATTCTACATAAGATGGATGTATCATGTTTATTCTCCTTTCGAAAAGCTTTTCAGCTCTTTGCGCATATTATTAATGGTATCTATATTCCGTGGCACTCTTGCGTGTTCGTTCTGGATAATCGCATGAACTTCTTCCACACAATCTTCTAACACGTCATTGACCACTAAATAATCATATTCTTCAATTCCTTCCGCCTCTTCTACGGCACGGGAAAGACGGGATGCAATCACTTCCGCCGTCTCGGTTCCTCTGCCTGTCAGGCGTTCTTTCAATGCTTCCGCACTCGGCGGTGTCACAAACAGTAACACAGTGTCCGGGAACTTCTCTTTTACCTTTAATGCCCCCTGAATCTCAATCTCAAGGATGACATCCTTGCCGGATGCTAACTGTTCCTCAACGTATGATTTCGGTGTTCCATAGTAATTCTCTACATATCTTGCATACTCAATCAGCTTATCCTGGGCAATCATTTCCTCAAACTGTTCTTTTGTCTTGAAGAAATATTCCACGCCATCGGTCTCGCCTGGTCTTGGCTGTCTTGTCGTCGCAGATATGGAAAGCGCATATCGGTCAGAATATTTTTTCATGAGTTCTTTCATGATGGTTCCTTTTCCGGAACCAGAAAAGCCGGAAAGAACAATTAAAATTCCCTTTTTAGTCTGTGTCATCTTGTACCTCTGTATCTACTGTGTTCTGATTGAACCGCAGGGAAAGCGTATCCGGCTGGAGTGCGGACAGCACAAGGCAGCCATTCTCCATGAAAATAACGCTCTTCGTCCTGCGTCCCTGCGTGGCATCAATCAGATTTTCCTGTTCTTTTGCCTTTTGAATCATTCTCTTTGCCGGAGCAGAATCCGCTGTCACAATGGAAATAATTTTATCCGTATTCACTACATTGCCAAATCCAATGTTCATCAATCTTGTCATATTGCAATCCTGTTCCGGTGGAAACTTTTATTCAATATTTTGAATCTGTTCCCTTACCTTTTCAATATCGGTCTTTAAATTGATTCCTGTATCGGAAATCTCTAAATCATTGGTCTTAGAAAGAATGGTATTTGCCTCACGGTTCATCTCCTGTGCAATAAAATCAAGCTTTCTTCCAACGCTTCCACCCTGCTGTAAGGTGTCCTTTGTGCTCTGGATGTGGCTTCTCAGACGAACCGTCTCCTCATCCACACAAATTTTATCTGCAAAAATAGTCACTTCTGTTGCAATTCGCGCATCATCTAGCTGCTTATCCTCTAACAACTCGCGGACTTTTGCTTCCAGACGCTCTCTGTATTCCTTCACAATTCCCGGTGAACGTTCCTCAATAAAATCAACATAGGACAACATTCCATCTAACTTGTCGCATAAATCGCGTTTCAGATGTTCGCCTTCCTTGATTCTTGACTCTACAAACTGCTCACACGCACCGCGAAGTGCTTTCTCAAGAATACTCCATAATTCTTTCTCGTCTACCGCTTCCTCTTCCATGGTAAAAACTTCCGGATAACGGGAAAGCGTGCTGACACGCACATCGTTTTCTAACTGGAACTTCTCCGCCATCGCCTGCAAGTGTGTCAGATACTGTGCTGCAATATCTTCGTGATACTTCAATGCATACGTGTCCTCGGAAAAATCCTCATAGGAAATGAAAAGGTCAACCTTTCCTCTCTCCATATATTCCTTTAACAAAGTCCGGATAGAACTTTCAAAGAAATTCAATTTCTTTGGCATCTTGATGTTGACGTCAAGATAACGATGGTTCACAGACTTTACCTCTACTGTAAATTTGCGGTTGCCATCTGCCACTTCACAACGACCGAAACCGGTCATACTCTTAATCATGCGTTCCTCCCTACTGATGCTTCCATTTCGATGAAATCATCATTTTTCTATCCATACGCAAACTATTACGCATAATTATATTAATTATAAAACGATTGTATACAGAAGTCAAGTTTTGCATTTTTTCTTACTCTACTAACGCTTCCATCTCATCGATAATCGTTCCGAATACATCTAACGCATCCTGGATTGCAGTTGGCTCTTCTAAGTTCACGCCTGCAATCTTTAACAGTTCTACCGGTGCCTTCGAGCATCCGCCGGATAAGAATTTCTTATACTGTTCTACTGCCGGTGCGCCGTTCTTTAAGATGTTGTGCGCAATTGCAACTGCGGATGAAAAACCGGTTGCATACTGATATACATAGAAATTGTAGTAAAAATGCGGAATTCTTGCCCACTCATATGCGATTTCGTCATCGGACACCATATCCGATCCGTAATATTTCTTATTCAAATCAAGGTATGCTTTATTTAACGCTTCCGCTGTCAGGCTTTCTCCATCCTCTGCCATTTTATTGGTCAGCATCTCATATTCTGCAAACTGTGTCTGGCGGTAAACCGTTCCCTTAAAGCTGTCTAAGTAATGATTTAACAGGTAAGCACGTTCTTTTTTATCTGTTGTATTCTTTAAAAGATACTCCATCAAAAGTACTTCATTACAGGTAGATGCCACTTCTGCCACGAATATTTTATACTGAGAGTAAATGTATGGCTGTGTTTCATTAGAATAATAGGAATGCATGGCATGACCCATCTCATGTGCCAGAGTAAACATATCATCTAATGATTCATTGTAGTTTAATAATACATATGGATGTGTACCGTAAGCTCCGGCAGAATAAGCACCGCTTCTCTTGCCCTCATTCTCATAGATATCAATCCAGCGGTTTTCAAATCCTTCTTTTACTTTATTGACATAATCCTCGCCGAGCGGTGCTAATGCTTTTAAAACCGTCTCTTTTGCTTCCTCAAAGCTGATTTTCTTTGCTGCATCCGGAATCATCGGTGTGTAAATATCATACATGTGAAGTTCCTCGACACCAAGACATTTCTTGCGGAGTCTGACGTAGCGATGCATTTTATCCATGTTGGCATTGACCGTCTTTACAAGATTTTCGTAAACTTTCGGTGATACATTATTGGCATCAACAGCCGCCTCTAAGGTAGAGTTGTATTTTCTTGCTTTTGCCTTGAAAATCTGCTGTTTGACCTGTCCACTGTAAATGCTTGCAACGGTATTGATAAACTGTGCATATGTCTTATAGAACTGCTCGAACGTATCTTTTCTGACACGGCGGTCAGCAGACTCTAAGAGACGTACAAAACGACCATGGGAAATACGCACTTTATCGCCATTCTCATCTTCAATCTCAGGGAACTGGATATCAGCGTTGTTAAACATCGAATAAGTCTGCTCCGGATTCTGGCATACCTCAGTCGCAAGCGCTAATAATTTTTCCTGCTCTGCTGATAATCTGTGCGGTTTTAAACGCTGGATTTCTTCAATCCATTTCCGGTAAAATTCTAATTTGTTCTCTTCTTTGTAATAGCCTTCTAACACATCATCCGCAGTCTCTAAGATTTCCGGATCGATAAATGCAAGACGGCTTGAAACACCAGCGTAAAGCATCATGATTTTCTGTACCATTGCCTGATGAGCGGTATCTTTTGTGTCCTGATCGCTTAAACGCTCTGCATAGTTATATGCAAGCTCAATTTTCTCGCTCATTGCAGCCATTGTCTCACAGACCTGTAATAAATCGGCAGCAGATGCTGTTACTTTTCCCTCCATCTGCTCTAATGCAGAAGCAAGTTCATCAATCTTTTTTAAATCTGCTTCCCATGCTTCGTTTGTCTCATACATATCGGAAAGTTTCCATGTATTTTCCTCTTTTACTTCACTTCTTTTTAATAATTCTTTTGCCATAGTTCTATCCTCCTAAATACTTATGGTATATTGTTGTTCAAACTGTTCCCTGCCCGCAAGACAATTTCCGTATTCGCGCTCCGGCAGTTTTCCTGCAAATCCTTCTCTGTCGCACCTGCCATACCATGGCTCAATGCAGACAAACGGCGCGTTCTTTTTCGCCGGTGACCAGATTCCAAAAAGCGGCGCCGTAAAACTTACCGTCAGATATGCTTTTCCGGCCGGATCACACAGGGAAACCTTCTGTGCCTGATGGTGTTCCACAATCAGTGCATCCTCATCAAACAAATGGGCACCTATGTCTAAATATCCGTTTTCAAGCGGATATGTCTTCTCTTCTTTCGACAAGGTTCCGTGGTCATTTAAAATACCTGCCGTGATTTTATCCGTGTTCTCAAAATGTATTTTATAGTCAGACTGTTTCTCTCCTTCCTGAATCGGACACAAAAATGCCGGATGTCCGCCGATGCTAAAATACATCCTTACATCCTGTTTATTTAGTACCTTCCAGGAGACAATGACATTTCTGTCCTCTAAGCGGTAGCCAATCTCTAACCGGAATGCAAACGGATATTTTTCGCGTGTCTCTGCAGTATCCTCCAGTGCAAACGCCAGTTCTTCCGCCGTCTTTTTCACAAGTGCGAACTCCATATCCCTTGCAAATCCATGCTGTGACATCGCATATGTTTTTCCTTCAAAAGAATAACTTCCATCCTGCAAGCTTCCGACAATCGGGAACAAAACCGGCGAGGTTCTCTTCCAATAGTCAGGATTTGCATCCCACAGGTATTCTTTCCCCGTCTTTCTATCTTTCAATGATTTCAGTTCCGCCCCAAAAGAACTCACCCGAATCATAATCTCATTATTCGAAAGCTCATATAATTCCATCTTTGCCCTCCTTTTTCTATCATCAAATACGTTTTCTATTATACTCGAAATTCCGTTTCCTGCAATGCTTGAAATAAATTTTAAATTGTGTTTTTGGCTTATTTCTTCTATAATAGTAAGGCATGTATTTACATGGTTTCTTAATGACTGAATAAAAGAATTATATAGAAAGAACAGGTGATTTTTATGGCATTAGACGGATTCGTCATCTCAAATATAGTAGCAGAATTAAACCAGACCATTCTTAACGCAAGAATCAGCAAAATCGCGCAGCCGGAAAATGATGAGCTGCTTTTTACTTTAAAGGGACAAAACGGTCAGTACCGCCTTGCCGTTTCCGCAAGTGCGTCTCTTCCGTTTCTTTATCTGACTGCAAACAATAAACCCAGCCCTCTGACCGCGCCAAACTTTTGTATGCTGCTCCGCAAGCACATTGCAAATGGACGCATTGTCAAAATCTATCAGCCACACATGGAGCGTATCATTCATTTTGACATTGAACATCTCGATGAATTAGGCGACCTCTGCCAGAAGACGTTGATTGTGGAACTGATGGGAAAACACAGTAACATCATCTTTTGCAATTCTGACGGCATGATTATCGACAGCATCAAGCATGTATCGGCCATGATGAGTTCTGTCCGCGAAGTGCTGCCCGGCAGGGAATATTTTATTCCTTCCACGCAGGGCGACAAATTAAATCCGTTAGAGGTTACCGAAGAAGCCTTTCTCGATACCGCCATGGCGAAACCATGCTCTATTACAAAGGCTCTCTATTCCTCTTTTACCGGAACAAGCCCTGTCATCGCAAACGAAATCTGCCACCGTGCTTCCATCGACGGCGATATGCCGGTAGACTCCTTAGATGCAGATGGCAAAAAACATCTTTTCCATATTTTCAGCTGGATGATGGACGATGTCCGCACCGGAAAATATCAGCCAAACATTGTTTTTAAAGAAAAAGAACCCATCGACTTTTCCTGTTTTCATCTGAGTGAATTTTCAGATTACACAACGAAAGACTACGACTCCATCAGCGAAGTGTTAGAGCAATATTACGCAACGCGGAATGTATACACGAGAATCCGCCAGAAATCGGTTGATTTGCGAAAAGTTGTAACTACAACTTTGGAACGTAACCGTAAAAAATTCCAGCTGCAGGAAAAACAGCTTCGTGACACCGAAAAGCGGGAAAAATACAAAGTGTACGGCGAACTGATTCACACCTACGGCTACGGACTTGAAGAAGGTGCCAAAGAGTTAGAAGCACTCAATTATTACACCAACGAAATGATTAAAATTCCGCTTGACCCGACTTTAGATGCCAAGGAAAATGCGCAGAAATATTTTGACAAATACAACAAATTAAAACGTACCTACGAGGCATTGACGGAATTGATTCAGGAAACAAAAACAGAAATCGAACACTTAGAGAGCATCTCCACCTCCCTAGATATCGCCTTGTCCGAGGACGACTTGCTTCAGATTAAGGAAGAACTTATGGAATACGGTTACATCAAGCGCAAACGCACCGACAAAAAAGCCAAGATTAAAAGCAAACCGTTCCACTATCGTTCCAGCGACGGTTATGATATCTATGTTGGAAAAAATAACTATCAGAACGACGAACTGACGTTTAAATTTGCAACCGGAAATGACTGGTGGTTCCACGCAAAAGGAATGGCTGGTTCCCACGTCATCGTCAAATCAAACAACGAGGAATTGCCGGACCGCGTCTTTGAGGAAGCCGGAAAATTGGCCGGCTACTACTCAAAAGGACGGGACAGTGACAAAATCGAGATTGACTATCTCCAGAAGAAAAATGTCAAAAAGCCAAACGGAAGCGCACCTGGTTTTGTCGTTTATTACACGAACTACTCTCTCACCATCCATCCCGATATCAGTGGGCTTACATTGTTAGAATCTTAACACATAAAAGGTCGGCCTTCAATCGTTAGAATCTTAACATATAAAAGACCGACCTCCAACCGTTAGATTTTTAGGTCTAACTTTTGGGACCGGTACATTTTCTATCCGCCGATTCTGGCTTTTTTCTTTTTTATTTCAGACGAAGTGTCTCTGTATAAGCAAGCAGGAATGGTCCAACGCCTTTTGCATCATCTTTTACAACCGGCTCTGACATGTAATAATCAAAGGTTCCGGAACGCTTATTTGCTCCACCTAATCCTGCCACAAGACAGATGCCATCTAAGTGAAGGTTTCCGTTCTCATCCGTAGTTAAATATTTTTCACAGATTCCATGGAAGGCTTTCAAACCATACTCGCGGTAGCTTTCCGGTAAAAATCCAAGACGTACACCCTTTAATAAAGCGTATGCCATAATGGAACTTCCGCTTGTCTCTAAGTAATTCTTCTCCATGCCGCCAACGTTTACCACCTGATACCACATACCACTCTCATCCTGATACTTTAACATTGCATCCATCAGGTCGACAAATACCTGTTTTAATTTTTCATAAGGTTCTCCGACTGACGGATCACATTTATCTAATGTATCAAGCAGCGCCATCGAATACCAGCCCAACGCACGCAGCCAGAAATTCTGACTTAATCCGGTCACTTTATCGCACCAGAACATTTCACGCGAAGAATCGTATGCATGATAGTAAAGTCCCGTTTTCGGGTCACGCATATGTTCTACGACATTGAAAAACTGTTTGAAAATATCGTCGTAATTTTTCTTATTATTAAAACGGGTCTCATATTCCATGTAAAACGGCTGACACATATAAAGTCCATCCAACCAGACCTGATTTGGGTAAATATTTTTATGCCAGAAATTGCCCTCTTTGGTACGAGGCATTTTTGCTACCTGGCTGTATACTAAATCAATCGCTTTTCTATACTTTTCTTTTCCGGTTAAGTCGTATAACTCGAACAGTGTTTTTCCGGCATTGACATTGTCGATATTCAGTTCTTCGACATCATATCCGTCAATGCTTCCGTCTTCCATGACTTTACAATCAATAAAGCTATCTGCAAATTTAAAATATTTTTCCTCTTTTGTAATGGCATACATTTCCAAAATTGCTTTAATCATACAGCCGTCAATGTAATTCCATTTTGATTTGAGTCCCTGCAATATCTTCTCAATATTCCAGATTGGACGATCCGGTGTGCTTTTCTCTAATAATTCATCGATATACTTTTCAATTGTATCCATGTGACTTCTCCATTCTTTTTCCTTTGCTTTTTGCCTGCATTATATTTGCAATGTAAGCACTTACATTGTTGATTTTACTACATTTTTCATGCTGCGTCTAGTCTGATTTTTGACAGAAAATGGTTGTTTATTTTTGTTCTATCTGCACAGACTATAATCAAACAAGCGAAAGAAAAATTTTTCTCATAAGAATTTCTCTTTCAATTGTTTTTACTATAATTTATTTTTTATTACCAAAGGAGGAAACAGATATGTCAGGACGTTCATCAAATCAGGCAGCAGTTCCAGAAGCAAAAGGTGCTTTGGATCGTTTCAAGTACGAAGTAGCAAGCGAAATTGGTGTTCCATTAAGTGATGGATACAACGGTAATCTTACTTCCAAACAGAATGGTTCCGTTGGGGGCTATATGGTGAAAAAAATGATTGAAGCCCAGGAAAGACAGATGTCTGGTAAATAACTGTAGGCGAAAAAACACCCTCGTCACGAATCAAGATTCGTGGCGGGGGTGTTTTATTTGCTATTCCCCCGTCGCCTCACAATACGCCTGACTCCCACGCTCTGCCCACGAGGTCTTATCCGCCGGAATCACTTCCATGGTATCTTTCGTGACCGCATAAAAGTTCAGGATACTCGTATTATCCAACCGGTTTCCGGAAGCATCATAATGTTCCTCATAGCAGACGACCTCGTCACAGGCGCCGTTTGCCGACTCTCTGTCATAGACAAGGCGAATCTGTGCCGTCACCGTTTCTCCGTCTACCTGCGTCTCATAAGCATCCCCTACCAGTGCATACAGCTCTCCCTTCGCCGAATACGCAAAGGAAATCGTATCATAATCAGACGCAAATTCACTTTCGTAAATTTTTTCGTAAATCTCCTTTCCGCCGGCATCTCCTGTATAGACTCCGTCCTCGTCGTACTGGGATGGCTGCTCACTTTGTTCTGATGCTCCGCTATCGTCACCATTTCCGATTGATTCTGCCGAATGATCACCCGTGTTTTTTTCCGTCATTTTTGATTTATCTTCTTCTAAAACATTCCCATTTACGTCAGAATCATAAAGATATCTTCGCAAAACAATATGGTATGGCTCATAGACCGCATAACTGTTCGGTTCAGAAAAATACACATAGGTGACAAGGATTTTTCCATCGGAAATTCTCTTCTCCTCCGGCAGCTGCAAAAGCAAAAGAAAACCGTACGCAAAAACCGCCAGTGCCCCCAGTGTCAAAATGATACTATGTACTGCGACATAAGCAGTTGTACTCCATCCTGCATGTCGTTTTATCTGCACTTTCTGGTAGATGCAGAGGAAAAACAGCACCAAAATAGAGACAGCCACAAGAATATATGCCGAAATTATAAAATTCGTCCGAAAGAAAATACCGGCCGGAAGCTCCTGCTCTAATGCCGCATATAATGCAAGCCCCATTGAAAGCACCGTAAAAAATCCTGCACCGTGCCGCAGAATCTTCTTCGAATCCTGCATGTTTTCCTGAATATTCATCAGCTCTAACAATTCGTCTTCGTTTCCGGATGCGATAACTGCGAGACGTTTTTCTGCATATGGCAGCGGCCTTCTTCTCTTTGCCTGCACCATCTGCCGATACACCGCAAGATTTTTCTCTGCATCCGCCTCATTTCCGCTCACATGATGGATAATATACCACATCAGATAAAAAGCTGCCTGCGAATCCTGATTCAGTTCATAACAGTTCATGGAATTTAACACCTGCGCTGCAAGGTCAAAACGCCTCAGACAGATATTTGTCTTTGCCGTCAGCATTTTCCATTGGTTCTTCACTGCAGTTTTTTTCGCATCGCGCTCTATCAGGACACAATAATCCCGAAAAACAGTGTAGGGCTGACGCAGCATCCTGCAATGTCTTGCCCGCTCACAGGTAAAATGCCACAGATAAATCGCAATGATTGCAGACAGATAGGCGAAAAATGCGACACCAAATGCGTCCGCCTTTATCATTGTGATTAGAAATACCAAAAACGCTGCAATCATCAAAATGATGGTAAGCAGTTTCCCATTTTTCGCCTTTTTATAAAATCGTTCGGCTTCCCGTTCCATATGCTCTCCTCCGCATTGCCCACACTTTCACGGTGCAGGTTTCTTTTAAATCCGCGCAAAATGCCCTTACAGATTTAGTTTATTTCTTCGTTTTCCAACAAATTCATCCAGGTAATTTTTCAAATTCTTTGAAGATTCTGCCACAAGTTCCGGATCTTCCTCTAACAAACGTTCCACTTCCTCGGAAGTCTGCTGTAAAATAGCCGCATCCTGATAGATGTCTCCAAGCGCAAACTGCATTTCGCCGCTCTGACGGATGCCGAAAAAGTCTCCCGGCCCACGCAATTTCAAATCCTCACTTGCAATCTTAAAGCCGTCATTCGACTGGTTCAAAATATTTAATCGCTCCTTCGCATGCTTGCTCTTCGAGCAGTTCACCATAATGCAATAAGACTGCGCATCACCTCGTCCGACACGTCCACGCAGCTGATGCAGCTGGGCGAGCCCGAACCGTTCCGCATTTTCAATCATCATGACAGTGGCATTCGGCACATTGACGCCGACCTCTACAACCGTAGTTGACACAAGTACCTGTATCTCATTTCTTGCAAATTCCTCCATAATCCGGTTTTTCAAATCCGGCTTCATCTTGCCGTGGAGAACGCCAAGCTGAATCTCCTCCGGGAAAATTTCGCGCAGTTTTTTGGTATAGTCCACAACATTTTCCCCGTCCATATTCTCACTTTCCTCGACAAGCGGACAGATGATGTAGGCCTGGTGGCCGGCACGTACCTCTTTTTCAATGAAATCATAGGCTTTCGGGCGGTACCTCGTATCGACCACGCAGTTTTTGATAGGAAGACGTTTCGCCGGGACTTCATCCACCACTGAGATATCTAAGTCTCCGTAAAGAATAATTGCAAGAGTTCGCGGAATCGGTGTTGCACTCATCACAAGAATGTTCGGCTTCACACCTTTCTCTGCAAATGTCTCTCTCTGGCGGACGCCAAAACGATGCTGTTCATCCGTAATAACAAGCGAAAGATTCGCATACACCGCCTTTTCCTGAATCAGAGCATGGGTTCCAATGACCATGGCATTCGGATATAAATCAATCGCTTCATATGCCATGCGCTTTTGTTTTGCAGTCAGCGAACCGGTCAGAAGAACAATCGGAATCCGCAGACCGAATGTCTCACAGAGTTTCTGATAGGTCTCGTAATGCTGTCTTGCAAGCACTTCGGTCGGTGCCATGATGGCAGACTGGTAACCATGATGTGCTGCATCCGCCATTGCAAGAAACGCAATAATGGTTTTTCCGGAACCGACATCTCCCTGAATCAGACGCTGCATGACATACGGACTTCTCAAATCCTTTTGTACATCGAGCAGTGCACGCTTCTGCGCCCCTGTCAATTCATACGGAAGCTGCCCGATTAATCCTTCTGTAAACCCATCATCCGAAAAAGTAAACTGGTTCTCATCTTTCTGTTTTTTCTCCTTCTGATACTGCATACTGAGAATAAAAAAGAAAAATTCATCAAAGACGAGCCTTCTTCTCGCTTCAATCAGCGTATCCATGTCATCCGGGAAATGGATTTGTTTTATTGCGTAGTTGTATTCACACAACCGGTATTTATCGCGAATCTCCTCCGGCAGATAATCCTGGAAAAGTGCTTCCTCTTCTAACGCAGCCCTTACCGCCTTTGTCACCATATTGTTAGAAAGTCCGGTTGTCAGGGAATAGACCGGCATAAAAATATGCTCTAACTTCTGATACTGTTCCTCCGAATAGATTGCCGGCTGCTCCATCGTAAGCCGCCCGTTTTTTCTTGTAGTTTTTCCATAAAAAATATATAGATTTCCCGGCTTTAAATTATTTTTCACGTAAGGCATACGGTACCAGACAAGATTGAGCGTAACGCCCATGGCGCCAATGGAAGTTACGGTAATCGCCATATTTCTCGCTTTTCGCACGACAGGACTTTGCAAAATACGGCCGCATACAGCCGCCGTCTCCCCTTCTTCCACTTCATCCGGCTGTTTTACTTCCGGATATTGCAGATACGTCCTCGGATAACGCAGTAAAAGCTCCCCTACGGTATCAATCTCTATTTTGTGGAACAATTCCTCTGTCTTTGCTCCGATTCCTTTTATTTCCTGCAAGGATGAATTCGAATTCATCACATACCTTCCTTCCGTTTCTGTAAAAATATATAAAATCACCTAGGAAAGCGTACTCCCCTAGGCCTCTTACCGCATTTTTTCCTGATAAGAAAATACTGCTTTTCAAGCAAAATGCGTCCTTATTCTACTGAAATTACATAGTAGTAAATTGGCTGTCCACCGAACTGAACATCTACTTCCACATCCGGATACTGTTCTTCGACAAGGGAAGCAATCTCATTTGCATCCTCTTCCGTTGCCTCTTCTCCGTAGTAAATGCTGACCATAGCGGAATCTTCGTCAATCATCTGGGAAAGCATATCCATAACGGTAGCTTTTAATTCCTGACCAACGGATAAGATGCTCTTATCCCCAATTCCCATGTAATCATTTTCTTTGATTTCTTTATCATCAATTACAGTATCGCGTACTGCATATGTGACCTGACCTGTCTTGACAAGTTCAATTTCCTCTGTCATTCTTGCTGCATTCTCCTCAGCAGAATTATCCGGGATATAGTTAATCAATGCTGTAATTCCCTGTGGAATTGTCTTTGTCGGAACGACAATAATATTCTTATCTTCCACTAAAGAAGCTGCCTGGTTTGCTGCAAGAATAATGTTCTTGTTATTCGGGAAAATAAAGATATTCTTTGCATGCACTTTCTCAATGGCATTCAACATATCCTCTGTACTAGGATTCATGGTCTGACCGCCCTCGATGATATAGTCAACGCCAAGTCCCTTAAAGATTTCGTTGATACCTTCTCCGATGCTTACCGTGATGAATCCCATCTCTTTTTCTTCTACCGGCTCTTCTGCAACTGCTTCTTTCTCCGGTACTGCCGCTGCCTGCATCTCTTTTTCCTTCATGGCAGAAATCTTCTCGTCACGCTCTAAGCGCATATTTTCAATGATAATTGTCGTTAACTGTCCATACGTGAGACCCTTCTGCATTGCCTGACCCGGATCATTGGTATGTACATGTACCTTTACAATCTCATCATCCGCAACTACTACAATAGAATCACCGATAGACTCTAAATAGCTCTTAAATTCATTCTCCTGTTTGCTGGTAAATGGCTTTTCAAGCATAATCAAGAACTGGGTACAATAAGTAAATGTAATCTCCTGAGCTGCCTGTGCGTCAATATAGGAATTAGATGTTGCTGCTCCTGCGGAAGGTGTCTCTTCAAATGTATAATCAATCTCTTTTCCCTCTAAACAGTCAAGACATCCCTTTAATACCTGCATCAGTCCCTGTCCGCCGGAATCTACAACGCCAGCCTGTTTTAAAACAGGAAGCATGTCCGGTGTCTTGCTCAATGCATGGTCTCCGGCTTTGATCACTTCTTTGCAGAATGTAATCAAATCGTCCGTCTTCTCTTCTTCTTCAAGACCTTTTGTGGACATACCACGTGCCACGGTAAGAATCGTACCCTCTTTTGGCTTCATAACAGCCTTGTAAGCGGTCTCTGTTGCTTTTTCAAAAGCGTCTGCCATAATCTGGACATTAATCTCATCATATTCTGCAATCACTTTTGTAAAGCCACGGAATAACTGGGATAAAATAACACCGGAGTTACCGCGCGCACCTCTTAATGATCCGGAAGAGATTGCCTTTGCAACAGACTTCATATCCTTCTGCTCTAAGTTCATAACCTCTTTTGCCGCAGACATGATTGTCATAGACATATTAGTACCCGTATCACCGTCCGGTACAGGGAATACATTTAATTCGTTAATCCATTCTTTCTTTGCATCTAAATTCTTTGCTCCTGCCAAAAACATCTTTGCAAGAGTTTCAGCATTTATCGCCTTGATTTCCAACTTTCTAATCCTCCTTAATCAATCACACGTACGCCTTCGACGTAAATGTTCAGTTTGTCGATTTCCATTCCAGTAAACTCTTCTACTTTGTATTTTACTGTTTCGATTAAGTTATCGGAAACCGTACCGATGCTGACACCATAAGATACGATGACATGAAAATCAATTGTGATTTTATTGTCTTCACCTACTACAACATTTATTCCATGTGTCAAATAATCTTTCTTTAATAATTTTACAAGACCATCCTTCATATTGACTGCAGCCATACCTACAATACCGAAGCATTCTACTGCCACGGAACCTGCATATGTTGCAATTACTTCAGGGTCTATCATAACTTTACCCAAACGGGTCTCCATTTGTCCTTTCATACGTAGCCTCCATTTTAATTTTATTTATATTGACGCTAGTTTGTTCTTATTATAACCGCTTTTTACAAAAATTCATAGTCTCAAATTACGAATTTTATAATTTTTTTAAATTCTGCTTGCATTCTCTCCTATTATTTGATAGAATAATCATGTTGTGAGTCTATAACAGTAAGAGGCTTAGGAAAATGCAAGGAGGTGCAAGTCATGGCAAAATGTGCAGTTTGTGGAAAGGGCGCTCATTTCGGAAATAATGTCAGCCATTCTCATAGAAAATCAAATAGAATGTGGAAATCAAACATCAAACGTGTTAGCTGCAAAGTTAACGGAACACCTAAGAAATTATATGTATGTGCTTCCTGTTTGAGATCCGGAAAAGTTGAAAGAGCTTAGATTGAACGTAGAAAGAGAATTGATTTTATCAATTCTCTTTTTTTGTGTAATTAGAAAATTTGATTCCTATTACATAAAATACTTTTCGCGTATCGAACTGCTCTCTCAACAGCAGAAAATGTAATATCCTAAAATCAGGCAGACTGCAATAATCAAAAATCCCAAAAACTCATTCGACAGAATGAGCATGACAAGCATTCCCATTGCAAACCAAAACAGAGCAAATCCAATGATTCTTCTCATTCTGACTCCAATAAAAAAGACATATATCACTAATAATATATGTCTCTCTCATGATTCTATGCTTCTTTATCCGATACAGATTCCGATAAAATATCGCTCATCTTATCTTCCGCTTCTTTTCTGGCGCCTTCATCGCCTGCCGTCACCGTATCCTCTCCCTTTTTGGAAGTGAAACGGTCTACAAATTCCGGCACCATATCCAAAATCTTTGTGACACCATCCTGATTCTTGATGTTTACAAGCTTTGTCGTACCGTTTTGGATGACAAGAACGGCACTCGGCATAATCTTACCGCCCATACCGCCGGCTCCGTTATTCTTCTTATCCTGGCTGAATGCACCTGCCGCAACACCAAAGGATACATCGACAAGCGGAAGAATAATGGTATCTCCAATGTGAATTGCATCTCCAACTACTGTTTTGGTTGTAATAAAGCTGTCCATCCCTTTAAAAAGTGATTCCACCGTATTATGAAATGTGTTATCTCCCATTTGAAAAACCTCCTGTTTCTTATCTGTTTTTAATTAATTTTCTTATATTTTCATCCTTCCACAACCGGATTAAGGAACGCAGAACATGTACCAGACGCATATGCCCAGTGCCATTGATTCTTCCCCTCACATACCATTTCTCTGCCTCAAAATCGGGTGTAATATGAACTCCCTTCTGGTATAGAAACGGCATCAGACAAAGAACGCCTAAAACCTGCCCTGTCAGAGCAGGGTCTCCTGCCGAAAACGTAAGTTCCGACTGTATCTTCCGGACACGGAAGTGCTTAAGCAGATAAATCAATTCGCCTAACGCACTTTTTGCCGTTGCCTTATTTTCCTCTTGTGTCATCGTATGCCAAAGCTCTTTTCCTTTTTTCAAAAAAGAACCCGGCTTTTTTCTTTCGCTTTCCCGACCGGAAGTATCAGCCGATGCTTTTTGCTTTCGCGTCGAACCTTTGCGCCCCCGCTCTTCCTTCGAAGTCTCATCCACACGAGTTGGTTCTTCCAAAGTTTCTTTTGCTTTCTCACGTTCGTCCGCACGAACCGGCGTTTCATCCCTCTCTAAAGACTTATCTTCCGAAAAATCTCCATCTCCCGAAAAGAAATCGTCTTCCGAAAAATCTTCGTCTTCCGGGAAGGAATCCTCCTCTCTTTTTTTCAGGCGAAATCCGAAGATGCGGATTTCCGTGGAAAGCTCGGATTTCTCGTAAGCAAAGCGGAAGGACAGTGCTGAAAATAACCAGTACACTTTTCCTTTTACCGATACATCTTCTTCGGATACCCCGCAGACGGAATATCCAACCGGGAAGAACAGCACCAGCAAAATCAGGAAAAGAAGGAGAGCTAACAGAATCAGAAGTATGATTCCTATCACCTTTAAAACTGTAAGCAGGATTGTCATGCCATTTCCCGCTCTCTTCGTTTTTGTAAAAGATAGTCTGTAACGGCAAACGCCCCGGTATGGCGATACACCTCCGCTACAATGGTTCCTGCCAGTTCCACTGCCTCATCGTATCCTTTTGCAAGCCCTACAATGTAAAGCCCTTTCTTCGGATATCCTTTTTGCAACAGTTCATAAGATGGGATGATATCTAAAAGATTCTCCCGGTTCGACGGCAGGGTAATGACATAAATATTTATCTGACCTGCATTGTGGCGAATTTTCCATTTGACTTTATTTGTCTTATGTATCATACTTTCTCCAACATACAATTTATCATACCAGATCATGCAAAATCCTCACGTCTTTTTCTCCTTTATAAGGCAAAAAGCAGCCAAAACTGCTTTTAAAAATACTTGTGACTGCCCCATAAATTGCTTTTCTTTAATTCCAGATATTCATTATAAGCTTTCTCTAAAATCTGCTTCTCATTCGCAAATTTCAAGAGATGATATGCCTCGTGAAACTTATAAAAACCGGAATCCACAAAATACTCTTCACGCTGTGGTTTGCTGTAATAACTGTCAGCCATCATCAGATACCAGTGAACTTCCTTCTCCACCGTATCCTCCGGAACGGTAAAGGTATATTGGCTTTTTCCGACATATTTAATAATAGACGCCTGCGCACCGGTCTCTTCTAAGACTTCACGCAAAGCCGTATCCTTGTACTCTTCCCCTGGTTCCACGGTTCCCTTCGGAAGCACCCAGCCTTCGTACTTATTCTTATAGTTCTTATACAAAAGCAATATCTTTCCGCGGAATATTACCACACCACCACAGCTCGTTGCTTCTATCATTGCAATACCTCCTGATGTGGTTCTATCAAAACTTAAATCAAGTATAATACTTTTTTCATTGGCGTGCAACAAAATAAACGATGGTTTTTTAGTTTAACGCATTATAGGCGTCAAAAATCTTTTTGGCAGCAGGGACCGCGTACTCGCTTCCCGCTCCGGAATCCTCTACAATCACTGCAATTGCAATGTCCTCTTTTCCATCAAAGCTGGCATAGCCGACAAACCAGGAATGTGTTCCATCCCCGCTTGACGATGTAAATTCCGCAGAACCTGTTTTTCCGGCTGCCGTGTAACTTTGCCCACTTAACTTTGTTCCGGTTCCCTCTGAGACAACGCCCTTCATATATTCCTGCATAACGCTCGCATCATCCTCTGATAAAAGTGTTCCATAAACACTCGGAGAATATTCTTTCACAACAACACCTTTATCATTTTCTGTGTGATCTACAACATATGGGCGCATCAGCACACCATCGTTTGCGATTGCCGCCGTCACAAGTGCCATATGCATCGGTGTGACAAGCGTCTCACCCTGACCGATTGCTGTCTGCATGACAAGCGCATCCCCGGAATTGTCATCCAAAGAAAAACTGCTGATTGAGGACTCGTACGCTGTCGGAAGTGTCGTGTTAAACAAAAGGCTGTCACATAATTTTGTAAACTTCGAAGCATCTAATCCCAGACCGATATTCGCATAAGAAGAGTTGCAGGAATGTTCAAACGATTGCAGCAGATTCTCTGTGCCATGGCTCTTGTTATTATAGCAGTGAATGGTAGAACCCTCCGAAGTAAAGCTTCCGCTGCAGTCAAAACTATAATCCTCAATATTCGAATTTTCATGCATATACTCTAACGTTGTAAAAATTTTAAACGTAGAGCCGGGCGGATATAAGCCCTGTGTGGTACGGTTTAAAAGTGCCGAGGAATCCGATGAAATCAAATCACTCCACTGCGCCGCAATCGTGTTCGGATCATAATCCGGCTTTGATACCATCGCTAAAATTTTCCCGGTGGACGGCTCTATTACGATAATTGCGCCGTCATAACTTCCAAGCGCATCATACGCCGTACTCTGGAGCGTGTAATTTAAAGTCGTGACAACATTGTCGCCCTGATTCTTTTTCCCCTGCAGTTCGTTTACAATCTGCTCTAGAAAAAATGTGTGGGAACGAAGCAGATTAAAGTTCATCTGGGATTCAATTCCCGCTTTTCCATTGACAGAATAACCCACCGCATGTGCAAACATATTGCCATACGGATAATTTCTTGTCTCGTTTCCCTCGGAATCTGTTACAGTCTCCGCTAAAACTTTTCCATCTGCGGATAGAATATCTCCGCGTACAATTCTAGTTGAAAATGTATCCTGTCTGCTGTTGTACGGGCTGTTGATAAAATCCTCACTCTTAAAAAACTGGAAATACGCAAAATATGCCATCAGGCCAACAAAAATCGCAAGAAAAGTGTACGTCACAACCGCAAACTCACGATTTTTATGTGAGGTCTTCCACTTCGGCATCGAATCCAGTGACTTTTGTTTTTTTCTTTTTGGATACTTTCCGCTCATTTTTTCCTTTGCCATCTAATTCTCCTTCATTCTGTTTCAAGAGATACAATCCCTGAATAATTCCAAATAAAATCATCGTGCTGAGCATGGAGCTTCCACCGTAGCTTACCAGCGGAAGGGTCACTCCGGTAGACGGAATAAACTTTGTAACTCCACCGATCGTCAGAAACACCTGGAATCCATAAACGGTTCCGAGTCCTAATGCCACCAGTTTATAGAACTGATTTTTCATCTGCATTGCAATGTTAAAAAACATCAAAAAGCAGCTGATGCAGACCATAATCAGACACAGTGCAAAAATTCCGCCAAGTTCCTCGGAAATTGCCGAGAACACAAAGTCCTGCTCCACAACCGGTATCTTATTCGGCAAGCCCTGATAGAGCCCCATTCCAAACCAGCCGCCCGTTCCAATTGCAAAAAGAGACTGGCAGATCTGGTATCCCTCATTGTCAATGACGCTCAACGGATTCCGCCATGCCACAACCCTGACGCGGACATGGTTAAATAATTTGTATGCCAAAACAGATGCAATCGCTCCGGCTCCGATTCCACCGAAGAAATAGAGGGGCTGTCTTGTCGCCACATATAACATAACAAGATATGCCACGAAAAAGATTAACGCACCGCCTAAATCTTTGGAAGCGACCAGAATCAAAACATGCATAGCCGCAACTATGGTTGTAATCACTATATTTTTAAATTCTGTCGATTTATTCAGCATTGCTGCCGTAAAGAACACAAACAAAATCTTGACAAATTCCGACGGTTGAATCGAAATTCCCGCAATCGAAATGGAGATTTTCGCACCGTAGCTGGTCGAGCCTACAACCGCCACAAGAAGGAGCGCTAACATGCCGACTGCGGCATACACCCACTCTAACTTATGGAAAAAATGAAGTTTTTTCATAAGAACCGGTATCAAAAGCGCTATCACCGCAGACGCTGCGCAGATAACGTACTGCTTCAATGCCTTGCTGTAGTCTAACCTTGTTAAGATAATAAAGCTGACCGACAAAAGCATGCACATATTATTAAGCAACAGGCGCGATGTATTCTTGTAAAAAATCCGGTAACAGATGATGATTGCAAGTAATAAGATAAGCTGCATCAGATAAAACCCTATCAGCTGCTTCTCTTTTGTGACAAGAAACATCACCAAAAATGCATCAAAATGAATCAGATACATCAAAACATTTTGTCTGTGATAGATTGCATCACGCTTTTTTTCGGTCAGTTTTTTTCGAAAAACCGCGAAACATTCATAAGCATAAAATGCAAACATAAATATCATCAGATATTTTGACAACTGGGTAATCAGATTTACCATAAATTATTCGACTCCTCTTTTAAAATGACCGTTCGTATATTCACCTTTTAAGGCAGCAGATAAATCCATCTTCTTCTCAATCCAGGTATTCTCATAGTAATCAAACACCTTATTTATCTGCTTTTCCTCTTCCACCGTAAACATCATACGGAATGTAGAAATTCCCGCTGAAACAAGTTCTTTTTTGTAACCGAACAAGACAAGCGGTGTGGAATTATATAACACATTATAGCACTCTTCGCACTGATTCTTCACCGGGAAAAATTTTCCATAGCGATCCTTTAAATATGTTACCTGCGGCTTTTTATCACAGACACCGCTGTTTGCGTGTACGCACTGCGCAGACACCATAAGCGGAAGATATCCGTAAATGACCATCTCACTGTTCTTATTTTCACGCGCTGCAATCTCGTGACGGTTTAACTCAAACGGCATCGTATTTCTAAGATAAGGAACCTCTTCAAAGACTTTCTGCGCACGGTTATTGTACGTGTACATGCTCTGGTCAAGAATCAGCTTCTTATCGGAAAGATATTCCTCCTTTAAGAATGCAAGTTCGTCTAAGCTCTTTACCACGAAACCATCTAATGGAAGTGCCTTAAGTTCTTTTGCCAGTATTGCGTAAAACTGCGCCGTCTCGGTACGAAAAACACCCGGGAGCACCAGATAGGCCTCTTTTCCGGCAGCCTGCACTTTTTTTACATCCTCCCGGAGTTCTGAAAGGAACGTATCCCTCTTATAACAGCAACTGTCTAAGTATATGGCTGTGACATACTCTTTTGTAAGACATGCCGCAATCTGTCTCCGCTGTTCCACCGAAACCACAAGCCCAGCACCGGAAGAAACTCTCCTGCCTTTTTCTTTTGGCTTATCCTCTTCATCTTCTTTATGTATGTCTGTAGTTAATTTCTGTTGCTCACTTCGTCTATTTTCATCAACAAGCGTCTCTAGCAGCTGTTCTAACGCATCCCGGCGGAGCTGTTTTAATGCCTGCACCGGAAGGAAGCATCCCTCGTCCATCTGAACCTCCAAGGTTTCAAATTCAAACGGCGTTGTCCCGGTCTGTCGGATGACACTTTCCACTTTTTCTAAAAGAAGCGGCTGCTTCTGTGCTTCCTGCACCACCGCCCCCTCAAGCGTAATGTGCTTGTCCTGTTTCCACACTTCAAGTATAGCAGGAAATTCTTTTTTTAATGTTAAGATTCCCTTTATTTTTTCTTTGTTCTCTGCCTCGATATAGGTTTCACGAACCTCTTTCTGCAAAAGTTCGTTTCCCTTCGCATGATTTGGCTTTTCGAACGTAATCATGTTCTTGCCGTTGTGCTGGAAATAATAGCCCTTCGTAAAACCACTTCTGTTTCCAAAATCGTAAAGTTTTTGCATGTCTGCCTTGCTGACCTGATATCCTTTTGCCCCTTCCGACAGATAGCGGTCCATATATTCACGGTAAACAGATACCACGCCCGCCGCGTATTCTGCCTGCTTCATTCTCCCCTCAATTTTATAGGAAAAAACTCCGCTCGCGGCAAGCTGTGGCAAAAATTCAATGGTGCATAAATCTTTCGGGCTTAAAATATAGGATTCCCCGGCACGCACCTTCTTTTTCTCGTCAAACACTTCATAGGAGAGACGGCACGGCTGCGCGCATCTTCCGCGGTTTCCGCTTCTTCCTCCGAGCATGCTGCTGAGAAGGCATTGTCCGGAATAACAGTAACAGAGTGCACCGTGCACAAAGCTCTCAATCTCCACATCGACCTTATCGTAGATGTCACGGATATCGGCAAAACTTAACTCCCGCGCCGTCACAACCCGCGTTGCTCCCATATCCTTCATCAGCTTCGCACCGTAGGCGTTCGTCACCGTCATCTGCGTGCTCGTATGAATCGGCAGATCCGGAAATTCACGATGAATCAGTCCGAATGCTCCCATATCCTGTACGATTACCGCATCTAAGCCCTGTCTGTAATATGGCAGCAGATAGTCATATAATTCTTTTTCCAATTCTTTCTCTTTAAAAAGTGTATTTACGGTCAAAAAAATCTTTTTCCCATGCAGATGTGCATAGTCAATGGCTCGGCACAATTCTTCTTCTGCAAAATTGTTTGCATAGGCTCTTGCACCAAACAAACTTCCGCCAAGATAAACAGCGTCCGCACCTGCCGCAATCACCGCACGGAAGGTCTCATAGGAGCCTGCCGGGGCTAACAATTCCAATTCTTTCAATTCCTGTTTTCCTTCTATTTTCTGCATGATGGCGTTGTGTCCTCACTTTCCTGTTTTCTGTCAAACGAAAAGGGAACGAATCTACTCCGTCCCCTCTTCTTTTACTTTTCCAAGTAATTTATCCTCTAATGTCGCTTCTAATTTGGCATTATGTAACTGCAATTCACGATTCTCTTTCTCTAACGCCTTGCGTTCTTTCTCGCTCGTCTCCGTCTTCACCTGATTCGAAATTAAATCATGTTTTAAATCGTAAATCTCTTTTTCCTTCGCTTCGATTTCCTGTTCTAACTTTTCAACCTGGGATTTCGCCTTGAAATAGTCATCGGCAATATTCAGCTCTAACAAAGTTGCTTTCATATCGGCCGGAAAATGACGTACTTCTTCAATCGAGTCGAATTCACTTATCTTATTGTTAATATAAGCAGCCACTTTCTGAAGATAATCCTCACCCTCATAACCGCTTAATGTATAAACCTTTCCACCAATAATAACCTCGGCACTTGTCTTCGCTGACATAACCTTATCCTCCCTGGTGATTAAACTTCTTATTTTTCTCTATTATAACTAGATTTAGTAGTAAAAGCAACAAGAACTTGCTTATTTTGTGATTCCAAAGTGACGGTACGCAAAATCTGTCACAACTCTTCCCTTCGGGGTACGATTGATAAAACCGTTTTTGACAAGATACGGTTCATAGACATCTTCAATCGTTCCGGAGTCCTCACCGATTGCCGCCGCAAGCGTATCAAGTCCGACCGGACCGCCAGCAAATTTTTCAATGATGGTCATTAAAATATTGCGGTCATTCTGGTCAAGTCCCATCTTATCTACCTCTAAAAGGTCAAGCGCAAACGATGCAACTTCTTTTGTAATTTTGCCATCGTATTTTACTTCTGCAAAATCACGCACACGTTTTAACAGACGGTTTGCAAGACGAGGGGTTCCTCTCGAACGTTTTGCAAGCTCATAGGCTCCCTCCTCATCAATCTCGACATCTAACGTTGCCGCCGAGTGAAGAATGATGGTTTTTAACTCCTCCACGGTGTAAAATTCAAGATGATGTACCACCCCAAAACGGTCACGCAGTGGTGCGGAAAGCATGCCCGCCCTCGTTGTTGCACCAACTAAAGTAAACTTTGGAAGGTCGAGACGTATTGCCCTTGCCGTCGCGCCTTTTCCAATCATGATGTCTATGACATAATCTTCCATCGCCGGATAAAGGACCTCTTCCACCTGACGATTCAGACGGTGAATCTCATCGACAAAGAGGACATCTCCCTCCTGCAGATTACTTAAAATAGCAGCCATCTCGCCCGGTTTTCCGATGGCAGGGCCACTTGTCACCTTCATATGCGTTCCCATCTCATTTGCGATAATTCCAGCCAGTGTCGTCTTACCAAGTCCCGGCGGTCCATAGAAAAGGACATGGTCGAGCGCCTCATTTCTCTGTTTTGCCGCCTCGATATAAATTTTTAAATTTTCCTTCGCTTTCTGCTGTCCGACGTAATCTTCGAGCATCTGCGGGCGCAGGCTTTTCTCAATCTTTAAATCTTCTTCCTGCACCTGTGTGGAAATAACACGTTTTTCCATCGTTTTCTAACCATACCTTTCGTGTACATTTCTATAAAAATGCCATATTCTTCAATGCAGCCTTTAGCAGGTCTTCCACATCCGTCTCGTCTGTCACTTCAATTCCGTTCAACGCCTTCAATGCCTCGGAAGATGAATAACCGAGTGCAACCAAAGCCTCAACCGCTTCATTTTTCACACCTTTGGCATTAGATACCGGTGCCGCCTGCTGGTGTTCTAATTTCTGCTCGAATGCATCCTCTAAGCTTAATTTATCCTTCAACTCTAAAATCAGGCGCTGTGCCGTCTTTGCCCCGACACCGGGTGCTTTCGCAATTGCTTTTGCGTCATCGCCGAGTACCGCAAAGCGCAGATCATCTGTTGTCATCACTGAAAGAATTGCCAATGCTCCCTTCGGACCGATTCCGTTGACGCCGATTAAAAGTTTAAACACTCTTAAGTCATCCTTTGTCAAAAAACCGTAAAGCATCATCACATCTTCTCTTAAGTGAAGGTATGTGTAGACTTTGACCTCCTCGCCCATTGACGGAAGGTAATCAAATGTCTGCGCTGTCGTATAGATATTGTAGCCGATGCCATTTGCTTCCACCACAATTTTATCTTCTTCTATCTCTGCTAATATTCCTCTGATATATGAATACATTTATAACAACTTTCCTTTCAATCGCAGAATAATCTCCTGCCCTACAATTCCTATCAAAAATCCTGTTATGGTTCCGGCAACCAAAAGCACCGGAATATAATAAAAAATATTATAATTTTCCACCACAAAGGCGGCAACGAAAATCTGCCCGATATTGTGGAAAATTCCGCCGCAGACGCTGACCGGCACAACGCCGAGCAGCCCGAACTTCTTTATCAGGTACATCACCAGAAAACTAAGCAGTCCGCCCGCTAAACTGTAGAGAATACTAAACAGGTTTCCAAACAGAAAGCCTGCAAGGACAATTCGCAGCATTGAAACTGCAAACGCTTCTTTTTCCCCTATGGTATAGAGCATAATTACAACTACAATATTGGTCAATCCTAGTTTTACACCCGGTATTCCAAAATAAAAAGGAATCAGGGACTCTACATAACTGCAAATTAAAGCCAGTGCGATAAACACCCCTAAAAATGCAATTTTCTTACTTCGCAATAGAATCAAACTCACTTTCTGTCTTGCTTTTTACTTCTACGACAACCTTATTGGGCAGACAGACAATCGTCTCCCTGTCCTTGCTGATTGCCTTCTGGTGCACGCAGAGCTGATCCGGGCAGTCCGCTTCAATCATATCCGCCTCACCGTGTTCTATTTTTAAAACGTTTGTTACGGTTCCATCAATTTCAATTGGAATCTCCTGTTCTTCCGACAGAGAATATGTTCCGTAGGAAGCACCATCAATCGTAATCTCTACCGTGTCGCCCGTCTTTCCGCCAAAAAACACATACCCAACATAGATAAGAGCTAATACCACCACAAGAATTCCAAGAAAAATCACGTCTCTTTTTGAAAAACGTTTTGTCATGCGTTTCTTTCTCCTAAATAATAAAAGCCTCTGCACTCTTTTAATGTGACATCCACAATCTGGCCAATCAGGTCTGCTGTTCCAGGGAAATGCACGGTTGAATTATTGCTCAGTTTACCCGTCACCAAAGAGGCATCCTGCTCATTGACACTCTCAACTAAAACAGGAAGTGTCTCGCCTGTCAGGCGTCCCGCTTTCTCTGCAGCGATTGTCTGAACCTCTTTTAACAGACGGTCAAATCGTTCTTTCACAACCTCTTCCGGCACCTGGTCTTCCATTGCTGCCGCAGGTGTTCCGGTTCTCTTCGAATAGATGAATGTAAACGCACTGTCGTAACGCACTTTTCTTACTACATCCATAGTCTCTTCGAAATCTTCCTCTGTCTCGCCCGGGAATCCGACAATGATATCCGTTGTCAGTGCAATGTCCGGTACAGCGGCACGAATCTTGTCCACTAATTCTAAATAGTGTTCTTTGTCGTAACGGCGATTCATGATTTTTAAGATACGGCTGCTTCCCGACTGCAATGGAAGGTGTAAATGCTTGCAGATTTTTTTCGAATTCTTCATAACTTCAATCAGCTCATCAGACAAATCCTTCGGATGGGATGTCATGAAGCGGATTCTCTCTAAGCCTTCAATCTTCTCAATTTCCTGCAAAAGCTGTGCAAATGTCATCGGCTGCTCTAAATTCTTGCCATAGGAATTCACGTTCTGGCCTAAGAGCATGATTTCGACAACACCATCTGCTACAAGGTGCTCAATCTCCCGAATAATTTCTTTTGGCTCACGGCTTCGCTCACGTCCGCGCACATATGGGACAATACAGTAACTACAAAAGTTATTGCATCCAAACATAATGTTGACGCCGGATTTGAACGAGAATTTACGTTCTACCGGAAGATCTTCTACAATTTTATCGGTATCCTCCCAGATGTCGATGGTAATGGAGTTAGACTCCAACGCATTTACAATCAGTTCCGCAAATTTATAAATATTATGGGTTCCAAAAATCAAATCCACGAAGCTGTAGCTTGTTCTGATTTTCTCGACCACTTTCGGTTCCTGCATCATACAGCCACAGAGACCAATCATCATATAAGGATTCTTTTTCTGGAAACCATTTAAGTAACCAAGTCTTCCGTATACTTTATTATTCGCATTCTCACGGACAGTACAGGTATTGTAAATTACAAAATCTGCCTGCTCGGAATCCGTCTCCTGATACCCGATTTTTTCTAAAATGCCAACCAGTTTCTCGGAATCGCGGGCATTCATCTGGCAGCCGAATGTCTTCGTGCATGCAGTAAGCGGGCTTCCCTTTAACTCTGCAAGCTGACGCACGTATTCTTTTGCAATTTCCATAAAATAATACTGGCGTGCCGGTTCTTCCTGTGGTACATTTTTGTGTTCAACTAATTTTAACTTTGGGTGTTTCTTCATTTCTAATTCCTTTTCTTTGCTCTATTTATTCGCGTATCTGACCATTTCCGCGAATGATATATTTTGTGCTGGTCAGTGCCTCTAATCCCATCGGTCCTCTTGCATGAAGCTTCTGGGTACTAATTCCAATCTCTGCTCCGAATCCAAATTCATAGCCATCGGTAAATCTCGTAGATGCATTTACATAAACACATGCCGCATCAATCTCATTTAAAAACTGCTCTGCATGGTTATAATCTCTTGTGATAATCGCTTCGGAATGTCCAGTGTTATAGCGGTTAATGTGGGCAATCGCCTCGTCAATGGAAGCTACCGTCTTAACGGAAATCATATAGTCCAAATATTCCGTGCCCCAGTCTTTTTCAGTTGCAGCTTTTAAAAGTTCTCCTCTCACTCCGGTAACCTCTGCGGCTTCCTTTGCAGGCTCATCAGCATGAATCTCGACTTCTTTGGTCTGTAATGCTTTTGCAAGCTGCGGCATCAGTTCGTTTACAACCGCCTCATGCACAACAAGCGACTCACATGCATTGCAGACTCCGATACGCTGTGTCTTCGCATTCATGATAATCTTTACCGCCATCTCTAAATCTGCAGTCTCATCCACATAGATATGGCAGTTTCCGGTTCCGGTCTCGATAACCGGAATGGTTGCCTGATTCACCACTGCACGGATTAATCCGGCGCCACCACGCGGAATCAGCACATCCACATAGTCATTCATCTTCATAAATGCTGTCGCCGTCTCCCGCGAGGTATCCTCAATCAATGATACCGTCTCCTGTGGCAGACCACATTCTGACAGACTTCTTCGAATGGACGCCACAATTTCTATATTTGAAAAAATAGCATCACTTCCACCTTTTAATATAACTACATTTCCAGTCTTAAAGCATAACCCAAATGCATCTGCTGTCACATTTGGTCTGGCTTCATAGATAATCCCAACCACGCCGATTGGTACACGTTTCTTTCCGATATGTAAACCGTTTGGTCGTGTTTTTTCCGACAAGACTTCTCCAATCGGGTCATCAAGTGATGCAATCTGTAACAGCCCCTCTGCCATCTGTTCGATACGCTTTTCATTGAGCATCAGGCGGTCTAACAACGCTTCCGGCATCCCGTTTTTTCTGCCGTTTTCAAGGTCTTTTTCATTGGCAGAAAGAATCTTTTCTGCATCCTTTTGCAGGTTCTCTGCGACGCGACGCAAGGTCTGATTCTTCGTGTTGGTATCTAATGCCCCTGTTTTTCCCGCTGCTTCTTTTGCCTTCTGACAAATCAGTTCTAATTCCATATTGCACCTTCCCTTTCTATTCTATAACCCTCTTACCCTTCGGTAACCGTCTTCCGTATAGATTCCAAGCATCGGAACATCCCATTCCCCTGCCGGAATCGTCTGTTCTAGCTGGTGTGCAAACGCTAATCCATAGCGCATGCGTATTTCCGGATGCCTTGTAAAAAAACGGTCGTAATATCCTTTTCCATAACCATAACGGTTTCCTGACTCATCAAAGACGAGTCCCGGAGTTAACACAACCGGCGGATGTTCTTTTTCTATCAATACCTTTTCGCATTGTGAAACAGGTTCCATAATATGAAAACTTCCCTCCGCAAGTTCTTCCATGCAGGAGACAAAATAAAACTCCATCTCATCCCCCTCCACACGCGGAAGCGCCAGTTTCCTGCCATCACACCAAATTTTCTCATGAAATGCCTGTGCAGACACCTCATTTCCAAGCGGATAATATGAAAATATGACATCTGCCTTTTCATACCAGGCAGACTCTTCGAGATATCTGCATATCTGAAGGCTTTTCTGCCTTACTTCGTCTGCAGGCATTGCATTGCGGATTGCTTTATGCTTCTTACGATAATCCTGATTTCTTTCCATATTTTTCACCGAGATTTTCTACACTTCCATCTTCATTTACCATATCGATGTTGTTGAGCTGTGCGACAAGGTTCCCCTTGACATCCGCAATAAACTGCTTTCTCAGCAAATCCTGTTCTTTTTTCTCTTTTTCTGTCAGACCTTCCGCCTTTGACTTCCGGTACAATTCATTTATGCGGTCAATTTTTTCTTTTTCCATTTTGTTACCTTTCCTATCCGATTGTTTCCATAATAAAATCTGCTATGTGGAAGTTTGAATTGTAATTTTCCTTAAAAATGGTGCCTGTAAAAGTATCATCCATAATATGATGAATGACACAGACGTCTTTTCCGTTTGCGATTACCATATCCGCACCTGATAAAGTTGCAATCTTTGCCGCTGTCAGTTTTGTCGACATGCCACCGGTTCCAACATCGCTTCCCGTCGTTCCCTTTGCCATGTGGAAAAAGCTCTCATCTAACGATTCTACCACCGGAATCAACTCTGCCTTCGGATTCTGGCGCGGGTCGTCCGTGAACAGCCCGTCAATGTCGGATAACAGGATCAGCATATCTGCACCTGTCAAAGACGCTACAATCGCAGACAAGGTATCATTATCGCCAAACTGCATCTCGTAAGTCGATACAGTATCGTTTTCGTTTACAATCGGGATGACACCAAGATGAAATAACTCTTCAAATGTATTGCGGGCATTTTCCCTTGAAACAGGATTTATCATTGTATTTTTCGTCATCAGAACCTGACCTGCAATCTGGTTGTATTCTGCAAACAGCTTCTGATAAATCATCATCAGCCTTGCCTGCCCTACGGCTGCGCATGCCTGTTTCGTCGAAATATCTTTCGGGCGCTCTTTTAAACCCATCGACTGTCTTCCGACCGAAATCGCACCTGAACTGACTAAGCACACGTCCATGCCGCGATTTCTCAAATCGCACAGTTCACGCACCAGATGTTCTATCTTTGTAAAATCTAAATTACCCGTTTCCGGATGATTTAAGGAAGATGACCCTATCTTTACAACGATTCTTTTTTTACTGCCAAAATCAAACTCTTCCTGTTTCATTTCTAACCCCTCCATCTTGTGTCCACATCTCTTTTGCACATTCTTCCACACTATCAGAACACTTTTTCGCATACTGATAGAATCATACAAATTATACTCTAACACAAAACCCCGAAAATAACAAAAAAAATTTCAATTTCGTTGTCTGTTTTTTATCTGTGTGGTAAAGTTGTAACAGAAATATCATTTATTACGATTGAAAAGGAAGTTTTTACTATGAAAAAATATTTAAAACATCTTTCCCTTCTGCTGATTCTGTGCATGTTTTCCGCAGCACTCTCCGGCTGTTCCCTGCCTTCTTCTGAACAGACCATTTCAAAATCCGGCTTCTATTTTAATACGGTAATCCAGATTACCCTTTACAAAAGCTCTTACGAATCTTTGTTAGAAGATTGTTTTTCCCTAGCAGACACCTACGAAAGTTATTTTTCAAACACCGTATCCGACAGCGATATTTCAAACATCAACAATGCCGATGGCGCATTTGTCGAGGTTCACGATGAGACAATCGAGTTGTTAAAAAAGGGAATCTACTACGGCGATTTGAGCGACGGAAATTTTGACATCACAATCGGAAAACTTTCTGATTTATGGAATTTTTCCACGTACGCTCTTCTAGATGAAGTTCCGGAGAGCGCCGTTCCGACAGACGACGAGATTCAGGAAGCCTTAAAAACAGTCGACTACAAGGGCGTCACGATTGACGGCAACAAAGTTGCGTTAAGCAATCCGGATTCAAAACTTGACTTAGGCGGTATTGCAAAAGGGTTTATTGCCGATAAAATGAAAGCATATTTAGAAGAAAACGGTGTCGAGAGCGGCATGATTAACCTCGGCGGCAACGTGCTCACACTCGGCAAAAAAGCCGATGGCAGTTCCTATACCATCGGCATCCAAAAACCTTTTTCTGAGGACGGTGAAGCGATTGCTTCCGTCGAAGTTGCGGATAAAACGGTCGTCTCGTCCGGAGTCTACGAGCGCTATTACGAAATTGGCGACAAATTCTACCATCACATTTTAAATCCGCACACCGGCTACCCTTACGACAATCATCTTTTAGGTGTCACGATTATCTGTGATGATTCCGTGGACGGTGACGGTCTGTCTACCACCTGCTTTACGCTTGGTCTTGACGATGGAATGGCACTCATCGAAAGTCTCGCTGATGTGGAAGCCATATTTATCACAGACGACTATGAACTGCACACGAGTTCCGGCATGGGGACAACCATTCCATATCAGGCTCTATAGCATTTTAATCTATCATACTCTCAATCTCAAATGTAGCGGCATCTTTATCAATTCCGTCGGATAAGATAAGGCTGCCGTCTGCATCTACCGCAAGATACATTCCCGGATTTGACACACTTTCAAAAGAGACGCCTTCTCCCGCTAATCCACTGACAGTTAAGAATGTCTGTTTCTCTGCGAGGTCATGATCCGCATTCTGCGCCAAAACTACTTTTTCTTCTACGCAGGTCAGATAAAGTCCCGGTTTGTTATTCGATTCTATGGAAACGTAATTCTCATTTCCCGTATCCGCCTTTCCGGCCTGTAACACCCACTCTGCATCCATCGCATCATCACTTTCCCCAATGCCGACTGCCACATCTGAATACGGATAGGCATCATCGCTCTTGGAGTTGTGATAAGCCGCATGGGATAGAGCTTTCCCATCTTTTGCCAGCGATACGCACTCACCAAACAATCCTGCCGCCGTCTCATCAATATAGGAAACGGTGCCGTCGTCCTCAAACGTTATCTCTTCCACACATGCCACTCTGCGATAACCGCTTCCGCCATCTAAGGAACCGTTGTGATAGATAAAATATGTTTTCCCCTTAAAGTCAATCACTGCCATATGGTTCGTGTTCGATGTAGCGGTCGGCTCCATGATAATATCACCATAAACCCATTTTCCATTTATCAAATCATCTGTCGTTGCATATGCCATTTCTTCCCGCCAGCCGGCAGCATAGAAAATATAGTAATCTCCATAATAATTTCCGTCATCATCCTGTCTGCGGTAAAGCCACGGTGCTTCTGTATAACTTCCCGGTGCCACCTTTTCAAGCACGTCCGTTCCAAACGTAATCTCACCATCGCCGTCTAAATCCTTAATTGAAGTCATATCTTCATTTAACTCGCAGATAAAATATTTTCCATTTCCCCATGCAAGATAGCGATGTTCTTCGCCCGTCTCGTCTGCCTCAATCCAGACTGTCGGGTCAATGTCATTCCATGTCGATGATTCATTTGTCGTAAATGTTCCCGGCACCAGTGCAGAGCCAATGTCTGTAAAAGGTCCTGTCGGGCTGTCGGACACCGCAACACCAATGGACTGTTTTCCCTGTGACTGGTTATCCCACGAACAGTAATAGAAATAATACATATCTTTTCCGTCTGCTTCGCTGTAATGCTTGGCAACCTGCCCCGCCCAAGCGGAATTATTATCCGCCCAGTCAATGTCGGAACAGGATAAAATCACGCCCTCGTAAGTCCAATTCTTCATATCCTGCGTGGAATAACACTGCCACTCCGGTATCACATAGGAATCGCTCTCCGACACATCATGCCCGGTATAAAGATACACGGTATCCCCGTCTACAAGCGCCGCCGGGTCTCCTCCGTAAGTCAGATTCCCCTCTGCGTCAAATCCTGCAATCGGGTTCGAATACTCGCTCTTTGCAACGGAAATTGCTTTGGCTCCCCCTGCCGCCTCTTCCGTCGCTGTGACATTCTCTTTTCCATCCGTTCCACAGCCCGTCATCAAAAGTGCCGCTACTGCCATTAAAATCCCCGCTCTTTTTTGCTTTGCAAATCTCATTGTCCCTTCTCCTCTTTCGCCGTAAAGACTTAATCATTTCTGCTTTTTCTGCCGTCTCTACGCCTCTTGTTCTTTCCCTAGTTTTTCTTATATTTTAAGGCTTTTATGGCAAATTGTCCATGATATGAGATGTTATTTCATTTGACTTTTTCTGCTATTTTTTTATAATAAAAAGGGGCATACTCCAAGAAGTAAACAAACCTTCGTGGACATAAATCAACTTTGCACCTACAGTCAGGCTTGTTATTGTCCAAAAACACATAGAAATGGAGATTTTTTATGATTACAGTACATGCTGTCGGATATCAGTTTTTAAACCGGGACGGAATTGATATGAACCGCAAAAACGGTTCCGGTGATTATCTGTTTCTGCACTTCCGCTGTGCAACGGAAGTTTTTCTTGATGGGCGTTATCAGCTTGTACCGGAAAATTCTTTTTTCCTTTTCGAGAAAGACGCACCACAAGTCTACCGAAAAACCGATGGTATTTTCTTAAATGACTGGATTCACTTTGATTTTGATACCTATGATAACTTTTTTGAAAAGTTAAAGATTCCATTTCAGACGCCGATTCAGATTCCGGAAAGCAGACTGCTCACCAATCTGATGGAAGATATTTATACGGAATTTTTTAACGAGGGAAACATGCATCCCTATATCATGGATCAGAATATGCAGATTCTTTTTCATAAATTAAGTGACATTTACCGTCCTCTCCTCGAAAAGAAGGCAGCATCCGCAAAATATATCCCAATCCTGCATGATTTGCGAAAACACATCTTAAATTACCAGTATGTGCCGGCCGGAGCAGCAGAAATCGCAGAATCCCTGCATATCAGTGTCTCGTATTTTCAGCACATTTATAAAGAATTATTCCACACTTCCCTGCAGCAGGATCTGATTCGCGGGCGCATTGAACACGCTGCCATGCTTTTACACGGAACTTCTCTTCCGGTAACTGACATTGCAAAATTGTGCGGTTATGAAAACTTGGAGCATTTTTCAAGGCAGTTTAAAGCCCAGAAAGGTGTGTCACCGAAGCAGTTTCGGGCTTCGTGACAAAATAAATTTGCATCAAAAAAGGGCTCTCATTCTGAGAGCCCTTTAACAGTTAAAACCTAAAGAATAATCTTCTTTGGACACTTCTGTACACAGATACCACATCCGACACATTTCTCCTGATCGATGTATGCAATGTTATCAATAACATGAACTGCATCTTTTGGACAGTTCTTCTCACATAAGTGACATCCAATACATCCAACGGAACATGCCTTCATGACATCTTTACCCTTGTCCTTAGAACTGCATCGTACGATGTGTTTTGCATCGTAAGGAACGAGTTCAATTAAGTGTTTTGGACATGCAGCGACACATTTACCGCAGGCTTTACAAACCTCTTTGTCGACAAGCGCGATACCGTCTACAATATGAATGGCATCAAACGGACATGCCTTCACACAGGAGCCATATCCAAGACATCCATAGTTACATGATTTTGGTCCGCCGTTTGGCACAAATGCCATGGCAGCACAATCTTTGTTACCAGAATAATCGTAGTCAACATTTGCTTTGTCGCAGGTTCCTGCACATTTTACAAATGCTACTTTACGGACACCTTCTTCTGCGGATACGCCCATGATTTCACCAACTTTTGCTGCGACCGGAGCTCCACCGACCGGACACTGGTTTACAGGAGCTTCTCCCTTTGCAATTGCGGCCGCAAGGCCTGAACATCCTGCATAACCACAACCACCACAGTTATTACCAGGAAGCACTTCCAAAATAGCTGTTTCTCTTTCGTCTACTTCTACTTTGAATTTTTCTCCGGAAATTCCAAGGAAAAATCCAATCAAAATACCTACGCCACCCACAACAGCGGCTGCAACTAAAATTGCTGTAATATTCATCTTCTTTTTCCTCCTAAATCATTCCTGAGAATCCCATAAATGCGATTGACATCAGACAAGCTGTAATCAAAACGATTGCTGTTCCCTGGAAAGGCTTTGGAATATCATTGTATTCAATCTTCTCACGAAGTCCTGCCATAATTACGATTGCAATCAGGAATCCGACAGCTGTCGCAAATCCATTTACAACACTTTCTAAGATGTTATACTCTTTTGTTACGTTTGTTAATGCTACACCAAGTACGGCACAGTTTGTTGTAATCAAAGGAAGGTATACACCAAGGCTCTGATACAGTGCCGGCATAGATTTCTTTAAGAACATTTCTACAAACTGAACAAGTGCAGCGATAACTAAAATAAAGACGATTGTCTGTAAGTATGTAAGGTCAATTCCTTTGCTTAAAAGATATTCATTTGCAAGAATATATTTATAAATCAATGCTGTTACAAAGGATGAAATCGTAATAACAAAGACTACGGCTCCTCCCATTCCGGCAGCCGTCTCAGTCTTTTTCGACACACCTAAGAATGGACAGATACCAAGGAACTGGCTTAATACAACGTTGTTTACAATTGCAGAACCAATTGCAATTAAAAGTAATTCTTTCATCTGCGCCTACCCCCTATTCTGTCTTCTCGGCAGGCTTTGCTTCTGCCGCATTTACTTCTGCAGATTTACCTGTACAGGAAGCGGACATTCCACAGCTTGCACAGTCACCTGTGATACAACCAGATGGTGCTGCAAGAGGTTTTCCTTTTGCTTCCATCTTTGCTCTTACAATATTCATAATAGCAACCAGACATGCCAGTACAAGGAATGCACCAGGAGCCATAACGAAAATTGTAATTGGTGTGAACCAGCTAAGTGATAAAATCTGGAAGCCGAAAATCTGTCCTGCACCAAGAAGTTCACGGAGTAAACCGATACAAGTCAGTCCGAATGTGAATCCAAGTCCCATTCCAAGTCCATCAAAGATAGATGGAACAACCGGGTTCTTAGATGCATAACTTTCTGCACGGCCTAAAATAATACAGTTTACAACAATCAGAGGGATGTATACGCCCAAAGAATCGGAAAGGCTTGGCGTATACGCCTGCATGATAAACTGAACCATGGTTACGAGTGATGCTACAATAACAATGTAAGCCGGCATACGCACACCATTTGGAATAATCTTACGGAATGCGGAAATCAACAGGTTAGAAAGAACTAATACCACTGTTGTAGACAATCCCATTCCAAGTCCGTTGATTGCAGATGATGTTACGGCGAGTGTCGGACACATACCAAGCATCAGTACAAACGTAGGATTCTCCTTGATAATACCGTTATACAAACGTTCTACATATTTATTCATTAGTTTGCACCTCCTGTCAATACGTTCTGGAAGTAAACAAGACAAGCGTTTACACCATTTGCCATTGCTTTAGAGGTAATGGTTGATCCGGAAATAGATTCAATCTCATTGTCCGCTGTTGGAGTTGATTTTACAACAGTAAATGAATCTACCTGTTTTCCCTCAAACTGGCTGTAGAAATCTTCTTCCTGAGCCTTCATACCAAGACCAGGTGTCTCTGAAATATCTGTAATGGAATATCCATTTACAGTTCCGTCAGCCTGAATACCTACTGAAAATGTGATAGTTGACTGGCTGGCATCTTTTGCAGTTACGGTAATAACATATCCGAGTGTATTGCCGCTGGCATCCTCTGCCACCTGTACATCTTCGATTTCATCGGAATAACCGTTCTCTGCTACTAAATCATTTGCAGCATCTGCATCAAAATCTGCATATGCCTCAAAGGAATCTGCGTCTTCAAATACCTGCTTATAAGCAGCCTGTGTCTTTTCGTAATTTACTTTCTCGATTGGTGCTTTTGTAATACCATAGACAACAGCAAGCAAAAGTCCTAATACCACAGTGAAAGCAAATAAAACCAAAGCGTCATGTACGATTCTCTTGTTCATCTTATTTGCCTCCTTCTTCTGACTTTTTCTCTTTTACAATACCGAATGCTCTTGGCACTGTAACTTTTTCAATCATTGGCACTAATAAATTGCTTAAAATAATGGCAAAGGAAACTCCCTCTGCGTTTGCACCGAACAAACGGAACAAGCCTGTTAAGATACCACAACAGATACCAAAGATAATTTTACCTGCCGGTGTAATCGGAGATGTTACATAATCTGTTGCCATGAAGAATGCACCGAGCATCAATCCACCGCCGCAGAGCTCTGCAACAACGTAATTCCAGTCAAATCCATGACCACCAAACAGTAAAATGAAAATAACAAATGTTACAATATAACTTCCCGGAATTCTCAAATCGATTACGCCAAGTAAAATCAGGATGATTGCACCAATTAAAATTGCAATCACGGAAGTCTCTCCGATTGTTCCTGCTGTCTTACCAATCAGCATATCCATTGTGTTTACAGTCTCTCCGTTACGGATAGCAGCCAATGGTGTTGCTCCTGAATAAGAATCAATTGTAAAGTTTGTCATATCGGCAGCAAATGCAATTAAAAGGAAACATCTTGCACCAAGTGCCGGGTTCATAAAGTTCTGTCCAAGTCCTCCGAACAGACATTTTACAACTACAATTGCGAATAATCCGCCGATAACAGCCTCCCACCATGGAAGTGTTGCCGGAAGGTTTAATGCAAGTAACAGACCTGTTACAACTGCGCTTAAATCTTTGATTGTATTCTGTTTATGAACAATCTTATTGAAAATCCATTCTCCTGCGACGCAGCTTGCAATTGTTACCAAAATTAAAACTAACGCCTTATAACCAAAATTGTAAATACCGAACAAGCTTGTTGGAAGTAATGCCAGAATGACATACAACATGATTCTGCTTGTGGTATCCTTATCACGAACATGTGGTGATGATGATACATGATATAAATCACTCACAGTAATCCACCTCTTTCTATGTATTTTTGACAGTCTTTTCTCTGTCTAAAGTTATCGTTTTATTTCTTTGCTGCGGCTGCTCTCTTTGCTGCAAGAACCTGTTTCTTCATTGTCTTGATAGACTGTGCCAACTGTCTTCTTGCCGGGCAGGCAAAACTACAGCTTCCGCACTCAACACATTCAAGTCCATACCATTTTTCAAACATATCAGAGGCACCGTTATTGGCAAATTTTGCTAATCTTGACGGAATTAACTGCTCCGGACAAGCTTCTACACAGCGTCCACAGTTGATACATGCAGAAGGCTCTAACTGAGCAACTTCGTCTTTTGCAAAGCATAACAAAGAAGAGGATGTCTTTGTGGTAGGAATATCAAGTGAGAACATAGAGAATCCCATCATAGGACCACCGGAAATAATCTTCTCCGGCTGCTCTACCTTAAATCCGCCTGCAGCCTCTACTAATTCTGCATAATTTGTTCCGATACTGTATAAAAAGTTGCCAGGATTTGTAATTGCATCACCTGTAATGGTTGACACACGTGTCATGACCGGTTTTCCTAATTTTACAGCATTATAAATAGAAATAATGGTCTCAACATTGTCTACAATACATCCTGCATCTGCCGGAAGCATCTTAGAGTTGATACTTCTTCCTGTTGTAGCAAAAATAAGCTGACGCTCACCACCCTGTGGATACTTTGTCTCTAACGGACAAACTTCCATTCTCGGTTCGTCTTTCACCAGTTCCTGTAATTTCTCGATACAGTCCGGTTTGTTATTCTCAATACCGAAAATTGCTTTTGCATTGTCAAATAACTGAAGAATGATTCGCATGCCTTCGATTAACTCGGTCGGATTCTCAATCATTCTGCGGTAATCTGCTGTCAGATATGGTTCACATTCTGCACAGTTTGCAATAATGTACTCAATTTTCTCTGGTTCCTTCGGTGACAACTTCACATGAGTCGGGAAACCAGCACCTCCCATACCTACGACACCTGCTTCTTTTACCTTGTTGATGATTTCTTCTTTGGAAAGAGACTTCACATCCTCACATGGTGTGTACTCTACTTCCTTAAATTCTCCATCATTGTCAATGACGATAGAATTCACCATATCACCTACTGCCACACGACGAGGTTCGATAGCCTTTACCGTTCCGGATACCGATGCATAAATCGGGGAAGATACAAAACCACCTGCTTCTGCAATCTTCTGACCTTTTAATACTGCATCTCCTACAGCTACGATTGGACTGGCCGGTGCTCCGATATGCTGTGATAATGGATACACCATTTCACCCTTGGGCAAAACTTCTTTGATTGGCTGATCCTTTGCTAATTCCTTTCCTTCAAAAGGATGGACGCCGCCTTTAAATGTCTTACAAGCCATTACTCGTGCCCCACTTTCTCTTTATTTTTGTACTGTACTCGCTTATCCGCAAATACGTTACGATAATTATAACACAATTTTTTGATTTATTGAGAATTTTTTTGTATTTTTTAAAAAACTTATTGACAATTATTTAACATACCTATAATTGTCGCACAAAAGATTTTATTGATAGAAAATTATAGTGCGGTTTTTTCGGCAGTGTGCTATACTTTTTGCGAGAAAGGAATAGAAATAACGATGAAACATTGGCACAATGAACTTAATTTTACAAATACAACTGCACTGACCGATTCTATTTTTTCAGAATCAAGTGTTTTTTTTGATATTGAGACAACCGGCTTCTCTCCGGTGAACACCAGCCTGTACCTGATTGGCTGTGCGTCAAGGAAGGGAACTACCCTTTTTCTTGACCAGTTTTTTGCAGAGAATCCGTCCGAGGAAAAAGAAGTGCTCTCCGCTTTTTTACAGCACATTTCTTCCTATCAGACGATTCTGTCCTTCAACGGACTAGGCTTTGACATTCCTTATCTGAAAGGGAAATGCAAAACATATGAAATTTCCGACCCGTTTGGCTCCTATGACTATGTCGATATTTTTAAGGAAGTATCCCGTCTGAAATTTCTGCTGAAACTCGAAAATTATAAACAAAAAAGCATCGAGAAATTTCTCGGCATCGGGCGAGACGACCAGTTTGACGGCGGGCAGTTAATTGACGTCTATCAGGATTATGTCAAGCATCCAACGGATGACGCCGAACATTTTCTAAAACTGCATAACTATGAAGACGTGCTCGGCATGACAGATTTGCTCTCCATTTTAAGTTACAGCAGATTTTTTCATGGAGATTTCTCTCTTCAGAACATTTGTACGAAAACATACGAAAACTTTGACCATACCGAAACCGGCGAGGAACTTTTTTTCTCACTCGCTCTCGATTTCCCTGTTCCGCGAAAAGTTTCCTACCGTTTTGAGGACTGCTATCTTCATCTCGCAGACGACACGGCAACCATTTCCGTTAAGATTAAGAATGATACGTTAAAATTCTTTTTTCCAAATTATAAGGATTACTTTTATCTTCCAGACGAAGATACGGCGATTCATAAGAGCGTCGCTGCTTTCGTCGACAAGGAATACCGGCAGAAGGCAAAAGCAGCGAACTGCTACCAGAAAAAGACCGGACGTTTTCTTCCGCAGTATGATGAATGGATTACCCCGGCATTTCGTAGGGAGCACAAGGATAAAATCAGTTATTTCGAACTGACGGAGGATTTTTTAGCATCCGAAACTATGCTTGCTTCTTATCTTAAGAATCTGGTGCACACCTTTTCCATCCAGAAAAAATAATCCGTCTATATAAAAAAGAATCCTGCTTGCAGGATTCTCCGCCTGCGGCGGGTCGCATTTGCGACATGATTCAACTCCGCCGCAGTGCGATTCCCGCAAAGCATTTTTGTGTAATAGGAACGAAAGTTCCTATTACACGAAAAACCCGAAACGTTTTCGAAACGCTTCGGGTTTTGTATTTTTAATCTTCGTATCCGTTTGGATTGTTTTTCTGCCATCTCCAGGAATCTGCACACATTTCACGGATTCCGTATTGAGCCTTCCAGCCAAGTTCTCTCTCAGCCTTAGAAGGGTCACAATAACAGGTTGCAATGTCTCCGGCTCTTCTTGGTTTAATCTGATATGGAATCTTGATGTCATTTGCCTCTTCAAAATTCTTAACGATGTCAAGCACGCTGTATCCATGACCTGTACCAAGGTTGTAAATACATAATCCTGCTTTTTCTTCAATCTTTTTGAGGGCTTTTACATGACCGACTGCAAGGTCAACCACGTGGATGTAATCACGTACGCCTGTACCATCCGGTGTATCGTAATCGTTTCCAAAGACACCGAGTTCTTTCAATTTGCCAACGGCAACCTGTGTGATGTAAGGCATCAGGTTGTTTGGAATACCATTCGGGTTCTCTCCCATGGTTCCGCTTGGATGTGCTCCGATTGGGTTAAAATAGCGAAGTAAAATAACGTTCCATTCCGGATCTGCTTTCTGCATATCCATCAATACCTGCTCTAACATGGATTTGGTCCAGCCATATGGGTTGGTGCACTGTCCCTTCGGGCACTCCTCCGTAATCGGGATCTGTGCCGGGTCACCATAAACTGTTGCAGAAGATGAAAAGATGATGCTCTTGCATCCGTGCTGTCTCATTACATCTACGAGTGTCAATGTACCTGTGATATTGTTGTTGTAATACTCCCAAGGTTTTGCAACGGATTCACCGACTGCTTTCAAACCTGCGAAGTGAATACAGCTATCAATTTTTTCTTTTTCAAAAATCTCGTTTAAAATGGTTCTGTCTAAAATGTCACCCTTGTAAAACGTAACTTTTTTTCCGGTCAACGCTTTGACACGGTCTAATGATTTCTCGGATGCGTTGCTTAAGTTATCTAACACTACAACTTCATATCCGGCATTCAATAATTCTACACATGTATGGCTGCCGATGTATCCGGCGCCTCCTGTTACTAAAATTGCCATAATAAAAACACTCCTTTTTCTCTGTAAACCTCATTCCAAATGTTTCAGTTGTTTTCTTTCTGTCATTATAATACCGCAGTTTTTCAGAAAAGTATAGCTATAAATGTTTATAATACATGTAAAAATGTTGCACATTCCATTTCCCCTTATTATAATATCTATATCGAACGAAAGGATTCTTATACGATGCAGAAAAATTACAAAAATTCTTATAAAGCAACGGAAAAAGAGTTAGTCTCACTCTCCGTCTACAATGTCGGATACCAGAAATGCGACCCGCTTTATCAGTGGGGACCCGGCGTCCGCGACCATTATCTGATTCATTATATCGTCTCCGGAAAAGGATTCTACAAGGTAAACCGCCAGACCTATGAGCTTCATGCCGGCGATTCTTTTCTTGTATATCCAAACACGGAAGTTACCTACTACGCTGACGAATCCGCTCCCTGGGAGTATGCCTGGGTCGGCTTTACGGGAAGCGATGCCTCTATCATATTAAAAGCGACGGATTTTTCGCCGGAGTGCCCTGTCATCACAGATACCCCGACCGGAGAGGCAATCCACCGCCAGCTTCTTCACATTTATGACGCGAGAGGAAACGAATTCGAGCACGCCGTCGAGATGACCGGACGCCTTTACACAACCCTGGCGCTGTTCATGCATGCCTCCTCGAAATCGGACGTGCAGAATTCCACAAACAGCTATGTGCAAAAAGGGATTGAATTTATCACCTCAAACTATTCCTACCCGATTACTGTCGAGGATATTGCTGATTACGTTGGTGTCAGCAGAAGCCACCTGTTCCGCTCCTTTGAATCCGTACTTCATGTTTCTCCTAAGGAATACCTGACGGATTTCCGCATGAAACAGGCATGTTATCTGTTAGAGCACTCTAACCTCTCCATCACAGCAATCGCCAATTCCGTTGGCTTTGACAACAGCCTTTACTTTTCTAAGACGTTCCATAAGCGAAAAGGGATGTCGCCAAAGGACTTCCGCAAAAGCGAATAACTTTTCTCAATATTGTTCGTAATATCTAACCTAAATCACATTAAAATAAAGTTTCCTATTATATAAGAAATTCCCGAATGGCACATGCCTTCCGGGAATTTTAAAATACTTTTTCTTAAGCTACTGCTTTTTTAGCGAGTTCAGCAAGTGCTGCAAATCCTTCTGCATCATTTACTGCCATCTCTGCTAACATTTTACGGTTGATTTCAACACCAGATACTTTTAATCCGTGCATCATCTGGCTGTAAGAGATTCCATTCATTCTAGCTGCTGCGTTGATACGAGCGATCCATAACTGACGGAACTGTCTCTTTCTTTCTTTTCTACCAGCATAAGAACTTGTTAAGGCTCTCATAACTGACTGTTTTGCTACTCTATACTGTTTAGATCTAGCGCCTCTGTATCCTTTTGCTAATTTTAAAACTCTATTATGTCTTTTTTTAGCGCCTAAACCGCCTTTAACTCTTGCCATTTTTTATTCCTCCTTAACTCTTTCCTATAAGTATGGTAAAATCTTCTTCATGTTCTTAACATTTGTTGCATCAACAGTTGTTGCTTTTCTAAGATTTCTCTTAGTCTTTGTTGTTTTCTTTGTTAAGATATGTCTCTTGTAAGCTTTATTTCTTTTTAATTTTCCTGTTCCTGTAACTTTGAAACGTTTTGCAGCTGCTCTGCTAGTTTTCATTTTTGGCATGATGTGTTTTCCTCCTTAAAATAAGTTGACTTGTAGCGTTGCTACTACTTTCTTTCTGCCAGCACCATACTGATACTTCTGCCTTCAATTTTTGGTGCTTTTTCCACTACTGCTACCTCAGACATGCTTTCCGCAAAATCATCCAGGATGTGTTTGCTTGCATTCATGTGAGCCATCTCACGTCCACGGAATCTTAAAGTAATTTTTACTTTGTCTCCTTTTGCAATGAACTTCTTGGCAGCATTCATTTTGGTATTCAAATCATTAGATTCAATATTTGGTGATAAGCGAATCTCTTTCAGCTCTACAACCTTCTGTTTCTTCTTGGCTTCTTTGTCTTTTCTCGCCATTTCATATCTGTATTTACCGTAATCGATAATCTTACAAACAGGTGGTTTGGCTGTTGGAGCAATTTTAACTAAATCAAGTTCTACTTCCTCGGCAAGCTTCATTGCCTCTCTCGCTGACATAATGCCAAGCTGTTCTCCATCTTTTCCAATCAGACGCACTTCTTTATCTCTGATCTGTTCATTAATCATTAACTCGCTAATGGTATTGCACCTCCAAAATAAATTTTACATAAAAAAAGTGGATAGGCAGACTATCCACAATCATTCAAAATGCGAAAATGCAATGTTTGAAATATGAACCATGAGTCACTCTTTGTCTTCCATAGAAGAACTGTGCTCCGGTGAGAGTGGATACTCTACTTTGTTTTCTTACAACCTCATTACTATACCATACTCTATTTTTTCTGTCAACCATTTTTCTCACATTCATTTTTCTTTTTCCGGAAACCATTGTATGCTATAATATCTTACATAATGAAAAGAAAGGAATCGCAATTATGATGGAACGAAAAATCATTGATTTACATACACACTCCACCGAGTCTGACGGTACCTGCACCCCGGAAGAACTGATGGCAGAAGCAAAGCACGCCGGTCTCAGCGCCATTGCCTTAACCGACCACGACACCCTCTCCGGTATCCCGAAGGCTCGAGCACTCGCCTCCGAATACGGCATTGAATTTATCCCCGGCGTCGAACTCTCCACGTCCTATCAGGAAAAAGAAGTTCACATTGTCGGTCTCTTCCTAGATGAGAAGAATCCTCTTCTTTGTGAAAAATTAGACGACTTCCGGAAATGCCGTGACGCACGCAACGAGAAAATGGTTGCAGCACTGCAAAAAGAAGGATTTTCAATTACGATGGAAGCTCTGATGGCTGAGAATCCAGACTGTGTGGTAACCCGCGCCAATATCGCACGCTTTCTGTTAAACCATGGCGAAATTGGAAGTATCAACGAGGCTTTCCGCAAATACATCGGTGACGGCTGCAAATGCTATGTCGGAAGATTTAAGGTCTCCCCGATGGAAGCCGTCTCCCTCATCAAAAATGCCGGTGGGCTTGCCATCTTAGCGCATCCGCTTCTCTACCATATGAAGCCAAAAGAATTGCGCGAGCTTATCCTCACTTTAAAAGAAGCCGGATTAGACGGTATCGAAGCCATCTATTCTACTTATACCACCGGCGATGAACAGCAGGTCAAACGCCTGGCAAAAGAATACGACCTGCTGATTAGCGGTGGTTCGGATTTCCACGGACAGAACAAACCGCATATTCACCTTGGTACCGGAACCGGTCATCTCTACGTTCCTTACTCGGTCTTAGAAAATTTAAAATCCGCGTTGCCCTGAACGGGCACGCGGATTTCTTCTATTTTAAAATAAAACGTTCGATTACTTCTGCAACTGCATCATGTTCGCAGTCATTCTGCGTCACATAGTTTGCAGCTTTCTTGACATCGTTTTTGGCATTTGCAACCGCAACTCCTAATTTTGCCATCTTAATCATGAAAATATCATTTGTCTCGTCCCCGATTGCAATCGTATTCTCATGCGGTACATCTAAAATCTTGCTGATGTACTGGATTGCGTATCCCTTGTCTGTCTCAAACGGACAGTATTCTAAGTATTCATCACATGAGAAGAAACTGTTGCACCGTCCCCTTTCCCACGCAAGATTCTCTTTCTGGAATTGTTCAAGCTTTTTCCTGTCATCTAAGCTGATCAAAAGCACTTTCTGCGGTTCTTCCTCTAATGCCTCATAAATCTTTGGTGCAATCTTATATTGCATCTTACTGTTTTTCACATAAAAATCGAGTTCTTTCGTATGCTTTTTCGTAATGATATCCGTGTTGGTATAAGTCTGCACATAGATGCCTGCCTTCTGTGCACGCTCAAACAATTCCTGCACATATTCAATCGGCAGTGACTTTTTCATTAAAATGCGGTCCGCCGCGCAGTCATATAACACAGCTCCATTAAACGCAATCATGTAGCATCCCGGCATGGTAAGTCCAAGGTCTTTTGCAACCTTTCTTCCGCTCTCAACAGCGCGCCCCGTGGCAATCACAAAGTAATGCCCCTGTTTTAGCATCTTATGAATGGCTTCTCTATTCCGCGGCGTAATCTCCTTGTCCTTGTTCAATAAAGTTCCATCCAAATCTGAAAATAAAATCTTTCTGTCGTTCATGTCTCTTCTCCCTTTTTTATTTTCCCTACATCAACTTATTCTACAGGCTGCGCCGGAACAAACACCCTCTCTTTGTAAATATGCTCCTGCCTCGGCACTGCGGCGATTGCTTCCTTGCAGAACTGCTCCTGCGAATTCACCAATACCTTACCACGCTTATCAATTTTCTCATATTCACCGTTTGCTTTCAGCACACGGGCTTTTGTGTTATCACTTAACTCCACCTCAAGTATATGATACACTCTTTTCTTTATTTCGTCATCTAACACCGGGAAAATAATCTCCACTCTTCGGTCAAGATTTCGCGGCATCCAGTCCGCACTTCCCATGTAGATATCTTCCTCTCCATCATTATAAAAATAAAAAATACGGCTGTGCTCTAAGAAATTTCCTACGATTGAGCGCACGCTGATGTTCTCACTCACTCCCGGAATCCCGGTCTTCAAACAACAGATACCACGCACAATAAGCTGAATCTCTACCCCGGAGGAAGCAGCCTTATAAAGTGCTTCGATGATTCCCGCATCGCAAAGCGAATTCATCTTTGCGATAATTTTCGCTGGTCTTCCCTCTTTTGCATGCTTCGTCTCCCGCTCAATCAGTTTCATGAACTTTGCGCGAAGCCAGATTGGTGCTACGACAAGTTCATTCCACGACAGCGGCTCCGAATAACCGGATAACATGTTAAAGACTGCCGTTGCATCCTCGCCGATGGATTCCTGACAGGTAAAAATACCACAGTCCGTATATAATTTTGCAGTGGAATCATTATAGTTTCCGGTTCCCAAATGCACGTATCTACGAATTCCGTCTTCTTCTTTCCTAACTACGAGCGCAATCTTACTGTGTGTCTTCAACCCTACCAGACCATAGATAACATGGCATCCTGCCTTCTCAAGTTTTTTCGCCCAGACAATGTTATTTTCCTCATCAAATCTGGCTTTTAATTCTACGAGAACCGATACCTGCTTTCCATTTTCTGCAGCGCGCGCCAAAGCTGCGATAATCGGAGAATTCCCGCTGACACGGTACAGGGTCTGCTTGATTGCTAATACTTTCGGGTCTGTCGCTGCCTGGCGGATAAAGTCAACTACCGGGTCAAACGTCTGGTACGGATGATGCAGCAGAATATCTCCCGCCGCAATCGCATCAAAAATATTTTCGCCCGGCGCAATCTCCGGTACTCGCTGCGGCACATATGGTTTGACTCTCAAATCATCACAGCCCTCAAGTCCATACATTTTCATCAAAAATGTGAGGTCAATCGGACCCGATATCTCAAAGATGTCTTCTTTTGCCACCTTCAATTCCGTCTTTAAGAAATTCAAAAGCTTCGCATCAATTCCGGATTCTACCTCTAACCGGATGACCTCTCCCCACTGACGCATCTTAAGCTGTTTCTGAATCTCTTTTAAAAGGTCAGCCGCCTCATCCTCATCGATGGTTAAATCGGCGTTTCGCATGATACGGTACGGACACGCACATAACACCTTATAATTTAAAAACAACTTATCGATGTTGCGCTCTATCATCTGTTCGAGCAGGATAAATACTTTTTCTTCCGGTTCCTCGGACGGAATCTGAATCAGTCTCGGAAGTACACTCGGCACCTGCACCGTTGCAAAATCAATCTCTTCTTTTTTCTTGCCGTCTTTTTCTTTTTTCCCGGAAAGGAGTGCGGCAATGTTTAGTGTTTTATTGCGAATAAGCGGAAACGGTCTTGAGGCATCCACCGCCATCGGCGTGAGTACCGGGTAAACGCTGTCTTCAAAATACCGGTCAACAAAATCTGCCTGTTCCTTTGTTAGCTTCTCATGTTCATCAATAATCCGGATATGATGCTGTTCCATAAGCGGAACTAATGACCGGTTGTAAGTCGAATACTGTGTCTCCACTAACTCTCTCGTCTTCACATTGATTGCCGCTAACTGCTCACCTGCCGTCATTCCCGCAATATCTTTTTTCTTATAATTGGCATGTACCATGTCTTTTAAAGAAGCGACACGCACCATGTAAAACTCATCTAAATTCGATGCTGTAATGCTCAAAAACTTTAAACGTTCCAAAAGCGGATTGTTCTTATCGCGCGCTTCACTTAAAACTCTATAGTCAAACTTTAACCAGCTTAACTCTCTGTTCTCATAATACTCTGTGTTTCGAAATTCTTTCTTCTTATCCATATGCCAATCTCCCAATTATTTTTCATTATATACGCGCTTTTCTTTTACCACCGGCTTCATGCTGAAAATATTCTCAAAGTAAGCCGTCTTGCTGTCAAACAAGGTTTTCTCTAACGCAATATCATCTAATGTTTCAATTGTGATGACTAATTCTTTTTCTTTGATTGCCACTTTCACATTTCTGAATTTCTGTTTATGGCTGCGGTCCATTGCATTCGATACCCGAAGAATCGCTGATAACTTTGCCACCGTCAGATAACTCTTCTCGTCTAATTTATCTGCAAGTTCTTCGTAACGGACTAACTGTCTGGTATTGAACAGCACCGTACTTGCGATAATCTCACGCTCTAAGTGTGTCAGACCAATAATCTCCGATGACATGATAATATCATAGGAGCATTGCGGTGCGTTTGCAATACTGACGTACTTTCCGCAATCGTGCAAAATCGCAGCGACCTGCAAAAGAAGACGCTCTCTTTTTCCAAGCCCATGAATCTTTTTCATGGCATCGAAAATCTGTGTCGACATCTTTGTCAGCGCATCAATATGGGGCGAATAACTCATGTACCTGCGTGATAATACTTTTGCAGCCGATAAAATATCATCGTCAAAATTGTGCACCGCCTCCATGTAATGATGTTTCTCCGCATAATCCGAGACAATACCCTCACTGATATTTACGCCCGGAATCCAGATATTTTCCGCCTCTAAACTTTTTGACATACACTTAAATATCATAATATACGGGATAATTAAGGCATCCCGCTCACTCGGAAGATTCAGTTCCTCCGAAATCTGCTCGATATTTTTTTTGCTTAATTTCTCCACATACTTCACAAATTCATCTACGGATATCGTTATTTTATCTTCATTCTTTTTGACATGCTTTTCGATTTCTGCGATGTAATCTCCAAGGATAATAAGGTTCTCAATCTGAATATCTTTCAGATACATGGAGCGGAACACTTCTATCTCTTTTACCACCAGCTCCTCAATCTGAAGCTCATACTGTGCCAGGCTCCGGCTTTTTCCTGCAAGCTGTTCCCGCATCCGCATCGTGCCAAGTGCGAGATGTTCGGTCGTCACAACGTTTCCCTTCGAAAAAACGGTAATCTGTAAACCGCCGCCGCCAATGTCGACCACCGCCGTTCCCCTTTCAATCAGCTTTTCAAATTCCTGCCGCATGGCAACCGACTTGTAACTGATAAAACGATGTTCAGAATTGCTTAAAACATGAACCTTTAACCCTGTCCTGATTTGAATCTGATCCAGAATAAAAATTTCATTCTTAATGCCGCGCAAAACGGACGCCGCATAGGCCTGATAGTCCTTTACCTGATAGGTGTCCATAATCTTTTTAAATTCACCGAGCACATCGCAAAGGGACTCTACCAGTTCATATCCGATGCTGCCTTTCGAGTATGCATCACGTCCGAGTTCTAACCTGGTTCTCACATGGTCAATCTCTTTGATTCTCTTTTTCGGTGTGATTTCAAACACTTTCAGGCTCACTTCATACGAACCGATATAAATTGCCGCAAATGTATACACACTCATCCTGCGTCCCTCCTTCTATCTTGTCTTATCTCACTGACGTCCCGCCAGGTAATTGATAAACTGCTGTGCTGTTCTCCCTGACAGTCCGCCGTGGGAAAGTTCCCACTTGTTTGCCTCAAGCAGCAGGGCTTCTTTTTCCATCCGGATTCCGTACTTTTCTGCAAGCGCGCAGACAATCTCCTGAAATTCCATTTTCGTCGGTGCACCAAAGTAAATGGAAACTCCAAATCTTGCGTAGAGTGATAACTTTTCCTGTACAGTATCGGAAGTGTGCATGTCCTCGCGCACCTCCTCTTTATCCGAAAATGTCTCACGGATTAAATGTCTGCGGTTTGAAGTTGCATAGATTAAAACATTATCCGGTTTCTTCTCTAATCCACCCTCAATGACCGCTTTCAGATACTTATATTCTATCTCAAATTCTTCAAAAGACAAGTCATCCATATAGATAATAAATTTATAATTACGGTTCTTAATCTGGGCAATCACATCATTTAAGTCAGCGAACTGGTGTTTGTATATCTCAATCAGACGAAGTCCTTTTTCATAATATTGATTTGCAATCGCTTTTATGCTTGTCGATTTTCCGGTTCCGGCATCTCCATAGAGAAGACAGTTATTCGCCTCTTTTCCATTGACAAATGCTTCCGTATTATCGGTCAGTTTCTTTTTCGCAATCTCGTAGCCGACTAAATCGTCTAATTTCACATGTGCAATGTTTGTAATCGGAACAATCTCTGCTCCCTCTTCCTTATGCTCAATGCGGAATGCCTTGTGAAGTCCGAGTTTTCCGACACCAAAGTCGCGGTAAAAATCTGTCACAAACTCCTTGAACTGTTCCACAGTCTCCGCCCGCTCTAACTGCTTTGTGAGTCCACAGATGCGGTCACGGATTCTCTTGTTAAAAATCCTGCTGTTTCCATTGATGCTCACATAATCTTTTACCGCATCCATACATTCCACCGAAAAATAGGTTTCGAGTACAGACAAGTCAAAATCAAACAGCGACTTCATGATGCGGAAGTCATGGAGCGCCACCTGGTTGATAGAACCTTCTACGCTGCCGCGAATCTCACATGCGGTACTGTAGGCATTCTCGTTATTCACCATAAGAAACGTCAGAAAATTATGCCATAAATTTCCCTCAAAGCCGTGGCTCACCGCTAATTCCATCAGCTCATGCAGGCAGTCGTAGAGCAACGCCTCCACATCTTCTTTGTTATAATAATCATTTTTATAATTTTCCATAATCCAGGAAAAATCATAAAATAATGTTCCGTATTCAAAATCCTTATAAAGAATCAATTGATTGGTATGTCTTTGTTCTAATTCCATTGTGATTGCCTCTCTTCTAGTAATTTCCAAGAATCTTTACATGATTCGCTTCTTCTTTCAGTCCGCTCAATGCATTCTGCACGGCTCCGTCTTTTAAATTTCCATCGAAATCCACAAAGAAACGGTACTCCCATGCCTGTCCCTCCACCGGCCGCGACTCGATTTTGTTCATATTCAAATCGTTATAGATAAAGTGGGATAACATATGATACAGCGAACCACTCTCATGCGGAACTTCAAAACAGATGCTGATTTTTCCTGCATTCTTCTCGTAAATCTTTTTGCCTGTTACAATGATGAATCTAGTCGAATTATCCTGATTGTTCTGGATTGCCTCGTCTAACACTTCAAGTCCATAGATATCCGCCGTCTTGATATTGGCGATTGCCGCCTGGTTCTTTCTGCCATCCTGCTGGATTTTCTGTGCAGATGCGGCGGTATTTTTCAAACTCTTTTTATCCCATTCCCGATGCTCTTCTAAATATTTCGAGCACTGCATCAATGCCTGTGGATGCGAATAGACCGTGTCGATGTCCGACAATTTTGCACCCTTTACGCCAAGCAGTGCGTGATCAATCTTGATAATCTGCTCTCCCACAATGCAGTTGTCATACTCGACTAACAAATCATAATTCTCCGGCACGATTCCGGCAGAAGAATTCTCAATCGGAAGTACCGCATAATCCGCCTCGCCGTTTTTGATTGCTTCCATGGCATCACGCCAGGTCTCCACATGGTAACTGTTCGTATGTTCACCGAAATATTCTTTTAACGCCACCTGGCTGTACGCACCTTCCACACCCTGAAATACAATCCGCGCATCTGCGTAATTTAATTTCTCTATTTCGACAAAATCCGGCTTATCTATAATGCCATGTTCCGTCAGAAGCTGGTACTGCTTTTTCCGGCTCATCGCCATAATCTGCTCAAACAGCTCCCGGATACCATGTCTGGTAAACGAGGAATCCGCGAGTGCCGTCAGCATGCTTAATTTCTGATTCTCACGTTCTTTATCAAAGACTTTCTTTCCTGTGGAAATTTTATAGCTTGCCACCTGCTCCGAAATCTTCATTCTTTCTTCATATAGGGAAACGATCTGCTGATCAATTTTATCAATCTCATCTCGTAATTCCAATAAATCTTTCATTTTCCTAACCATGCCTTTCTTTTCTTGACGGGTCGTCTCAACTTTCATACATCATAGTCCTAAATTCTTCACTTAATAATATAGTACATTCCCCTCATAATGGCAAGTCACCCCTTGCAACTTCCCTATGAGAAATGTTATAATTTTCATATAGCTTTTCTTTATTTTTGAAATTGTCAGAAATCTAAAGAGAAACGAGAAAGAAGGTTCCGCATTATGAAAAAGAAACTCCCTATTATCATTACTTGTCTACTTGTAGTTGGAATTGCAGCATTTTTTGTATACCAGCATTTCGCCTCGAAAACGGTTTTTAACGATGGTTATGTCAACGGTAACACCGCCGGCAATCTTTACAATTCCGGTCTTTACTGTGAATACAACGGTACGATTTATTTTGCCAATCCGGGCGACTCGAACCGTCTTTATTCGATGGATGCCAACGGCACCAACGTGAAAAAACTTTCGACTGACGTTGTCTCCTACCTGAATGCAGATGACAATTACATCTACTATGTAAGAAATAACCTTACGGCAACCGAGTCCATTTTCAATTTCAATGCAAATGCGCTGTGCCGTTACTCCAAACGAAATGGGGATGTTCTTGTTCTTGATGACCAGCCAAGCATGTATGCTTCTCTCGTTGGTAATTATATTTACTACATCCACTATGACACCGATTCCGCTTCCACGCTGTACCGTGTCAAGATTGACGGAAGCGAGCAGAAACAGATCAGCAAGACACCTTACTTTACCTGTTCCACAAACGGACAATACATCTACTACAATGGCATTGAAGGCGACCACAACATTTATGAGTACAACACCGCAACCGGTTCCCAGACACAGCTCTACGCCGGGAACTGCTGGATGCCTGTCCGTGTCGACAACGAAGTTTATTTCATGGACTGTGAGGACGATTACAAGCTTGCGAAAGTAAACCTTTCCACCGGAGATAAGACAACGCTCACACAAGACCGTGTCGACTGTTTCAATATCTATGGCAGCTATATCTATTATCAGGACAACACAACTTCCTATTTGAGCCGTGTCCGCACAGACGGAACCGATAATCAGGAACTGTTTTCCGGAATTTACACGAAACTCAATGCAACGTCCTACTACTTGTATTTTACCGATTTTACGACCGAACGGACTTACCGCACTTCCCTGCAGAATCCTTCTACCTTAGAATATTTTGGTCCAAAATATGAGGACGACTGATGGTTCGTTTTCCTATTACATGAAAAAGACCTGTATCCTCTGATTCACTCAGATGGAATACAGGTCTTTTCGTTATGCAAAATCAAACAGAGATAACTGGTTTGACTCCGGCATCTCGCCGAGCAAGCCCAAATCATTCATCAAATCAATGGTAGTCTTACTTACTTTTGTTCTCTGACGGAAATCATCTTTGGAAAGGAATTTTCCGTCTTTTGCCGCTTCTGCCACCGCAATGGCAGCATTATCCCCCATTCCTTCGATGGTATTTAATGCCGGCATCAATTTTCCATTTACAATCTGGAAACGATCCGGTTTCGCCGTGTAAATATCAATTGGCGTAAAATCAAATCCTCTTGCGTACATTTCCTGTACGATTTTCATATCCTTATAGGTATCCTGCTCTTTTTTGGAAAGAGAATCTTTTCTCCGTTCATAGTCCTTCATAAAATAGAGCAGACGGTCTTCTCCCTGGCACATCAGTTCATAGTTAAACGCTGTCGCACGGATAGAAAAATATGCCGCATAGTAGGCAAGCGGATAAAATACCTTACAGTAGGCAATTCGCCACGCCATCATAACGTAGGCAGCCGCATGCGCCTTCGGGAACATGTACTTAATCTTTAAGCAGGATTCTATGTACCATTCCGGGACATCATGTGCGCGCATCTCCGTCTTCCATTCTTCCTTCAATCCTTTTCCTTTTCGGACGGATTCCATGATGGTAAACGAAAGCTCACTGTCGAGTCCCTGCTGAATCAGGTAAATCATGATATCATCTCGCGTACAGATTGCAGTCGAAATCGTTGCAATACCACTCTCAATCAACGTCTGCGCATTACCAAGCCATACATCCGTACCATGGGACAGACCGGAAATTCGAATCAAATCTGAAAATTCCTGCGGTTTTGCATCAATAACCATCTGGATGGCAAATTCCGTACCAAACTCCGGAATACCAAGACATCCCAGCGGACATCCCTTGATGTCATCCGGTGTGATGCCTAACGAAGACGTATCTTTGAACAGATTCATAACCGATACATCATCAAGCGGAATGGTCTGCGGATCGATTCCCGTCAAATCCTGTAACATACGAATCATGGTCGGATCATCGTGTCCGAGAATATCAAGTTTCAACAGGTTGTGGTCAATGGAATGGTAATCAAAATGCGTTGTAACGGTCGCTGTAGTCATATCGTTTGCCGGATGCTGTACCGGTGTAAATGTATTGATTTCCTCGCCCACCGGGAGAACTACGATACCACCCGGATGCTGTCCGGTCGTTCTTCGCACACCGACACAGCCTTGTACGATACGGTCTATCTCGCAGTTTCTCTTGCGGATGCCGCGCTCTTCGTAGTAATTTTTAATGTAACCAAATGCCGTTTTATCGGCAAGCGTACCAATCGTTCCAGCACGGAATGTCTGCCCATAGCCGAAAATAACTTCACAGTAGGCATGCGCCTTACTCTGATATTCTCCGGAGAAGTTCAAGTCGATATCCGGCTCCTTATTTCCCTTAAATCCAAGGAACGTCTCAAATGGGATATCAAATCCGTCTTTTACAAGCTTCCTGCCACAGACCGGACAGATTTTATCCGGCATATCACAACCGCTTCGTCCAGAAAATGCTTTTACCTCCGGCGAATCAAAATCACTGTACTGGCAGTATTCGCAGCGGTAATGTGCCTGCAGGGGATTTACCTCCGTGATACCGGACATCGTCGCCGCAAAAGAAGATCCTACCGAACCTCGGGAACCTACCAGGTACCCATCCTCATTCGATTTCCATACCAGCTTCTGCGCAATGATGTACATAACCGCATATCCATTCGAAATAATGGAGTTTAACTCACGGTCTAAGCGTTCTTTTACAATCTCAGGCAAGTTCTCTCCGTACATGTGATGTGCCTTGGTATAACAGATGTCACGCAGCATCTGGTCGGAATTCTCAATGACCGGCGGACACTTATCCGGCCGGACAGGTGCAATCTTTTCACACATATCCGCAATCTTATTCGGGTTTGTGATGACAACTTCCTCTGCCTTCGCACTTCCTAAATACTCAAATTCTTTCAGCATCTCCTCTGTCGTGCGCAGATAAAGCGGTGCCTGGTCATCTGCATCTTTAAATCCCTTTCCCGCCATGATAATCCGGCGGTACACCTCATCTTCCGGATCTAGGAAATGCACGTCACAGGTCGCCACGACAAGTTTCTGGAACTGCTCGCCTAATTTAATAATTTTCCGGTTGATATCCTGCAACTCTTCCACCGTATTGATGGCTTCTTTGTCGCTCTTAATCATAAAAGCATTGTTGCCTAATGGCTGGATTTCTAAATAATCGTAAAATTTCGCAATTCTTGCAATTTCTTCTTCCGGTCTTCCGCCTACGATGGCACGGTAAAGCTCTCCCGCTTCACAGGCAGAACCAAGCAGCAGCCCTTCCCGGTATTTCACAAATTCACTCTTTGGAATTCGCGGTCTCTTACTAAAGTAAGTCAAATGAGACTCGGAAACCAGTCGATATAAATTGATACGTCCGATATCATTTGTCGCTAAAATGATGGCATGATAGGTAGGAAGCTTTTTCACCATCTCAACCGAAGTCGAGCTCATTTTATTAACGTCATCTAACGTCTCCATGCCGCGCTCTTTGAGCATCTGGATAAACTTGACGAAAATTTCAGCCGTACATCCGGCATCATCAACCGCACGGTGATGATTCTCCAACGAAACGCCAAGTGCTTTTGCAACCGTATCTAACTTAAAACGATTCAGATTCGGCAGTAAAATTCGTGCTAAAGCCACCGTATCAATGATTGTAAAATCGCAAGGCAGTCCCTGTCTCTCACAGTTCTTGTGAATGAAACTCATATCGAAATCTGCATTATGTGCCACCATAATTGCACCTTTACAAAATTTCATGAATTCCGGCAGAATCTGCTCAATTTTTGGTGCATCAATGACCATATCATCTTTAATCGAGGTCAGTTCCTCGATACGGAATGGAATCGGTTCCTCCGGATTGACAAAGGTCGAAAACTTGTCCGTGATGACACCATTTTCAACCTTCACGGCACCAATCTCGATAATTTTATTCAAATCCGGGCTGAATCCAGTCGTCTCTAAATCGAATACGACATAGGTATCCTCTAACTTCTGCCCTTTCGAATTCGTGATGATATCTTTTAAATCATCGACTAAATATGCTTCCACGCCATAGATAATCTTAAAATCATCATCCGGTGAAATCGCATGATTGGCATCCGGGAACGCCTGCACATCTCCGTGATCGGTGATGGCAATCGCCTTGTGTCCCCATGCTTTCGCACGTTTGACAATGTCTTTTACATCCGAAACGCCGTCCATATCACTCATCTTGGTATGACAGTGCAGTTCCACACGTTTTTCCGCACTGGTATCCATCCGGACGGATGTGAAATCGGAAATCTTTTTGATTCCCACAATCGAACCAATCGTCAGCTCACTGTCAAACTTATCAATTGTCGTCACACCCTTAATCTTTAAGAACGCACCTTTTTTCAGCCCTTCCATCAAATCCGGCAGATTTTCATTTTTGGTGAAAATCTTTAAGACAATGGAATCTGTAAAATCAGTCACAGACATAATTACAATCGTCTTTTCATTCCGAATCTCACGTGTCTCAACGGACATAACCTGACAGCGAATGCAGACTTCTCCCATCTCGCCCACAATCTTTTCGATGTCGATTGTCTCGTCTTCAAAGTCACGTCCATAGATGACATCCGGGTTATCCGACTTCTTGTAACCGCCGCCGAAATCCCCGCGTCGTTTGAACTCTTTTTTAGCAAAATCTGCGCGTTTTCCTGCAGGTTTTCCTTCACCTTCCGCGGATTTTGCAGTCGTTTTTGCATTTTTTTGCAGTTTTGTGTCGCTACCCTCTGTCGAAATACCAGATGTAGTAGGTACTTCTGTCTCATTCTCGGAACCAGGTGCTGCAGCTCCCTCCTCTGCACGATGGTCGAAATTGGTTCTTTTTACAACATTCGACACTTCCATCTGCATCTGAAGTTCGCTGTTTTTCTTGTATTTGCTCTCTTTTGGCTCCTCAAAAGCCAGCTCGATTGCAAGGTTTAACCCACAGCGCTCACAGATGACCTTCTCTAAAAATTCACGGATTTCGAAAGATTTTGTCTGTGCAATGATGGTATTCTCCAAGGTGAGTATCATATGATTTTCGCTGTCAAAATCCATTTTAGCGCCACGCAGCAGATTATATTCCATCAGGCTGTAATCTTTCAGCTCATCTAAAATACTGTCTCTATATGCCTCAAACAGCTTCTCCGGTGTATACAATCCGGAGAGCTGATATTTTTCGATAATTTTAACAGACATCTCCTGCTTAGGAAAAATCTGTTCGCGGATTGCCTGTTCTATATGGTAAATATTCTTTTTATAAATCAAACGAGGGCCGAAAAGATAGACACGCATCCGGTCTTTCTCCTGATTCATGCCTATCTTCGTTACCTCAGTTTCTTCCAGCAGTTTCTTTGTATCTCCATTCAGATTCAATGTTGGAAACACTTCAAAAAAAAGTTTGGACATAAACTCACTCCAATAATCAACTTTCCTTTATGTCTCGTCCCAGTGCAGTAATTCTTCCCGCAGCTCCGCAAGCAGTCTCTCTTCCGGTACTTTCTTGTAGACTTCACCATGTTTGATGATGAGTCCCTCTCCGATTCCGCCCGCGATTCCGATGTCTGCACCTCTCGCCTCACCTGGACCATTTACGACGCAGCCCATAACCGCAACTTTAATGTCAAGTGGAATATCTGAAACCATCGCTTCCACCTGATTTGCAAGCTCAATCAGATTAATCTGGGTTCTTCCGCAGGTCGGGCAGGATACCACTTCCACACCGCCTTTTCGAAGCCCTAATGTTCTTAAAATCAGCTTTGCAGATTTAATCTCCTCTAACGGATCTCCGGTCAGGGATACCCGGATGGTATCGCCGATTCCCTGATGCAAAATCAGTCCAAGTCCGATGGAAGATTTGATATTTCCGCTAATCAGCGTTCCGGCTTCTGTAATGCCAACGTGAAGCGGATGGTCCGTCTGTGTATGAATCAGTTCATGCGCTTTGACGCACATCAGCACATCGGAAGATTTGATGCTGATGACTAAATTATCATAGCCCATATCTTCAATCAGTTTCACCTTGTCAAGTGCACTCTCCACAAGTCCTTCCGCTGTGACGCCATGATATTTTTCTAAAATATCCTTTTCTAAAGAACCGCTGTTTACCCCGACACGAATCGGAATATTGCGCTCTTTTGCCACATCCACAACTGCCCTGACACGCTCCACACTTCCAATATTTCCAGGATTAATGCGGATTTTATCTGCTCCGTGCTCCATAGCGGCAATTGCAAGCCGGTAATCAAAATGAATGTCTGCCACAAGCGGAATGTTAATCTGCTTCTTGATCTCGGTCAGCGCTTCCGCCGCTTCCATGGTCGGCACTGCACAGCGGATAATATCACATCCTGCCGCCGTCAGACATTTAATCTGCTCCACCGTAGCTTCCACATTCTCTGTCTTTGTATTTGTCATGGACTGAATCAGAATCGGATTGCCTCCTCCGATGACCCTGTTTCCAATCTGTACTGTCTTTGTCATTTTTCTCATTCCTTTCGCGCAGCAATGCGCCTTATCTCATCAAATAAAAAGTTTTCGAATATCATTAAACATTACAAGCACCATCAGAGCCAGCAGCAATACAAGTCCTATGAAGTGCACCATTCCCTCTTTGTCCGGGTCAACACGTTTTCCACGGATTGCCTCGATAATCAAAAAGACTAATCTTCCGCCGTCTAATGCTGGGAGCGGCAAAAGATTCATAACTCCAAGGTTTGCCGACAACAAAATACAGATATAAAGCATCTGTAAAAAAACGGCATAATAACTGATGCTGACGGTCTGTTCATAGCTGTCCCCGATTACATTGACAATTCCGACAGGACCACTTAAGTCATTAACGCTGTAGCCGCCCGTCACAAGCATGCGAAGGCTCTGCACTGTCGTATAAATCCAGTATTCCACCTCGTAGGCACTGTATTTTAAGTTCTGGAAAACATTTCCCTTAAGACTCTCTGTTCCACCGGAAAATCCATACAGATAACGTCCGGTCTCCTCATCATATTTTGGAATTAACGTTGTCGTATATTTCTCGCCATCCCTCTCGTAGACCACTTTTACGGTCTCACCGGAGTGAAACATGGAATATGCGCTGACTTCACTATAAAAATGAATATTCTTGTGATTCATTTTTAAAATTATATCGCCCTCCTGCATGCCGGCTTCCTGTGCCGCATAACCGTCAAGGACGCCTGCGAGCTTTGGAATATCAATTCCGGTACAGGAAATCAGGATAAACGAAAAAACAAACGCCATAATAAAGTTAAAAACCGGTCCTGCCGCAACGACACTGATACGCGCCCAGACAGACTTTTTCCCGAAAGCTCTCTCATCGGAACTTTCCTCATCTTCGCCTTCCATCATACAGGCACCGCCAAATGGCAGCAGTTTTAACGAATACTTCGTCTCCCCCTTTGTAAATCCACAGATGGTAGGTCCAAGGCCGAGGCAGAATTCATTAACGCGGATTCCGTTTGCCTTTGCCAGAAGAAAATGACCTAATTCATGGAACAAAATGATAATACTAAATATAATTAATGCAACTATAATCTTCACTTAAATGCCCAAAACCTTTCTCTCAATCATCTCGTATACTGCTTTTTCTGTCTCTAATATCTGCTCCACATCTGGCGAATCAATAAAGCTGCACTCGCCCATACATTCTTCAATCAGTTCCGTAATACGCGGATAGGAAATCTTCCGGTCTAAAAACAGCGCGACCGCTTTCTCATTTGCCGCATTAAACACCGTTGGCACATTGCCGCCTTTTTTCATTGCATCATAGGCAAGGGCAAGCCCACGGAACGTGTCTGTATCCGGCCGCTCAAACGTCAAATCTTTCAGTTCAAACAAATCCAACCGCTTACCGGAAAGATTCCTGCGCTCCGGATAATAAAGTGCATACTGAATCGGAAGCCGCATATCCGGTGTTCCAAGCTGTGCAATTACTGCTCCGTCCTCATATTCCACTGCGGAATGGATAACGCTCTGTGGATGTACCACAACCTGAATCTGATCTAATGTCACATCAAACAGCCATTTTGCCTCCATCACTTCCAAGCCTTTATTTACAAGTGTAGATGAATCTATTGTGATTTTCCGTCCCATTGCCCAATTTGGATGTTTTAAGGCATCCTCCACCTGAACATTGGCAAGTTCCTCTCTGGTTCGTCCACGGAATGGTCCACCGGATGCCGTCAGAAGAATCTTATGAATCCGATTGCCTGCGCCACCCTGCAGGGACTGGAAAATGGCACTGTGCTCACTGTCTACCGGAAGAATCGGGACATTGTACTCTTTTGCGAGCGGCATAATAATGTGTCCTGCCGTCACAAGTGTTTCTTTGTTTGCAAGCGCAATCTTTTTCCCGGCACGAATTGCTGCGATAGTCGGCTGGATTCCCAACATACCTACAATTGCAGTTACAAGAATCTCGCTCTTTTCATAGACAGAAACTTCTAAAAGTCCCTCCATTCCGGACACTACTTTTACATTCAAATCTGCCACTTTTGTGCGGAGTTCCTTTGCTTTTTCTTCTTTCCAGATACTGACAAGTTCCGGCTTGAATTCGCGGATCTGCTTTTCGAGCAATGTAATATTGCTTCCTGCCGCTAACGCTACCACGTCTAAGTCACCCTGTTCGCGCACTACCTCTAAGGTCTGGGTTCCGATAGAGCCGGTGGAACCTAAAATTGCTATTTTCTTTCTCATGCCAAACACTTACCCTTCTATTTCATAAAATTCGCTGCAAGATAATAAATAATCGGAGCCGTAAAAATAACGCTGTCGAAACGGTCTAACACGCCACCGTGCCCCGGAATCAGTTTGCCATAATCTTTTATTTCGTAATTCCGTTTGATTGCAGATGCCGTCAGATCTCCGACCATGGAGATAAGTGCACCCACTGCGGAAATTGCAGCAAGAATCCAGATTTCTCCCTCCTGCAATGCCATTGCATCACGGAAAATAAAACTGTAAAGTGCTGTCAGAAGTGCTGCACCGACCACTCCGCCGATGGCTCCCTCCACCGATTTCTTCGGGCTGAGCTTTGGCGACATCTTGTGTTTTCCAATCAGGACACCGACACAGTAAGCACAGGTGTCGCATCCCCAGGAACATAAGAAAATCAGCCATACCAGATAAACTCCCTTTTCTAACATTCTTGTCTGATAGACATAGGATAACATTACAGCAACATAAAACAGCGCAAAAAATGCGGCAAACATCTGCTCCGTTTTGTATTTTGGAAATGTAAATACATAGACGAACATCAGTACTACCAGAAATCCAAGTACAAGCATCCATGCATCAGTTATCCATGCAAAACGCAGATTCAGATAGAAAAAGGTCGCTGCCACATAACCGACAACCGCCGGAAGTTCTTTTTCCATTTTAAAAATACGGTACAACTCAAACATACCAATATACGATAATATCAGTGTGGATGCAAGCAATACATCCCCACCTGTTATAATCAGAATTAATGCGAGAACCACGAGAACGATTCCGCTCAACAATCTTGTTTTAAACATCTTTTCCCATACCTTTCACCATATACCTTTATTCTTCGGATAATGCTCCAAATCTTCTGTCACGTTTATTATACGCTCTCACAGCCTCTTCTAATTCCTCTTTATGGAAATCAGGCCACGGTACACTCGTAAAATAAAATTCGCTGTATGCAAGCTGCCACAAAAGATAATTGGAAAGTCTCTGTTCCCCACTCGTACGGATGAGCAAATCCGGGTCCGGTATCTCACTGGTATCTAAATATTGTTCGAATACTTCTTCTGTAATCTCATCTGCTTTCAGCGAACCGTCTTCTACCTTATGTGCCATTTTCTTCATGGCACGAATCATCTCATCACGGCTGCCATAATTGATGGCAATTTGTAAATTCAATCCATCATTCTGTTTCGAATGTTCCTCTAACTCTGCAATCTGTTTCTGGAATTTTTCACTCAATCTGCTCTTATCCCCGATAACCCTCACACGGATATGATTCTTATCTGCTGTCTTCATACAGTTTTTCAGATAATTCTCTAACAGCTTCATCAATGCCTCAACTTCACTGTCCGGTCGGTTCCAGTTCTCTGTGGAAAAGGCATACAACGTCAGATATTTGATTCCCATTTCAAATGCATCACGGCAAATCACTTCCACGTTTTTTGCACCCATCGTATGTCCGTAGTTACGTGGCATTCCTTTCGCTTTCGCCCATCTGCCGTTTCCATCTAAGATAATCGCTACATGCTGTGGAATCTTCATAATTTTTCTTCCTTTCTGCGTTTTATGACGGAAAAAGGGACACGCATTGCTGGCATGTCCCCGTTTCACCTTCCTTCACACACCTATGTATGTGTCCGTTCTCCTAAACTGTAAGAATCTCTTTTGATTTTGCCTCTACAGCTTTGTCGATCTCTGCGATATATTTATCTGTCATTTTCTGTGCATTGTCTTCTAACTGCTTAATCTCATCCTCAGACACTTCTGTTGATTTTGCAAGCTTCTTGAAAGAATCATTTGCATCACGGCGAATATTACGAATGGCAACTTTTGCATTCTCGCCCTTTTTCTTTACATCTTTTGCAAGCTCTTTACGTCTCTCCTCTGTCAATTCCGGGAAAAGAAGACGCACTACTTTACCATCGTTTGTCGGATTAATCCCGAGGTCAGATGTCAAAATTGCTTTCTCGATTTCTTTTACCAAAGATGCTTCCCACGGCTGAATCTGAATCATTCTTGGTTCCGGAACGCTGACATTGGCAACCTGCTGAATTGCGGTCGGTGTTCCGTAATAATCAACTCTTAATTTGTCTAATACGTGTGGATTCGCGCGTCCGGCACGAATTGAACCAAATTCTTCGTATAAATTGTTCAATGATTTCTGCATTTTATCATCAAACTGAACTAATCTCTCATCCATAATATTCTCCTATACTGTTACTTTTGTTCCCTTAAAGCTGCCACTCATGGCATTTACAATACTATCTTTTTCATTTAAGCCAAAGATATACATCGGCATCTTGTTCTCCATACACATGATGGATGCAGTAAGGTCAATCACACCTAACTGCTTGTCGATGACTTCCTGAATTGAGATTTCATCGTATTTCTTAGCATCCGGATTCAGTTTCGGATCGCTGTCATAGACACCATCAATCGCTTTTGCAAGGAAAATTCCCTCTGCTTCCATCTCGATTGCTCTCAATACGATACCGGTATCAGTTGAGAAATACGGATGTCCGGTTCCACCTGCAAAAAAGACTACCATTCCTTTTTCAAAATATTTATTCGCACGGTCTTTTGAGAAAGGCTTTGTCATCGTACCACATTCAAATGGTGTCAGAATCTGTGTCTTCATTCCCACAGAGCGGAAAATCTCAGACACATAGATACAGTTCATGACAGTTGCAAGCATACCAATCTGGTCTGCTTTTGTTCTGTCGATTGTCTCACTCGTTCTTCCTCTCCAGAAGTTACCGCCGCCAATCACGATACCAACCTGGATTCCCTTGTCTACAATCTGTTTTACCTGTTTTGCAACATCTGTTACGGTCGGCTCATCAAAACCGGTATGTTTGTCACCTGCTAACGCCTCACCGCTTAATTTTAAAAAAACACGTTTCATGGATTACATGTTTCCTTTCTTGGATTCAAAAAGTTCATTTACATCTACGTCAGAATATGCCTGAGAACAGAAACCTTCGATTACTGCACCATTGTTAATCTGAACAGAACGTGATTTGATGTTACCCATCACAACTGCCGACGTGTCTACAACAACCGGTCCCTGTACATCGATATCACCTTTGATTGCACCTGCGATAACAGCAGATGAAGATGTCACATTACCGATGATAACAGAACCAAGACCAATTTTAACAGTACCTGTACTTACCACTTCTCCCTCAATCTTTGCTGCATCTGCAAAGAATTCAGAAGAATTGCTGTTACCGTTTACAGTTCCTGTAACAACTAATTTGCCATTGCACTCAACATTTCCCTGGATAGCTCCTCTGATATCAAGAGAACCATTAGAAGAAATGTCACCACGAATTACAGTACCTTCTGTAATAACAGATACTTCGTCGCTTACCGGTGCGTTTGTCTGTGGTGCCATATTTGTTGCTGCGCTTGCGTTGTTTACTGGTGCTTCATTCATGATTCTATTCTCCTCCTGCAATGCATTCTTATGCATATCTCTAAGTTCTTTTTCTAGTTTTTCTGAAAGTAAATTCTGTGCTGCTGATACATCTTCCGTCTTAACCGGTGCTGGCTCTCTCTTTACTTCTGCTGTCTTCTTTGCAGCTTCTTCCTGTTTGGAAACCTGCTCTAACAGACCATCGAGCTTGGACAATTCAGATTCTACATCAACTTCTTCTTCTAAGGTATTGACTACAAGATCATCATTTAATGTCTCTTCTTCATTCACTGGTTCTTCTCCTGGAATAATATCATTCATCGCCTGAGAAAAGTCATCTTTAAAATCTTTAAAAAATCCCATTTCTTTTCCTCCAATTATTCTCTTTTCGTTATTTGGCACTGTCTAATTGGACAGCCTGAATAACGGTTGTATCTTCATCAATCGGTAATATCTGCGCATTCATCGCCTGCAACGCTTCAATCAGCGGAGCTAATGCCTCTACCGTTGTTGACTTATCATCTGCGTCGTGTAACAACACAACTGACGTCTTATATTTTACTACATTCGATGTCACATTTGCAACTATATCTTCAGAAGAATATGCCTGTGATGTTGCATCACCGCTCGACACATTCCAATCATAGTAAACTACATTCTGTGAGTCCAGATACTGGATGAACTCTGCCATATCAACATTACTAATCTGATTACTGCTTCCTCCCGGGAATCTGTAATAGTGGGATTCCACTCCGGTCAGTTCATATAAATAATCCCTTAACTGTGTAAAATCGCTCTCAAACGCTTCCTTCGACTCATAAATTGTACTGTATTTATTCGAATAGGAATGCATTCCTAATGTGTGACCATCCTCTACAATTCTTTTATACAATGCCTGAGATTCCTCGTCGGTCTTTCCAACCACAAAAAATGTTGCCTTTACCTGATATTGGTCTAAAATATCTAAAATTGATTCTGTGTTCTCAGAAGGTCCATCCTCAAAAGTTAAATATACCTTTAAGGTATCGCCCTCCTGTGCAAGATTAAAACTGTCATCTACATTTGCCACCAGAGGTACCTTCTCACCGTCTTCCATGCTCTCCGTGTCGTAGTCCATCTGGGTATCCCCTACACTCTCGCCTTTTCCTGTGTCTGACACCTCACCCGTCTGGCTGTATGTACTGTCTATTGTAAACTGATTTAATCGTTTCTCTAATATGCTCACTTTCACAAGAAGCGTTACGATTAATATAATGGAAATCAGCATCCATGCCATAATTGTAAATATGATTCCATTTCGGATTCTTGCAACACGCTTCCTTCTTTGTCTCTGGTCTCTCAAAGCTGCCGAATCTTTCTCTTCCATGTAATGCACCATGCCCTTCTATTCTCAGCTTCTATTATATCTTTTCCTGGCACATGAATCAACCTTAAAATTCTGCCTCATCAAATTCGCAAAATAAGCTGCCGCTCTCTGAATGGAACGTGTATGCTTCCTTTCCGCCCTGATACTCTGATTTTAAAGTTCCTTCCATATTGAGGAATGAATGTACATGCGCAATCTCTGCCAAAAGTTCTGCCACATCATCTAAAAATCCTTTTGCAGATTCACTGTCACTACAGTTTTCTTCTGCTTCTTCTTTCTGAATGTAGAGACGAAGTGCAAACTCATCCATATCGCTTTCATCTTCTATCTCTAAGGCCTTCAGATAGGTGTTTGGAGACTGCTCTAACATAGCCTTCACAGAAGATGCAGAAGACATGATTCTTGACTGTGATACATCCTCAGCCTCTAAAAAGATATTAATTTCATATGAAAATTCAGCCATCTTTTTTCTCCTCATCGTAAACTATTTTCATGAATACAATGAAAACCCCGGCAAATCAAGGCAACACCTTGTTCACAGGGGTTCTCACCATATCAGCAATCAGAATGACTCTGATTTATTTATTAGCCAAGCTGTGCAGCTACTTCTGCAGCAAAATCTTCCTGTTTCTTCTCGATACCTTCGCCTGTCTCGAAACGAACAAATCTCTTGATAGAAACTGGAGCGCCAACTTTCTTAGAAACTTCTTCTAAGTATTTTGCAACAGTCTGTTTTCCATCTTCTGCTTTTACATAAACCTGATCTACTAAGCAGATTTCTTTCATCTCTTTGCTTACACGACCTTCAATCATACCATTGATAACTTTCTCTGGTTTCTGGGACTCTTTTGGATCGTTCATAATCTGAGCTAAAAGAATCTCTTTCTCGTGTGCAATGTATTCCGGACTAACTTCGTCTCTGGAAACATATTTTGGATTTAAAGCAGCAATCTGCATTGCAAGGTTTGTCATTGCCTCTTTTACTTCATCATTTACAACCGTAGTATCAGCTTCTACGATAACACCGATTCTACCGCCGCCATGTGTATAAGAAACAACACATCCGTTCTCTGCAACAACTTTCTCAAATCTACGGATTTTTAAGTTCTCACCGATAACGGCAACTTTCTCCACTAAAGCTTCCTGAACTGTCTTAGAAGCATCTTCGTTCCATTTCTCTGCCATGAATGCATCCATATCAGTTGCGTTAGATACAACTGCCTGTTTTGCAACTGCTTCACAGAACTCCTGAAATGTTGCGTTCTTAGCAACGAAGTCTGTCTCAGAGTTTACTTCAACAACGGCTGCTGTCTTATCATCAGCAACAGCGATTGTACAAAGACCTTCTGCTGCGATTCTTCCAGCCTTTTTCTCAGCCTTAGCCTGTCCGTTCTTTCTTAAGAACTCGATAGCTTCGTCCATATTGCCGTTTGTCTCATTTAATGCTTTTTTACAATCCATCATTCCTGCGCCGGTTGCCTCACGCAGTTCTTTTACCATAGCTGCTGTAATAGCCATCTTTATAATCCTCCAATAATTAAATTTATAATCTTATTCTTCTACTGCTTCTTCTACATCTGCAGCAGCTTCTTCAAAAGCTTCTTCTGCTCCCTGATTTGCTTCGATAACAGCATCAGCCATTTTGGAAACGATTAATTTAACTGCTCTGATTGCATCGTCGTTACCTGGGATTACATAATCTAATTCTTCTGGATCACAGTTTGTATCAGCGATACCGATTAATTTAATTCCTAAAGAATGAGCTTCCTGAATACAGATTCTCTCTTTCTTAGGATCTACAACAAAGATAGCATCTGGGATTTTCTTCATATCTTTGATACCACCAAGGTTCTTCTCTAATTTTTCCCACTCTTTTTTGAGAGCGATAACTTCTTTTTTAGGTAAAACATCAAATGTTCCATCTTCAGACATTGTCTCGATAGCTTTTAATCTTGCGATACGGCTCTGGATTGTCTTGAAGTTTGTTAACATTCCACCTAACCATCTCTCGTTTACATAGTACATTCCGCAACGCTCTGCTTCTGTTTTGATAGCATCCTGAGCCTGTTTCTTAGTACCAACGAAAAGAATTGTACCACCTTCAGCAGCGATATCAGATACTGCTTTGTAAGCTTCGTCTACTTTACCTACAGATTTCTGTAAGTCGATGATGTAGATACCATTTCTCTCTGTGTAGATGTATGGAGCCATTTTAGGATTCCATCTTCTTGTCTGATGTCCGAAATGAACACCTGCTTCTAATAACTGTTTCATTGAAATAACACTCATTTTTTCTACCTCCGTGGTTTTAAATTTCAAGAGCCGTGTCAAGCTCTTAAAGTTGCTTCCATATGCTTCATCCTCAAAGGCGACCAATGTGGCACCTGTCTTTAAGTCCGCATATGTGATTACTATATGTTCTGCTTCTCACAGAAACATCAAGAATTATATCACAATCTTATACCAAAAATCAAGTCTTTTATTGTCTTGTTATTAATATCTGTGCAATTTCTTCAAAACTTGCCCCATATGGTATCTCGTAATTTCCGGGACTAATCTGTTTGGCATATCCGTTATCACCGAGATATTTGCGGAGTTCTTCTGAATTATCAATCACTCTGTTATCCTGCAGTTCATCACAAATCTGACGGCAAACGGCTCCCGCATTCACCACCAACATATAACTCTGTGCGCCCGCTTCCTGATTCTCAGCCGGAGTCTCTTCCTGTGTCTGTGCATCTGCTTCCTGCCCGTCTGTAATCTGACCATCCGTGCTCTCGTCTGTTGCCTGTGCATCATCTGTTGTCTGTGTATCGTCTGCGGTCTGTCCCACATCCTGTGTATCTGCCTCTGCCGCAGTCGTATCTTCCTGCGTGTCCGCCTCCGTCGCAGCGGTTTCTTCCTGTGTATCCTGCATCTGGTCTTTCAGGCGGCTTCCCGATGCATCTTCTTCCATCACCATACCAAGTGCTTCTGCCCGTTTGATGACATCTTCATCTGACATACTTTTTCCGCCGGTCGCATTACTGATTGTCAAGACAATAGTAGTTACTATGATGCCGATGCCAAGTCCTCTTAAATAATACTTTAACTTCACTACTTTCTCTCTCCCTCAAACAATCCAACTACAAGTCGTACTTCTCCGATTCCAATGTCTAATTTCTGTGCAATCTGAACATCCGTGCATCCTTCTTTATGAAGCTTTAAAATATCCAGATTATGATTTCCATTATCTAGATCTGCCACCGCGGCATCCTTGGAAGGTTTCTCATTCTTTTCCTGCTTCTGTGGCTTTGCCACTGATGTCTTTGGCACTTTCGGTATCTCCCGTACCGGTTTTGCATCCGGATTCTTCGGTACCGCACTGCGAACCGTCTGGTATTCTAAGGATTCCTGTGCCTTTTTGGCATCTCCGATAAGATTTTGAAGTTTTCCTGCAAAATTCGTCAAATCTGTATGCTTGTCATTTAACATACTATATAAGAACATAATCTCATTATGTGTCTTATTCATCGACTCGACAACCGTGTCCGAATACTCACTGATTGCCATAATTTTCTCATTTGTCTCTTTTTCTAATGCACGGTCTACTTTATCAATCGAGCCCTCTATCTGCAGCTCAATTGCCTCCTCAATCCGTGTATTTGCTTTCTGCAAGGAACGATCTACGATTTTATCTATCTCGTTTTCACTTAATTCACTGATTTTGTTTACTTCACTTGTTGAAAGCTTCTCTGTTACCATAAAGCTTCCAACCATAAATACTACTCCAATCAATAACAGGACAATCTCTACTCCAGTCATATACTAACCATGCCTTTCCACAAGTTATGTGTGAAAAATTTCACACTTTTTAAATTCTAATGTCTATACTTCCAGTACAATGTTTTTCCATCACCTTGTCTTCAACCTTCTCATGTTGCTTTTTCTTCTTCTGCCTGTTCTGCTGATACTGGTTGTTCCCCTTTTCCTTCGCATCATAACGATACTCCGGCTGGTTGCTGTCGTCAGCATGATGTACCTCTTTCGTCAGCTTCTGTTCTTCCTTCTTCACATCCTGCTGGATATTCTGCTGATCAATGTAGGGCTTCTCATCCTCCTGCTGTTTGATGGTTCCAACATCCTGCGTCCGCTGTATCATTCCACTCATGTCTATGGGTCTGATTGTCATCTGCGTCTACACCTTCTTCCGTCTCTCTCCTATAACGGTCTGCGTTCGATTTCCCCTTCTTCCCGCACATACTTACAATAGGTATCATCTTTCGTCACGTTATAGCATAAGTCAGATATGTTGATTACCGTTCCGGTAAATACCTGCTTGTTTACTTTAACACAAGCATTGTTTTCAAGCAACATTTCTCCGTGTAATTCGTCAAATTCTTCATGTAAAATATCAAGCTGCTTTTTGCGCCCTTTGTAATCTAATGTCAATTTCTGGACAAACATAAGTCTGTCAGCAGACAGACGTTCTCCTTTTGCCATCTTTTCTCCGTACGTCAATAAGATGGTTTTTGATTTTGCTAAGTCTTCCGTCTGTTCTTTGATTAATTTGCGAAGCTGTCCGTAGCGCTCTTTTCGTTCCGGGTTAATTCCAACTTCAACTGTGGTTATGCCGCCCATCTCAGAACCGATGTTATCTGCCTCAATCAGATTACCAGCGCGAACCTTTCCACCATTAATCAGTCCCTTTTTTCCTGTTACCTTTATATAGCTGGCAGCATCCACCTTGCTGTGCATGATGGTCTCTGTCTCAACATAACCGCCGGATGCAACTGTTGCATTTTCGATAAATTTTACAATGACACTCTTTCCAGCTCTCATGATACCCTTATTCATGCCATGAATACCGCGCTTTACGATAATCTGCCCTTCTGCCACAAGTGTTGCATCCTCCACGATGCCTTCCACGATAATATCGCCGTTTGCTCTTACCGTAAAACCACCCTTGACATTACCTTTTACAAGCACACTGCCCGGATAATCAATATTTCCAACCGAATTGTCAACATCTGCCGGAACTTCAAAAACATCCGAAACAAACATTTTTCCATTCACTAACTGGGCATGTCCCGTCACATCGGAGTACGCTTCCGTTCCATCCTCCGATACGGAAATATTATTCCCGTATTCAAGCTTTGCCGTTTTGACAGTACGCGGCTTTATCTCTTCTCCGTAAATATTAAATCCTGCCGCTCCGATATCTTCTTTGATTAATTTTGCAATCAGTTCTCCGGCTTTGACTGCACTGATTGTATTCAATTCCTTGTAATCCACGGTGCCGTCTTCGTTGTGTTTTGGTGCAAGATTCACATCCGTGTTAAATCTATACTCAATTCTTGCATCGCTTCCCTGCACCGGTTCTTTTCCTCTTGCAAGAATATAATCCTTACAATACTCCCGGTTTGAGAGGAACGCAAACATTGCATTCTGATCCATTCCGTATTTTATCTTTTCTGCCACTAAATCATTTATGATTTCCTGTGCATCCATATACTGTCCCTTTTTAGACGGCGGGTAAAAACGGCAGACTGCCTGCATCTTATCAGTCGACACCTGTATCTCCATCATTTCATTGATTTCGATTCCATCCCAGTCCCCTAATAAAACGTCCGACTCTCCCTCAACTGCTGTAATCGCATGATTTAATTCCTTTAAATCATAATGGGAAAAACGCTTTGCATCCAGATAACGGATTACTTCATTAATCTCGACTTTTTTCCCATCTTCTACTGGAGGAAAAATATGTACATACGCTTTTCCTTCTTTAAATTTCACTTGAAAATATCCATTTTTTGCAGCCATAAATCCTCCCCAGCAAAAGCCCTGCTACTATAACATAATATCTAAATATTTTCCCATTTTGCCACGCATTTTCTGTAATGCCTTCGTGTGCAGCTGTGAAACCCTCGATTCTGACACCTCTAAAATCTGACTGATTTCTTTTAGTGTCAAATCTTCATAGTAATATAATAAAATAACTTTTTTCTCTTTTTCTGTCAGCAATTCTAATGCATCCTGCAAAACTTCCTTCAACTCATTTTCCTGAACCAAATCCTCAGGCTGTATAAAATGAGAATTCTGTCTTGCATCCATAACCGGTTCGCTTCCCTGCTCTAAAAACTCATTCAGAGAAACAACATTCGTCACCTTAAGCTGCGACTGCCATATGCTTAACTCACCCTCGGAAAGTCCTAATTCATCGGCAATTTCCTCATCAAGTGCATTTTTCCCGGTACGCATCTCAATCTGCTTGATTGCTTCATCAATTTTCTTTTGTTTTTGACGTACTGTTCTTGGAATCCAATCCATTTTACGAATCTGGTCTAGAATCGCGCCTCTTATTCGCAAACTTGCATAAGTCTCAAACTTAACATCCTTGTTTAAATCAAATTTATCAATTGCATCTATCAGGCCAAATATGCCATAGCTTACCAAATCATCGTACTCTACGTTATAACCTAGATACATGCTGAGCCTTCCTGCTACTACTTTTACAAGCTGCGCATATTCTAAAATTATCTTTTCTCTTAGTTCTGGCGACGGATTTTTGCGATATGATTCCCAAAGCATTTCTCTTTCTTCTGCTCTCATCTAATGCCCCCAAAATCCTATTGTTGTGTTTTATTCTTTCTCGTCCCCGTCAGACTCTTCCTGTTTGGTTTCTTCCATTTCTTCTTCGTCTGAAATTTCTTCTGTTTTTTCCGGCTCTTCTGTTTTATCTGCCATCTTCTGTATGTTACGTTCTAATACAATCCGTGCAACCTGACCCAGCAGCAAAAAAGCTACCATCGTAATCAGTACCGTTCTGACGAACGTTTCCATATCCATATGTTGGATAATTCCCAACACACATGCGACAAATCCTGCCGTCAACATGATAATTACAGGTATTGGTTTTGTTTTCATTCCATTACCCCTTCTTTTAAATGATTTTCAGCGGCTTTCCAACTGCTTTTATATAAAATTCCCCTGTATCGCAGTGCAGCTCTACAGTCCTTCCGTAATTAAGTCCTGTATCCTCTGCAATCAGACGAATCCCCAACTCTTTTAATTTTAATTTTGCCGCCTCGGCATTTCTCGCTCCGATATTTCCGATGTCTGATAATCCACTCACCTCAAACATCTTTGCACCACCTGCCATTTTTGCGACTAATCTTGTCCTGCTTGCTCCTGCCGCCACTACACGTTTCAACAGCTCTTCAATCCCCGTATCTCCAAACTTTGCAATGTTAGAATTATTTTTTACCTTGGTACTATCCGGCAACATATAATGAACCATACCGCCAATTTTTGTAACCGGATCATAAAAAGTTAAACCGATACAAGAGCCTAAACCTAACGTTGTAATAACATTTGGGGATTTGCAGATATTCAAATCAGCCATACCCACTTTTATTACTTCACTCATATTTACCGACTCCTTAAATTGCAATTCCCAATGAAGATAGTATCTTATCATAAGAATCTTCTTCTGGCATCAGAATAAAATATCCATTAATTGCCACATCTGCTTCAATTTCGGTCTCAATTAATAATGCTTTATCTCCATACTGTCCAAACTGTATTGCAGGTACGCTCAAGATAGATGCTGCCATATCGACTGCAATATACGGTACAGATGGAAAAATAGCCAGATTCGTCATGGAGGAAAGTGCTGACAGGTAAGAACCTGCTATGATATTTCCGATTTCCTTCATAGCGGACATATCCATCTCGTCAAACGGTTCCTGATAACTCTGGTCTCTGCCCATCAATTTGTTTACCAGATAATGGGCGGAATCCATCTTCAGTAAAAACATCATACTTCCTTCAATATCATTCTGTACTTCCAGAAAAATACCTACAATTGTCTCATCTTCCTCGCAAATAGACGAACCTAATTTTGATACCTCTAAAAGCTGTACACGCGGAACAGCCATGTCAATTTTAAGGCCAAGCATATTTGCAATCGCCGTCGTGGCATTGCCTGCTCCTATATTTCCAATTTCCCTTAAGACGTCCACATACATGTTGTTGACTTCTTCTAAGCTAAATTTTCCCATTTAATCTTTAACCTCTTTCCGCCTTCCTAGAATGCCTTAATTATGAACATAGTGAGACTATGTCTAGCCTCACTATGTGTTTGCTCATGAGTTCTCTTTATCATCCACAATGGCATTAATCTCAAACAATGAAACGAGTTCATCTCCATTTTTGCCGATACCGTTGATAAAATTGCTCTTTCCATCTTTAGGCGAATTTACTGCTTTGTCTATCTCATCTTCACTTAATGTCATGACTTCCCTTACTTCGTCTACAATAACGCCCACTGCACCTCTGTCTTCTAATTTCAGGATGATAATTCTTGTAGAGTTTGTAAAGACATCATCCTCTAATCCCATTTTTTTACGAATACTCATAACTGCCACAATCTCACCACGAAGGTTGATTACGCCCTTAAAATATGGCTGTGCAGTCGGAACACGTGTGATTTTCTGGGTACGGACAATATTATCAATATAGCTGATATCAATTCCATACTGCTCACTTCCGATTTTTACAACAATATATTGCTTTACATCTTTTTCTGCCTGTTCGATTTCGTAAGCCATTCCAAATCCCCCCTTACATCAATGTATTAACATCTAAGATCAGGGCAACTTCACCATCGCCTAAGATAGTGGCTCCACTGATAATTTTGCTGTTATTAATATAATTGCCAAGAGATTTGATAACGATTTCCTGCTGTCCAATCAGATTGTCTACAACAAGTCCCGCCTGCTTATCTCCTTTATTCACAATTACAACTGTAAGTCTTTCTTCTTCCTCTTCCTTCGGTTCTACATCTAAGACATTGTCTAAACGAATCAAAGGAATTACATTTCCACGAAGATGAATTACTTCCTGTGCCTGTACATATTTGATATCTTCTACCGGGATATCTTCAATATTCGAAATGGAACCTAATGCAATCGCATATTTTTCGTCGCGGATTTCTACCATCAATGCCTGAATGATTGCCAGTGTCAAAGGAAGTCTGACGGTAAAGGTTGTTCCCTCTCCAAGTTTAGTCTTAACTTCCACATCTCCGCCTAACGCTTCGATATTTGATTTTACAACGTCAAGTCCAACACCTCGTCCGGAGATATCTGTAATCTTTTTCGCCATAGAGAAGCTCGGAAGGAATAAAAGATTTACAATCTCTTTCTGTGTCATATTCTCTGCCTGTTCTTCTGAGATAATGCCGCGTTCAATTGCTTTTAATTTTACCTTTTCAGTATCAATACCGTTACCGTCATCACCAACCTGAATGATGACATTATTTCCTTCCTGGAATGCGTTCAGGAAGATATTACCAATTTCCGGTTTCCCTCTCTCAATACGGACTGCATTCTCTTCCAGACCGTGGTCAGCAGAGTTACGCAGCAAATGCTGTAACGGATCTCCAATCTGATCTACCACCGTACGGTCAAGTTCTGTATCTTCACCGGTCATGACAAGTTCCATTTTCTTATCCAGTTTCCGGGACAAATCTCGAATCATTCGAGGGAATTTATTAACAACACTTTCAATTGGAACCATTCGCACCTTCATCACGGATTCATGCAGGTTTGTTGTGATTCTCTCAAGGTATTCAATCTGCTCGTGAAATGTCTGGCTTTCAAAGTTGCCGCTCTCACTTGCACTGATGGATACAAGACTGTTCTTTGCGATAATCAGCTCGGATACCTGATTCATCAAGGCATCTAACTTTTCAATATCGACACGGACCGTTCTGTTTGTAACTGGTTTCGCAACCGTCTGTTTCTTATTGTTCGCTGCCGGAGCTGCTGGTTTCTCAACCTTTGGCGCTGCCGCAGGTGCTGGCTTTTCTGCCTCTGCAGGATGTTCTTCTTCCTGTTTTGGTGTTTCCGGTTCGCCTGCTGTCTCAGTAAGATGTAAAATTGTATCGTATTTTACAAGTTCACCTTCTACTTCTTCAATCTCAGATACTGCTTTTGCTGCAGCCGCGATTTTATCAAATTCTTCTTCTGATGTCAGATAAAAGCTGAAATCAAATTCAAATTTCTCATCTTCGATATCCTGAGAACTTGGACTGTAAATGATAATCTGTCCAAATTCTTCCACTGCTTTAAATACAAGAAATGCTCTCGCTGCTTTCAGCAGACATTCTTTCTGGATATGTACAGTGATACCATATACTTTAAGTCCTGACTCTTCTGCATTTTTGATTGCTTCACGGTCATGGTCTGTAAAGTCAATGGCAAGATATTTCTTCTTACCGTCGTTTGCATCAGAACCTGCAGTCGCTGTCTTTGCAGCTTCCGGTGCCGCTTCTTCTTTTGCAGGTGCTTCGCCATTGGCTGCCGCAATAAAGTTATTCAGCTCTTTGATAATCAGTTCGTTGTCTTCTGTTCCCTCATCGGAACTTGCTTTTACATTCTCTAAATAGCTGTCAATTGCGTCTAAGCACTTGAAAAGCAAATCAATCATGGCGCTGTCCACTTTGATTTTATCGCTTCGGACTTCCTGGAATACATTTTCCATATCATGTGTCAAATGCTGCATGCGCTTGAATCCCATTGTTCCTGCCATACCTTTTAAGGAATGGGCAGCTCGGAATATTTCGTTAATGGTATCCTTATTCTCAGGTTCTTTTTCAAGTGTCATAATGCAGTCACTTAAAGTCTGTAAATGCTCTGATGTCTCATCAATAAAAATTTCAAGATATTGGCTTACATCCATATTACTTTACCCCCACATTCTTGGTTATTGTTTGTGCAACTTCGTTTAACGGAACAACCTCGTCTACAAGACCGCTGTCTGCGATTGCTTTCGGCATTCCATATACAACACAGGTTTGTGCATTCTGGGCAATGACATAAACAGGCTTTTTTCTGTTCAGTTCCATAATCCCCTTTGTTCCATCTGCGCCCATACCTGTTAAAACAACGCAGACAATCTGACTGTAGCCGCTTTTTGTAAGAGAATCGTACGTAATATCTGCACACGGTTTTAATCCGCCTATCGGTGGCATGTCGTTTAAAACAATCTTGTGTCCTCCGCCGGAAGCTTTTGCAACTTCCATATGCTTTCCACCCGGCGCGATGTAGACGGTTCCTTTTTTAAGCAGTTCACCATCTTCCGCTTCCTTTACGTGGATTGGACTAATTTCATCTAAACGTTCTGCCATGGATTTTGTAAATCCTGCAGGCATATGTTGTACTAAAACCATCGGAGCATCCAGATTCTCCGGAAGATATGGAATGACACTCTGCAATGCTTTTGGTCCACCTGTGGAACATGCCAATGCAACAATCTTTCCGCCTGTACTTTCCGCGCTTCCTGTTCTTTTCGGAACGACCGGACGTTCTTCACGTTTTTCTACATTTACCGGAGTGTTTTTCATGGAACGTACCAGACGTTCTGTCTTTAAAACTGCAGATAATACGCTCAGCAATTTTTCTTTAAATCGCTCACCTTTTGCCTCTACAATGTTAGTCGGTTTCGTTACAAAATCGACTGCACCGAGTTCCATCGCCAGTATCGTTGTCTCTGCATCTTTCGTTGTGGTTGTACTGACCATGATTACTGTCGCTTTTATCTTGTCGTCCTGTAACTTTTTCAGTAATTCCAAGCCATCCATACGCGGCATATTAACATCTAAGACAACACCATCATACTTTGTCGTCTTTAATCTCTCATATGCCTCCAAGCCATCCCGACAGAAATCTTTCGCCTCGAAATTACTATCTGAATTGATTATATCACAGATAACCCTTCTCATGAGTGCAGAGTCATCAACTACCAAAACATTTTTTCTCATAATTGAAAACACATCCCTTCAAAGTTCTGCAAGTTGTCGCGTCTCAGTCTTATTGTCTGAAAATTCTACCTCATGCTGCGCATCCGGCGTTCCTCATCAAACACATAGCGAATGATTTCTTCCCGCACTTTGTTGTCCTTTAGAATAAACTGTACACGGTTCTCATATTTCGTCTCCTTTTCTGTGAGAACCGTCTCTGAACTGATTATTTCGCCCAACAGATAAAACTGCTTGTCCATTCTTTCCCCTATCAATCTGACCACTACGAGTATCTTACAACCGGACAGATTTTCTTTCTTTGACACAAAACGTAGTCCACCACCACTGATGTCGACAATTGTGCCGTCTTTTTCAATTTCACGGATATCCATTTCAGATCTGAGTTCATCAAAAACTTCTTCTGCCGTCTTTTGCTCCGCATCCTTCTCCGTGATATCGTAATATTTCATATCCAGCGTACATGCCAGCCGATAATATTCACGGCGCTGGAATTTCTCCAATTGGGATCTCAATTCAACTATAAGGGAATATAAATTATCTTTCTTAAAACGTTCCTTTACGGTTCCCTCCGCACGGTAAAGTCCTCCATGTGAATAAAAGACAAATTCAAAACGCACGCCTAACGGTAGCAGAATAATTTTTCCGCCCTGGCTTGGCATCGAAATCTCTAGTTCTCCACCCTCATAGATATCGTAAACCTGACTTTTGTAAACTCTTATCTCGTCCACTTTATTTCCATTCTGGCTAATCTGCTGGATGAGCCGGATATCAATTTTATCTCCTGGTTTAATGATGTTGTTTTCCATATTTCCTCAACTCCTTAACTTCTGCGAGCGATAAAATAGGAAAATAACTGTGCAACTCCCCATTTCATCCGCACCTCTTTATGCTCATGATGAATCAAATTAGATGCTAACACTTCAAAAGATTTTGCTGACTTTGAATTCGGAGCACTCATCGACACAATTTTCTGCTGTCTGACTGCCATCTCTAGTTCACTATCCTGTGGAATCATCCCAAGATATTCGATGTCTCCCTGTAAAAACTGGAGTACCACCGACTCTAATTTTTTAAAAACTGCCTGCGCTTCTTCTAAGGAAGACGCCTTATTGGCTACAATTTTTAACTGTGTTTCATCCTTTTTGAAATTCGGATTCGCATATAACACTTTTAACAGAGAATAGGCATCTGTCAGAGAACTCGGATCCGGTGTCGTGACTACTAACACTTCCGGACTTGCCAGGACGAATTCTAATACACTGTCCGAAATTCCGGCTCCCGTATCTACGATAATAACATCCGCCAAATCATTCAGCTCATTCAGGCACTTGATGAGATATACAATCTGTCCCTTGGTCAGATTCTCCATGCCGGAGATTCCAGAACCTCCGGAAATAAATCCAATTTCCATCGGTCCTTCCGTAATGATATCGCGGATTGTCTTCTCTCCATAAATCAGGTCACTCAGATTAAATTTTGGAATTGCGCCAAACATAACCTCCACGTTTGCCAGACCAAAATCTGCATCAAAAATAATAACACGCATCCCCATCTTACGAAACTGAACAGCTAAATTCACTGCTGTATTCGATTTACCGACACCGCCTTTTCCACTTGTAATTGTGATAATTCTAGCATTCGGCTTAGCTTCCAGATTCTGCTTTTTAATTACATTGCGCAAAGCTTCTGCCTGATCCATAAAGTAACCTTACCTTTCTAAAACAGTTCTGTTCTTATTTTCTTCCACTCAAAAGTTTCTTTACAATTTTTTGTGTGTTAAAAATCTCAATATCATCCGGTACATTCTGTCCAATTGCCACATAAGAAAGCGGTGCATCCGAATATAACTTTATATTCATAATATTTCCATAGCAGGTTGTCTCATCCAGCTTCGTAAATACAAGTTTATACTCTGCAATCTGCTTATAAATATCCACGATGTCCAAAAGATCTCTGTATTTTGTGGTCGCACTTAATACAAGATATACTTCCTTCTGATAAGAAGCATCCAGACCTGCAATCAGATTCTTCATGTCCTCACATTGTTTTGCATTTTTGTGGGAGAATCCGGCTGTGTCGACAAACACCAAATCATAATTTGAAACCTTCGAAACCATCTCATTTAAATCATTTGCGGAATAAATAATATTCATCGGTGCATCTAAAATGTTCGCATAGGTACGGAGCTGCTCTGTCGCTGCAATCCTGTAGGTATCTGCCGATAAGAACGCTACATTTTTACCATGTTCTACTTTATATTTTGATGCAATTTTTGCAATCGTGGTTGTCTTTCCCACTCCTGTCGGTCCGATAAAGAAAATAACTCTCGGTTTTTTGCCGTTTGTCTCGATTGTGCTAGGCTGTCCTAATTTCAGAATCATCTTCTGATAAACGGAAGATAAAATGTAATCCACACTATTTCCGCTATGCATCACTTTCTCAATCTCGTCCATAATCTGGTTTACATATTTTTCATCAACTTCATTATCAAGAAGTGTTCGATACAACATCTTAATAAACCCAAAGCCTTCTGATCCAGCCTGTGATGCTTCTTCCTTTATCTCCTTCTTCTCTGCTTTTTCTTCAACACCTAACTGCTTTTCCAGGATATTTGACAAACTCGCAAGGCGCTCCTCTAACCCGATGTTCGCCTGTTCACGCTGTGTCATGGTTCTCTCCGGCATTACAGATTTCACTTCCCTTTTCTCAGGCATCTCAACTTTTTCACGCTGTACCTGTGGAATCTTAATCTGCTCATCCGCAGCTAAATTAATGCTGTCTGCCGGTTTCTGCGGGGCATTGTTTGTCATTGCACTGCTGAACTGTTCCTTTTCCTCAACAGCCGCTGTCACTTCATACGTAGAATCCTTAAACACTTTCAGCATTCCTTTCGGTTTAATCTCCTTTACGTTCATGACTACCGCATTAACACCAAGCTCACTTTTCGCTTTCGCAATCGCTTCTTCTTTTGTCTTTCCCTGGAATTTCTTTATCGTCATTATACTGTCACCATCCCTACTGATTGTAATTCGATATTGGAGTCAACTTCATTGTAGGATACCACAATCAAGTCTTTAAAATAATCTTCTGTCATCTTCTTGAAATACATTCGCACAATTGGAGATGTGATTACAATTGCACTCTTACCCATATTTTCGAGTTTTGCAACTTCCTTTTCTAAGGAATCCATAATCGCCTTTGTCTTTTCCGGATCTAAGGTCAAATATGCACCCTGCTCTGTCTGTTTTACAGATGCCATGATTTCCTGCTCTACTTTCGGGTCTAATGTAACAACGCTTGTCGTCTCATTAGCCGGGAAATATTTGTTTGAGATAGCACGTTTCAGACTCTGTCTTACATACTCGGTCAGAACATCTGTATCTCTTGTTGTCGCTGCATGGTCTGCCAATGTTTCAAAAATCGTCAGCAAATCACGGATTGAAATTCCTTCACGCAACAGATTCTGCAATACTTTCTGAATCTCGCCAAGTCCTAACAACTTTGGCACTAATTCATCTACAAGTGCAGAATTGTTCTCTTTCAGATTGTCAACCAGATTCTTAACATCCTGTCTGGTGAGCAATTCGTCAATATGCTGACGGATTACTTCTGTCAAATGTGTTGCAATGATAGACGGTGGATCTACTACAGTATATCCAAGGCTTTCTGCCCTCTCTCTCTGTCCTTCCGTAATCCAGATAGCCGGCAGGTGGAACGATGGCTCAAACGTAGGAATACCTGTGATTTCTTCCTCCACATACCCCGGATTCATTGCCATATAATGGTCAAAAAGGATTTCACCTTCTGTTACCTGTGTTCCCTTAATCTTGATAATATACTGGTTTGGATTCAACTGAATGTTATCACGCAGACGGATAATTGGAACGACAGTTCCTAATTCCAACGCAATCTGTCTTCGAATCATAACAACCCGGTCTAACAGGTCTCCACCCTGATTTACATCAGCCAGTGGAATAATACCATATCCAAACTCCAGTTCGATTGGGTCAACCTGCAACAGGGATACCACATTTTCCGGCTTGCGGATTTCTTCTGCTTCCTCCTCTGCGTTGTTGACTTCCTCTTCAATGTTCTCAATCGCAATATTCTTTGCAATCATTCTTCCGGATACAATAAAGACAATACCGAGTGCTACAAACAGATACCATTTCAATGGGGTTGCAATTCCAAGGAATATCAGAGATGCACCTACCAGATAAAGTACCTTAGGAATACCAAAAAGCTGTTTTACAAGTACAGTACCAAAATCTGCTTCCTTCGATGCCTTTGTTACCAGAATACCGGTTGACAAAGAGATTAACAGCGATGGAATCTGGGAACAAAGTCCATCACCGATGGTAAGAATACCATATCTCTGGATTGCATCTGCAAAGGCCATATCCTGACGCATCATTCCAATAATCGTTCCACCAATGAGGTTGATAAATGTAATAATCAATCCGGAAACTGCATCTCCCTTTACATACTTTGTTGCACCATCCATGGAACCAAAGAAACCAGATTCCTCTTGAATCTTATTACGTCTCTCTCTCGCCTCACGCTCCGTGATGGCTCCGGTATTCAAATCGGCATCAATTGCCATCTGTTTACCAGGCATTGCATCCAAAGTAAATCGTGCCGTTACCTCTGCAACTCGCTCAGAACCTTTATTAATTACAACGAACTGAATAATGATAAGAATGATAAACACGATGACTCCGATGACCAAATCGCCACCACCAACGAAATTACCAAATGTCTCGACAACGTTTCCCGGACTACCGGTTGATAAAATCAGACGTGTAGAAGAAACGTTTAATGAAATTCGAAAGATTGTTGTAAACAAAAGTAATGTCGGGAAAAATGACATATCCAGAACTTCTTTCACAAACAACGTATTGAATAAAATAATCAGTGCAAACGAAATATTTATCGCAAGCATAACATCTAGTAAAGTGGAACTAATTGGGACAATAAAAAATATAACAGCGGCAAGTAAATACAATGCAACGCCAATATCCGCTTTCTTCATGTCATGTCCTCCTTAGTTATGAATTATTTTTAAGATTGTAAACCATCGCAAGTACCTCAGCTACCGCCTGATACAACTCCGGCGGAATCTCCTGCCCAATGTCGACGTTCGCATATAACATACGCGCCAGTGGTTTATTCTCTACAATTTCTATATGATTTTCTTTTGCTGCCTCACGAATCTTCATGGCAAGGTAATCTTCTCCTTTTGCTAATACAATCGGTGCCTTTGCCGTATCCGCATCATATTTGATGGCAACCGCCAAATGCGTCGGGTTCGTGATTACAACGTCCGCCTTCGGTACATCCTGCATCATTCGACGCTGGGATGCCTCCCTCATGCGCTGCCTCTGGCGCCCCTTAATTTCCGGGTTACCTTCGGTATTTTTATATTCATCCTTTACTTCCTGCTTCGTCATCTTCATCTCTTCGTTGAACTTATGTTTCTGATAGATGAAATCTACGATGCCGATTACGAGATAGACCAGGCTGATTTTAAATCCTGCATTTATAATAATATTACCACACAAGATGACAGCCTGCATTAAAGGAATATCATACAAAACAAATATATTATTGGCTTCCCCTTTTATGGACGAATACGCCACATAAATAATCAGTACAATCTTAATAATTGATTTCACCAGTTCAAACAGGGAATCCTTTGAAAAAATTCGTTTAAATCCATTGATTGGATTAAACTTATCCGGCTTTGGTTTCAACGGCTTTGTCGTTATCTTCCAGCCAACCTGCAATACATTCACAAGCACTGTCACCGCAAATCCAAACAGAAAAAACGGTGCGACTATCTTTGCCGATATTCCTATCACCACATCGAAAAACGCCATAAAATTTTTCGATGTCAATCCAGCCGAATTATTTTTCACAAAATCAGGTATCGCTGTATAAATATAATCAAATACACTGATAAAGCTGTCTCCCACATAGGATACAAATATTTTTAAGACAAGAAAAATTACAATCAAATCAACTGCTGATACCAGTTCCTTACTTTTTGCAACTTTTCCGTCTTCTCTGGCCTCTCTTAATTTTTTTGCCGTTGCCGGCTCTGTTTTCTCGCCGCCCGGCCCATCCTTTGCAAACCATTGAAGGTTATACTCTAATTTTCTTCCATGCACCAGTTCCAAGTTAATACATTCCTTTATTAAGTCTTTCTAATACATTCCTTCTATAAACGAGACCATCATAGTCTTCATTTCCCTGAAAATAAAATCAGCAACACTCGGAAGTAAGATTACCGTTACAAACAAAACTAAAAAACCTACCATAACCTTCATCTGCATTCCGACTGCAAACATATTCATCTGCGGTGCTACCTTTGCCATAATTCCCAGAATACAGTTTAATATCATAATGCATCCGAATACCGGTAAAAGAATCCGAAATGCAATTACAAACATGTCACCCATATAGGTTGTAAACGATGCTGCAATGTGTTCCCAATCAAAATTCTGTCCATTGACAGGAATGACCTGATAGGAATCCACCACCGCACGCAAAATGTAATGGTGCATATCTGATACAACCAACAGCAGCAAAATCAGATAATTGTAAAGATTACCCGTTATTGTAACCTGCGTGTGCATGGTTGGATCAAACTCACTTGCCATTGCGAGACCAATATCCATATCTATAATGTTTCCCGCAAATAAAATAATGGAATTACAAATATTTGCAGCCAATCCAATCAGCAGCCCTGTAATTCCCTCTCTTAAAACAATTATGGAATATCCCAGAATCCCTGTATAATCAATTCCCGTTTTGTCTACAAGTCCATAAATCATGAGTGAGACAAATACCGATAAACCGATTTTCACTCTTGCTGGTGTATTTGACATTCCAAAAAAGGGAGCAATATATACAAAGCAGGATATTCGTACCAATATTAATAAAAATATTTCAAAATTAGCTAAAGAAAAACTATATTCAACCATACTTTATCCTAGCCCAGGTATACACTAAAATTTGTCCATAATTCAGTCATAAATCCAGTCATCTTATTCAAAATCCATGCTCCAAAGAGCATCAATCCCAAGAATACAGCTATAATCTTTGGAACGAATGTCAGAGTCTGTTCCTGAATAGATGTCACCGTCTGAATAATGCTGACAATCAAACCAACAACGAGTGAAATCAATAAAACTGGTGCCGAGCACATAATAATTGTATATATGGCTTCTCTCGCTATGTCTAATACCTGTCCCTCTGTTATCAATCTTATCACCTCTAAATAACATTCTATTCTGTCAATAGAACGTCTTTACTAATCCGCCAATTACCAGATTCCATCCATCTGCCAGAACAAATAGTAAAATCTTAAACGGCAACGATATCGTTGTCGGCGGAAGCATCATCATACCCATTGACATCAACACAGATGCAACCACCATGTCAATTACAATAAATGGGATATAAACTAAAAATCCAATAATAAATGCTGTTCGAAGCTCACTCAGAATAAATGCAGGTATCAGTGTTGTCATCGGAATATCATCATAGGAATCATATGTTTCTTCCGAAATATCTACAAACAACTCCAAGTCCTTTGTCTGTGTCTGACCGTACATAAACTCGCGCAGAGGCTTTTCTCCTTCCTCTAGTGCTTGTTCCATTGTAATCTCTCCGGCATCTAATGGCTGAATTGCATTTTCGTTAATCTCCTGAAAAGTCGGCCACATAATAAAAAATGTTAAAAACAACGCTAACGCAATCAAAATCTGGTTTGGTGGCGATGTCTGTGTACCAATCGCACTTCTGACAAAATGTAATACGATGATAATTCTCGTATAAGATGTCAGCATAATCAGGATTGATGGCGCAAGTGACAATACCGTCAAAAATAAAATGATTTTTATTGGACTCGAAACCGATCCCGTATCATTGTTATATGTAATTGACAGACCATCTACGACACTGTCCCCATCCTCCTCAGAGGACGGCTGTGATGTCTGTGTCAAATCAGATGCAGTGTCTGAACTAGTTCCTGTCTGATTCGTTGTGGAAGATGCATACACTGTTGTACTTCCCATAGAGAGATACAGCGATACACCAAATACCAGTACCGCAATGCATATACTCACGATACAATATGCCTTTTTTAACTTACTCATATCAAGTCTCAACCTACTTTTTCGGAAAATGTTCTTTTACCTTTTTTAGTATGTCCTGAAAACTATCCTGCGTCATTTCCTGCTGATTCTGAATCAGTTCCGGAATCTCTGTCATCTGCTCTTCTGTCAGATGTGCAAGAAGATTGATTTCATCCTTGCCGATTGCGATAACTAAATATTCAGTTCCCGCCTGCACAATCTGAATATATTTCGTATTGGTCAGACGGAGTGTCTCGATAATTTTCAGGTTCTTGCTTGTCTGATGTACTTTCTGATAATTTCCAATCCACTTTGTCGTGTAATAGGTAATAACCAGAATTATAATAAAGATAATAAGCACACCAATTAATTCCAAAAAGCTGCTAAATGATGAACTGTTTAATAAAATCATACTAGCCCACTACTTTTTTAACTGCTTCTAATACTCTCTCTGCCTGGAAAGGTTTTACAATAAAATCCTTTGCTCCAGACTGAATTGCCTCAATAACCATTGCCTGCTGTCCCATTGCTGAGCACATGATAACACATGCATTCGGATCAGCCTCTTTGATTTTCTTTAATGCCTGAATTCCATCCATCTCCGGCATTGTAATATCCATTAATACTAAATCAGGCTTTGTCTCGTTGTATTTCTCAACTGCCTTTGCTCCATTTTCTGCTTCTCCAGCAATGTTGTAACCATTTTTTGATAAGATGTCCTTAATCATCATTCTCATAAATGCTGCATCATCACAAATCAAAACACTCTTTGCCATATTTCTTCTCTCCTGTTCTTTATAACTTTATTTTACAATTTCAGTGATTCTGACACCAAAACTTTCCTCAATAACAACGACTTCTCCTCTTGCAACATATTTTCCGTTAACAAGAATATCAATCGGTTCTCCGGCAACCTTGTCTAACTCAATAATTGTTCCCGGTGTAAAATCTAATATTTCTTTAATCGAACGGCTCGTCCTTCCTAACTCAACCGTCACTTCAAGTGGCACATCCATAATCAAGTCAATATTCTCTTGTGGAAAATTACCACCAAAATCACCCGTAAATGTCTGGAACTGCGCCGGTTGTACATTTACTGGCTGTTGATTCATAAATTGCTGATTTGTCATCTGTTGATTCACCATCCGTTGCTCCATCTGTTGGTTCATCATAGGCTGAGCCTGGGCCTGTTGCTTCATCTGTGGCTGTGGAGTTGCTGTTGTTGTTTCAGTTTTTGCATACTCTTCAGCTGTCGACTCGGAATCTAACTCCATGTTTCTTGAAATACTCTTGCACATTTCCTTTGCAAAAGAAACCGGATATAACTGCATAATCTCACTGTCAACCAAGTCTCCAATCTCCATACGAAACGTTATTCGTACAAAGGTTCCCGACAAGAACTCATCAATTGTACTCTCATCTAGCGTTTCTGATAAATCAATCAAATCAGCCACTGGCGGGCTAATATCAATTGTCTTATTCAGCATGGAAGACAACGATGTAGCGGACGAACCCATCATCTGATTCATCGCTTCACTGATTGCACTCAGGTGAAGTTCACTAATCTCGCCATCTATATTAGTACCGTCACCGCCCATCATAAGGTCTGTGATAACCTTTACATCATCTTCTTTCAACACGAGAAGGTTGCTTCCGTCAAGTCCTACGGTATAGGCGATTCGAATAAAGACACACGGCTTTTCATAATTTTCAACTACATCTTCCCAATTTGCAAAAGAAACTACCGGGGTAGAAATCTCTACTTTTCTGTTCACCAGAGAAAATAGAGTAGTCGCTGCCGTTCCCATGCTAATGTTGGAAATCTCGCCAATCGCATCTTTCTCTTCATCCGAAAGAATCGCATTTTCAGCATCAGACGCAGCCGGTTCGTTTAATAATGCATCAATTTCATTTTGTGATAAACCGTCCATGTTACTGCTCCTCTCTTATTACTGATGTAACTCTTACTGCATAATCATCGCCGGAAGCTCCCGGCAGAGCAGTAAATTTTTTTATACTTCCAACATAGACGCTCAGTTCTTCATCAACCTTTGTATCCAGTCGGATTATATCTCCAATTTGCAGATTAATAAAATCATTTACCGATATTGCACTGTTTCCCAATACTGCTTTGACTGGCATAGGCGCCTTAGAAATCAAAGCTTCAATTGTATCAGAATATACCTGTTCATCTTTCTCCTGCAAAGTTGAATACCAATATTTTGTATTCAATTTATCCATTACATCTTCTAATGTAATAAACGGAAGACAAATATTCATCAGCCCCTCTACGTCACCAATCTTTAAATTAATGGTAACCAAGGCAATCATCTCGCCAGGCGAGATAATCTGTGCATATTGCGAATTTGTTTCAATACGTTCAAGTCTTGGATGAATCTCAACTACGCTCTCCCATGGCTCTCTCAACAAATTGATACATATTGTCATAATTCTTTCAATAATTAACAATTCAATCTCTGAAAACTCTCGTGTCTTCTCAAGCGGGGTTCCTGCACCACCTAACATTCTGTCCACGATTGCATAACCCAAATTTGATGCAATCTCAACGATGATATTTCCCTGTAACGGTGCAAAATTTACGATACCCAGCAGAACCGGATTCGAAAGTGCATTTGAAAACTCCTGATACGTCACAGCCTCAGAGTTCATAACATCAACCTGTACATTTTTTCTTAAATAAACAGGAAGATTCGTGGACAGTAAGCGTCCATAATGTTCAAAGATAATTTCCAAAGTCCTTAAATGTTCTTTTGAAAATTTCGAAGGACGGGCAAAGTCATAATCCTTTACCTGTTTCTCGTCCTTGTCTTTCATTTCATCAACATCCAGCTCACCGCTGCTCAACGCCCGTAGTAAACTGTCAATCTCATCCTGGTTTAAGACATCACCCATTTATTCTCACCACCTGATATAAGTCTTTTACTACTGCGTTGTGACACTTGAGAAATTCACACCAACGATAAAGTCAGCACCAAACATCTCCTGCAGATCTTCAAGAATTGCATCCTGAACAGCGTCTGTATCTGCATTAAACTCTTCTAATGTATAAGAACTAACAATTGAATTAATATCATTTTTAATGATGGTCTCTTTTGCGCTCAATCCCTCGCCAGAATTTGCACCATATGTAGCATATGCATCACTCTTTGTATTCATGGATAAACCTACTGAAATAATTGCATAGTGATCTTTTCCATCATCGCCATGTTTCAAATTAATTGTCAGGCTGTCTGCAATATTATATACTTCAATATCTTCAATCGGAACGCTACTCTGATTTTCATTTGCACCGCTCGTCAATTCCAAATCAATTGCACTACATACTTTTGTAATTAATTCGTTTGATTTCTTTGTCTGTGGCACGATTGTAAAAACTAAGATTGCTGACAATACTAAGTTTGCCACAACCAACGCCAAAATAAGAACTGAAATAAGATTTTTCTTCATCTTTCGCACCTTCCTATTCATTTAAGTCTGAACTATATGAATTATATACTTTTATCTCTACACGACGGTTTCTTGCTCTTCCTTCCGGCGTTGCATTGTCTGCAACCGGATCATATTCGCCGCGTCCAGAAGATTTGATATGCGATGGTTCAAGGCTGGTCACCCCTCGCACATAATCAGCAACCGTCAGAGCACGATACATTGAAAGCACATCATTACTCTCATATTTTGCAGAGTTGATTGGCACATTATCGGTATGTCCTTCAATTTCAACCATATTGTCGGTATAGGTCTCCAACACAGTTCCAATTTTATCTAACAACGGATATGCTTCCGACTTCAATTCCGATTTACCTGAATCAAACAAAAGTGTTCCGTTCAAATCAAGACAAACATATTCTGCATTAAAATCCACATCAACCTGATCCTGAATTCCATACTGCGCAACTGCATTCTCAATCTGTTCAGCCATCTCTTCTGACTCTGCTAATGCCTGCTCCTTGTATGCTTCTTCAACATCCGTCTCACCTTCTGTCCCCTCCAGATCAGTATCACTCTCTGAATTCGCCATCTGGTGATAATAAGCATCTAACATTTCAAGCTGGCTTACGCCGGACGAAACTAACTGTCCCTCTCCAATAGAGGCACCGCCTGACGGCAAAATACTAAAACTGCTTTGAAGCGATGCGACAACCTGTTCGAATTTTTCTGCATCTACAGATGACATTGAGAAAAGTAATACAAAAAAGCATAAGAGCAGATTCATTAAATCACTAAACGTCGCCATCCATGCCGGCGAACCTTTTGGTGCCTCTTCCTGCTTTTTTCTAGCCATTACTCTTCACCTCCGCCACCGTTCTCTCCATTCATACTGTTTCTAACAGATGGTGCCAAGAAAGATTTTAATTTTTCTTCGATAACTCGTGGGTTCTCTCCCGCCTGAATTGATAAAAGACCTTCTACTGTAATCTCTTTCATCATAATTTCAAGACCATTGTTTACAGAAAGCTTTGACGCAATCGGGTTACACAACCAGTTTGCAATCAAAGATCCATATAACGTTGTAACCAAAGCAACTGACATGTTAGGTCCGATTGCAGAAGAATCTTCCAGGTTCTTTAACATGTTAATCAATCCGATTAACGTACCAATCATTCCCCATGCAGGACCTAATTCAGCCCATTTCTCCCAAAATCCGATTACCTTTTTATGTCTGCTCTCAATACATTCCAAATCTGTCTCAAGAATTCCTCGAACCAGTTCTGGATCAGTACCGTCTACGACAAGCATAACTCCTTTTTTCAGAAAAGGATCCTCGATTCCGTTCGCCGCCTCTTCCAATGCCAGAAGTCCCTCTTTTCTGGCGATATTGGATAGACTAATAATATTTTCAATAACAGCTCCCGCATCCTGCGTGTCATTTTTAAAAATAAGGGTAATACCTTTCAATCCGTTGATAAAATCAGGAAGTTTGTTTGCTGCAAGAACACCGGAAATGGAACCACCGAGCGTAATGATTACTGACGGCAAATCCCACATACCTTCAAGTGCCGGTATACCACCATTCGACAATACACCGAACACGAACATTGCTACTCCGAGCAACATACCTCCAAGTGAAGCTATATCCAAATTATTCACCTACCATCCTATATGTATTTTTGAGTTACACTCCGGGCTTTCTCAGCCCAAATCAATTCTCAGAATATCTCTTTTATAGGATTTTACCAAATCCCGAACTTCTTGTCTACTTTCTTTTACGACAAGTTTTCTCCCTGTAGTCAGCGTCAGTACGGTGTCTGGCGTCTCTTCCACAAGTTCAATCAATTCGGCATTCACGAGTAATTTTGTGTCATTTAATCTTGTAACTTCAATCATGTCAAATCCTCCACACTAAAATTCTCTCTCCCAATCCTATCTCAAAGATAGACCATGACCGAGATAATTCCCATATACAGGAATTATCTCATCATGGCTAGTATACCATATATTGTTGGGTTTTAAAACACTTTTCCACAAGATATGACTACTATTTTCGACTATTTCTTTCAAAATCTGACTATTTTCCAAAAGAATTATCGTTTCAGGTTGATTAACTCTTCCAGTAAGGTATCAGATACTGTGATGATTCTTGAGTTCGCCTGGAAACCACGCTGTGTAATAATCATCTGTGTAAATTCTGTAGAAAGGTCTACGTTTGACATTTCCAACTGACCGGTTGTCATCTTGCTTCCGTCTGCTGTAATCTCAACACCGATGCCATCGAAATCTCCGGAATTCAATGTTGTGGTGTAGCAGTTGTCACCTAATTTTTCAAGACCGGCTGCATTTGCGAACTGTGCAACGGCAATCTGTCCTAACAATTCTGTATTACCATTATCGTAAGTACCATAGATTTTACCGTTTGTATCTATTGTGATACCGGTCATGGTTCCAAGCTTCTTACCTGCTCCGGTAGAGCCGTCCACATCACCCTTGTCCATACCAATGGTGGAGCTTCCGTTGTTGTTGGAATCCTTACACTGGCTGAAATCGATTGTGATATCGTGGAAGTTTCCTCTTGTGCTAAGACCGCTTGCCTTGAATGTAACACGTCCGTCTGTCATACCACCCACGCTTGTGAATGAACCATCGGATGGATTGAATTTAACGGTGTAGTTTGTCAATACTGCTGTTGCGGTTGGTGGGTTTCCGGCATTCAATGTGATACCGGTTGCCTGATCCGGAATACCGAAGAAATCGCTGTAAGATAAATCTACTGTTGTTGCAGTTGAAGCATCAAAAGTAGAGTTTGTGCTGTCATATTCATATCTTGTAAAGTTTCCGGCACCGTCATCGATGTAGATATACGCAGAATCTGCATCGACATATCCGCCATTTGCAGCATCATAGGTATAACCACTCAGATTGTAAGTTACGCTGTTCTCATCACCGAACAAATCAGAGATACTTGTGATACCGTTGATAAAGTTTCCATTCGAATCATATACAATACTGTTTCCATCTGAGTCTAAGACATCGGATAACTCTACTGTATATTCTCCGCTGTCAGCATCCACCAGACGATATGTAAATTTAGCGGTATAAGAATATCCCAAATCATCGTAGAAGGAAAGATTCTTTACTAAACCATTCTTGCTGCTTAAGTTAGAATCGTTAGAATCAAATACACCTGTTACGGTTGCATTTTCTGTTGCTTCTGCATTCGATGTCAGGTTCTTCTCCTGCATGATACGAAGTGCAGATACCGTGTCTTTCTTAATATCTCCGGTTGTTGCATCTACCTGCCAGCCCATTACTGTATAACCGGTTCCGGACATACAAAGGTTACCGGATCCATCTACATAGAAAGAACCATCTCTGGTAAATACATTCTCTGTACCGTTATTTACGATAAAGAAGTTCGTAGAATTTGAATCTGTTAACTTGATATCAAATGGATCTCCGGTTGATTCTGCAGCACCTGCGCTTGTTACACTGACACGTGTTGCGGCTGCGGTAACGCCAAGACCGATCTGTTTTGCATTCACACCACCTGTATTGGTTGCAGCGTTTGCACCAGATGCATTCGATGTTGTCTGGTACATTACATCGCTGAATGTAACGGATGATGATTTAAATGCGACTGTGTTTACATTGGCGATATTGTTACCAATAACGTCCATTTTGGTCTGATGTGTCTTTAAACCTGACACAGCAGAGTACAATGATCTCATCATAATAAATGACCTCCTAAGTTCCTTTGCTGTAAGTTATTTCCTCTGTCAGTCAGAAATAATAGCCCCCCTAAGGTCCGGCTATGCAATTACAGCTCCATCAATGTTTGTAAAAATATTACCGTCCGACTCTGTCTGATCCACCGCTGTCACGACCGTTTTGTTCGGCACGCTTACGATAAATGCTAGCGAATCTACAATGACGAGCGACTCATTCATTCCCTTTTCACTTGCTTTCAGAACTCCTGTCTCTAAACGCTCACTCTGCTCCTGTGACAAACTGATATGTCTGTCCTCTAAACGCATGGATGCATGTTTGGAAAACTTTAGTTCCGAATTCTCAGTAACATCCTGTTTCTGTTTTAATATTTCTTCAAAAGAAACTCCTGATGATTCCGAAGCTGCTGATGAATTTTTCGAGTTCAGATACCGATCAGTTACCTGTTCAATGGAAGTGAATTGGTTACTGATTTTATTCATAATTCCATCTCCTGTTCTCTAATCGGTTGTTGTATCTGAATCACTGCTGTCTGTGGAATCTGTCGAGTCCGTTGAATCCGTAGTATCTGACGAATCTGTGGAATCAGAACTGTCTGTTTCTTTTAATTTTGCCAACTGTTTCTCTAAATCTTCTAATGTACTCAGATCATCGGAATCGATAAATGTCTTCTGGTATGTTGTCAGCGAATCATAGTATTCGCGCGCTTCTTCCACATCAGAAGCATCGGATACTGTCAGTTTCGATACCGATGGTAATTTTGCAATCATGCTTTGGAACGTCTTCGCTAATGTAACAGCTTCCATATAATCTGCATCTGCAACTGTATCCAAATCATCAATCGAATAAAGCGCATCATTTACGGAAAGATATGTCTCTCCATTTTCATACATGACATAATCTACTGTTCCAGCCACATAAGATGTCTCTCCTGTTGTAGATGACGTTGTCTTTAAAATAACGTATTTTCCAACCAGATTGTTTGCCATAGATGATGTTACCTTGTCATTCAAATCCAGTGTTGACTCTAACTGTGAGAACGTTGCAAGCTGTGCAATGTATTCTGTATTAGAAGTCGGCTCCAACGGGTCCTGATACTGCATCTCTGCACATAAAATCTGCAAGAACTGGTCATATCCAAGGTCATTGCTTGACGAGGATGTTGACGATGTCGTAGACGATGTCGATGTCTCATCAATTTTACCGTTTGTTACGCTCTGTACTAATGCCATTTTGTTTCCTCCTTTCTATGCTTTCACATCCATTGTATTGCCATTGTCCTGCATTATCTGTGCGACAAGGCTTTCTTCCTCGGTCATAACACCGGAAAGTTCATCCAAAGAGTTCAGATTCAGATTTCTGCGTCTTCTCTCGCCGGACTGCTCCTGTTCTTCCCTTTGCTCTGCAAGCTGTTCGTCCTGTTTTCCGTTCTGCTCTAAGTTACGCTCGAATTCATGGCTCGATACCGTTACTTCTACAGCATCAACTTTAACACCAGCCTGGTTCAGATTCTGTTTCAATTCCACAACCTGAGCTTCGAGAGCATCTCTGACTGCTTCATTCTGTGCCACAATTTTGGCGGAAACAGCTCCTTCTTTTGTCGTGATTTCCATGAAAATCTTTCCAAGATTCTCAGGATTCAACTGCATCTCCATTGTGGTACCTGACGATGTTGCAATCACTCTTGCAGACTGGACAATCTGTTCCATTACATCCTGAACATCAATCACCTGCTGGTAAGTCTGTACAAACTCGCCCTGTACGGTCTGGACATTCTCTGTCTGCTGTCCCTGTGCCACATACACTTCTGTATGCTGCGTTGTCTGTTCCTGCGACATATCCGGCTGTTTCTGTCCGGATTCTGTATTCGAAGAATCTGTATTCTCCTCTTCTACCACAGTCACATTCACTTCTGTAGTTTTTTCATCCTGTGCATACTCTGTTACAGTCTCTGTTTTCTCCGGCTGAGTCTCTTTCACAACTGTAATCTGTTCGCCTGCTTGCTCCTGCGCCGTTGTCGGCTGTTCTGTCGAAACATTCTGTGTTGCTGCTTCCGTAGGAACATCATCTGCCACAACTGTAGCATCGTCCGGATTTGCCGCTGTCTCATCTGTCGTAACAGCCATCTCCTGCGGTTGCTCTGCCGGAACTGCATTCTCCTTGGTATCTGCCGGTTCCACGAAATCCTGCAATGCATCTGCCTGCTTACAGATATCCTGGAACTCCTGAAGATTCATTCCAAGCTCCTGTAACATATCATCTGTCAAAACAGAAACTTCCTGCATCACATTCACAAAGCTCTCATTGCAAAGTAAATCAGTTACATTTTCACCTGTCAGCTCAGATACCAGCTGTGCAAGATTCGTCTGGTTCGTCAAATCTGCATACTGTAATCCAAGACTTGCCATTGCCTGCTCGATTTCTTCTTCTGAAACGCCTAATTCCTCTTTCAAAACTTCTTTTACGGCGTCCCCATATTCAGACATCTTGTCTTCTATCTTCGCCATCTTTTCTTCTAACGTAACCGGCTGAACTTCTTTTACGGAAGTCTCTTTACGCTGATACTGCGCATAATCCGGGACACCGGAAGCAGTATTCTTATCAAGCTGCTTTGTAAAATTCTGTGCTGTCTGGCCGGTTGACTGTTGAAGTAAATTAGAAAACTGGACAGAAGCATTGCCTGCCTGCTCTTTCTTTGCGCCCTCCACTGTTCCAGTAGAAAACAACTGGCTTATTTCGGAAATTTTCGTACTCACTCTTCTTTCACCTCCTTTCGCCGTATTTTATATATTCTAAGGCTTCATAATCTCTGTTACCTTTGCTGCGGTATCAGAACTCATTTTACCAAGAATATCTGCTCTTGACTGCGCATCCATCTGACTTAAAATATCTGCCACAAGCTGCAAATTATCTGTCATCGTGTCAAAAATAGCTGCCGCCTCTTTCGGCTTCATGGAAGAATAGGTGTTCACATAATCTTCTAAGTCCTGATCCTCCTGCAGCTGCTCTACAACCTGCTTGTATAAAACCTCTGCATTGGCAGCATCAATGCTTTCATAATAGGTCTTATACTGTTCTATATCGGGTGCATTTTCTCCAAACACAACCTCCTGATAAAACTTCTGCTTCTCTTCCTCGAATGCAGCTTCATTCTCTTTATATTTCTGCAATTCAGCAATCTGGCTCTGTAAATCCGCCACAGAAGCATCGCTCGCAGAGCTCTGATTCTGCGCATCGGCAAGTTCCACTTCCAATTCCTTGATACGTGCAACCGCATCATCTAATGTCGCATATGCATACTCTGTATCTTCGGTTGAAAGTTCTTCCCCTGTATCCGGAAGAATCTTGTTGATGTAAGGCACATCTTTTAAAATCGGAGATAAAACGGTTGAACCGAAGCCACCGACATCCCATTTAATCAAAAGAACAAGAATCGCAATCCAGATTGCAATGATAACCAATGTCACAAAGAAAACTGCAACCTTACCGCCACCGCTTTCTTCCTCATCGGTCAGCAAATCATCATTTTCCTGATTTTTGCCCTTCTTCTTCGCCTTTTTTTCTTCCTTTTTTCTTCGCTTTTCCGCTTTCTTTGCTTCTTTTTCGTCTAACTCTTCTTTCATTTCTTCATCTGCCATAATGCACCATCCTAACTGCTTATCCTAGCGTTTCTGCCTCAGCCTCATTATCGTGATAAGTGTAGCTGACTAGTTCATCAATCTCTTTGTTCTCTGAATATTGGATTTCTTTTTTGAATTCCTCAAAAGCCTTTTCTTTCAACTTCTCATGCGTCTTTCGTTCTACCATCAGCTCGTTCAACTGCCTGCGCGCTGCCTCTAAATTCTTTTCCGCAGCATGTACCTGCATCATCTGTGTTCGAATCAGTGATTTCATGGTATCGACCGACTGTCTGCAGGTCTTGATTTTCATAACATCTATGGTTCCCTTTACTAATTCCCGCGCTTCACGCTCGTAACCGGCTCGCTGTACCATCAGCTTTTGGAGTTTCTTCTGTTCCTCCACCAGCTTGGTGTTCGCAATTCCATATGCAATCTTTGCCTGACTCTCCATTTTTAGTTTTACATCTAAAATATTCTGCATCCGGTACTCAAACTTTGCCATAGACTATCCTTCTTTCTTAATCCGTAAACAACTGTTGTAACATCTCTATCTCTTCATCAAACAGGAATTTCTCATCTGTCTGCTGACACAAAAATGCGTTCACAGCATTGATTTTACGAATTGCGTAATCAATTTCTTTATTTGAGCCGCTCTTATAAGCGCCGATATTAATCAAATCTTCCGCTTCGTTGTATGTCGCCATGACATTTTTCAGTTTTCCCGCAGCCTCTTTGTGCTCTTTCGTCGCAATTGCACTCATAACACGGGAGATACTCTGCAAAATATCAATTGCCGGATAATGATTCTTATGCCCTAACTTTCGTGACAACATAATATGTCCATCTAAAATGCTTCGCGCTGTATCCGTAATTGGCTCATTGAAATCATCACCGTCAACCAATACCGTATACAATCCAGTAATAGAACCCTTGTCCGATGTTCCCGCACGCTCAAGCAGTTTCGGCATCTCCGAATACACACTCGGCGGATATCCTCTTGTTACCGGAGGCTCTCCTGAAGCAAGTCCTATTTCACGCTGTGCCATGGAAAAACGTGTCAGGGAATCCATCATCAAAAGTACATCTTTTCCCTGGTCTCTGAAATATTCCGCGATTGCGGTTGCCGTCTTTGCTGCCTTATTACGAATCAATGCAGGCTTATCTGACGTTGCAACGACAACAACTGAACGTTTCATTCCCTCTTCTCCAAGGTCACGCTCTATGAATTCGCGCACCTCTCTGCCTCGTTCGCCAATCAGCGCAATGACATTGATATCAGCCTTTGTATTTCTCGCAAACATTCCGAGCAATGTACTTTTACCAACTCCGGAACCCGCAAAAATTCCGATTCTCTGTCCCTTTCCAATGGTAATCAAGCCGTCTACAGCTTTTACGCCAAGTGGAAGTACCTCACTGATAATCTCACGTTCCATCGGATCCGGCGGTGCCGCTTCAACCGGATACTCATATGGCAAATCCAGTTTTGCAACATCGGTAGGTCTTCCGATTCCATCTAAGGTATGTCCTAAGACATCATCACCCACTAAGACAGATAAAGGATGCCCCGTATTCTCTACGATGCATCCCACACCGATTCCCTCTACGCTTTCAAATGGCATCAAAAGTAACCTTTTTTCGCGGAATCCTACTACCTCCGCCATTACCGAAATATTTTTGTTCTTGTCAATAATAATTCTGCATAAATCATTTAGTTTTGCTTCTGGTCCGACAGATTCAATCGTAAGTCCGACAATCTTTACCACTTTTCCAAGTCGCCGGAAATACGTTCCATCTGCCAGTTTCAAGTATTTCTCATATTGATTCGTCACGTTACCCCATCCTTATGAACATAATGATCTGATATCTTTAATCAGATTTTCAAGCTGTACACCCAGACTGCAGTCAAACACTCCGGACTCTGTTTCTATCACGCAATCGTTTCCATCCATTGTGGAATCCGCAACGATTTCTAATTCTACATCATGGCCAACACGATCTAACATCTCTTCTTTATGATTCTCAAGGAAAAGCAGATTGCCACGTGCAACACGAATTCGGAATTTTTTTTCACCCTCAATATTGAGCACTGCATTGTTAATCAGATACATCAGAATATGTTTCTTGTTATCGAATTGAATATGAAAAACTTTGTTGAACACATCAAGGATTACGTCCACTAAATCTTTCTCCATATGTTCAAATTTATTGCGATAATCCGCATCCAACATTTCCCTTTTTTCTTCGTATTCCCGATTCAGTTTTTCACGGATTTCTTCTAACTCTTTCTGCTGTCTCTGCTGACCTTCCTGATAGCCCTGTTCTTTCGCTTCTTCTAACACTTTTGACGACTGCTCATAGGCGCCGTTTAACAGGCTGTCTGCTTTCTCTTTTGCCTCTGCTAAAATCTGCTCCGCTTCACTTTTTGCCAACGCAACGTGATCAACCGGTTCTTCTTCTGTAACCGTCACTTTTTCTGCAAGGATTCCCTCTGCGAATCCATCCTCACCCGGAACTAGCGTATCCTGCATTTCCTTGGCAGCCATCTCTAAACGTTCCGCAACGATTGCATTAGAATTAATGACTCTTTTCACCTGTTCCTGTGCAATTACAAATTGCTGTTTGTAAAGATTAGACAACGATTTCGTCACCTCCGCCTCTTGAAATAACAATCTCTGCGGAATCCTCTAACTTACGAATAATACTTACAATCTTCTGCTGTGCTTCCTCGACATCCTTCATACGGACAGGTCCCATGAATTCCATGTCTTCCTTAATCATAGCAGCAAGACGTTTTGACAAGTTCTTAAAGATAACATTCTGTACCTCTTCATTTGCAGATTTCAACGCAATTCCAAGGTCTGCATTATCTACGTCACGAAGAACACGCTGAATTGCTCTGTCATCAAGAAGAAGGATATCCTCGAATACGAACATCTTCTTACGGATTTCATCTGCAAGTTCTGGTTCTTCAATTTCAAGATTTTCCATAATGTGTTTCTCAGTTCCACGGTCTACTGTATTCAAGATGTTTACAATTGCATCGACACCACCAACAATCGTGTAGTCCTGATTTACCAGAGAAGATAACTTTCTTTCTAACACACGTTCCACCTCTTTAATAACATCCGGCGATGTTCGATCCATCATCGCAATACGTTTTGCAACGTCTGCCTGCTTCTCCGGTGTTAATGAACTGATAACCATTGCTGCCTGCGCCGAGGTCAGATAAGACAAAATCATTGCAATTGTCTGTGGATGTTCATCCTGGATAAAGTTTAATAACTGGCTCGGATCTGTCTTTCGAACAAACTCAAATGGACGTACCTGTAAGGATGCTGTAAGCTTCGAAATAACATCCTGTGCTTTTTCTCCACCCAGAGCCTTCTCGAGCAACTCTTTCGCATATCCGATACCGCCTTCTGCAATGTACTGCTGTGCCAGACAAATCTGGTAGAATTCATTTAATACATCTTCCTTTGTCTGTGGTGACACACTTCTCGTATTTGCAATCTCCAGTGTCAATTCTTCAATTTCATCTTCTTTTAAATGTTTAAAAATATCTGCTGATTTTTCAGGGCCTAATGCAATCAGTAACACCGCTGCTTTCTGAACCCCCGACATTTCTTCCGCTGCCATACGCATACTCCCATTCTTTTCATAAATCTCTATTTCATTTTTTATTCCCACTCTTCATTCAGCCAGTTACGCAATAAAGATGCAACTGCTTCCGGGTTCTCATCTACAAATTTTTCAATCAGCATTCTCGTCTCAGATTTCTCGTTAAATCCAATGTCTTCTAAAGGCGGCTGGTTTTCTTTTGTAGACTCCAGCAAACTTTCTACTGAAAGTTCTTCTTCCAGCTCCGGTTCACGCTCACCTCTTGTACTACGGAATACTACAAATCCAAGGACTGCAAAAATCAGCACTGCCAATGCAATCTGCAAATAATCTGTAAGTCCTTTTCCACTGTTAGAAGATGCCTGAAATACCGGTTCTTCATATGACATAATTGTAATATTCGCAACAGGGAAACCGGTTGCATTTGCAATCATCTGGTATAAATCCTGATCTACATCAACCTTGACTTTACCGCCGTTTGCTGCTTTATATTCATCAAATGTCATATTATCAAGTTCACCGTTTGCACGTAACACATCTTCATCATAGAGAACATAGTCTGTCGTAACAACAGAGATGGAGGAATCTTCATAATTGTAAGTTCCGATTGCACGGTTTGTATCTGTCACTGTCTCGTCATATAATAATTCTCTCTTGCTCTCTGTAACATTTGACTCTGTGTATTCATCATCCGGCATTACATATGTAGTATCGTCACTGTTTGAATCCGTTCCCGGTGTTGCTGCCGCTCCACCAACTGCATTTGACTCATAGTCATATGTCGTAGAAGGAAGTCCTGCATTCTGTCCATCCGGAAGTGCATAATTATGTGTTGTCTCTTTTGTCTCGTCAAAATTCATATCCAGCTTTGTGGCAACTTCCACATCATCACAGATGGAAGAATCTTTCATGACTTCTTTTACTTTATTCACAATCTGATTCTCAGCTTTTTCTCTCAGTGAAAGCTGTGTGCTTGCTGTTCCAGTACTAGAAGATGAATCTGTTCCGGAATACAGCACGTTCATCTGGGAATCTAAAATCACAACATTATCTGTATTTTCATTTCCAAGATTTGTTGCTAAGAACTGTGCAATTCCGTAAGCCTGGTCTGAATCCATGTCATCCGAAAGTGTCAAAATTGCTGTTACAGATGCCTCATCCTCTTTTGCAAGAATAGTTCCATCTTCATCCGGCAAATCCAGGTTGACCTTTGCGGATTCAACGTTGTCAAACAATTCCAAGCTTTCTGCATAATGTTCTTCCAGATATAATTTATATTTTTTCGTTTTGTCAGCATCTGTTGTACTGAACCCTCCATCAAACACACTGCTGATGGAGTAGCCCTGTGTTGGAATATCGTTCTGTCCCAACAATAATGCTGCTGTTCCTTTATCTGATTCGTTTACCTGGAAGGTCAGATTATCGTCTAGCAGTTTATAGGAAATACTCTCTCCTTCCAAAAGGTCTTTCACTTCTGCAGCCTGTGTTGTTGTCTCACATGTAATCAAATCTGTCATCTTTGGTTGTGACAAAACCGCTGCTAAAATAACAAGCGCCAAAATGACCGTCGCAGTAACACTCGATATTAAAATTTTCTGTTTGGTGTTAAACGCTTTCCACCACTCTACTACCTTATCCAATATTTTCTGAACTTGTTCCGGCATAAAACTTTCCCTCTATCATTCGTTTTTATTTGTACTAGCAGTCTCACTTCTATTATATAGACATATTCATAATCTCTTTGTAGGCATCAAGCATCTTGTCGCGCACGGCAACCGTGTACTGTAATGCTACATTCGCTTTTTGCAGTGCAATCTGTAAATCATGTGTGTTCTCTGCATCGCCCAGCGCAAATTGTATTTCTGCTGATTCTGCCTTATTCTGTAAATCATTTGTCTCATTCAACATACTTAATGCTGAATCTAAGACCGAGCTAAAACTATCGTCTGATGTATCCACTAAAGAATTATCTTTTGCAAATGAATTAAGATAATCTGATGAAATTCCTGTAAGTGATGTGATATCCATTTATAATCCCTTCTTTATCATAATATCATTGTTTTATTTACCAATTGACAGTCCTGACTGTGCCATGCTCTTACTTGCATCAAATGCTGTAGTATTGGCCTCGTATGCTCTTGTTGCATCAATCAGGTTGGTCATCTCCGTTACCGTATTAACATTCGGGTATGACACATAACCATTCTCATCTGCATCCGGATGAGACGGGTCATATTCCATCGTAAAATCTGTTGAATCATCTTCCGTTACACTTGTTACTTTTACACCATTCCCAACAAGCCCTGCTGTTCTCGCTGTTGAATAGTAATTGCTGAATGGAGTTAACTGTTTTTCTGAAAATGTAACAATCTTTCTACGGTATGGCGTACCATCTTCCGTTCTCGTTGTATTCACATTTGCAATATTCTGTGCAATGATATCTGTTCTAAATCTCTGAGCCGTCATACCACTTGCACTGATGTCAAATGACTGAAATAATCCCATGTACTACCTCCTATTTGCCTAACGCAGTTGTAAGTCTGCTAAACTCTGAATTAATACAGTTTTCTGTTAAGGCCTGATAACGAATCTGTTCAGAGGCCAACTCTACGTTTTCCGTGTCAATATCTACATTATTACCATCTAATCGATAAGAATAGGATGCAGAATCCGTGTAGGCGGAAACACTTAATTCACTCAAATCCAGATTCTTCACTTTCTCATCCAAAGATGTATATTGCGAATTACCCAGTTCTCTCTGGAGAACTGACTGGAAATCTACATCCTGCCGTTTGTATCCAGGTGTGCTGACATTCGAAATATTATTCGAAATAGCTTCCTCCCGCATCCAGCTCGCATCTGCGGCTTTATCCAAAATATTAATGTAACTATATGCATCCGTACCGATCATATATCATACTCCTTTCCACCCGTTCTCTCGTCATTTTTCAACAATTTATAATAATATTATAGGAATAACCTACCAAAAAAACAAGCATTTTTTAGTTATTTCACATGATATTGTACATTTTTTCATTATGGTCACAACATCTGCTTCGCTCAAAGTCTATACCATACTCATTTTTCATTCTCTTTTCTATTATAGCATACATAATTTTGTTTTTCTGACCATTTTCGGTATACTTTTTCCCAAAACAGACATATACTTTTCTCAAAAGGCAGAAAAAAATGAAGGTTGACCACGCAACCCCCATTTCAACTTTCACCCACTATTCGTTTCCACGATTCTGCTTCTGTGTACCGGTCTCATTTGTTGTCTCTTCTTCTGCGTGTCCCACATGTCCGGCACCGCGTTTTTTGATTGTCTGGTTACGAATCTTATCAAGTTCATCAAACACCAAATCATTCAAAACCTTGATATAGGTTCCCTTCATTCCAGAAGAACGCGACTCTATAACGCCCGCACTCTCAAATTTGCGAAGCGCATTTACAATAACAGAACGGGTAATTCCCACTCTGTCTGCAATCTTACTTGCGACAAGAATTCCCTCATCGCCATCAAGTTCATCAAAAATATGTGTAATTGCTTCCAACTCCGAAAACGACAACGTGCTGATAGCAGACTTCACAATATGAAGCTTTCTTGTTTCCTCTGCGTTCTCCTCATTGACAGAACGCATCATCTCTAATCCAACTACTGTTGTGCCATATTCAGTCAGAATAATATCATCAATATCATACTGCACTTTACGACGATATACAAACAGAGTTCCTAAACGTTCCCCTGCAATGTCAATCGGCGTAATAATTGCATAATAACTTTTTGTATCTCCTGTAAAACCTAATGTCTCTAAATTTACATTTTCTTTTGTCGAAAGGATTCCCAGCAAACGGTCATTTAAGATTGGATCAATAAATCCTCCCACCTCAACCCGGCTTAAATCCTTCAGTTCCTTTACACCCTTTACTAATCCTGTTCCAAGTACTTTACCCTTTTTGCTGATTACAAGTATATTAGAATCCAGGATACCAGTGAGGACATCACAAATATCGTTGAATACGACCTTTGATGAATTGTTGTTATGGAGCAATTTATTAATTTTTCTTGTCTTGTCCAATAACTGAACACTCATTTTACCTGCCTCCTATTTTCTTACTAGTTTTCCATGTTAGTAATAATAGTAGCACATTTTCTCAGGAACCGCAACAATTTTGTAATTTTTCTGACAATTATTCGTCATCTTTTTTATTTTCTGTAACATATCCGCACTGCTCGTTGGCACAGACTGTTTTGTTACCTTTGATTACCATATAACCGCCACATTTTGGACATGGCTCGTTGACCGGTCTTGCCCAGCTCATAAAATCACATTCCAGATTATTCTCGCATCCGAAATATTTACGGCCTTTCTTTGTCTTTTTCAGAACGACTTCCTTGCCGCACTTTGGACATTTCACGCCAATCTTTTCCAGATAAGGCTTCGTATTACGGCAATCCGGAAATCCCGGACATGCCAGGAATTTGCCATGCGGTCCATACTTTACAACCATGTTGCGGCCACAGAGTTCACAGACAACATCTGTCACTTCGTCTTCAATCTTTACTTTTTCCAGATCCTTTTCTGCCACTTCCACGGCAGCTTCCAAATCTGGATAGAAGTTCTTAACAACCGTCTTCCAATTCACTTTTCCATCTTCCACACTGTCAAGCAACGACTCCATATTGGCAGTAAAATGCTCATCCACAATAGTCGGGAAGGATTCTTTCATGATGGAATTGACAACCTCACCAAGTTCCGTCACATAAAGATTCTTCGCCTCTTTGACCACGTATCTTCTCGCTAAAATCGTTGAAATAGTCGGCGAATAAGTACTAGGACGTCCAATTCCAAGTTCCTCCAACGTCTTAACCAAAGATGCTTCCGTAAAATGTGCCGGCGGCTGTGTAAAATGCTGTTTATCCTCACACTCTTCCAAATGAAGTTCTGTTGTCTCATCGATTGCTTTTAAGAGAACATTATTCTCTGCCTTCTCATCATCCTCGCTTGTGTAAACTGACATAAATCCATCGAACGCAATCTTAGAAGCCGATACGGTAAAGCGGTATTTTCCGGCTCCGATTTTTACACTTGTAGTCTCATAGACTGCCGATGCCATACGGCTTGCCGCGAAACGCTTCCAGATTAACTGATACAGGCGGAACTGGTCTCTGGAAAGAGATTCTTTTACCATAGCAGGCGTTCTTGCAATGTCAGACGGACGAATCGCTTCATGCGCGTCCTGAATCTTATTGCCGTTCTCTTTCTTCTTCACAGCACTCGTCGCTGTATACTTCTCACCGTAATTCTGGGCAATATATGCTCTTGCATCGGCATCCGCATCTTCTGCGATACGCACGGAATCGGTTCTTAAGTATGTAATCAGACCGACGGTTCCCTGTCCTTTGATATCCACACCTTCGTATAACTGCTGTGCGATACGCATTGTCTTAGATATTGGAAAATTAAGGCTTTTAGAAGCTTCCTGCTGCATGGTACTCGTCGTAAACGGAAGCGGTGCTTTCTTCACTCTCTCGCCCTTTTTCACTTCAAGCACCTTGAACTCTTCCTGCTCAATGGCAGCCATCACTTCTTTCATCTCTTTTTCCGAAGAAATTGTGATTTTCCCATTCTCGTCCCCGTAAAATTTTGCGATAAGAGGCTTCTTCTCGCCTGGAATCGAGAGCTTTGTATCAAGTGTCCAATATTCTTCCGGAATAAATGCATTAATCTCTTCCTCGCGGTCACAGATAATACGAAGCGCAACAGACTGTACTCTTCCGGCACTTAAACCTCTCTTTACTTTTGCCCAGAGAAGCGGACTAATCCGGTATCCCACCATTCGGTCGAGCATACGTCTTGCCTGCTGTGCATTGACAAGATCCATATCTATCTCTCTTGGCTCTTTCAGTGAAGTCTTCACTGCATTCTGTGTAATCTCATTGAAACTGATGCGGTGTACTTCTTTTTCATTTAATTTTAATGCCTGGCTAAGATGCCACGAAATGGCTTCTCCCTCGCGGTCAGGGTCAGTTGCGAGATATATCTTGTCTGCTTTTTTCACTTCTTTTCGAAGCTTTGCTAAAATCTCTCCCTTTCCACGGATTGTAATATACTTTGGTTCATAATCGTTCTCAACATCAAATCCCAGCTGGCTCTTTGGCATATCGCGCACGTGCCCATTTGATGCAACCACCTCATAATTTTTCCCCAAAAATTTTTTAATTGTCTTGACCTTCGCCGGTGATTCCACGATCACAAGATATTTTGCCATTTGTCCATCTCCTTTAATTTATGCGTCACTGATTTCGTCTTCTATAAAAATTCTTAAATGACTCTTCTATCAAGCCTTTCTGCTGGAGAGATGCCAAAATTCCAATCATCTCCGACAGTTCTAATTCAGTTTCCTTTAACAGGGTTTCAATATTTTTCCCAAGTAAACTTATCACACTATACACCAACCACTCATCTTTTTCAAGAGATAATTTTTTAATTTTTTCCGGATGAAAATTTTGCCGCGGCACAAAATCAAGCTCTTCCAAAAAGGCATCCACACTCGAAACAATCCCCGCTCCCTGCCGTATCAGCCCGTTACATCCCCTGCTTAATGAGTCATAAATTCCACCCGGGACTGCATAAATATCTTTCCCCTGTTCCAGTGCATAATCTGCTGTTATCAAAGACCCGCTCCTCTCCCGCGCCTCAATTACAACTACAACATCCGAAACAGCCGAAATTATCCTGTTTCTAGCCGGAAAAAGTTTTGCAACCGGTTGCGTTCCAGGAGGATATTCACTGATGATTCCTCCCTGCTCTAAAATTTTATCATATAGCGCTCTATTCGACGCCGGGTAGCAGACATCCACCCCGCTGCCCAAAACGGCAAATGTGTCTCCCTCTCCTTCCAGTGCTCCCCAGTGGGAATAAGCGTCAATTCCAAGCGCCATTCCACTGACCACGCCAACGCCCGCAGATGCAAGCTTTTTTCCAAGTTCCAACGCCACATTCCTTCCATATTGACTGCACGTTCTTGCGCCAACTAATGCCACATTGAAACTGCCGGGCGGCGGAAACCGTCCCTTCACATAAATGGCATATGGTGCATCTGCAATGTTTTTTAAAGCCACCGGGAAATGTGGCATCTCCTCACTCCAGAAGTCAATCCCCTTTTCTGACAATTTCAGAATTTCTGCATCCAGATCCCATGTTTTCCGGCTCTCCACAAGCGCATGTACTTTTGACAGTGAAATCCCCGGTATCTTTTCTAGCTGCTCTTCCTTTAAAAAATACAATTCCTCGGCACAATCTGCTGTCTGTAATAGTTTATGAATATTATGGTTTCCTATTCCTCTGATATTTGCAAGCCAATACTGATACTTCACCGTCCGCCACCTCCATCCTGCCAAAATTTCCGTTCAAGACTGCGATAACAGAATGCTTCTTCTAAGTGGCTTTTTCCTATCGTCTCGCTGCCCGCCATATCTGCAAGCGTCCGCGCCACTTTCAGTATCTTGTGATATGAGCGCGCCGTCAGGTTCAAATCCGCATATTTCCTTTTCAGATATTCCTCATTTCCGGGTTCTATCTGACAGTACGCTCTTATCTTAGAAGCTGGAATCTGGCTGTTATAATAAAAATTTTCCTGCCGAAACCGGACTTTCTGACGCTCTAATGTCTCCTCCACACGGGCACGAATCTGGGCGGATGTCTCATTTACCGCGGTATCCGTCAACTCGTCATACGTGACCTGCGCCGCCTCCACACAGATGTCAATCCGGTCAAGCAGCGGCTGACTGATCCGGTTTAAGTAGCGCTCTAAGGCAGGCTGCGAACAACGGCACTTCTGTCTGTCCGGGTAATAACCGCAAGAGCAGGGATTCATTGCCGCGACAAGCATAAAATCTGCCGGATAGATATAATTTCCATACAGACGTACCAGATTGACTTTCTTCTCCTCCATCGGCTGACGCAATGTCTCCAAAACTGCCTTTTGAAATTCCGGCAGTTCGTCTAAAAAGAGCACCCCTTTATGTGCAAGTGAAATCTCACCGGGTTTCGGATGGCTTCCTCCGCCTGCTAATCCCTGTGCCGTAATCGTGTGGTGTGGATTGCGGAACGGGCGCGTCTCTAGCAAGCCTTCCTTTTCCCGGAACATGCCACAGACACTGTAAATTTTTGACAACTCCATCTTCTCCTCTTCTTCCATCGGCGGAAGGATAGAGGGAATCCGACTTGCTATCATGGTCTTCCCTGCGCCGGGCGGTCCTATCATCAAAAGATTGTGCATTCCGCTGACCGCCGTCTCGCAGGCACGCTTTACCATCTTTTGTCCGTTAATTTCCGAAAAATCAGGCTGCTTTTTCCGGGAACGGGTTTCTTCTATATTAATAGATACTTTTTTCTCATAAACGCCCTGATTGAAAAAGGCGATGACCTCTTTGAGGTTCGACATTCCAAGCACCCTCACCCCCGCCACCATCTGTGCTTCCGACCGGTTCTGCTCCGGTAAAATGCACTGCCGGATTCCATTTTCTTTTGCCCCTGCAATCATCGGCAAAACACCATTTATGGGATGGATTCTTCCGTCAAGTCCAAGTTCGCCAACAACGAGCGTATTCTGCAGACGCTCCTTTGGCACCACTCCAAGCGCCACTAAAATTGCAACCGCAATGGCAAGATCAAATCCCGTTCCACTTTTTCTGATATTTGCCGGTGACAAATTAATCGTAATGCGTTTTGCAGGCAGCAGATACCCGGAATTCTTCAACGCCGTGCGCACTCTCTCCTTTGCCTCCTTTACCTCCGCCGAAAGGAACCCCACCATTTCAAAAACAGGCATTCCGGTGCTGATATCTGCCTCAACCTGAATCGGAATACTGTCGATTCCGCAGACTATTGATGTAGTTATAATACTGTACAAACGATTCTCCCTTTTCTATTTTTCTCTGGTTCTGGGATATATGGTGGCAGAACGCCACAGATTCTGACAAAATGATATTCGAAAAAGATGAAATCATCATAACATGGATTTCACCTTTTTGAAAGACTATTCTTCTGAAAAATGCAATTTCATTTTATCGAGTGCCTTTTTTTCAATTCTGGACACATACGACCTTGAAATTCCAAATTCTTTTGCAATCTCACGCTGTGTCAGGGGCTTTTTCCGGTATAACCCGTAACGTTTTACAAGGATGTCGTACTCGCGTTCGGTGAGAACTTTGGGCATAATCTGTAACATCTTCTTTATCTTCCGGTTCTTCTCCATCTCCTCAACGACGTCTACCTCTTCCCCTTCCACGATGTCCATCAGTTGAATCTGGTTTCCCTCTTTATCGGTGCCAATCGGCTCGTAAAGCGATACGTCTTTTGCTGTTTTCTTTTTTGTGCGGAAGTACATCAGCATCTCATTGTCGATACAACGCGCCGCGTAGGTTGCAAGGCGGCTTCCATAATCTGCTTTGTAGGTGGTAATTGCCTTAATCAGTCCTATCGTTCCTATGGAAATCAAATCTTCCATTTCCTCTCCGGCATTCTGATATTTTTTTGCAATATGAGCGACCAAACGCATATTTCGTTCAATTAGTTCATTTTTCGCCTCAAGGTCGCCTTTTTTCATTTTATTCAGACATTCAAATTCCTCTTCCGGTGTTAAGGGTGATAAAAAAGTTTTCAAAACGCACCTTAAAAGCTTACTTGATACATTTTATGTTTTCACACGAATTTCTGTGCTTTTCCCCTCAGAAAAAAAGATTTTTCTTTTTGGCGGCTTTTCGGTATAATAACATCAGAACTTCAGAAAAGGATTTTATTATGAAACGTATTTTTCACTATGATATTTTAAAAGAAGATGCCGGAAAAACCATCGGAGCCTTTCTAAAAGACCATGGCTACTCCCACGCTGTCCTTGTGCACCTAAAAAAGACCCCAAAGAGCGTTTTGCAGAACAACCGGTGGGAATATCTGACCTCGAAGCTAAAAGAGGGGGATTCGCTTGTCATTACGCTTTCAGAGGAGGAATCTTCCCAGCATATTATTCCTGTTGCACATCCTTTCGAAATTGTATACGAGGATGAAGATATTCTTGTCATTAACAAACCGGCAAAAATGCCAATCCATCCTTCCCTCCACAATTACGACAACACACTTGCAAATGCCGTTGCCGCATACTTTAAGGAACAGGGAACCAGTTATACTTTTCGTTGTATGAACCGCCTTGACCGTGACACAACCGGGCTCACCATCCTTGCAAAACATATGTTAAGTGCCGCCATTTTAAACGTAGCCGTCACCAAACGCGAAATCAAGCGGGAATATCTTGCCATTGTGGATGGCATCACAGATGCCGACGGAACCGTTTGCGCCCCGATTGCAAGAAAGAACGGCTCCACGGTTGAGCGCGAGGTGAATTTTGAAACCGGCGAGCGCGCCGTCACGCATTATCAAACCATCGCGCATGCCGACGGCTGTTCCCTGCTTGCACTGCGGCTTGAAACCGGGCGGACGCACCAGATCCGTGTTCACATGAAGTACATCGGCCATCCACTGCTCGGAGATTTTTTATATTACCCTGATTTTACAAAAATAAAACGGCAGGCTCTGCACTCCTACCGTTTAGCATTTACACATCCTATCACAAAAGAACCGCTTGTCTTTACTGCGCCTCTGCCGGATGACATGCGTCAGATTTTTCCGAAAGCAGCTCTGCCGTAAGACGGTCGAGCGCTTTCTTTTCGTAAAGAATTTTTCCCTTTAATAACTGATAGCGGATAAAATTATTTGTCTCCTTTTCCCCTTTTTGCGCCACCATATTGAGCAGCAGTTCTAACAGCGCCCTGGTATCCTCGTGGAGCATATGGACTTCTTTTCCATTCTCATAATAACGGAGCGCACTGTCATCACGGTACTTCTCCTTCTGGTAATTCTTAGACGCCGATATCCGGTCAATATACATCTCCACCACGTATTTTAACGGCATCTTCATTCCGCAAAGTCCCTTCTTATTCGCACCTTTATTGCCCCTTTCCGGGATTCCGTAATCAATCCAATATTCTAAATGATGCTTGTTCCGTCCTTTGTGGTGTAACCATGCAGATGAATAGCCGACAGCCATTCGCTCTGCATTGTTCGGACTCATATTTCCCTGAAAATACCTGCATCCCACCAGAAATTCGGTCGGAGAGTATTTCGAGAGATCGTGAAGTAATCCCTGTTTATATAAACCCACCTGAAAACACCCTTTCATCACCAGCATCTTGTGGTGATTGATGGTGCAAAAATGTTTCCATGCTTTCATTTTTACTGCCTTTCTACCTATACTACCTTATTTTCCAATATATATCGCAACCGACTGCCCGTCTAAGACAGCCTTCTGCTGATTCTTTAACCGCTGCGGCACCTGCTCAAATGGCTCTCTGCCCTTTGCTGTATTCATAAGAAGATGCCACTTTTTCCTTCCGGAAAGCTTCGGAAGCGCAAGCTCGCTCTCCCCCGCATGGAAGTTGTATGCGAGGTAAACGTCTTCCGCAAGTGCCTTTTTTCCACTATATCTGCCATAGTACATCATTCCGACTGCCTGCTGGTTCGGTGAGAATCCGGAAATCCACGCACTGCTCCCATGATAGGATAAATCCGGCGCGCCCTGACTCCGATAATCATTCAGCCGCATCGGTTGCGGCAATGCAATAACCGGATGTGTCTTCCGAAACGAGATAAGCCCTCTTACATATTCTGTCAACCACTGATAACGCGCACCCGTTTTCCAGTTCACCCAGCCCGTCACATTGTCCTGACAGTAGGCATTGTTATTTCCGCCCTGCGAATTGCCACACTCATCTCCTGACCAGAGCAACGGCACCGCCTGGCCTAAGAAAAGAATGGCAAGCGCATTCCGCATCTGGCGCTCCCGCAATTCTTTCACATATTTTTTGGCAGACCTTCCCTCTGCTCCGCAGTTACTGCTATAATTCCAGTCATTTCCGTCTAAATTATCTTCCCCATTTGCTTCGTTATGTTTCCGCTCATAGGAAAATAAATCGCGCAGTGTAAATCCATTATTGCTTGTCAAATAATTCACAAACCCCTGCACCTCATGCTGCTTCCGCTGCTGTCCGGCAAATTCATTCATATCGCCGCCATAATGGTTTAACATTTTGCGCACCGGATAAAGATATTCATCGTTGTATACGTATAATCTGTCACACGCTGTCCTTTTCTCAATGAGGGCATAATCAAATCCTGTATGGAAAATCTTCGTTCTGCTCAAAAGTGCATCCTGCGCTATAGCAGTCATCGGAAGATTGGTTCCGAGCAGATGAAAACCATCCACATGATACTCCCGCAGCCAGTAACGAAGTGCATCCAAAATCAGATTGTGATTCGCAGTCTCTTCAAAATACATTTCCATCACAAATTCCATCTGGTTTTCGTGCAAGGCGTGAATCAGATGTTTTAATTCGAATGCTGCATTTTCTTTTCCATAGGAGGCTTTTACCGCAAAATACTGGCTTTCTCTAGTGTAACCCCAGTAATTAATCCACTCTCTCTTCCTCTTTGTGACCGGCTTTACCTTATCTTCCAAAGACTCTTTCCAGGTCAGATAAGCCGGAATCTCCGGTTCCTGTTCTAACTCCATCTCCTCAAATTCATAAACCGGCATCGCCTCGACTGTGGTGATACCGAGTTCCTTCAAGTATGAAATCCTCGCCTCAATCCCTGCAAATGTTCCTCTCTCTTTCGCCTTTGCGCCGCCGTCCATCGTAAAACCGCGCACATGAAGTTTATATAAAATCATATCCGCTTTCGCTATCTCAGGATGCCTGTCGCGCCCCCAGTCAAAAGTTTCCTCCTGAAACGCTCCGCAAATCCGATACTCTGCTTTCTCACGCGCCGCGTCGTTCCAATGTTCCCTTCCGACAATTTTTTTCGCATAAGGGTCTGTCACAACTTTTTTATTTATCTCAAAATTATAATTGTAGTTATTCCATGGTAAGCCTTCTAATCGGGCAGAATAAAGAGAACCAAGGCAATACTCTTTCGGAAGCTCCACACGCACCACTTCTTCTGTTCCCTGCTCATAAAAAAGGATGGCGCAGTCATCTTCACGCTCTCCCTCTAACGTCAGAAACAGCGTCTGGTCTTTGATATATGCGCCTAAACTTCCGTAATTTCCCTCTTGAATTCTTATCTTCATACTGTCTGATCCGCCTTTTCTATCTCTGTCTGTTCCATGCATCTATTTATTATAGCTACTTTTTTCACGTTTGTATATATTTTTGATGCGATTTTTGTTATAATAAACCTGTTATTAACACTACACATAGAAAGAGGTGCCCCATGGCAAAAAAAGAAGATTTACAGAACAGAGTCAATACAGAAGAAGATACGGATATGTATGTAACACTTGACCTTGACGACGGAAGTCAGGTAGAATGCGAAATTTTAACAATTTTTGATATTGGAGAACAGGATTACATCGCCCTGCTTCCATTAGACGAAAGCGGCGAACCGAACGCAGATGGTGAAGTCTTCATCTACCGCTATTCAGAAGATGCAAACGGAGATCCATCTTTAGAGAATATTCAGAGCGATGAGGAATACGAAGCTGTATCTGACCGTTTTGATGAATTGTTAGACGAAGCAGAATACGACGAACTTGCAAAAGACGACGAAGAATAATCCTACAAAAGCCGGAGATACTTTTATTCTCCGGCTTTTGTAATGTCCTCTTTTGGTTGTAGCTGCGCCTCTTTAATAAAACGCGACACCTCAAGTTCTTTGTTATTTAGATTTTTCACTGAAAAAAGATGCAAATCGCGTTTTGCCCTGGTCATACCAACATAAAACATTCTGCGTTCTTCCTCAATCTCCGGATCTAAAACCGCTTTTTTATAGGGCATCAATCCCTCATTGACATCTACAATGTAGACCGTCTCATACTCTAGCCCCTTCGAACTGTGCAGGGTTGCCAATGCAACACTGTTCTCATTTAAGTTCTGCTTCTGGCGCATCCGCTCTAATTCTTTTTCATACTCTTCAATATGTTCAAACCACGCTTCATAGCTTTCATAGCCCTTCGCGCTGTCCTGCAATTCCTCTAGCAAATCAAACAAATCTTCCGGTTTGATACGCCTGTAATCCGCATACTCCTGACAGAAATCATCATACCCGATTCCATGACGTATGTAATTAATTGCGGCATACGGTTTCATACCAGATAACATCTTGATATCATACTCTAACCGCTCAATCCGCTCTGCGACCCATGGCTGTTCCTCGTAATACCATGCCCAGACGTCAAACGCAACCATCTCCTCATCGAGCGAATCCCTGCTGATGTAGCGCTTCGGGCGGTTCATAATCTGAAAAAAATCTTTCCGGTAACGGCTTCCCTGTGCAATCCTGATATAGGTAAAAATATCTTTTGCAATCCAATGGTCATACAGATTCGGTATATTATCCCTCGTCCGAAACGGTATATTATATTCCATCAACTGTTCCATCAAAAGACGCGGCTGTGTATTCGTCCGAAATAAAATCGCAAATTCAGAATAATTTCTTCCGCGGTCAATCTGCTCCTGAATATCCCAGATGATTTTTGCATTCTCTTCCCGCTGCGTTTTAAAAATCTGGAAATCAATCTCTGCACCGTCTTCCTGATTCGCTACAATATTTTTCTGATAGCGCTCCTTATTGTGCCCAATCACCTGCAGCGCATGTTTTACAATATTCGCCTTCGAACGGTAGTTCGTATCCAGCAGAATCTCTTTTGCATCCGGAAAATCTTTCTTGAAATTAAGCATAATCTCCGGCTTTGCGCCACGGAAACGATAAATCGACTGGTCATCATCCCCGACAATAAAAAGATTGTTCTGCGGCTCTGCTAACATCTTTAAGACATCAAATTGTATCTTATTGATATCCTGAAACTCATCCACTAAAATATACTGGTACTTTCGCTGCCATGCCGCTAAGATGTCTTTCCGCTCCCGGAACAGTTCATAGGTATACACTAACATATCATCAAAATCAATGAGACGTTTCTGATACAGCTTGTCCTCGTACAGACGGTAAATTCTGCGGAACACTTCCTCGCCACAGTTTTTTGCATAATAATGCGCCAGCTCTACACCAGAATTTTTCACCATACTGATTTCTCCTAAAATAGAAGAAATAAATTCCGTCTCATCTTCGTATTCGAGCTGCTGCTTCAAAATAATTTCCTTCATGAACTGATACTTCTGTTCTTCACGGATAATATTATCGGCGCTGTAGTGATAAGCATGTTTTAGCACGGCAAAATAAACCGCATGAAAAGTTCCAAATGTAACCGGGCAGGTCTGTCCGCCCATCAGCCTCTGGAAACGCATCTTCATCTCCGTTGCAGCCGCTTTTGTAAACGTAATCACTAAAATATTAGATGGATTCACGCCATATTCCTGTATTAAATTTTTCGTCCGCTGTGTGATAACTAAGGTCTTACCGGAACCGGGACCTGCTAATGTCAGACAGGGACCGTCCTTGTGACGGACGGCCTCCTCCTGAGATGGGTTAAAACTCATAGATTACCTCTGAATTATTTGCTTAAAAGTTCAATTCCTTTTTTAATTCTGGCAATTGACTCTTCTTTTCCTAAGATTTCCATTAATTCGGTTGCTCCGCCCGGTGTCATCTGTTTACCGGATACTGCCGTACGGATTGGCCACATAACATAACCGTTTTTCACTTCTTTTTTCGCTACATAATCAGAAAGCATTGCATAAAGTGCATCGTTAGAGTAATCCTCCTGTGCCTCTAAGAGTGGAAGAACTTCTGTCAGCACTTCTAAAGAAGTCTCAGCGTTTGTCTTCATTTTCTTGTGTGTATACATTGCAACATCATATTCTGGAAGTTCCTCGAAGAAATCAATGTGCTCTTTGATGTCTGGGAATACCTCGATACGTGTTTTTACCATAGCGGCAATTTTCTTAAAGTCAAGGTCTTTGCTGATAACTTCTTTGATATATGGCAATGCCATCTCGTAGAACTTATCAAAATCCATTGCCTTAATGTACTCACCGTTCATCCATTTTAACTTGGTATAGTCAAAAACAGCCGGTGATTTATTAATTCTATGATAGTCGAATTCTTTAATCAATTCATCTAAAGTAAAGATTTCGCGGTTATCTTCCGGGCTCCATCCTAAAAGTGCAATGTAATTGACAACTGCTTCCGGTAAAAATCCCTGCTCTAATAAGTCTTCAAAAGAAGAATGACCACTTCTCTTAGAAAGCTTCTTATGATTCTCATCTGTAATCAATGGAAGATGAATATAAACCGGTGACTCCCAGCCAAATGCATCGTAAAGTCTCTGGTATTTCGGAGAGGATGACAGGTACTCATTCCCTCTAACTACGTGTGTAATATTCATGGTATGATCATCTACCACGTTGGCAAAGTTATATGTTGGGTATCCGTCTGATTTAATCAGAATCATATCGTCTAACTCTGCATTTTCCACTGTGATATCTCCGTAAAGTTCATCGTGGAATGTTGTTGTTCCCTCGTTTGGAATGTTCTGACGGATAACGAACGGCTTTCCTGCTGCAAGGTTCGCCTCTACTTCCTCTTTCGACAAAGAAAGACAATGTTTGTCATAAATCATAATTTCTTTTCCGTCTACCACTTCTGTCTTTAAGGACTCTAAACGTTCTTTATCGCAAAAACAATAATATGCTTCTCCCTTTTCTACGAGTTCTTTCGCATATTTCATGTAAATTCCGGTCTTCATACGCTCACTCTGCACATAAGGACCAACGCCACCGTCTTTATCCGGTCCCTCATCATGTACCAGACCAGTCTTCTCCATGGTACGATAAATAATATCTACGGCGCCTTCCACAAAACGTTCCTGGTCAGTATCCTCTATACGAAGCATGAAGTCTCCACCTGCATGCTTTGCAATCAAAAATTCATACAGGGCAGAGCGCAGATTTCCCACATGCATTCTTCCTGTTGGACTTGGCGCAAATCTTGTTCTTACTTTATTGCTCATTTTCTATAACCTTTCCTTTCTCAATGCCCATATCGGCTTTCAAATCTTTCGCTATTATATAACAAATTCCGGAATATGACAAGAAGCGAAGCCCGCTTCTGACGATTATTTTAGACAATTCTTTTTCTCACAATTACCTTTTCCGCATCCACTGCATCCCACGCAACCACCATTTCGATGCTGCCTTCCACAATAGCGGATTACTGCCAAAAGCCAGATGGCAAAAATTCCCAACAAGACTATATCTAATATTTTCATTAGAACACCACTCCTCCAAGCTGATAAACCAAAAACGCTACCAACCATGCTACAATACACTGCAGGCAGACCACAAGCACCGCCTGCGACGTTTTCCCCATCTCCCTGCGAATTGCCGCAATTGCCGCCACACAAGGTGTATATAACAGAGTAAATACCAGAAAACTGACTGCAGAACGCATCGTAAAAAGTCCACTGAGTGCCGTACTAAGTTCCGATGAGGCTGTCCCAGTAAGAACTCCTAACGTACTGACCACTGCCTCCTTTGCTGTAAAACCTGTAATTAATGCCGTTGAAACTCTCCAATCTGCAAAGCCAAGCGGTGCAAAAACTGGCGAAACTGCCTGACCAACTAAAGCAAGCAGACTGTTTGCACTATCCTCTACCACATTAAAGCGGCTATCAAATGACTGCAAAAACCAAATTATAATGGTTGCCACAAATATCACGGTAAACGCACGCTCCAGAAAGTCCTTCGCCTTGTCCCACATCAGTTGCAACACACTTTTTGCCGACGGGAAACGATAGTTTGGCAATTCCATGACAAATGGAATTGGATTTCCCTGAAAAGCAGTATGATTCAGCATAAATGCTGCCCCGATTCCAACCAAAATTCCAGTAACATAAAGTACAATCATAACAACCGCTTCCTTTCCAGGGAAAAAAGCTGCTGCAAAGACCGCATAAATTGGAATTTTGGCAGAACAACTAATAAAAGGTGTCAACATAATGGTCATTTTTCTATCACGTTCCGATGAAAGTGTCCGGCTAGCCATTACAGCTGGAACCGTACATCCAAAGCCAACCAGCATAGGCACAAAGCTACGTCCAGAAAGTCCAATTCTTCGCAGAGGCTTATCCATGATAAATGCAATTCTTGCCATATAACCAGAATCTTCCAAAATAGACAAAAAGAAAAATAATACCACAATAATAGGCAAAAAGCTCAGCACGCTTCCCACTCCTGCAAAAACACCATCTATAATCAGGCTATGTACAACGGGATTAATTCCATAAACTGTCAACCCTTTATCACAAAGTGCTGTCAATGCATCAATTCCCATAGCGAGAAGGTCGCTTAACCACGCTCCAATTACATTAAATGTCAGAAAAAACACAAAAAACATAATTCCTAAAAACATTGGAATTGCAAGGTATTTATTGGTCAAAACACTATCAATCTTAACACTGCGGATATGCTCTCTACTCTCCTGACATTTCTTCACAGACTGTGCACACACCTTTTCGATAAATGTATAACGCATATCTGCAATCGCAGCATTCCGATCCATATTATGGTCTCTCTCCATCTCTACAATACTGTGTTCAATCATGTCTGACTCATTTTCGCTAAGTTCAAGCTGCCCTATTACATCTGCATCTGCTTCCACAATCTTCGTAGCCGCAAAACGAGGTGACATTCCAATTTTTAGTGCATGGTCCTCTATCTGGTGCGATACTGCATGAATGCAACGGTGCACCGGTCCCTGCTCACAAAAATCATGAATTTTCGGAAATATTTTGTTTTTTGAAACTTTCACAATTTCCTGAATTAAATCTTCAATTCCTTCATCTTTTGCAGCACTGATTGGTACAACAGGTATTCCAATAAGCTGTGACATCTTCTCACAGTCAATGGCTCCCCCATTTCCACGCACTTCATCCATCATATTCAACGCAAGTACCATCGGTACGTTCATCTCTAGCAGCTGTAATGTCAAGTACAAGTTACGTTCTATATTGGTAGCATCTACAATATTAATGATACCATTTGGCTTCTCATTCAAAATAAAATCCCTTGTCACAATCTCCTCATTCGTATACGGACGCAGGGAATATATTCCAGGCAAATCAACAACTGTGCAGTCTTTCGTCGAACGAATCTCCCCTAACTTTTGTTCTACAGTCACACCCGGGAAATTACCCACATGCTGATTTGCTCCTGTTAACTGATTAAATAATGTTGTCTTTCCGCAATTCTGATTTCCTACTAAGGCAAAAACCATGTCCTTCTATCCTTCCTTTTCTCCTGTCTGTCAGACCTCAACTTCTATCTTTCCCGCATCCTCTTTTCGAATTGTTAATTCATAACCTCGAATACGAAGTTGAATCGGGTCCCCCATCGGAGCAATCTTTTGTACCATAACTTTTGTCTTGGGAATCAGTCCCATATCAAGCAATCTACAACGAAGAGCTCCCTCTCCACCGACTGCAGTTATGACAGCTTCTTTTCCAATTTCTAACTTATCTAACGTCATCTTCTATTTTCTCTTCCTCTTGTTGATATTTTTTATCAATAACATACTATTCCCTACAAATTTTTCTGTCAAGAACAATCAAAAAGGAAAAGACAGATTTTTCCGCCTTTTCCCTTTTCCCTCTTCTCTTATTTTCCGCAATTCGGATCAAAATCTGGATTACAGATATAGAAATTCTTACAGTCTAATTCATCCTGAACCATTCTCAATGCCTCACCAAAACGCTGAAAATGCACAATCTCTCTCTGTCGTAAGAAACGAATCGGCTCACAGACCTCCGGGTCTTTTACAAGACGGAGAATATTGTCATAGGTTGTGCGGGCTTTCTGCTCCGCCGCCATATCCTCAAACAAGTCTGTAATCGCATCTCCCTTCGACTGGAATTCACATGCATTAAATGGAACTCCGCCTGCTGCTTGTGGCCAGATTCCCGCCGTATGATCCACGTAGTACGGTGCAAAACCTGCTGCCTCTAGTTCTTCCGCGCTTAGGCCTCTTGTGAGCTGACGGACGATGGAGGCTACCATTTCGAGGTGGGCTAATTCTTCGGTTCCAACATCCGTCAACACCCCCGCAACCCTGCGACACGGCATTGCGTAGCGCTGCGACAGATAGCGCATGGATGCCCCCATCTCACCGTCGGGACCTCCGTATTGACTCATAATAATCTGTGCAATTTTAGCATTCGGATGCGTAATGTTAACCGGATACTGTAATCTTTTCTCATAATTCCACATCAGCAGTTCCCTCCTTCCCATGGAAGCGGCTGGTCTCCCCATGTCCACCTACGGTCAGGATTCGCCAGATCAACGGTCAAAGGTCCAAAACTGTCCGCATAGACACGCATCGCTCCTCTGCGCATATCCATATACTGATTAAAATAGCTCATCGCTTCCTCATCATAAGGGTGGGTGTCTAAATACAATAGCAAATCATATACTGTAAAACTGACAACATCAATAAAATGCAACAACTGTTCCTGCGTCATTGCCTGGCAGTTTGTACTCATCATCTTCTTTTTCCTCCTCTTCCCATAAATGGTTTATCAAGTTCCGGAAAAATCGTTCCCGCCATCAGCCCTTTCTCCGGGTCGTATACAGTATGCAGCTGCTGCCATGGCACATATGCCATTCCGACCTGCATGCCACAATCCGAATCCTTTCTGCCCATGCGGTTGCCCATTGCATCCCGTCCCATGCGGTATGGCATATCCATCGAATCACAATTTCTACAGGACATTTCTGTAAAATCCTGCACATGATAATTTTTCATACTTTTTCCTTTCCATGCTTCCTACACTATAATTTATGTGCATAGAACGAAAAAGTGAAAAAAAGCAAAGCATTAGGCTTCGCTGATTCTCTCGATTGCATCTACAATCTGCTGTATTTTCGCTGCATGTTCTCCCATCTTTCCCATCATCTTTTCTACTTCAAGCTTCTGGGCTTTCAGGTTCTCAACATTATATTCAATCCGGCTTCGAAGCTTCTGTCTGCGAACCAAAAGATTGTGTTTTACTTCCACCATCTCTTTTTTCTCAATCAAAGCCTGTGCCTGATAGACCCAGACCTTCGGGTCATATAACTGATAATTTTTTAACATACGAACCAGTCTGCCGTTAAAATATTCTAACTCTTCATTCGTCTTCGCATACTTTTCCTTCTCTTTGACAGCCTCCATATACTGTTCCCACATATAATTAAGTTCGTGGCTGTTCTTAACATGATATTTTTCGCATGCATAATCGACTGCACTTGTGATGTTGACATATTTGAGTTTTACCTTATTGAGCAAAACAATGGCTCCGTTTATATTGACCTCGGCCTGTTTTATCTCATACACACAATCCTGCATCTTCCAACTGATGTACGCTCCTACTCCCGCAACGGCAAACACGAGAATCGTCCACGCCAGTCCCACATCTCCGTCAAATCCAAGCTGCACCGTAATCAGAATAATTGCCACTAACACAAACATTCCGGTTAACGCATATGCTGCATTCTTTAAAAACTTTTTCTGACGTTTCATTTCCTCTTTATGGTAAGTCCACTGATGTTTCTTTCCATCGAGGTAGGTCATATCCCGCTTAATGGTCATCTGGTAGGTCTCATTGGACTGCAGGCGCTTAATCGCCCTAGGAATCTCATCTTCCTCCCGCTGCATCTGGGCAAACTGCGCATCCGAAATCTTCTTGGAAGTATTCAAAAAAGCATCCCTCGACACATTTAACTGTGCGACATTCTGCGCAATATCGGCTAATTCCTTCTGTTCCTCTTCCGGCAGATTTTCCAAAATCTCGACATCGTTTAAGTAGGATGTCACCACTCGATACTCCGCCTTCTGATCCTCTAACTCCTTTGAAATCTCTATCATCTGCTCACAGCAGTCAATCGCATAATGTTCTACTTTCTCCGGATCCTGTGATTCCGGCTCCGCAAGGTGTTCCCGGATTTCCTCGAAATTTTCTTCTACGGCCTTTTCTTTCTTTTTTCTTTTCCTAAAAAACATCCTTATCCCCCTTATTTCCTGCAAATTCTTCTGTAATCATTTTTCCATCCGGTCACAATCTGCTGGAATTTTTGTTCAAATTCTAATTGCTGACCACTTTTTTTCAGGTAAAACAGTTCTTTTACGACCTGTTCAAACTCATGCATCCCCTCCGTGTCACCGGCGCTTTTTGCATCCTCGCGCAATTTATCAATCTCTTCCTCTGCTAAAAGATATTCTTTGGCGATACGCAAAAATCCGGCGGTATCCTGCATACAGCAATAAGTCAGAAGCCATTCCCGCAGCGATTCCTGGTTCTGGTTCCACTCATATGCCTTCTGGTAACACGCCGCTGCTTCCTGCCAGAAAAAAAGCTTCGTGTAGGCGGTTCCGAGATTATGCCAGACATTTCCCACAAAGTCTGCCGGCATCTGGTTTGTCTGCTCCCGCAATATTTTCTGATATTCCTCGATTGCCTGCATATATTTCTGGCTCTGCATCCACTTATCAGCGCGCAGTTTCTGACACTCATAGCCTGTTTTTTCTGTCGTCTCCTGCAATTCTTCTAAAATCCGCTTCTGCTCTTCCCGCGAACAAAAACCTGTCTCTTCCAAAATTGCAGCCACAAACGCATCCAGATTCGCCCCCGTATTCTTGAAAGCACGAAGCCTGCTTGCCAATGCCGGATTTCCCGCTTCCTGTTCTATCCAGCTACAAAGTTCCTCACTCATAAAGTCCGGCTCTAGCAAATAGGTATTCTGTTGTAAATAATAGCACAATTCTTCGAGCGAATAAATATTTAAAGAAACATTTTCAATGTAATATGGCATCGCTGCAAGCATTCCATTACAAATCAAAAGTTCACCCATTCTGCTTTCCGTCCTTTCTGTTCTATAATTCCATCCGGTATTCCCAGCTTTTTTCAGAGCTTTTCCATATTTCGCCAAATCCGAGGTCTCTGATTTTAATCTCCACTTCATGATCCGACTGAGGCTTTACCTGAATCCGAAGCCTTGTCATCTTATCCGGTCGTTTCGGAAGATCTGACAGCTCCAAGGTCTCTACCTTTGCCTCCGACTCGTGTGGCGACTGTATCCAGAAATCAATTTCCGGCGTTCCTTCTAATAACACCTCACATACACGGTTCACATCATACCAGCTCTCCCCCGCAGAAATCAGCGTATAGAATTCCTCCACGCCCTTTTTTCTCACCTTGAGAAAGAGGTTCATCTTCACCTCTCCATCGCCCATATAGACAAAGTTCCAGTCGTCGGGATTCTCTTTTGCCATCGCCGCATAGCACGCTCCCTTTGAATAGAGATTTTTCCCCATAAAAACACGCCTGCCACGACAAAGTTCTGCGAGTGACCGCTGCATCCATTTTCCATCAAATCCATCGCCAATCAAAAAGACGGACGATACAATTCTTTTCCGGAACAAGCCTAAAATCGCATTGTAAAAGGAACTATCTTTCTCCCTCTCCGCAATTTCCGTCTCGCCCTCCTCAAGCACAATCAGCTGTGGCACAGTTCGTTTATTCTTCTCTGCAATAAAATAGCGCAGTTTTTCTCTTCCATAATCGAACAGGAACACATCATGCAGCCAGAGTTCTTCCTCCTGATGATACAGATAATAATAAAAACTCTCTTTTTTATCAATCAGCATAAACTGCTCTGCGGTAAGACCAAGCTGTGGCAGCAGTTCCTCAAACATGGCAATCTCATTTAGTTTCAAGCTTTCCCGGACAATCACAAGTTTATCCGGCAGCATCGGGTTCCCCAGTTTGTTCGGAAGCAGCAGGAGCTTTTTTAAGAAAAGTCCGAGCAAATGCACCGCCTCATAACTCTCGTCCTCGATGCTGACAACCTCTTTTTGAATTGCGCGTTTGAGGAGGTGCTCTATCGCTTCCGTTCCCTCCGCTGCTGCCATCCTTTTTGCATCCTCACCGAAAAACCACTGGCCAATGCCTTTTCTTTTTGTCACGACCATAGGAATCTGATAAACTTCACTTCCGGCAACCGTCCCCATGGTCTCCGGCTCCTTTTGATTCTCTGTATAAAAACTGAGCATCGCAGAATCTTCCTGCAAATCAATTCCTATGTAAAAATAACGTTCCCTCATACCGGTTTTCCCTTCTTACAGCAAACGGAACAACTGCTTTTCTGCCTCTTCCGTCTTCCTGTATGCAAGCATTGTCTTTTTGAGTTTCTCCTCATCATCCAATGTCTTTTGTAGTAGTATCTCATTGAGCAGGTGATAACGGCTCTCACCAGTCTCTCCTAACAGATCATGACAGGTCACCGCATTGCTCTGTGTAATTTCAGACTTTTCTCCGTCCGTCTCAGTAATGTAATACTGTATGGTCTCCCCAAAGAAAATCACAAACTGTTTTACGAAAATTCCCTCATAGACCTCCGTCATATCCTCTGCAAGGAAACGTTCCTTCTGCTCGCCAACGGAATAATGAATCGTCACGTGTGCACCCGGCTTTGTCCGGTATTCCACAAATTCCTTATCATAAAGCTGATAGCGCATCACAATGTCCTGACCGAATTTCTTGTAGAAGGAAAAAATCATTCCTTTTTCCGAAAATTCTTCTAAAAGTTGTTCTAACAGCACATTCTCGCCCTGCGTCTTCGGTGGCACCTCTGAAAAATGTTTCAAAAGTGCAAGCCTGCATGGCTCATTCAGCTCTTCTTTTTCCCATAACCGTTTCTCAATCTCATCAAAAATCTCCGGTACAACCATGTTTTTTACAACATAATAATAGCCAAAATAACTGATGTAGGCGAGGCGAACCAGTTCCATTCCACCCGCCTGACAATAGGATTCATAAATCTCTTCGACATTCTCAATGTAATCCATCGTATACATCATCTGCGTCAGAATCCGCTCTTCTAATTCGTAACAATCTGTCGCAAACGTTTTCGCATCCCGCCAGAGTCTTGCCATCTGCTTTGTCGGTCCATTATAGTAACGCGCCAGATACATCATCATAACATCATTGTACTTTCCCCTGCAGTACGTGTCCCACACCAGATTCGACAGAAAATCATCCTCCTCAAACCCAAGTCTTGCAATCTGATAACTGCACATCGCCACCATCTCTGTCACGCCGAGTTCCTCATATCCATAGTGCTGCATCATCTCGTATGCCTTATCATAATGTCTCACTTCAATCAAAAGTTCCATCATGTATTTTCTAGCATTTGGCGTCAAAAGTTCATACTCCGCCTCGTCGAGATAGCGTTCCACTGCACTGTCATATTCACTGTTCTGGTAAAAACGAATCATTTCCGGATACATTGCCGCACGATATGCACCACTGATTTCTTCCGAGTGCAGTAAAATTCGAAAATACTTCTTATCTTCCTCTGTAAATGTTGCTGCACTTTTCCTACTGTCAAAGTGATAGATGATATACGGCAGCGCATCCTGTGCAAGTTCTAAACATCTTCTGCTGTAGGCGCCGGTTTTCATCAGTTTCTCTAAGCGGTACGGAAATGTCTCTAAATACCGGTTGCCGGATGCATCCTCTAAGAAAATACAAAAATCGGTAGAAAAAATCTGAAAATAGGCAACACCGTCCGTAAGCAGCACAATCTGCGGCTGTTTCATCTGCTTCTGGTAGACAATCACACGTCGAATCCCTGGTTCAAGGCACGTCAGTTTATGCGTATAGATAATGTGAGAAAGTGCATACGCCAGCTCTTTATTTAAGATGCCGTTGCTCACCATCTCCTCATAGATAACCGCTAAATTGTCATCCATATGTCCGAGTTCAATCTGCTCCATTGCAAAAAGTTCCATCATCTTACGGTACTTCTGATATACTTCCGGCTGCTTTTCTTTTGCCGCAATAATATTGACATATAGAACCGATTTATACTGGTATGCCATATTGCACTGATACTGAAAATACATCTGTATCATCTTCGGTATCTCTGTCACTTTCCGCTTATCTAGCGACATGACGTATGCTTCATACAATCCTGTGATGCGGAGGTTCGCACTGATTCCAAGTTCATACCACTTGTGGAATTTTTCCTCATAACACTGCCCGCGAATCAGGTAGGAACAGATGACATCGAGCATCTCCTCCTCCGGGCATACCTCGTAACAGGTCTCTAACAGTTCATATACTCTTCTCTCATAGATGCGTTTCGAAGGAATCAGCTCCATAATCTGTAGCGCAATCTCGCGTGTCAGCATGCCATAACGGTTCGCCCAGCGCAAAAGAAGTATCTCGAATTTTTCCAGTTTGCGCAGCAGATACGGGTCCTGCCAGATTAAATAAAACGCTTCAAAATACAGATACGGGCTGTCTGCCCCATTCATAATCCAGCGCTCCATCGCCTTTAATTTCCGTGCCCCATTGTTGTAATAACCTTCTTTTAGGAAAAGAAGAACCCAAAACAGCAATTCACTCTCCGGATGCTCCCGGAATATTACTTCAATCTCACCGGTCAGGCGGTTCACGTAAGACTCTTCCCGCTCCGCAAGCGTACACAGATACAGATAATATCCCCATACAGGCGTAGTCTTATCCTTGCACTCACGCTTATAGGAATCGAGAATCCACATTGCCTCCTGCTTCTGCCTGTTAATCAAAAACACCTGTGCGCGCATCAGACGATACATCTCCTGTTCCGGCTCTAATGCTGACAAATGGTTTAAAAGCTCTAGGGACTGTGACGCCCACGCTCCCGTCACCATCTTTTTAAAGCGGTAACCTAAATACAACTTCATCAGCCGCACCTTTGATTCCTGAATCTGCTGGTGTGTACTCAGTATGATTTCTTCTTTTTTCGCTTCGCGGTTTACACAGACCGTAAGAATCTCCCTCTGATACGGAGATTCAAATATAAGTCGTCCGTAGTTATATCCTGCATGGAGCGCATCTTCCCGGATATAATACTCAAACGGACACACGCTTCCCATAAAATCATCCGAAAAAAGATGCTGTTTTGCCGGGACTAAAAATGCTGCGTCACTTTTCACCCGGAGTGCAAGATAGCCCCACTGGTCTTTTTTGACAGAAACAATTTCCTTCCGCGGTGTTGTCACCTCATAAAAAGAGACACTCTCTTTTTCCAAGGAAAAACGGATTTTATTTTTTCTCTGAATTGCAATTAGAAATTCCTCCAGATTCTGATTCGATGGTGCCGCCTTCTTATAACCCTCGTAGATAAAACGCTCCCTGGCGTCTTTTTCCTTTAATAGATTCGAAAAATACGGAGAATAGAACAAGCGATACGCTTCCTCCCAGCTTTCCCTTGCAAGCTTCGTAAAATCGCCCAAATTATGAATCGCTCCAACAGAAGAATCCGCATACAGCTTAGAAACAGACACAACAAAAGAAAGGTTATATTCACCCTGATTGCATATTATGCAAAAATCACCCTTTTGAACATCACCTTCACTCAATCCATCACTATGAAATTCGTACCGAATCCGCACTTCCTCACCCTCAAATTGTGGTGTAAGACACTCCATTCTGGAATTCGAAGAATAGATGACACCTCTCATCTTCACATGATTCGTACTCTTTATGACAAAATCACCCGTGGCATTCTTTCCTTCTAACACCTCAATCTCAATCTTATCGGTAGAAAGGGACAGGATTGGTCTGACGTATTCGAATTTTCCTCTGGCTAGCTGTTGTATCCGTTTACGCAAAATGACACCTGCTTTTCTGCTGAACTCTGTTGACTTTTATCAGATTCATCACTTTTTATTTGCTTTTTTATTCTTTATGACTATAATCTATTATAGATTATAAACTAAATTGGAGGAGTTAGCAATGCTAAAACATAAAGACCACTTCCATGGAAGTGACTTGGAAAAAATAGAACAGATTTATGGAATCAAAAAAGAAGAAATCGTGAGTTTCTCTGCAAATGTGAATCCTTTGGGCGTCTCCCCACTGCTTCGCACAACGCTTGCCGACAAAATTGATGTCATCACAAGCTATCCGGACAGAGAATACACTTCACTGCGCACCTGCATTGCAGCTTATTGTAATACAGAACCGGAAAATGTAATCGTCGGAAACGGCTCCACGGAACTCATCTCCCTTTTTATCCAAATTGAGCATCCGAAAAAGGCCATGATTATCGGACCGACGTATTCGGAATATGAGCGTGAAATCTCGCTCGGCGGTGGTACAACCCTTTATTATCCGTTAAAAGAAAAGGATGATTTTCAGTTAGATGTCAACGATTTTACAAAACACTTAAATGAAAGCATTGATCTGCTCGTCATCTGTAACCCAAACAACCCGACCTCCTCTTCGATTTCCAATCAGAAGATGCGCCAGATTTTAGACGCCTGCAAGGAGCATGACATCTACGTGATGGTTGACGAGACTTATGTGGAATTTGCCGAACATCCGGAAGATATCTCTGCCGTTTCTCTGACCCATTACTACAACAACATCGTCATTTTGCGCGGCACCTCCAAATTCTTTGCAGCACCGGGACTTCGTTTAGGATATGCCATCACTGGAAACCGTGATTTAATCAAAGCGATTAACACACGCAAAAATCCATGGACCATCAATTCTCTTGCCGTTGTTGCCGGCGAGACGATGTTCCAGGATACCACATACATCAAAGAGACCCGTGACTTAATCTGCAAAGAGCGTGCACGCATTTACGATACCTTATCAAAAAATCCGGATTTTAAGGTTTACGCCCCGGATGGCAACTTCATCCTTGTAAAAATTCTGCGGGACGATCTGACATCGCAGGAACTTTTCGACCGTGCCATCCGCGAAAAAATGATGATACGTGACTGCTCCACGTTCCCATTCCTCGATGACAAGTACATCCGCTTCTGCTTCATGAATCCGGAAGATAATGACCGGCTGCTTGCCTGTCTTACAAGGAACTAATCTTTTCCACAAGTTTCTTCAGATAATATAAAACCGGTTCTGTCGCCATGATCAAAAGCAGAATCAGTAACACACATTTCTTAGAAATTGGCTGCATGGCAAACAGCGGGCTGATTGCAAGTGCGCAAAATGCCCAGCCTGCCACCATACAGCCAATTAAGATTCCATGCCAGATGCGAAATGGTCTTGCGACCTGCGTCAGCATCCAAAATCCAACTACAGCAATCAATATTGTGCACGCTGTGGAAATACAGCTTCGTTCTACGCCGAATTCCCCTGCAAAATAGACAAGTCCGCTCACGAGCAAAAAGTCGGTAAGTGCCGCCGGAAGTGCCCTCAAACAAACTTTTTTTAGGAAATGACCGTTGATTCTTTTTTCATTTTTTTCAAGTGCAAAAAAGAAGGACGGAATCCCGATGGTAAACATGCTAATCAGCGATATCTGGGAAGGTTCTAGCGGATAATCCACGTGAAACAGGACAAAGAAAACCGAGAGCAGAATGGAAAAAATGTTTTTTACCAGATAAAGGCTTGCCGTCTTTTCGATATTGTTGACGACCTGCCTGCCCTCCATCACAACCGACGGCATATGTGAAAAATCAGAATCTAAAAGTACAAGCTGCGCCACCTGTGTTGCCGCCTCGCTCCCTGATGCCATTGCAATTCCACAATCTGCCTCTTTGAGCGCAAGTACATCATTCACCCCATCCCCTGTCATCGCAACCGTTCTTCCCTGCTTCTGCAATGCCTGAACCAGCTGCTTTTTCTGCTCCGGTGTCACACGTCCAAACACAGTATATTTTCCGGCGGCTTCCGCAATCTGTTCCTCGGTTCTTAATTCCGTTGCATCCACGCACTGTTTTGCCCCCTCTATTCCAGCAAGTTCTGCCACTTTCGAAACCGTAGCCGGATGGTCACCGGAAATCACCTTTAATCCAACCCCATATTCTTTAAAAAAAGAAAACGTTTTCTTAGCGTTCTTTCGAATTACATTTGTAAACATAATTAATGCCTTCGGCGACATCTTCCCGCCGTCTTTCTCCTGCTTTGTAAAAACCAACACGCGGTACCCCTGCTTTTGATATTTTTCACATTGTACACGCATCTCACATGACGCAAGCAGACGCTCCGGTGCTCCTAAAAGATAGACGCTTTCCTGAAACTGTACCCCACTGTATTTCTTTTCCGGTGAAAATGGGATTGTCTGTGCCGCCATCCTTCCCTCTCCCTTCTGAAACCGGTTTTGAATTGCTCTGATGGTCGCATTGTCCGCCGTCATATTGGCTCCAAAATCCGCTAAAAGTGCTGCCACTTGTTCCTCATCTTCCCCGTCTGCCACCTCAATTCCGGTCACTTCCATCTCCGGTTCTGTGATTGTTCCCGTTTTATCCAGACACAACACATCCACACGCGCTAATGCTTCAATACATTTCATATCATGTAATAACACCTGCTGTTTCGCCAGCCGCATCGTACTTACCGCCATCGTTACACTTGTCAGAAGATACAGCCCTTCCGGTATCATTCCCAAAATAGCCGCCACCATTCCGGTCACACTTTCTTTTAATCCTGCCCCTTCCCCAAAATATTGCTGTGCAAATAATAAGGCGCCCACCGGAAGAATTAAGATGCCGACAAAACGCAGCAGGCGGTTCAGCGAACGAATCATCTCCGATTGTTCTCCCTTCTTCCCCTCCGTCGCCATAACGGTAAGCTTTGAGATATAAGCGTCTTCCCCGACATGTTCTAGCTTTGCATGGCACGCGCCTGACACCACATAACTTCCAGACAAAAGACTATCGCCGCATCCACGCTCCTGCTCTTTCGTCTCCCCTGTCAGCAATGCCTCATTTACAAACACGGTTCCGTCTAACACCAAAGCGTCCGCCGGTATCTGCTTCCCGGCCGTCAGTACAACCACATCCTGCTCAACAAGTTCTTCTGCGGGCACCTCCCTCTCTGCTCCATTTCTAATTACGCATGTATGTGTTTCATGTAACAGTGAAAGCTCATCTAACACTTTCTTTGAGCGCAGTTCCTGTATAATTCCAATCAACGTATTTGCCAGAATAATCGGGAGAAATGTAAGGTCGCAGTAAGAACCTGCCACAACCAGCAGAATTGTAATGATAAGAAATATCAGATTAAAATATGTGATAACATTTTTACAGATAATGTATTTCCGGCTCTTTGTCGCAGACTCTGCTCTCCGGTTACTCTTGCCGTTCCTTCTCTGTTCTTCTGCCTGCTCCTCCGTAAGCCCCAGCCGCTTTTCCCGTACCTTATCCATATCGTTTCTCCCATCCGTCAATTTCCTATGGAAACAGTATGTCCGATTTATGGGTTTTTACTCAGGCATTGTGCTGTTTTGTTGGACGCAGATAATATAGCAAAAAGACCATAACGCTTGATGGTTATGGTCCCTCATTCACATTTTATTGTCAAAATGTGTATTTCATTTATTTATTCTGCAAATATTCATGAATTCCTTTTGCTGCCGCTTTTCCTGCACCCATGGCAAGAATAACAGTTGCTGCGCCTGTTACGGCGTCTCCACCGGCGAATACGCCTTCCTTAGAAGTTGCACCGTCTTCTTCACCTGCTACGATGCATTTTCTGCGGTTGATTTCAAGTCCCTCTGTGGTAGAAGAAATCAACGGGTTTGGTGATGTACCAAGAGACATAATCACTGTGTCTGCCTCAATTTCATACTCAGAACCAGGGATTTCGACAGGACTTCTTCTTCCTGATGCATCCGGCTCGCCGAGTTCCATCTTGATTACTTTTGCAGCTCTCACACAGCCGTTATCGTCTACAAGCAGTTCAACCGGATTCTGAAGGAGGTCAAAAATGATTCCTTCTTCTTTGGCATGATGTACCTCTTCCCTACGCGCCGGAAGTTCTTCTTCTCCACGACGGTAAACAATATGTACTTCTGCGCCAAGTCTTTTCGCTGTACGGGCTGCATCCATCGCTACGTTACCACCACCGACAACAATCACTTTCTTTCCTGCCTTAATCGGGGTATCGTAACCATCCTGAAACGCCTTCATCAGGTTATTTCTGGTCAGAAATTCGTTTGCGGAAAATACACCCATTGCCTGTTCGCCAGGAATTCCCATAAATCTTGGAAGTCCTGCTCCGGAACCGATAAAGACAGCCTCAAAGCCTTCCTCTTTCATAAGCTGGTCAATGGTAGTAGATTTTCCAATAACTACATTTGTCTCAATTTTAACACCGAGTGCTTTTACGTTCTCCACTTCTGCCGCAACTACTTTCTGCTTTGGAAGACGGAATTCCGGGATACCATAGACAAGTACACCGCCCGCCTCATGAAGTGCCTCAAAAATAGTCACGTCATAGCCGAGTTTTGCCAAGTCTCCTGCACAGGTAAGTCCTGCAGGGCCGGAACCGATAACCGCTACTTTGTGGCCGTTTAATTTCTCTGCCTTCTTCGGTTTAATTCCATGCTCTCTTGCCCAGTCTGCGACAAAACGCTCTAATTTGCCGATGGCAACGGCTTCGCCTTTGATTCCACGGATACATTTTCCCTCACACTGTGTCTCCTGCGGGCAGACACGTCCACAGACAGCCGGAAGCGCAGAGGATTCAGTGATAATGTGATAGGCAGCTTCAAAATTGCCCTCTTTTACTTCTGCGATAAATCCCGGAATATTAATGGAAACAGGGCATCCCTTCATACACTGGGCATTCTTACAATTCAGACAGCGTGCTGCTTCTGCCATTGCCTCTTCTTCGTTATATCCTAAACATACCTCTTCAAAATTCGCTGCACGAACGGCTGGCTCCTGCTCACGAACCGGTACTCTTGTTAATACGTCCATTTTTACCTCCTATGATACTGCTTTCCTTTTCCTACTGGCAGTTTCCACATCCGCCGTGATGTGTCTCACCTTCCTGTAATGCTAACATGGCTCTTCCCTCTTCGGTCTTGTACTGAGCCTGTCTTCTCATTGCCTGATCAAAGTCTACAAGGTGTCCGTCAAACTCCGGTCCGTCTACACAGGCAAATTTCACCTGATTTCCTACCACAAGACGGCAGGCTCCGCACATTCCGGTTCCATCTACCATAATCGGGTTCATGGATACAACCGTCGGAATTCCAAGTTCTTTTGTCAGTTTGCAGACAAATTTCATCATAATCATCGGACCGATGGCAACGCAGTGGTCATAGCGTTTTCCATTGTCCCACAGTTCCTGAAGCTGTGCTGTACCGGTTCCCTTAAATCCATAAGAACCGTCGTCTGTTGTAACGTAAAGATTCGTTGCAACCTTTTTCATTTCCTCTTCTAAGATTAATAACTCTTTATTACGGGAACCCATAATGACATCACAGTCCACACCGTGCTCATGAAGCCATTTTACCTGTGGGTAAACCGGTGCTGTTCCGACACCGCCCGCAACAAAAAGAATCTTTTTCTTCTTTAATTCTTCGATATCCTCGTCAATCAGGTCAGATGCACATCCTAACGGACCCACAAAATCCAGGAATGCGTCTCCTTGCTGTAACGATACCATACGCTCTGTCGAAGCTCCTACCGTTTGGAATACAATTGTAATTGTGCCCTCTTCTCTATTATAATCGCAGATGGTCAATGGAATACGCTCACCTACTTCGTCAATTTTGACAATGACGAACTGACCCGGCTCACAATGCTGTGCCACACGAGGTGCTTTGACATCCATCAGATAAATCTTATCTGCAAGCTTTTCTTTTCTTACAATTGGATACATGTTTTTCCTCCTAAAATCTTCTAAAAAAATGCTCTAATCCCACTTAAATCATTTTTTATTCTCATTTTCACACTCACACGTTACTATAATAAAGGAAAAGCCGAAATATAGCAACGGCTTTTCCTCTTTTTTTACAAATATTTTTCTAAAATGAGAAAATATTTGTCCCATCTTCTATTTTCTTTCGTATCTTATGAGAAATAGACAAGTTCATCGTCCGGCTTCTCAGCCTTTTCGATGGATACCGGATAAAGCACCGGTCCTTTTCCCTTATACTCTCTGGCGAACTCAACTCTGACTTCCGCCGTAATCTTAATCCATGATTTGTGCGGGATCTTGTCCTCATCCGGATATTTACATTTGAATCCGATGAAGGTAACATCCTCCACGCAGCAGGTCATTGCAAAACGTCCCGGCACAAAAATACCCTTTTTCAACTTGTCCGGATTGTATACAAGTGCAAGAAATGTCACTTTCTTTCCTTCATACTTTTTCGGATTGTCCAAGGCATCCATATACCAGATGGCATAGTCTGCATCCGTAATCTCAATCTCATCTCCGGAAATATCAAACGGAAGTTCTTCCGGTCTGTCATCAATCGTTCCATCGGCGCGCTCATAGACAATCTGCGCCTTACGATTTAATGCTTTGACATTACGACGGTATTTTCCACGGTCTGTATTATCATCGCATCGGTTGAAAATCACAACATCTGCCGCAAAAAGCTGCTCCATAATCATCGCACGCATATTGCTTAAATACATATCAAATGTAGTTGCATCCGCTGTAGCAAGCGTCTGCACAATCACCCAGCCCTTCGGCATGTTCATCTCTAAAATTTTATCCATGCCCCATGTTCCATTGTATTCAATGAAAATCTGATCCGGGAGATAAGAGTTCTGCAGCTCCTGCATTTTCTCTGCCGTAAAATCCTCTTCTGATTCCATATAGGCAACCTGTGTATTAATCTTTTTTAATTCTTCTTCCGAATATTCCACATCACCGTCTTCGCAGCAGATAATCAGACTTTTTCCCTGCTCTGCAAACCCATTTTCCAAAAGGGTTTCTTTTATCAGGGTTGTCTTTCCGCTGTCCATGAAACCGGTAAATAAATATACTGGGATTTCTTCCATTCTTTCTTCCTTACCTTTCTTATGCAATTCCGAACAGTTCTTCTAAACGATGTTCTTCAATATCTGTACCGATGACACAAAGTCTTCCTGTGTAATCCGGCTCACCGTCACGAAGTTCGTATTCACCCGGAACCATATCAAAATAAATCCAGGAACCATTCTCATCTTCTACCATACCCTTCGCACGTAAAATAGTTCCGTAATCGTCTGTCTCGCAAAGTGTCTTTAACACTTCCTCAATCTTTTCTCTTGTGAATTTATGAGGTGTCTCTTTACCCCAGCTTGTAAACACATCATCTGCATGATGGTGGTGATGATGGTCATGACAGCCACAGGTACAGTTCTCGTCATGTTCATGATGATGTTCGTGGTCATGATGATGCTCATGCTCCTCATGATCGTGATGATGTTCATGCTCGTCATGGTCGTGATGATGCTCGTGGTCATGGTCATCATGACAGCCACAGGTGCAATTCTCGCCATGCTCGTGGTCATGGTGATGCTCATGTTCCTCATGGTCGTGATCGTGATGGTGTTCGTGCTCATGCTCCTCTGCTTCCGCTTTTGCATGTTCCTCTGCCATCAGTTTCATCTCTAAGGAATCCTGTCCTTCCATCACCTTCAAAATCTGTTCTCCCTTGATGTCATCCCAAGGAGTTGTAATGATTGCAGCTTTTGCATTCAAAGCCTGAATCTGTTTTACACAAAGCTCTAACTGTTCCGGTGTTGCATTCTGTGTTCTGCTTAAAACAACCGTTGTTGCATATTCAATCTGGTTATTGAAAAACTCACCAAATGCTTTCATCTGCTTGCTTGCCTTTGTTGCATTTACAACCGTAATCAATCCGTTTAATTTTACATCCTGCTCTTTTTCAATATCGATGACAGACTTCATGACATCCGAAAGTTTACCTACACCGGATGGCTCGATTAAAATACGATCCGGATGGTATTTTGTAATGACTTCGTTTAAGTTCTTTCCAAAATCGCCCACTAAAGAACAGCAGATACAGCCTGAGTTCATCTCTGTAATCTGGATTCCGGCATCCTTCAAAAATCCGCCGTCAATTCCGACTTCACCAAATTCATTCTCAATCAAAACGATTTTCTCGCCCTGAAATACTTCATCAATCATTTTTTTAATAAAAGTTGTCTTTCCTGCTCCAAGAAATCCTGAAATAATATCAATTTTTGTCATATTCTATTCCTTCTTTCATTTAATTACATTCATTCCTTACAAACAGTAGTATTGTACTAAATTTTCTACTATTTTGCAAATTGCATTTGATAAAGTTTCTCATAAATGCCGCCTTTTTGCATTAACTCATCGTGTGTACCCTCTTCCGCAATGCCGTCTTCCGATAAAACAAGAATTTTTTCTGCATTTTTAATGGTAGAAAGGCGATGTGCTATTACAAATGTAGTACGGTTTTGTGCCAGTTTTTCCAATGATTTCTGCACTACCTTCTCACTCTCGTTGTCTAAAGCAGACGTTGCCTCATCAAAAATAAGAATGGGCGGATTCTTTAAAAATACCCGCGCAATTGACAGACGCTGTTTCTGTCCACCGGATAATTTCACACCGCGCTGGCCGATATCCGTCTCATATCCGTCCGGCAGCGACATGATAAACTCATGCGCATTTGCATTTTTTGCTGCCTCAATGACCTCTTCCCGTGTCGCATCCGGTTTTCCATAACGGATATTATCATACACGGTTCCAACAAAAAGATACACATCCTGCTGAACGATTCCAATCTGGTCACGCAGGCTTTTTAGCGTCAGGCTCTTCACATCTTTTCCATCGATTTTAATGCTTCCGGAGGTCGCATCATAAAAACGCGGAATCAGCGAACACAGCGTACTTTTTCCAGCACCGGAAGAACCGACTAGCGCCATGTAGGAACCTGCCTTCACCTGCAGGTTAATATGATTTAGCACCTTCTGCGTATTCTCCTCATACCGGAAAGAAACATCCTCAAACGTAATATCTCCTTTGACATCCGTCAACTCCACGGCATCTTTACTATCCTTGATATCCGGCTCAATATCCATTATCTCCATGAAACGTTCAAACCCGGTATAGCCATTCTGAAACTGCTCAATAAAATCAATAATGGTACGAATCGGGTCTGTAAAGACATTAATATAAAGTAAAAATGTCAGCAAATCACTCACAGAAAGATTGCCCTTCGCAATCAGGATAGTTCCCACAATAATGACGGAAATCTGAATCAGCGTCGTAAAAGATCCAAGCCCCGCATGGAAGATTCCCATGTAAAAATAGCTGTTCTTTTTGGCATCTAAGAAACCGTTATTCCCAACTTTGAATTTTTCCTTTTCAATCGTCTCATTTGCAAACGATTTTACAACACGGATTCCCGACAAATTATCTTCAATCTGCGCATTGATGTCCGCAATCTTCACACGGTTCTGCTTGAAAGCACGGCGCATTTTTCCATTTACGAAATATGCATATACGAACATAAATGGAAGTATCACAAACGCTGCCGCTGCAAGCACCGGGCTGATATTCATCAAAATCACGAATGCTCCGGCAATTTTAATCACAGATAAAATCACGTTCTCCGGTCCGTGATGCATCAGTTCACTGATGTCAAACAAATCGGATGTGATGCGCGACATCAACTGTCCCACTTTCTGGTTATCATAAAAAGCAAACGACAATTTCTGGTAATGTGCAAAAATATCAGCACGCATATCGTATTCAATCTTTGCACCCATAACATGCCCCTGATTGGAAATAAAATACTTACAATAGCAGTCCACAACCACCATCACAAGCATTGCAGCACCAATCCATGCAATGCGTTCAAACACCACATTTGCTTCCATATAAATGAGTGTCGATGTCACATACCGGATAATCAGCGGAAGCGTCAAGGCAATCGCAGCCGATAACGTCGCAAAAAACATATCCGCCCAGAACACACCCCGATATGGTTTATAATAAGAAATCATCTTTTTTAAATTCCGTCTCACTCGTCATCTCCCTTTCGTCTTGTGCGTATACTTTTCTATTTTAGTCACTTCCACCCAAAAGTCAAGTATTCTCACCTGTCCCCATCCTGTGCTATACTGTCCTTAATGAGAAAAGGAGGAATTTTCCTATGAATCCAAAAGAAATCTATTATGAAACACTTTCTAAAACCATCATCTCCAACCTGAACAATCGCCAGATGGAGGGTTATTACTGTCCGACTAGAAAAGAAGCGGTCGAAAAAGCACTTTCTTTTCTGACACCTTCCGCTACGGTCAGCTATGGCGGTTCCATGACTTTAGAAGAGACCGGCATGTTAGACGCTCTGCGTTCTGACAAAACCATCACACTGCTTGACCGCTCCACCGCAAAAGATGCCGCAGAGATGAAAAAAATCTATCACGATGCCCTCTCGGCAGATTTTTATTTCATGAGCACCAATGCCCTCACAAAAGATGGGAAACTCGTCAACATTGATGGCAACGGCAACCGCGTTGCAGCGCTTATCTATGGTCCCGAAAACGTTATCGTACTTGCCGGCATGAATAAAATTGTCACCACCGAAGAAGAGGCCGTCTCCCGCGTTCACCAGACCGCGGCACCCATGAACTGTCTCCGCCTTGGCAAAAAAACACCATGTTCTACCACCGGCATCTGTGCAGACTGTCTCTCTCCCGACTGCATCTGCAACCAGACCGTCGTCACCAGACGAAGCGGCATTCCTGGAAGAATCAAAGTCATCTTAATCGGAGAAGATTTCGGATATTAAAATAGAATTATATGCTCGCAGAGTGTATTTTAGTGTATCGGAAAATGCTTCGCACAATTCTGATACACTAAAAAATAAGCTGTCGCAATGCGACAGCTTATTTAATGCGTATTAGTTATATTTTCTTTTTCTTGCAGCTTCAGATTTTTTCTTACGTTTTACGCTTGGTTTTTCGTAATGTTCTCTTTTACGAATTTCCTGCTGGATACCTGCTTTTGCACAGTTTCTCTTGAAACGACGTAAAGCGCTATCTAAAGTCTCGTTCTCTTTTACTATTACACTAGACATTATCTCACACCTAACCTCCCTCCAGTTGCGTATTGTGCATATTCAACTGTTTGGGTAATATTTTACTGCACTAGAATTAATTATAACACAGATTTTTCTTAAGTCAACAGTTTTTCTACTATTTCGTAAAATTCAGACAATTTCAATAATTATCTGCCTTTTTCTATTTCATCTGTGCTTCCAAAGCTGTTTTTGCTTCTGCGATTGCGTCTGGGATACCGGCTGGATTCTTACCGCCTGCCTGTGCCATATTTGGACGTCCGCCGCCGCCACCGCCTACTTTTCCGGCGATTGCTTTGATTAAGTTACCGGCATGTGCCCCTTTTGCCATTGCTTCCTCTGTAGCCATTGCAATCAGGTTTACCTTGCCATCATTTTCAGATGCAAGAACCACAACACCTTCTCCTAATTTAGCTTTCAACTGGTCGCCGAGGTCACGAAGTCCATTCATGTCCACTCCTGTAACACTTGTCGCAAGTAATTTTACACCTTTTACTTCTGCAACCTGATCCATAACATCACCGAGTGCCTCCTGGGCAGCTTTGCTCTTCAAGGACTCGTTCTCGCTGGAAAGTGCTTTTATCTCTGCCTGCATATGCTCAATCTTCTCCACTAAAGTAGCCGGAGTTGCTTTTGCAGCCTTTGCAGCCTTCTCTAATTCATTTTCAAGATTCTTGTAATATGCAAATACATTCTCGCCTGTTAAAGCTTCGATACGGCGGACACCTGCCGCAACACCGCTCTCAGATAAAATCTTGAACGCTGTAATCTCGCCGGTATTCTTTACGTGTGTACCACCACAGAATTCTTTGGAGAAGTCACCCATGGATACGACACGTACTGTCTCACCGTACTTCTCACCAAACAATGCCATAGCACCTGTTTTCTTTGCTTCTTCCACAGTCATCACGTCTGTCACAACCGGAATGCTCTCTGCAATCTTCTCATTGACAATCTGCTCTACTTTTGCAATTTCCTCTGCTGTCATAGCCTGGAAATGTGAAAAGTCAAAACGGGTACGCTCTGCATCCTGATAAGAACCTGCCTGCTCTACATGTGTACCGAGCACCTCACGGAGTGCTTTCTGTAACAGATGCGTTGCGGAATGGTTCTTGCAGGTCTTTGCTCTTAAGGAAGCATCTACTGCTAATTCTACGGAATCACCGGATTTTATCATTCCGCTTACCATCTTGCCGACATGTCCCACTTTACCGCCTAATAATTTAATGGTATCTTCTACCTTAAATTCACCGGTTGCCGTGCGGATAACACCTTTATCTCCCTGCTGACCACCCATGGTAGCATAGAACGGAGTCTTCTCTACAATGATAGTTCCAACTTCACCGTCCGATAACGCTTCTACAATCTCTGTCTCAGAGGTCAGAACCGTCACACTTGAAGTAGCTGTCAACGTATCATATCCGACAAACTCGGTTGTGATGGAAGGATCAATCTCATCGTAAACGGTTGCGTCTGCACCCATGTAGTTTGTTGTCTTACGATTCTTTCTTGCAGTCTCTCTCTGCACATCCATTGCCTTTTTAAAGCCTTCCTCGTCAATGGTGAATCCTTTTTCTTCTAAGATTTCCTGTGTCAAATCCATCGGGAAACCATAGGTGTCATAAAGTTTGAATGCATTCTCGCCGGACAATACTTTCTGTCCTTCTGCCTGCATCTTGCTCTCCATCTCATCTAAGATTGCAAGGCCCTGGTCGATTGTCTTGGCAAATTTTTCTTCTTCCTGTGTCAGAACTTTTAAGATAAAATCTTTCTTCTCTTCTAATTCAGGATAACCGTCTTTGCTCTCTGCGATAACCGTCTTTGCAAGTTCTGCAAGGAACGTTCCCTTGATTCCTAACATTTTTCCATGACGTGCTGCACGACGGATGATACGGCGCAATACATAACCGCGTCCCTCATTCGTAGGCATAATACCGTCTGATACCATAAAAGTAGAAGAACGGATATGATCTGTAATCAGACGGATGGATACATCGTCTAACGCATCTGTCTGGTATGTCTTACCGGATAAAGCGCAGACCTTATCACGGATTGCTTTCATGGTATCAATATCAAATACGGAATCAACATCCTGCATAACAACCGCAAGACGCTCTAATCCCATACCGGTATCAATATTCTTCTGGGCAAGCTCTGTGTAACCGCCCTTTCCATCTCCTTCAAACTGGGTAAATACGTTGTTCCATACTTCCATGAAACGGTCGCACTCACAACCGACCTTACAGTCAGGGCTACCGCAGCCGTACTTCTCTCCACGGTCATAATAAATCTCAGAACACGGACCGCAAGGGCCTGCGCCATGCTCCCAGAAGTTATCACATTCCCCTGTCTCAGGGTCACGATAGAAGCGTGTAATCTTCTCTGCCGGAACGCCCACTTCTTTTGTCCAGATGTCGAACGCTTCGTCATCCTCTCCATAAATGGAAGGATACAATCTGTCCTCTTCAAGACCTAAAACTTTTGTCAAGAACTCCCAGCTCCATGCGATTGCTTCATGTTTAAAGTAATCACCGAAGGAGAAGTTACCAAGCATCTCAAAAAATGTTAAATGTCTTGCTGTCTTACCAACATTCTCAATATCACCGGTACGAATACATTTCTGACAGGTTGTCACTCTTCTTCTCGGTGGAATCTCCTGTCCCGTAAAATATGGTTTCAATGGTGCCATACCTGCATTAATCAATAAAAGACTGTTGTCGTTGTGTGGTACCAGTGAAAAACTGTTCATTTTCAAATGTCCCTTGCTTTCGAAAAATTCAAGATACATTCTACGCAATTCATTTTCACCGTAAAACTTCTTCACTTTTCATTTCCTCCAAAACTGTAATTTAGGGCGCACTGACCCCAGCGCTCCCTATATATTTTTCTCAGACTATATACTTAGTTCTGAAAAATCCGCTCCCTCACGGGCGTGGATGATAAAATATCAATCCTATTATTCATCCTTTGACTCGGTTTTCTCTGCTGACGCTGTCTTAGCATCTTTGTTCGCACGCAGTTTCTTTCCAACGAAGAATCCCGCCACTGCGATTAATACTAATACAACAAAAATCAAAAAATACTGTAAGAACCATCCTGCTAATGTCATATGTGATACCTACCTTTCATAATCTCTTCCATTATAGTCCATTTATTCTGTAAATTCAATCATTACCTTTTCTTTTATCACTCTTTTTTAGCATTCTTTGATGTCAAAGACCTGGTTCTCACGCTCAATCTCCACAATTCGCTCCGCCATTCTGTGATTCGAAATTTTCTTTAAATAGCGGGTAATTCCACGATAATCCTGCCACATATGCATCGGAAAGACATATTCTGCATTCGTGTGGCGCAAAAAATAATCCATCCCCAAATCTTCATACTGCCCCTGTCTCGGGTCAAGCGGCACGAAAGCAAGATTGATATTTTTATTTTCCAATTTCCGAATCTGTATCTTATAATTCGTCTCCATTGCACCGTTTACCAGTTCTCCGGCGCCATCCCACTTCCAGTTATTCAAATCGCCGGCATGATAGAGGCTGACGCCGTTTGTCTCAACGAGAAATGCCACTCCCGCATCCGTCGACCGGTAAGTCTCGATTTTGACATCTTCAACCTCATAGGACGCATTCGGCCCAACGTAGAGAATTTTATCCCGCACAGCCGGATTGATGCCATGTTTTTTCAAAAAATTAGGACTCATCTTCGTATCCTTTGAAAAAATATAGTGGATATTGTGATATTGTTCTGTCCATCTTAGGACATCCATATCAAAATGATCCTTATGGCTGTGGCTTGCAAATACAAAGACCGGGGTATCCGCGTCATATTCCGGCAGGACTCCGCCAAACCGGTATCCCGGCACCCGGTCTCCTTTAAAATAATCAAAAATCAGTACCTTTTCCTCTACTTCCACCACAAAGCAGCTGTGATGAATAAATATTACTCTCATTTGTCTCTCTCCATCTTTCTATATAATAATGCAGACCATTCCACCGTTGCTGTCATTTACAATTTTTTGCATTGTATCCTGTAGTTTCATCTGACATTCATCATCCATCATCGCAATCTTGCTGCGGATGCCGTCTTCCATCAATTCCCCTAAAGACTTTCCGAAAATACTCGTCTCCCAGACGCCTTCCTTGCTCTCCTCCCCCTGTTTGATATAGGAAATCAAATCATTCGCCTGTTCTTCGCTTCCCACAATCGGTGCAATCTCCGTCTCGATATTCGCCTTAATCATATGGATAGACGGTGAGACGGCTTTCATCTTCACGCCAAACTTATTGCCATGCCGGATTAAAACCGGGTCTTCCATGGTAATATCGGAAAGCTGTGGCGTCACAACGCCGTATCCTTTTGCTGTCACGGACTCGAAAGCGTCCGAAATCTTCTCGTAGGAATTCTTACGCTGTGCCATTTCTTTTATCATGGAAATCATCTGATATTCGCCCTGGATTGGCACACCGGTCAGTTCACTGATATTTTCATAGTAAAATTTCTCTGCCACATCCATTTTCACTTTGACGCAGCCTTTCGACAAATCCATCTGTTCAATCTGAATATTGCTCACGTATTCTCCCGGCTCATAATTCTTCCCGGAAATGTCGCGTGCTTTCTGCATGGTGCCTAAAATCTCGCCCGCCTTCGTAATCAGTTCCTGCTTCATCCTGTGATCCTGCGGCAGCATCTCCGTCCATTTTGGAATGAAAAATTCAACACGGTTGATTGGGAACTCATAGAGCACACTCTCAAGGATTTTTAAAACATCATCCCGCCTTAACTGCTCCCCGTTTACCGGGATAACCGGAGTCTGATATTTCTCATATAATTTCTTCGCCAAATGAACTGTTTCTTCGCTGTACGGTCTTTGCGAGTTAAGTATAACTACAAACGGTTTCCCAATGTCAGAAAGTTCCCGGATTGTCTTTTCTTCCGCTTCTAAATAATCTTCACGGCTTAATTCCCCGATTGTGCCATCCGTTGTCACGACAATGCCAATCGTAGCATGGTCACGAATGACCTTCTCCGTTCCGATTTCTGCCGCATCCACAAATGGGATTTCATAATCAAACCAGGGTGTTTTTACCATCCGGTTCTCATTGCCTTCTAAATGTCCCGTCGCACCGTTTACCATGAAGCCGACACAGTCAATCAGGCGGATTTTCACTTCACTTCCGTCGTTTAACCGTATCAGTGCTGCCTCCTGCGGAATAAATTTCGGTTCCGTTGTCATGATAGTCTTACCGGCAGCAGCCTGCGGAAGTTCATCCATGGCTCGCTCCCTGCTGTGCATATCCTCCATAAAAGGAAGTACCATCAAATCCATAAACCGTTTGATAAACGTTGACTTTCCAGTGCGCACCGGTCCCACCACACCTATGTAGATTTCTCCTCCCGTGCGGTTTTTGATATCCCGATAAAGGTTAAATTCCCTGCTCTCTGCAATCTGATCCATATCTCCTCCATAAATCCAAAGTCTGGGCATAAGCGCCTTATTACTTTAATCTATGAAGATGCAAAACAGATTAGAACACGTTTCCCTACTTCCTGATGGATAGAATCCCCGGAACACATTCAAATGTCACTTCGTTGACATCTCCGCAATACTCTCCGTCCGCATGCAGCACCATGGCATCTTTCATCTTCACGCGGTATTCGCTGCAGTCCACCACCTCAAATCCGGGAATGGCTTCGTGTTTTGCCAGAACCAGAAGCGGCAGACAAAAGAAGGTGAGGACTTTTGGAATCCGCCATGCACAGCAGACCGAGATTTTCCCGTCATCTGACTTCGCGCGGGGCGCCATCGGAATCCCGCCGCCCTCGTAAGGCTGATTCATTCCGGCAAGAAAAATTGCACGCACAAAATTCCGCTGTCCCTTGTGGTCAAATCTTGCCGCCACGCCTGTCGTCTTCATAGAAAAAAGAGAAGAAATCGTCAGCAGCAGATAAGTTAATTTTCCCAGGTGAAAACGGTTTAATATCTTTTTCAGCGTAGAATGTAGTGCTTTTTTACAGACTTCGGCGTCTAGTCCGACTCCCGCACTGATTGCAAAATAGCGCGGTTTCCTGCATCCGTTCCAGGAGACGCGCCCTAAATCCATCACATACTCTTCCTTACAGTTTAAAATAGCATGAAGTGCTTCCTCCGGGTTCCGGCTGATGCCAAGCCCTCTCGCCAAATCATTGCCGGAACCGATTGGTATTATGCCAAGATGAATCTTTGAGAAATCGGTAATGCCATTGATGACCTCATTCATCGTGCCGTCGCCACCCATCACTATCAGGAAAACTTCGTCTTCTCTCTCACTGATTTCTTTTGCAAGCACCGCTGCATGTCCTTCGTATTCTGTCATATACACGTGATAGGGGACGTTTTCTTTTTGCAGAATTGTCTTCACTTCCTGCCAGAGTTTCTCCCCCCGCCCTGTCCGTGCAGTCTGATTTACTATTATTTCATACATAAAAACCCTCTTCTCCGACGGAACAATCCATTCCGCGGAAAAGAGGGCCGATATTAGTTCTCTTTAACTGTTTCTTTTTCTTCTTCCGGTTCTTCCACTTTGAACAGACGTCCGTACATTTGCATATATTTGCAAAGACGTTTTGCCAGTGAATCCGTAATCTCATCAGCGGTTGCACGCCATTTCCAGTTCTCGCCTAATGTGGATGGTGTGTTCATTCTTGCTTCTGAGCCAAGTCCGATTAAATCCTGCATTGGTACGACTGCTAACTCGCTGACACTTGACCAAGCGCCTCGCATCATACCCCAATTATAACCTTCCTCTTTTGTAAGATTCAAGTATTCTTTTGCAAATTTCACACTTTCCTCCGGTGCAGTCTCAAACCAGCCCATCAGCGTGTCGTTATCATGGGTTCCTGTGTAAACTACGGAATGTTCGCAGTAGTTGTGTGGAAGATAGTTGCTGTCATCTCTTGTATCAAACGCAAACTGAATGACACGCATGCCCGGGAAACCGGAATCTTCTACTAACTTGATAACTGAATCGGTCAAAAATCCCAGGTCTTCTACAATGATATTTAATTTGCCTAATTTTTTCTCTAAGGTGCGGAATAGGTCCATGCCAGGGCCTTCTCTCCACTCGCCGTTTCTTGCCGTATCATCTTTTGCCGGAATCGCATAGTAAGAATCAAATCCACGGAAATGATCAATACGGACAACATCATAGAGTTTTGACATTGCGGCAACTCGTTTTGTCCACCATGTGTATCCGTCTTTTTTCATGACATCCCAGCGGAACAAAGGATTACCCCACAACTGTCCGTCTGCGGAGAACGCATCCGGCGGACATCCGGCAACATCGATTGGATTTAGTTCTTCATCTAAATAAAACTGGTTCGGGTTCGCCCAGACATCTGCGCTGTCTCCTGCCACATAAATTGGAACGTCTCCGATAATCTCGATTCCCAGTCCGTTTGCATACTCTTTGAGATTCCACCACTGTTCAAAGAACAGGTACTGGAGCATCTGATAAAATTCAATATCATCTGCATATTCTTTCTTTGCTTTTGCGATTGCTTCCGGCTTGCGGAGTTTCAAATCGTCTGACCACTCAAACCATGCCACACCACCGTTTGCATCCTTCAATGCCATAAAGAGCGCATAATCGTCTAACCAGTCTGCCTCTTTTTTGCAGAATTCCTTAAATTCGTCCGGTACCGCCTTTTTAAAACGCGCATATGCCTTTTTCAAAAGTGCATATCTTGATGTGTACATAATGCCGTAGTCCACATATTCTTCGTTATCGCCCCAGTCGAATGACTCACATTCTTCTTTTGTCAACAGTTTCTCTTCACATAAAATCTCAAGATCTACAAAGTATGGGTTTCCGGCAAAACTGGAAAAGGACTGGTATGGTGAATCACCATAACTCGTCGGGCAGATTGGAAGTATCTGCCAGTATTTCTGGCCTCCCTTTGTCAAAAAATCTACAAACTTCTTTGCCTCTTTTCCCATTGTACCAATTCCATACGGAGATGGCAGGGATGAAATGTGCATTAACACGCCACTGCTTCTCATTGTCTGTGTTCCTCCTGAACTTACTCTATAATTTTCTAATACTTTCTCCACTCACAAACTCGAAGGGCACCACCTCATGAATGGCATCCCGTTTAAATTCCAGCTGTCCGAACAACAGCTCAATGCTCCGTGCCGCAAGTGTCTGATATTGTTGCTTTATCGTGGCAAGCTTCGGGTGATAATATTCCGCCAAAGCTGTGCCGTCAAAACCAATGACTGATATATCCTGTGGAACCTTGTAATTTAAGTCAATCAACGCCCGGATGGCTCCAATCGCCATCACATCCGACATTGCAAAAATTGCACTGATATCCGGTGCTGTCTGCATCAGGCGCTCCGTTGCCCGATAGGCGCTGTCAAAAGAAAATCGTGCCTTGGCATAATCATTTTCCTCGTCAAAGGAAATGCCATGCTCCTCAAAGCTCTTCTGGCAGCCACGATATCGCTGTTTACTCGTGTGTGACATTTTCAAATCACCACCGACAATTCCGATGTGCGTATGCCCCTGCTCTATGAGCCTGTCAACCGCACACTCTGCCGCTGCAATATCGTCGGTTGCTACGCTTGACAAATTCGGAAAATGTAGTCCATCGGCTCTGTTTGTCACCAGCACACAAGGAATCTCCACCTGTGCAAACCCATCTTTAAAATAATCCGGATTACCGCCTAAAAAAAGCAAGCCCATCGGTTTTCTCTCCCTGCAGATAACAAGCGCCTGCTCCACCTCGTTTGCGTCCTCATCCAGATAGGAAACGACCAGCGTATAACTTGTTTTCTCAATGATACGCTGTATCTCCTCTAAAATGTTGGCAAACAACATATTCGATGTACCCTTGATTAAGACACCGATGGTCTTCGAGGCAGTCTGCTTCAAATGCTTTGCATTATTGTTCGGCACAAAATTGTACTTTGCAACAATCTCATCAATTTTCTTTTTTGCATCCGGACTTACATCCCGTCTGTCATTTAGCACCCTTGATACAGTACTGACTGAATAACCAGATTCCCTGGCTATATCTTTTATCGTAACCATATTTTTCATTCCTGTCTACTAATTTTTTCGTTTTTTTTCGTAAATTTACAAATTTTGTAAAAAATAGACAAAAAACGTGTTCTAATTACTATAATATCAGCCTTTTACCGCTCCTGCAACTACTCCTTCAATAATATATTTCTGACAGAACGCGTAGAAAATGATAATCGGAATAATTGCGAGCACTAACATCGCCATCATGGTTCCCCAGTCAACTGCACCGTAACCACCTTTTAAATACTGAATCACAATCGGAATTGTCTTATATTTTTTCAAATCCAGCACTAAATATGGAAGTAAGTAGTCATTCCAGATCCACATCGTCTCTAAAATTGCCACCGTGATAGTGGTCGGTCTCATAATCGGCATGACCACCTGGAAAAAAGTCTGCAACGGTGTACATCCGTCAATCATCGCCGCCTCTTCAATCTCAAGCGGAATACTCTTTACAAAGCCGCAGAACATAAATATCGCAAGCCCTGCGCCAAAGCCAAGGTAAACTAAAATAATGCCGAACGGATTGCTTAAATGCATCATATTCGCAAGCTTTGACAGTGTAAACATCACCATCTGGAACGGCACAATCATGGAAAACAGGCACAGCATATAGATTGCTTTTGTCGCTTTGTTCTGCACTCTCGTGATATACCATGCGCACATGGATGTGCAGAGTAAAATCACTGCCACGGAACCGACTGTGATGATAAGGGAACAGCCAAATGCATTGAAAAAGTTGGTTTTTTGGATTCCGTTCACAAAGTTTGTCAGTCCGAAGAAAGATCTCGCATTCGGAAGTTCGAATGCATTTCTTGTGATAAATCCTTTTTTCTTAAACGAGTTAATCACCACAAGAAAAATCGGATACAGATAAAATATGGTCAGCAATGAGAAAAACAGGGTCAGTATCCAACCATGTTTTGCCTTGCGGACTGCAATTACCTGATCTTGCGCTCTCTTTTTCTTTTCGTCTTTTCTCTTTGCCATTACTGCTGCACCTCCTTACTTCTGGTCATACGGTTCTGAATCAATGCAATCACTGCCACAAGCAGGAAGAAAATAACTGCCTTCGCCTGACCGACGCCCTCCCATCCCTGTCTGGTATAGAATGTGTTAAAAATATTTAACGCAAGCATCTCAGAATTGTTAGAAGGCTCACCGGCAGTAAGCGCAAGGTTCTGGTCAAATAATTTGAATGAGTTTGTCAGTGTCAGGAACGTACAGATGGTGATGGAAGGCATTACCATCGGAATCGTTACATTCTTTAACACCTGCCATGCATTCGCACCATCAATTTTTGCCGCCTCAATCAAATCTCCCGGAATATTCTGGATTCCTGCGATATAAATAATCATCATATAACCGACCTGCTGCCAGTTCATTAAAATGATAAGTCCCCAGAATCCATAGGAAGAAGAATATGTTAAGGTTTTTCCAAAGTATTCTAAGATTCCATTTAATAATATCTGCCAGATGTAACCTAACACAATTCCACCGATTAAGTTCGGCATAAAAAACACGGTACGGAAGAAATTTGTGCCCTTAATTCCCTTTGTTAAAAGCATCGCGATGAGAAACGCAAATACATTGATTGTAAGGACAGAAACTACTGTAAACAATGCCGTAAATCCCAATGCATGTATAAATGTGTTGTCTGTAAATACGCGTCCATAATTTTTCAATCCTACAAAAGTTGCATCTGTAACCGTCGTAAATTCACAAAACGATAAATAGATACCCATAAGAAAAGGAATTATAAAACCGAATGTAAAAGCTACTAAAGTCGGAAGTGCAAAAATAGGAAAATATTTTTTTATTGATTTCTCCATAATCTGTATCCTCTCATTTCATAATGTTGCCCTCTTACCCCAAAAATAGTGGAAAGAATGGGCGCACGGAACTCCGCGCGCCCCTCTGCTTCCTATTTTTATTCATTTACTGCCTGGTATTCTGTTGCCCAGCCATCTACGAATGCTGTCACAACACCGTCCCAGTCGCCGGTTCCCTGTGCATATTCTAATAATGCAGAGCCGACACCATCTTTCCAGTTTTCAGAAGGGATGGTTGAGAAGTTCCATGTTACAGGTGTCTTTCCATCTGCGATGTACTGATTTGCCTGCTGGATAAATACGTTATCTGCCTCATAGTCGCCTGTGAAGGTATCAAATGGTGTTACGAAGCTCATAGCGTTTGTCATGGAATCACGTCCTGCATCGGATTCTACTACCCATGCCAAGAAATCTAATGTTGCCTGAACATCTTCTTCCGAAGCTTCTTTGTTGACACACCAGTAGTTCTCAGAACCAGTACAAAGTCCCTGATTCTCTTCTCCGTCTACGCCGATGTAGATTGGCATCATGCCTAAATCATCTGCTGTCACTAAATATCCGTTGCTGTCGTCTGTTAAGTTGCCATATTCCCATGTACCATTCTGATAGAATACAGCTTCTTCCATACCGAACTCAGATTCTGCTTCATCACCTGTCTTGCTTGAAAGCAATCCCGGTTCACAGGTGGAATCTGTGATGTAGAGATCCCAAATCTGTTTGTAATTGTCTAAGTAAGTTCCCTCAATGGCATCGGTAGAAGAGATTCCTCTATCTTTGTATTCATAATAAATTGGAAGGTTTGCAAGATGTGTCTTAAATCTCCAGTCAGAAGATCCATCCATACCGGCTGATGTGAATGCACCCTGAAGGTCATATCCGAATTCATCGTTGATCTCATCTAATCTTGACTGAATATCATCTGCTACTGCTTTCAATGTCTTGAAGTTGTTGATCTCATCAATAGAAGAAACCACTGCATTGTCCATCGTGCAATAGTCATTTAAAATTGCCTTATTGTAAATAATTCCGTAAGTCTCGATTGCATACGCAATTCCCTGTACCTCACCAGAATCTGATTTCAATGCAAATTCATCATTTGTCAGATGGGAATATAATGTAGAATCCGAAAGGTCTAAACAATAAGATTCCCAATTTGCAAGTCCGACCGGTCCGTTTACCTGGAATAAAGTCGGTGCTTCCTCTTTTGCCATTTCTGATTTCAATGTCTGCTCGTAAGTTCCGTCTGCTGCTGTAATTACGGTTACGTCTACCCCAGTCTCTTCCGTATATGCAGCGGCAAGATCCTGCCATGCCTGATCCTGCTCCGGCTTAAAGTTCAGATAGTAAACAGAACCTGCTCCCTCATCTGTTCCCTTGTCTGCTGTTCCCTTGTCTGCTGTCTTCTTTGCGGACTCTGTTGCATCACCTGCACCACTCTCCGCAGATGCGCCACAGCCTGCCATCATCGTAGCGGACATTGCTGCCACTAATAACCCTGCCAATACTTTTCTCTTCATATTTACTTCCTCCTAAAATGAATGTTGCAACTTTGCAAACGTTTTCGGTAATGTTTCCGGTAACGTTTTCAGTTGATAGTTATATTTTAGCTTCTTTTCGTAATCGGCGCAAGTTATATTTGCATTTTCGCTATATTTTATAGTTTTTCAATTATGTTTTTGTGCAACATTTACATATTTGTGTTGTTTTATATAACACTTTCTCCGATAAAAGTATATGGGAATTAGGTTCTATTTTCGAAAACTTTCCTCCACTGCCTTGTAAAAGATTTTTGAACATGATACTATTTGATTAGTTATGAAATGTTTTTTGAAAGGTTAGATGAATACAAATGAATGAGATTCTCAAACACAAATTAGAACACAATGCCAAACGCCTTGGAACTTCCTTAAAATGGGTGGTTTTCTCCATTTTATCAGGCGTGTTCGTCGGCTGTGTGGGCACACTTTTTTATTTTGGCATGTCTTTTGTAACATTAATCCGGCTGAAAAGGCCTTCGATTATTTTTCTGCTGCCACTTGGCGGTATCATCATCGTGGTGCTCTACCGCATCATGCATGATGAGAAGGATACCGGTACAAATCTTGTACTCTCCGCCATCCACTCAGATGACAACCTTCCGCTGCGCATGGCTCCGCTGATTTTTATTTCCACCTTAATTACACATTTATTTGGGGGCTCTGCCGGACGTGAGGGTGCTGCCTTACAGCTTGGCGGCAGTATTGGAAATGCTCTCGGAAAATTATTCCGTTTCGATGACAAAGATAAGCATATTATGATTATGTGTGGCATGAGTGCTGCCTTTTCCGCACTCTTTGGGACTCCTATGGCAGCGGCTATTTTCTCCATGGAAGTCATCAGCGTCGGTATCATGTACTATGCCGCGTTAGTTCCCTGTGTAATCTCCGCTCTGATTGCACGCGGAATTGCCGCTTCGTTTGGTATTGTTCCGGAGGTGTTCTATTTAGAATCCCTGCCTCATTTTTCCGTGAAATCCGCCATTTTGATTTCCTGCCTTGCCATTTTATGTGCTGCCGTGAGCATCCTCTTTTGTATGATGCTGCACCAGTCCGGTCATCTCTATAAACGTTTTTTCAAGAATCCTTACCTGCGCATTTTTGTAGGTGGATGTCTTATCGTTTTACTGACGCTTATCGTTGGAAATCAGGACTATAACGGAACCGGAATGGCAATTATCAAAGACTGCATTGACGGCTCTGTCCGCCCGGAGGCTTTTTTCTTAAAAATGCTCTTTACGGCACTGACCCTTGGCGCCGGCTATAAAGGCGGTGAGATTGTACCATCCTTCTTTATCGGTGCTTCCTTCGGCTGCCTGTTTGGCTCCCTGATTGGTTTCTCGCCATCCCTTTGTGCCGCAGTCGGCATGACCGCTGTTTTCTGTGGCGTCACAAACTGCCCGATCACATCCCTGCTCATCAGCTTCGAACTTTTTGGTTACGACGGTATGCCATATTTTCTTCTCGCCATTGCGTTCAGCTATATGCTCTCCGGCTACTACGGCCTGTACAGCAGCCAGAAGATTATCTATTCCAAATATAAAACAAATTATATTAACCGAAAGACGCATTAGAATCTACACAAAAAAGCTGCCCGGAAAGTATCCATTTTCTTCTCTGAATCAGATACTTTTCGGGCAGCTTTCTTCTATAGACCCAATTTCTTAATATTCTCCATCAGGGCACGATAATCACACAGCCCCTGCTGATACCACATACAGTTGATACAGCTTTCTAAAAACGCTTTCTCCGTCAGGGTGTCTGAAACCGCCTGACAGAGTTCCCGGTATGTGTAGTTTTTCCCTTTTTCAAGACCAAGCTGGCCACGCAAAAGTTCATCCTTGACCGCCACATGATCCGAATCCTGTCTGCAGCCCCCGCCGGAAGTAAGATTCGGACAATTCGCACAAATCATATCAGGTTCACACACCAGTTTGACTTCTTTCTCCGGGCACGCGCGAAGTTCTCCGACCACCCGGGTCATGTTCCCGCAGAATGCACCGGAATATCCGATTCCCTGATAAAGGTTCGTACATAAAATATGATGGACACGAAATCTATTCATTTCTCCACCTGTTCTTTCTTACGCTTCTGCCGGAAGGAGATGTGCGGCATCTAATGCTTTACGCAGTGCAATTGCAACGATATAAGCCCCTAAAACGGAAAGCACATCTTTTACAAGATATGGCACAGATACCAGTAAAAAACTAGATGCAAATGATGTCGATGCAACAACTGCATACCAGGCAGCTCCTAACAGGTGGCAAAGTGCAAGTCCAGCGAGTCCGAGTACAATCTGAAGCACTTTATTTTTGACTTTTAAGGATAATCCACTCAATAAAGTCAGCAGAATAAATCCCCAGAGGAATCCTCCTGTGTAGCCGACCAGGCAGGCGGCACCGCCTGTCATTCCCGCAAACACCGGCACACCGATTGCACCAATCAGAAGATAAATGCATGTGGAAGCCGTTCCTTTTTTGGCTCCGAGTACATAGCCACACAAAGCCATGGCAAATGTCTGCAATGTGATTGGGACGCCGCTTGGCATTGGAATCTTCAAAATTGATAACACTGCTAATACTGCCGTAAACATTCCCACCGATACGATTGTTTTTGTTGATATTTTCATTTGTATTCTCCATTTCTGCATACGATTTTTTTTGTATACAAAAAATAGAATAATCTTTCTCGTTTTGATTGTCAACTCTTTTTGTTATATAAGTTTACATTCTTTTTAAAATCTCAAAAAAAGAAGACACTTTTAACACTTCCGGTTCTTCCCGAAAATAACGTCATAGTTGATATTCTTATAAAAAACGTCTTCCATGTCATGCTCTTTCAAATCGATATTCCCCAGCATCCACATCGTTTTCGCTATCACGGATTCCAGCGTCATATCGTAGGATTCTAAAAAGCGGCAATACTTTTTCATATCATGGCCAACTTCGTAGACTGTCATATCGCTTCCCTCATGCGCCACCTGCGTTGCCATGATAACAATTTTTTCCGGATGCTCCTGGCAAAGCCGGTAAAAATCTTTCGCAAGCGACTGCGGGATTCCACCGACCCCAAAACTTTCTACAATAATACAATCATAGGAATTAAAAATTGCCTCCAACACCTGCGGCTTGATTCCCGGAATCAGCTTCATCAGGAAAATGTTTTCGTCCATCTCCTCGTAAAATGTCACCTCTTCCTCATACGGAAGCATCGGGATGTAGCGCATGATATTTAAATCCTGAATCACCGCAAGCGATGGAAAATCAATGGAAGAAAATGCGTTGTAACTCTTAGAGCGGACTTTTTTTGCTCTCGTTCCCGCGATAACTTTCCCGTCAAACACAATCTGAACGCCCTGTGATTTTGCATCTACCGCATACAAAAAGCTGTCGAGCAGATTCGATTTTGCATCTGTAATCTCTAAATCAATCGGCTTCTGCGCCCCTGTAATTACGATTGGCTTTGTGGAATTCTGTATCATATAGGAAAGTGCCGCTGCCGTATAGGCCATGGTATCCGTTCCATGTGCAATGACAAATCCATCATAAGCATCATAATTTTCACGGATACAGTGCACCATCTTCTTCCAGTGCTGCGGCTCCATATTAGAGCTGTCTAAATTGAGAAGCTGAATCGTCTCCACCTCGCAGATTTCCTTGACCTGTGGAATATATTCCAGTAATTCTTCCGGTGTAATCTGTGGTTTCAAACCATTTTCGGATTTTTTCGAAGCAATTGTGCCTCCTGTTGCTATCAGTAAAACTTTTTTCATTGTCGTAAGCCTTCCTTTTTTGTCTAAAGTCCTGCACGAATGTCACGAAGCAGTGCTTCTACATTTTCTTTTTTCGTTGCCCAGCACGTACAGATACGGACGGCGCTGTGTACAGTGTCAATTCTGCTGTGATATTCCAATGCGTATTTCTCCTGCAATTTTGTAAGAAGTGCATCCGGCAAAATCGGGAACTGCTGGTTCGTCGGCGAGTCCACCAGAAATTCGATTCCAAGACTTTGCAGTTCATCCCGAATCTGCTCCGCCAACTCTGCCGCATGTTTTGAAATCGTATAGTATAACCCATCTGTAAAAAGTGTCTCAAACTGAAGTCCGAGCAGTCTTCCTTTCGCCAGCATGCCACCGCGCTGTTTGATATTATAACGAAAATCTTCTTTCAGTGCATCATTGGTAATGACAACCGCCTCGCCAAAGAGTGCTCCCACTTTTGTTCCACCGATGTAAAATACATCCGTATTTGCCGCAATGTCCGCTAACGTCATATCATTTTCGCGGCACATCAGACCGTAGCCTAACCGCGCGCCATCCAGAAAAAGATAGAGTCCGTGCTCTTTGCAGACTTTATAGATTGCCTCAAGTTCTGCTTTCGAATAGATGGTTCCTAATTCTGTCGGATTCGACAAATATACCATCTTCGGCTGTACGGTATGTTCAAAACTTGCATCTGCAAAATGGTGCTCCACATAAGCTGCTACCTGCCCTGCCGTAATTTTCCCATCTTCTGTCGGAAGCGTCAAACACTTGTGGCCACACGCTTCCAATGCACCGGTCTCATGCACATTAATATGCCCGCTTTCTGCCGTGATTACTCCCTGATAATGTTTGAGTGCCGCAGAAATCACAGTCACATTCGTCTGCGTTCCGCCGACTAAAAAATGTACCGCTGCTTCCGGTGCCTTACATTCCGCACGGATTAATTCTGCCGCCTTTCTACAATAATCATCTTCTCCGTATCCCGGTGTCTGCTCGAAGTTCGTCTCCGCGAACTTCTCTAAAATCAAAGGATGACATCCTTCTGTATAATCACTGTTAAACCGTATCATCTATAATCTCCTTTCCCTTTCCAGACAGAATCCCCGCGGAGCGTTTTTGTGTCATGGAAACGAAATTCCCTGTCACGCAAAAAGGGGAACTGCCTTTCGACAATTCCCCTCCGCTCTCACGATTAAATTATGCATTTGAAACTGCAATTAATTTCTCTAATGTATCCAATGCTTTGCCTTCGTCGATTGTCTTTCCTGCTAATTCTACACCAGAAGCAATGCTTTCTGCAACCCCTCCAACGTAAAGAGTTGCACCTGCATTCAAAAGAACAATGTCACGTTTTGGTCCATGCAGTTTACCGGATAAGATATCCCTTGTAATCTGCGCATTTTCCACGCCATCACCGCCACGCAGTTCTTCTATCGTACAACAGTTCAGGCCGACTTCCTCCGGTTTAAATACGAATGTATTTACTTTTCCATCCTTTATCTCAGAGATTGTTGTCTCACCCGTCAGTGTGATTTCATCCATGTTGTCACAGCCACTGACCACAAATGCATTTTCCACACCGAGTCTGCTCATCGCCTGTGCAATGATTTCCGTCAGTTTCGGATCATAGACACCGACTACCATATTTTTTGCGCGGGATGGATTCGCAAGCGGTCCTAAAATATTAAATACCGTACGGATTCCCATCTCATTTCGCGCCTGACCGACATATTTCATGGATTTATTGAAAAGCTGTGCAAACATAAAACCAATTCCGGCTTTCTCCACACATTTTTCTACCAGAGCAGGCTCTGCCATAATGTTGACTCCTAATGCTTCTAAGACATCCCCGGCTCCCGATTTCGAGGAAATGGAGCGGTTGCCGTGCTTTGCCACCGGAAGTCCTGCCGCCGCTACGACAAAAGAAGAGGTCGTGGAGATATTAAAGGTAAAGGTGCGGTCTCCGCCGGTTCCGACTAAATCCACGTAATTAGAAACCTTCGGCGAGATGGTGTCTGCTTTATCGCGCAGCACGGATGCAAACCCTACAAGTTCCTCTAGTGTCTCCCCCTTCATGCGGAGTGCGGTCAGAAAAGAACCTAACTGCGCCTGGCTTGCTTCCCCGCTCAACATAATTTCCATGGCAGCTCTTGCTTCTTCCTCGGTTAAATCTTTTCCTTCGACTACTTTTGTAATATATTCTTTCATGTTTCTTCTCCTTTTTCCCTCAACTATGCATTTAATTCTTTTTTGAATGTCTCACAATACTCTGCCGCCACCCTGACATCATAATCATGTTCTTCTAACAGATTAATGAAATGGCTTCCTACGATTGCGCCGTCGATGATTTCTTTCATCGGCTCCACGTCTTTTGCCGTCTGGATGCCAAATCCCATCATGACCGGAATCTTTGATACTTTTTTCACATTCTCTAAATAAGAGATTACCTTCTCATGAAAATTTGCGCCCTGGCCGGTTACACCCATGGAAGATACACAGTAGACAAATCCTCTTGCCTTTTCTAAAATCATCGGTATCCTGCCTGCGGAAACCGGAGACACAAGCTGAATCAAAATCGTGGTATCCTGTTCTTTTAAATATTGCTCGATTTCATCCTGCTCCTCAAACGGCAAATCCGGGATAATCAGACCGTCCACCCCGATGGCACTGCACTTTTCCACGAATTTCTTTACACCGTAATGGAGAATGGTGTTGTAATACATCATAAAAATAAGTGGCATCTCCACACCTTCCGCGCGGATTTCTTCCACCATGGCAAAAACCTTTTTCAAGGTAACGCCCTGACAGATTGCCTTGTAGGATGCATTCTGAATGACCGGACCATCTGCAACCGGATCTGAAAACGGGACGCCAAGTTCGATAATATCGGTTCCTGCCGCTTCCTGTGCGCGAATCAATGCCTTGCTTCCCTCCATATCCGGAAGTCCTGCTGTCATATATGTGATAAATGCTTTTTCCTTTTTCTCTCTGCATGCCTGTAACTTCTGTTCAATTCGATTCATTTTCTCAACCATACCTTTCCCTTAATTCAAATAACCTTTTCCTGCAAGATAGTCTGAAATTGTGTTCACATCTTTATCTCCACGGCCTGACAGACATACCACCATAATCTGATCCTTTGTCATCTCTTTTGCCTTCTTAAAGGCGTAAGCCATTGCATGTGCACTCTCAATCGCAGGAATAATTCCCTCTAATTTACACAGCTCCATCAAGGCGTCCATTGCCTCAACATCGGTTGCCGCAACATACTGCGCTCTTCCCGTATCTTTTAAATACGCATGTTCCGGTCCGACTCCCGGATAATCAAGTCCTGCTGAGATGGAATGTGCGAGCTGGACGTTGCCATCCTCATCCTGTAACAGATAGGAACGCATTCCGTGCAAAACTCCGGGTGCACCGAGTGCCATCGCAGACGCGTGTTCTCCGGTGTCGATTCCTTTTCCTGCCGCTTCAACCCCGATAAGCTGCACCTCTTTTTCTGTGATAAAATCAGCAAACATTCCGATGGAATTCGAACCGCCGCCGACACATGCCATCACGACATCCGGCAATCTGCCCTCAGCTTCTAAAATCTGCTTTTTCGCTTCCCGGCTGATACAGCTCTGGAACTCTTTTACCATCTTTGGATACGGATGCGGTCCCACGGCAGAACCTATGACATAAAAGGTATCCTCCGCCGTCTTTGCCCAGGTACGGATTGCTTCATTGGTCGCATCTTTTAAGGTATTACTTCCCGATGTCACACTCACAACCTTCGCACCGAGCATCTCCATCCGCATCACATTCAATGCCTGGCGTTTGATGTCCTCCGCTCCCATATAAACGGTACATTCCATTCCAAATAAAGCAGCGCCTGTCGCAGTTGCAACTCCGTGCTGTCCTGCTCCCGTCTCAGCGATCACTTTCTTTTTCCCCATTCTCTTTGCGAGCAAAATCTGACCGATTACGTTGTTAATCTTATGTGCGCCGGTATGGTTTAAATCCTCACGTTTCAGATAAATCTTTGTGCCATATTTCTCACTGAGCCGCTCCGCAAAATAAAGCGGCGTCTCACGGCCTACATACTGTTTTAGATAATAGTGGTACTGTTTTAAAAATTCCGGATCTTTGATTGCTTCCTCATAAGCCTTGTCAAGTTCCTGCAATGTGTTCATCAATGATTCTGCCACATACTGTCCACCAAATTCTCCATAATAAGCTTCTTTGTTACGATTCATTTTCCCAATTCCTTTCTCTTCTATCCGACTCTTATTTCTTTTTATTTCAGTCTCTTTTTGTTTTATTAATTCTTGTTTTAATTATTTTTTACTTTGGAAACAAACTGTAAAATCTTTTCTCTGCTCTTTCCGTCCGTCCCTTCCACACCGGAACTGACATCCACGATATCCGGCTTAAAAATCCGGATTCCCTCCTGCACATTCTCCGGTGTCAATCCACCTGCCAACACAAATTGTTTGTCTTTTCGTAAGGAACGCCATCGTGTCTCATCCCATGCATGCCAGTCGAATGTCTTACCACTTCCATATCCGGCTGCATCCACGACAAAAGCTTTCACTTTCGCTTCCTGTGCCAGCCTTTCTGCCTCTTTCCATGCCACATCATTTTCCGCTTCCTTCAAAGAGAGATTGATGGCATACCAGATTGGGAGGGATGTTTTCTGTAACACCTCCGGTCTTAATCTCTTATGTACCTGTAACACATCAAATCCGGCTTCCTCTATCTGTGCGAGCAGTGCACCATCCGGGTCTACCGTTACCGCAACTTTTCTTATATCTTTATTTAACTTTTGAAATATATCCTTTGTTTTAGGCACTTCAATATAACGTTTACTTTTTTCATAGAAGACAAATCCGGCGTGGGTAACCCCCGCTTCGTTTAACATCTTTGCCTCTTCTTCCCTTGTGATTCCGCATATTTTTATACCCGGCCGAGTGCTTTCCATCTTGCAGCCACCTCCCTTGGATGTTCTGCCTCCATCAATGCCCTGCCAATCAAAAAGGCATCTACGCGGCATTCCGTTAAAAATGTAACATCCTCATCTGTCACAATTCCGCTCTCTGCGACAAACACCTTCTCTTTCGGAACCATCGCGGATAAACGCTTTGTCGTGTCTAGTGAAATGGAAAAATCTTTCAGATTACGGTTATTGACGCCGATAATTTTGGCATCTAAGGCAAGTGCCCGCTCCATCTCTGTCTCGTCGTGAACTTCAACTAACGCATCAAGCCCTAATTCCTCCGACAGCTGATAAAAGGCTTTCATCTGTGCATCGTCTAAGATTGCGGCGATAAGCAGCACCGCATCTGCACCGATTGCCTTTGCTTCATAGAACTGGTATTCCTCCACCATGAAATCTTTTCTTAGAATCGGAAGCGGTGAGATTGCCCTGATTTCTTTCAGATACTCCACATTCCCGGCAAAGTGGTCTTCCTCTGTCAGGCAGGAGATAGCATCCACTGAAGCATTGTATTCATCAATTCTATCCAATAAATTAATTTTACTTTTAATTTTCCCAAGACTAGGGGATGCCTGTTTAAATTCCCCGATAATCGAGATGCCCGGCTTTCGCAGCGCATCGAAAAAGGAATGGCGTTCTCCCTGATATTCCTCTGCGAGCTGACGCATCTTTTGTTCGCTGATGCGTGCCTTATGTTCCGGAAGTCTTTTTCTCTTGTCTGCAACAATTTCATCTAGTATCATAACTGCCTTCCTTTCTCTCAGATTACACCTGTCACAAAATTCTCAATTATGCGTTTTCCATGTTCCGTATAGATAGATTCCGGATGGAACTGCAATCCCACCACCGGATACTCTTTGTGACGCATCGCCATAATTTCACCATCTTTTGTCTCCGCTATCACCTTAAGACATTCCGGCAGATTCTCTTTCTGTACTGCCAGAGAATGGTATCTTGCCACCCGGATTGGCGTATCAATTCCTGTAAATACGCTGTCTCCCGTATGTGCTATCTCGGACTGTTTTCCGTGGAACAATTCTTTCGCATACGATACAGTTCCGCCTAAGGCTTCTCCGATGCACTGATGCCCCAGACAGATGCCAAGAATCGGTATCTTATTGTAAAATTCTTTTACAACGTCAAGACAGATACCCGCTTCTTTCGGATTCTTTGGTCCCGGCGATAAGACAATGCGTTCCGGATTCAACTGCTTTATCTCCTCGATTGTCATTTTATCGTTTCTTACCACTCTGATATCTTTTGTAAAAATCCCAAAATACTGATACAGGTTATAGGTAAAGGAATCATAGTTGTCTATCAGTAAAATCATAAGTCTTCCTCCTCCACTAATGTCTTTGCAAGCGCCATGACCTTGTTGCAGCACTCCTGGTACTCATTTTCCGGAATGGAATCCGCCACAATGCCGGCTCCTGCCTGTAAGTATACCCGCTCACCCTTTTTTATCATGGTGCGGATTGTGATACAAAAATCCATATCCCCGGAGAAATCAACGTAGCCGGTTGCACCGCCGTACAATCCTCTCCGCACGCTCTCTAATTCATCAATAATCTCCATCGCACGAATCTTTGGTGCCCCGCTTAATGTTCCTGCCGGAAGGAAAGAAGAAACCAAATCAAACGGATGAAACTCCCCTTTTTTTCTTCCCTCTACCATGGAGACAATGTGCATCACATGGGAATAGTTCTGCACTTCCATAAACTGTGTTACCTTCACGGTTCCAAATTCTGAAATACGTCCCATATCGTTTCTTGCAAGGTCTACTAACATGACATGTTCTGCTCGCTCCTTCTCATCATTTAGTAAATCTTCTTTTAACATTTTATCTTCTTCCGCTGTTTTTCCACGTTTTCGGGTCCCAGCAATCGGGCAGGTGTAAACTCTTTTTCCCTGCTGTTTCACAATCATCTCCGGGGAGCTTCCGATGACTTCAAACGAACCATAGTTAAAATAGTAAAGATAAGGGGACGGATTCAGTTCCCTCAGTTCCTGATAAAGTTCAAATCCATCCTGTTTTGTCTCAATCGTCCAGCGCTGCGACAATACCGTCTGAAAAATGTGGCCTTCCTTAATATAGTGTTTGATTTTATTGACCTTTTCGCTGTACTCCTCTAAGGTGTCGGACTGCTTTATGATTTTCCCGTCATGGAAAAAAGTTCTCTTTTCTTTCGGCACTTCTTTTCTTGCCCGCGCAATCAACTGTTCTGCTTCAGCTAACGCTTTCTTTTTACCGTCCTCATTATCTTCCTCTAACACAATCGCGGTCAGCGTCTCTGCCACATGGTCTAGCAGAAGGAACTTTGTCATCAGCATCATCTGAACCGTCTCAATGCCAATCTCATCCGGGTTCTCATCCGGTATGTTCTCGGTATAACGGATAAAATCATAACCCAGATTGCCAACGAGTCCGCCGGAAAAATTCAATTCTTCGTCCTCTTTTTTGATTTCAAATTCACTGTAATATTCTTTCAGGCGCTCAAGCGGATTGCCCTCTCTTATCTCCTCACTTCCGTCTGTCCTTGTAATCACAAGACTCTGTCCCCTTGACGTAATGATTTCCTCCGGCTCTGCTCCAAAAAAAGTGAATCTGTCATAATTCTTATCATAGCTTTCCAACAAAAATCCTTTCTTCTTCCCGACAAGATTCTGATACATCCCAATCGCGGTCTCATTTACCACACTGACTGTCTTCTTATAAACCTTTAATACCCGTTTCATCCTTTTCCCTTTCCTATCCCAGAATATATTTATTACATAAGAATAAAGTGTGCGCCTGCCGCACACTTGCGCGCCCGAGCGGTATGCGAAGCATTAAATTCTTCTCCGCGAGGTGCGCATCCTCGCGGAGCTTTTAGTGTAATAGGAACGAATTTTCCTATTACACTAAAAAGTCCCTGACAAAAAGCCTCTAAGCTCTTTGTCAGGGACGATAAAACCGTGGTGCCACCCTTCTTCATTATGTCTCACGAATTCGTCTTCCTATAGAAAACAAAAACGGACATTTCCAAAACTGGAAATGTCCGCCACCAATTCAACATAATCTCATTCAATACAGAAGAAAACTCTTCGATATTCTACCCCTGTAACGTGAGGACACGGCGCCGCTACTTATGTTCACTTTGCTCTCGCAAATCCATTCCGCTCAAACTATCTTATCTGCTTCCACCCACGCAGACTCTCTGGAAAGAATCATCTGACGTACTACTTTTGCTCAACGATTTCGGTTATCTCTTAACTTTTTTACAGTCTATCACTTCATTACTTTAACGTCAAGACATTTTGTAATTTTTTACTATAACAAATTTTTATACGTTCTATTCCTCTTCTTCCATGAAGTACATGCGGGAACCGAAGTCAGGATAATATCTCGTCTCCTCGTTGTAGCCGGTTGCAGCAAACGCCTGTTTCAGCTTGATTCCGTGATACATCAACGTATCTCCGTAAACAGAAGTGTCTTCCGTCTCGCCATCCATTTTTACGAATTTGGCAATGACGTTGTGAAGCAGGGAATCCTGTTTGATATGAATCGGTGCTACCGTATTCACTAAATCCCCGAATTCTTTTACATTATATTTTAAGATACGATTGTAAAAATGATAGCAGGCGTCTTCTTTCAATCCTTTTGCTTTATAATATTCAAACATCGTGTTTGGTTTCACTAATTTTTGCATCAGCATGCCAACCGCCTTGCTTCGGTCTTTCGAAACGCACGTCCACTCCGTCACATTTCCGGCGGAATCATCCATGCGTGCAACCTGATCTCCGTTGTAAAAACTTCTGCCGCGGTAGAAGGAACCAAACTGTAACACGCTACGCCACTTTTTGTAAAGCTCTATCTGTGCTTTCACCGCTGCCACATCCTCTGGCTTCATATCGCAGAGATTACATTCATAACCACACACACCAAACGCTGCCACATGGAATCTCGTCTCAATTGGTGTCGTTCTAAGGGTCTGATGGTTCGGACAGGAAGATACATGTGCGCCTACAACCGACATTGGATAACCGTAACTGATTCCGGTCTGAATCTCTGCACGGCATACGGCATCCGTATCGTCACTTGCCCAAATCTGTGGGAAGTAACTCATGATACCGAGGTCAAAGCGGTTTCCTCCCGCGCAACATCCCTCAAATAAAATATGTGGGAATTTCTCTGTCAGAACTTTCATCGTGCGGTAAAGTCCCATCACATAGCGATGTGCCACCTCACCCTGGCGGTCTGCCGGGAGATTTTTCGAATAGTAATCTGTAAAGGTACGGTTCATATCCCATTTGACATAGGCAATGTTCGCAGATGAGAATACTTTTGTCATTGAATCAATGATAAAATCCTGCACTTCCGTTCTGGTCAAGTCGAGGATTCTCTGGTTACGTCCCTCGGAATGTGGTTTGTCCGGAATCTCAAGTGTCCAGTCCGGATGTTCTTTGTAGAGCTTACTTTCCACGTTCACCATCTCAGGCTCTACCCAGATACCGAAATCAAGCCCTAAATCGTTTACTTTCCTGCATAGTCCTGCCACACCGTTTGGCAGCTTTTTCTGATTCACTTTCCAGTCACCGAGGGAATGTTTATCATCATTTCGCTCCCCAAACCAGCCGTCGTCCATAACGAAAAGTTCGATTCCGACCTCTTTTCCGGCTTTGGCAAGATTTAAAAGTTTCTTCTCGTTGATGTCAAAATATGCTGCTTCCCAGCTGTTGAGCAGAACCGGACGCTCCTTGTACTGCCACTCACCGCGCACAATATGCTCGCGCACAAATGCATGCATGCACTGGCTCATTCCGTTAAATCCCTGTGCCGAATATGCCATAACAGCCTCCGGTGCTTCAAACGCTTCCTCGGATTCTAATACATAGTCAAACGACTGTGGATTCATTCCAGCTACAAATCTAGTTTTTCCATACGTTGTCACCTGTACCGCTTCATAGTGATTGCCACTGTAAATCAGGTTGATTCCGTAACAGTCTCCCGCATCCTCCGATGTCGTCTCACGGCTTAACATCACAAACGGGTTGGCACGGCTTGAAGATGTTCCGGCATAAGAAGCACTGACGTGTTTTCCTGCACGCATCTTCGTATCCACACGGCGCATCTCTCTCGCCCACGCTCCCTGAAACGTCGTAAAGGTAAAATCAGCCGTCGAAAAATCAAGCTGTGTACTCATCAGGCGGTGAATACGGATTGTATGCTCGCTGTCGTTGATAAGCTTCGTGCTGCGGCAGATGACATCACAATCTTCATACACATAATAATGTAGTTCTAAACACAAGCCATAATTTCGGTCGCGCAGTGTCACACATAAGTGTTCTACGTTTCCATCTTTATCATAAGAACCCGGCAATGTCCGATACTCTTCTTTTCCTTCTATGACTTCCGCTTTTTCAAATAAGAAATCGGAAGTATAACTGCCGTCCGCGTGGACAATCTCCACGAAAGGCTCCCAGATGTCACCTTTTCCATAGGAAGACATCTCCAGCGAAAAGTCCTCTAGTGAAAAATTAGCGTGCTCTGCGTCATAGGCATTCGTGTTGCCCGGTGCAAATGCATGTTTTTCTATCAATGCATCCGGATTTTTCACCGTAATCTTTCTTCCATAATATAAATGTTCTAAATGCTTTGTCTCTGTGACACGAAATGCATATGTTGTATGACCCGTGCTTAAAATGTAAACCTGGTTTTCTGTCTGAATCATTCCATGTATCCTCACTTTCTCACTCTTTTTTCTCGCAAAATCCGTTCTTTTTTCTGTCTCTATTATATAAAATTCTCCGTTTTTTGTCTATCGCTGTATGGGGTGTTTCCTGCACCGAAAAAAATGGGGACACGTCACCATGTCCCCGTTTTTTTCTTTTTATGCCTCTTTTTTTCTGCGAATTTCTTCTGCAATTTCCTCTAACTTTTCATCTGTCAGAATGTAATTTTTCTTAAATACCACAAGACCGATTAACAATACTACAATCGGAATAATAGTCATGCACATACGAAGTCCCATACGTGACTGTGTATCAACTGCGGTAAGAACTGCTGCTGTCTCATCGCTCTTGATGTGGAACACCTGAATGACGATAGATGCAACAAGCGCTGCCACACCGGATGCAAGTTTAACTACAAATGTCTGCATTGAGAAAATAACAGACTCATCACGGCGGTTATTCTTTAATTCACCGTAATCTACGGTATTGGCAAGGAATACAGTTACGATAACGTTTAACATACCGATAGCTGACATGATAAGGAATGCCGGAATCAGTAATAAGTTTACGTTTGTGCTTCCTGAGAATGCAATTCCAAGTAATACAAGGTATCCGATGAATGCCATGGAAAAACTTACATAAAAGATTTTCATGGTATTCATGACCCTGCGGAGCAATGGGAATAAAATCATCATGGCAAGAATCTGGAATCCACCGCCAAATGTGTTAAATAATGTATAATTTGCCTCCCAGGCTGCCGGGCTGAAGTCATATTTAAAGAAGTAAATGACAAGGTTCGATGTAATGTATAACGCTGTGTTAATCATGACAATTGCGATTACCATCGTCATTGCCTGGTCGTTTTGAACCAGTGCCTTAAACATATCTTTAATCGATGCTGTCTGCATGTTGACGGAAGATTTTTCCTTGATGGTAAGACAGGTAATCGTCGTAAATAACATGAATAAAACAGCAATAATCAATGCAAAATACTTGTAACCTAAACGCTGTACCTCTGTTGCATTTGCACCACCAGCTAAATTACCGAGTGCGGATACCGATAATACGGTAATGATGGAGATTACAGCGGAACCGACACCTGCACAGGAACGTGCCAGTGCGGATAATCCTTCTCTCTCTTTACCACTCTGGGTAAATGCCGGAATCATGGACCAGTATGGAATATCCATCATGGTATAGGTAAGGCCCCAGAGAATGTAGGTGGTTGCTGCATAGGCAACTAAGCCTGCGCCGCTTAAAGTTGGCGGTGCTGAGAACATCAGATATAAAATAATGGCATTTAATAAGGTTCCGACAAAAAGCCACGGACGGAATTTTCCCCATCTTGTCTTTGTCTTCGCTACAACTACACCCATAATTGGGTCGTTGAATGCATCAAAAATACGTGCCACAAATAAGATAATTCCCATTGCCACTGCGCTTACGCCAATGACATCCTGATAATAATAAAGTATGTAGGACGCAGACAGCATGTAAACCATGTCTTTTCCCACAGCCCCAATACCGTAGGCAAATTTCTCTTTGCCTGATAATGTTTTCTTCGTCTCCATTTTTTCCTCCTCCGCATTCCGCGGTTCCCTTCTTTACTTATTTTTTAAACCAAATGCAAGTTCTACTACCTTATAAGCGCCATCGTAGATTCCTGCTTTTTTATTGCACTCGATACAATCACACATGTCATTTAAAATGCCTGCATCCTTCATGAAAAGGTCAATCATCTGTAATGTATGTGGAATGTCTCTGCACTCTAGCGTACCGTCACCAATCTCGGCGGAGTGAATCGCTCCCCACTGCTCATGTCCGCCGACACGCTTGATAAACAGCTTTGGTACCGGGTAGAATGCAAGCTCACTTGGTTTTGTAACTAAAACATCGCAGCTTCTCATCAAAAGATTTGTACAGTAAACTGCTTCGAAAATATTTTTATGCCAGAATCCATGGATTCCTTCCACATCGCCTGTCAGTGCTGCTTCTGTAAACTGCTCTGTCTCTTTCCAGTTGTCAAAATGCTCTGTGGAAAGTGCTCCTAATTCTGGAATCTCTTTTAATAATTCATCCCAGACATTTCTGTAATCGCCCACATTGACATAAAGTGCTGCTTTCTTCTCTTTGATTGCAGGAATCAGCTCCTTGATGATTGCCGCAAAAATCTCTTTCTGCGCTCCTGCACCACCGATTGTAAGGAGGAAACGCATTGGCTTTCCTTCTTCTTTTCTCTTTCTTCTTGCTGCACAGTCTGTCTCAATGTTGCTGACTAACTCATGGTCGATATAATGTCCTGTGTATACAAGGTCATCGGCAGGCATTGGCTTTAAGACGTCTTTTCCCTGCATGCCGTTTAAGATACGGTAACCCTGATAAGCATTGTGTGTCTGAATGGTGTGAAGGCTTCCCTCTGAAAAATGAAGTGCCATCGGCCAGTTATCCGGGATTGCATTCACAACGTATTTCATGCCAGCATGGATTGCTGCCTGCGCAGGCCATACATGGGTTGCCACAACCGGAATCTCCTTTGGCACGTTACGGTAAACCGGTGCCATCAATTCTGCATTTTTCTGGTCAGCAGCATTGTAAGTTAGTTTACGGAATCCCTCATAGTTCATCGGTTCCCAGACAAACTTGTTGAACAATCTGCTCTTTCCGGAAAGTCTTGAGCCTAACGAATACAAATCATTCTGTGCGCCGATTACTTTCGTACAGGTGGTCTGTCTGTAAGAGTTCAAGTCCATCCAGTATGGGGTATAACCCATGGATTTTGCAGCGGATGCAATTGCCATGGAGATACGGTAGTGACCGAATCCCATACGGATATTTCCAACTACAATTCCTTTTTCTGTGTCAAATTCGCTGCGTGGCATATTGGCTTTTGCATCATAATGTGCATTCTGCTCTAAATCACCCACTAAGATGTTCTGCACACCAAGAGAATCTCCGATGTAAGCATTCTTTTCAATTACAACCGGATAATCCACGTTCGAATCGTCCCCGAATTTTTTTGCGTACTTCTTTTTTGATTTCACTGCCTTTTTATAAGCAGAGCTGCTGATTGGATTTCCAAATATCACTTTTGATTTTTCTGTCATGATTTCACTCCTGTTTCCGGCATGACACCCTTTCGCCATGCCTTGTTATATCCCTGATTCATTATTTATACCCGGACGAATTTTCATCCGCCCGGAATTATCGCTATTCTTTCAGTTTTCCCTCACACTGAAATACGATTTTATAATCACCTGCCTGCTCAGAATGGATGGTCAGCACAGCCTCTCCTGCTGCCCCTGTCGTTTTCACATAGGTTCCGCCCATTCCACCGCGAAGCGTTGTCACGGCAGGTCCGATGATTTCAATTGGTCCCTCCGCAAAAAGCTGTACCGGTTCCTGATAAAAGCTCATATGGTTCTGGTGTTCATCCATTGCCTGAATACGGATTGCCGCCACATCATACGTGTTTTTCTCCACCAGATTTGTGTGGTCTGTCTTCACTTCCAGATGCAGTTTCGTCATCGGCTCTTTCGTTATCGTCTTGACAACCTTGCCATCCTTCACTGCCTCAAAACGGTAACTTGTGGAAGTTCCGCCCCAGTCACCAATATACTTATTATAAAGTGTTACGGCATCCCCAAATCCCATGTGATACTTCAGAATCAATCCGGCTCCGGTCAGATACGTGGATTTCGGAAGATTGCCAAGCCCGTACAAAGCGGTGTCGTTCAGTATCTTTTTCACGCTCTCCGCCTGACGTTTCTTAAAGTTTTCCCCCTCGACAATCGCATTTCCCACAAAATCATCGATTAACAGCGGTCCATGCGCTAAGTGCCGGTATGGGGAATCTTCCCGCTTAAACTCTTTGATAAAACGGTCATTTTTATACATGCGGACGGAATCTGCATTTGTCAAAATATAGGTCTTTCCGCGGTTACATCCCGGATGTTCCCCGATATCCATGCTCGAACTAAGCTCTAACACCGGATATTTTTCCTGCTGACATTCATAGATAACCGATGCAAGTTTTGGATTGCGGAACATATCCATAACACCGTGATAACAGATTCTGTCACCACTTCCGAAATCTTTATGTGTATTGTAGTCAAACATGCACCAGCCAAAGCTTCCCGCAATATCCTCCTGTGCCATAATTTCATCTAAAACGTTTGCGTGACGCATGGCATGTTCTACTCTGTGTTCTTCCCAGTCAAATGCCTTCGTCGGATACATATGACCGTTGTACTCGCTCACAAGATAGGGCTTTTTCATATCCGAAGTCACCTTTTTCTTCGGCTCGCATCCCGGTGACTTTCCGTCATAGACGAAATCGTTATAGGTGTAGACGTCTTCTAACAGACTGCTCTTTTTATGGGCACGCACACCGCCTGTCGGTCTTGTCGGATCAAGCTTATGTGCCATCTCATTCGTTCTGCGGTAAAATGCATCATCATCCTGCGATTCATTGATGCGCACGCCCCACAAAATGATAGAAGTATGGTTACGGTACTGTAACACCATATCTTTTACATTTTCCACCGCCTGCTCTTTCCATGCCTCGTCTCCGATGTGCTGCCAGCCCGGCATCTCAGTAAAAACAAGAATTCCGGTTTCATCACAGCGGTCTAAGAAATAATGAGACTGCGGATAGTGGGAAGTACGGACTGCATTTACGCCCAGCTCTTCCTTTAAAATATCGGCATCCATCTTCTGCATCGACTCCGGCATCGCATATCCCACATAAGGATAGCTCTGATGACGGTTCAATCCACGAATCTTAAATTTCGCTCCATTCAGATAAAAGCCATCTTCCCGAAATTCTGCCTTGCGGAATCCGGTTCGCACTACCTTCTCATCGAGAAGACCTCCACCGCTCAAAAGTTCCGTCTTTACTTCATAAAGGTTTGGGCTTTCTGTATCCCAAAGCAGCACGTCCCCAGCCGGGAAGCTTATTTTACTCTGTTCTGCTACAACACTCTGTTCTCCCAGGACGCGGTATTCCTCTTCCCCGTACAACCGGATACTCTGGCGCACCAAAAGCTGATTCCGCTCCCCTGCAATCGTAAGTTCCGATGTCAAAACTGCATCTTTTCCCTTTGCTCCTGCAAGTTCAAATTCCGGCTTTACGAAAATATCCGAAATATGTTCCTGATTTTTCACCTCAAGATAGACATCCCGATAGATTCCGCCGTAAGTCATATAATCGATGACGTAGCCAAATGGCGGAATGTTTAAGTTCTCCTCGCTGTTTACCTTGATTACAACATCATTTCTTGCTCCATAGCAGAGGAAATCACTCACTTCCATTGTGTATGCGGTATAACCACAGTGGTGCTCCCCGATTTTCTCACCGTTTAAAAATACCTCACTCTCGTGGGCGGCACCGTCAATCGTGAGAAAAATGCGTTTTCCTTTCCATGCTTCCGGCACATCAAGTACCCTGCGATACCCGCAAATCATCTGATAGATGTGTTCGTCAAAATAATGAAACGGTGTCTCCTTACAGGTATGCGGCAGACGCACCACGGCAAGACTGCTGTCGTCAAAGTCTTTTTTTAACAGGTCCGCACTGTACTGTTCGGTAAATCTCCAGTTATCATTGAGATAAATCCGTTCTGTCATATTGCTCTTTCCCCTCATGATTCTCTTTCGTGTACTAAGATACCATCCACTAAAATGGCCACAACCTCATCTAAGGCATCCTGGTATGCAATCTTGTTCTGCAGCAGGACGTCACGCTTGAAAAACTGCTCTAACGTTGCTTCTAACATCGTCTTTAAAACAGGAATCTGTATCTTTCGGATGCTTCCCTCCTCAATTCCCTGTTCTAACAGTCCAATGGTGGTCTCCCAGCCTGTCTCTAAGCGCTGCTCTACTTTTTCGTAGATTCTCGGATATTTTTCTTTCAGTGAATATAACTGTCTGAAATCAATATCGCGGTATCCTTCCGGAAGCACGCCTAAAATTGCGCGAACCTTGGCAACGGTGCCTAACGATTCGTCCTCTAATACCTTTTTCTCGCTTTCTTTGATAGAGTCAAAACAATAATCTACCATTTCAAAAAACATAGTTTCTTTATCGCGAAATACCGTATAGATTGTTTTTTTGCTCATACTCAGCTCACTGGCAACATCATCCATGGTGAATTTCAGGCCTTTGCGGTTAAAGACACAGATAGTCGCATTCAATATTTTTTCTCTCAATGTTTCGTTCATCCTATCCCCTTTCTGTTCTCAATCGTCATTCTACGGAAACTATTTTTTACTTTTCAGTTTTCTTTATTGTAACATCACTGGTGATTTTTGACAAGAAACTATTGTAACAAATTTAGTTTCCTGTTTTTGTCTAAAACTAACAACTGCGCCTTCTTTCCAAATCCCGCATTTTTTGCTATAATATTTTTTAAAATCATTGATAATGGAGATTTTTATTATGGAAAACGATCACATCAAGCAGATTTTATCTGCACTAGAAGAGGGGAAACTGACTGCGAGCGAAGCCTATGACCAGTTAAAGTTAAGTCCCTTTGAAGATTTAGGCTATGCCAAAATAGATTATCACCGTGAGGTCCGGCAGGGTTCTCCGGAAGTTATCTACGGTGCTTCTAAGACAAAGGAACAGATTGAGGGCATTTTAAACAATATGCTCTCCCACCACCAGGAAAACATTCTAATCACACGGCTGCACGAGGATGCGGCGGAATATCTTTCCACCCGTTTTCAGCTGTTCTACGATTCCTTGTCCCATATCGGAATTGTAAACCGGAAGGAACATCTGACATCCCACGGCACCATCGTCATTGCAACTGGCGGGACAAGCGATATTCCGGTTGCCGAGGAAGCAGCCCTGACTGCCGAAGTATTAGGCAACCATGTCACACGTCTCTACGATGTCGGCGTTGCGGGAATTCACCGACTTCTCTCTAATGTAGAGGTCTTATCAACCGCAACTGTCGTTATAGCTGTCGCCGGTATGGAGGGCGCACTTGCCAGCGTGGTCGGCGGATTGACAGACTGCCCTGTCATTGCGGTTCCGACCAGCGTGGGTTACGGTGCGAACTTTGGCGGACTCTCCGCCCTGCTTTCCATGCTGAACTCCTGCGCCAGCGGTGTCTCCGTCGTCAACATCGACAACGGTTTCGGAGCGGGCTACCTCGCAAGCATGATTAACCACATTAAGCCGTAGGCAGAAAGGATGACTACCATGAAAACACTTTATCTTGAATGTAGTATGGGAATCGCAGGCGATATGTTAATGTCTGCGCTCTATGAAATATGTGACCAGAAAGACCTGTTTTTATCTAAAATGAATGAACTGTTCGACCCGGACATTCACTTTGCCGCGCTTGCACACAGCAAATGCGGAATTATGGGAACCCAGATGCAAGTGCTTGTGCACGGTGAAGAGGAGGAAGAGGCCACAGAGCATCACCACCATCACCACCATGGTTTTTCCTACGCTTCTGTTTTAGAAAAAATAGATACCTTAGATTTGCCGGATGCTGTCAGAGAAAGCACACGTGCCGTCTATGAACTGATTGGCAATGCGGAGGCTGCCGTACACGGAACATCGTTAGAGCAGATTCACTTCCATGAAGTCGGCACGCTCGATGCATTAGCAGATGTAGTCGGATGTTCCTACCTCTTTTATCTGATTGCGCCGGAAAAAATTATCTGCTCCCCGATTCACGTTGGAAGTGGTTTTGTGCGCTGTGCACACGGGGTTCTTCCGGTTCCTGCTCCTGCAACCGCCGAGATTTTAAAAGAAGTTCCTTATTATACCGGCTCTATCTCATCGGAACTTTGTACCCCGACCGGTGCCGCACTTGCAAAACATTTTTCAGACTCGTTTGGCACCATGCCAACCATGACGGTTGAGACAACCGGCTACGGCATGGGACACAAGGATTTTCCAATTGCGAACTGCGTCCGGGCATTTCTCGGAGATTCCTTCGTAGAAAAGAAAACGGCAGCGTTTCAAGATGACACTATTTTAGAGATTTCCTGTAATTTAGATGACATGACCGGAGAAGCCATTGGATTTACAACGGAGTTTCTTTTAGACGCCGGTGCACTCGATGTCTTTACCATTCCAATCCAGATGAAGAAAAATCGTCCCGGCATCCTGCTCGTCTGCTTCTGCGAACCGGAACAGAAAGAGACCTTTACCAGACTTTTCTTCGAGCATACCACAACACGTGGCGTCCGCTATCAGGAATATGTGCGTGCGAAATTAGATGCTTCCTTCTATGAGAAAGATACGCCTTATGGAACGATTCGTGTCAAAAAAAACACCGGTTACGGCATCACCAAAGAAAAACCGGAATTTGAAGATGTGAAAGCCGCAGCGCTCCGCTCCGGTGTTTCGATTGCAGAGATTTCCAGACATTTATCGGAATAAGCCAAAAGAGATTCAGCCCAGACGACTGAATCTCTTTTTTCTATTCCATTTTATCTATTCCATTTTCTTCTTCTCGTTGCAACTGTTCCTGACAGAATCAGTACAGCTCCAAATCCGAGAAGCCAGATTGCTGCAAGCGGAGTTTCATCTCCTGTCTTTACTGCCGCAGCTTCTGTCTCTAAATTCTTCTCGCTGATTGCAATCACGTAATCACTTGCGTGGGAAAATGCTAAATCAGCACTTCCATCTTCGCCGATTTTTACCGCCTCTACAAACTCAAGCGTATTCGTCTCTTTATTATAGTAATAAAGGTTTGCATAAAGACCTGTATATTCGGTTCCGAGCGGCACATTCATCACCATCTCAAATCCGAATGCTCCATCATGCTCTAACGAAATCTGAACCGTTGCCTTCACATCCGGAAGCTTTGAAATCAGTCCTGCCGGAACTGCATTGCTGTTTCTAAGAACACCTAGATTGATGTCGTTGTAATTTGTTCCTTCTGTCAGGTTACGTCCATCAATTTTCCATGTGATACCGTTGTCTAATACAACCTGCAGTGTTACATTTTTTCCTGCAAGTGTATGCAGGACGCTTCCGGATACCACATCATTTGCATCGGATACCTTTATTATGACTGAGCTTCCATCAGCAGCACCTTCGATTGCTGTCACTGCTTCCTCCCAGGATGCAACCGTTGTCACCGTTCCGGTTACCGTTACCGTTCCGGTTGTATTCTCGCTGCCTGTCGTATCATCGCTCTTGGTATCGTCACTCTTGCTGTCGTCTTTTTTCGTATCGTCCTTCTTATCGTCGTCATCCTTCTTGCTGTCGTCATCTTTCTTACTGTCGTCCCCTTTTGTGGATGTATCCGATACGGTAACGGTACAGGATGCCTGTTCTTTTGTGGCACTGTAAGCCGCTGTCACCGTAATCGTTGCCGTACCTTTCTTTAACGCTGTGACAACACCATCACTCGAAACCGTTGCAACTTTTTCATCTGAGGAAGTCCATACAAGTTCCCCTCCGTTTGTTGCATTTGCCGGTGAAACAGTTGCCTTAAGCGTTTTCGTCTCTCCTTTTTTCAGGCTGACTTCGGATTTGTTGAGCGAAACTGCAGTTGCAACTACGCGCTCCTCTACGGTATAACTCTCGTCATATGCCGGTGATAATGCACGCTCATTGACGATGATATTTTTCGCATTTTCGGTCAGAATCAGTCCGCTAAGTGCCGGAACGGATACTGTCACCGTATCTCCGCTTACGCTGTAAGAAGTTCCTGTCAAAACATCTGTGAGCACGGATGCGCTGACATTCAATGCAGTAACATTTAAGGTAATGTCCTGTTTTTCCTGGCTGTTATTTGCAAGTACAATCATAGTATCATTGTCATCTCTTCTGACATAACCCATAACATTAGCATTACATTCAAAAGGCTCGACACTTCCCGTCCGCAGAGCTGCATACTGATTTCTTACATTTGCAAGTGTTGCATACCAGGTAACCAGCTCTTTATTTCCCTGTCCCCAGGTAAAGGCTCTTCTGTCGTCCGGGTCGTCCGCACCGACCATTCCGATTTCATCACCGTAGTAAATTGTAGGTGCTCCCGCATATGTAAACTGTAAAAATGCAACCAGATACTGTCTCTTTTTTGCCAGGTCAGAAGTTGCCTCATACGTCGGAAATGCTGCTTCGACAGAAGTATCTTTTCTGTCGTCATCAATTCCATCTAGGTAAGATAAAACACGCGTGGTATCATGAGAACCCACAAGATTCATCATGGCATAGAATGCTTCTTCCGGGTAGCGCTCTCTTAATTTTTCCAGCGTATTCATTGCATCTGTGGAAGTTCCACCCTTTGCAAAAGATAACACAGCATTACGGAACACATAGTTCATAACAGAATCATACATATCGCCAAGCAGATACTCGGTCGCATCATCCCAGATTTCACCGATGATAACAGCATCACTGTCTAATGCCTTTACAGAATCACGGAAATGCTGCCATGTCTCATCTGAAACTTCATTTGCAACATCAAGACGCCATCCGTTTGAACCCTGACTTAACCAGTACTGTGTTACACTGCTTTCGTCCTCGTTGTAAATAATATCTTCTGCCCAGTTTCCAGTCTGATACTCGGAACCATTGGTCGATTTGATAACCGGCATGTTGTCGTATCCCCACCAGCCATCATAACTGTAAACACCCTTTCCGGCTCTCAGACCGATATCATCCGTCACAATGCCGCCATTTTCATCTGACATATAACTGTTGTCTACATCAAACCATTCGGTATAAGAATAATCCGTAATACCGTAGTTTTCTGTAAAATAGTTCTTTGCCATATCACAGGCAGTCGCCTCGCTGACGCCCTGTTCTTCCATTGTATCATAGACATATGCCCAGTATGGATATGCGCCGATGGTATCTGTTCCTGCTTCTAAGAATTTGTAGTAACGGTCAAAATATTTCGAATCATCGGATACGTGGTTGAACACACCATCTAAAACGATGTGCATATCATTTGCTTCTGCCACTTTTACCAACTCTTTAAAATCTCCAAGATCTCCGAGAATCGGATCAATCAGTTCGTAATCGCTGGTATCATAACGGTGGCTTGAAATAGATGAGAACACAGGATTGATATAAATGACATTGATGCCCAATGCTTTCAGATAATCAATCTGTTCTGTGATTCCGGCAAGGTCTCCACCGTAGATTTCGTTGCTCCAGTTTCCATCCCCGTAAAATGCTCCGGCTGCTTCATACTGCTCTTTTGTCAGAAGGTCTTCCTGCTCCGGATTCTCCGGTAAGGTATACCAGTCTGTTACATATTCGTAATCTTCTGCCCCTCTCGCACTCGTCTGTGCAAAATCATTCGTCAAATCGCCATCGTAAAAACGTTCTGGGAAAATCTGATAAATCACTGCGTCCTTCATCCAGTCCGGTGTCTCATAACCATCCTGATAAACGACAAGTTCATATGGTGTAATGCTTGTTAAATCTGTAACAATGCCCTCTCCGTAATATCCGTCATCATCCGCATAGATTTTGACAGAAGAACCGTTCGAGAGAACAAAATAGTAACTGTCTTCTCCAATCTTGGAAAATTCCGTCGTAACGCTCCATTTCTGTACACCGTTTGCCGCATCGCCAGTCTTTTCCATGGAAAGTACTTTCTTTTCCACGCCACTTACAACCATGCGCACGGTCGAGATGTCCGTTCCTGTCTCAATTGCAAATGTAACGCTCTCTCCGGTTGCAACAGCACCATAAACGCTCTTATATGCGGTATCTTTTGTATTATAGTAAATAGCTTCCTCATTGATTGCCACATTGGATGCATCACTGTAATAAATCTCAGAACTTGGGTCAAAATAGAATGTGACATTTTTTGTCTCTTCCACCGTAACTTCTCCAAATTCATATTTCTCTCCGTCACAGGATAATGCAATATCGCTGTAAGTGCCTGCTTCCATCGGAATTGTTACAGAATAGATGCCGGTCAGCCCGTCATCTTTTAACTTTGTTCCGTCCGGAATCCCGGTTCCACTTAACGTAATATCCGCAAAAATATAATCTACACTTGTCACAGCCAGGTGACTGAAATCACTGTAGTAAATTGTGACATCCTGTTTCTCTCCAACGGTCACAGAATAGTTTGCACCATCTGCTGCACCGCCTACACCATAGTTTTCAGACCAAGATGTAAACGCAATCTTAAATTCATAGTTTGCTGCCGGAACATCTTCAAATGTGTAAGCATACAAACCATTTCCCTGATATGTCATGACATTGGATGCTACATCCCAGCTTGGTCCCGGGAATGTTCCACATACATTTACCGTACGTCCTGTAAAAGCTTCTCTCTTGTAGTTCGAATAGCTTTCTCCGCCGACGGTCACAGTCTCATTGGACGCATCCAGCACTTTTGTTCCATTCACTTCATAGTAGTAGACCAAATCTACTGCCGCATCCCCAAGGAAAATCCCATCTGTTGAAAAAACTCCGTTTCCGGCATCCGTACATACTGCCGTTGTAAGTGCATTCGCACCGGATGTCTCCACCGCTGCCTTATCACCATATACAAGGGAAACCTCTGCTCCCTCATCTGCTACCGTCACAAATTTTGTCGTACCATTCGCAAGTGCTACGACCTCTGCTTTTGCCGGAGCTGTCTCCATTCCAAGCGCTACTGCCACTTCGGAAGCATTGTTGATGGTGTCTGTCAGTTTTCCTGTTGTCGTATCATATAAAAATACAACATTGGTGTCATCACTTGTAATGCTTATGGTTCTGTTTCCGTTCTCTGCCTCATACCAGTTTGCATAGTTGAATACGCATTTGTAGTTGTAGGTTCCCTTTGCAAATGTTTTCTGGTAACGATACAACGTATCTGAAATCTGTGTAAATTCATAACCGGTTGCTGCCGCATTCCAGTCATCCGCACCGCGCGCATCTCCAATCAGAGAAATTGTTGTCGCAAGTGCTTTTCCGGTAATTGCTCCACTGTTCTGCGCAATGGAAAAATCTTCCGTGCGGACAGAATCATACACAACCTGATTGATTTCATCTACCATCACGGTAAACTCTGTTGTGCCTGCCGGAATGGTCACTGCAATATTGCCGCCACCGCTTCCAATAGAATAATCCCATCCGTCATCAAATGCCACCTTGTAGCCGCCATCTTGTAATTCCACATCCTCCGTGAGTTCCTCCATGGAAAATGTGCGCGCATAGATGCCGCCACCGATATATGCCAGTTCGGCATTCGCATCTGCCGGATTCCAGCTTGCAATGTCATATGGATTCTGCTTTTCATCCACAAACTGGATTCCCCAGAAATTACCGACAAGAGAAGCCGTGTGAATCATTCCTGTCTGATTCACAGAATCTGTCAGGCTTCCGTCTTTCAAACGAAAATAGACCTCTCTCTCCTCCCCCACGGTAATACTGTCTGTCTCTCCGGTCTCCGTTCCGTTCACGAAAATTTTCGCTTCGTAACTTCCTGCCGGAACTACTGTCTTTGTCTCATAAACCCCATTTAGGTAAAGTTCCATATCGAGCATGGATTCCCCTATCTGAACCTGAACTCTGTCCGATACGGCCGGACTAACCCCGCTTTCCGCTGCAACTGTCAAAAAAGCACCCGGTAATGACTGGAATAATGTTATAACCATCGCCAAAACCAGAAGCAGACTTGCAGCTCTTTTGCACCTTCTCATTTTCCCTCTCTCCTTTTCATCCTCTTTTTAAAGAGTTTCGTATTTTTTCGTATTTAATTATATTTTATTTTCACTTTTCGTTCAATTAGTAAAAACAAAAAAAGAAATTGTGAAAGTTTTGTACACTTTTCACAATTTCTTTTTTATTGCTCCATTTCATGATTCATAAGTACCACGAAACTTTACTAAATATTCATTTGGATTTTTGGACAATATTATTTGTCTACACGAGCCATAGCTGCTTCATAATCTCTTGTTCCAACCCAGATATCCTGTTTGTATGGGTTCTTCTTCTGCTCAACAGAACGTTTGATGATTGCTGCGATGCAGATTACGTTAGCAACAAGTGCTAAGATTGCGATAACACCCTGAGCTGTCGGGTTTGCATATGCTGGCTGTGCTGCCTGTGATAATTCGAAACCATTTACATAGTCTGTTCCGTAAAGTACAGGTAATACCGCACATTTTGTCTGTACCTGGAATAATGGCCATACCTGAGCAAACATACACCAGATTGCAAGTGTATTGGCACGGTTCTGAATCCAGCCACCCTTGTTCCAGAATGCATTTGCAAATGTTGGAGCAAGTAATAATGCAACACCACAATACCATGTATGTGTAGGTAAGTTGTTGTATGTATAACAGAAGTTCCAGATATCGTATGCTACGATGAAACACCATGTCATATCAGGCCATAACATATCGTCTTTCTTCTTAGAAGAGAAGATTCCCCACCATCCTGTCATACAGAAGATGTTAAGGAGTCCAGCGATACCGTTTACCCAGTTCCACCATCCGCCGTATAACCATACGCCTTCGTTGGATAACCAGTAACGGGAACCTGTCTCAGCAAATGCCTGTGCACCTTTGATTGCAGATTCGAAATCAGATCCTACTGCGATTAAGATGTTGATTGCTACGATAACAAATGGGAAAGGTTTGAACCAGTCTTTTTTACCAACACCAATCTGGTATTTGATTAACATGAAACCGATACATCCTGCTAAAGCTGCATATAACTTAGCATAATGGAACCATCCGTTCATGTACAGGTAAGTCTGGTTGTTCAGTGCCCATTCAGCACCTGTGCTTGCACCTACATGGATTGCAATGAAATAAACTGTTAAGATTGCCGGAATCACGCCAAAGATAATCGCGCCACCAACCTTTGAACGACGTGCAATTTCATTTAAAATTACAAGTCCTGCAAAGACAAGTACCCATCCGAGCAACTGCCACATGGCGTTGTCGCCATAAATTTGAAATAACATAATCTTTCCTCCCTTAAAATATTAATTATTTATACAATTATGTTACCTGGTCATACCAGATGTTAAAATTTTAACATAATTTTTAGAATATTTCAAGAAATGTTACGTTTTTTTCCATTTTTGTTCCCTTTTTTTATCATTTCGACATATTTTATTCTTCAATCGTCAATTTCCCCGGATTTACCTCCAAATAGACGCTGCTTCTATCCACTTTATACAAGTCAAGAATCACCTGCCAGAGCATACAACACTGATTGACTAACACAGCTGATGCCTCAATGCTGTATGGAGTCAGGCTTGCCAGATGGAAAAAACGGTTGCCCAGCGGTGGAAGGAAAATCAGATTGGAGGTCTTTGTCTTGTCTCCCGACTTCTTAATCATCTCATAAGTTGTCATCAGAAATTCCTGATTTTTGTATTTGCAGTAATAGGAAACGTAGAATTCGTCTACCGTCCATGTCATACCGTCTTCCTCTACCACCGGCTTCTCCTCAACCGGGTTTGACTCCGTCGTCTGCACCTGGACATTCCAGTGTATCTTTCCTGCTTTTGTCTCTTCAATCATCTCATGCAATTTTTTACTTAATTCCTGTGGTCTCATTTTTACTCCATTCCTGTACCCTTTTATCTTTGGTACATCTTTTATTCCTGCGTATAATCGTATGTCTCCTCTAACACTCCTATCACCAGAAAACGCATTCCTTCCGCAGAACAGGTCGACAGCGTAACCGTCTTATCCTCCGGTGTCACCTCCACACCGGTATCATAGTAGGATTTCCGTTGAAATTCCGAGAAAAGGTTTCCCAATGCTTCTTCTCCCTCGTAGGAGGTAAAATAATAGGAATCCGTCTCATCTGTATCATAATATGCAAAAATGTGATAGCGCATCGCCGCCTCATTGGTGTATATGGTAAAATACTGATTATCCTCATAAAATCCGTCTTTTTTGTATTTTTTCAGTTTCCCGAACATACTGCCGTTCTTCATGTTGTGTCCATACACAATCGTATTGCCGTCGGAAAAGTCCGGCTGGTTCTTCTGGTCTACAAAAAGCGTTCCCGCTTTGCTGTACTCTTTGTTTATATCCGCATGCAGATACGTCTCATTATCCCCGGAATACATAATCGGATAACTTAAATCCATATGGTCAAACCGAATCCACGCAGCTATATCCGGATTTTTTTCCTGCAGCTTCTCTATATTTACAAAAATGCTGTCATACCACCAGGTACTATCCTCCTGCGTCTCCGTATCATCATCCTCATATGCCTTCACCGTCACATACTCGTCCCTTATCTCATCGTATGCCGCCTCCTCTTCATGGTACTGCAGCAAAATAGGAATCAGCTTTGTAAGCGCAAACACAATCATCGCAAGCCCGGCTATTATCAGAAGAACCGACAGCAAATCCAGCTTCCTGCCCTGTTTTATCTTATTTTTCTTCATCCGCTTCCGCCTCCTTTTTCCTCGTTACATTCTATTCTATAATTGAATTTCTATTTGTGCAAGTAAAAAGAATCCTGCCTGCAAAAATTCTCCGCTCACCTAAAAAAGACATCCTGAAAGCGTTTTCACTCACCCTCAGAATGTCTTTCCTGCTCTTTTTTATTCTGCTTATCTGCGATGCGCCAGATTATAAACGTAAGCACAAACACAGCGGCAATACTTATTTTTCCCTGCGTACTGTCCACAAATGTGGCAATCCTGCCAAGATATGGAATACAAAGCACCGGCCGCCCGATTACCCTGTCAAACGACACCGGCTCTGCATCTTCCACCTCATTTGCATCTCCCTTTGTATAAAAGAAACGCTCTTCTTTCTCGACACGAATGACCCTGTGCGTCATCACATAATCGGTATCTGACCCCAATGTAAATGTGATAACATCATGTTCTGTTACGTCATCTGCATCGCATCCTTTTACATAAACCAGACTTCCCTTAGGATATTCCGGCTCCATGCTCTCCGATGCCACTTCATAGATGCCAAGCCCGAATAACCTTGGAATCGTAAAAGGAATACAAAACAGAATGATTCCTGCCATGCAGATACATCCGATACTCTCTAGTATCCGCCCCCTACAATGTCTCGTTCTCATCACTGTCTTCGCTGCCCTCAATTGCAGAATCCATTAATTTTAGTAGTTCTAAGACGCTTCGGAAGTTTTCCTGTTTTTTCCCCTCAACCCAGGAAATACTTCCCTGCCAGGTATGATTCTCATGCCCGCGCACCGTCACTACAAAACTCTGGTTCAAGAACCCTTCTGTCTGCTTCTTCATCTTGTTAAACCTCTTATTTCTTACCGCTTCTATTCAAAGGATTCTACAGTCACCTGATCCCATGAAACGATATTGTTGTTTTCATCATATGTTAATACATCATCTGCAAGATTGTCTGCCTGAATTGCTTCTGCAGTCACATCAATAACAAACTTCACATTTGCAATCTCATTGCCCCATGCAGCCGGAACTGTCACACTCTCAAATAATACAGCACTGTTTACTGCACCATCTGCATTTGAAAGCTCTGTGTTGTAGTAGTAATAACCATCTGTTCCTTTTGTCCAGCCGGATGTCATTGTTGCTTCACATGCTGCCTGTAACGCTGCTTTGTACTCTTCTGTCACATCTTTTCCGTCTTTTGTGATGGTAAGTGCGTTGCCATCTGCATCAACGAAAGATACCTCAACCGCTGCTCTTACATAAGCATCGTTGGAATCTTTGTCTAATGTGATAGTCGGGTCCTTTGCGATGGTCTGATTCGGAACAACGTCTGTCACACCCTCTTCCGGGAAACTTGGCTCATCTAACGAAATGTTGACATTGCCAAATGTGATGACGTTCTGTACAGACTCACTGTCTGTAAAATATGCAAACGTGGAAGCTACACCAACAATTGCAACCAATGCAACCGCTGCTACCATTGTGATTACTTTTTTCTTCTTCATTTTGATAACCTGTGCCTTTCTTTTATTCATCCTCTAATTATTTTAATAATTCGTTTACTGCATCGATTAAGCTGTCAAATCCATCATCCTGGATTGCGTAACCTTTTACATTTAAGCTAAAGGTAAGTTCTGTAGAATTTGCTAATTCGTTTACTTTTGCCTGAGCCTCCTCTTTGGTTGCAAAAGTACCTTCTACACCATTGATGGTATAGTAATTAGATTTTCCGTCGTTATCTGTATCAACACCTGTAATCTTATAATTTGTTGTTGTCTCTTCACCCTTGAATGTAACTTTGTCAAATAAAGGTGTTGTGCTTTCTCCAGCTGTCACAGCTTCCTTGTATGCATAAAAACCGTCTGTCAATGTATCTGGCTGTTCTGTTGCGATAACATAGCTGTCGCCCTCTTTCACAACATAGCTCCAGTCTTCTTTATTCCAGTTCTCTTCCCCATAGGAAACAGCAAAATCTGTCATATCAGCGACACCGCTTACTTCCATTACCATGTAGCCGCTGTTTTTACCAATATTTTTAATCTGTGGATTCTTTGCCACTTCAGCGCCTGGATAAAGCTCATCTGCATCATCCGGATTCCAGTCAGGCTCTTCCACGTCGATTGATACGTTACCTACTGTGAAAACGTTTTCTACTGTCTCTGTCTGTGCTGTTAAGTATGCAAGTGTTCCACCTACCACAACAACTCCTACTAAAGCAAGTGATGTAATTAATGCTGCAATTTTCTTCTTTTTCATTTTTCTTCTCCTTAACTATAATCCCTATTTTTTCCGGCCTCATTCCACCGAACATACACAAGTATAATCATTTACAGTCACATGACGGTCACATATCTATTTTTCTTTGGCAAAAATATCCGGCAAAAAATTGAGCAGAATCAACACGATGACAACGCCGCAAATTGCGATAATTCCGACCGGTGTTTTCGCATAAATCGAGATGTAACCTAATAGCGGCAGATGAAACAGACAGGTTCCTACAATCTGCTCATACGATACCGGATTCGCATCCTCTGTCTCGTTGGCATCCCCTTTGGTAATGACTTCCTGCGCATCCACATGGTTCTCTGTGATTCTGTGCGTTACATAGGTTCCGCTTCCAAGCGAATACGTGATAATATCGCCTTCCTCTAACTGCTCCGGTTCCTCTGCCTCTTTGGTAAAGACAATCGACCCAACCGGAATGTTTGGTTCCATACTTCCACTGACAACTGCTAGCGTCTGAACGCCAAAAAGCTTTGGTAACAGCAAAATTGCCGCAACCAAAGCCAACAGTACAATGATAATTCCTTCTAAAATTCCGCATACCTTTTTCATACTGTTTTTTCCTCTGCTTTTCCCTTTCTCTTATTCATCCTGGTTCACATCATAGATACTCCACAGCTTCTCAGCCGTGTCTGCATCATAGGTGTTATCTTTGAATGAAACTTTCTCATCGTCTGAAACTGCTTCTACCTGAATTGCCTCCTGGTACAGCACAATATCAAACTCTTCGAAATCCGAGTAGTCTTCTTTTCCAGTCCACTCATAGTTCGTAAACAACGCTTCCGTACTCTCTCCTGCCGGGACAATATCCTGGTAGTAATAGAATCCGTCTTTCTCGTTATAGACCCATTTTGTCTGATTAACTTCAGCAAATGCTCCACCTGTGAGCTTTATCTTTGCATCACTCGGGTTGATGGCAACTTTCATACGAATCAGACAGTCGCAGGAACCGGTGTTTTTCACACTCGGTTCTTTCTGCATTTTTGTCTCGTCAATGATTTCCTCAATCTCGGTTGTCACTTTTCCAATGGAAAACTTATTCTCCACAACCTGTGTCTGTGCCTTTATCACAGAAATCGTGATTCCCGTAACCCCGCCTATCAAAACAAGGGAAGCTGCTAGTATCGCAATCATTTTTTTCTTTTTGTCTTTCAAAAATTCTTTCATAGATACCACCTGCTCTCCTTATTTTTGTACCGGGACTTTTTCCGGCGTAATCACAATCTTTCCATCCTTCACGCTAAAGTGGTTAATCACCTCGTCTGTGTCGGAGAAATTATCGTCCTGATTCTTTTCATTACAGAAAAGAACAGTTGCTTCATTTGCTTTTAAGTTTGTAGTTTCATCCACAAGTGCTGCCTTACCGACTGCAACCTGCGCCACATAATTTTCAATTTCATACTTACAGTCTGTTGTCTCGACCTCCACGCTCTTGGTCTTATAACGCATTGTCTTTAACTCGCTTACGGTATAAGTTCCTTTTTCTAATCCGCTAAACTCTGTTGACAAGGATACATAACCGTCTGCATCTTCTTTTAAATCTGCAAGTGTATCTGCATCAAAACGGACCGTCTTCGTGTAAGTTGTCGTTCCATTGCTGACTTCGAACATGAAAATCGGGTCACCCTGTTTCAGGTTGATATCATCCCGCTTAATCTTCTTTGTCACAACGATGGTTCCACTCACAACCTTTACGGTGTAAGTTCCCTCTGCCGTAACACTTTCCGCTGCCTCGTCCTCTGCTGTCTGCATCGTAGCGGTGTAGAGTGTTTCATCTTTTTTCATGGACTCTGCCGCTGCCTGTGCTTCTGTGGAATCATCAGCAGCCTTCGGTGTCACCGTGATTGTCATTGTATAGAATGTATCATCCGTCGGAGATGCATTCCGGATTTCCTCTTCGGTCACTTCTTCTTGGGCTTCGTTCTTCCATACAATCGAAATATCCGTATCGCCACAGGTCTGTCTGCTTTCGATGTTATCCGACATTGCCGCTGCCTTTTCTGCGGTAAAGTAACCTTCTAAGTTCTCTCCCAAGAAAATGGTATCTTCCTCGTCAGATGCACTTACTGTAATTCTGACGTTGACGGTCGGCTGTGGGAATTTGGTTGTCTTTCCGGAATAGATAACACCGGACTCCGTTCCATTTGTTGTTATGGCATTTCCACCAATGTAATCCTCTTTTGCCTGAATAAAAAAGCTCTTTTCCCAGTTTGGCTGGCTTGCACTGCCGTAACCGACCTGTGCGCCCTCCCATAAAATGTAGAGCTGGTCTTTGTCACTGTCGTAACCTACGGTACCGCCATTTACTGTTTTTCCATCATAATTACTGCTGTCGATTACGCTTCCATCATCTGCTAACAGGTTAAATCTGCTGTCAATGTAATCAATGATTTTCGTTGTGATACTCTTTGTTATCTCATTGAAGATGGATTTAAAGGATTCCATCAGATTCTCTGCCGATGTATTGACTGTGGAACATCCTTCCGTTGCCCATGCGTCTACCGCATCCTTTAATGTTGTCTGTTCCTTGCATAATCCGACTACATAAAGTATTGCTCCGGTGCTCTTTTTCAAAGTTGTCGCAGATGAAGTGACATCTGAGACAGACACTCCGTTTGGTGCACCATCTGTAAACAAGATACAGCTCTTATTTGCGTTGTCACTCTTTTTCAAAATAGCTGCTGCCTGCTCTAACGCAACATTTTGTTTTGTACCGCCATACAACTGAACATTGTCTAAAATATCCGATGACATCTTACTGCACGCAGTAAAGTCTGTCACACTCTTTACCTCACCTGCAAATGTAACAACTGCAATCCGGCTCTCCGGCGACGTCTCAGCCATGCGTTCTATAAAATCTTTTACCGAATTCTGTAACGATTCTAGTTTTGTCAGCTGGGTTGCGGCTTTCTTATAAATCTTTGTGCTCTCGGTAATAGCCGCATTCTTCACATTGTAATTCTTCTCACCAGTGCTCTTTGATTCCACTCTGACCCAATTGCTTCCGTCCCAGGTAATCGGTCTGTACTCTGTCACACCATTTTCTTTCACGGCAACAAAGTAATCATAACTCCAGTCTGTAACAGTCTTATTCTTATTTTTTTGTGCTTTTCTAACTTCATTTGACTTCAATTCATCTGAATTAATCGTATAAGTTCCGGCGGATGGTTTTTCCAACATCCATGGCATACTTCCTGACACATCCAGTACGAGTACCGTATCCATCGTCTCGGTAATCGTATTCGAATGGTAAGCACCGAGATTAATCTTGTAAATTCTTTTTTCCCAATCTGTCAATGTTGCGGTCTTTGTCGTTCCGATTTGATAGTCGACCGTATCGAAACGGTTCGTCACTAAAATGTTACCGGTTCCATTTACAATCTGGTTAACGGAAGAGGTGTAAGTTCCTGTTCCATCATTTGTCAGTTTCTCGCCATTTGCATAAACTGTATACTCGTCTGAAACAGATAATTCTTTCGCATAAAAATAAGTCTCATCTACGCTCTGCGCAAATACCGCCGTCTGACCATTTTTGAGTTCAAAGATTCCGTCCTCTCCGATCGTACCATCTTCTCCGGTGTCTGCACCGTTCTCATAAATGTCATATGTTGTGTTCTTCACCAAGGTACAGCTGTCTGCCGTAGCACCACTGTACAATTGGAACTGATATGTTGCATCTGTATCAATGGCTGCATTCGAATCTAATGCGCTGACCTTTTTGGTTACGGAAACCGTATTCTGCGGTACTGCCGGAATATTAAATGTAATCTTACAGTTTGAAGCAGTTCCGCCTCGCTCTAAATAGAATACTTTCATAGAATGGTTCGTGTAGTCAGAATATACTGCCGACTGCACACTTCCGTTCGCTGCATACGTGATGTCAAACATTTCTGCAAGCTGTTCGTCTGTATAAAGACCGCTCTCTACATAAGCATCATAAATCGTAGTGTCTGTGTTCGATGCGCCGTAGCTCTTGGCATTTGCCACAGCATATCCTGTCACTTCGCCGGATGCAAAATTGATGCTTCCGGTCGCAGCTCCGTGGATTCCGCCTAAGTCTAAGACTAACACGCCGTCTAAGTATACCCAGACATCATCATCACCGGAGAAATCGAATACCATATCACTTCCGGCAATCTTACCATTTTTCGGCTGGATGAAAGAAACCCCCATATTCATTCCGAACGAAAAATGATTGTCTGTGGTATCTGTTCCAAATGGGAAAAATCCATTGGAACCGCTGTAAACGGTAAATTCATTTGTCTGAGTGTTTAAGACTGCATCCTGCGCTGCACTGTCATAACTGTAATAACCTGTTGCACTGTCATAGGAAAACAGGTAACTTGCATCTGTATAGATACCAATTTTCCCTGTCACCTCAGTATTATCAAATAAATAGGAAAGGCTCTCTCCGCCTTCTTTCTTGGTCAGAACCGGATAACCGTCTGTTCCCAATGTATTCTTGACAATTCCTGCATACAGGTTTGAACTTCCCGTATACCAGTTTTTATTTGAACTTCCTGTTGTGGCTCCGTATGCATAAAACTTAAGGCTGTGTCCCGCGTTGATACCACTATTTTCATTTGGCGCAGTGTAGTTGCAAAGATTTAACTGAATCAAGTCTCTGGTATCAACCGTTGTCACCTTTGTTTTATCTGTTTTCGTCTTATACACAAACGAAATCTGCTGTTCGCCTAATGCTGTCCACTCAGCAGATGCTCCGGCTTTCTTGGAAGTCGTATAGTAATATGCCCCGTTCTCTTCTTTTAAATAAGAAACAGTTGCGTCCCCGACTGTCGCATAGGAGTATTCATACCAGCCAAGTTCCCATGAATCCCATACACTCTCCGTCAGTTCTGTCAGTTTTCCGGTGAACACCTCGTTCTGCGCTGATAATGACAATACGCCATCCTCTGCCACTGTCATAAGATCTCCTAACGCAACATAACCTTCCACACCCTGTTTTGTCACAATCTGTGCACTGTTTGTTGTCTTCGATGTGACATAAATGCGGATTGTATTCATCCCATAAGAGTTCACATAAGGTGTCAGGGTAATATCCAAACTCTCCTTCTCACTTGAAGAAGTCGTTGTTCCCCATGGATTGAGCACTTCAATCCTATTAAGATTATAGGAATCTCCTGCCGTAAACTGTAATCGCAATGTCCAGTCCCCATTGGTATTATGCAGGAGTCCTAACACCTCTCCGTCTTTCTCCGGAAGTGCTCCAATCTGACAGTTCAGATTTGCATCCCAAATCTGAACGTCCGCATAGTAATAGTAACTACCTGCACCGTCATCTGACGCCAAATCTGCTGTACTTACTTCCTGAACATCCTCATCTGTGATATCCGGAAATTGAAGTGTACCATATGCAGATGTTAAGCCAACTGTCTCTGTGTCAGCCGTAACTACCGTATTCTCCTCTGTATTCTCGGATGCTCTGACATTCACTCCCTCTCCAGCAAGCATTGCAAAACATAATGCCAAAGCTAATATCCGCTTTCCTAATCTCACCGGCTTCATTTAAAATCCTCCTTCATGCAACCCCATCTTCTATCATCGCAAAGTTATACTTATATTCTTCATTACTGCTCTCTATCATATCAGTCAAAAGTCACACGTTGGTCACATCCTGGAATCTTTTTTTAGAATTCAGCTGCCTTTTGGCGCCTGAATTCAAAAAGAGACTGCACATGGCAGTCTCTCTACTGTTTTCTAATTTCCGTATTGCTGTAAGCTTTCTGAAACTTCATAATTATATTCTGAAGCACGGTTTGTAATCAGTTCCTCATACATCTGCGCACCATCGAAGAATCCACTTCCCACATAAGTCCATGAATCACCGATATATCCCGGATTTCCTTCGATGTAGCTTGGTTCCGCATAGGTAACGCTTCCATCCGATTTTTTCACAATGTCTGTAATTGCGACCGGAGCTAAAATCGTCTGTGGTTCATACTCGCCATCTGTCGATGTGATGGTAGAAGAAAAGACAACGTACAGTACATTTTTCTCATACCAGCTATCCGGATCTGTATTATATAAGAAGTAAACACCCTCATAATTCCAGTCCCCGATAGTACAGGTATCATCCGGCTCAAAGACACTCTGGATGTACGCAAGCGCATCACTCTGCATCTGTCCTAACATTTCCTCATCAATATCTGCCAAAGCCGCTGCATAGGAATCTCCCTCAGAACAGGTGAACTTCTTCTCTGTCTGAGTAAAAGCGTAACCATAATTTGCTGCCTGTTCGTTTGTCATGTCGATGGAAAGTGTCACTTCATCCCCAACGCTGATGTCGTAATACTTATCCAGACTAAAATACAAATAATCATTTACAAACGTATTTGTAGAATTATTCACAATTTCAGCACTGATATCTCCGTCGATACCGGTAAACGTAACGCTCACATCCTCAAACGGGTCAATCTCCTGAACTTCCTGCAAATCTTTCACTTCAAAAGTCTTTTCCTCGCCTACAAGTTCCACCTTATAATCTTTGATAGACTCATTCTGCAACGTATAACTGATTGTGACCTTATCTCCATTGGATAATCCGGATGTCGGTGTAGCCGAACAGCTGAATGCATTCTCTACATAGTAGACATCGCTCAACCAGGAATCATTATTCTTAACATGTTTCTTCTCAAGGATTGCATCTACATCGGATTCAAATGTCGTATAGTCGAATACCACATCCGCATATCCGTTTCCGTCATATCCGGAAAATTCAACCGTAATATAATCATTTAAGTCTACTTTTTCTTTCTTGTTCCATACCAAAAACAATGCAACTGCCGCAATAACAAGCAGTGCAGCCACACCGCAGACAATGCCGATAATCAAACCGACATGACTCTTTTTCTTCGGCGGAACCTGCTGATACATGTTCTGCTGATACTGGAACTGGTTCTGGAACGGTTCCTGTGTTCCATCTGGTATCTGGTTCTGGAACAGATTTTCTGCCTCATTTCCATTTGCGGCAGTCTGCTCCATCTGAACCTGATTTTCCATCTCAGGTGCCCCCATGTTCTCTGCCACTTCCGGTGCCTCCGTGTTTGCCTCTGCTTCCGGTGCCACTGTGTTCTCCGGCGCTGCTGTGTTCTCTTCCGCTCCCGGTGTCACTGTGTTCTCTGCTGCTTCCGGTGCCTCCACTTTCGTACCACACGCAGTACAGAAAGCGGTTCCATCCGGAAGCTGCTTTCCACAATTCATACAAAATGCCATTTTCATATCCTCCTCTTAATGCTAAATTAATTTAGTACATTGTAACATATTAACATTCTTTCTTTTCTCTGTAAATATTTTCTATATACTGCAATAGTTCTAATTCTCCCTGGAATTCCCCTGCAAGCGTTCCCATCTCATCGTAAATCACTCCCTGCCAACTGGCATTTCTTCTGGATTTCACGACAATGTCCAAATAGAAAATTTTACCTTTTTCGCTGCAGATGCTCTCAGCATCCCTTACTGCTTTCGGTATTCCCTGATAATTTCCCTTTTGTTCCCTGTTTCCGGAAAAACTTCGTTTCTCCTGAAATGCCTGCGGATAACCTGCTCTGTTAAAGACCTGCTCCATTTTAAAAAGCAGCTCTCCGACACCGTGAAATGCAATTTCACCTTTCACTAATGGTGAGACTGCCCTTCCGCTGATATCCCCTGACATTTCATCCATACATAAGCGGAAACCATTTACCGGATATGTTTTCGTAATATCAAACATAAAAAACGATACCTCTTACCCCTTATTTACTTATTCATCATCATTTCCGCTGCCACGACTTCCTCGAGGTTCACTTTAATTTTAATATTCTTAAAATATTTGTTATTTCCATAAAAATTAGACAAAATCCGCTCTGAGACCATCAATGCATTCTCATAGGAACAAAACGGCAGCAACACGATAAACTGTCTATCACTGTATCTTGCCGCAACATCCCCGATTCGCAGAGAATTGCTGATAACGCTCTCTAACTTTTCCATTGCCTTCTGCACACGAAATCTTGCCAGAGATTCCTGCTGTTCTGCGCCTACATCTGAATTCATCGTAAACAGAAGTACATGCTCCGCTCCGCCGATACGCGTAATTTTTCTTGCCTCCAAGCGGTAAATCTCCTTAAATACCGGGTAGCCACAGAAAAACGCTCCTTCCGGCCCTTCCTCAAGCATATCTTCCTGCACATTTTTTATATTCTCTGCCTTCGTGCCTTTTCCCTGCTGTAATAGTTCCTCATACACTTCCTGCAGTTTTTCGGGATTATGTACGCCAAGCTCCTCGTATAGAATCTTGCATGCTTTTTCATAAGACTCTAATGCATGCTTCGACTGCCCCTTCTTCATCCTCGCATAAATCAGATAATAATAGAAACATTCCTCTAAATTATCGTGCATAATTGCCCAGTTTGCGAGCACTTCCAGCTCATCGAAGCGCTCCTCATCCTTATATATCTCGGACAATCCTTTTACACAGGATAAAAACATAGAGTGATAATAGGTTGTCAATGTCACACTCCAATGCATGTCGAGCAGTTTGGGCATAAAATCTCCCTGATACAGCTCAATCGCTTTTTCAAAAGCCTCAAGCTTTGGTTCTGTCTCTTCTTCTTTCTTTGCTTTCTCACAGAAGGCTTCAAACTTCTCCACATCAAGTTCGACTTCAATCTCCGGATTCCACTGATACGAACCTCTGCTTGTCAAAATAAAGTCATTCTCCCCAAAATGCTTTTTCAACAACATTCTCAACCGGTACATCAGATTTTTCAAAGCACCTGCTGGATTATCCGTCTCTTCATCCCTCCATAATGCCATTGCAATCTCATCCACAGTCAGCACCTTATCTCTGTGAAGCATAAGATATACAAATAATTTCATCAGCATCATGGAATGAATCTTATCGCCGTCTAATACCTGTTCGTCACAAATAACCTGAAACCTTCCTAGCATGTTCACTTTTATCATAGACTGCAAACACCCTTTCATACCATAAACAATTTCGATTATAGCACATTTCTTCCCATTTAACAGCCAATTTCTCCCATTTATTAAAAAAACGTCATAATTAGTTAAAACACTAACCATGACGTTTTCATCTTTATTCATTTTATACAATACTATTTTGTTTTCACTTTTGCTGTCTTTTTCTTTCTATACAGTAAAATCACCGCTGCAACGATGAGCGCGGCAGCAAAAATTCCCACTGTAATTGGAATCACATACCCTTTTACGCTCTGTGCAAATCCTGCCTGCAACGGAACATCTTCATCTTCAATCGTGGTCTCACCATTGTCTGCATCACCATTCGCACCCGCATCTAACGGTGTCTGCTCATCCGCAATATCCTCTACCTGTTGTGCATCTGCACCAGCTGCATTTCCACCATCATTTCCTCCGGCTGCTGCATTCGCTCCATTGGCTGCGTTTGCGTCTGCTCCTGCCGCTGTTGTAGTCTGTCCTGCAGCAGTTGTATTTACAATTGTATTCACAACTGTCGTCTGTTCCTCGGATGCCGTATAATAAAATGTCACTTCGTTCTCGCCACTCTCTGATAATGTGAGTGTCACCGGTTCATCCGTTGTCGTATACCCCGCAATCGAAAGCGGTGTCACTTCCACGCTCTCGCCCTTGTTCCGATAGGCAATCGTTGGCGCCGTAATCTGCTCTCCGGACTCTTTATCTACATAGTAGACCGTGTAGCTCACTCCGTCCACGAGCACTCCGTAATCTAACACGTACTCTGTATTATGGAAATTAGACGCGCCCACGGATGCACCGTATGAATCGCAATCCTTTAAAAAATAATTTTCTTCTACATCCAGGCAATATGCCAATGTGCTGTCTAATGCTGCATCATCTGCAAAAAACTCGCTTAAGTCATCGCCCTTTTCTACGGTAAATTTCAGATAGTTCTCTGTGACCTCTAATTTTCCGTCTATGGATGAAATTTTGCTTGTGTCAAATGTTCCTACATTTCCGGCACGGAATGTCACCGTGCTTGTCGCTGCAGCATGCACCGGCAGTGAACCCGGAAACAATACTGTAAAAGCAAGAAGGCTTCCCATTCCAACTGCACATATTTTTCTATTTCTCATAGGTATTCCCTGCCTTTCTCCTTTTCAACGCTACAACCAGCACCACTACACCTGCCAATAAAATTCCTGCAAAAAACATCAAATTGGTTGCATCACCTGTCTTCACGAAAGAAAACAGCGGTACTTTTTCCTCTTTGATCTCTGTGATAATTGTCGGTGTTCCTTCATCTTTGTAGTATGCACGGAACTGAAATTGAAGTTTGGCAGCCGCATTTGTATAGTCTGCATTTGTAGTGCTGTCCATTCCCTCTCCGTTGAGCGAAAGTGTTAAGTACAAATTGGTACTTTTTCCGGAAGCAAGCTGCACAAGATAAGTATAATCCTGCAATTCTGTAATCTCTGCAAGTCCCTCTGTACTTGCACTATCTGCATCTGTATAACCACCTGCCATAATATCTAACAGGGATTCTGCTGTATCCTCGCTCTCTCCCACCGAAATCTTAAGTGTATAAGCACCTCCCGCTGCCTCATTCGCCTCTTCTAACGCCTCCACCGTCTCCTGTGACAGGAAAAAAGCTGCCGCATGGGAATTCTCATTCACAATCCGAATCGTCTGTGTTCTCTCATCTCCGGGCGCCATTCCCTCAAATGTATCTCCGAAACGGTTATCGGTACAATTTTCATATGTAATCTCATCCTGCGCTGTCAGCACAACTGCCGGTGTCTCTGCCGCTCCGACATTCACACTGCCAAGCAGCATGCCAAAAAGTGCTGCTATTCCAAAAATTTTCTTTTTCATTTTAACCCATACCTTTCTCTTTCAGCCTACCGCGTCTCCGATACGCTGATAATGGTTCCATCCGCATCAAACGTCGGGAACACGCCCCATTCTGCTGCAATCGCATCTGCGCTGTTATTTGTCTGCACTGCATTTACCTCAAATTCTAACGCGAGCGTCTTGCCGGTATATGCATTATTCATCTTCGTTGAAAAAGAAATTCCGTCGAGGAAATTCTCCGACTGTTCTCCTGCCGCCAAAGGCTTCGTATAATAAAGTGTTATCTGTTCCTCATCTTCATAGGCAACCAGCCAGCCGTTCTCCGTCACATCCCCGACTTCCACACTGTCATAATCCTCCTGCGCATCTCCGAAACAAAGTGCTGCATACGCTCCATTCAAATCTGCATCGTAAGCATAATAGCTTCGTTCTTCTTCTAAAACCGCATTCTGTTCTTCCTTCGTCTCGTCTGCCCAATATTTGTAAACATTTACCTTCACATAAATGTCGTAACCATCTGTTGTATCATTCTTGATGCTCTGTTCATATTTGCAAAAAGCTCCTGGAGTAACATCTGCATCTGTCAAAACACTTTTCTCTGTTGTCTCTCCTGCAAAAGCAACCTGAATCGCTTTGGTCGTAACCTCCGCTACTCCGGCTCCAACGCCATTCTCTGTATTCGTATTCAAAGATGCCCATGTTCCACCGACTATACTCGTCAGCACCATCACTCCGGCTACACCCATAAGCCAATATTTTTTTTTCACTTTTATCCCTCCACCTGTTATGGCTTCACTTTCTCATATTATCTAACCCTACTTCTTAAGATTCTATTATAAAACAGTCACACAGTAGTCACACAAAAAAAGAATCACAAAAATTGTGATTCTTTTCCATCGTTAAAATTTTCTCAACTGGTCGTTTCCCTCATCCTGCGTATTCTCAATCTTACGAATCTCTACAAAATAGGAATAATTATCATTTACTTTCACTTCCACTCTGTCGCCTACCTTGTGTCCAAGCAGTGCTTTTCCGAGTGGAGATTCATTGCTGATAAGATTCTTGAGGGAATTGCCCCTCACCGTTGTGACGATACGATAGGTCTCAACCATGTCATCTTCCTCAAAATAGACATCCACCGTATTATTCATCCCGACTTCATCTTCTGCAGATTCATCTGAAATAATCTTAGCCGTCTTAATCATCTTCTCTAAATAACGGATTCTGCTCTCGTTCTGATTCTTATCCTTCTTCGCCGCATGGTATTCAAAGTTCTCACTCAAATCACCGTGGGCTCTCGCTTCTTTTACCGCCTCGAGTGCCTGCTTTCTGACAACCAGCTTCCGATATTCAATTTCTTCCTCCATCTTGCGGATATCCTGCTCCGTTAACTGATCGTACATGTTCCTGTCTCCTTCCTCTCTTCTATTCTTTCCTAAGGAATGTTACAAATCTTTTTCAAATCAAGCCGTACCGGCTGTTCTGCCGTCACTATCTCCCGGCTGCATACCGAAATCTGGTAGCCCTCCTCTATGCGATAGGTTCTAAAATGCCAGTCTGCTTCCTGTTCCTTCAACACACAAAACGTGTCAAGTCCCTGACGCATTCCGGCTCCGGTCGCCTTGATATAGCTTTCTTTTCTCGTCCAGATTCTGCCAAACCGTTCCTCGCGTTCCGCCTGCTCTTCCGCTTCCATCAGATAAGCATACTCCTCCGGCATCCAGAAACGCTTTGCAATTTGTTCCCTGCATCTGCTGTCCTGCTCTATATCAATTCCGACTGCTTTCTCATCAAAGACAACCGCCACATAGTCACCGGCATGTGACAAATTATATTGAAAATCCGGGTATCCCATCAGATAAGGCTTTCCGTCTCTTCCCCACTGTACCGTAACCTCATCCAAAGGAATGCCGCAAATGTGCAGACCATACCAAAGCAGCAGACCAGCACCAAAGCAGCGTCTCCTGTCCTCTTCCCGCACACAGCTTTCTACTCTCTGCCGCCGCTCTGCTGTCAAAAACGCCATGCCGTCCCGCCGTACCTGTTCTGTCAATCCGCTGACATTCCCGTAAAAAATTCTCATCCGTTCATAATTTCCTGTAATTTTGCACGCTGCTCCATCATCTCACGATAGATTGGCATAGTATTCTCATTCGAACCGGCACGTAAAATCTCAACGATTCGTGCCACCACATCATAAATCGGTGTCAGTCCCATGTTTGCAAGCACGCCTTTTAACGTATGTGCCCAATGAAATGCCTGATCAATCTCCCCTTCATTTAAGGATTCTTCTAACTTTGTAAAAGCCTCATCATCCATGAGTGTATGCAGACATTCCACATATAAATCTTCATCATTCAAAAAACGCGTCATTGCCCCGTCAATATCGCAGCCCCAGTCACGCAGCTGCTCAAACAAATTTTCCATATTGCTTCCCTCTCTCTCGAAAACCTCTGATATACCTATTATCGTCCAAATTTGGCTTTTTTTCAACAACTTTTCATAATTTTTTTCAAAGAAAAAGCCAGTGCACGAATTTTATTCGTACACCAGCTTCTCATAATCTGCAACCGGCATCGGTTTTCCAAAATAGTACCCCTGCACATAATCGCATCCGATACTTTTCAGGAACGAAACCTGCTCTTCCTTTTCCACACCTTCCGCAATCACAGGCATGTTCAATTTCTTTGACATTTCAACTACAGACGCAAGTATATCTTCGCTCCGCTTCTTTTCTTCCGCATCCGAGAGAAACTTCATATCAATCTTTAAAATATCTACCACGATATCTTTTAACACATTCAACGATGAATAACCGCTTCCGAAATCATCCATTAGCACCGTGAACCCATTTTCACGGAACTTCGCCATCAATTCCCGGATTGCCGTCTGGTTCTGTGTATATGCGCTCTCTGTCAGTTCAAGCTGTAACAGCTTCCGCGGAATTCCATATTTTTCCGTCAGCTCACAAATCTGCTCCACCAGCCGCGGGTTATAAAGACTCACTCTGGAAATATTCACCGAAAGCGGCCGCAATTCCCGTCCCTCGTCCATCCACCTTCGCAGCAGCTTACAGGTTGACTCCCATACAAAATAATCTAATTTTACAATGAAACCGTTCCGTTCAAACACCGGAATAAATTCATTCGGGGCTATCATGCCACGCTTTGGATCTATCCAGCGAATCAGTACCTCACCGCCATCCATCTTCGACTCTTCCAAATTGTATTTAGGCTGGATATAAGGCACAAACTGTCCGCTTTCTAACGCACTCCGCATGCTGTTCGTCAGAACCTGTTCCTTGATAATCGTGACACTCATGCTATCGCTGTAAAATGCGTAACCACTCATGCAATTGCCCTTGCAACGCTGTGCCGCAAGACTTGCCATATCATACATATCATTCGTGGAAATGCTCTTATCGACAATCAGATAGATTCCACACGCCGGAACCAAATCAAACTCCAACGGATAATTTCTCAACTGTTCCGCGAGTTCCTCCACAAAATCAATCAGCTCCTGCTTTCTCTCATACGGCACGCAGACTCCAAAAATGTCTGCCTCCAGATGTCCAAACGCCTTACTCGGATATGGTTCTAACACATTTTCAATATAGGACGCAAGGAATTGCAGTAATTTATTTCCTTCCTGAATCCCGTAAAAAGAATTCACTAACCGGAATTTTTCGATATCAATTCTGATAAAAGCAAACTGCTCTTTTGGATTCCGGTCTAAAACGTTTCTTGTCTCCTCAAAAAATCTCTTTTTGTTGTAGATTCCCGTCAACGTTGAATATTCCTTGACATATTTCAACTCTTCTGCCACCTTAAACTGGCTTCGCTCTATCACATTTTCCAAACGGAAACGCAGTATATCCACATCATACGGTTTCTTGATGAAATCCCATGCACCTAACGCGAGGCACTCTTTTTCAATCTTGGTTCCATTTTCGATTGTTGCAACTACAACCGGTATTCTCTGATAAAATTCCGAGTCATGATAGTGTCTTAAGAAATCAATGCCGTTCCCCGACCGCATGAACACGTCTAAAACGACTGCCGTGATAAACCCATACTGTCCCACAAAAATATCATAGGCTTCCTCACCGTTTGACGCCTCTAAAATATCATATTCCGTCTCTAAGATTTTTCTTAAAATAATACGGTTGACTTTCTCATCATCAACGATTAAAACTGTTCCTTTTTTCCCCATAGCTACACTCCTGCTAACGTTCCCTATTATATGCTATACCAAAAATTTCTTCATGTTCTTATCCAGTGCACAGGATGATTCTCCGGCTCTCTTAACGATGTCCGCCACCTCAATCGCATGGCTTGATACCGCCTGAATCTTATCCGCAATATCTGTTGTTCCCGTTGCGCCCTCATTCGAAGCAAGACTGACACTGTTGATTGACTGAGACACATTATCTAAGGATGCTAAAAGTTCCTCCGACGTCGCACTGAAATCTGTAACCAGACCATCTACATACTCCGCATCCTGTCTGTAATAACCTGCAACCTTTTCAAAATAATCGAAACTTTCCGAAACATCGGTACGCACAAATTCCAACAGACGTTCTGCATCCTCCGACAGATTATTCACTGCTCCGGTGACATCTTCTGTCACCTTCTGGATATGGTCGACTGTGCTTGCGGACTGCTCTGCCAATGCCCTGATTTCATCTGCGACAACTGCAAATCCGCGTCCCGCCTCACCGGCTCTTGCCGCTTCAATCGAAGCATTCAGTGACAACAGATTCGTCTGCTCCGTAATCTCACGGATTGCTTCCGCTAAGACTTCAATCTGTGATACTACTTCCGCATCCTTTAAAGCCTGATTCAGCGTACCCCGGATTTCATTATGCACACGTTTTGTATTCTCTCGATTCTTCGATGTCTTATCCATTGCCTCATTGGCACGCTCATGAATCTGAATGACACGCTCTGCGCCTTCCTGTGCATGTACCGCAATATTTTTGGCAACGGTTCCAATCTCTGCCGCCGTCACGGTTACTTCCTGGGAAGCCTGTGCGGTTGTCTCCATTCCGGTCGCTAATGTCTGTGTTGACTTTGATACACCCTCGATATCAAGGTTCATATATTCCATACTGTATTCCACATTACGGACGATATCCTCTAATGCCAGCGTCTCATTCTTGATACTTCCTAACAGTTCTTTCATATTCGCCTGGATTGTCTGAAAACTTCTTCCCAAATCACCGATACTGTCATTCCTTGCAGTAAGTTGCTGTGGCACTTTCTCTGTCATATCACCCTCTGCAAGCTTCATTCCATAAGCTGCAGCCATATTAATTGAATGAATAATATCTCTTGTAATATAAGTACCAATGATTGAAATGACAACCAGACAGATTACAATATAAATCGTCATTCTTGTCAATCCACTTGTGGCAGCCGCATTAATTGCCTCTGCATCATTATTTGCCGTTGCAATTGCAGCCACCTCACTTAATGCAGATGAGGCTGCCATAAAACATATTCCAGCCATTACAACAATCAATACCAGCAATACTATCATCTTTGTTCTTATCTTTAATTTTCCCATTTATATTCTCCTTAGAATGCGTCCTAATGTTCTCCATAACATCACTACCTAAATTCTAAATAACGTCCGGTTTTTTGTCAATTTACAATTCCCTAATATGGTGTTTTTTGTGCCTTTTAGACGAAATCTGACAAAAAAAGAAAGACCCGATGAAGTCTTTCTTTTCCTGAATTATTTTTTTGATGATTAAATTGTTATAACTGACGAAAATATGATTGATTATATGCCCTCTTTCTCTGTCTAGATTCCCTCCTCCTATACTGCAAGCTGTCCATAGTAATTGTTGTCAAATCTCTGTAAAATCTCCGGAATATCCATACCCACGGAAACCATGCGGATCATCTGCTCTTTCACACGTTCAAATCTTGCAAATAAAGCAACCGTCTCGTCGACATTTCCATATACTTTCCAATAACCGGTATACAAAAAATTCTGTCCGCGGTTCTCAATGAATCCAAGCACATCTTCCACCGGATATCCTAACAGCAAGCCAAGCTCATGCGGGAACTCTCCCCTGCGGCTCATGTAGCCATGATAACGCACTGACAATTCCTTTAAAACAGATGGTAAGTCCATTTTTTCATAGCCAAACTGATGCATTGCCTCTTTTACTTTTTCCGTGTTCAGGTAATTTTTTACCTCAGATGCGCGGTACAGTAAAAATGTTGTCTTCCTGCTGGTCTGATATAAGATATCACTTGCAATCGGTGTTCCCTCTAAAATCTTTTCCACATCACCGACGTTGCTGTTTTGCACAATCAATAAGTTCGAAATTTTAATTCCCGCCATCAACGGTGCACATTGTAACGCCATCTGTGTCTCTAATTCTTCCAGGTTCATCTTTTCTACAATCTGAAATACCTCTTTGCACATAAGTCTGCTTGCCTTTCTTTTACAGATTTTGGTTAGTTTTAACTAACCTGTTTTTAAAAAAGAATGAGTTACAAGAAGATGTAACTCATCTTTTCTATGGTTAGTTTAATCTAACTCAAGTTATATGTCAATAACTTTTGTAAAAAAGTTTTTTCAATAACCCTTTTACAGGAAAATGTATTTGCAGACAAAGAGAACTGCAAGCACGTACATAAGCGGTGTGATTTTCTTTGCTTTTCCGCAGATAACATTGATAACAACGTAAGAGATAACGCCGATTGCGATACCTTCTGAAATGCTGTACATCAATGGCATTGCAAGGATGCAAAGGTATGCAGGAACTGCTTCTGTCACATCTGAGAAGTCGATTTCTAACACGGCAGAAATCATTAAAAATCCAACGAAAATCAATGCCGGTGCTGTTGCAAATCCCGGAATTGCTGTAAAGATTGGTGCAAAGAAAATTGCCAGTAAGAACAGGAAACCTGTTACAACAGAAGAAAGACCTGTTCTAGCGCCCGCACCTACACCTGCTGAGCTCTCTACGAATGTTGTTGTGGTGGAAGTACCAAAAACTGCTCCGACAGAAGTTGCAATTGCATCTGCAAGTAAAGCAGGTTTGATTCTTGGTAATTTTTCTTCTTCATCTAACATATCAGCCTTTGTTGCAACACCAATCAATGTTCCGATTGTATCAAACATATCTACAAATAAGAATGATAATAAAATAACGATAAAGTTAAAAATACTTACATTCGAAAAGTCAGCTTTAAAGCACTGCCCGAATGTTTTTCCAAAAGCAGAGAAATCTGTCATGGAAAGGGTCGGATATAAGGAATAGAAACCGTTATCAGCATCAATATGATAAATGCCTGTTGCCTGGCAGATCATACCCAGTACCCAGGTAGCGATAATACCGATTAAGATTGCTCCCTTGAATCCTTTCACGTATAAGACAACCGTAATTACAAGTCCAATCAGTGCAAGTACGGCACAGATTCCCTCTGTATGCCAGTTTCCGGCGAAATCAACATAAGATAACAAAGTAGAATCATTGTTTACAACAAGATGCGCACCCTGTAAACCGATGAACGCAATGAAAAGACCGATACCAGCACTCACACCCTTTTTCAGGTTGCTTGGAATTGCGTTAAAGATTGCTTCACGTACATTTGTAAGTGAAAGCACGATAAAAATCAGACCTTCCGCAAATACTGCCATCAATGCAACGCGCCAGTCATATCCCATTCCAAGACATACTGTGTATGCAAAGTATGCATTTAATCCCATACCCGGTGCTAATGCAAACGGATAATTTGCCATGAGTGCCATTGCCAATGTTCCCACAAATGATGCAAGACAGGTTGCAATCAATACCGCTGTCGCATCCATTCCGGAAGCGGAAAGCATTGTCGGATTGACAGCAAGAATGTATGCCATTGTCATAAATGTGGTAATTCCCGCTAATACTTCTGTTTTTACAGTCGTATTATTTTCTTTTAAATGAAAAAATTTTTCTAACATTTTTTAAAACCCTACTCTCTCGTATTTTATTTTCCTTCGTATGTGATGACAGAAGCAACGTCATATTTTGCAAGCTTCTCTCTTCCTTTTAATCCTGCAAGCTCCATCAAAAACAGAACTTTCACGACTTCTCCGCCAAGCTGTTCAATCAGTTTGCATCCGGCTTCAATGGTTCCGCCTGTCGCAATCAGATCATCTACCACAACGACTTTCTGTCCCGGCAGAATGGCATCCTTGTGCATCTCAATGGTAGCATGTCCATACTCAAGCTCATAATCTGCAGAGATTGTCTCGCAAGGAAGCTTTCCTTTTTTACGGATTGGTACAAAAGCTTTTCCAAGTGCATATGCAATTGGTGCACCAAAAATAAATCCTCTTGACTCTGCTCCGACTACCACGTCAAAGTCAACGCCATCTAATAACTGAATCATAGAGTCGATGGCAAGTTTGAAACCGTCCGGATCCTGAATCACGCTTGTCACATCGCGGAACATGATACCCGGCTCTGGAAAATCTGGAATCGTTCTGACATATTCTTCGATTTTCTTCATTGATATACTCCTCCTCTTGTATCGCATATTTATTTTTTAGCCTTATGATACTTAGAAGCCTGACTTATAAATCAGGCTTCTTTAAAAAACTACCTTATAGTTATATCATCTTTTTACAGAATATTCAATGTTTCCGGCAAACTTTATTATTTTCTGTTACTCATTCTGCTGCATAAAAGATGTTACATAATCTGCCGCCTGCTCCCACTGCTCCACATTCGAAATGGTCGCCGTTCCGTCCCCTTTCTGGACTCCGTAGTTTCCAAACTGGGCATGGTTGCCACCCTGTATCACGACCTCAAACATCTGCGGTGCCAAATCCTTTGCAGCAAGATATTTATCCATATTTAAAACACCGTCTTCACTGCCGTAAAGTGACAGCACAAACAGGTCATCGGAGATTTCTTTGGTCGGGTATGCTGCGAATAAGATAAGTCCCTCAAATTCTCCCGTATGGTCTGCCACATAATCTGCTGCCATTGCCCCTCCGAGCGAATGACCACCAATATACCAGTGCGCAATCTGCGGGAAATCCTTCATCACATCCGTCGCAGCATCCTCATCGAACACGGCAAGGCGAAGCGGCATTTTCACCAGAATCGCACAGCATCCTCCGTTTACAATCTCACAGAGCAACGGCTCATATGCTTCCGCTTCCACTTTTCCTCCCGGATAAAAAATAAATGCCGTATCGCTTCCGGTATCTCCATATACAATATAATTATCATACTCCGTCTTTGCGATGTTTTCCTCCTCGGCAAACGTGACATCAACGGCATGATAATAGTTTGACACATAGACTCCAAAGGCAAGTGCCACTACAACGACAAGAGCAGCGAGACCAATTCCCACCGCTTTCGCTATCTTTTTTCCATTCTTTTTCATTGCTATTTCCTCATTTTCTAAATTCTTTTCATAATTTTCCTTGTCTATTATAGCACCCGCCCGTATTTTTTCCAGTGGTTTCTTTTTCTTTATGAACCGGATGGAATACGTGCAAGATATCGCGTTCCATCCTGCTCCACGAGCGTTAGAACCGGAATGTGTTTCTTACGAAGCTGATGCACAATCGGATAAATTCGGAAAACATCTCCCTGCACATACACAACTTCCGGTTTTTCTTTTAAAATCTGTTTCACCTGCTCTTTGATATGGCTCTTCCATTCTTGCTTTTCCATCAAAACTTCCCCGTAGATTCCCTGCACCGCAAATTCCGGAAAATCCGGCAGCGCACAGTGTACGATTCGGGCATGTTCCATTCCTGGCAATTTCTGTAAAAGCTCGTCCACTTCCCCTTCCTCGCCAAGATTTACAAGCACTGGTTCTTCTTCAAAACAGGATAAGCTGATCTTACATGCTGCCACGGCGTCTTCTAATGTGCCTGCCGTCATCAGAAAGCCTCCCTTATGGCAAAAACCTGCACTGAGCAGTCCTGTCGCCTGCACCAGTTCTTCGTTTTCTAACCCCAGCCATTTTTCCGGGAAACTGCACTTATAATTCATGGAATATTCGCGTTTTTGTGGCTGGATACAATATCCGCCCCGGTTAGACGGAAATATCACAAATGCAATTTCGGTCTCTGAGAGTCTCTTCTGACACGGAATAAATTCCGGCAGAACCAGTATTTTTGCCTCATCTTCCGGTTTTTCCCCTGTCATAAGTGCTTTCTGCTGTGCCTCTAACACTTCCTCAATCCGTTTATCTGCCCGCTCATTTCCAAGATACCGCTCGAATTTATTCTCCAAAATCATCCCGGCTACGCCGACTGCCCGGAAAAATGCATCATCGCTGCTGCCAGGTGCATCCCACGCCGGATTGAAATTTCCAATCAATGTTGCAAGTTCATTTTTCTCTCCGGTATTATCATTATTATCAAGCGGCTGCACAAACGCTTCATCAAAAGTCTGCGCGAGTTCCTCGCCTAAGATTCCTGCTCCTAACTGCTCCCAGAGAAGTCCAAATGCTGCATACGGCACACCATTTTCTCGGACTCTGCTGTCTTTCTGATGATGGTCATACGCCCCGCGTCCAATGTCAAATACAATCCCATCAAAATCTTCCGGAACTTTATTGCCACGCGTAATCGTAATCTCCGGGTTTAAATAGAGCAATAATGCTGATGAGAAAACATCGTCTGCGTGAAACTTCCCGCCGTGGGTAAATGCTTTTGCATCTTTTTTAGTAATCTGTTGTAATAATGTATGATTCATAGTGATTCCTGTCATTTCCTTTTTGTATTATTTTTTCTTATTTTAGCACAGGTTTTCCGAAAACTCCATTCTGGTGCATTGTGTTTTCTTGTATGGAGCTATATTCCCATTTTTCAGTACGATTATTTTATCCGCTTCCTCTGCCAGAATATCAGCTTATAAAAACAAAAAATCAGCGTTAGCTTTTCGTCTGACTCTGATTCCCCATATATCTTATATTTTATTTGGATAATTCTCTAACTGATGAAAAATACCGACAACATTTACAACATCCGCTCTCACATCAAAAATGATGATATAATTCATCTGTGGCATAATATACACCTCTTTATTTCTAGTCTAATAATACCATAATTAGCCTTTTTGTACCATTTTCCTCCAATCACCAATTTTTATACAAATAACCCCATCAAGCAGATTATACTACTTGATGGGGTCAATTCACATAATATATTCAATTCTACAGTAACATTACTACTTCGACCTC
>CAKRDK010000002.1 GCA_934309475.1 uncultured Roseburia sp.
GTACTTGCAGCAAGCTGCTCGGTTGTCGCAGACACATCCTCAATTTCCCCATTCAGATTTGATATACTGCTATCCATTGCTTCCACAACTGTATCAATATTTGCTGCCTCTATCTTTACCTGGGAAAGCAATCCGCTTATTGATTCCCTCATTGTCTCAAGTGTTCCTGCCAGCTGTCCGAAATCATCTTTCCGTTTCATCATATTGGTCTGCATTCTATGCGCAAAATTACCACCTGCAATCACTTCAATCTCTGCTACAACTTTCTTAAGTGACTTTGTAATATCCTGTGCGATCATGAAAACAAGCACTGCAACAACCACAAGCATTGCAACACATACCCCAATCAGTGTGATTGCCTTTTTCATTGCATAGCTTGAAAATACCTTGTCCTGCTTTTCAATGGCAGTATCAATATAATCGGTATAATTTCCAGTACCGACCACCCAGTCAAATGGTTCAAAATACTCACTGTAGGAACGCTTCGGTGAAGGTTTAGTCTCTCCTTCTTTAGGAAATACATAATCTGTGTATCCTCCACCATCTTCCACTGCTACACGTATGATTTCTTTCACCATCTTGTATCCGTTTGCATCCTCTGTCTCCATACGGTTCGTTCCCTCGGTATCGCTGCCAAGCAGAACTACATTTGTTCCATCTGACTGATCAATCCAAAAGTAACCTGTCTCTCCGTAACGCATCTGCCGAACCTCATCTGCTGCAATTTTCTTGGCTTCATCCAGCGTATAAGTTCCCGCTTTATATGCGTCATTAATCTCCGACAACAGGGAAATAACCACGCCCACCTGCTCTTTAATTGAATCATCATAACTCTGACGGGATGATGCATCCATTGTCTCCAATGCTTTATCTTTCACATCTTCCAAATCCTTGATGGAAACAACACTCCCAAAAGCCACAAGAAAAATAACCAGAACCAGTATCAGATTTAGCTTGGTTCTTACCTTCATATTCTTCATATTTTTATCCTCCCTTCCTTGGAACTGATCACTTTTGTATATTTTACCCAAAAATACAAAGTATGTTATAAAATCAGTATACACTTTTACTATATTTTCGTCAATGGCGATCCACCTTTTATACGTTTTATCTCTCTCAAATCCATAAACTTTGCTGAGAGAATATGACTTTGCAAATAAAATATAAAAATAAGCGATATTAATCTTCCTACGAAAAAAAGATGGAAAATCATCATCTCGTATCTATAAAAAGCTCGGAAAATACAACGTTTTGCTGGAACAGTTCAATGGTGATGATGAAAAACTTATGGCTTGGGCTAAAAGTGAAGCCGCCAAGGAAACCAAACTTTATAATGAGCGTACCGGGAAAGTCACGGTTGAGTTTTCTCAGGCTGCCTGCATCCCTATGAACGAAGAACGTTCTTTTCATGCCGGTTATCTGTTCCTTCAACAACTATGCACACAGCTCCGCCTTGATAACATCTGTCGTGTGATAAAGGGTCGTCATAAATTCAAGTATGATCTCCATGCGATTCTTACGGATCTTGTTTACGCAAGGATTCTCTCTCCTTCAAGCAAGCTCAGCAGTTATAACTTTTGCAAAACTCTGCTTGAGCCGCCAAAGTATGAGATTCAGGATGTTTACAGAGCTTTGTCTGTAATCGCAGAGGAATCAGATTTCATCCAAAGTGAACTATACAAAAACTCAAACTTCATCCATCCAAGGAATCAGAAGATACTTTACTATGACTGTACAAATTATTACTTTGAGATTGAGGAAGAAAGCGGTTTGAAGCACTATGGAAAAAGCAAAGAGAACCGCCCAAATCCAATTGTTACCATGGGCCTGTTTATGGACGCTGACGGCATTCCACTTGCATTTGATATTTTTCCAGGCAATCAAAACGAGCAGACAACGCTCAAACCTTTGGAGAAAAAAATCATACAGGATTTCAACTGCAGTGAATTTATTTTCTGTTCAGATGCCGGTCTTGGAAGTGCAAATAACCGAGCGTTTAACAGCATCGGGAATCGGGCCTATGTCATCACGCATTCCCTTAAGAAGATGAAGCAGGAAGACCGGGATATCGCCCTGAATCCAACACAGTTCAGAAAGGTTGGTTCGACAGATTTTATAGATATCAGGACTTTGGACGAAACCGATGAAGAAGTTTTTAACTCCATTTATTACAAAGAAGTTCCTGTTGTTACTGGAAATTTGGATGAAACACTAATCGTTACATACTCACCGAAATATAAAGCTTATCAGCAAAGAATCCGGTCACGTCAAATCGAGCGTGCAGAGATGATTATTAACTCTCCTTGCAAAAAGAGAAAGAGTAAAAATCAAAATGATCCTATGCGCTTTGTAAAAAACACTGCCGTAACAAACGATGGTGAGATTGTAGAAAAGAAAGTATATGAAATTGGCGTGGAACAGATAGCCAAAGAAGAACTTTACGATGGTTTCTACGCGGTTATGACAAATCTGGAGGGAAATATCGAGGAAATCATAAAGATTAACAAGCAGCACTGGGAAATTGAAGAGAACTTCAGAATTATGAAAACCGAATTCGAAGCAAGGCCTGTGTATGTCAGAAGAGATGACCGGATTAAGGCACATTTCATGACCTGCTATATCAGCCTTCTTCTTTACCGCCTGTTAGAGCAGAAAATAGGAAATAACTATACAACAGAGCAGATCATCGAGACCTTACGCTCCATGAAAATGACACTGTTAAATACTGCTAATGGCTACGTTCCATCCTACACCCGAACTGAAATAACAGATTCTTTACACCAAACTTTCGGGTTTCGGACCGATTATGAATTTATCAAAAAATCTACGATGCGAAGCATCATAAAGCAGACAAAAGAAATTAACTTACAATAATGTAAAAATATAGCACAATAGCACATATCGCTACGAAATAAGAAACGGCTGTAAGCCTTGATTTTACTGACTTCACAACCGTTTTCTTGCTTTTCAACTGTCAAAGATGGGACCATATCATACAGATAAATTCATGTTCTGAAAAGCAACCTGCTGTTGCCATACCCTGTCTATATGATTTAATTATCCCTCTTTGGTCATGACTTTCTTGCACCTGGTTCTTCTCCCTCTTACCTTTAGATTTCTCAACTGGATATTTCTCGTTATTTCTCTCTATTTTCGCTTGCACAATTTCGTCCAAATCTAATCCACATGCATCTGCCATCAAGACACAATAATTTACAACATCTGGAGTTCTTCTTTTATCTTTTCTATTTTATTTTCTGAAGAAGTATCGGCTCCACTCCATTGAAATACTTCTAACAATTCTGATGCTTCCATTCTCTGTCATCTCTGAATTTAAGAATTTGATTAATTGTTTCCTGTGTCATACTATTCCTCATCCTTCCAATTCCAAACATATTTTGTATATCTTCCGCCACCTATTTTAGTAATTTTTCCTGCCTTAACTAACTCTGTTAATGTTCTCTGGACAGTCGTCTGGCTTATTCCTGGAGCTCTTTCAAGAATTTCTGTTTTTGTGATTGTACCAAGATGATTCTTTATCAGTTCTTCAATTCTGTCTGGTTTGGGTACTTTCTTCTCTTCTACAATATGTGCCCTATCGAAAAACTCCCGGTATGCTGCCGTAATAATTCCAAGAATATATTTCACAAAAGACTCGTAGTTATTCTCATCTTCCATCCATCTTTGCGAGCTTGCCCATAAAGCATCATAATAACTGTCCTTTGTACGCTCTATCAATTTTTCCAAGCTGATATATTTTCCGACAATATAATCATTCTGATATAATAATAATAAAGTCAGCAATCTGCTCATTCTCCCATTTCCATCGTTAAACGGATGAATACACAAGAAATCTATGATAAACATCGGAATTAATAAAAGTGGATCTGCTCCGCTTTTGTTAATTGCCTCATTATAGGCAGTGCATAGGCTTATCACTGCCTCCGGTGTCTCCCACGCTGGTAAAGGTCTGAATCTAACAAACTTATTACCGCTTGCATCCTCTTCCTCAATTATGTTGTCAGAAGCCTTAAATTGACCTCCATCAGAGACATTCTCAAATTTATACAAATCTCTATGGAGTTGTAATATGAATGTATCGCGAATTGGAATATGTTGAAAATTCTCATGTATTGTGTTTAGCACGTCCCTATATCCCGCTATCTCACGCTCGTTTCTTGTCTTTGGCATTGTCTTATCCAAAACAATTTTTTTCAAACGTTCATCAGAAGTATAGATACCCTCAATTTTATTGGAACTTTCTGTACTTTGAATCTTAGCCACCTCAACAAGACTTTCCAATACATCAGCATAGCGTTCCGCAATCAAGCGCTGTTCACCCTTGTATTCATGAATTGTTGTAAGGTAACCTACAATCTCTGGCGTAAGCAATTTTTTCCATTTTTCTGTGTAATCAAACTGTCTCATTTTTATTGCCTCATTTTTTTAATGACTTATTTGAATTATATACCTCAATTTCATCAAAATCAAGTTTAACTTCATCATTTTTATCAAAATGACTAAATTGAAATGTTTTTGATGCAATTACATTCAAATTTCATTTCACATATCTATATGCGAAACTTATTCCCTCACTCCCCCTTTCCCCTTGGCTTTTTTCACCATTTTATGTTAATATATCTTTATCATTTTACAAAAACATGATGAAATTTACTTTGCAGAAATGGAGCGATTTACATATGAACAAAAAAGAAGTATTAGAATTAAAACGCCGTCTGAAAAAGGACGAATGTACTTTCACACGGATGTGTGGCTGCTATGTGGATGCTGACCACAATAAGGTCGTAAATATCGGCGAGACATTTTTAAATCTTGAGGAGGAGGAATATTACAAGTATCTCGACATTGCCAAGAAAACGTTATCCGGTACACTCGGAAATAATTTGCTGGAGTTAGAATTCCCACTTGCAGAGGAAGCCGCCGGTGGACGTCAGCAGTTTCTGATGGGGCTTCGCGAGAGCAAGTTGAAAAACGATGATTTATTGGATGCTTTCTACGACCTCGTCATTGATTCCTATGACTATGTTGGAAATTATCTGATTCTGATTTTCCATGATGCATATGATGTTATGACACGAACCAGCGACAATGACAACCTCGATGAGTCCGAGGAAGTATACGAATATCTTCTGTGCGCCATCTGCCCGGTAACCCTGACCAAACCGGGACTTGGCTATCGTGAAGACGAAAACCGCATCGGGCCGCGTATCCGTGACTGGGTTGTCGGCATGCCGGACACCGGTTTTATTTTCCCGGCGTTTACAGACCGGAGCACCGATATTCATGCCTGCATGTTCTATACAAAAGATACCAAGAATCCACACGCAGAATTCATGGCAGCCGGTTTAGGCTGCGACCCGCGCCGCACCGCTACTGAGCAGAAGCTGACATTCCAGGCAATTGTTCAGGATGCCGTCGGTGGGGATGAAGAAGAGGGACGCAACCTCTTCATGGATATTCAGGAAAGTTTAAATGATTTCATCGAAGCGCATGACGCTATGGACGACGAGGAAGAAAAAGAACCTGCTATTTTAACTACAAACACTATTTCTTCTCTTTTAACTGACAGCGGTGTGGAGGAAGAAAAAGCAAAAGTGATTGAGAAATCTTACGAAGAAGAATTCGGCGAACAACTTCCTGCTGCCGACTATCTGTTAGACAACAAAGCATTAGAAGCAAATGCAAGCCGCAAAGAAAAACAGGAACTGATGACGCAGGTTCAGGTTCTAACCGAGCAGTTAGAAGATTACAAGTCCCTGACAAAAGATGCGGACAGTTCCGAAGACGTCTCCGGAGATGAAGTCAAGACCTACGACGTCATTCTCCGCGTGAAACCGGAAAAAGTCGACCAGATTAAATCACAAGTTATCGACGGTCACAAATGCATTGTCATCCCGATGGAGGAAAATGAACATGCTGCCGTCAACGGTGTCAACACCACTGTTTAAGGCAGAACATGCAACAAAAAAACGCACCCGGCAATGTCATAATTACCAGATGCGTTTTTCATTTTTAAGCACCAATCTGTTCTTTGATATGACGTTCCATCTGATTTGCAGGAATGTGCAATGCAATGGACAACTCATCATACAATTCGTTCTCAACCAAATGCAGATACTTCTCATCTAATGCAGTCACTTTCTTGCCCTGGGCAATTCGTCTCTGCTTTCTGATATACAGAGTCTTCATCACACCAACCCAGTCCTTGTAATCGCAGGAAAGAACCGCTTCCTTATATTTTGCTTCACGCTCTTTTTCGTTTGAAATCCATAACTCCTCGATACTTGGAATCTCTGCAATCAGCTCTTTCGCTTCGTCCTCGCTGATTACCTTACGCATCACAATCTTTTGATTGTCAATCGGAGAAAAAATCTTACCGCTGGTATTATGCACAGGGCAGAGCACATAATAAAGACGTTCCTTATCTGCACCTGGCATGTCTACATGTGTAATATCTTCCACCTGACAGACTCCCTTTGTTCCGTAAACTACATATTCACCTTTCTCAAACATTCTTTACTCCTTTTCTAAAAACACAACGACCAAAGAGATTACATATCTGTAACCTGATACTTCTATTTTACCACCGGAAAATGGAAAATGTCAGAGTTTTTTTGTTTTTCGTGCAAGCTGACCATTTTCCCACCCTCTTTTTTTGTGCATTTTATCTACTTTTCACGTCGTAATCGTCCCGATTTCACCCTTTCTCTTGATTTTTTCTTTTTCTCGTCTTTCTTATCGCACGTGTAAAGCACAAAACTGGTATGGTCATTTTTTTCAAAACTGGCATTTTATATTCAGCCAGTTTAAGGATATGATGAAGCACAGAAATACAAATGAAAGGTTGGTTATGAAAATGAAAGCAACAACATCAACACAGACAAAGGAACTTGGAAATGTAAAATTTCTTACTATAACAGCACTTTTTATCGCATTAACTTATGTTTTTACCGCATTTGTCAATGTGCGCCTGCCAATCGCGGCAAACGGTGGACTGATTCACCTTGGAAATGTACCTCTTTTCCTGTGCGCCATCATCTTTGGTAAGAAGAGCGGTGCTATCGCCGGCGGTGTCGGAATGGGACTTTTCGATTTGCTCTCCGGCTGGACAGCATGGGCTCCATTTACTTTTGTCATCGTGGCTCTTATGGGATTTGCAGTCGGTGCCATCACAGAGAAGCATCACGGTTATGGCTGGAACGCACTTGCAATGGGCGTTGCCTGCATTATTAAAGTAGTCGGCTACTATATCGCCGAGGGTATCATTTACGGAAACTGGCTTGCTCCTGCCGCTTCTATTCCGGGTAACCTGGTTCAGATTGGCGTCGCTGCCGTTATCGTATTCTTAATTGCAGAAAAATTACGTGTTGCTGCCAACAAAACCATTTTGGCAGACTAATAAATAGGAAGGAGTCTTTTTCCCATGTATAAAATTATGACACCGGGTCCTACCCAGGTCGCTGAAAATGTACGTCTGGCAAGAAGCTTAGAATGTACGAATCCCGACTTAGACGAAACTTTCTGTGACTTTTACAAAGAAACCTGCGAGTTAATCAGCAGACTTTTACACACTAAAAACGAGACTTTAATCCTTGATGGCGAAGGCATTTTAGGTTTAGAAGCAGCCTGCGCCTCCCTGACAGAACCGGGCGATAAGGTACTCGTTCTCGATAACGGTGTATACGGAAGGGGATTTGCCGATTTTGTCAGCATGTACGGCGGCGTACCTGTACTCTATACTGCAGACGATAAGAATCCTTTTAATTTAAACGAATTAGAAGCCTATCTGGAAAAAAATCATGATTACAAATATGCCACCGTTGTGCACTGCGATACGCCAAGCGGCATGTTAAATGATATCAGCCGCATCTGTCCTCTTTTGAAAAAATATGGCATTATGACCGTTGTAGATTCGGTTTCTGCCATGTTTGGCGAGGATGTCCGTGTGGATGATTTTCAGATTGACCTCCTCTGCGGCGGCTCCCAGAAGGCTGTTTCTGCGCCTCCAGGATTAACTTTTGTAGTTGTAAGTGATGATGCCAAGGCTGCCATGAAGAGCAGAAAGACACCGATTGCTTCCTTCTATGCAAACCTGATGGCATTTGAGGGCTATTATGAAAAGAAATGGTTTCCTTACACTATGCCAATCAGCGATATTTACGGACTCCGCGCCGCATTTGACACCATTGCGGCAGACTCCGATATGTTAAAACGTCATGCCGTAATCGGCGAAGCAACCAGAAAGGCCATCACAGAATGTGGTTTAAAACTTCACTTAGAGAGCGGTTTTTCGAACACGGTAACCGTATTTGATGTGCCGGATTCCGTGACAGCTTCCGACATCCTAGAAGGCATGAAAAAGAAACACAATATTATGCTTGCCGGTTCCTTTGATGCCCTTACCGGAAAGGTCATCCGCATCGGACACATGGGAACAAATGCTAATATCGCAGATATGACAGAGACATTAGATGCTCTTTTTGATGTTTTGACCGGATTAGGCGTTTCGCTCTCTGCTAACCCGGCAGAAATTTTCGAAAAAGCGGTTTCAAATAATTAAATCAAAACATTTAAGAAATAAAAAGTGAGAAATCACATTTTAGGAAGACATTTTCTTCTTAAATATGCGATTTCTCACTTCTTTTCATTTACATGCTTTTTTAGTTTCCCATGCTCTACTCTGCAAGTGCCTCTTCTAATACACTTTTCAGTGTTGCTGCAGACTCTCTTAATTTCGTCTCTTCCTCTTCATTTAAGGAAATTGGAACAATTGACTCCACACCATGTGCACCAATGACAGCCGGCATAGATAACATGACGTCTGTGATACCATGCTGTCCATGCATCATATTCGATACCGGAAGCACTGACTTCTCATCGCGCACAATTGCCTCACAGATTCTTCTGACTGCCATTGCAACGCCGTAGTAAGTTGCTTTTTTCTTCGCAATAATCTCATAGGCACTGTTTTTCACTGCCTCGGAAATCTTCTGGGAGTTCTCGTCATGGTTGTAATGTCCACGCATCTCGCAGAATTCATGAACCGGAACACCGGAAACATTCGCACTGCTGAATACGGCAAGTTCGCTGTCACCGTGCTCTCCTACAATAAATGCATGCACACTTCGGCTGTCCACACCTAAATGCTCTCCCAACTCATATTTAAGTCTTGCCGTATCCAATACCGTTCCGGAACCAATGACACGGTTCTCCGGGAATCCGGACAGTTTCAAGGCTGTGTAGGTCAGAATATCAACCGGGTTTGAAACAACTAACAGGATTCCGGCACATTTTCTTTTTGCAATTTCAGGGATAATCGATTTAAAAATAGATACATTCTTGTGAACCAAGTCCAGACGTGTCTCGCCCGGCTTCTGTCCGGCACCTGCTGTAATCACAATAATTGCCGCATCCGTAATATCATCATAATCCCCGGCATATATCTTCATAGGTCTTGCAAACGGTACGCCATGGCTGATATCCATCGCCTCCCCGTCTGCTCTCTCTTTATCTGCATCAATCAAAACCATCTCGGAAAATAATCCACTCTGCATCAGGGCAAACGCTGAAGATGAGCCGACAAAACCACATCCAATCATTGCTACTTTTCTTAAATTCACATTACCTGTCTCGTTTACTACCATCTTTTTTCCTCCTGTTTCTCATCTTTTATGTGCTTATTATAACCCATTTTCTGACCAAAATCCGTCACATTTGGTACAAAGAGAATTTTTCTCAAAACTATTTCTGCGGGGGAACAATTCCTTTTTCCATCAGAAAATCCCGCCAGATTCCGTATTTTGAACCGTACAGATGCAGATTATCAAACGTCAGGTCTGCACGCAAATCACCGTTCTCATCACAGACAACTTCATTGACATCGATGTAAAAAATCTTACGGTTGTCTGCTAATGCAGCAATTCTCGCATTCCGCTCATTGATTCCCTGGTTGTTAAAAATCGGGTCCGTATTCGAGCGTTCCGCCGCCACACGCATGATGCCCTGCACAAAAATAACGGCATCCGGCTGCAATTCGCGGAACTTCTCTACCGTTTCCTGATACTCCTCCATGAAGCCATCCACGGTTCCCCGTCCCATCTCATTAATTCCAATCTGGAAATAAATTTTTCCGAATTTGCGGGCTTTTAGTGCTTCCTCAAGCGTTACCTTTCTGCCATCCAACTCGCAAAACTCGTCCGTCCACAAATCATAGATGTTCATGCCAATCGTGGCATAGAACGTGGCATTATTCAAATCGCCATAATCGTGAAGTCCCACCGTTCTGGAATCGCCGATAAAAACGGCATCATCAAAATATGATTCATCTACCTTTGTAAATTCAAGTATTGGTGCCTCTTCCTCCGTCTCCGGAACCACAAGTGTCTCCATCTCCGTATCTTCTACCTGCTCCGGTGCCTTCGGAGGCTCCATTTTCTCCGGCTTCTTTGCAATCCACAGATTCCATGGATAAATCTCATCGTGAAGCCCCTGAAAAACAAGGGAAAAATACGGTGTTTTCCACGCATTTACACTATATTCCTGATAGATGCTGTCTTTTCCCGCATAGCCTAAGCCGGAAAGAACAAGCCAGCCAATCAGTATAATTCCAATCAAACGACACTTTTTGAAATACTTTTTCATAAACCCTGTTCCTCTGTTCTAAAACTTAAAAATTGAAATACATAAACGGGTTATTCGCGGAAATTGATAAATAATAAAGACTTATCAACAAAATAACGACCGTCACTGCAATTCCCAATGGTTTCTTGCGGATTACCTTATAGTATGCCGTTGGAAATGGTGTCGAGAAAAAGACTGCAATCAAAAACAATCCCCAATAATCCTTCAGATATTTCAGATAATCCAAATGGTTGATTGTGATAGACGTCTTCGCGAAAAACGGAAACATTCTTCCCAGATAAGTGCCAAGCTGTCCGATATCCCCGATTGCAAAAATCACCCAGCTCACCGGAATCAATATCAACATATAGATTCTCGACAGCACACGGCTCTTTTCAAGGTGCTTTAACAACAGAAGCTTCTCCAAAATCATAAAGCTAAATAAAAGCACACCCCAAAGCATAAAGTTCCAGCCTGCGCCATGCCAGATTGCCGTCAGCATCCAGACAACCACAATGTTTACAAGCATTCTGCCCTTGCCGACACGGTTGCCACCCAAAGGAATATAGACATACTCACGGAACCAGCGTCCCAATGAAATATGCCATCTCCGCCAGAACTCGGTCAGGGATTTTGAGATATAAGGATGGTCAAAGTTCACCGGAATCTCAAATCCAAGCATTTTTCCAAGTCCGATTGCCATCATCGAATATCCCGAAAAATCAAAGTACAACTGTAGCGAGTATGCAAATGCGCCCATCCATGCAAGTGGTGTGGAAATACTTTCAAAACCAATCATCTGGATGCTGCTCCACAGTGATCCAATCCGCTCTGCCACGATTACTTTTGCACCCAATCCGATGACAAGCCATTTTGCGCCCTCTTCTAAATCCTCCGCTGTCACCGTCCGCTCACAAATTGAACTGCGCATCTGTTCATATGGAACAATCGGTCCTGCCGTCAGCTTTGGAAACATCGTCAGATACGTTCCCAGACGAATCAAAGAGGTCTCCGTTTTGATTTTCCCGCGGTAGACATCCACAACATATCCGACAATCTGGAATGTGTAAAAGCTGATTCCAAGCGGAAGTGTCAGTTCCGGAACCGGAAGAAGTGCCGCATTTCCGGTGATTTTTCCAAACAGCAGGTTTAAATTCTCCGCCACAAATCCACTGTATTTAAAGAAAAATAACATGCCAAAATCAAAGATAAGTGCAATCGCAAGGCGAAGCTTCTTCCTCGCACCCTCGCGGTTCATTCCCCGCGCCACTGCATAATTTATCACAACAGACGCCAGCAAAAGAGGGAGCGAAGCCGGCTGCCCTACGGTGTAGAATACAATACTCCCCAAAAGTAACGTGACGTTCCGCCATTTCGCCGGTGTCACATAATATACGAACAAAAAAATCGGTAAGAACCGAAATAAAAACTCTAAACTGCTAAATACCATTTTGTCTCTTTTCTAATCTCATGTTTCAGGATGAGATACCTGCTTTTTTTGACTGGTCAAATTTTGTCGTTTTTTGAACCAAAATCATTATAGTCAAATTTTTTTTGTATTTCTACATTTATGACTAAATTGTATTAAAAATGTTATATTTCCGTAACTATTTCTGCCTGTAAAGTGCTTCAATCTCCCCGATAAAGTACAGGGAGCCGAATGCAATCGTTTTTCCTCCCTTCTCTAATTCCAACGCAGCAAAATCTTCACAGTTTGCGGCCGGTACTCCCTTCGCCCGGATAAATTCTGCCAGTTTTTCTCCCTGAAGTGCACGGCTGCTCTCCGCCGTCACCGTCACAAAATCAATCGCGAGCGGAAGCAGGCAGGCAATCATCTTATCGTAATCTTTATCTGCCATCACCGCCATTACAAAATGAAATTTTTCACCCGGAAACAAAGCTTTCAAGCTCTCACACAGTGCCGTCACCCCATGACTATTATGTGCACCGTCTACCATAAAAAACGGATCCGTCGACAGAATTTCCATTCTGCCCATCCATCTTGCCGCCGCAAGTCCCTTTTTCACATAACACTCCACTTCTGCACTGCTCCTATCCGGTTTTTCGTTGTGTAAAAAGGACTCCGCTGCCACAATGGCTGCTGCTGCATTTTCATACTGATGCACTCCTATTATATGCATGTACAAAGGCAAATAACCCAAAAAAGAAAAAGTTTGTCCTGCCGGTGTCATTTCTTTTTGTGTCATCCATTCCTTTTTCACAAAGCAAAAAGTGCCCTGTTTCATTGCACGATTATTTTTTGTTAGCATCACCTCATGCAGGCCGGCTTCCACCGCTTTTTTTCGCAGTACCTCTTCCGCTTCCGGCTCCTGTTCTTCCATAATTAATGTAGTTCCTTTTTTGATAATTCCGGCTTTTTCACCCGCAATTTCTGCTAAGGTATTCCCCAGAATCGCCATGTGGTCATAACCGATTTTCGTAACGACCGTTGCTGTCGGAACTCCCAGCGCATTCGTCGAATCGTAGGTTCCGCCGAGTCCGGTCTCCATAATCATGACATCACACTTTTGTTCTTTAAAATAAAGCACCGCCATGACCATGCAGTAATCGAACATGGTAGGCTGTACCGCAAAATCTTTTTCCAGCAGAAAATTTCCAAGACGGGCACAGTCCTCTTTGGGTATCATCTCGCCATCCACCTGAATCCTCTCCCTGAAATCAATCAGATGCGGTGAGGTAAACAGACCAACCTTTAATCCCGCCTCCCGTAAAATTGTACACAAAAAAGCAGAGACGGAGCCTTTTCCATTCGTCCCTGCTATATGAATCAAATTCATTCCCGCCTGCGGATTGTCCAAATCAGCCAGCATTTTGCGGCTGACGTCCACTCCTTTTGCGTTTCCGAATCTTCTGATATTCTCAATTGTCTCTCTTACTTTCTCATATGATAATCTATGCATTCTGACTATACTGCCATAATCACGCCGCCATCATTTGCGTACATACTGCTGACACCAGCGGTATCCACAATAATGATTTTCTGGAACGTTACAAGCTTCTCGATTTTCTCCTTGACGCTCTTTGCACGTTCCGGGCAGTTGCAGTGTGCAATGGCAAGAATACGGTTCTCGCAGTCTTTCGTCCTTGATATCATATTCTCAGTCATCTTCTCCAACGCCTTATTCATTCCTCTTGCCTGCGCGAGCTGACAGATTGTACCCTCCTTTGTTGACCCCATAACTGGTTTAATATTAAGTGTATTTGCAATCATTGCCTTTAAATTGCTTAATCTTCCATTCTTGCGAAGTGTCTCTAACGTCTCTAATACAAAGTAGGTATTCATTTCCTCGATGTATGTATCCACCGTCTCTACGACCTCTTCAAACGTCTTTCCTGCTTCCTCGCATTCCTGAATCTTTAATCCAATCAGTGTCTCCCCGATGGAGGCTGATTTCGAATTAAAAATGTGAATCTTCTTCTGTACGTTTCCCTCTTCAAACAGATTTTTTCCTAAAACTGCACTGTTATAGGAACCGCTTAACTGACTTGATAATGTCACAATGTAAACATGTTCTTCTTCTCCCTCACAGGATAACATATAGCGCTCCGGCGATGGGCAGGATGACTTTGGTCCCTTCGAACTCTCTTTTACTCTTCTTAAGAAATCCTTCTGGTCAAATGTCTCATCATCTACAATCCGACAGCCTTCTACCTCTAATTCAAGTGGCACGGACTCAAAATGTCCGTCCTGTTTCATCTCTTCCGTCAGTTCTCCACAGCTGTCAATTACTATCTTATACATTTCTTTTCCTCCATCTTTCCAAAGCAGGTCTCTCCTGCATCCCACTCATTCTATGATAAGTTTTCCAAAAACTTTTTTCGCAATATTTTCTTCCACGTGATGTGGTTTTTAATACTACATGATAGTACCATAAAAACCTTACTTTGGAAAGAGGATTTTTCTTTTTTTTAGAAAGTTTTTTAATTATTTATAAAGAAAAGAACTCTGTTACACAATCTTTTAACGCTTCCATATCGCTGCTTCCCATCAGTTCTCTTGCGGAATGCATAGCGAGAAGCGGGATTCCGATGTCAACTGTCTTAACCGGAAGAAGGGATGCCGCAATCGCTCCTAAAGTTCCGCCGCCTGCCATATCGGAACGGTTGACGAATTTCTGGTACGGAATCTTCTTACCGTCGCAAATCTGCTGCACAATCGATACCGATTCGCAATCTGTCGCATAGGACTGGGAGCATGCCTCTTTGATACAAAAGCCCTTGCCTAATACCGGTTTGTTGGTAATATCCATTTTGCCCGGCTGATTTGGATGGAGCGCATGTGCAACGTCCACGGAGAGCATCATGCTCTGGTATAAATCTGCATCTAAGGTATCCTCTCTTCCCATCTCACGTAAAATGCGCTCTAACATGCTGCGGAAAAACAAAGAACCTGCTCCCTGCTTTGTACGGCTTCCGATTTCCTCATGGTCAAACAGTGCAATGACATTCATGCCGCTCTTTCTGTCTGCGTCAATGATGGCAGACACAAGACCTGATACAGAAGTCAGATTGTCCAGACGCGGGCTTGAAATAAAGTCGTCTGCAACCCCGACATACGCCGGTCCTTCCGTGCAGAATACGCTCAGTTCGAAATCTAAAATATCTTCTTTTGCAACGTTTAATTCCTCTGCCAAAAAGCTTAAGAAATAATCTGCCGTCTTTTTCTCTTCCGGAATCATTCCTAAAATCGGAAGCATATCCACCTGACGGTTTAATTTAACTCCGTCATTCACCTCCCTGTTCATATGAATGGCAAGGTTTGGAATCGTAAGCAGTACCTTCTTGGAACGATACAGGCGAAGCTCCGGCTCAAACGGATTGCTGCTTCTGACTGCGACACGTCCTGCGATACCAAGCGGACGGTCTAACCATGTATTTAAAATCGGACCTCCATACACTTCCACATTCACCTGTGCATATGCATTCAGCACAACGTCTGCGCTCGGTTTGATGCGAAGGCATGGATAGTCCGTGTGCGCTGCCGCAATACGGATAGCCGGCTTTCCTGACTCTTTCATGCTCTCCGGTGCCTGAAATGCAAAAAGAGAGGTTCCGTGGTGATTGATGTAATATTTTTTTCCACCTTCTAAGTTCCATTTCTTCTCGTAGTCAAGTTCTTCAAATCCTGCATGCTTCAATCTATTGACACAGTGTTCTACTGTATGATATGGCGTTACGCCGCCTTCTAATAACGCAAATAATGTTTCCTGTTCTGTCATTTTCTCTCGTGCTCCTTTTTTTGTTTTTTACGCTGATTTTCGTATGTATGAAGCATAGCACGAACTCCTTTCGATTGCAATATCAAAGGGCTTCCTGCACGCTTCCCATTTTCTTTCCCTCCACAATATGTTATAATGCGTTATGTCATTATATTTTAACTTTAGAAGGGGTTTTATATGGTAGCTTTATCCATTGTTGATATCAAAGATTTTATGAACAAACTTCTGCGTTCCGAAGTGTTTGACCACTTCCTGCTGCAGGAGGCTTCCATCTCAGGACACATTTCCTATGTGTTAGATGGTCACTTAAATATGAATTTTTATGCAAAAAATGAATTGGAGGAGCTCGGGCTTTCCGGACTCACTTTCACACCTTTTTCGCTCGTGCGCAGCCATTGCTACGACCTCATCAAAGGAAAGCGTACACCGTCTTCTTTTAAGTTCGTTTTCCTGCTCTCACCGGAGAACCTTGAACGCACGCTAACAAAGTCAGGAAGCGGTCTGACACCTGCTGACATCACCGCCTGCTACTTAAATCTGAAGTACCAGAACCAGCAGTTGGTTGTGACTACCGGTGTGTCATATCGCACCTTTGTCCTAGATAAAAGTTTCGAATTTGAGTGGGATTCTCTCATCAAAAAGTTTTTGAAAAATAATCTCATTAGTTTTGAAGAACTTTAATATATTTTCTTTACTTTTGTATATTGTTATGCTATCCTTGATTTGTGTCATGAATGAGACATATATTTTTTTTCGGAGGTACTGACATGAACAAGGGTACAGTAAAATGGTTTAACAACCAAAAAGGTTACGGATTCATCTCTGACGAAGCAGGCAACGATGTATTCGTACACTACTCAGGTCTTGCTATGGAAGGATTCAAATCCTTAGAGGAAGGCGCTTCAGTAGAATTTGATGTTGTAGAAGGAGCAAAAGGTCCTCAGGCAACAAACGTAACAGTTGTAAGATAATTAGAACTGGTACGCTCTTTAATTCGGTAGTTTTATGTACCTTTTTCTTTTAGAATAGAAGTTATTTTTATTGCGGGGAATAAGATATTGTAAACAATGTATTAAAGAAAGAAGAGTGTCACGGCTTACGCCGGACACTCTTTTTTACGTTCCTAACAAATCATATTCGGATTGTCTTCTTTCTTCATGCAGCGCACGATATTGCAGACACCTCCGGTTGCCATGCTCTTTACTGCTTCCTTGGTATAAAATGCCATGTGCTGGGTCATGGTAACGTTCGGGAACTGTCTGATATATGCCATATTCTGGTTTGCAATGATATCACTTCTGCGGTCTCTGTGATAGATGCCCTCTTCGTCTTCAATGACATCAAGTCCTAATGCACCGATTTTTTCCGATTCAATTCCCTTGATGACATCTTTTAAGCACATCAATTCCCCGCGGGCACAGTTAATCAAAACAACACCCTTTTTCATTTTTGCAATGGATTCCTCATGAATCATGTATCTCGTCTGCGTTGCAAGCGGAACATGAAGCGAAATCAAATCGCTCTTTTCATATAATTCTTCTAAGGAACAATAGCGGAACTTCAATCCATCATGCTCTCTTTCGTGGCGGTTGTATGCAAGAATCTCACAGCCGAATCCCTGCAGCATCTCAATTACCTTCATGCCAATCTTGCCTGTTCCAACGATTCCTATCGTCAGATTACGCATCTCTTTTCCCATAAGACCACTTAAAGAGTAATCATTTGCATTTGCACGGTACAACGCCTGTTTGTAATTTCTTAACGACATCAGCATGAGCATAATCGTATACTCTGCCACTCCGTCCGGGTCGTAATAGCCGTTGCAGACATGGATGCCGTTATCCTTTGCCGCCTTGATGTCAATATGGTCATAACCGATGGTTCTGGTTGCCAACACTTTGACATTTCTTGCCGATAACTGCTTCATCATATCTGCGTCCACACAGGTACCGAGAATCGTAATTCCGTCTGCTCCTGCTGCTATCTCAATATTCTCTTCCGAAAGAGGCTCTGCCACCTGCACCAGTTCCACCTGATGACGCTCTGCCTCTTTTCTCATCTCTTCTCTCTCATCTGCTCTCACTTCGTACGCTACGATTTTCATTGTGCCTGCACCTCATCTATCCGTTTTATTTCCCCTATGTTCTGATACATTTCCAACGGTATACTTATCATAATTTTCTTATGTGTGCAAGCCTGTGCTTTAAATCCATGTCACTTTAAAAGCCTAAAGAGACGGCACGGTTGATAAGATGAACTTCATGTTTCCGACACATTCTACTTTTCCCATTCCAAACGGTAATATAAAATGGCTACCTTTTTTCACGGGCTGGCTGTTGACAATTCCGTCTCCCTCCACAACCGTTGCAAGCAAAAATGCTTCGTTCTGCACAAATTCCATTCTTCCTTCGACTTCAAGCTTCATGACTTTATAGTAACCGCAGCTGTATAATTCATGCAGTTCATTTTGAGAAAATCCTTCTGTGTGAAGCACAGAGTCCTCGATGGATTTTGCCGGCACTGTGATGACATCAATACTTTTTTCAATGTGCAGCTCCCTCGGCTTTCCATTTGAAAGACGGTCGTAGTCATACACACGGTATGTGATGTCGCTGTTCTGCTGTGTCTCTAAAATGAGCAGTCCTCCTTTGATTGCATGAACCGTTCCCGGATTAATCTGGATAAAATCACCCTTCTTCACCGGTATCTCACGCAAAAATTCCTGCCAGCGTCCCTGTTTTATCATGTCATTTAATTCCTGTTTGTCCCGCGCATTGTGCCCGATGACAAGACTTGCCCCCTCCGGGCAGTCTAACACGTACCAGCATTCTGTTTTTCCAAAAGAGCCATTCTCATGCTGCATCGCATAGGCATCATCCGGGTGCACCTGAATACTCAGATCATTTTTTGCGTCAATAATCTTGATTAAAAGTGGAAATCTGTCGTAGTCCACATTTCCGAAAAGTTGTGGCTGTTTTTTCCACAATTCAGACAATTTCATTCCTGCAAATCTTCCGTCCGCCACCGCTGCATCTCCGTTTGGATGTGCCGCGATACCCCAGCATTCTCCGATGTCATTTCCCTCTACCGGATAGCCGAACTCTTTCCGCAATCTGCTTCCACCCCAGATATTGTGCGTAAAAACAGGATTTAAAAAAATCGGCTGGGCGTACGGCTGGTTTCTGGAGAGATTTTTGCCATTCTGTGCCATCACATCCCGATACCAGAATGCGGAATCTTTTACCGTGCGTTTCTGTGTCGCGAAATCCACATGAACCAGACCGAAGCGCTGGCGGTATCCCTCACTCCACTCGAAGTTATCCAAAAAGGTCCACAGGAAATAGCCTCTGACATCCGCGCCCTCCTCGATTGCCTGTTCCATCTTGCCGATGTAGGCATCCAAAAATGCGATTCTTTCGGCATCATGCACTTTTCCATCTGCGGAGACCGCATCCGTGCAGGAAATGCCGTTTTCTGTGATATAAAGCGGAAGCGGATAGCGCTCACATAGGAAGCGGATTCCATAGTAAAATGCCTCCGGTGTGACCGGCCAGTCGCTTGCCGTCCGCGGGAATCCCGGTGCGCGGTCAACAAATTCCGGTTCTCCATCTTTTCCTGCTCTGACAAAGTAACCGTTATAAATATTTTGCCCCATAAAATCAATCGGCTGGTGAATCAGTTCCATGTCCGTTTCTTTGATTTCCGGCAGATACTGCGCATATTTTTTCAAGCCTTCTTCCGGGTAATGTCCGAGGAAAACAGGGTCTGAAAACCAGCTGACATTCCACGTCCAGTTGTCAATCGGATTGTAAAAGCCAAAGTATACTTTCTTTGCCGCTTCAATATCTTCCGGGCTGTCCGTGTACGGATATGCCACACCGCCGGTCGGCGCATAACCGATTTTGACAGGTCTTACGGCACTCTCCCGCAATGCCTGCACTGCTTTTCCATGTGCCATCAGAAGATGATGCGCCACTAAAAACGTTTCCCTTGTGGTAAGGCGAAGTCCCGGCGCATGCACGCCGCTTAAATGTCCAAGCCCTACGACACACTGCGGTTCATTTATGGTGATAAAGTATTCGCAGATATCCGAAAAACGCTCTGCCACTACCTTTGCATATGCTCCGAACCACTCTACTACCTCCGGATTCAGCCAGCCGCCGCGCTGCTGTAATTTTGCCGGGAATTCCCAGTGGAACAGGGTCAGATACGGCGTAATTCCATTTTCTTTCATGGAAAAAATCATATCGCGGTAAAGCTGTACCGCCTCCTCATTCACCTCTCCGGTTCCATCCGGCAGAATCCTCGCCCAACTGATAGAAAAACGGTACGCGCGGATGCCAAGGTTTCTCATCAATGCATAGTCCTCTTTATAGTGATGCATATGGTCACAGGTCGTCTGTGCGGTCTGGTTCTGATAAATGTGTCCGCCCTCCGCAAACGTGTCCCAGACACATGCTCCTCTTTTATCTGACGGGTCCGTACCCTCTACCTGATAGGCGCTGCTCGCAACGCCCCATACAAAATCTTTCTGAAACATTTTTATTCTCCTTCCTTATTATGACTACTTTTAAAAATGAAATTGCAGATTACTACGTTTGTGTTCCGCCAGAAGTTTGCAGTGGGCAGCGCAGACACGCTCCCGCTACTTATCGCTCGCAGCGGTACATAAGGTGCCAAAATACGGCACCTAAGTACCGGCGGCTCTAAAGTGTCTGCTTTTGCCCACTGCAAACTTCCGGCGGTATCCAATGTTGTGATTGCATTTTCATGTTTCAATATCAGTTCCATTGATTTGTGCGATAAGTACCGGGACAAAAGGCAGCTCATAAATTAGTTGCTGACAATTGCACAAAGGCGGGACTATTTTGTGACTTTGGACGAATGCTAGAAAATCTTAGTATGCCTGTATGTTCCCAGTGATGTTCTGCCATGGACGGCAGAACAAGGCTTCACGAGCCACGGATGGCTCGTTGAATGCCGTTCACGTCACCCAGAGATAATCTTCCTCAGGCATACTTAGACTTTTCTTACGTTCGCCCATCGGAACAAAACAGACTTGGCTTTGTGCAATTTGTCATCCAAATATCTATCCGCTGCCTTTTGCCCCGGTTCTTATCAAGCAAAAAGCCCACCCGAACTTCCGTCCGGATGGGCTTTTTTATTCTTCTTTTGAAGACGCTATAACTGATACCAGATAAAACGGTTTCACTGCCTCTTTCGGGGCTTCGATGAGCCGGATTGTCACTTCATGTGATGTATTTTCGATGTGCTCTGCAATGGTATCAAGTTCCAGATTATCTCCCCAGGTCTCGTCGAAGTTTGCATCTAAAAGGCCTGCCCTTTTTCCATCCAGAATTACCTCCGCTATCTGAGCGGGATGATCAATTATTCTGCGATACTGTATCCCGATACAGCTTCCTTTTACGGTAAATGTGATGCCTGCACCGGCAGCACCTGCCGTCCAGCCACCTTTGAAGCGGTCTGTGATTCCTTCCTGCGGCGTTTCATCCACGCAGAATCCGTCCAGTACCGCGTTCGCATTTTCACTTCGAAAGCGTACGGAATTTTCATATTCATTTGCTGTCAATGGTGCTTCTTTGACTACACATGTAGTTTCTTTTGTCTGCAAATCTCCCAATACCAACTCTAAAAAGCTGGTAATAATCTCTGCTTCCAGTCGGTGTCCAACATCATTTGGATGCAGGCTGTCCGGTGTTATCTCATCTTTTGGAATACTTCCATCCACCACTTTTGCAAACACACTGCTTTGCATACTCACACATGGAAGGTCGTAATACCTTCCTATTTTCGCATGCATCAACTGTGCATTCGCACCGCTGTCATAGTAGACACTGTGCACCAAAAGCACTGCCGGATTCGTCTTCCACTTTAAAATCTTTCGCACCAGACCTTCGTATGTCTCCAGAAAGTGCTCCGTGCTCTTGTCATTGACGGAAAATTCCACAATGACGAAATCAGGTTCTTTTTCCAGTAAATCCTCTTGTACACGCGCCACCCCAAACTGCGACGTTGTGCCTCCGATTCCGGCATTGATATATTCAAATTCTGCCTGTGGAAAGGTCTGTTTCCACCAGGAATAAACATGATAGGCGTAACATTTATCCTCTGCGGTTGCAAGCGAACCCTGTGTAATCGAACCGCCTACGAAGCCGATTTTTAACGCTTCTCCGGCTTTTGCACGTCTCATGCAGTCTTTTAAGCGCATGAGATTTCCTCTGTTTGCGAAAGCACGCTCCACTTCAATCCCATATCTTTCAATCAGTGATTCTTCCATATTTCTTCTCCAAGACTTTCGATATATGCTGCCAGTTCGTCTGCCATCTCTTCCGCCTCCGGAATCCGTAAATGCCCCGGTGTCCCTTTTCCGTTTCTGCGGTAGAGATAGTGATGTACCTGTGGCAGGCTGATTCTGCTGCAGACTTCTTCGATTGCTTCGTCCCATGCCGGGTGATGGCACAATAACGTGGTCGTTAAAATAATCTGGCTCTGCGGGTAGATGTTTAAGAGCTTTCTGATAAAATCTTCATAATGACGCTTCCACGTCTGTGCCATCCCACCATCCGGGTCTTCTGCCATATAGTCGACCGGATGGTTGTCATTTTGTCCGATTGCCACAATCACGACATGGGGACGATAGTCTGCAAAATTCCACTGTTTTGCCTCAGACAATGCCGGATTGTATTCGATTTTGTCATAGCAGGACTCCATTCCGAGATACTGCGGTGCTGCAAACCATCCGGTTCCATCGAGCAGTGCAATGCCTCCCTGTGAGGTATCGTGAAGCTCTGCGTTTAATTTTCTCGCGGTCATCCATGCATAGGAATACCAGCTGTTTGAATACTCCCCGTCATGGACAGGATCTTCTTTTCCAAGATATTCGACCGCCTCAGACACTTCACCGCAGGATACGCTGTCACCAAAGACCTCGATTCTTCTCTCCGGCTTTTTAGTGGGTGGGAGAACTTTCGCTCCCCCCTCTAAGAAAAAGCCGTGAAACATGACCGTATGGCAGGAATCCATTCGTTTGAACAAAAGGATTTCATGCGTCCCATCCCCTAAGCCTTCTGCAAGAACATACGTGTGTGGCTTATCATCCGGCTCCAATGCAAATTTTTTCTGACTTCCATCAAGAAGGTATCCCATGTAATTTGTCCAATAGGCATGATGGTTTGTCAGTTCCACCGCACAGGATGTTCCGGTAAATTTTAGTTTTACATAGCTCGCCGCAAACACAAGAACCGGTGCCTGCGGATTCTCAAAATCAATTCTTCCGCTGTAACAAAGCTGCGGACAATCCGGCATAATTTTCATCGTTTTCCAATCTCTGTATCTTCTTCTCTTACCACACTGTGGTCTTTGATATAGTCAATAATTTCATCTAAATTTGTAAATGCAAGTCCTACATAGCTGTCTGCCGCTCCATAATAAACGGCAATCTTTCCACTCTCAGAGTCATGAATGGTAGCACATGGGAAGCATACATTCGGTACAAATCCACGTTCCTCATACCACTGTTCCGGTGTCAGAAGGAAGTTTTCGCAGCGGTATTTTACAATGGAAGGATTGTCAAGGTCTAAGATGGCACCACCGATGGAGTACACATAGCCATTGCAGGTTCCACTTACGCCATGGTAGAATAACAGCCATCCTTCCGAGGTCTCGATTGGGGCAGCTCCGCCACCAATTTTTAAGGACTCCCACCATTCATTTCCTTTTCCCATGACATGTCTGTGTCTGCCCCAGTAAACCATATCAGGACTTTCACTCAGGAAAATGTCACCAAATGGTGTGTGGCCACTGTCAGACGGTCTAGAAAGCATCATGTAATTTCCGTTTACTTTTCTTGGGAAAAGCACGGCATTACGATTAAACGGAATAAATGGATTCTCAAGTCTTACGAATGTCTTGAAATCGGTTGTCTTCGCAAGACCAATGGATGCTCCGTAGAAATCCTGACACCAGATGATATAATAGGTATCTTCTACTTTTACCAGTCGCGGATCGTATGCGTAGCGCGGCATAAATGGTTTTCCTTCCTCATCCACGAACTGAATCTTTTCTTTATCAAATTCCCAATGGACGGCATCCTCACTTCTGCCGAGGTAAATGTATGGGATTCCGTTTGTCTGCTCGCCACGGAATACGCCGATGAAGGCTCCCTCGTATGGCATAACAGCGCTGTTAAAAATTCTCGCAACGCCCTCTACCGGATTACGTCCGATAATCGGGTTCTCGGAATATCTCCAGATTGGTGCTCCTGTTAAGTTTTCCGGTTTTTCCTGCCAAGGTACATTTGGAACCGCAGGGCTTATCATCTTATATTTGCTCATAATGTCTACTCCTCTTATTTTTGTAATAATTTCAGATTTTTCTCAATTAATTCACATCTCTGTGCAACACATAACACCGAACGTCCCGGATCTTTTGGTGTCTCAAACACATAATCCAGCAATTTGTCGATTGTTGTAGTTGCAACATGCATTCTCGTATCGGAAGACGCATAGTATAAAAAGACTTCATTTTTCTCATTCACAATGGCTCCATTTGTGAATACAACGTTGCTGACATCTCCGATGCGTTCCTCTCCTCTTGGTCCAATCAAAAGACCGGATGGCTCTGCAATCACTTTCGATGGATCTTTCAAATCAGTTGCGAATGCATAGATGACATAGCGGAGTCCTGCCGCTGTATTCCGGACGCCGTGCGCAATGTGAATCCATCCCTTTTCTGTCTTAATTGGGGTTGCACCCGCACCATTTTTCGCTTCTGTGATAGTGTGATATTTTCTCAGGCTTGTCATCTTCTCTTCCTCGATGACGGCATGTGTGATGTCGTCACAAAGCCCGAAACCGATTCCTCCGCCGGAACCTGTCTCAATGAAGTCATCCATCGGTCTTGTATAGAACGCATATTTTCCATCTACAAACTCCGGATGCAGCACCACATTTCTCTGCTGTGGGGAATGTAAAGTCACAAGATTTTCCAGGCGTTCCCAGTGTTTTAAATCTTTTGTGCGGACAATTCCTGCTGCTGCCACTGCTGCGGATAAATCATTGACACTTTTGTCCTTGCTTTCCGAACAAAAGACGCCGTAGATGTAGCCGTCCTCATGTTTTGTCAGTCTCATATCGTAGACGTTTGTCTCTTCCGGGCACACATCGTCTAACAGAATCGGATAATCCCAGAAACGGAATCCATCAATCCCGTTGTCACTTTCTGCGACTGCAAAAAAGGATTTTCTGTCATTTCCTTCCACACGCGCAACCAGATAGTATTTTCCATTTAATTCTATCGCGCCGGAATTCATGACTGCATTCACCCCTAGACGCTCCATAAAATATGGGTTTGTCTCGGTATCTAAGTCATATCTCCAGGTGAGGGGAATATGTTCTCTTGTGAGAATCGGATATTCATAACGGTCATAGATTCCATTGTAAAAAGATGTTTTTTTATTTTTACGTGACAGGAGTTTTTCCTGTTCTTCTAACAATTCAAAATATTTTTGATGTACCATTTTTCTCTTCTCTCTTTTAACTATTTATGTAATTCCTGTATTGCATCCATTCTTCGCATTACCTCAATGCACATACGTCCATTGTGATACGGACATTTCCATGGTTCTACGATTGGCTCACCTGCAACCGGACTTCCGTCTTTCCGCACAAGCCAGTACCATTCCGAACCCTCCCGGTGGTCTTTTACATACGTCTGGATAAAGTCCCACTCTGCGAGTGCTGCCTTTAAATATTCCACGCGTTCCGGCTCCTTCTGCCATCCGTTTAAGAAACCAATCACGGTCTCCGCCTGTACCCACCAGACACGCTTCTCATCCACTTTTCCGCGGTCACACTCGTTTGCAAGGGATTTTCCATCGAACGCAGCCGTATAAATCTGTCGGGTCAGATCTTTTGTAATCGGGTAGATTCTCTTCTGATAAAGTTCTTCCCCTAACACCTCAACGCCCCTGTCTAACAGCCATGCCGTCTCGATGTCGTGTCCGTAGGAATGTAAGTCTAAGATGGAATGATACTTCGCATCGAAAAAGACTTCCTGCCGGTGTAAAATCGGATTATAGACTTTCTGCATAAAAATTTCTAAAATCCACGCCAGACGGCGTTTTACGTCCTCATCCCCGGAGACACGGTAAAGTTCTGTGTACGCTTCAAACACATGCAGCAGGGTATTCATTGTTTTTTCTGCCATGACACCGTTTTCCGATAATTTTTCATTCGACTCCGGTGTGAAATCTACGGTAAATGCTTCCAGATACCCTTCTTTGTCTGTACATTTCTCTTCGATTAAGGTGAACAATTTTCTTGCAAGCTCTAATGCCTCTTTGTCGCCGGACGCTTCATAATAGGAAGAAAGTGCGTAAATACAAAATGCCTGATTGTAAGTATGCTTTGTAGTATCCGCCGGTGTTCCGTCATAATGAAGCGACCAGTAGATTCCACCATATTTGTAGTCAATGCAGTGGTCTCTTAAAAATTCATATCCATGCTTTGCATATGCCAACAGTGTTTCATCTTTTAACAGTGTGTAGGCATTCGCAAAAAACCAGGTAATCCGGCTGTTTAAAATACAGCCTTTTTCCGCTTTCTCATCAAGCTTTAGATTGTAGTCGAGATACCCGTAAAATCCTCCGTATGTCTCGTCCTTTAAGTTCTCCCAGAACGGGATAATTCCCGTTGTCAGTTCTTTTTCGATTTCCGCGCGCATCCGGGAAAGCTCTTCTGTTGGAATCCTCTGTTTTTTCTCTTCCATTTCGCACCTAACCTTTCACCGCTCCTGCTGCGATACCGCTGTAAATCTGTTTCTGACACAGGATAAACACAATCAGTGCCGGAAGTAACGAGATAATGACGCCCGCACAGATTAAGTTGTACTGGCTTCCCATCGGACCGACGAAAGTATAAAGGGATACTGCCATCGTACGGATATTCTTATCCATCAGATAAAGATTTGCGCAGTAATATTCATTGTAAACACCGACGCCCTTTAAGATACATGCTGTCACAATCGCCGGTTTCAAAAGAGGAAGCATAATTTTCCAGTAAATCGTCCAGTAGGAAGCTCCGTCGATAATCGCCGACTCGTCTAACGACTTCGGAATGTTTTCCATAAACTGGATGAAGATATAAATCGAAATAACATCCGTTCCGCACATCATAATGATGTAACCGTATAATTTATTGACCAGATGAAGTGTTGTCATAATGTTGTAAACCGTTACCTGCATTGCAACTGCCGGTAATAAGGACGCAATCAGGAACAGATTTCGGATTAATCCGTTTCCCGGGAATTTGAAACGGTCGAGCACATAGGCTAACTGCGTTCCGATGACAACGGAGACAAGCAGAACGCATACCATAACGATGACGGAATTTAAAAATGCTCTTCCCATATCAGCTTCCTGGAATGCCTTGATAAAGTTGTCAAAGTTCAGCCAGCTTTTCGGCAGTGTCATTACGCTTGTGGAATTGTATTCATCTGTTGTCTTAAATGCTGTAATCACACAGGATACCAGCGGTACCACTGCACATAATCCGAAGAAAATCAAAGAGGCATACTCAACGATAATCCAGATAATGCTTCCGACGGTATAGTGTTTTCTTCTCTTTGGCGTCTTCATTTATGCCACACCCCTTTCACCTGCTTTTGCCAGTTTTTTCGCCTGTTTCTCTGCTTTGATTCTGGCACGTTTTGCCTTGTAGGACTCATCCTCACATTCCGCATCACGGAACACGTATTTAAAGAACAGTTTCTGTAAAATCGTACATGCAAAAATAATCACTAACAAAACGACTGCCATCGCACACGCAAGACCAACTTTCTGGCTTGTATGGGCAATTGTATTCATGATAACGAAATAGGTTCCGGTTCCGTTTGCACCGCTTGTGATAACGAATGGCGGTTCAAATGCGCTTAAGGAACCTGTGATAGATAAAATTACATTTAACGTTACAATTGTCTTGATACTTGGCAGAATAATATGTTTAAACTGCTCAAATTTATTTGCACCATCTAACTCCGCCGCCTCATAAAGTTCTGCGTCTACCGACATGATGGCACCGATGAACAATACCATATTCTGTCCGAAATAACGCCATACTGAGGTTGCCACTAAGGACCAGTTGTTGACCGACTGGTCTTTGAGCCAGTATGGAAGATTGTCTAGTTGAAATCCACACCACTGTAAAATCGTATCGAACACAAAACCTCTGGTGTAGAAAAATTTAAAGATAAACCCAATTGCAATACCACTGATTAAGTACGGGAATAACATCAATCCCTTAAAGAAGTTTCCTCCTTTTACCTTAAAGCTTAAGATTGTCGCAAGATAGAGTGCTAATACAAGCTGTATGATGGCACCTACTATATAGTAGACACTTAATTTCAATGCGCCAAAGCAGTCATCACGCTTAAACACATCAATATAATTCTGCCAACCTACAAACACACGCTTTTCTACCGGCGTCGAATATTTCATTTTATAAAAACTGAATTTTACCATCTCGCCGAACGGCAGATAGGTAAATACAAATAATAACAGCAGCGGAATCACCGTAAATCCCATGCAGATTAATACCTGCTGCCCTTTTCTGCTTTTTGCCCATTCAAGAAAATGAAAAGGCTTTTTTTCTTTCTTTTCTTTCACAACCGTTGCTGCCATGTTTTCCATTCCTCCATGTCTGTACATGTAACACCTGTTTTTTTACTTTTTCAGGGGAACCGGAAGCGGCTTCTCCCGATTCCCGCCTGAACTTATTCTGTTACTTCAATTCCATTTAATTCCTGTGCATCTGTCCATGCCTGGTTCCACTCATCCATAATCTCATCGAATGTCATATCTCCGTTAGAAGCATGCTCGATAATCTTTTGAATCTTTTCGTTACCGCCTGCATTAATATTCAACTCAGAATCGCTGTTCATGGTATTTAAGAAATCTTCCTCTCCTGCTACGGATGGCTCATCCTCTAAGAGTGTTACGCCGTCAAAGGAAAGCTTTGTCTCATTGCTTCCTGCCACGATTGGAAGTCCGTCTTCGTTATAAGAGAAGCCTGATTTTTCCGTCATCCATTTTACAAATACCATGGCTGCTGCCTGCTCATCCGCAGATGCGTTTACATTGATACCGTAAGAGTAGTCAGCGCCTGCTGCTGCATACTGCTCGCCGTCAATTGTGATTGGGAATGGCATATAAGCAATGTCTGCTCCGTTATCACCTGCCGCCTCCATCTGTGGATATGCCCAGGAACCGAGTACCATACAGCCGATTTCACCATTGTTAATCATGCTCTTGCAGCCTTCCCAGTCTGTTGTGGAGAAGTCATCCTCTGTCAGACCGTCTGCAACTGCATCGTATAAAATCTTGTAAACGGCGTAGGCATGTGTGTCATCCCCGTAATTCTGGAACGGGTCCTGTGTGTGTACCAGTTTCTGATTCATGTATGTATTATCACCGGTTGCATTTGTTCCGATGTAAGCATCCCATGCTCCCATAGTCCATCCAGCTGCATAGTTGGTATAAAGCGGAATCGCATCTGTCTTGTCTTTGATTGCTTTTAATGCATCAATGAACTCTTCCGGTGTCTTTGGAAGTTCTGTGATGCCTGCCTCCTCAAAAACTTTCTTATTGTATACAATACCCTGTGTTGTCGCGGTAGAAGGAACTCCATATACTTCTCCGCCATACTCCCAGGTTGTTGCGTAATTAATCTGTGTTTTCATGGTGTCTAAATCACCATAAGAAAGGAAATAAGAACTTAAGTCTGCTTTATCGACCTGCGGAATCATCATGATTGTCTCATAATCACCTGACTGTAAATGGGTCAGTGCATTGTCCGCATAGTTGGTATCTGTGGTAAGTTCTACCGTAATGTTTGGATACATCTCATTGAATGCTGCGATATACTCTTTCCATGTTGTACCGTTGTAGTTATCTGACTCTAAATCGGTACGATGATTGTACAGGCTGATGGTCGCCGTCAGGTCTGTGTAATCCTCACCTAATGTGATATCTGCGTAGCTGATATCACCTCCTGCTGCAGTGCTGCCTGTCTCTGTACCAGCAGCGGCTCCAGTGCCCTCACCTTTTCCCTCTGCGCTTCCGCAAGCTGCCATGCCAGCTGTCATTGCAGCAACTAACAATACTGCTACTAACTTTTTCGCTTTCATAATAAAAATTTCCTCCTTCTTGTTTCTGTCACTTTTTTGTAACTTAATTTTATTATATTTATTTCTCTTTTTTAGTCATCAATTATTCTTGCTTTTTATCATCTATTCTTGATATTATTACCATTTTCCACATAATAGCTAAATTTACAGTGCATTTTTTGTCTATTTTTACATGTAACATTTTATTTTTTATCCTATATTTTACATTTTGTTACTTAATTTTTAGCTTATTTTTTCTTTTCCTTGCAATTCAATTATTAATATGTTAGGTTGGATTTGTAACTTTTTTGTAACTTAATAACAACAAAGTAAAGGAGAAGTTAAAAAATGAAAAGAATGAAAACCTGGAAACTCGTGTTGGGAACCTTAGAGGCAATCGCGTTGTCCGTAACCTCACTTTTTACCGGCACCGGTACTATCGATGCACATGCCGCACAAAAGGGGTTCTATGTAAGCGGCACAAGCATCTGCGATGCAAACGGAAATGAATTTGTCATGAGGGGCATCAACGTAGCGCATGCATGGTACGCCTCCTACACCGAGGAATCTTTAAAGGCAATCGCCGATACCGGAGCAAATACCGCACGAATCGTGGTCTCCGATGGAAAGCAGTACACACGCACAACCAAGGAAGAACTGAACAACATTGTAAAATGGTGTAAAGAAAATGAGCTGGTATGCATCCTTGAAGTACACGATGCAACCGGCAGCGACAACACTTCTGATTTAGATGCTGCAGTCGACTACTGGCTCGATATGAAAAGCGTCTTAAGCGGCAATGAGGACACCGTTATTTTAAATATTGCCAACGAATGGTACGGCACCTGGAACGGTGCAGCATGGGCATCAGGTTATCAGTCTGCCATCTCTGAAATCCGCGATGCCGATATCTCTAACCTGATTATGGTCGATTGTGCCGGATGGGGACAATATCCTGATTCCATCCGCGATTACGGCAGGTCGGTCTTTGATTCGGACAAAGAGCACAACACGGTCTTTTCCATCCATATGTACGAATATGCCGGCGGCGATTCTTCTACGGTCAAGGCAAACATTGATCATGCACTCGGCACCGGTGTGCCTGTCGTCATCGGGGAATTTGGTGCCGAACACACCAACGGAGATGTGGATGAAGCCACTATTATGAATTACTGTCAGGAAAAGAAAGTCGGATACCTCGGCTGGTCCTGGAAGGGAAATAACTCCGACCTCGCCTTTTTGGATATCGCAAATGACTGGACAGGCACAAGTTACACAAGCTGGGGAAATACACTGATTAACGGTACCAACGGCATCCGTGCAACCTCACAGAAATGTTCTGTCTTTACCTCTTCCGGTTCCACGGAAGGAGACCCTTACACCTCCCTGTTCTGGGGCAATTCCACTGCCTCCCCATGGTGTCAGGCTGTCTCTGTCCTGACTTCTAAGAACGGCGGTTCCTTCGATGCCGGAAAACTTGCTTCTGACGGATATTTCTATGTTGAATTTTCCGGCAAGCCGCATCAGATTGAGTTCATCTTACAAAGCTGGTCGGGCGGCGCCGAATGGGCAAAAGTAAAGGCAAGCGAATACGGAAGTGCAAACGGACATTACTATGCAAAATTCTCTTACCGCAACTGCGTTTCTGCCTTCGGCCGTTCCGATTTTGCGAACTGTCTTGACCAGATTCATGTCGGTGCAGCGAAAAATACCACTACCGTATATTCCGTCTGCTACTGCAGCCAGCCTTAATCCGGGGTTATCCCTTTGCAACCTGACTTATATCCGTTATAATTAAGATTAGAACGTATTACTTAAGAAATTCATCCGCACACTGCGGGCAGAAATGGAGCAGACCTATGAAGCTTGATACTTTATTTGAAGAACATCTTTTTCCTGCATGCAACACGATGCCGGGATTTTTCCATACGATTTCCGGTGGACATCACATCTGTGCGTCCCCCGTTTCCTATGAGACACCAAGTTCTCCTGCCTGTCTTCTGCTGTATACCAATCAGGATTCCCTCTCTCTTATGACCGGAGAGGGAACCCCGCAGGTGCAGGTGCTTGCCGCAAACAGCCTGCTTTTTCTGCCGGCTGGGATGTCTTTCCGGCTTGATATCATGATGCCGGGAGCAGACTTTTATTTTCTGGCATTTGAAGGGGACGCCGGTGCCTTTTACTTTTCTGAAATGGCATTTGAGCATGGTTTTCTCTACTTAGAGACTTATCCCTCTTCCCTGCTCTCCCCACTGCGGGCAATCTACAGCACGATATCAGATTCAAAGCGTCTCCTTATGCACCACCGCTATCTGACGGACTTTCTGACGGACTGCCTTCTTTTCCAGAAAAAGATTCCGGAGCGGGATTTCTCTGCCGTTCCGAATTATCTGTTAGAGATCAAATCCTACCTCGACCATTTTTATACCGAGGCAATCTCTTTAAAAGTCTTAGAGGAGCGCAGCGGTTATAATCAGTATCGTATCTGCCGTGATTTCAGCCATTATTTTGAAATTTCACCGCTTCAATATTTGAACCGCCTGCGGCTCGAAAAGGCAAAAAAATTACTGCTGACCTCAGATGTTCCCATCCACGAAGTCGGCAGCATGGTAGGCATTGAAAATACAACGCATTTTATTAATCTGTTCAAGCGTTCCGAACATGTGACTCCGCTTGTGTACCGGGAGCAGAACGGAGAAGTTTAAAAAGGGTGTGCCGTCTGGCACACCCTTCTCTGTTATTTCAAAAGCTTCTTGACACTATCTTTATAGACAAGTTTTCCCTCTATAATTGTAATTCCATGGTGGTATGGTTTCTTTTCGATTTTGCCGATAATAATATCCACCGTTCTTGTCGCCATATCCCACATATCAACCTCATAAGTTGTAATCTCAATATCGCACAGTCCCGGATAAAGGTAATTATCATAACCGACAACCGAAATATCGTCCGGCACACGGTAGCCGTCTGCCTGTAATTTTTTAATCAATTCACTCGCGGTCAAATCGCAGTTGCAAACGAATGCGGTCGGCATATCGTCCGGCAGCTTCATCAGGTTCTCCCGGTCAATACGGCCGTCTTCCATATGACGGTCCGGAATCACCCATTCCTGCGGAACCTCTTTTCCATGCTCCATCATGGACTTCAGGTAGCCGAGGTAACGGTCCGTGATACTTCCAGTCGCTAAGATGGTTCCCACATAAGCGATTTTCTCATGTCCCATCTCAAACAGATAATTCGTCAACGCATACGCGCCATAATAGCTGTCCGAGATAACCGCATCTTTGCTCTGCTTCTCATCGGAATAATCCAAATATACAAATGGAACTTTCGCTTCTGCCTCTAAGTGCTCTAAATAATCCTTGTCCAGACGTCCGATTACCACGATTCCATCCACTTTCTGCTCTGCAAGCAGATTCGGAATATTGCCATTCTCCTCTTCTTCCTGTGAAACCACTTCCAGAAGTGCAAAGCATCCGTTCGATGCCGTCTTTGCGAGAACCATCTGATACATCTGCCAATAGAATGTATCGTACTTGTCTAAATATGCCTGTGAAATTAAAATTCCAACGTTATAGCCTTTCTGCACTTTTTCACGACGGGTCGCAGACGGCTGCTTATAGCCGAGTTCATCTGCAAGTTTCTTTATCTTCTCACGCATCTCTTCGCTGACACCTTTTTGATCTGAAAGTGCTTTCGATACTGTAACTGTGCTGACATTTAATTTTTCTGCAATATCTGCAAGTTTTACCGCTTTTGCCATGTTATCTTCCCTCTTTTACTCCTTTTTTCGTACCAGATGAAATAATTTTCCCTGAAAATCTCCCCACGGATTCTGAACCGGAAGTCCGGCGTGCATCAGCAGATCTCCGCCAAATGTCTGTCCCGTCTCTCCTTCGATTTCATACCGGAAGGATGGCTCTAATCCCTTTAACCGGATGCGTCTGCTGTGATAGTTCGGCCGGTTCAGCACTTGTACAAAAGTTACCATCGCTTCTTCCTTATCTTTCGACACAATCATGTAACAGTCGTACTCGTGATTGCTGCTGTAGGATGCAATTCTGTAGTAATCGCCCCTGCGCACCAGATCATTGTATTTGTGATACATCGCCACCTGCTGCGGAATCATCTCCTGCTGCTCTTTTGCAATCTTTGTGATATCAAGTTCGTAGCCAAACGTTCCCGCCAAAGCCACATATCCTCTTGTCTCAAACGGTGTCACTCTTCCGACCGTATGATTCGGACAGTCGGAGACATGCGCTCCCATCGCAGAAAGCGGATAAATCAGCGCTGTTCCCTCCTGAATCTTCAGACGCTCGATGGCATCTGTATCATCGGAACACCAAATCTGCGGGCTGTAATAGAGCATGCCCGGATCAAATCTCGCACCTCCACCGGAACAGTTTTCCAGCAAAAGATCCGGAAATTCCTTCACCAGACGCTCCTGCAGTTCATACAGTCCCAGCACATAGCGGTGGTACAGTTCTCCCTGCCTGTCTGCCTTTAAACAGACACTTCCGATGTCACTCAACTGACGGTTCATATCCCATTTTACATATTCAATATTGGCGCTTCTTAAAATCTTTGCCACGCTTTCATAAGTATAATCCAAAACATCTCTTCTCGTCAAATCCAAAACATACTGATTGCGGCACAAAGATGGTGTCCTTCCCGGAATCGCAATCGCCCAGTCAGGATGTGCCTCATACAGTTTTGAATCCGGCGATATCATCTCAGGCTCAAACCAGATTCCAAACTTCATGCCAAGCTTATTGACCTCATCGACCAGATAAGTTAAACCACCTTTTAATTTTTCTTCATTCACAATCCAGTCACCAAGGCTGCAGTCATCCGAATTGCGGTGTCCAAACCATCCATCATCCATGACCAGCATCTCAATTCCTAGCTCTGATGCCTGTTTTGCAATCTGAATCAGCTTTTCCTCATTAAAATCAAAATAAGTTGCTTCCCAGTTGTTAATCAGAATCGGACGTTTCGTGTCACGGTATTTTCCCCGGATGAGGTGATTCCGGTACAAATCATGGAAATTGCGGCTCATCTGCCCCATTCCTGCTGCCGAGTAGGTCAAAACTACTTCCGGCGCTACAAAAGAATCTCCCGGCTCTAATTCCCAGCAGAAATTCTCCGGATGAATTCCCATCATAATGCGGAGATTATCGAACTGGTTTTTCTCAATCTGCGCGTAAAAATTGCCCGAATAGACAAAGTGCATGGCATAGACTTCCCCGGCGTCTTCTGTCGCGTTTTTCTCTTTCCATGCCACAAAAGGGTGCTCCTGATGTGAAGACTCCCCGCGGACAGAACCCACACTCTGCTTTCCATGGGCAATCGGCCGCTCCTCAATCTGACGCTCCCTTGCCCAGGAGCCATGCAGGCTTACCATCTCAAACGAATGATCGTCCATATCAAGACTCGCCGAGAGCACCTTGGTCAGATAAACTTCTTCTCCGCCGGCATTTTTTACAATGACGCTTCTCGTTATAACATCTTCCTGTGAAAATACGGTGTAAAGTAAATCCGCCTCCAACCCGATTGCATCGTCTTGGCAATGTAATATTAAAGTCTGCGTTTTTTCCTCTCCCGAAAAAGTGGATGGCAGCCCTTTTAACGTTGGCTTTTCTTCCGTTATCTCATGGGAGACATACTGAAACTGCACCGCCACATGACCGGCTTTTGTGCGGACTGCGACAGCACTTTCCCTGTAATCCCCCAGTCCATTTCCCGGATATTCCATTGGAAAGGAATCCAAAAATGACGTTCTCTCTCTGTTGTTGACACTTGGCACAAACGGTGCTTCCTGCGTGCGAAGCAGATAGCCCGCCTCCTGTCTTGTAATTTTTGCCCCATAATAAACATGTCCGATAAACTTCTCATCATCCACGATTCGAATTACATATGTAGTATTCTTTGTGTCCAGCCAAAAGCTCTGGTCTTTTTCCTCATAAAAAATAGACATTTCCTTCTCCTTTAAAATTCTAAAAATGCAAACGGATTCTCTTCCTCCGCACGCAAAAACTGGGTCAGAAGGTATCCGGCACGCAGGGTAAGCTGTCCTGTCCGCAAAATCTCCTGCGCTTCGTTTTTCCCGACAAAGACAACCTCGATATCTTCTGTATCTTCTAATCCTTCCTTACTGACAATGCCCGTAACCGTCCCGTACACCGTCCCGTTTAATTCATCGGAAAAGCCCGGCGCTAAATAGAGCGGTTTCCGAAAACATGCCTCGCCGCCCTCATACGGTGTGAAATCAAGTCCCGTCTCCTCTTTCATCTCACGGACTGCCGCCTGCTCCATCGTCTCCCCGGCTTCGATTAATCCCGCCGGAAGTTCATACAGATATTCATCCACCGGATAGCGGTACTGCCGTATCATCACAAGGCGGTGCGGTTCTTCCGCTGTCACAGCATAAACTGCCATTCCCGTCGCTTCTTTTGCATGCGTTTTTATCTTGATGTGTTCTTCCGCATCACGGGAGACAAAGTAGTAGCGGAATTCTTCCCCGCTCTTTCGCAATGCTTCTATCTCGTAGAGATTTAGGAACGGATTCTCTGTCAACTTTTTCGTTCCACGATATTTTTTCTGACCCATTTTTACCACTGCCTTTTACGCTTGAAATTCTTTCATAACTTCTTTTTTCAGTTCTGCCAATTTAGCATTCGCCTGCGCAAGGGAATCTTCCCTGACGCCAAAATAGAACTTAATCTTTGGTTCTGTTCCGGACGGCCGCACACAACACCATGCGCCGTCACTCAATTCAAAGTATAACACATTTGAGTTTGGCAGCCCTGTTTTTTCTTCCTGCTTCGTCACAAAATCCACTCTGACATCTTTTTTGTAATCGCGGAAAGCAAGCACCTTGTAAGCGCCAAACAGTTTTGGCGGTGCTGTACGGATTCGCTCCATCATATCCTGAATCTGCTTTGCTCCTGACTGTCCCGCAAGTGTCAGCGTCTCCAATCCCTCTCTATAATAACCGTAATGCTCATACATTTCCAGCATGGCATCCCAGAGCGTCTTTCCCTGTTTCTTATACCAGGACGCCACCTCACACAGCATCATAACCGCAACGCAGGCATCCTTATCTCTCGCGTACGTTCCGGCAAGGCATCCGTAACTTTCCTCTAACCCGAACACATAATGATAGATCTTATTCTCCTCAAAAAGACGAATCTGCTCGCCGATAAATTTGAATCCGGTCAGCACCTCAATTAAGGTGACGCCATATGCTTTTGCAATCGCTTTTGCCATATCGGTCGTCACAATTGTCTCAACCAATGCAGGATGTTCCGGCATTGTGCCGGTCTGTTTTCTCTCTTTTAAAATATATTCTGCAATCAGCATGCCCGACATATTTCCGGTAAAGGTAACATATTCTCCTGTCTTTGTATCCTTACAGTAAACACCGAGGCGGTCTGCATCCGGGTCCGTTGCAAGCACGATATCCGCATCCACTTCTTTTGCAAGCTTTAAGGCAAGCTCAAACGCCTTCGGAGATTCCGGGTTCGGATATGCCACAGTCGGAAAATTGCCATCCGGCAGTTCCTGTTCTTTCACCACATAAACATGCTCAAATCCGAGTTCCTTTAACACACGGCGCACCGGAAGATTTCCCGTTCCGTGAAGCGGTGTATACACGATGCGGATGTCCTTCGCCATCTCGCGGATAACCTCCGGATGAATCGACTGTTTTTTCAGCTCCTCCATGTAGGCATCGTCAATCTCACTTCCAATGACCTGATAAAGTCCTGCTGCAACGGCATCTTTTTCACTCATTGTCTTAACCTGTGCAAAAGAAGTAATCTTTGCAACCTCTGCCAAAATATTTTTATCATGAGGCGGTGTAATCTGGGCACCGTCCTCCCAATATACTTTATATCCATTATATTCCCGTGGGTTATGGCTCGCCGTGATTACGATTCCAGCAATACAGCCAAGCTTTCTCACTGCAAAAGACAGTTCCGGTGTCGGACGAAGTGTCTCGAAACGATACGTCCTGATTCCGTTTGCATTCAAACAAAGTGCCGCTTCTGTCGCAAATTCCGGTGACATTCTTCTCGAATCAAATGCAATCGCCACCCCTTTTTCCTGACCATGCTGTGCTAAAATATAATTTGCCAGCCCCTGTGTCGCCTGACGTACCGTATAAATATTCATGCGGTTGGTTCCTGCCCCAATCACACCGCGCAGTCCACCTGTTCCAAACTCCAACTGACGGTAAAACCGATCCTCAATCTCCGCCTCATTTCCCTCTAAAGCTTTCAGCTCTGCTCTTGTCTGCTCATCAAAATATGGATTTGTGCTCCATTCCTTGTAACTTTCCCGATATCCCATTCTCCTGGCCTAACCTTTCTGTTGCTTTTTTACTCTTATTTCTTCGCTTATTATACTTTATTTTTAATCAATTGTAAACTTATTTTACTCTTTTTTATTTCGTTTTTAGTTAATATAAGTAAGGCCTTGCATGTTCAGATATAGGATTAGGGTGGCAAAAGGCAGCTCACAAATTCGTTGCCGACAAATGACACAAAGACGAGTCTCATTTTGTGACTTTGGGAGAACATTAGAAAATCTTAGTATGCCTCCATGTTTCCAGTGATGTTCTGCCACGGACGGCAGAACAAGGCTTCACGAGCCATGGATGGCTCGTTGAATGCCGTTCACGTCACTTCAAAATAATTTTCATCAGGCATACTTAGAATTTTCTTATGTGCGCCCATCGGAATAAAATGAGACTTGGCTTTGTGTCATTTGACAACAAGAAAACTGTAAGCTGCCTTTTGACACCCTAATCCTATAAAGAAAAAAGAACCATGCAAACTTATGCATAGTTCTTTTCCCACTACTGTTCTGTTACAAATCCATCCTCATCAATCGACACGCCGTAGGAAAGCCCTTCCATGTACGTGTACAGATTCTGTTTTTCCGTTCCCTCAAGAAGATAGGTCTTTCCATCGCTTGCACTCGCTGCAAGCAGCTGGTAGGATACCGCTCCATCCTCGTCCACGACCACTTTTACCGCTGCCGTCTTGTCGATGGTTGCATTGAAAATGTAATTGCCCAGACTGTAAAATACCGGTTTTCCGTCAAAAAACTGGATTCCCTGCAGGCAGTGTGTATGTGCTCCAATCACAAGGTCTGCTCCCGCTTCGATGTATTCCTGCGCCATCGAAGTCTGATATGCCTCTGGCGTTGTATTCCGCTCAATGCCCCAGTGCACGTAAACGGTCAGGAAATCGCATTGTGTCTTCGCTTTCTCGATTGCCGCCAAAAGCAGCGTATCATCATAGGTACAGAATAAACCGGGCTGGTTATTTTCAATATTCCAGCTTCCAACCGGTATGACACGTGTCGCCGCAAGGTAGCCGAACTTTTTCCCGTTTACCTCAAAAACTTCCAGCCGGCTCGCACGCTCTAGGCTGTCTCCTGCTCCCACATAGGCAATCCCCGCATCATCAAGCGTCTGAAAGCTGTCCTCTAATGCTTCCGTGCCATAATCGAGAGAATGGTTGTTCGCAAGTGTGACAATATCCACTCCCATCTCCTCGAATGCACTGACGTACTTCGGGTCAACGCGAAACGTATACTGTTTATCCTGTGCCTGTGTTCCTCCGGTGCTGAATGCAAACTCCTGATTTACCATTGTAATATCTGCATCCTGCATCTCCGTGAGCAGCTCATCAGAAACTACTCCTGTAATTCCATTCGCGGTATATTTTCCTTCAAAGGTGTATGCAAAACAGGCGTCTCCGGCAAAAAATAATGTGGTATCTTCCGGTTCCTGCACCTCCTGCGTCTCTGTCGGTATCTCTGTTTCAACACGTTCCGTTGACTTTGCTTCTTCCTGTATGGAATCTGTCTCTTTTTCCTCCTGTGCCGCTGTCTCCTTTGCACTTTCTCTAAACATCACTCTGGTCACAAGAAACGTCAGCAGCAACAGCACCGATGCACCTGCCACAATTCCCCAGATTATCTTATTTCGTCTGCTCATTCACTCCACCCTTACTGTTCATTTATTCTGCAAATGTAAGGCTGACATCACCTGTTCCGGTTGTAATCGAAATGTTTTTCTCTGCGCCTTCGTTTTCAATCGTACGCTTTCCACCAAGTCCGCTGTACACTTCATCCCCGATTTCAATTTCTCCGACTCCGGTCGTAAGCTCATAATTATAATCGCTTTCTTTTCCTGTCAGTTCAAAATCTGTCTCGCCAACTCCGGATGACACCGTGATATCCCCATTTACGGTACCCGTAAAATCAAAATCTCCCATTCCGCTTTTCAGATTAATATCTTCAAATGTACCGTCTGTAATCGTAACATCTCCGGCTCCTGTCGATGCCTCAAACGTTCCGGTTACATTGATTCCATATGCCTCGACGTCCCCGGCTCCCGTCATAAACGTAAGATCCTGTGCAAGCGTTCCCAGATTATTCATGTCGACATCTCCGGCTCCCGTCTTCAATGTTACGCTCTGTAACTTGGCATCCTTTGGAACGGATACCGTAAGGGATGCCTGTGAATTGATGACTTTACCTTTCGTATCGTACTTCACATATAATGTCTTGCCCTTCATTTCGCAGCTAAAATATTTTTTATAACCATATTCTAACATTACTTGTGTCTGATTACTACTGTCATTTTCTTCAAATGTCACATCCGCCGCACCGATCTGAAGTTCTAAGGATTCGAACGTCCCCATGTCGAACGTTTCCTCAACATCTTTGTCGTATTCCCCTTCTTCTCCTGCCGTATCCGTATAGTAGACGCCCTCACCAACATGCCAGCTTCCAACATCGAATTTTCCTTCTTTTGCCATATCATATACATTCGAAAAACTTGCTCCCATAACGGCACCGACTCCGCAAAAAACAACACCGATTCCTGCACAGATTGCCGCGATAACCAGACTGACTTTTGTAAATTTCTTCATGATTTCTCCCTGCCTTTCTCCCTATACTATTTTCTTTACCAATTTAGCCGTTCCCTTACACAATGCCGGAACACCTTTTCCCAAAATCCACACGCATGCGATTCCAACCAGAATACCAAGCGCCAGTAATAAAAATGCAATTCCAAGGCTTAAAAATCCTGCTGCTGTGCTTCCTGCTGCCATCACGGTAAAAGATGCCACCGCAATCACAACTCCTGCCACAAGTGCCGAAATTACAACCGCACCAACCGTTGCCAACACCGCCAAAAGAACCGCAAGCACAGAAAGCCAGATTGGACTTGTCAGTACCAGAACTACCACCAGCAAAATCACTGCCGCAACATTCGTCTCCTTCTTCTGCGGTGTCTGTACCGCTCCTGCCATATTTCCCATATTTCCACTGTACTGCACATTGCGATATGCAAGATTCTGTCCGTAGCGTTCTTCCGCCGACGCTGTCTCATCTCCAAGACTCTCACAGATGCTTTCTGCCACTTTTTCCGGCGACTCTAATTCTTTTATAATATTTTCCTCATTGTTCTCTCCCGCATCTTCAAAATAGCTGCGGTAAAATGCCATTGCTTCGTCTCTCTCTTCTCTCGAGATATTGCAAAGCAGCCTTTCCAATTCATTTAAAAATTGTTCTCGTCTTATGCTCATAACCATGCCCTCTTATCCTTTCCCATTATCCAAATATTGCAGATATTTTAGAAGAATACTCTTTCCATTCTTCCCGATACATTGTCAGCTTTTCTTCTCCTGCTGCCGTAATCCGGTAATATCTCCGGTTACGTCCGCCACACTCCATATCGTACACTTCAAGACATCCGTCCTTTTGTAAGCGCCGCAGTACCGGATATAACGTAGATTCTGACACCTCTATCGCATTCCTGACATCCTGCGTGATTTTGTATCCGTATGTGCCTTCCTCTTCCTTCGAAACAACCGCTAACACGATTGCATCCAAAAGAGCTGCACCTGTGTTGTATACCATCTTCTCCCTCCTTCATCAAAGTTCTTTTCGCATTGGTCACCAAAACTATATTACATATAATGTTATATTTCAATTAATACTATATATCATATAATATTATTTTGTCAATCGTATTATACAAAATATTTTATAATTTGCGCTTCAAAAATGGGCAGGTCAAAATTTCGAAAGCAGAATACTGAAAAAGAATATGGAAAATTTCTTTTTGTGCAATGGAGATAAAACTCAAAAAAAGAACTTCTTTCGATACAGCCTCGCCCTATCAAAAGAAGTTCTCTCTCACACTACCCTATTCTTTTATACCTTATCGGCTCTCTTTACAATTCCAAATCCAATCGGATAAGGTCCCGTGTGAACCCCGATGGTTGCTCCTATCTGGAATATCGGCAGTTCCTCTAAACCGATTTTGTCACGCAGCATCTCTAATGCCATCTCGCGGAAGCGCAATGCTTCTTCATAATCATATCCATATCCGATTGTGATGGAATAATCGTCTTTTGTCACATGTCTCTCATCGATGTACTGTGCTAACATTTCAATTACTTTTTTCATGGACTTCTCACGGTTTCTTGTGATACCTGAATTCTGAATCTCACCTTCCATCAGTGTGATGAGCGGCTTAATTTTCAAAACACCGCCGGCAAGTCCTGCAAGCTTTCCGATTCGTCCGCCGTGTTTCAGATAATCGATATTTCCTATGGTAAAGAAAATTCTTCCCGATTCCCGGATTGCCAAAAGACTCTCTACAATTCTGTCATACTCCCAGCCTAAGTCACGCACTCTGCATGCCTCTAAGACATAAAGTCCCTGTAATACCGTATCCATAATAGAATCAATCACCGTAATCTTTGCATCCGGATATTCTTCCAGAATCATATCGCGCGCTGTTGTCGCAGACTGCAGGGAACCGCTGAATTTTGCGGTAATGCAGATACAGATTGCCGGCACTCCTTCTTTTGCAAGCGGAAGAAATACCTGATAAAAATCATCTACCGACGGCATCGAAGTCTTCGGGAACACGTCCGGATTATCTACCATCTTCTGATAGAATTCACGCACATCTAATTCTTCCATTTCTTTTAAATAATTCTGACTGTCAAAAGAAACGTAAAACGGTACCACCGTAATATCTTTCTCAATTGTCAGTTCCTTCGCCAGATCACACGATCCGTCTGTAATAATCTGCACCTTTTTCTGCATGGTCTTCCTCCAATTCCTATTCTATCCTTTAAAACCGGCTTCTTTTAATGCTTTCTCCAAACGTTTTAACGCTGCTTCGAGCACAGCAGTCGGACAGGCAATATTCATGCGTTCAAATCCCTCTCCGGCTTTTCCAAACAAATATCCTTCGTCAAAATACAGGCTTGCTTTCTCCTGCATGAACTTCTCTAATTCTTTTGGTTTTAATCCCATTGCGCGGAAATCAATCCAGATTAAGTACGTTCCCTGCAATGGCGATACCGGAAACATCGGAAATTTTTCCTCAAAGAAATTATCCACCATTTTCTTATTTTTATCAAGTACCAGAAGCAATTCTTCGAGCCATTCTCCTGCTCTGCGGTATGCAAGCTCGCATGCCTGATATCCAAGTATGTTCAAAGAAAAGTATCCCCTTGCCTTTGTCAGTTTATTACGATACACTCCATTTGGAATCAAAATATTCGACGTCTGAAATCCCGCAAGGTTAAACGTCTTGCTCGGTGCCGTACAGATAGCACAATTATCCAGATAATTGTCCCCTAACGTGCCCATGGACACATGCTCATACCCCGGCAAAATCAAATCCGCATGAATCTCATCGCTGATGATAAAAACATGATGTCTGATACAGATTTGCGCAATTCTTGTCAGTTCCTCGCGTGTCCAGATTCTTCCAATCGGATTGTGCGGGCTGCATAAAATCAGCATTTTTACATCATCGTGCGATGCTTTTCCCTCAAAATCCATAAAATCTATCTCATAGTAACCACTGTTATTTTTCAACTCCGTCTCGACTAACCGGCGTCCGCTTCGTACAACTGCCTCTGAAAAAGGATAATAGACCGGCGTCATAATCATAACACCGTCTTCCGGCTCCGTGAACGACTGTACCATCTGGTAAATTGCCGGCACAACACCTGCTGTCTCCACAATCCATTCTTTCTTTGGTCTGAACCCGTGACGCTGCTGCATCCAGTCTAAAACACTCTCGTAATAGGACTCTGTTGCCCCTGTATATCCCATGATATGCGTATCAAGATATTCTTTCAGTCCCTCGATAATCTCAGGAGCATTTTTAAACTCCATATCTGCAACTGAAAAAGGAACAATATCATCCCCAAGCTGTGGATTGTTTTTGTACATCGCATTCCATTTGTGGGAACCCGCTTCTTTTCTAGAAACTAAAGTTTCAAAATCATACTTCATGGTACGCCTCCATTATATTTCCTGTTTGTAAACTTCCAAAGGAATATATAGTAGCAGAAATAATTCGAATTTACAACCTCATTTTGGGTATCCGGGTGGAATTTTCTATTTCTATGCAAAATCGGTCTTTTTTCAGATTCCATTCCAGAATAAAGTGTGCACCTGCCGCACGCTTACGCGCCCAAGCGGTACGCGAAACATTAAATTCTTCTCCGCGAGGTGCGCATCCTCACGGAACTTTTATGTAATAGGAACGAAGTTTCCTATTACATAAGAAAAGCCCGTGGCATGCGTCACGGACTTTTCCCAATTTCAAACTTACATTATCATTTCAATTTTCTTATCTTGCTTTTCTTCTTCCGGCATAACCTAATACCAAAGTTCCCGCAAAGAAAAGTATTATCATTCCTGCAAGTGGTGTCTCATCTCCTGTTTTTACGGCTGCAGGTGCCATATCTTCTGCACTAAAGATAATGACATAATCCGATGCATGTGTGAAGTCTAAGGTCAGATTTCCGTTTACATCAATCAGAGCAGAATCCACAAACTCAAGTCTGCCTTCACTGTTATAGTAGTAAAGATTTCCGTACATACCGTTTCTTGCTGCTCCTACATTGAGTGTCAGTGCAGCCTCAAAACCAAAGCTGCCGGAGAACGCATCGAGAGAAAGTGTCATATACTCGTTGCTTCCCGCCAAAGCGGCAAGTGTCTCTGCCGGAATAGCCGTTGTTCCGTTCATTGTAACATGAAGGTCAACGTTTTGTGCTATTGTGATTGTGCCTGCGTGGATGGTCCAGGTATAGCCATCCATCTGTAACACATAATCTGTTCCACTTGCCAATGCTGCTGCAAGTGCTGCTGCCGATACAACGGTACTCTCTGTTGTTGTGGTGGTCGTTGTTGCATCTGTTGTTGTAGTTGTATTTGTTACAGTACCGGAAATATCCGAACTGTCTGTGTCATCCGTGCTGTCCGCATCGTTACCGCTGTCAGAGTTACTGCTGTCGTCAGCGTCATCTCCACTATCGGCATCATCGTTATTGGAGTCATCGCTGTTAGAGTCATCACTGTTGTCGGCATCGTCATTATTGGAGTTGTCGCTGTTGTCGGAGTCGTTTCCATTATCGGAATCATCACCATTGCCGGAGTCATTTCCGCTGTCGGAATCGTCCCCATTGTCAGAATCATTTCCACTGTCGGAATCGTCCCCATTGTCGGAATCATCGCCGTCGTTGATGGCATAGGAATCATAATTTTCCATCTTCACGCCATCAATGGTCAGTTCAATATTGCTTGCACTGATTTCGATGGTTCTGGCTGCAAAAAATCCGACATAAATGTAATCTCCATCTACAGATGTCAATGCAAAATCATACCCGGAAATAACAGAATCGTTGTCACCATATTTTGCCAGATAGCCGTCTGTTGTGCTTGCAATTTCCAAAGAAACGGTCTCACCTGCCTGCGGTGCAGCTTCTAAGGAACCGCCACAGTAAGTAAGGCTTCCGCTCTTTCTTGCGTATGTGTTATAACCTAATAAGTTCGTAGATTGGAATACCGTTCCTGCTACAACATAATCTCCCATCGTAGTTGAAACATATTCATCGACATACATATCGTCACGCACCATCAGACCAAAACCTGCCTGTTTGGTCGGAGAACCTGCAGAGTTATAACTTTTTACTGTAACATCAGCCTTTAAATCAAAGCTGCTTCCCACCGGAATTCTCGTGTAATACATCGCAAGTCCGTCGGAGGAACCGGCAATTTTTCCGGTGTTTTTGGTAATTCCGGCATTGATATCCATGTTGCCGTCCTCATCTGCTCCAAGTGCAAACAGTTCCTGATTTGTGGTATTGCCGGAGCCGACATCCCCAAATACAGAACCATACCATACATTTCCATTTGCATCTGTAAATGCTTCCCATGTCTCACTGGTAGAAGTCGGCTGGTCATAAGTCGGTTCTACATAATCTGCATTGATGGATTTTTCAAACCAGGTGCTCACTTCTTCCATCGGATCTGTGATGCCTGCTTTTACATATGCTGCAAGAGAAGAACCGTTTTCTGTCAAATCTGTTGCAATGAGATAAGCATTTTCAGCCGCACCAAAGAGATTGGTATGTGTGTTGTCAACGCTTGTCTCTTTTTTACCTGTCCATGCATGCATGTATTTTGAATCATTGGTTGTGTCCGAATCGCTGTCAACCTTCGTGTTTAACGCAATTGTCTGTGCGGTCAGATCACATACCGGGATATCTAAATCCTCGCCGAGGTCACGCACTGCCTGTGCATAATCACCAAACTCTGTGATATGTCCGCTCTCTCCGGTGTAATCACTCGTTGCACTTCTTCTTGCAATCGGTGTTACCAGAATCACTTCCACACCTTTTTCCTGTGCCACCTTGATGTAATTGGTGTATAAGCTGTTTGCGAAACTTCCCTCTGTCTGGTAATCTCCGTCACCACTTGTAAAAGTCGTATCTCCTGTTTTCTCATCATTGTGTCCAAAACCGATGATAAGATAATCGCCCTCTTCCATGCCGTCAAGCAGGGTCTGGTAATTTGCATTGGATAAAAAGCTCTTAGAACTTGTACCGGATACTGCAAGATTCTCAACTGTTACATGAGAATTTAAAAATGTGGAAAGCTGTGTTCCCCAGCCATAACGCGGCATGTAGTATTTATCGCTGAATGCGGAAACTGTGCTGTCGCCCACTACCCACAATGTAGTGTCTGCCTGGCTGTCTGAAAGATTTGCACCCGCATTTCCCGGCGCTGCTACCGTCAAAACCAAAAGTCCGTTCATTTCAATACTTCCATCCTCATTTCGAACCGGTGCCACAGAAGTATCAAGATTTTCAAACATATCGCTTGTAATCTCCGTTCCTGCTGCGTTCACAGAAGTCTTTGAGGTTGTGTTCCAGAAATAGTTTGTGTTTGATGTTGTGATAACATCGGTCTGGCTGTAAAGAGAAATCTTCTCCCCGATGCCAAGCATATTATCATTGATTGCCGTACGGAAAGAAAGAATTCCGTCAGCTTCAAAATCTGTTGTAATCTTAGAGTTTGAATACAATGCTACGTTGTAGTTACCATTGTTGTAGCTTGTGCTGCTGTAAACCTTGATATCAGGACAGCTGTTTGAGTCGATTCCTTTTGCCTTGTTTTCATAGGAAACACTATTTTTCAAAATATGGTTTCCTGACAATGCAGAACCACCCATCTTAAATCCATTACCATTTCCGGCATTGATTACAGTTCCATTCATCTGAATGTCTGCCCCGTTAATGACCGGTGTTCCGTAATTGCTTCCGTCAAAACTGCAGCTTGAAGAAGGCATTTTCGTGTCGGCTAAACCGAGGTTTGCTGTAATGTAATCATCCACCAGTTCATCGTCTGTACCATCGTCGACAATCAAAAATCCATTCCGGTACGCAACACAGTTTTTGATGGTAACGGCTCCGATGCATCCGGTTGCTGTCTTTGCAAAGAAATCCCATCCGTCATCTGCATTGTAAGCTGCGATACATCCGTCAAATACGTTTCCCTCACCACAGGTTAATTTTGCGGCAAATCCATCTGCATCTTCCATCGCTGCATCTGCGTTGTTCATAGAAGTACAGTTTAAAACGGTGTTATTAGAAGGCCAGTCTGCAATTGTTTCTGCACTGCTTCCGCTAATCTGAAGTCCTGAGTTACCGTTATTGTAAAAATTCATCTGCTCTAAGATATCGTAATGTCCGGATAACTGACATCCCTTGCTGCCGGATTTACTTCCGGTTACATTGATGCGTTCAAAATGCCAGTAATCACCCCAGATTTCTAATCCTTCTCCGGTCTGATTAAAGTCAAATACCGCATACTCGCTGCTGTCCGGGTCTGTCTCAACCGTGATGTAGGCATCTTCTTTTCCGTCTCTTCCACGCTCAATTTTTAACTTGGAATTGAATGTATAAGTCTCTGCCTTTAAAATGATAGTCTGTCCTGCTTTTGCATAGGAAAGTGCTGTCTCTAAATCAACTGCATCTGTAAATGATGTTCCCTGATTCGATGCGCTTCCGTCTGCCGTTACATAAATCGTGTCATTTGAAAAACTGCGGTATGAAACTTCTTTTCGAATTGTCTGTGTCTCATAGCTGCTCAGGAAGGTATAATCATTGATTTTATAATCCGCATCCGGTGTAAATTCTACTGCAAATGTCGTATCTTCTGTCATGTCACAGGTAAGGGTGTATTTTTCATCTGCTGTGATATTCTGACCGGTCACAAGAACAGCTCCCGTTGTCTCATTGGTGACCGTTGCCACACCATCTGCATTTGCGGTAAACACTAAGGTATAGGTTCCGTCTGTTGCCGTTGCAGGACTTGTAATCTGATAATCGGTTGCCACATATTCGGAAGGTCTTGCTTCCCATGGGTCATCCGTCGCTGCATCCGAAGTACGGAAAATAATATTGTCAAACGTTGCGTTACATCCTCTTGCAACTGCAAATCCGACGTACTCATAATCCTTGTCAATTACCTCAAGCGGGTCGTCCCCTTCTGCCTCTTTATACTTTGTATAAGAATTAACCTCGGTCAGAGTTCCGTCATCTGCTTTCGTGTAGTAGGTCATAATGTAAGCAGAATTGGTCTCCTCTAAACTGATAGTATAAGTGCTTCCTTTTGTAATCAGGTTCTTGTCAAAACCGCCTGCTGACAGTGAAAAACTTCCTGCTGTCGGAGCATTTGTCGTATCTGTAAGTCCGTCAAAACAACGATATCCGACAATATCTTTTAAGTTCTCATAGAGAACTCCATCTTCGTCGGTGTAGCTTAACTTTGTTCCGATGGTGGCACAACTGTTGGTATAGTAAGCAGATTCTGCCACTCCGTTTTCCCCTACGCTGTCGCGCGCTAATAGTGCAAATCCTTCCTGTCCATCCGGTGTCGGATTAATATAATCCACCGTGACATCTGCCTGTAAATAGAAATTCTCGGTTCCTGCTGCAATCTTGGTATAGTAGTAGGAAATTCCGTCATAACCGTCTGTTGCAACGAATTTTCCACCTTTTTTATTGATGCTTCCATCCGCATTGTAAGTGCAGGAGGTCAGGCTTACCTGCGCATCATTTGCGGTCGTCAAATCGGTTCCCGCTGCAATGCCGGTTCCATCCACTAATGTGTTTGCAACCGCGGATGTACTTGTTCCAAAATAAGCGAACTGCCAGTCCCCGTCATCAGAAAGTGTCTCGACTTCTTCTGTTGTCCCGCTATCCTCCACACTTTCTGTCTCTGTGCTGCCGCTTTCTGTCTCTGTACTATTGCCTTCTGATGTAAGCGCTTTCATTTCAGACGATAAAAAATCACCCTCTGTACTTTCTGTCGCACTCTGCGCATCTGATTCTTCTATCTCTGCGCTTTCTGCGGTCTCTGCTGCATTTACCAGCAATGTACCATTTCCCGTAACCGTCGTGGCTACCGTTACAAATGTCATTGCCTTTGCAACAAATCCCTTCCACTTTCTTCTCATATTGAAACCCCTTTCTTCCTATATTGTTGATTTCTAACAAACACATTTATTCTATTATAGATTTTTCTCAAAAACAATGTACATTATTGCATAATTTTTCTTTTCTATTTTGTGCACTTTATCATGTTTTTTCGCTTTTTAGAACTTAAGTACTAGTAATTTTGTTTTTTGTCAATGCAAGAAATATGGGATTTTTATGAAATAGCTTACATTTAGAACGGCATATGCCGACTGTGTTATTTTCAATATAAAATAAGGATGCCGGGCGGCAGCTCATAATTAGTTGCCGGCAAGGGGCACATAGGCGAGACTCTTTTGTGACTTTGGAGGAACATTAGAAAATCTTAGTATGCCTCCATGTACCCAGTGATATTCTGCCACGGATGGCAGAACAAGGCTTCACGAGCCATGGACGGCTCGTTGAACGCCGTTCACGTCACCCTGACCTAATCTTCATTAGGCATACTTAGATTTTTCTTATGTTCGTCCATCGGAACAAAATAGACTCGACTATGTGTCATTTGCCAACAAGAAACTACAAGCTGCCGCCTGACACCCTATTCTATCTTGCAAATACACCGGCTCTATTCCTCTTCTAAAAACGATTTCACCGCCGTCTCAAATTCCTCCTCCGTGATATTTTCTGCTTCAAATTCCATATATTTCCCCGATGCCTGGCATTGTGCGAGGTAATGGTCTTCCCTGTCAATCTGCAGCACCACAACCTCTTCGCCGTTCCACTCTGTCTTTTGATACTGCTCTTCTGCTAAGAGGTTTCCATACTGCGACACAACCTCTTTTGCGATTGTAATGTGGAGGCTTTCCGTCCCATCTGTATTTCCATAAGAATATATCACAGTACCGCCGTCCTCAAGCTGTGACAGAAGCAAAAAATCTTCCGGGAGCTGAATCTTTTGCAATTCGTCTGTATCGGATTTTACCATTGCATTTTTTTCGTTGTCCGACACATAGGAAGTGTCCGCCGCTTCCTGCTCTTTTGTCACTTCCGTTTCTGCTGCCGCTAATTTCTGTACCTCTTCCGCCTTCACCTGATTCAGATAGAACGTCTCTTCCGCCGAAGTATCCTCTTCTGTGCATGCATCTGCGCTCTCTAACATTGCATACTCCAGCGCACTTTCCCCGCTCGTCTCATTTTGTCCGGCGCTCTTTTGTATAAACGTTTTCCCGATTACAAGAATCGCGGCACACGCTGCAAGCGAGGCTCCGATACGAAGCGCATATTTTTTATTGTCCTTTTTCTTAAGGGGCATCTCCTCTGCCTCCTGCACATATTGGGGATCTATTTTTCCCATTGCATCCATGAAATCATCAGCCTTCAATTTCAAATCCCTCCTGACGCAAAAATGTATGTAGTTTTTTCCTGGAACGAAACAGGGAAGATTTTACCTTGCTCTCTCCCATGGAAAAACGCTCTGCAATCTCCGCAACCGAATCCAGATACCAGTAACGGCGCACAAAGATTATACGGTTTTCTTTTCCGAGCTTTCCGAGAAAACGATTCAGCGCTTCCACAAGTTCCTGTTCTTCTACTTTCTGTTCCGGCCCTTCTGTTACAAAACAATCCTGCAATTCTTCAAACACGTAAGAAACCTCCCCCTCTCCACGCCTTTTGGCATGTTTTTTGCGATAACAGTCGAGCGAGAGATTTCTTGTAATTGCCCCTAAAAATGCACCCAACAGTTTCGGCCGTTCCGTTGGCATGGCATTCCACGCACGAAACCACGTATCGTTGACACACTCTTCCGCATCCTGCGTGTTGCGCAGTACATTATGTGCTATTTTAAAACAGTAATTCTGATATTTTTTCCCGGTCTCCGTGATTGCCGCCGGGCTACGCTCCCAATACAAGTCCACAATCTTCTCGTCTTCCATCTTCTCTCCTATTCTCCACAATACACACCAAAAAACAATGGTATCTCTGTCTCATCTTCCACAATGGCATAGACAAACGGACGGTCTAAAATGACTTCTTTGGGCTCCGCCTCCATCGCGGTTTCAAGTGCCACAACTGCAGTCGCTGCCGCTGCCTTTGTTCCCTGTTCGTCTACCTCAATATACGTCTTGTGCAGCACATCCCCGATGCAGATTCCATGGTCCCCGGATGCATCCATCCCTGTAAAATCAGCTTCTCCTGCATCAAAAGCCAGCGGCATTCCCATCTGGACAAGTGTGTCCTTTAAGCTTGTGCTGTACTCTGCCTTAAATTTTGGAATCACGGTTGTAACCTCTTCCGCCTGCTCGGAATCTAACAACTCCGCCCACGCTTCTCCGGTCAGGTTCGAAACATAGTCTTCTACCGTAGTTTCTTCCTTCGGAAGCACTGCCACAAAAGAATAGCCATTCTTATAAGGCTTTCGCACTCCGACCGCCTGCCCGTCTTCCAGATAATAATTCTCCTGGGAATGCATCATCTCCATATCTTTCCTCTCACCGGATTCTAAAGTAAACATCTCCTCCCACACGTCTTCACTTTCATACGGCTCACTCCATTTTGCATCAAAAGACACAGCATTAACCAGACACATCAGACTCTGTTGCGGCAGCTCTGTTATAATTTTATCAATCTTTTTGTCCGTCTTTTCCTTTACCCACTGGTTGATATCTTTCACCGTTTTTTCGGAAAAATCTGAGGCGTAGATTCCTGCACCATAATAATCCGTATTCTGATTCAAAAAGTCCTGACTGACCTCAAAGGCTCCCTCCCTAAACCAGATTGCATTTGCAATATTCGTTGTATCATCGGTATCGTGCAACGCATTCCAATTCCTAACGTTGGTGTTTAATTCTTCCCTCGTCTGATTTGCGCCAAGTATTGCCTGCATCTGCTCCGCTGTCTCGCCCCTGGCACCATTTGCCGTCATCGCGAGTGCCTCCAACACGGATACCGGCGATACCATGACATTCGTATTCTGCTGTTCCTGCTGCATTGTCTCCTGTAACAGCGCCACTGCAAAATCCGTCGTGTCCTTCCGGAACAGTTCCGACACCCCTGTGTTTGCATCCTCTTCCTCTGTTGTCGTGTCTTTTTCCACACGCTCCGTCTCTTTCACCCGTTCGGTCAAATCGGTTGAATTCTTCATTTTTTTGCTTCCGCAGCCTGTCATTCCGCCGACTGCAAGCACTCCTGCCATTCCAAGGCAGCACCAGTTTTTCCACATTTTCTTTCTCATAAAAAAATCCTCCCTGTCCTTTTGAAGATTTATTACCTTTATCGTAACACATCTCTTTTCAAAAAGACAGACGAGGATTTTTCAGTCTGGTTGCATTTTTTTCCTTTTTATTTTTACAATGATGAACACTAAAAGCATGCCCACGCACAGCCACTGGTTCACAGAAACCGCCTGCGTCCTGTGTGATTCCCGCAAAAAATCCAGCCCGAATTTCAGGATAATGCAAAGCACAACCGTCGATGAAATCAGTGTCTGCTGTTTTAATTTTCCTGTCAGAACGCATAACACCAGAAACAACAGTAAAAATGTGATACTCTCGACAAGCTGCACCGGAAAAACCGTCCCGGGTATCTCTTCCAGATTCGTATAGGAAACCCTCCCGATTCCATTGTAAGAAATCCCGAAGCAACAGCCTGCGAAAAAACAGCCAAGCTTCGAAACGCTGTACATCAGAGGAAGTGCCATGCTATACACTTCCCAGAAGTCTTCCCTGTGTTTTCCATATATCTTTTGAAAAACAGCAATGCCCACGCAGATTCCAAACACTCCTCCAAGGCTTGAAAAACCGGCTGTCAGCAGATTCTGTTTCCCCCCAGACGTAATCACGCTCAACATCTTTGCCCCGTAAAGCATCGCCACCAGATTCAGCATGACAGAATATCCAATGATGTTCTTAGGCACTCCCTTTTTCCAAAGCCTTACCGCTATAAACAAAAAGCCAAGCAAAAGGGATGCCAGAAAAAACAATGCATACGGTGTCGGCGGTGTTGTGCGGTTTACTGTTATCTCAAACATTTTCTCAGCCCGGAATTCCACGGCAGGAGGAAACACAGGTTGCAAACGCCATGCTGCATGCAAAAACAGAAATGATAAATCCAACTACGCACACAACTATAATTGCAATATAGACCCACATCAGCACCTTTGCAAACATGTTTTTCGGATATTTTACCCTTGCAACAATCATCAGCACTAAGGCAGCAATCGAAATCAGTGCAAACGTTCCTCCCGCAATCGAGTTCATGAGATCTAATACCTCGTATGTTCCCACTCCATTTAATACTTCCGCAAACAGCGCAAATAAAAAGAGCACCACATATTTTCCCACTGCACACACAATTGATAAGATACATAATAAATTCGCCTTCTTATCATCTTCCTGCTGCTGGTTCCCGTTGAACTGCTGATTCATGTTGAACTGCTGGTTCATGTTCGGCTGCTGGTTCATATTAAACTGCTGGTTCATGTTCGGCTGCTGGTTCATGTTCGGCTGCTGGTTCATGTTAAACTGCTGGTTCATGTTCTGATTTTGGTTATTGTAATCCACTCTTTCTTTCTCCTTCCCCTTTTAGCAAAAGAACCCCAGACGTAAATCTGAGGTTCCCAATTTTTATTTTTCTTCTAATTTGATTGCAATGTGAACATCGTCTAACTGCTTCTGCTCTACCGTTGCCGGTGCACCCATCATGATATCCATCGCATTCTTGTTCATTGGGAATGGGATGATTTCACGGATGCTCTCCTCACCGCAGATTAGCATAATCATACGGTCTACACCCGGTGCAATACCTGCGTGTGGTGGTGCTCCATAACAGAATGCATTGTACATAGCCGGGAATTTGGCTTTTACATCATCTTCGCCAAGTCCGACTAACTCAAATGCTTTAATCATAATCTCAGGATCATGGTTACGGACAGCTCCGGAAGATAATTCCACACCATTACATACCAGGTCATACTGGTACGCTAAAATGGATAATGGTTCCTGATTCTCTAACGCTTCCATTCCGCCCTGTGGCATAGAGAATGGATTGTGGCAGAATTCTAACTCACCGGATTCTTCCCCGATTTCATACATTGGGAAATCAACAATCCAGCAGAATTCGTAGCAGTCTTTCTTCATATGTTTCTCGCTGGCTGCGCCTAATAACTTACGCAATACGCCTGCTGTCTTCTGGGCAGCAAGTTTCTTTCCGGCTGTGAGACCTACAAAGTCGCCCGGTTTCAATCCGAGTGCTTCAATTACTTTTTCTTTTCTGTCCTGTAAGAACTTTGAAATACCGCCGACAAGTTCTCCATTTTCGTCTAATTTGAACCAGTATGCTTTGTTGGCTGTCTGTACTTCTACCTCTGCGCAGATTCCATCAATCACTTTTCTGGTTGCCTTGAACTCATCTACAACAACTGCTTTCACTGTCTGTCCCTCAAATGGTCCAAATCCGCAGTCTGCCATAACATCTGTTGCATCCTGTAAAACAAGGTCGATACGAAGATCCGGTTTGTCACTTCCGTATTTGTCCATTGCCTCTAAGTACGGGATACGGACAAATGGTGCCTTAGACGCTGTCTGGTACACACCATATTTTTCAAATACCGGTGGAAGCACATCTTCTACGACTGCAAAAACATCTTCCTGTGATGCAAATGCAAGCTCCATATCAAGCTGATAGAATTCTCCCGGTGAACGGTCTGCACGCGCATCCTCATCACGGAAACACGGTGCAATCTGGAAATAACGGTCAAATCCGGATGCCATCAAAATCTGCTTGAACTGCTGTGGTGCCTGTGGAAGTGCGTAGAATTTACCCGGATGATTTCTCGCAGGTACTAAGTAATCTCTTGCTCCTTCCGGTGAAGAACAGGTTAAGATTGGTGTTGTAATCTCCATAAATCCCAACTCGTTCATCTTATTTCTCAATTCGGCAACAATTTTACTTCTCAAGACAATCTTGCTCTTTACAGCAGGGTTTCTCAAGTCAAGATAACGATATTTTAATCTTGTATTCTCATCTGCATCCTTTGACTGATTAATCTCAAATGGAAGTGCATTGTAAATACATTTTCCTAAAATCTCAATTTTCTCCGGTACCACTTCGATTTCTCCGGTTGCAAGCTCTGTATTCTTGCTGGAACGCTCTCTTACAACACCGGTAACAGAAAGTGTAGATTCTTTATTGACACTGTCAATAATCTGCATCATCTCTTCTGTCTCTATAACTACTTGAGTAGTTCCATAAAAGTCTCTCAAAATTAAAAATCCAAGATTTTTGCTGACTTTTCTGATATTTTCATACCAACCAACGATGGTTACGTTTTTTCCTGCATCAGACAGACGTAACTCGTTACAGTTATGAGTTCTTGACTGAATCATTTTCTTAACTCCTTATATCCTTTTGTTATTCTAACTGTACGCTTTAGAACACTTTTTATATCTTACACCATGCATCCTGATTTTTCAATCTTTATCTGTATGGGATGCCACGCCTTAGTGATTGAAAAATTCTACAATATCCTTGTAGCCTTCTGCATTTAATTTTTCTTTCTGGAACTTCTTGTTCTTATTCATGCGGACAACTAAGACCTGTTTTCCGGCTGTACGCTCTTCCTGTGCTTTCGCGATAACTTCATTCAGCTTCTCGGTCGGATAGTTTTTCTCGACTAAGTATGCTACTTTCGGACGCTGCATCGGCACTACGAATCCGCTCTCCATCAGTAACAGAATGATTCTCTCGAATCCGATAGAAAATCCGCAGGCCGGGACATCCTGACCTGTAAATTTGCCGACCATCTTATCATAACGGCCGCCACCGCCGCAGGCTGCACCTAATTCCGGCATTGCAATTTCAAAAATGGTTCCAGTGTAGTAGCTCATGCCGCGCACCAGAGTCGGGTCAAATACCATCTTAAAGTCCGCTGTCTTTGCGCCCTCTACCGTTGAGATAATCTCCTGCAGATTCTTCTTTACCTCTTCATCTAAGAAATCACCCAATGTGTCTGCAAGGTAAGCGATACCATCGGAAGCTTTCTCCACGCCTTCAAAAAGAGCAAGATACTTCTCAATTGCTTCTTTTGCGTAGCCTTCCTTTTCTAACTCTTCTGCAACGCCGTCAAGTCCGATTTTATCCATCTTATCTAAGATGATAAATACGGTATCGAATTCTTCTTCCGGGAAACCACTGTAGGCTGCCATTGCCTTTAAGATACGTCTCTCGTTGATACGGATTTCAAAATTTTTGAATCCTAATCTTCCAATTGTTGTAGTTGTAGCTAAAATTAATTCAATTTCAGCGAGGTTGCTTGGCTCACCGATGATATCAATGTCACACTGCATAAACTGACGGTAACGTCCTCTCTGTGGACGGTCTGCTCTCCAGACACTTCCCATCTGAAGTGATTTAAACGGGGAAGGAAGGTTGTTGGCATTGTTCGAATAATAACGCACCAGCGGAACCGTCAAATCGTAACGCATGCCAAAATCCACTAAATCTGCTTCTTCTGTTGCCTCTGCAACTTTTAATTTCTCGCCACGTTTCATTACTTTAAAAATTAATTTCTCATTTTCGCCACCCTGTTTATTGCTTAAGTTTGCAATGTTTTCCATACAAGGTGTCTCAATCGGTGTAAAACCAAAGCTTCTGTAAGTCTCCTTGATTACCTGCTGCACGTAATCACGAATCTGCATTTCCTCCGGTAAAATATCTTTCATGCCGTTGACCGGCTTCTTGCTTAATGCCATGAAATCTCCTCCATTTTCCTAACTTTTCTTTCTATCATTTCATCGATGCGTTCTAAGTAATTACAAACGTCCTTGACATTTTCCACTCGAACCATCGTGACTTTTCCCTCTTCTTCGTCTCCCGGAGTCGGGAACACGAACTTCGTCGTTGCACCTGCACCAAGAGCCATTATAGTCTGTTTCTCTTCCATAATCAAGATATTATAGATGCCTGCCTTTCCGGGTGATGCATATCCGACATTCTCTAAATTTCCTGCCATACTCTTCTGGCGGTACAGATAATACGGGGAAAGTCCCATCTCTTTTGCATACTGCTCCGTCAGTTCCATATGTTCTTTGGTGTTGACCATCTCATACTTGTCATAGTCTTCTTTGAACATATTTAAGCGCGCCGCACGTTTCAGCGCAAGGGAATGTACTGTCAGATTATCTGGATGCAACTGTTTTACCTTCTCTAAGGTCTCTCGGACATCCTCTATCGTCTCTCCCGGCAGTCCCATAATCAAGTCCATATTGATGTCGTCAAATCCAAGTTCCCTTGCCATCTCAAAACTCTGTATCGTCTGCTCTACCGTATGGTGGCGTCCAATCAGCTTTAACGTATCCTGCTTCATCGTCTGCGGATTAATTGAAATCCTGCTGATGTGATGTTTCTTTAACACCTCAAGCTTTTCTCTTGTGATACTGTCCGGTCTTCCCGCCTCCACGGTAAATTCAAGGCAGTGTGATAAATCAAAACTACATTTAATTTTTCGGATTAAGCGGTCTAACTGGTACGGTTCTAATGTGGTCGGTGTTCCACCACCGATGTAAATCGTATTCAGATGTTTTTTGGCAAATTTGACTGCAACAAAATCAATCTCTTTTTCTAACGCATCTAAATACTCGTCCATGCGCGATGCCCACATACTGAGCGGATACGAGGTAAAGGAACAGTAAAGACAGGTCGTCGGGCAAAACGGTATTCCGATGTAGAGACTGTATCCATCTTTATAATCAAGCTTTTGCAGCATCTTTAATTCTCGCTCTGCAATCTCAATGGAAAGGTCTATCTTCTCATCCGATGCCTGATACGTGTCCTTCATGTAGGCATGAATCTCCTCGCGCCCTTTTCCCTCTTCTAAAAGCTTCATCGGTATCTTCGTCGGGCGGATTCCGGTCAGTGTCCCCCATGGAAGTTCCATCCCACAATAAGAAGACAACATCTCGTACAGTGCATTCTTTAATGCATTTTTAACTTCTGTACGGTCCTCATAGCTCACTTTAACCTGCTTAGACGGAAGTTCCGTCACGTTTATCGCTCTTTCTAAAATCTCTGGAATCGGTCTTCTTCTGATTCTGCTGTGACCGTCCGTAAAAAAATCTTCCTCTAACGCCGGATATTCATACTGTTTCCAGGTAAGATGAATTGCATCCTCCGCGTAATCGACCTGCATATGAATTGAGACAATCTCTTCGTAATTCTTCTGCTCCGCCGTTGCACTGACATTCTCTTTTGGGAAAAATGCCTTGAACAGCGAATGAATGTCGTACTCAAATTCCGGTCTGTTCATTGTTACTACTATCATTTTTTTCTCCAATAATTCCTGTTTCTCTTTTAAAGGTATGGATTGTATTTCCGCTCTGTTCCGATTGACGTAATGTCGTTATGTCCGGTATACACCGTCGTCTCATCTGGAAGCGGCATCAGTTTATTCTGAATGGAACGGATAATCTGCGCTGCACTTCCCTTTGGGAAATCCGTTCTTCCAACCGACTGTGCAAATAAGATATCCCCGCTGAATACGGTATTCTGGTATCCAAAGTAATAGCAGACACCGCCCACCGTATGTCCCGGTGTCTCAAGCACACGGATATGAAATCCCGCCAGATTAATCTCCTGTTCGTCCTTTAAAAAGATGTCGGCATGGTACTGCACCTGTCTGCCTTCCCAGCCACTCAAATTAAGTTCCGGTGTATCTAGGGTCTCTTTTTCTTTCTCCCCGGCATATATCTTGACGCCGAGCAGTCCTGCAAGTTCTTCCGCTCCACCGGCATGGTCAAAATGCCCATGTGTCAGTAAAATTGCAACAGGATTTAACTTTTCCTCTTTTATAATCTCCGCAAGTCTTTTTGCGCTTGCCCCCGGATCTATCACTAAAACTTCTTTGGTATCCTCATTGATTGCAAAATAACAATTCGTCTGGACAGGTCCGACTACATATTGTTCTACTTTAAGTGGTGCCATTTTTCTCCCTTTCTTCTCAACAAAACCACCGGTTAAGTTCTAGCCGGTGGTTCTCTCAATGTCAATGATACTGTCGATTTGTCTCAACTTATCAATAACACTATTCAACTCTGCTTTGCCTTTTGTGCTAAAGGAAATATCAATCGTTGCCACACCCTGTTTGCTCGTCTTCGAGTGAATTCCATTGATGTCAATCTCCCGCTCTGTAAAGACTCTCGTAATATCTACGAGCAAACCGGTTCTGTTGTTTCCATATATTTTAATCTCTGCCAGATAAAGTCCGCTCTCTCCGGATTCCTCATCATGCTGCCACTCTGCATCGATGAGACGCTCCTTCTCCATATCCGAGAGGTTGATGATGTTGATGCAATCAGTTCTGTGAATCGAGACACCTCTGCCACGCGTCACAAATCCTACAATCTCATCTCCCGGTACCGGACTGCAGCATTTTGAAAAATGCACGGCAACATCGTAAAGACCTTTTACGATGATGCCGCTCTTAGAGCGTTTTACCGGTGCCTTCTCTTTATTCTCGGAAATATTCTCTAAGACTTCCTCATCTGTAATCTGCGCAATATGATCTTTCTTGTACTCTTCGTACATACGGTTCACAATCTGTCCCTCTTTGAGACCTCCGTGTCCTAATGTCGCCAGACACGAATTCCAGTCATGAAAACCGTATTTCCGCAAAATCTTATTCTGATATTCCGGTTTGTTAATATCAGCTAAGTTAATTCCTTTTGCCTTACAATAAGAAGCTATCAGTTCTTTTCCGCGGACGATATTCTCTTCCTTTAATTCGCTGCGGAACCACTGATTGATTTTATTTTTCGCCTGTGTGCTCTTGACAATATTGAGCCAGTCACGGCTTGGTCCCTTCGAGTTCTGCGAGGTGATAATCTCTATCCGGTCACCATTCTGAATCACATAATCGATTGGAACTAATTTTCCGTTTACTTTTGCACCAATCATCTTATTTCCGACTGCGGAATGGATATTGTATGCAAAATCAATCGGTGTCGAACCGTTCGGAAGGTTCTTGACGTCGCCGGACGGTGTAAAACAGAATACCGTGTCGGAGAACAAATCCAAATCACTCTTCAGCAGGCTCATGAATTCTTTGTTATCCGACATGTCACGCTGCCATTCGAGAATCTGGCGGAGCCAGCTTAACTTTTCTTCCTCGGAAACGGTCATCGGAACGGCAGCACCGCCGTTGTTGCTCACTTCTTTGTATTTCCAGTGCGCCGCGATACCATACTCCGCTGTACGGTGCATCTCGAACGTACGAATCTGAATCTCAAACGGCTGTCCGGTCGGTCCAATCAATGTCGTATGGAGCGACTGATACATATTCGGCTTTGGCATGGCAATATAGTCTTTAAATCTGCCCGGAATCGGCTTATACATCTCATGGATGACACCAAGTGCCGCATAACAGTCTTTGACCGAATCCACAATAATGCGGATGGCAAACAAATCATAAATCTGGTCTAACGTCTTATCCTGATTCACCATCTTCTTATAGATACTGAAAAAATGTTTGGCACGTCCGTCAATCTGTGCCTCAATTCCGGCATCCTTAATATGCTTCCGCACTTCTTCGACCAGGCTTGCAACATACTCATCGCGCACACTCTTGCGCTGTGCCACCTGTTTTACCAGATCATAGTATGCTTCCGGCTCTAAATATTTTAACGATAAATCATCTAATTCGATTTTAATTTTGGAAATACCAAGACGCTGTGCCAGCGGACAATAAATCTCCTGTGTCTCTCTGGCAATACGAATCTGTCCTTCTTTGGACTGGTACTTTAAGGTACGCATATTGTGAAGGCGGTCTGCAAGCTTAATCATGATGACACGGATGTCCTTCGCCATGGCAAGGAACATCTTTCGAAGATTCTCCGCCTGCATCTCTAAACGCTCTGCCGATTTATCCTTCGGGTCAGGGTTGTTATCTGTCAGATGCAGATGCTGCAGCTTTGTCACTCCGTCTACTAAAAGCAATACTTCCTCGCTGAACTCCTCTGCAATCTCCTGCGGAGTCATCGTCGTATCCTCTAACACGTCATGAAGAAGTCCGGCTACAATCGTCTCCTTGTCTAACTCAAGTTCTGCCAGAATAATACCCACACAGAGCGGGTGAATGATATATGGCTCTCCCGATTTCCGAACCTGTCCCTTATGTGCCTCATATGCAACCTTGTATGCTTTCTCAATCAAGGAAATATCCGCAGATGGGTGATATTTGCGCACACTGGCAATGAGCTCATCATATAATTGTTCAGGGCTCTCAAATTCTTTCGTCGATTTTATGCTGTTTTCAACGTCTCTGACGCTCTTTTCTAATTCTTCTGATGTAATATCTGTCATGTGTATCACCCACTTTATCCCATTTTGTATTTTTCTATTATATTTTATTTTATTACAAAATGCAACGCATAATACACATTCTTTTTCCGCTGTTCTCGCACTCTTTCTCAAAAACAAAGCCCAGTTTTTTTGAAAGTGCAAGTGAAGCTTCATTTTCCGGTTCAATGGCACAGAACAGTTCTTCCATGCCAAGATACTCTTTGCAATAGCCGCAAATCGCGCGGCACACCTCCGTTGCATAACCTTTTCTCTGATATGACCGCCCGATAGCGTAGCCTAACTCCAGTTCGCCGTCCCGCTCTGCACGCGGTTCAATTCCTGCACGTCCAATCAGTCTGCCGCTTTTCTTTTCTAAAACAAGCCACATGCCATAGCCAAAATAGCGGTATACACTCTCAATGTAAGCCTGCTGGTATTCCTTTTCCTGCTCATAAGGATACAGCGGCTCAATAAATTCTGTCATGCCTTCCCCGCCATACAGTGCAAACAAAGCATCTAAGTCTGACATTGCAAATTCCCGCACAATAAGCCGTTCCGTCTGCAGCACCATCCAGGGAATCCCGCACTCCCGCTGTATCGTACGGTTTAAAAGCTCTGGCTCGATGCCCTTCATGCACTCCACCACAAGGTCACAGCCGGATAAAAACTCCTGCGCCCCGCATGGCTGATACCCGATTCGTGCAATCTGACTCTGCTTCGCCTCCTCTAACCAGGCAGTATCATCACTTAATAAAATTGCATTTTCTTTCGGATTTTCTATTTTTTCAAGAAATTCCTGCAACTGCTCTTTCTTCGAAAAATAAAAAGGAGAAAAGCTGACTTCTCTTAATTGCCGCGCGTCATCCTCCCATTCCAGGCACGGTTCTCTCAACTGTTCTTCGAGACTTCTCCGTTCCTCCTCTTTCAGATTCTTCACCGCTGCCAGCAACCATTTTTTCATCTGCTCTTCTCCATATTTTTCATTTTTCTGCCAATCCGGCTGTATTTTCTTTTATATGCTCCTTCGTATGCACAAATTATGCTTCCGGTGCAACCCACTGGTCTGTGATTCCATCATGACGCCACTGGTTGTCCTCCTCGTTATAGTCATCCACCAAAAGATACTGGTACTGGCTCGATGTCTTGAGCGCATCATAGACATAGCGGAGCGGTACCCACACACGGTTCTTCTCCGGTCCGCCCGGCTCCGTCAGAAAGACTTCGTCTGTCTCCTCATTGTAAAGCCAGATGTTCACGTAATGTCCGCTTGTATCTTTCCAGAATGTATCATCATTGTAGCTGCTCACCAGCACAATCGCAGACTGTGCATCCGCAATCTGCTGCCGGAATGCCTCATAGGAATCCGCCTTATAATAGACATCACAGGAAAAACCGCATTTCTGCAGGGTCACCTTCATGTCTCCCCAGCCGATTGCGCCACTCTGTTTGCTCGGATAATATCCGGATACCTGTGTCGCATATTCATACATATCAAGCGGGGAACAGGTGTAATCCGTCAATGTACTGTAAATATTTGCCATACAGCACAATCCACATCCGAATCCGCCAAAGTAATTGCCCTTGACATATTTCAAACACCACTCGCCTGACCATGTCACGCCATTTCCCCAGGACTTTGGTCCCTGCAAAAATGAGTAGACATCCTCTTCCTTTAAGGTATTTTCTAATGCCGCCATCACGAGAAGTTCCTGATTCTCCTGCACATAGGCCACCTCGTGCGTCCGGATATCCGCCATAATACCGGCATATAATTCTGTTGTAACTTCTATCTCATCTGATGCATCCTGCACAGCCTGCGTGCCAATGCGTTCTGTTCCCATACTTCCAATAAAAATCGCTGCTGCACAACCTAAGAGCACTCCTACGCGAAAAAATCTCTTTTTTTGCATGCTATGTCCTTTCCATTGCCAGACTACCTGTCACTATCTTGTACTATGTTAACCCGAATTTACATTTCCCGCAAGTGTTTGACAAAAACTTCCTGATTTTCCTCTTTACGAAGTCCTTTTTTTTGGGTAAAATAGGGGGCGTATTGATTAATGAGAATAGAAATATTCGGAAAAGAGGTAAAAAATGGCACAGAATCCAGTTGTTACATTTGAAATGGAAAATGGCGATGTGATTAAAGCTGAGCTTTATCCTGAAATCGCACCAAATACGGTCAACAATTTTGTTAGTTTAGTAAGCAAGGGCTATTATGATGGTTTAATCTTCCACCGCGTAATCAGAGGTTTCATGATTCAGGGCGGATGTCCTGACGGAACCGGCATGGGCGGCCCAGGATATGACATCAAAGGAGAATTTTCCCAGAACGGATTCAAAAATGACTTAGCTCATACCGCCGGCGTTTTATCTATGGCAAGAGCTATGCATCCTGATTCTGCCGGAAGCCAGTTCTTCATCATGCACAAAGATGCTCCTCACTTAGACGGTGCTTATGCCGCTTTCGGAAAAGTGACAGAGGGCATGGACAACGTCAATAAAATCGCAGAGACTGCAACCGACTATTCTGACCGTCCACTCGAACCACAGGTTATGAAAAAAGTAACCGTTGAGACTTTCGGCGTAGAATATCCAGAACCGGAGAAATGTTAAATTTTGTTTTAACTTCATACAAAAAGCTGTGAACAGATAACTCTGCCCACAGCTTTTTTGTTTATGGCAATTCCACCGTCACAAACTCTGCTCCCGGTGCCACCCGGAGTAACAGTGCCTGCACCTCGTCCGGCTCTATCACACGGTCAAATGCACTTGTGACATAAGCTGCCGTCCGGCTCTCGTCCGTATAAGAACTCATTCCACCATCTCCAAGATACGGAAGTCTGGTTCCGTTTTTCAAGACAACGCCGCAAAATGCTGGCACGCCATTTTCATCCCCGGATGTCTCCACCTCGCCATTTACCGAATAATGAATCTCGATAGAAACAGGAGAAAGTTCCACAGAATCTACCGTAAATGCAGAATCCGCAATCCGGCTGTCTAATGTAATCTCCTCCGATGCCTTCTGCTCTGGCAGTGTCAGTGTAAAGTTCCAGTTTCCTGCAACACCCTCTGCATAGTCTGCTTTTTCAACCATACCCATGTTTGTAAAATCAACATGTAATTTTTTACCGAGTAAGCTGTCACCTGTCTCAGAAGGAAATGCACGAATCACATATTCTAAGTTTCCATCCTCATCGACATAATGCGAAATTAAGTTTCCGTCATCAGTATATGCCAACTCACTTCCATCTTCATAGACCGGTTCCGCATTTTCATTTGACACAATTCCGTCATAGAAGCTGCCGTCCATGTTCAAAGCGTTTTCATCCTCTCCATCCAGATAAACGTCCACGCTTTCAAATCCCGGTTCTGCATCTTCTGCAATCGGATATCCTTCCACCAGAAATGACAGGTAAACCATATTTCCATCGGTAATCACGGTATCCGGTTTTACCGTTACACTGCTCTCTGTCACTGCAAGGCTCTCATAGTCCTCCTTGGCATTGTAAACCTCAGCAACCCCCTGCGCTGTCAGATTCTGCTGCTGTGTATCGTCTGCCTGGATAGCGCCCTGCGTTCCTCTGCCCCAGTGATAATGTACGGCTGCCCCTGCTGTGACTGTTCCTGCTGCCACAACGCAGACACTTGCTGCTACTGCTGCCTTATTCTGCCAAATCTTCTTTTGTTTTCTCATGGTTTTTCCCTCCGTCTGAATCTGGCAAAGGGTATCCGCAATCCTTTTTTCCACAATATCCGGAATCTCTACTTCCTCTGAAAAAATTGTTTTCTTTTCCATTTTCCTGCCTCACTTTCCATAAAAAACTGCCAGTTTTTCTCTTCCACGCTGTAACCTTGTCTGCACCGTGCTCACCGGTATATGTAACAATGCCGCAATCTCTGCGGTTTTATAACCGCCCTCATAAAATAAAATCAGCACATTCCGGTATCGTTCCTCTAAAACGGATAACATTTCTTTCCACTCTATATTTAACTGATCCGTCGGCAAGGCTTCCGGCTCGGCGTACTCCTCAAAGTTCGTCGTCCGCATCTTCCATTCCCGGATATCATAGCAGTGGTTAATCAAAATCCTTGTCATCCAGGTCTTAAAGTATTTATCCTTTCGCAGGGAATCTATTTTTTCCCAGCAGGTTAAAATCGTATCCCCAATAGCGTCCGCCGCATCCTCATCGTTTAGCAGAATCGCGTAGGCTACTTTATACATATCTGTCTTATAAAAGTGAATCAGCTCTGAAAAAGCATCTGCGTCTTTTCCCTTCGCCTTTTTTACAAGTGCTGTTATTTCTCTACTTTGCATTTGTGCAATTCCTCCTGTGCGCGCACATCTAAGATTCCGAAAAAGCGTCCTTTTTGTTCCTCTTACACTTATTAGACCCGGAAAATGGAAAAATAATCTCATGCTTAAAAAAAAATTTTTAGTCGGGTATGATTGCAAAACAAACTTCTAGTTTTACCGCCACACAAAAGAAAAAGCCCTGGCATGCCAGAGCTCTTTCAAGTTATAAACATAGTTATATTCTTCTGCGATATCCACGGATATCGGAATATTTTCTTTTCTTATCCACAAATCTCTTTATTTATTTGGGATTAATTTCTCTTTTCCACCCATATATGGCTGAAGTGCCTTTGGAATGTTTACACTTCCATCCTCGTTTAAGTTGTTCTCAAGGAAGGCGATTAACATACGAGGTGGTGCAACAACCGTGTTGTTTAAGGTGTGTGCAAAGTATTTGTTTCCATCTTTTCCTTTGACACGAATCTTTAATCTTCTTGCCTGTGCATCCCCTAAATTAGAGCAGCTACCAACTTCGAAATATTTCTTCTGTCTTGGAGACCATGCTTCTACGTCACAGGATTTTACCTTTAAGTCCGCAAGGTCACCGGAACAGCACTCTAAGGTACGAACCGGGATGTCTAAGCTTCTGAATAAATCTACGGTGTTCTGCCATAATTTGTCGTACCACATCTTGGATTCTTCCGGTTTGCAGACAACAATCATTTCCTGTTTCTCGAACTGGTGGATACGGTATACACCACGCTCCTCGATACCGTGTGCACCTTTTTCCTTACGGAAACATGGAGAGTAGGAAGTCAATGTGTATGGCAATTTCTCTTCTTCATGGATGGTATCGATAAATTTACCAATCATGGAATGTTCGGATGTACCGATTAAATAGAGGTCTTCGCCCTCGATTTTGTACATCATGGCATCCATCTCGTCAAAACTCATAACGCCGGTTACCACGTTAGAACGAATCATGAAAGGTGGAATGCAGTATGTGAATCCACGGTCAATCATGAAATCTCTTGCATAGGAAATAACTGCAGAGTGAAGTCTTGCAATATCGCCCATCAAGTAGTAGAATCCGTTACCTGCTACTTTTCCTGCTGCGTCAAGATCAATTCCGTCGAATCTTTCCATAATGTCGGTGTGATATGGAACCTCAAAATCAGGCACTACCGGCTCACCGAATTTTTCGATTTCCACGTTGCAGGAATCATCTTTTCCGATTGGAACGGATGGATCGATGATGTTCGGAATCGTCATCATAATCTTTGTGATTTTTTCCTGTAACTCTTTTTCTTTTGTTTCTAATTCAGCAAGGCGAGCTGCGTTTGCACTAACCTGTGCTTTTACTTCCTCAGCCTCGTCTTTCTTGCCCTGACCCATTAACATACCAATCTGCTTGGATAATGTGTTACGGCTTGCACGAAGGTCGTCCGCTTCCTGTTTGGTTTTTCTTGCGTCAGCATCTAATGCGATTACCTCATCTACTAACGGTAATTTCTGATCCTGGAATTTGTTTTTGATGTTCTGTTTTACTACTTCTGGGTTTTCTCTTAAAAATTTCAAATCGATCATAATAAGTAACCTTACCTTTCCTTGACAGTGTCCAAACACTGCTTTCGTAATTTTGTATACACAAAAAGCCTTCCGCCCTCTGTGTGTTCTACACATGGGACGAAAGGCTGTATCTTCCGCGTTGCCACCCATATTGTCCTATTCTTCTCCTCCGGCGAAAATTCTCCTTTGTAAAAGACCTAAGACCTCTCAAACGTACGATAAAGGGTACGACCCTTGTAGCTTTCACCACCGACTAAGAAAGTGGAAAAATTGCTCCTCTGTACCGGTTCACACCACCCACCAGCTCTCTGTCACAGCCTTACAATCGTAGCTTTCCTCAACGTCAACTCCGTGTAATCTCTTACACTTCTTTTGTCATTATAGCTTGATTTTTTCCAAAATGCAAGTCTCTTATTCGTCCTGCATCCATTCTGCAAGTTTTCTTGCTCTCGCCGCCCAGGTATGCTCTTTTTCGACAATCTCTTTTCCACGTGTTACTGCCTTTTTTCGAAGTTCATCCTCGATAAGCAATCTCTTTACCAGCTGTGGCAATCGTTCGATTTCCTGCAATTTGTAGTAAAACACTCCCTCTTGTTCTTTCAGTGTTTCGAGGAGATATTTACTTTCATCCGACACACAGACCGTTCCATTTAAAATGGAAGTAAACACACGATCATGCGCACCGTCCTTAAACCACGGCATCACATTAAGCGAAACTTTTGCCTTTTTCACCAGTTCCAGGCAGGTTTTCGAATCTGTCTGCGGATGAATCACCAGATTTTCGGAGCATTTCACCGGAAGCTTCTCCCAGCCTTTTCCAACCACGTCTACCGTAACGCCTGCATCCACAAGTGTCTGAACTGCCTTTCCGCGCCAGTAATTACGCACATATAGGTCAATGAAAATCATCTTATGAAGTGCACCGCGCAAGTCCCAGATGGTGTTTTCTCCCATTTCACGCTCGCAGTGCTCAAGTGCCACTTCTTCCACCGTCGCATCTGTTCTTACAAGCAGTTCTTCTATGATTCCCTGATAAAAGGCTGCATATTCATCATTAATCCAGTGAATATAAGGTGTAAAAAACGGAAGTTCCGTGTAATTCCCCAACATAATTACATCCGTAGTTTTATCACAGGCATCCTCTGAGCCTTCAAACTGATTTCCCGCCAACGGCAGAAATCCAAGGCTTCGAAACTCCGGGTAGAACTTCTCAAAGTATTTCTGATGCATTCTGTCAATGCTGATATGAAAATATTTTTCCGGAAGATTCTGTAATCTCTCATGGTAAAAATAAGGATGATCTGCCGCAATATTATAACAAGGCATCTGGTATTCTTCCCACAAATACCCGATGCCTTCCTTGTAGACACCTTCTTCCTGCTCAAGTCCCTGAAAATTAAATGTCACAAGCGCTGTCTGCCCTGTCTTTATGAATTTCCGAACCTTTTTTGCACTTGAAGATGCATTTTTTAAATCAAAGTAAAACACCGCATAGCCGAGGCGCTCGAACTCTGCTCCCATTTGTTTTGCAAAATATTCGAGCGTCTCAACACCGCCGGTGGTTAAAACAATTTTTTTCATCTCTTCTTCATCTTCTCCTATATTGTTGACACATCTAAAAGCAATTTATGATATGTATATAAGATTTATTGTATATGAACTTGAATAAATATTCCATACTTTCAACTTAATAACCAGAATCAATATTCTATATAATTTTATAGTAAATAATGGTGGAAAATTTTTGAATTATAGCATATAATTCTACTTATATAACAAAGGAGCATTCTTATAGCTAATGAAAACTTATGATGAAAAAGATGGGCGATGTTGTATTGCACCAATAAATGTTGCAAAATACAAAGTTGAATTATCAAAATTATCAAATACTATAAATCATCTGGTTGAAAAACCAGATGATTTTACCGGTATCGTGAAATTTATGCGTCGTCCAAACACAAACGACGTGATGGCAATCATTATTAATGGACGTATTTCTATAAGAAATATGATAGGCGTCCCAGCATGTGGCGAACTAAAATGCCGAGAGACTATCAAATGTGATAAAAATGGTATATTTCATATAGAATATTTTAGTTTTCACTTTGAAGTCAAACAAGAATTATCAAAATATAAAACTTTTCGCTTAGATTATAACCCCAAAAGTATTACTATATTACATGCACATGATAACGAATACAAGAAATCAAATGAAAAACATTATGAATATCCATCAGATACAGATTTAAAATTACATTTCATAGATTTTATTACGGTTATGTATGTTATATCGCATTATATGCAAAAATCTGATTGTTATCCATTGGAAAATGGGTCAGAATATAATAAAATTACGAAAAAAATAAGGAGCCGATATGATGATTAATGATAACATTATTTATTTCGAAAAAGAGGGGAATATAAATTTTCCAAATGTTATAAACGCTGTTGCAGATTATATAAAAAAAGACAACTCAGTAAAAAACATAGTTGTATTTGCAGGAAATTTACATTCTGTATTTGCATTAAAAGATAGTCTAGAACCTTTTAATGTTACACTAACTGTAGCTACTTATGCAAATGGCAGAAAATTTAGGAAAAGAAATGATGATGAAAATAAATTTATCACTCCAGAAGTTGCATCTTTTGAGGCAAAAGAAAAGATTCTTGAATCTGGCATGAATTATATTCAAGGCGGACTCCCTTTTGAACCAATATTATCTTGTACAGGAGATAATGCAACTGAAATGATTATTTCCTCTTTATCACTAATATCAAGAGGATTGGAGCAGTGCGTAAGTGCAGCGATTATGGCATTCGAAAATGGCTATGTAAAAGAAACTGAAAAAGTAATTGCCATCACGGGGGATACTGCAATTTTAGTAACTCCTACAATACGACGCGATATATTTAGTGGTGATTTTAAAATTCATAAAATTATTTGTAAACCTTTATAACTATATGCATATTTTATAATTATTCAGCCGTAGCACATGTATCATAAAATAAGAAAAAGGAAGAAGTTGTATAACTTCTTCCTTTTTCTTTATTTCCTTTTACAATAAGTGCAATAAGTTCATCGTTTTCTAACGTAAAAACACTCTCTTTTTCCCTTTCAATTAATAAATCATCACATATACTATTACATTGTTGCTCTAAAATTCCACCACATTCTGTATAACACTGGATGTAAAACTCCCATAAATACAAATCATCTTCATCAATATTACTAATAACTACTTTTCCTTCTAAAAAGTCCTTAGATGATATTTTGTATTTTCTTTCGAACTCTCTCATTTGGTAGATGGATTCTTGTAATGCATCTACTTCCTCAATCATTTTAATATCATTCATATTTTTTCACCATAAAAAAGAGATGTTATTTTTATCGAAATTATTATACACCAATATCCTGTATTAATTCAAGTCATTTATTAAAAATAATAAAGTATAATAAAGTAACCAAGCTATCAAAATGCTCTTTTTTATAACTATCATTATTCGTGACGCAATGCATCAATCGGATTTAAATTTGCCGCCTTGTAGGACGGGAACACACCGAATACAATTCCGATGACCATGGAAAATGCTACCGCTCCGACCGCTGCCGGGATACTGATGGCAACCGGTGTTGAGCTGACATAGGAAATAATTTTTGCCATGACAATTCCTGCAATGACACCCAAGATTCCTCCCATGCTGGTCAGCACCGCAGCCTCCGTCAGAAACTGTCCTAAAATTTTGGACTTTCTGGCACCGATTGCTTTCTTCAGACCAATCTCCTGGGTTCGCTCTGTCACGGATACCAGCATGATATTCATAACACCGATACCACCAACTAAAAGTGAGATTCCGGCAATCCAGATTAACATCGTATTCGTCGACTGGCTCAGCTCCTGAATCTGCTGTGCCTGTTCCATAAGATCCTGCGCCTTATAGGTAATCGTATCATCGGTTACAGAAAGATAACCGTTTAAGATGTTGGCACATTCTTTTCCGGCATTTGTCATATCATCTGCACTTGCCACTTTTAAAACTACATTTTGCGGTTCATCATACTGATAAACGATACACCAGGATACGTCCGGAATATAGACACTTCCTGCAGTGTCCTGATTATAGGTATAATAATCATCCACAGAATTGATAACCGGCTCAAATTTCTTTGCCTTCGTCACAACTCCTATTACCGTATATGGCTCCTGCTGAATCTCAATCGTCTTGCCGACCGGGTCTTCTCCGTTGAATAAAGCATTCGCAGAATCTTCGTCTAAGACAGCAACCTTACGATAATCCGTGTAATCATCCTCCGTAAAGCTTCTTCCCTCTTTCATGATATAGCCACAGGTGTCAAAATAAGAGGTATCCACGCCTTTGACATATCCACCGGATAAGGATGTATTCAGATAGTATACACCGCTGTAGTCCTGTCTGGATAAATAGCGGGATGCACCTTCTACGGCATCAATTTTTTTAATTTCTTCCATCTCATCATCTGAAATCAGTGGAACGCCATCCGGCAGTCCGTTGTATTCCATCTCATAAGTCCAGTCTCCCTGATAAAGGCAGACATCAATGGTATTGTTTCCAGAACCCACCAGATTCTGTTTAATCTGCTCGTTAGTTCCCTTAATTGTCGAAACAATTGCAATAATTGCTCCAATACCGATAATAATTCCAAGCATTGTCAGGAAAGAACGCATCTTGTGCGACCAGATTCCCTGAAATGATAATCTGATATTCTCAAACATTCCGGTTCCTCCTTAATAATGATAACTGTCTTCTGCGTCCGTCACACTGACACCTTCTACCGCTGTTTTTCCATATGGAAAAGCAATGCGGTCTTCGAGACTAAGTCCGCTTGTAATCTCAATGGCGTAATTATAAATTGTCCTTCCGGTTCCAACATAACGTTTCTCTAATTTGTCATCTTCGCCTGCTACCATTACATAAGACTGACCGTCCTCTGTCCTGACATATGATTTGTCAATGAAAAGTGCATCGGAAGTATCTCCGCCGGTTGTAATGCTAAGGCTTACATATTCCCCGTTCTTCAATCCGGTAGTATCCTCAATATATGCGGTATATGGATAATAAGAACAGTTTGTATTGCCTTCACCATAGTAATCCTGTGTATCCGTCGGATAATCGGAAATCTCTGTAATCTCGGCTTCAAAACTCATTCCGCTCTCCCATGAGTTCGCGGTTACCGTCGTTCCGACCCCAACCTCATCCAATAAAAATTCACTGACTGCACCGGTAACATAAAGCCCATCTGAACTTGCCACTACCAGAAATGCTGTACCGTCATTAGTATAGTCTTCCGGGTCACCGACTGTCTTAACCGTTCCTGCAACCGTGGCATAGAGTGTACCATCCTCCGATGTCTTCTGAAGAGATTCCAACTCTAACTCTGCTTTTCTCTTATTGATATCAAGTGTCTTTAATTCTGCCTCCTGGTCAGAGATTGCTTTCGCTAATTCCTCTGCACTGTATCCTTCCGGCTCTACCCAATCATCTGCAGAATCCGTGCTATCGTCTATGACAGTATCATCCATTCCATTATCTGTTCCATCATCCATGCTGTCATCTTTCTCTTCATGTGTAAGAATATCATATTTTGTCTCATCTTCATAGGATGCTGTCATATAGGCACCATTTATTGTCCAGGATGCTATCAGTTCCCCGGTCTCCACATCTCCTTTCCGGACTTCAAATACCGCTGACTTCTTATCGTTTGTCAGTGTATTCAGGTAATTTCCCGTCACATACGCTCCTGTACTGCAAAGAAACACATATGGCTTTTCCGCACTTCCATCCGGCTCATCCTCCGCATTGCTCGGTGTCGTAGAGGAAGTTACATAATTATATGCGCCTGTATCCGTCTTCTCCGGCACCTGTGGTGTCTCCGGTACCTGTGGCGCCTCCGGCTGCGGTTCCTCTACAGTCGGCGTCGTGGTCGTCGGTTTTGTTTTATCTACCGGTGTAGTTGTTTTCAATTTATCCAGCTTGCGCTGTGCAATTGCAACATCATTTTCAATATTGCTGATATCTAATTCTTTCTGTTTAATCTGGATATTGACACTCTCCATGTCGTACGAAATCAAAGGATCTCCAACTGCAACGGTGTCACCCTCTTTTACATACACCTCAGATACAGACTCTGCATCCGATAAGTAAACTTCCTGGGAAGAGTTGTTCGTCACCATTCCAGAGCTTGTATTCTCATCTCCCCAGTACTGTGTACTTAAGTTTGAAACCGGTGTCACCTCTGCGACCAGCTTTTTCTCCTGATAGGTCTTATATCCGTATATCCCGCCTGTCGCCGCTCCGACCACAAGCACAATTGCGACGATGACAGCAATTACTTTCTTTCTTTTCATAAAGCTGCCTCCTCTCCGTCGCCTTCATGAATCACACCATCAATGATGCGGATGACACGTTTTGCATGTGCCGCAATTTTCGGGTCATGTGTAATCATGACAATGGTAACGCCCTCTTCATTTAATTTTTCAAACAATTCCATGACCTGTGCACCGGACTTTGAATCCAGCGCTCCGGTAGGCTCATCTGCAAGCAGGATTTTCGGATTGTTCACCATGGCTCTTGCGATTGCAACACGCTGCTTTTGTCCTCCGGAAAGCTGTGTCGGTTTGAAATCAACCCGCTCCCCTAAGCCCACACGCTCAAGTGCCTTTTTGGCACGCTCTTTCCGCTCTTTCTTCTTGACGCCCGCATAACTTAACGGCAGTGCCACATTTTCCGCTGCGGATTCCCGCGGCATCAGATGAAAGCTCTGAAATACAAATCCGATGCTTTTCAAGCGTAAATCGGACAATTCTTTATCTTTTAATTTTTCTACGTTCTCACCTGCAAGTTCATACGTTCCACTCGTCGGCTTATCCAGACATCCGATGATATTCATCAGCGTTGTCTTTCCTGAGCCGGATGGTCCCATGATTGCAACGTACTCCCCTTCTTCTACCTGAAAAGATACATCTTTTAAAACAGGCACGACCAATTTATCCTGCTGATAATCTTTAAAGATATTCTGCAAATTTAAAATCATTCAGACACCTCCGTACTCTCCTCCGGCATTAACATTTCTGTATCTGTTCCCATGTCAAAACTTTCGTCATGCATTTCTGTACTGTACATTCCATCCATATCTACGCTTTCACCCATGCCATCTTCCAGCGTGCCGTCTTCCGTAGAATTGTAAAGTGGTGAGCTGTAATCCACTTCGTCGGCATTTGTCACCGTCTTTACACCTTCATAAAGCCCCGGCATTGGCCATGCAATGAGGTCATCCTCCGCAAGACCTGAGACAATTTCATATTCGTCGAGGTTTTCATCATATTCCCCTAACTCTACGGTACGTTTCTCTAACTTGCTCTTTCCGTTATCTGCCCAGACATATGGATCTCCATCATCCTGCACAATGTAGTAGCTGTATAACCAGAGACCTTCTTTTTCTTCCTGCTGTCCTTCATCTAATTCAATATAAACATGCTGTCCTAAAATAAGATTGTCTGTGGAATCTAACTGCACATAGAATGGATATTGGGTTGCTTTCTCTGAGCCGCTGTCAGAGGAATAATTATCATTGTTACTCTGCACCTGATTCTCTGTATCAATCTTTGTAATGGTTCCAGTCCATGTGACGCTGTTGTCGACACGGGAACGGATGATAACGCTCTGTCCTTCTGAGAGTGACCATACATTCTGTTCGTTGATGGTTCCTTTGATTCTGTAATCACCCGTCTGCATAACGGTCATAAAAGCATCCGAACTTCCGGAATCGTCCGACTGGGAATTGTTGATGGTCTTTACCACACCGTCCACTTTGCTGACAACCGTTGACTCATCAATCTGTTTCTGTAATTTGTCAATTTCTAACTGCTTTGCTTCCATATCGTATTTTTTCTGCTGGATTGTATTTTGCAAAGACTGAATCTGCGTTGTATAGTCAAACTTCCCTTCATCTGCAGCCTGATCACGTTCTGTCGTCAGCGTCGTAATCTGTTTATTTGTGTTATCAATATCATTCTGCATCTCTTCCATATCAAGCTTTGCCTGCTTCACCTGGGAGGTCAATTCATCCGTATCGTACGTCAAAAGAACATCTCCTGTTTTCACTTCGTCCCCGACTTCCACATTGACCTCTTTGACTTTACGGTTCGAATCCACCTTCACCTCATATGTTTCCTGCGATTCCACCGTTCCATTAAAACGATTCATGATACCGCTCGCCTGATTCATGACCGAAGAAACTTCTTCTACATAAACCTTATCATCCGAACTTCCTCCACTTGCCGTAAGCTTATCCTTTAAAAAGAATCCTCCAACTCCGACAGCCGCTACCACGACTACAACACCAATTATGATACCAACTTTCTTTTTGCTCATATAGCCCTCCGCCTTCTTTATTGTGTATTTACTCCATTTTTTCGAAACACGCCCCGTAAATCTCTGACAATTCCGCAGTGGCCGTGAAAAAAATGGACGTAACAGATGTTACGTCCATTTTAGCATTTTTTCATTCATTTTCCTATGATTGTTCTCGTAAGTATTTCTTAATAATTCTTTAAGACACACAACCCCGGCATATGCATATTATTTTAACGGATATTTGTCTGTTAAAGCCTTCACAATCGCCTTTGCCTCGTCTGCCGCAGCCTCGCCATTTTTAATCATAAGTGCGATAGCTTCTGCAATCTGATCCATATCCGCTGTATTCATGCCGCGGGAGGTGACGGCTGCTGTTCCGAGACGGACACCACTTGTCACGAATGGAGACTTCGGATCGTTTGGAATGGTGTTCTTGTTGCAAGTGATGTTGACAGAATCTAACAGCTTCTCAACCTCTTTTCCGGTAAGTTCAAAGTTGGTAAGATCCACTAACATCAGATGGTTGTCCGTACCGCCGGAAACAATCTTGATTCCTCTGTCTAACAGACCCTTGCAAAGTGCCTGTGCATTGTCGAGAATTCCCTGCTGGTATACCTTAAATTCAGGCTGTAATGCCTCCTTGAAGCACACTGCTTTTGCTGCAATCACATGCATCAGCGGACCGCCCTGGATTCCCGGGAAAATTGCCTTGTTGAAATTGTATTTATCAGCCGCTTCCTGATTACACAAAATCATACCGCCACGAGGTCCACGCAATGTCTTATGAGTTGTTGTAGTTACAACATCTGCATATGGGATTGGGCTTGGATGAAGTCCTGCAGCAACAAGTCCTGCAATGTGCGCCATGTCCACCATAAGAACTGCACCACACGCGTCTGCGATCTCACGGAAACGTTTAAAATCAATGATTCTTGCGTATGCGGATGCACCTGCGATAATCATCTTTGGTTTACACTCCATCGCAATTCTCATCACTTCGTCATAGTCGATGAATCCTTCGTCATTGACGCCATACGGCACGATATGGAAATAAGTTCCGGAAAAGTTCACTGGAGAACCATGCGTCAAGTGTCCGCCGTGATCTAAGTTCATTCCCATTACGGTATCACCCGGCTTTAAGATTGCGAACTGGACTGCCATGTTTGCCTGTGCGCCGGAATGTGGCTGTACATTCACATAATCGCAGCCAAATAATTCTTTTGCACGCTCTCTCGCTAACTCTTCCACGACATCTACACAGCCGCATCCACCATAATATCTCTTTCCCGGATATCCTTCCGCATATTTATTGGTCAAAACGCTTCCCATTGCCGACATGACTGCCGGGCTTACCCAGTTCTCGGAAGCAATTAATTCAATATGACTGTTCTGTCTGTCAAACTCATCGGTAATGGCTTTTGCCACCTCGGCATCGACTGCCTGAATATCTTCTAACGTATACATATGTTCTCCCTTTCCTCGCGAAAGCTTCGCCTGTGTTTCATTGTTATCGCTTATTATAGCGAATCTACTTATTAATTTCAATTATAAGATGTGTTTTCTATTATAACAATTTCTTATCGTATTAATAACCAGGCAAGCAGGAGCTGACACACGAGGATGAGTGGCATTCCCACCACAAAATACCAGTGTCTTGTCTTATGACGAAACAAATACATTCCCGCCCACGTCCCGATGCTTCCGCCTATCAGACTCACCAGGAAAAACATTTTTTCCGGAATCCGCCACAGATGTTTTTTTGCCTTCTCTTTATCAAGCTTCATCAGAAAAAGTCCCAACAGATTACATGCCACCAGGTATCCTGCCACAATTTTTTCCATGTCCTTCCCTCCTTTTTTATTTCTGTATAAAAAGTACCCGGCAGTGCGGCTCCTTCAACGGATACCGCGCCACCGGGCAATTGCATACTTAAAAACTATTCTGTCACTTTACTTTTACCAAAATGAACTTTCATAACATACCAGAGCTGTGTTGCGATGCAGATAGAAGAATATGCACCGGAAATCAGTCCGACAATCATCGGAAGTGCAAAGTCACGGATGTTTGATACACCCAACGCATACAGTAAAAATACCATGATAAATGTTGTCAGGGATGTATTAATACTTCTTGACAATGTCTGTGTCAAACTCTTGTTTGCCACTTCTGCAAGACCCTCACGTGTCTGTTTCTTCACGCCTGCCATGTTCTCACGGATACGGTCAAAGATAACGATGGTATCATTGATAGAGTAACCGATGATTGTCAACATACATGCGATGAAGGTATTACCTACAGAGATACGAACCACTGCGTATACCATCAACACAACAAGGACATCATGAAGCAATGCAATGATTGCACTTGTCGCAAAACGTAAATCTTTGAAACGGAACCAGATGTATACGAGCATACACAGGGAAGCAATAATTACAGCTGTAATCGCATCTGTACGCATCTCACTACTGATCGTAGAGCTTACACTCTGTGATTCAATTGTATCCTCAGAGATACCAAACTGCTTCTCTAACATTGTGTTCATTGACTCACGTTCATCAAGTGAAAGCGTACGTGTCTTAATCGTAATCTTTGTTGTTCCTTCTACCTTGCTGGCGAGAATGTCATTGTCGCCGACAACGTCTTCTACATAAGGAATGATATCGCTTTCAATCTCTTCGATTGTGTAGTCTTTTCCAAAGTCAACGGTTGTGGAAGTACCACCCTTAAAGTCAAGACCGAAATTCAATGCGCCGTTTCCTTTTGCAGCATTTACGCCCATTGCAACAAATCCTGCTCCGATTACAAGAATACTAATTGTAAAAAAGACTGCCTTTTTGCCAAGGAAGTTAATCGTTCTTCTCTCTTTCGCACGGCCGTAGAATTTCTCGTCTTTTAATCCTAATCCATGTAATGCATACAGTACCCATCTTGTTACAACTAATGCCGTAAACATAGATACCAGAATACTGATCATTAATGTGTAAGCAAATCCCTTTACAGTACCGGAACCAAGTGCCATCAGCACGATTGCGGCAATAAAGGTTGTAATGTTACCGTCAAGAATTGCGGATAACGCTTTCTGGAAACCAATTTTCATGGAAACCTGAACAGATTTTCCGGATGCAATCTCCTCACGGACACGCGCGAAGATGATAACGTTGGCATCCACCGCCATACCGATACCAAGGATAATACCCGCGATACCCGGAAGGGTAAGTGTAATGTCATACAGATATAAGATGGAAATCATCAAGGTTGTGTAAACAGCTAAAGCAATAGAAGCAGCCACACCAGGAACACGATACATGAAAATCATGAAAATCATGACAAGAATAAGACCGATTCCTGCAGCTAATAAACTTGTCTCAATCGCTTTACTACCAAGCTGTGCCCCTACAACGTTTGACTCTAATTCCTCTAACTGTAAAGAAAGGGAACCGATACGAATCTGTGTTGCAAGTGTCTCCGCGTCCTCGTAAGAACTCATTCCGGAAATGGTTGCAACTCCACCGGAGATTGCAGATTTTACCTGTGGATAGCTGATGACCTCTCCATCGTAAACAATTGGAAGATAATTTCCAACGTTGTCTGCTGTCACTTCTGCAAAAGTCTCTGCTCCATCGTCTGTCAATGTCAACTGAACCACATACTCTTTATTTCCATAATCATTTGTAGTTGTAACTGCTTTTGCATCTGCGACCTGGTCACCTGTCATAAAAACAGTTCCGTCTGATGTCTGGAATTCCAAAGAACCCGGATTACCAAGTTCTTCCAGAATAGAGTTTGCATCTGTTACACCAGGAATCTCAACCGCAATACGATCATCTCCAACCTGATATACATTTGATTCTGTACTGTAACTTTCCACACGCTTTGTCAACTTGTAAATCGTATCACTCATATCCTCTGCGCTCGGATTATCATCTACTACCTGATATGTAATAGATACACCACCGGATAAGTCAAGACCCAATGGAATACTCATGTCTTCTCCTGTACCCGTGGTGGAAAGAATAATAGATGCATAGTAAGCAAGTCCTGCCAATGCAGCTATAATTGCAATCAAAATGACTGCTGCCTTACCCTTTTTCATTGTTTTTCTTCCTTCCTGTCTTTTATACTTTTGTCCGCTGCTGCGAACCCCGCCTCTACATGTCTGCTTCTGCGGCTTTTATCATAATTGCGCACTCGATACGTTTTTTCTGAAGCTCACAGCCAAGATCGTATGCATTCTTGATGTCGCCATGGAAATTATAAGAGTTTGCTGCACAGCCGCCGCTGCAATAGAATTTTGCGAAACAATTACGGCATTTCTCTTTTGCATAGACATTACAGCATTTGAACTCATCTCTGATGTCAGTTCTCTTTACTCCCTCTGTTACATTTCCCATTAAAAACTTCTCGTTGCCGACAAATTGATGACATGGATAAAGGTCTCCCCAAGGTGTTACGGCAAGATATTCTGTTCCCGAACCACAACCGGATAAACGTTTTGCCACACAAGGGCCACCCTCTAAATCTATCATAAAGTGGAAGAAGTTGAAGTCATTTCCCTCTTTCTTTCTTCTCACCATTTCAGCCGCTAATTTATCGTACTCGTCAAAGAGCTTTGGTAAATCTTCATCCTGTAATGCATATTCCTCTGTCGGTTCTGCCACAACAGGCTCCACTGAAATCTGTTTAAATCCTAAATCTGCAAGATGGAGCACATCTTCTGAGAAATCAAGATTATGATGTGTGAAAGTTCCACGCACATAATATTTCTCCTGATTACGGCTCTCTGCAAATTTCTGGAACTTCGGTACGATTAAATCATAACTTCGGGCACCTTTACGGAACGGACGCATGAAATCATGTACTTCTTTTCTTCCGTCGATACTAAGAACAACGTTCGCCATCTCTTTGTTGGCGAATTCCATAATCTCGTCGTTTAATAAAACTCCGTTTGTAGTTAATGTGAAACGGAACTTTTTGTCATGAATCTTCTCCTGCTCTCTTCCGTACTGAACCAGATCCTTGACAACCTGCCAGTTCATCAGAGGTTCTCCACCAAAGAAATCAACCTCTAAGTTACGTCTGCTTCCGGAATTGGCAATCAGGAAATCCAGTGCGGCTTTTCCTGTCTCATAGGACATCAAAGCACGTCTTCCATGATACTCTCCCTCTTCCGCAAAACAATAGCGGCATGCCAGGTTACAGTCATGTGCGATATGAAGGCAGAGTGCCTTTACAACGGTCGGACGCTTCTTGAAATCCATGATATAGTTCTCATATGCATCCTCGGTAAATAACTCCTCATTCTTCTTTAATTCTTCTACTTCTTCTATTGCCTCTGTTATCTCAGCCTTTTCATATTTTGCTGATAATTTCTCCACAATTTCTTCTGCTGTGTGAGCTTCAAACATTTCAATGACATCATATGTCACATCATCCACTACATGGATTGCTCCACTATTCACATCCAGAACAATATTATAGCCGTTATTTTTATACTGATGAACCACTACAATATTTCCTCACTTTCTAATTCGTATCCCATTATTTGCTAAACGAACAAATGACCGCACGCTTCGCGAACGGTCGTTTGTGTCTTCACATTCTTAAATTGCCCAACTAAAATTAGTTGTTATTCTCGCAAGTCTGGTTACCAACTGTGCAAGATGTCTTACAAGCTGACTGGCAAGATGTCTGGCATTCACCACATCCACCTTTTTTGATTGTATTCTGTAATCTTTTTGTATTTAATGTCTTTACGTGTTTCATAATGAAATCTCCTTTATCTTTTTTTAGGCAAATACTGCCACTTGCCCGTTTAATCCTTGCTATTATACCATAACTGTTCCCATATGAAAAGCACTTTTTTCAACTTAACATCCCACCTGTCATACCGGATGCACTGCACAAAATAAAACAGGTGAGTATTTTCGTCAGATTGAAATCAATCCCCTTTTTCATCGCAGCGGAAAAAAGGAACAAAATCGCAAAATAACAGACGCCTCCGATGAATCCCCAGAGATACTTCTTCGTCTTTTGTTTTTTTCCTAACAGAAATCCACCGCAAAATCCGGAAATGATGTAGATTCCCACAACGGCTCCCCGCACAATCCCCTCGGCAAGTTCAAACCGGTACAACAAAAAAGCCAGCAGAAGCAGCAGCAGGCCACTGACTACAAACATGACAAATACTGCCATGCCGATGGCTGCTGCCGGACTGCCGGCCTCATTTCTACGCTTCATTTTTGTTCCAAACTCCATATCCTATCTCCTTTTGTTCGTCACCTCTGACCGCATGGCATCTGTGACAGTCTCTAGGATACTATATTCAGCAACAAAAACGTTTATTCTTTTTACAGTTCACAGTTATTTACAGTTCTTGGGAACGGAATAACGTCACGGATGTTAGACATACCTGTCAGATACATCACACAACGCTCGAATCCGAGTCCGAATCCTGCATGTCTTGCGGAACCGTATTTACGAAGGTCTAAGTAGAAGGCATAATCTTCTTCTCTTAAGCCTAACTCCTGAATTCTCTCCAATAATTTCTCGTAATCATCCTCTCTCTGGCTTCCTCCGATAATCTCACCGATTCCAGGTACTAAACAGTCAACCGCTGCAACTGTTTTTCCATCCTCATTTAATTTCATGTAGAATGCCTTGATTTCCTTTGGATAATCTGTTACGAAAACAGGACGTTTGTAAATCTCTTCTGTCAGATAACGCTCATGCTCTGTCTGTAAATCACATCCCCAGGATACTTTATAATCAAACTTGTCGTTGTGTTTCTCTAAGATTTTGATTGCTTCTGTGTATGTCACACGTGCAAAGTCGTTCTCTACAACGTTTTTCAGACGGTCTAATAAGCCTTTGTCCACAAAGTTGTTGAAGAATGCCATCTCTTCCGGTGCATTTTCCAACACATAGTTGATGACATATTTTAACATGCTCTCTGCAAGCATCATATCATCCTCTAAATCTGCAAATGCGATTTCCGGCTCAATCATCCAGAACTCTGCTGCATGTCTTGTCGTGTTAGAATTCTCTGCACGGAAAGTAGGTCCGAATGTGTAGATGTTCTTGAATGCCATCGCATAAGTCTCACCGTTTAACTGACCGCTTACGGTAAGGTTGGTCGGCTTTCCAAAGAAATCCTGCGTATAGTCTACTTTTCCGTCTTCCGTCTTCGGAATATTGTTTAAATCCATCGTAGTAACCTGGAACATTTCTCCCGCACCTTCACAGTCACTTCCGGTAATCAGTGGTGTATGCACATAGACGAAATCTCTCTCCTGGAAAAATTTGTGAATGGCATAAGCGCAGAGAGAACGTACACGGAATACTGCCTCGAATGTATTCGTTCTCGGTCTTAAATGGGAAATGGTTCTCAGATACTCAAACGTATGTCTCTTTTTCTGTAACGGATATTCCGGAGAGGACTCTCCTTCTACCGTAACTTTCTCTGCCTGAATTTCAAATGGCTGTTTTGTATTTGGTGTCAGCACCATTTTACCTTTTACGATAATCGCTGCACCGACATTTAATTTGTCAATTTCTTCAAAGTTCTCTAAAACATTGGAGTATACCACCTGAACAGGTTCAAAAAAAGTTCCGTCGTTTACCACGATAAATCCAAAATTCTTAGAGCCACGGATACTTCTGACCCATCCTCCGATTGTCACTGTCTGATCTGCATATTCTTCCTGGTTGTGAAATAAATCTCTTACATTAATCAAATCCATAATTCCATCCTCCTGTCGTTATCCTGATCTTTTATTCTGTAGCTTCTGTCTCTTCCACAGCTTCTGTGCTCTCCGTTTCTTCCGCTGCTTCTGTCACAGTTACCGTTGCATTCTCTTTTAACTTATCAAGTGCAAGGTTTGCCACATAGATTCTGCGGAGATATGCTTCTCCTTCATCTGCATGACCCATTCCGTAAAAGCTGTAAAGTTCATCTTCATCTTCAAAAGAAGTTCCATAGGTGCTGCTGCTGTTGCTGATGAGTTTGGACACATAAGTCTGGTATTCATCCTCGTCAAGTTCGATTCCCTCTTTTTCAGAAATAACCGTCAGAATGAACTCTAACTCTACATTCTCTTTCATATAATCTGTCCAGAGTTCTTTTGCCTGGTCAATGGTATAACCGTATGTTGTGCTTAAGTAATCTTCTAAGCTTGTCCCGTCGGAGCAGTTCTGCTGTTCAAAATTGTACTGGTATTCTGCCACTCTTGCTTCTAAGTAATCATCCGGCACTTCAACAGTGCAGTTCTCTTTTAACCAGTCCTGAATTGCTGTATAAGTGTCGTTGCTTTCATTGTACTCTGCGGTGCTCTCTAAGTAAGTTTTTACCTGCTCATTCATGGCATCTACAGAATCCACGCCAAAATTATCTGCCACAAAATCATCTGTCATCTGATCCTGTGTAATCTCTTTCTGGATGGAATTGATTGTAAATGTAAATACAACCGCTTTTCCGGCTAAGTCTGTATTCTGGTAATCATCCGGGAATGTCACGTCACAGTCAATCTCGTCACCGACAGACGCACCTACTAATCCGTCTGTAAATCCATCGATGTAGGAAGTGCTTCCACCTGCTGCGCAGTTGTTGGTCACATCAATGTTCTGATTCTCTGCGGTACCGCCGTCAAATGCTTCTCCGTCTAATTTTCCAACATAGTCAACGTTTACAATGTCACCATCTTCGATTACGGTCTTGCTGTCGTCCGCTTCATAATATGGTCCATAATAGTCAAACATCTGTGTGATGTAATCCTCTACATCCGTGTCATCCACCTCATAATCTCCTGAGATAGATACCTCAATATTGCTGTAATCTGCAAGCGTTACATACTTGTCATAATCCAGGTCAAATTCCCCGCTTCTTTTGCCCGTATACTCGGACGCAGTCTCTGTTGCCTCCACTGCCTCTGTTGCTTCTGTCTCACCGACAGCACCATCCTTATCACCACATGCTGTCAAAGTTGCTGCTGTTGCCATGCACAATAAAAGTGCTAAAGTTCTCTTTTTCATATATAGTACCTTTCTAACCCTCTTTAATTTTTAAACTCTAACTTTACTAACATACCACAATTTGTTTTAAAATAAAAGTAGTTCGTTTGATTTCCTTTCAATTTTCATTGCTTTTTCAAAAAAACAATGCTACAATAAAACTCGAATTTGATGGAAAGAGGGAGGATTTTATCGTGCCAACCGTAACGATTGTTTTATTAGTTATCCTTGCCATACTGATTGTCGGACTTATTGTTCTGGCTGTTCTTGGCAAAAAAGCAGAAAAGAAAAAAGCAGAACAGGATGCCCAGATTGCTGCATCCGCACAGAGCGTTTCCATGCTGATTATTAATAAGAAGCGAATGCGTCTGAAAGATGCCGGTCTTCCACAGGCGATTGTTGACCAGACTCCGAAGATGATGCGCATCACAAAGATTCCGATTGTAAAAGCAAAAGTCGGACCTAAGGTAATGTCATTAATTGCTGATGAGGCTGTATTTGATATGATTCCTGTCAAAAAAGAAGTGAAAGCTACCGTCAGTGGTATCTACATCACAGGTGTCCGCGGTCTTCACGGTGCTTTAGAAAAGCCAACCGGCAAGAAGAGCTTCCGCGCAAGAATGCGTGAGAAAGCCGCAAAAGCAAACGCTAAATTAGAAGCAGAGAAGAAAGAACTTGAAAAAGAAAAGACTGCACAGCAGTCCAAGAAGAAAAAGAAAAAATAAGTAGTCACGTAAAAAGGTGTGCCATGCGGCACACCTTTTTATTTGTCAGTATTAAATGGAGAAATCTCCATTTTCCTTTGACATAATATTCACTTTGATATTGCAGTCTGCAAGATGTTCGTAGTTCACTTCCAACGCGTATTTTACTTCCACGTCAATGTTATTTTCCGTCTCTTTCACATTCACTTCTTTTGCATCGATTCCAATCAAAAGACTTCCATAAGGTGTGTAGTAATACGAAACATTCTTCTTATTCTTCTCGAATACCATGTGGACATTCGAAGCACCCTTTTTCGTAATGTCAAGAAAACTGCCTCCGAGCTTCATGACATTGCGTGTCGTTCCCTCGAATCCTTCCATCACTTCTTCATATATTATGTAATGTTTTCCATTTCTTTTATAATAATCAGCCGCAGTGATGACCTCAATCGGTTCGTTCTCCTGCTCCGCCGAAAACTGCAGACCGCTGATTTTCACAAGTACATCTTTTGTCATCTGTTCTTCCTTACCTTTCTAGCGCTGACGCAACACCCTTATCTTAACCGTTTTTTCTTCATTATGCAACCTTATTTGTGCGTATCCGTCAGTTTTTCAAACCAATCCGCTAAAAAGAAGTGCACTTCATAATTTCCTTCCGTAAAAACAGCATCGTATTCTTCCTGTGTCAGCACCTCGCGCAGTTCCTCCTTTGCATCTTCCTCCACCACCTCGTAGACACTGCCCCGGAAACACATATTCGGATAGAGCACGCACCACCAGTTATGCCCTGCTCCCTCGCCGATTTCCACCTCAAGCGCCTCGTATTCTCCGGCAGGAAATGTATAATCACCATATGTTTTTTCCGGAAAAGAGGTAGTTGTCAGGTATGCATCCACCGTGTATGCATACCCTTCTTCTGCAATTACCTCCTGTGCGGTCTCGATAATCTGCGGCAGATATTCCGTCACAACCGCTTTGCTTTCCTCTAAATCATTTACTTTTGTCAGTTCTTCCCCTAAAAGCTCCCCGATGGCATCCCGCACCTCTAATTTCAGTTCCTGGTCAAGTTCCTCATCACTGTTGGCTCGGATGTGAAATCTCAAAATCTTTTTGGCGATTTCCGGCTGCAGGCTCTCTGCTCTGCTTTCTGTCTCTATATGAAAAATAGCTGCTCCCACGAAGCATAAGAGTGCGATTGTGAGTGCGATTCTTTTTTTGTCTCTTTTCATTTTGGGCTTCTCCTCTTTTTCTGTTAGTAAGACTCTTCCCATTTTTTCAAAGAATATACAAAAAAATTACCTCACCAGATGCAGATTCATTTCTAACTCTAGCGATACGTCCTGTTCGAATGCGTCCGGATTCTCCTGATATTCGGTATACCATGCGCGCTGATATCCACCGATTTTTTTATATCCATTCGAAATATCCACACCTTTTTGTGCCGCCTTCGCAATGATTGTCCGGTAATACTCCACTAACTTTTGTTCGTATTCCCTCTCCCTATTCCCCACAACCGTCTCCTTCTCATATAGCACTTCCCCCTCACACGATACTTCCGCAATTATTTTTCTTCCGTCCTTTGCATCCACAAACGTCTCATCCACCGAAAATTCTTTGAGTTTTATACTGTTTCCGTCCTCAAAAACAAGGGTCTCCTTTTCAAGTTCACCCTGTAACATGGCGGAAAGCATTGCCGTTGTCGTGCTGACACATCCCGCCGCCGCTCCTCTTTTCCAAACAAAATATTTCTGCACATAAGGTGTTCCATCCTGCGATGCCAGAAACGGCAAAAAGAGCGTCTCCTGACGGTTTTCTCTTTCCTGATACAGTTTTCCGAGCGTTGGATACGCCGTTTCCTTCATGGAGGCATTCCCCTCTAGCAGCTCCTCCAGATAGGTTCCCGCGGATTCTTTTTCCTGCAATGTCTCATTGAGTTCTAAAATCTCCGATGGGTTTTCCGCCACCACGACATAGGTATTGCGCGGAATCTTAGGATTTGCCGCCAGGATGCCAAGGAGTTCTTCCACCGTCTCCTCATCCTCTAACAGCGCCTGGCCAAGCACCATCACTTTCAAATGATTGTAGTCCATCTCCTTATTGCCTGCCTCCTCCTGTTCGAGCCAGAGCAGTTCGATATCTTCCTTTTCTGCGACGGCAACTGCCAGTGGAAATTCGCGGTCTTCCACCTCCAGTGTATTGCATCCGGTCAGAATCCCTGCCATCCCCAAAAATATTACAAGTCCCAGCACTTTTTTCCCACTCTGCTTCCACTTTTCCTGCTTGGGAAGCAGCGTTACCACCAGCGGAAGCAATGCTGCACCCGGCGTCCCGACGCCCCAGACAAAACGGCTTATGATTTCTTTCCACTCCTGCTGCCGGTAGCACAGGACTGCCAGTAAAAAAACAATCAGAAGAACTACAAACATATATATTTTCTCCTTTCCCTTTTGTATCACATCCCGCGCTGCCTTCGCCCCATAGAAAGACAGACTGTTTAGCAGTGCATACAGCGTAAAAAACCAGATTCCAAACATCAGCGCATCCGTGCGCTTTAAAAACCCTCCCGGCATCTGTACAATGCTCATGAGCGTAACCGCCGGATATTCCATGCCCGAAAGCGCCTTCGCCCCAAAGACTCCGGTTAAAACAAGATAGAGCACCAGATTCACCCCGCCTGCAAAAAACACCGCACGGCGTCCGTTCTGCATCAGCGTCTCCTTTTTTGCTGCATTCGGATAGAAAAAAAGCAGTAAAAAGACAAGACTCTGCCACAAAAAGACAAGATAACTTCCCTCTAAAAACGCGCCGGATGACGTCACCGCTACCGGTGCCCAGAAATCGGTATCTACCGACCTTCCCGCCGCAATGAGCATCAAAAAAAGCGGTATCAGCACCACCCAGAACAACAATTCATAGATGCGCGCCCTGCCTTCAATTCCCGCATAAATGCCGTATCCTGTCAGCACCAAAAGAAGTACCAGCACAAGATAAAAGGATTCCTCCTGCAAAAGATTTTCCACCACCAACTCCGTAAAAAGGAACGCCAGCATCGCAGCAAACAGCAGAAAATAGCAGGCATAGAACATGAGTATGATTTTCTCTGCCACCACGCCGCATCTCTCACGCAGAAATGTTTTAAAATCCACCGTCATTTCCTTTGTCACCCTCGAAAGCAGCCATAGATAAACAAGTCCTGCCACCGTCCCCGCAAACAGACAGAAAACGCCGTCATTTCCTGCAATGCGGGCTAAGAGCGGTGGCAGAAGCAAGGTACTCGGACCTATCAAATCGTACGTCAGCAGACGAAAAATCTGTCGCCCCGACACCTGATTATTTTCTGAAAACATGTTTTTCTCCTTCTTTTACCACGAGTTTTGTTCTCTGCAACCGCCTTGCATATATGGGACGCTTTCTCAATTTGTGCAGCGGATACCGCCAAAGAAAGTCTCTCTCATCCTCATAGTCGTTTAAATCCGCTCCCACAAACGGCATCAGATATGGGATTCCAAAACTCTTTAAATGCGCCAGATGAATCAGAACGCCCATCAATCCAAACAACAGTCCAAAGTAACCAAGCCATGCGCAGAGTAAAATGAAACCAAATTTCAGGATACGGAACGCCGTCGCAAATTCCTCGTTCGGAATAGCGAACGAACAGAGCGCCGTAAAGGACACCACGATTACCACAATCGGGCTGACGAGATTCGCCTCCACCGCCGCCTGCCCGATAATCAATCCGCCTACAATCCCAATTGTATTCCCCATTGCTCCGGGCAGACGCACCCCGGCTTCCCGCAGCAATTCAAACGAGATTTCCATAATCAGCACCTCGACCACCGCCGGAAACGGAACGCCCTGCCTTGCCTCCGCAAATGAAAGCAGCAAGGTTGTCGGCAGAATCTGCGTGTGGAAATTCACCACGGCAAGGTAAAAGCCCGGCAGTGTCATCGCAAAAAAAGATGCCAGATAGCGCAGTATCCTGCCAAAGCTTGCAATTTCCCAGCGATTGTAATAATCGTCACTTGTCTTAATAAACGAGTTATAGTCCGTCGGCAGAATCAATGCCACCGGAGAATTGTCTGACATCACAATCACGCGCCCTTCTAAAATCGCCATCGCAGCACGGTCCGGCCGCTCCGTTGTCTGAAACTGCGGAAACGGCGAATACCACTTTTCTTCGGTCAGCTGTTCAATCACACCGCTGTCTAGCACCCCGTCGATGACAAACGAGTCCAGACGCTTTTCCACTTCCTCTATCAAATTAGGATAAACAATCCCTTCCATGTACATCAGATAAACTTTTGTATGGGAACGAACTCCGGCATTACATTCCTTCACTTTGACGTAAGGCGAACGGATTCTCTTTCGAATCAATGCCGCATTCTGTTTTACCGCATCGGAAAAGCCCTCGTTCGAGCCACGGATTACTTTCTCGGAATCTGCCTCTCCCACTCCCATCGCAGGATAGCCCTTGTCCGGAATCTTTACCGCCTTTTCGCATCCTTCCACAAACAAAACGGCATCTCCTGTAAAAAGTCCATTCACCGCCTCCTCGATGGTTTCAAAAAAAGTCGCATCCGCAATTCCTAACGCATTTTCATCAAATAAGCGGATTACCTCGTCCTTTTCCTTATCCATCATGTTCTTTAACGTTCTTCCAAGTTCCGAGAAAGAACTTCCCACCGTCACCTCGATAAAGAGAAGATAGCCCTTCACGTCATGATGTTTTCCAATCTGAATCTCCTTCTTCTTAATATCCGCACAATCACGAAGATACCGCTCTGACTGCGCAATATTTTCCCTGAGATTTTTCGTAATCTTTGTTTTCTGCTCCATGAAACTGTTCCTTTCTTCTCACAAAAAAAGGAATAAGCGTTTGCTTATTCCTTTTTCGTATTATATTCACTTCTGCAAAAAATTATGCAGGACTACTCCTGTTCCCGGATCATCTCTTTGACTGCCATCGCCTGATTTGCCACATGTACCTGCATCGCTCTTGTTACCTTCTCCTTGTCACGCTCACGCAGACCGGCAATAATCTGTTCATGCTCCTGCATCAGAGTCGGATAAATTGATTCATCCTTCAGGTATTCCACTCTGTAGCGGTAAATCTGTTCCCGCAGATTATTTAACATGTACACTAACTTTGGATTCCTGGTTGCCTGATAGATAATATCATGAAAGTGCACATCCGCCTCTGCAACCCGTTTTACATCATCCGTCTTGGAAGCCTGCTGGAATTCAATCATCGCTCCATGAAGCTTCTCTAACTCTTCTTCTGTAATCTGATCACACGCTAAGTTGACCGCTAAATCGTCGAGCGCCTCACGAATCTGAAGCACATCTTCCATATCCTTCTCCGTCATTTTTGCAACCTCGGCCCCTTTTCTCGGAACCGTCACTGCAAGACCTTCCTGCTCTAACATCCGAATTGCTTCCCGGATCGGCGTTCTGCTTACCCCCAGTTTTGCTGCAAGCTGCAGCTCCATCAGTCTCTCTCCCGGTTTCAATTCCCCCTTTAGAATCGCTTCACGTAACGTATGAAACACAACATCACGGAGTGGTAGGCAGGCATCCATACTCAACTTCAAATCGTCTGTCATTCTCATCCTCCATTCACCTACATTTTAAATTAAATTCTTGCATTATTATATATGCTTGTCAGGTATACCTGTTTGGCAAGTCCTGACTTTTTCATTGCCGCAAATGCTCTCTTCGCCTGCTCCTCGTCCTCGAACAGACCAAACACAGTTGGACCGGAGCCGCTCATCATGGCATTGATGGCTCCATGCTGCAACATATTTTCTTTTATCTGCGCAATCACCGGGTAATTGGGAATCGTGACCGTCTCCAAAATATTCCCCATATCGGCAGCTATCTTTCTCAAATCCTGTTTCTGGATATCTTCTACCAGACGGTCAATATCCGGATGCTCCGTCCCCTGATTCAGTTTCAGGTTCTCGTAGACGAACTTCGTCGATACGCTGATTGGCGGCTTTGCAATCAGAACCGGACATTTCACCATCGGCGGCAAAGCCGATAACTCTTCTCCGATTCCCTCCGCAAGTGCCGTTCCTCTCATAATACAATACGGAACATCTGCGCCAATCTTTACACCGCGCTCCATCAGTTCTTTCTTTGACAGCCCAAGTTTAAAAATACGGTTCATCCCATACAGGACTGCTGCTGCATCCGTACTTCCTCCTGCCATGCCTGCCGCAACCGGGATATGCTTCTGCAATTTAATGTGCACACCCTCGGTCATCTGAAATTCATCCCGAAGCAGCTTGGCTGCTTTATAGACCAGGTTGTTCTCATTTGTAGGCAAAAAAGAAAGATTCGTCTCCATCGTAATGACCGGATCTTTTCTCTTACTAATCTGTAATCTATCGTATAAATGAATCGTCTGCATAATCATCCGAACTTCATGATATCCGTCTTCCCTGCGTCTGACCACATCGAGTCCAAGGTTGATTTTGGCAAGTGCCTTTAACGATATTTCGTTCATATGTTTTTCTCCTGTATTTTGTATACATTGTAGATTTTATACATTTTTATGAAAAAAGTCAATTACTCTAATTTTCAATAAAGAATCATCCGATAACAATTATAACAGATAATGAGCATGGATGCTAAAAAAGATTACTACACTATCTGTTTTTGAGAAATTTTGTGTAGAACAAGGAGGTTTATATGGATTTAAATGGAATCAACAATGCAGCTTCCTATACCGCTGCAGCTACAAACACAAAGACTACTTCCGCTGCCAAGCAGGAAGATACCAAAAAAGAGACAACTTCAACGAACACAAATGGTGTTATCTATGAAAAAGGTACGGACACCACGGTGAGCAAGAAGGACAATACCGCTATCGTCAACATGTTAAAAGCTGACTTAGAGGAAAGAACGAAACAGCTTACCAATATCGTCCAGCAGATGTTGCAGAAACAGGGCAACACACTTGCAAAGACGGATGATATGTGGAAATTCCTCGCAAGCGGCGATTTTACGGTTACACCGGAAGTCAAAGCACAGGCCGAAGCCGATATTGCAGAGGACGGTTACTGGGGCGTAGAACAGACCTCCGACCGTATCCTTGATTTTGCGAAAGCTTTATCCGGCGGCAATGCAGAATATGCCGACAAGCTTCTCGCTGCCTTCAAAAAAGGTTACGAGCAGGCAACCGGAGCCTGGGGAAAAGAACTTCCTGACATCTCTAAGAGAACTTACGACGCTGTCGTGGAAAAATTTGAGAAATGGAAAAACGGAACCGAAAGCACAGAGGAATAACTCTACTTTCTGATGTATTTCATCACTAATAATTGCATTCATCGCGATATCGAAGTATGATATATTCATATCGTGGTGAATGCTTTTCTTATCTCTGACCAAAGAAAAGCAGAAAGGACAAGACCTTATGTCATTGAAAAAGAAAACTATCGCGCTCTGTCTCGGTGGTACAGAGAAACAATATCGTGCCACATTTGTCACTAAAATTACAGAGACGTGTCGAAATTATCATTACCAGCTTGCTTATTTTCTATCCTTCAGCAACTTCTATGATGGTTCCAAACACAACAGAGGAGACTTAAATATCTATCAGCTTATCAATTTCGATGAGATTGCTGCCATGATTATTTTCCCGGAGACCATTAACCAGCCCGAACTTTGCCGTCGGCTTATCAATGCCGCACATGCTGCCAATGTCCCGGTTGTCTCCGTCGATGAACCACTTGAAGACTGTTACAACATCCGCTTTGCCGATGAGGAAGGATTAGAGGAAATCATCACTCATTTTATTGAGGAACATAAATTTACAAAATTAAACTTTATCGCAGGTGCAAAAGATACGCCTGTCTCCGACCGGCGTCTTGCCGTGTACAAGCGTGTTCTGGAGGAATATCACATTCCGGTGGAAGAACGCCGCATCGCCTACGGCGAATTCTGGTCACGGCCGGCACAGGAAGCGGTTGAGCTTTTTTACTGGAATTATAATGAGATGCCAGAGGCTTTTATCTGTGCAAACGATGCCATGGCACTTGGTGTGGTAGAGAAATTAGAGGAACTCGGTTTCCGTGTCCCGGAAGATGTCTGTGTATCCGGTTTTGACGGAATCCCAGCAGCTTTTTCTTCCTCACCCAAGATTACAACTACAAAGCGTTATGTAGAACGCGCTGCCATTGCGGCTGTCGATGCCTGTATCGAGATTATCGAGGGCAGGCTTCCTTCCACAGGTACAACCTCTATTCCAAATAAGACATTCTTTTTGGAATCCTGCGGCTGCAATGAATTGTCCTATCTGATGGATAACGTTTCCTCCGGAGCCGATTCCGTCGACAGCAACACCTACCGTGTCTTTTCCTATCATATGATTCATATGATGAGCCGCGGCATGGAAGAACGCGATTTTGCCAAGACAATCGCTGCCATCCGCAGCATATGTGAGCTGCTCTGGACCAAAAAATGCTGGCTCGTCTTAAGTGAGCAGTATTTGCAGCAATGTAAGACTCATACTTTTTCCACGCCTCTGCAAAAGGACGGCTACCCGGATTGGATGCGTGTCGTAATCGAGGTGGAAAACCACGTCTCACTCGAACCTTCCGGCGAATCCTTCCCGGTTTCCGAGATGCTGCCGCGCTTTGAAGAAGAGATGGCTGACTACGGTTCTGTCCTGTTTGCACCCATTCATTTTCAGGATGAGACTATCGGCTATATTGCACTGGAATATCATGATCTGCGCGAAAGCCTTGCCGTCTTTGAGACGTTTGTTTTCAACGTCGGCGTTTTACTAGAGCACATCCGTGTTCCCCATATTGACTAGATTTGTTTTTGTCCATAAAAATAGAATCCTGCTTGCAGGATTCTCCGCCTGCGGCGGGTCGCATTTGCGACATGATTCAACTCCGCCGCAGTGCGATACCCGCGAAGCATTTTTGTGTAATAGGAACGAAATTTCCTATTACACAAAAAGATACCGGACTGGTCTTTCATAACCTGTCCGGTATCTTTTTCTTTTTCTATTATTTTGCTGCAAGTAATTTCTCAATGCTTGCAAGTTTGACGCAAAGCACAAATACTTTTGTTGCCATCTCAAGGTCTTCCATCGATGGATAAGACGGTGCAATACGGATTACGGAGTCTTTCGGGTCTTTTCCGTATGGGAATGGTGCTCCTGCCGGTGTCATGACAACGCCTGCTTTTTTCGCACGGGATACAATATCTTTTGCGCATCCTTCTAATGCTTCAAAGCAAATGAAGTATCCACCCTTCGGGCTGATCCAGGAACCGACTTCTAAGTCTTTCAATTCTTTGTCAAACGTATCTAAAATCATTTCGAATTTCGGTCTTAAAGAATCTGCATGTTTTTTCATATGCTCTGTGATACCATGAATGTCTTTGAAATAACGCACATGACGAAGCTGATTTACTTTATCATAACCGATAGTCTGTACTTTCAACTGTTTCTTGATATCCTCTAAGTTGTTTGCAGAGGTTGCGATTGCGGCAACACCTGAGCCTGGGAATGTAATTTTACTTGTGGAAGCAAATTTGTATACCATATCAGGATTTCCTGCTCTCTTACACTCTGCTAAAATCTCAATCAGATGATCCTGATTCATCTCGTATAAATGATGAACACAATATGCATTGTCCCAGTAAATACGGAAATCTTTTGCTGCCGGTTTCAATCTGGCAAAACGGCGTACTGTCTCGTCAGAATATGTGATTCCCTGTGGGTTAGAATATTTTGGAACGCACCAGATTCCCTTGATTGCCTCGTCACTGCTGACAAGTTCTTCTACCATATCCATGTCAGGGCCGGTGGAAAGCATTGGCACGTTAATCATTTCAATTCCAAAATGCTCTGTGATAGCAAAATGTCTGTCATATCCCGGAACCGGACATAAGAATTTTACCTTGTTTAATTTGCACCATGGTGTACTTCCCATGACACCGTGTGTCATAGAACGTGAAATAGTATCATACATAATGTTCAGGCTGGAATTACCATAAATAATGATATTATCCGGATTACACTCAATCATGTCACCTAATAATACTTTTGCCTCCTGAATTCCGTCTAAAACACCGTAGTTACGGCAGTCTGTTCCATCGTCACACGCAAGATCCACTTTAGAGGATAAAACATCCATAAGTCCCATTGATAAATCAAGCTGTTCCTGAGATGGCTTTCCTCTAGACATGTCCAGTTTCAAACCTCGCTGCTGATATTTTTTGTATTCAGCCTCTAAGTTCTTCTTTTCTGCTAATAATTCCTCTTTTGACAATTCCTTGTACGCCTGCATTTTTGTTCCTCTCTTTCTTATAACATTCCATCCATGGAAGCATCGGGTGTTCCTCCCTGTGATGCCTCAGATTTTATTTTTTTAAAGTATTCCCGAATCTGCTTTTCGTAACCATTGGTACTCGGCTCATAGAAAACCTCGTCGATAAGCCCATCCGGTAAATACTGTTGTCTGACGTAATGATTCGGATAAGCGTGAGCATACTGGTATCCCACACCATGTCCTAATTTCTCGGATGCCTTGTAATGCGCATCCTGTAAATGAGTCGGTATCGGAGCTGTCTTTGTGTTTTTCACAACCTCCATCGCCTTGTCAATCGCGCAGATTGCAGAATTGCTCTTCGGTGCGGATGCCACATAGGTAACCGCCTGTGCCAGAATAATTCTCGCTTCCGGCATGCCGATTCGTTCCACTGCCTGTGCTGCCGAAGTTGCAACCACAAGCGCCATTGGGTCTGCATTGCTGACATCTTCTGCCGCACAAATCATAATTCTTCTGGCGATAAAACGTATGTCTTCCCCTGCATAGAGCATTCTTCCAAGATAATACACTGCTGCATCCGGGTCTGAACCGCGCATGCTTTTGATAAAAGCAGATATCGTATCATAGTGATTATCTCCGGTCTTATCGTAACGCACCACCCGTTTCTGGATACATTCGCTTGCAACCTCTAACGTAATGTGAATCACGCCGTCCGCACTCCGCTCTGTTGTCAGGATTCCGAGTTCTATCGCGGTGAGCGCAGCTCTGGCATCTCCATTGGAAACATCCGCGAGGAAATCCAATGCCTCCTCGTCAATCTCGGCATGGTAAGCTCCCATGCCCTTCTGCTCATCTGTCATAGCGCGGCGCAGCAACACTTTGATATCTTCCTTTGAAAGATTTTTTAACTCAAAGATAATCGAGCGCGATAGCAAAGCTCCATTTACTTCAAAATACGGATTCTCCGTTGTCGCTCCAATTAAAATTACCGTTCCGTCCTCCACATAAGGAAGCAGATAATCCTGCTGTCCCTTGTTGAAACGATGAATCTCGTCGATGAAAAGAATCGTTTTCTTCCCATACATGCCCTGATTGTTTTTCGCTTTTTCAATGACTTCTTCCATATCTTTTTTACCGGCAGAAGTTGCATTAATCTGCAAAAACTCAGCGCTGGTCGTATTCGCAATCACCTTCGCTAACGTTGTCTTACCGGTTCCCGGCGGTCCATACAAGATAATGGAACTCAGTTTATCCGCCTTGATTGCACGGTAAAGCAGTTTATCTTTTCCGATGATATGCTGTTGTCCCACGACTTCCTCTAGTGTTGTCGGGCGCAGTCTCGAAGCTAACGGAGACTCTTTCTCCTGATTCTGCTCTCTCATATATTCAAATAAATCCATAAAACCAACCGCCTTTTCTCTATCCTTTGTCCGCTTCCAACATACATAGGAAGTCTTCTTTTGCATCTGCTTCTCTTTTGTCTTTACAGTGCGGACATTTGTATGTTTTGCATTTTTTACTTAAAAAAAATTCATTTTATTAAATAAAATGATATTTTTTCTTATTTAAATTGCAAATTTTGACGGATTTAGTTTACAAAAATTCATTTCAATATCTAACATACATGAAATGACCCATTTTTGCAAGAGCTATTTCCGAAATTCGCCACATTAGCTAAAGTATAGCGAATTGTAGTGTGGAATTCAATCATTTTGACAAAAAAGGTTTATTCAAAAATCAACTCATCCACCGTCACAAAAGTATAACCCTGCCCCTGCAGGGCATCAATAATCTTAAATGCCGCCTTCACCGATGATTCCGAGGCATCATGAAGCAATATAATATCATCCGGCTGTACTTTATCGACGACACGTTTGGTGATGACGTCCGAATTATCCGTCTTCCAGTCAAGTGGGTCGACATCCCACAACACCTCTATCATTGTAGTTTCATAGTCCAGATTGCATTTCCAGCAGCCAAACGGCGGCCTGATATACTGCGGGTATTCTCCTGTAATACTGTAGATGGCATTGTTCGTCTTATCCACCTGCTCAATCGCCGCCGCATCACAAAGATTGCTTAAGTTCACATGTTCATAGGAATGTGTACCAATCAGATGACCGTCCTCGTGGATTTTTTTCACAATCTCCGGATAAGTCTCCACTTCTTTTCCCAACAGAAAGAACGTGGCTTTTACCCCACGTTCCTTTAGTCCTTCCAATAATTCTTCTGTATATTCCGGGTTAGGCCCGTCATCAAAAGTGATTGCCGTCTTTTTCGGCTCTCCTTCCTGCATCTTAGCCATCACCTGGCTGGCTGCTCCGGCAATTCCAACTGTTGCAATCCCGGTCAGCGCTATAGCCAGACAGAGCAGAAGAGATTTTTTTCTCCAATTTCTTTTATGGAAAATATGTATCCGCATCTTCTTTTCGGTTCCTTTATCATGGTCTTTTCATTATATGAAAAAGGAAGCATGGAAAGAACGGTGCTGCCTAAAGTTCATCCCCGAACCCATCCAGGCTGTTGTCATACAAATCGTTATAGTCATCATAATAATCGTAATTATAACTATCACCATCATCATAATATTGGTCTGCATAGTTATACAGATAATTCCATGTGGTACCTGTCGTCATACATACAATTATAAATATAATATATATCACAATTGCAAGCCCCGCGGTTACAATTCCAGCGATAGCAAAGCCCTTCTGCTTATTTCTCACAAGCTGGATAATACCAAATACAATTGCAAGAATTGCCAATATAATATGACATCCCGTGCAAAACAGCAACAATGCTACAATACCAAGCACCATAGATGCAATTCCAAATGCTGTTCCGTCTCCCTTTTCCTCGGCAGCCGGTTCCCCATAGGAATAATAGTACTGCTGATAAGCACCATTCTGCTGATACTGCGCCTGATTCGGATTCACCGGTGGTATCGGATTTTGCTGATACTGCGCCTGATTCGGATTCACTGGTGGTACCTGATTTTGCTGATATTGTGCCGGATTCGGGTTCACCGGCGGTACCGGATTCATCGGCGGCACCGCATTCTGCATCTCCGGCGTATCCTGCGCCTGTGGCAGTACGGTTGTCTCTGCACCTGTATTCTCCACTCTTACTTCTTCCTCATTCATGTAAAAATCTCTCCTTCCCCTGTGTCAGTCTCTCTATTGTATCCATTTCATAGATTCTGTGTTTTATTATCTTCTCTATTCTAGCAGTAGTAAAATACTTTGACAAGCAAATTATAACGCAACCTTTTCTATCACTCAACGTGCGAAGTTTGCGTTATAAATTCTCTACCGTGGATTCTGTTCTATAAACGTCTCCATTATCTCCGCTGCCTCCCCAATCAGTTCCTTGCACGGTCTTTTCTTATAATAGGCTTCCGTGCGTGCTTCCGGGACAGGTGCCTCTCTTTTTACCGATAACCCCAGCAGTTCCCGGCATACAATCGAGCCGTGTTCTTTTTCAAACCGGTTTGCCAGCTCTTGCACTCTTGCATACAATTCTGCTTTCTCTGCTGACGCTTTCGGGTCGGAATAGCCGTATAGGGTGCCCAGCACGAAAAACATGCCGCTGACACTTCCACACACTTCACGAAGTCTTCCCATTCCTCCGCCAAACGCTGACACCATGCGAAGCAACGGTTCCTCCTCCATATCCAGCAAATCTGCGAACGCAAGTACCACCGATTGTGCACAGTTGTATCCCTGTTCAAAATTACGCATTGCCGCTTCTTTTCTGCTCTGCTGTTCCATCTCCGCTTTCCATCCTTTCCCGAAACCCATTTTTACATTCTATTTTCTATAATAGCTCTTTTTTCCTTTTTCCACAAGAATTTATTCGAACATCTTATGCCCGAATCATCCTTGCAAAAAAAGGGTAAAATGAGATATAATGGGCAAAAGAATTACTATTATAGAATAAGGAGCGGAGCACTTGTTGTTCCTACAGGAAATATGAGTACGTTAAATCTGACGTTATTAACTGATCTTTATGAAATGACAATGATGCAGGGCTATTTCAAAAATAACAACCATGACATTGTTGTCTTTGATGCATTTTACCGCGCAAATCCGTCCAACGGTGCCTATGCAATCTGTGCCGGACTTGAGCAGGTTATTGACTACATCGAGAATCTGCATTTTGACAAGGAGGACATTTCTTATTTAAGAAGCCTCTCTATTTTTGATGAAGACTTTTTAGACTATCTCAGCAATTTTAAATTTTCGGGAGATATCTACGCCGTTCCGGAAGGAAGCCTGATTTTTCCACGGGAACCGCTTGTAAAAGTTGTGGCACCTATCATGGAAGCACAGCTGGTGGAGACTGCGATTTTAAATATCATCAATCACCAGTGCCTGATTGCAACAAAAGCATCCCGCGTCTGCTATGCAGCACAGGGTGACGGCGTGATGGAGTTTGGACTCCGCCGTGCACAGGGACCGGATTCCGGCACTTACGGTGCAAGAGCAGCCATCATCGGCGGATGTGTCGGCACTTCGAATGTACTTGCCGGACAGATTTTCCATGTTCCGGTACTTGGTACACACGCACATAGCTGGATTATGAGTTTTCCTGACGAATATACCGCCTTCAAAAAATACGCCGCGCTCTATCCGAATGCCTGCATTTTGCTTGCAGATACTTACGACACCTTAGGTTCCGGTGTTCCAAATGCCATCCGCGTCTTCCGGGAAATGCGTGAGGCAGGCATTCCGCTGACCTACTACGGAATCCGTATGGATAGCGGTGACCTTGCTTATCTTTCCAAAAAAGCACGGAAAATGTTTGACGATGCCGGATTCCCGGACGCTGTCATCGCAGCTTCAAACGATTTGGATGAATACTTAATTGAGAGCTTAAAATCACAGGGCGCAGCTATCACATCCTGGGGCGTCGGCACAAGCCTGATTACCTCAAAAGACCATCCTGCTTTTGGTGGCGTATACAAACTTGCTGCGATAAAAGCACCTGACGGAAGCTTCATTCCAAAGATTAAGCTTTCCGAGAATGTCGAGAAAGTAACCAATCCGGGCAACAAAACTTTCTACCGTATTTACGATAAAGAGACCGGAAAAATTCGTGCCGACCTCATCTGTCTTGCCGACGAGACCTTTGATGAGAATGAAGATTTGAAGTTATTTGACCCGAATGCTCCATGGAAAAAAACACGCCTTCCGGGCGGAAGCTACCGGATGCGCGAGATGATGATTCCGGTCATCCAAAACGGAAAGACCGTTTACCACTCTCCGAGCGTTATGGAGATTCAGGAAATCTGCAACAAAGAAAAAGAGACCATCTGGGACGAGACAAAACGTTTTGTCAATCCACAGGAAATCTATGTGGATCTTTCCCAAAAATTATACGACATTAAGACTGACTTATTTCACCAGATGAGTCAGGAAAATTAAAAAAACGGAATCTGCAAACCACTTTTCACGGTCAGATTATCTGACAGCGAAAACGATTTCAGATTCCGTTTTTTCTAGTTAAATCCTACCACTTTCTGTGAAATCTTATAGGCAGCTACCGATATTTTTCTTCCGCCTTTTCCCGGAAGGTTCATGGTATTTCCAAGGATTCCCATTCGCAGGTGATGGAACAGACGAATATCTTTTTCCTTGATATAACGCCACAATTCACGCTTCTTCTCCAAATTCTCCTCTGTACCGGAGCGAATCAGCATAATAGTCGAAACCACTGTGATAATCTCTAAATAATTAAACATGTAACGGCGCAGCTTGCGATTTGGGATTTTCCACAAATCAAACTCATCAACCATAATCTTGTTGACACGAATCTGCTGGTCAATTCTTCCGATCATTACCTTTTCATTAACTGACTGGTCTTCTCTTCCGATAAAATAACGATAAAAATCCACATCCATGTAATAAATATTCTTCACACTTGGAAGTGGCGTGTATACATAGATGTTATCCACATAAAAGGTATGTTTCGGCAGTTCTAATCCACACTCACGCAAAAGCTGTGTACGATAGATAACAGAATGCATTAAAATATACTGCCCTTTCCGGAAATGAGCCACATCTCGCCAGGTAAACATGCGGTCTTTTGGCAGTGCAGAACAACGCATTACTTTTTTGTGTTTTGCACCTTCTTTTTCATAGACATAGTTTGCAATAAACATATCTAAGGTGTCTTTGCCTCCGGCAAGTTCACGCAATTTCTCTAATATCTTACGATAACTCTCCGCATCTACCCAGTCATCACTATCGACAACTTTGAAGAAAAGTCCTGTCGCATTGCGAATACCGGCATTGACCGCTTCGCCATGCCCGCCGTTTTCCTGATGAATCGCACGCACAATGCCCGGATACTTCGCCTCATATACATCGGCAATCTCTGCCGTTCTATCTTTTGAGCCATCATCCACAATCAAAATCTCCACGTCTTCTCCGCCCGGAAGCAATGTCTCAATACAGTGCTCCATATAATCCTGCGAATTGTAGCATGGAATTGCAAACGTTAATAACTTCATTTCCCTTTCTCCTTCTCGTGTCTTTTGCTTCTTACATTTTCTCCACTAAATCAAACGCCTTTTTCGTCATGGCATCAATATTGTAATATTTATACTCTGCCAGTCTGCCGAGCAGGTGGAAATGCTTCATTCCTTCTGTCAGTTTCCGGTATTTCTGATACAGTGCTTCATTTTCTTCATTTAAAATTGCATAGTACGGAATCTCTCCTTCTGCTCCCGTATAGGCAAACGGATACTCTTTTACAATAGTAGTTCCATTCGTCTGCTGCTGTCCGGTCAGATACTTAAATTCCGTAATTCTTGTATATTCCTCGCTTACCGTGTAATTGACAACGCTGTGTCCCTGATAGGAATCCTCATCATAATGCTCAAAATGAAAATCAAGAGAGCGGTACGGCAGTCTTCCATAGCGGCACTCAAATAATTCATCCAGTGCGCCGGTGTAAATCACATCACCTTCAAATGGTGTTCCCTCAAACAGAATGGTATCGCCTTCAAACGCTAATACATCCTTACAATCCGTATCTAAGCGCACCTCGATATTCTCATGGGCAAGCATTTTCTCAAACATCGGTGTAAAACCATGCAGCGGCACACCCTGATATTTATCCTGAAAATAGCGGTTATCGTATGACACTAAAACCGGTACTCTTCCCGTCACTTCTGGGCTGATTTCCTCCGGTTTTTGTCCCCACTGCTTCATTGTGTAGCGCAAAAAAACGTTCTCATACACATACTGCGCAATCTCACGGATATCCGCATCCTCATTTTCCCTTAACTTCATAATCGGGACACGGCTTCCCTCTCCGTAAGCAGCAATCATTTTCTGCTCAAGGCGGTCTGCTTTTTCTTTGTCGTAGACCATATGTAATGTATTCAGGTTAAATGGAACCGGTATGAGCTGTTCCCCGACCTTTGCCACTACTTCGTGGCCAAATGCATACCATTCCGTAAATCTGGACAAATATTCATAAACTTCTTCCATTCCGGTGTGAAAAATATGCGGACCATATTCGTGAATTAAAACTCCATATTCATCCGGTAAATCATAACAGTTTCCTGCGATATGACTCCGCCGTTCCACAACCAAAACTTTCTTTCCCTTTTCCTCTGCCAGTTTCCGGGCAGCCACAGCACCGGCAATTCCGGCACCTACTACTATCACATCATACATAGCAGATCTCCTTTCTGACTCATGCACTTTCCATTATACACAGTTTCCCCTAATATTCCAATCCTTATTTGTTCATAAATTATTCATAAAAAACTAATAATCTCAACACACCCATGACACATTTATCTTTTATACTATGTTTGAATCAAAGGAAAAGAAACTTTTTCATATAACTTTTTTGCCTTGCCGAAAGGCAAGGTCCTCCCGTTAATTAGTGATTTTAATCACTTTCTATATACTTAATCTTTTTCATATTTGCCGGTGCGCATGCGCCGGCTCCCTCTTTTTTATTCTTCAAACCGTTCATTTCCCAGTTTGATATTCATATATTTTGTATACGCAGCAAATGCTGACGGAATCGCATATTTCCGCTGTGAATCCTCCGCCTCCACAAAAATGAGGTCTTCTTTTTGTCCTTCTAATTCTTCCACCCTTATCATGTAACCGGTCATCTGCCATTCGATGTGGGAAAAAATATGCTTTGCGTCCTCTAATTTCTGAATCCGGATTGGCGATAACTCCATCTCTTTTACCTTCTGCAATGCCTCGTCCTGACTTAAACTTCCCAAAAGATTCGGCAGCTCATAAAGTCCCGCCAGAAGCCCTTTTGCAGGACGTTTCCGGATGGCTATCCTTTCTCCGTCACGGATGATAAAAACAGTTCTCTTTTCAATTTTTCTTGGTTTTGCCTTGCTTTTTACCGGAAAATCTCCTGTTTTTCCCTCGATGCATGCTCTGCATACCGTATGCCACGGACACTGCTCACACAGTGGTGCTCCGTTTGGGAGACAGACGGTAGCGCCTAATTCCATCATCGCCTGATTGAATTTCCCCGGCAGGTTCTCTCCGTCACGGCTCTCCGGTATCACCCTGCTTACTTCCTGTTCCACAATTTTCCGAAAGGAAGGCTTCATGATATCCGTATCATCGGCGGAGACTCTCGTCAGAATCCGAAATACATTTCCATCCACCGCAGGTGCTGCTTTTCCATAGGCAATCGATGCAATCGCTCCTGCCGTGTAATTTCCAATTCCTTTTAACTTCAAAAGTTCCGTATACTCTGACGGAATCACTCCATCGTAATCTAGCATAATCTGGCGTGCCGCCTTCTGCATATTGCGGACACGGTTGTAATAGCCAAGACCCTCCCACAATTTCAGCAGCTCATCTTCCGGACATTCTGCCAGAGCCTTCACATCCGGCAGCGTGCTCATAAACCGTTCAAAATATGGCTTCACCGCTTCCACTCTGGTCTGCTGCAGCATGATTTCCGATACCCAGACACGGTATGATGTCGGTTCCTCCCTCCACGGAAGAACCCTTGCATTCCCGGAAAACCATTCTAACAGCGGTTTCACTAATTGTTCCAATTCAAAATCTACTAACATATATCTCTATTTCTTTCTCACTTTTATTACAGCTTTTATCATTATAACAAGTTTTGCGTTTTTTACAACTTGAAGAAACAGGAAAAATGGTACAGAGATGTGCACAGGATTTTTCTGTAGGGATTCGGGCACAAAAAACTGCGCACATCTCTGTACGCAGTTTTTCATCTTTTCTGGTTCTATTCGAATTTGTATCTTCCAACTACATCATCTAATGTATGTGATACTTCTTTCTGCTGAGTTGAAATATCACCAACATTTTCTACGTGGTTTGAAACGGTATCCACATTCTCTAAGATAGCGGAACTCTTCTCCGCTGCATCCTGGGATGCACTTGCAATATTGTGAATTGCAAGATTTACATCTTCCATCGTATTCTTCAACTGGGATGCTACGTCTGCAAGGTAAGTCGATAAGTCCTGAATGCTCTTTGCATCGTTTTCATACTGCTGTGAAGTATCCACAAATGCCTGATAATCCGGCGTTACATTCTGTGCGATAAACTCAATCAGTGAGCGTGAATCCCTTGACAATACTTCAACGGATTCTTTTACCATGGCAACCGTGTTCTGAATATTAGTTACTGTATTGCTTGTCTGGTTTGCAAGATTTCCAATCTCGCCTGCAACAACCGCAAATCCTTTTCCCTGCTCTCCGGCTCTTGCCGCCTCAATAGAGGCATTTAAGGACAAGAGGTTAATCTGTTCTGCAATCTCTGAAATGGCATCTGCCATCGTTCCGATCTCATTTACAACTTTGGAATTCTCAATACTTGCCTGAAGGCGTTTCTCATACTGTTTGCTCAATTCCATTGCCTGGTCAAAATTCTCTGTAGATTCTTTTCCAATCTTTTGTGCACGACCCATAATCTCTTTTGACATTTCTTCACTCTCAACCGCCTTGTGTGCAAGGTTGGTGACAGTCTCTTTTACCTCTGACACGGATGCCGTCAGCTCTTCGGTCGTTGCACTGTTATCCATCATAGCTCCGCTGATAACCTGGATGGACTGATTAATCTCATCAAAGCTTTCCTCTAACTCCGTTACCGCCTGCTCTAATGTATTACAATTTGAACCTACCGTCTGTGAATTGTAAGAAATCTCTTTCATCTCATTACGGTTTGCTAAAAGCATATCATTTAAGGCATCTGCCATCTGTGCGACTTCGTCTTTTCCTTTTACCTTCATCGGATCAATTGAAAAGTCGCCGGATGCCATCTTCTTCGACATATCTTTTACTTCTGCAATGGAATTTGCAATTCGCCTTGACGCAAAGAAAATAACCAGTGCACAGACAATCAAGGTTGCCAGGCTCGTTGCAATCGACGATTTTACAACACCTGCCATTGACTGCGAAATCTCGCTTCGTTCCATTGTAATCATCAGTGTCCAGTTGTATTCCGGCATCTTACTGTAATAAGTACGGTAGGTAACACCATCTTTCTGTGTCAGCACTCTTCCGGAATCATCTGCTAAAATCTTATCGGCAACCGGAACAAATCCACTTTCCTCATCATCACGAATACTTACATTCATAATCTTATCGGCGTCACTATTCGTCAGATATGTTCCATCCGCATCCAGTAAAACAGCTTTTCCGGTATCCCCGACTGTCATGCTATCCACCAATGTCTGAATAGAACTCATATCTACATCCGTATTCACAGCTCCGACAAATTCTCCTGCATGATTATATATCGGTTCAACATAGGAAATCATCAAAATTCCATACGTCTCATCCACATATGGTTCGGTGTAATAGCCTTCACCGGTATCTTTTACCGCTGTATACCAATCTGTTCCTGTATATTCGAAATCGCCAAGTTCAGCCTTTGTTACCTTGCCGTCTTCCTCCCCCATGTAAGAAAAAACGCTTCTCTCATTATTATAATATCCCGGCTCTACGAAAAATCCCATTGCAGTAATCAGGTCATTGTCTAAAATTGTCTGTTCCATCACTGCTTCATATTTTGTAAGATCCGTTGCATCTGTCAGGGTCTGTCCAATCGTCAATGCTACATTTGTTGTATCTTTCTCGTATGTCTTCATGTTCATGGAAATCTCATTTTTGCCGGCTTCCATGCTCTCCTGCATACGTTCTGCAACTTCCGAACTGATTGTCTGCACAGAAAAATAACAGCTGGTTACCACTACTATGAATAATCCTACCGTCATAACCGGGAGAATTAAACTCAGTAATTTTGTTGAAATTTTCTTCATCTGCCTCATCCTTTCCCCAGTATTCTTTCTGAATACTATATATTTTTTTATCACGTTTTCCCTCGATGAACAATATTTTCTTCGATTTTGGTGCAATTTTCACCGAGAAAATTATGGTTTCATTATATGGAACTGTGTTTCATGTTTTATCCAAGAATTTTAACATACAGGAAAAGAATATCTCACATTCTTTTTATATTTTTTCTAAAATAGACTTTTCTATTTCGAAAATATGTTATATAATAAACCCGCATGGGTTCATTATGCAAAACATGGTTTCGTAATGTGGAACCAATTAAGAAAACAGAACGCAAGGGAGGCAAAATCCTCTGCTCGCCAGGGGGCTCGCATTTTGCTTCGCAAAACAAGGGAGGATTTGATATATGGACTGCAAGTACGATGTCATTACATTAGGGGAGATTTTACTGAGACTTTCTACGCCGATTAACGGCCGCCTTGCACAAGGCGATACTTTTATGAAACATTTAGGAGGTGCCGAGTTAAACGTTGCTTCCGAGATTGGTCAGCTTGGCTTAAAGACGGCAATGATTTCAAAGATTCCGGCAAACCTGCTGTCAACCTTTGTAAAAAATCAGATGAATTTTTCACGTGTGAGCGAGAATTACCTGATTGAAGACCACGCGGAGGATGCACGACTCGGAATCTATTACTATGAATACGGTTCTTATCCTAGAAAACCACGTGTTGTATACGACAGAAAACACTCTTCCATCAACAACATTCACATTTCTGATGTGCCAGAAACCATGTTCTACAACACGAAACTTTTCCACACAAGCGGTATCACACTTGGGCTCGGAAAAAATGCACAGGAATTCGGCATCGAATGTATCAAAAAATTTAAGGAAAACGGCGCACTGATTTCCTTTGACGTCAATTTCCGCGGCAACCTCTGGACCGGTGAAGAAGCACGTGCCTGCATCGAAAAGATTCTTCCTTACGTCGATATCTTTTTCTGTTCGGAAGACACCGCCAGACTTACCTTTGGAAAAACAGGAAATATTGAGGAAATTCAGAAATCATTCTGCGAAGATTATCCTATCTCCGTAGTTGCATCTACCGAGCGAAAAGTTATCACGCCGAAGAAACACGATTTCACCTCTATCATCTACTCTGCAAAAGATGATACCTACTACCGTGAACAGCCTTACAACTCCATCGATGTTGTAGACCGTATCGGAAGCGGTGACGCCTATGTATCCGGTGCCCTTTTCGGCTATCTGAAATACGGCGACTGCCGGAAGGCATTAGAGTACGGCAATGCAATGGCTGCCATCAAGCACAGTGTCATCGGCGATATGGTGTTTACAGACTTAGACGAAATCAACAGTATCATCGCACAGCACAAGGATACTTCTGAATTTCAGTTAGAGATGAACCGCTAGAAAGATATAGCTGCCCAAAGAATTATCTTTCAAATATGAAAAACGCCTTGAGACAGAGTTGAGGTGCAAGATGCCCTCTCTGCTTCCAGGCGTTTTTCTATGCATGATTAGAGTGTTTACGTTATCGATCCATATCCTCTAAACGTCCGTGTTTTTCATAGTTTGTCACACGTGCTACCTGATTTTTCTCATCCACAAATACCACGCGCGGTTTGTGTTCTTTTGCTTCTTTTTCGTCATACTGTGCATATGCCATAATGATAATTTTATCTCCGACTGATACACAGCGGGCTGCTGCCCCGTTTAAGCATATCATGCCGGAACCACGTTCCCCGGCAATCGTGTAAGTCTCAAAACGGCTTCCGTTATTGACGTCTACAATCTGGACTTTTTCATATTCTAAAATACCGGATTCCTCTAAGAGTGCCTCGTCAACGGTAATGCTTCCCACGTAGTCAAGTTCCGCCTGAACAACCGTGGCGCGGTGAATTTTTCCTTTTAACATTTCTAATTGCATTTTATAAGTTCTCCTTAATCATAAATAAAATTATCGATAAGTCTGGTCTTTCCAATGTAGACTGCGATTGCAACTAACATTGGTTTTTTGACGGTCGGAATCTGCTGCATGGTAAGTCCGTCTACGGCTTTGACATAATCAATTTTTGCGAGCGGCTCTTTCTCGATAAACTCGGACATTGCTTTCACGATTTTGGCTGTGTCTGTCTCGCCGTCCTCCACAAGCCCACGTCCAAGTGCGATACTCTTGCTGAGCACAAGTGCTGCCTCACGCTCTTCCTTGGAAAGATAGGTATTTCGTGAACTTTTTGCAAGACCGTCTGCTTCACGGATAATCGGGCAGCCGACAATCTGAATGTCCATATTTAAGTCATCTACCATATGGCGGATAACGGCTAACTGCTGCGCATCTTTTTGTCCAAAGTAAGCGCGGTCCGGCTGTACGATGTGGAACAATTTACTTACAACCGTACATACTCCTCTAAAGTGTACCGGACGGCTGAGTCCACAAAGTTCCTCTGTCAACACTGACATATCCACAAAAGAGCTGAATCCTTCGTGATACATTTCCGATGGTTCCGGATGGAAAATCAAATCAGCACCCAGACTCTCGCAGAACGCACTGTCTTTTTCTAAATCTCTCGGATAGCTTTCTAAATCTTCTGTCGGTCCAAACTGCATCGGATTTACAAAAATACTTACCACTACTTTATCGTTTTCTTTTCTTGCTGTTGAAATCAGACTGCCGTGACCTTCATGTAAATATCCCATGGTCGGTACAAATCCGATACTTTTTCCTTCTTTTTTCCAGGCTTTTACTTCTGCTCTGACCTCGTCGATTGTTGTAACTACTTTCATAATCTATTCCTTTCGCTTAGTATAATTTTTCAATAATGGTGTCATCTATTTTATAGGTGTGTTCTGCTGACGGGAAAGTTCCCTCTTTCACTTCTCTTGTGTAATCTGCAAATGCCTGCTTCATCACGGAACCGGTATCTGCGAATACTTTTACAAATTTTGGGACGTAATCTTTGAACATGCCAAGCATATCCTGATATACAAGTACCTGTCCGTCGCAGCCTGCTCCTGCACCGATTCCGATGGTCGGGATATTTACGGTCTTTGTGATAATCTCTGCAAGTTTTGCCGGAATTCCTTCCATGACAAGAAGGGATGCTCCTGCTGCTTCCACACGTTTTGCATCTTCAATCAACTGGCGTGCTGCTTCTTCGCTTTTTCCCTGTACCTTGAATCCGCCAAATGCATTGATGGACTGCGGGGTAAGTCCGATATGGGCACAAACCGGAATTGATGCTTTTACAATCGCTTCAATCTGCGGGCATACACTTGCGCCACCCTCTAATTTTACCATGTTGGCGCGTCCTTCCTTCATCAGACGTCCCGCATTGCGCACGGCATCTTCTACGGACACCTGATATGACATGAACGGCATATCACAGACAATCAGCGCATTTTTCGCACCACGCGCTACCGCTGCGGAATGATGAATCATATCTTCCATTGTCACGGATAATGTGTCCTCATATCCTAAAATTACATTTCCAAGGGAATCTCCGATTAAAAGAATGTTGATGCCTGCCTCATCCATCAGCTTTGCCATGGAATAATCATAGCAGGTCAGCATTGTAATCTTATCGCCCTGTTCTTTCTGTTTCTGTAATGTTGATACTGTGTTCTTACTCATTTTTTAATAAATCCTCCATCTTCTCATAGTCCCGGTCCTTATTTTTTCTCTTTGCAATCACTAACGCTTTTCTTGAAAGACTTTGATAAATCGCACGGTTTTCTCCTTCTAAAACGGCAAGATGACTTGCAACCGTCCCGGCATCGCCCCGCTCTACGGGTCCTGTCAGTGCGCACTCTACGCCATCTGTCAAAAGGTGATTCACATTGCCAAGCATCAGCGGTGCCAACGCTTTTCCTGCTTCTTCCTTTGAAAAACCACACACTGCAAGTTCCTCCATCGCGGTCTCTGCCAGCCCAAGAACAAGATTGCTCGCCATCACTGCTGCCGCATGATAACGCACTTTCTCCTCCGGCTGTAACATGAGAACCTGATTTCCCAAACGCTCAAATAATGCGCGCAGTTCCTCTTTTTTTGCGTCATTTCCTTCAATTGTAATAAATGCTTTGGAAAGTTCCTTATAGGAATGCAGTTTGTCATTTACTGCAAGGAACGGGTGGATAGAGTATCCAAAAGCTCCCGCTTCTGAAATATCCGAAAAGATTTCTGATGATAAAACGCCACTGCAATGACAGATTATTCTGTCTGTAATCGAAAATTTTTTCAACTGCGCCCAGACTTCGCTTATCGCCCCATCCGGCACTGTCAAAAACAATGCTTCACTATCCCGTACCAGGTCCTCTAACCGCTCATAGTAACCTGTACCGGTAAATTCTGCTGCCGCCTGTGCGGACTTTAAGTTTTGGCTGAAATATCCGGTGACTTCCATTCCATTCACCGCAAAATATTTTCCCAGGGAAAATCCTACCTTCCCTGCGCCAATGAATCCAATTCTCATACGCATCCCTCCTATCTCTTCCGTGTATCTCAATGCATCGGTCAAAATATGCCGGGATAATAAAGTCTCGTTCTGCTCCTCTTCTACAGATACAAGCCCATCTTCTTCTCAGTCAGTATGATGCTGTCGCTATCATCTGCTGTTCTCGAATACCTATGGTGTTTTCATCAAAAAACTACGGTATAGTTTCTCCTCGAATACTATCCGTAGCTTAATATAGCACTTTTTGGATGTGTTTGCAATTTAAATCTTTCTCCGGAGTGCCACAAAGAATGTCACAATCAACCCCAGAAATGCCACAATCCCGCCTGCATTCCCCAGATACATCCACTGCGACAGGTCGATGATACCGCCAAGCGATATCCCGTTTATCTTCGTAACCGTAAAGATTGCAAGCAAAATGCCGACAATTCCCTCCCCTGCAATCAGCCCGGAGGCGTAGAGCGTTCCGAGTCTGATGCGTTCTCTCTGCCCTTCACTTTCCTCGTTGCCTCCCCGGGTGGCTGCCCACTTTATCACACCGCCTGCCATCATCGGCACACTTAAGTGGATGGGAAGGTAGAGTCCGACCGCAAACGGAAGCGATGGAATCTGCAAAATTTCAACTATAATTGCAAGTGCAACTCCGGCAAAAACCAGATTCCAGGGAAGGTTTCCTCCCATAACGCCCTCCACGACCATCTTCATCAATGTTGCCTGCGGTGCCGGCAGTTCTGCCGAGCCATATCCCCATGCAATGTGGAGCAGATAAAGCACACCGCCGATGGCGAGGGATGCCGCTGTGACGCCGATAAGCTCCCCAATCTGCTGTTTTTTCGGGGTCGCACCGATTAGATATCCGGTCTTTAAATCCTGGGACGTATCCCCTGCTAATGCAGAGATAATGCAGATGATGGAGCCTATTGTGATTGCCGCTGCCATTCCGCTCATTCCGGTATTTCCCACAGCTTTTAATAAATAGGTTGCTATTAAAAGTGTCGCTATCGTCATTCCAGACACCGGATTATTAGAGCTTCCCACTAGCCCCACCATGCGTGAAGATACCGTGGAAAAAAAGAAGCCAAAGACCACAACAATCAGTGCTCCGATAAAGTTGACCGGAACCACCGGGAGAAGCCACATCAAAAGCACCATGACGGCGATTCCAATCCACACTGTCCGCATGGAAATATCACGGTTCAACCTGTTTTCTTCGCCTGCTTTTCCCTTTCCGTATCCTGCCACCGCCTGACGGAATGTCGTTATGATAAGCGGAAGCGATTTTATCAGGCTGATAATTCCGCCTGCTGCCACCGCTCCTGCCCCGACATAGCGGATATACGTCCGCCAGATTCCCCAGCTTCCGCTCTCTGCAAAAACTTCCGCAACGGTCGCATCCGCCGGGTATAAAAATGTATTTCCGCCAAACAGCACTATGAGCGGCATCAGCACAAACCAGGCTGTCACACCGCCTGCAAGCAAAAAGGAAGCCACTTTGATTCCGCAGATGTATCCGACGCCAAGCAATGCCGGCAGCACATCCGCCCCCACTCCGGCGCCTTTATAGCCCTTGAACTGATAATCCACCTCACTCGGAAAAAGTTTCAATCCATCCGTCAAAAATTTATATCCTGCGGAGACTCCCAGCCCCGCAAAAACTGTGCCCGCTTCGTTTCCTCCTTTTTCCCCTGCCTTAAGCACCTCGGCACAAGCTTTTCCCTCCGGATATGGTATGGAATCGTGTTCTTTTACAATCAAAGCATTGCGCAGCGGTATCATAAACAGTACGCCAATGATACCACCTATCAGCGTAATCAATGTGATTTCCAATAAAGACGGACCCGCTTTCCCCTCTTCCTCTGCCCACATGAAAAGTGCCGGCAATGTAAAAATCGCTCCTGCCGCAACGGATTCTCCTGCAGAACCGATGGTCTGCACCATGTTATTTTCCAGAATTGATTCGCGGTGCAGCAGCACACGGATTACTCCCATAGAAACAACAGCTGCCGGAATCGACGCGGAAACAGTCATTCCGACACGCAGTCCCAGATAAGCATTCGCTCCTCCGAAGATGAGCGCTAAAAGGATTCCTGTCACAATGGATGTTCCTGTCAATTCCGGCAGCTTTTTTTCTGCGGAAATATACGGTTTAAATTCTTTTTTCTGTTTCATAATCTACCAAGCCTTCTACCTTTTTTCTTTCTAAGACTTAGCATTTCCATTTCCATGAAAAATATTCCTATTTCATCACTTCTCTGATTACACGTTCCACATTGCGGTATGCCAGCTTTTCCAGAAAACTTTCCTTGAAGCCGCGGTGCTGTAATTCTTCCCAGAGGAGATGCAGATATGTGCAGTCCCTGATTTCAAATGTTCCCTCGATTCCGTCAAAATCGGTTCCGATTGCAACGCAGTCCTCGCCTCCAATCTGCCTTAAATGTTCCACATGGTTGCAGAGGGTCTGTACCCTGCTTGTTGTGTCGTTCGCATTTTTGTTTACAAATGTAGGTTCAAGATTGATGCCGATGACTCCGCCCTTTTGTGCCAGAAGTTTTATCATCTCATCGGTCAGATTTCTCGTAGCAGGCGCTAATGCACGGCAGTTCGAATGAGATGCCACAAATGGCTTCTTTGAAAGCTCTGCCACATCATAAAAACCTCCGTCCGACAAATGCGACACATCGATGATCATGCCCAGCTCGTTCATGTAGGAGATGGCTTCCTTTCCAAAATCGGTAAGTCCCTGACTCATTTTCCCGGCATCCTTTGCATGATTCATTCCAAAACAGTTAGCATCATTCCATGTGAGGGTCATCAGCCCTACTCCCATGTCATGATATTTTTTCAGATTCTCCATGTTTCCATTGACAAGTGCACCGTTTTCAATCGTAAGAAATGCAGAAATTTTCCCTGCTTTGCGGTTGCTCTCATACTGTGCAAAATTGTGCGCCGGTGCAATCAAATCCGAATATGTCTCCATCGTATTCTGATAGACTGCATACATTTGCATCATCAGTTCTTCCGGTTCCGGCATTGTCTCTAACCCGAACCACTCCGACTCCTCCCGCTGTGGCAGAAACATTGCAAAAAACTGCGCCGCCGCCCCTGCCTCTTGTAATCTTTTTACGTCTACCATCGTATTGTCTAAGGTATAGACGGTCTCTTTTTTCTGCGCCAGCGCCATCGCTAACGTATCACAATGCATGTCAATATAATTCATTTTGGCTCCTTATTCTGCTCCGAACAGTTTTAACAGCTTCTGCCAGAAACTGCTGCCTGATGTCTCGGTCTGTACTGTCTCTTCCGGCTCTGCTTTCTCAATTGCCGCTGTCTGAATCACAAACTGAACGGATTCCACATTTTTATTTTTATCGGAAACGAAGGACACGACATCTACTCCGCTTCCGGAGATGGAATCAATCATCGTGTCGATGGAATCTTCGACCTGTGTATCCATATCCGATGTCTTTTCATAAAACTCTTCCGTTCCATCCGATAATGTAACAGTTCCATTATACAATGTTTCCATTCCGGCATACAAGTCTGCCGCACGGCTGCCATTGTGCCTGCTAAAATTCTATTTCTATTTGCCATCGTTTTTTCCTTCTATCTCTCTTTCTACTTTTTCTTCTTTACAATCAGCCGGTCAAACATGTACAACATTCCCGGCAGAACAAACAATACGATAATCAGGAAACAATACAGAATAGACTACGGAAACGGCAAGCTTTAAAATATTTCCCGCTGCTTTGGTGAAAAAGGAATTTTCTCCAAAAATTAGGTTCGCTCCTGCATTGATGACGATTGCCACACCAAGTCCCGCCATGACAATCACCGGTTCAAACCATGAGATTGCATTAACTGCCGAACTCTTCATCCATCGAATCCTATAACGTAAAAGGGCGCCCGGTCATGTCTCCATGGACCAGGCGCCCTTTTTGTGTAAGCACTTACTCTATTTTACAGATGCCAGATATCGTCGTTGTACTGCGCGATTGTTCTGTCGGATGAGAAGAATCCTGCTTTGCTGATGTTGATTAACATCTTCTTAGCCCATGCCATACGATCTTCGTAATCAGCGTAGATACGTTCTTTTGTTGCAACGTATTCTTCGAAGTCTGGTAATGTCATGAACCAGTCTTTGTTTAATAATTCGTTGTAGAGACGCTCTAAGTTCTCTTTGCATCCGATTGCCATTAACTCATCACTTACGATGAAGTCGATTGCTTTCTTGATGTTTTCGTCGTTCTCATAGTATTTTCTGGAAACGTAATCAGCTTTTGCGTAGTGTTCGATAACTGCTTCAGAAGATTCTCCGAAGATATAGATGTTATCGTCACCTACAAAATCATGCATTTCTACGTTTGCTCCATCCATGGTTCCGATTGCAACGGCACCGTTTAACATGAACTTCATGTTAGAGGTACCGGATGCCTCTTTGGAAGCAAGGGAAATCTGCTCATGGATATCTGCTGCTGGGATTAATTTCTCAGCTAATGTTACATTGTAGTTTTCTACCATAACAACTTTTAAGTATGGAGAAACTTCTGGGTCTTTGCTGATGAGTTCCTGTAAGCAAAGGATTAAATGAATGATATCTTTTGCAATGATGTAAGCAGGAGCTGCTTTTGCACCAAATAATACAGTGATTGGTCTTGCAGGTTTCTTACCAGCTTTGATTTCAAAATATTTATGAATCACATAGAGAGCATTCATCTGCTGTCTCTTGTACTCATGAAGTCTCTTAATCTGGATATCGTAGATAGAATTCTCATCTAATTCGATGCCCTGTGTTTTTGCAAGGTAATTCTTTAATTCTGCTTTCTTTCCAGCTTTTACATCTACTAATCTCTGAAGTACAGCTTCGTCATCCACGAACTGTCCTAATTTTTCTAATTCTGTCGCATCTTTCTTGAATCCAGGTCCAATTAAAGATTCGAAGAACTGTGTTAATTCTGGGTTGCAGTGTAATAACCAACGACGGAATGTGATACCGTTTGTCTTGTTGTTGAACTTCTCTGGATAAATCTTGTAGAAGTTGTTCAACTCTGTATCTTTTAAGATTTCTGTATGAAGGTATGCAACACCGTTTACGCTGTATCCGTAGTGGATATCCATGTGTGCCATGTGTACACGGTTTTCATCATCGATAATTGCAACAGACTTGTCATCAAATTTCTTTACAACACGGCTGTTTAATTCGTAGATGATTGGAAGTAACTGAGGTACTGCCTTCTCTAAGAAGCTGATTGGCCATTTTTCCAAAGCTTCTGCTAAGATTGTGTGGTTTGTGTATGCGCATGTCTTCGTTACGATTTCGATTGCTTCATCCATAAGGATTCCACGTTCCATTAATAAACGGATTAATTCTGGAATAACCATACTTGGATGTGTATCATTAATCTGGATAACTGCATATTCATGTAAATCATGTAAGTTAGATCCTCTTGCAATTGCTTCATCAATGATGAGTCTTGCAGCGTTGCTTACCATGAAGTACTGCTGATATACACGTAAGATACGTCCTGCATCATCAGAATCATCTGGATATAAGAAAAGTGTTAAGTTCTTTGCAATGTTTTCTTTATCGAAATCGATTCCGTCTCCAACTAATCCTTCGTCAACTGTCTCAACGTCGAATAAGTGAAGTTTTGTTGTACGGTTATCATAACCAGTTACATCGATATCATATAATCTGGACTGTAATGTGAATCCACCAAACTGGATTGGGTAAGTAACGTCTGTCTTTGTTAACCAGCTTTCTTTTTCAATCCATGGGTTTGGTGTCTCATGCTGAAGATTGTTCTCAAATACCTGTTTGAATAATCCGTAATGGTAGTTAAGACCAACACCGTCACCGTTTAATCCAAGAGTTGCGATAGAATCAAGGAAACATGCAGCAAGACGTCCAAGTCCACCATTTCCTAAAGATGGTTCTGGCTCAACCTCTTCGATTTCACATAAGTTCTTTCCGTTTTCAGCAAGAAGCTTTTTCACGTCATCGTAGATTCCTAAGTTAATTAAGTTGTTGGATAATAACTTACCAATTAAGAACTCTGCGGAAATGTAGTATAATTTACGTTTTCCTTCGTTGCTCTCTTTTGTCTTTGCCATTCCTTTTGTCATTTCAAGTAAAGCAAAGTAGATTTCTTCGTTTGTACAATCTGCGATACTTTTGTTGTATCTGTTGGTTACGATTTCCTGTAACTTCATAAAAGATTCCCTCCAAAAAATTTAATCTGTGTTTTCGTGATTTTTCGTATTACATGTAATTTGTAACTTTATTATATGCACATTTTTGATGTTTTTCTTGTAATATTTATATCAAAAGTGGTACAATCCTATCATGAATATATTAGAATATGAAAATTACCAGGAAAAAATTAAACATGGAAATCCTCTTTTCCCTTATATCACGTATCTTTGCTCCATACCGTTAGACTTTCCGTATGTTCCGGTTCACTGGCACGATGAAATCGAAATTATCTACATAAAAAAGGGAAAGGGCATTATCACGGCGGACTTAAAAGAGCATCCTGTCAGTGCCGGAACACTCGCACTGATTCTTCCGGGACAGCTTCATTCCATTGCACAGTTAGAGAATGAATCCATGGAGTACGAAAATATCATTTTTCATCCAAACATTCTTCTCTCCAAGAAAACCGATTCGTGCAATACCGATTATATCGAACCGCTGCTTCACGGCAATGTCGCAGTTCCGATGCTCTACCGGCCCGAAGATCCTTATTATAAGGAAATTGCCGCCTGCATCGATGCAAATGATGAAATCAGCAAGACGAACCCACCTGGATACCAGCTTTTTATCAAAAGCCAGCTCTATCTTCTTTTCTTCCTGCTGTTTAACAAATGCAGCTTAAAAGAGATTCCAAAGAAGGACTATAAGTCTCTCGAAAAAATGAAATTGATTTTAAAATATGTAGAAAATAATTATATGAATAAGATTACGATTGAAGATATGGCGACAGAGGTTGGCTTAAGCAAGTCGCATTTCATGAAATATTTCAAGCAGACCATGGGGGCTTCCTTCATTGATTATCTGAATGAATACCGGCTGACCATGGCATCGCGACTGCTGCTCTCCTCTGAATCTTCCATCTTAGATATTGCCGCTGAAGTAGGATTTGACAATCTTTCCTACTTCAACCGCATTTTTAAAAAAAGATTTGAGCTGACTCCAAGTGCTTACCGCAAAAAATATACGGCTTAATTACAGCTTTCCGTACAGTTCCATCGGCACATATGCCTGCACATAGATACCGTCTGCCTGATACTCTTCCTTTAATAATTCGCCCTGTTTGCGAATCTGCTGAATGATTCCGGCATTCTGATATGGAATGACTCGTTCTAACAGAATCTTGTTCTCGCGCAAAAGTTCGCAGAGCAGTTCTTTTACCTCATCTAAGCCCTGCCCTTTTACGGCAGAGATGCTTAGCATATGATCCGCGCGGAAATCTCTAAACGGCTCCTGCTCTGTCACTTTGTCCTGCTTATTAAACAGGGTGATAATCGGCTTGTCCTTGACCTCGAGGTTGTGCAGTGTCTCGTATACAATATGCATCTGCTTTTCGCGCTGCGGGTTCGACGCATCTACCACATGAATGATATAATCTGCATATTTTGCTTCCTCAAGGGTACTGCGGAATGCCTCAATCAGATGATGCGGCAGTTTGCGGATAAATCCGACCGTATCAGTGAGCAAAATCTCCTGCTGCCCCGGCAATTCGAGTATGCGAGTAGTTGGGTCTAAGGTCGCAAACAATTTATCTTCTTCTAACACACCGGCATCCGTCATCCGGTTAAGCAGTGTTGATTTTCCTGCGTTGGTATAACCTACAATTGCAGCCACCGGAATGTGGTTGCGCTCACGCTGCGCCCTCGTGATATCGCGGTGCTGTCTCACTTCTTTTAACTCACGGTTTAACTGTGCGATTCTATCTTTTATCAGACGTCTATCCATCTCTAACTTCTTCTCACCGGGACCTCTCGTTCCGATTCCACCGCCCAGACGTGACATGGAACGTCCAAGTCCCGCCAGACGTCCAAGCCGGTACTTTAACTGTGCCAGCTCAACCTGAATCTTACCTTCGCTTGTCGTTGCCCTTGCCGCAAAAATATCCAAAATAATAAGCGTTCGATCCATTACTTTTATATCCAGTAAATCCTCTAAATTACGAAGCTGTGCCGGTGAAAGTTCATCATCACAGACAATTCCCGTCGCCCCGGTTTCCTCTATCAACAGACGGATTTCCTGCACTTTTCCGGTTCCGACATAGGTGCCCGGATGTATGAGTTCTCTTTTTTGAATCAATGTGCCGACCACGACCGCACCTGCTGTTTTCACCAGTTCGGCAAGCTCTGCCACGGAATCCTCCGCATCGTCTCCGTCCTGCTCGCTGACACCGACTAATATTACTTTTTCTTCCACATCTTCTACTTTAAATGTCTCTGCCATCCTAATCTCCATTTCTCACGATTTCTTTTCACGCCATGTTCCAGCGCTTTCCACTTCTATCTTGTGCACAGAAAAATATACTCTCTCTGCGCATCTTCATCATCCGGATAGTCCTCTAAATACTGTTCCATCGTCGTTTTTGCAGAAGAAAAATCTCCGCTCTTCTCATAAGCAATGACAAGATTCTGCAGTAATTCCCGCTCATTGGTCACTTCTTCCATCGCAATTCCCGACTGAAAATATTCAATCGCACCCTGATAATTTTCCTGGCTCATCTCTGCCATTCCAAGTGCATACATCACTTCCGAATCTGCATCGCCAGAGTCTAAATATGTCTCATAATAGGAAGCTGCCGTCTCTGCATCGTCCTGCGCCTCGTAAAGTTTTGCAAGATAAAGATTTGCCTCCACGGACTTTTTATCTAACGCTGTTTTTAGTTCTGTTTCTGCATTCTCATAATCGGACAGCATCAGATAAATTCTACCTTTCCAGAGATGCGCATTGGCGGAATCCCCTTTGAGTTCCAGCGCCTGATTCAGGTAATCGGACGCTTCCGCTGTCATGCCTGCACCATTTAACTGCTCATATACATTGACGTAAAGCTCATAATCTTCACTGTTATTGGTCACAGCACTGTTAAAATCTGCCTGTGCCGCCGCCGTATCCCCTAACACCAGATACAAACTTCCTCTTAAATAAAAAGCATCCGCATTGTCCTCATCATAGTCTAATATGGAGCTGTACGTTGCAATTGCACCGTCGGTATCCCCGTTTGCATACTGGGCTGCCGCCTTATAGTAACAGATGTCGATTTCCTCGTCCCCGATTTTTCCGATTTTCTGGCTCAGGGCACTGTCAAATGCGCTGATTGCGCCTTCGTAGTCTTTTGCCTCCATGCAGTTAATCCCAATCTGACGGTAGGCATCCTCATTCTCCTGCTTTTCATTCGTACAACCTGTTAAGGCTGCCACTAAAACAGCGGCAGCCAAAATATATGTGAATTTCTTTGTTCTTTTATCTGTCATTTCTATCAATCCTTTCCGCATATCTTTTCACAGTATAACAAATCTATGCGAAAAAAGGAATTGTTTTTCGGTATTACTTTTTAATTCGTGCTGTCAGATTACCATCCACAACATCAATCAAAATGGTGTCTCCGGCATCTACCTGATCTCCAAGAATCATTTTTGCGGAAAGTGTCTCCACATGCTTTTGCAGGAAACGTTTCAGCGGTCTTGCACCGTAAACCGGGTCATAACCGTGCTCCACAATAAAGTCTTTTGCAGTATCTGTCAATTCTACTGAAATTTCACGCTCCACAAGACGTTTATTCAAATCCGCCATCAACAGCGTGATAATGTTGCCAATGTTGTCCTTTGTCAGCGGCTTAAACATGATAATCTCATCTAGCCGGTTCAGAAATTCCGGACGGAAATGTCCACGCAGTTGTGCATGCACTTTCTCCTCACATTCCTTCGAAATTGTGCCATCCGGCTCAATTCCATCTAGCAGATATTCCGAACCTAAGTTAGACGTCATAATGATAATCGTATTTTTAAAGTCGACTGTTCTTCCCTGTGAATCGGTGATACGACCGTCATCTAACACCTGAAGCAAAACATTGAATACATCCGGATGTGCTTTTTCTACCTCATCGAAAAGTACTACCGAATATGGTTTTCTTCTGACTGCTTCTGTCAACTGTCCACCTTCATCATATCCGACATATCCTGGAGGCGCTCCGATTAAACGGGACACGGAGTATTTCTCCATGTACTCACTCATATCGAGACGTACCATATTCGACTCATCATCGAACAGGCTTGCCGCTAACGCTTTTGCAAGTTCCGTCTTACCGACACCGGTTGGTCCTAAAAACAGGAAGGAACCGATTGGTTTGCTTGGATCTTTGATTCCGGCTTTCGAACGGATGATAGCTTCCGTCACCTTCGTCACACCTTCATCCTGTCCGATTACACGTTTGTGCAGTTCATCATCGAGGTGAAGGGTCTTATTACGTTCACTTTCCGTCAATTTTGCAACCGGAATTCCCGTCCATCTTGAAACGATACGCGCGATTTCCTCGTCGCTTACATTCTCGTGGATTAAGGAAAGGTCACGTTTCTTGACTTCCTCCTCTTCCGCTTCTAACTGCTTCTGTAGTTGCGGAAGCCTGCCATACTGCAATTCTGCTGCTTTTTCCAAATCATAATTCTGCTGTGCCGTCTTAATGTCATTTTTTACCTGCTCTAATTCCTCACGCAGCTTCTGGACTTTTTCCACAGAACTCTTCTCATTCTCCCACTGCGCTTTCTGTGTATTGAACTGGTCGCGTAATTCTGCTAGCTCTTTCTGTAGGTTGACAAGACGCTCCTGACTCAAACGATCCGTCTCTTTCTTTAAGGCTGTCTCCTCAATCTCCATCTGCATAACACGACGGTTGAGTTCATCTAATTCGGTCGGCATGGAATCTAACTCGGTCTTAATCAGGGCACATGCCTCATCCACCAAGTCAATTGCTTTATCCGGCAGGAAACGGTCTGAAATGTAACGGTTTGATAAAACGGCTGCGGATACCAATGCCGAATCCGTAATCTTGACACCGTGGAACACTTCATAGCGCTCCTTCAGTCCACGCAAAATCGAAATCGTATCTTCCACCGTCGGTTCGTCCACCATTACCGGCTGGAATCGACGCTCCAGGGCGGCATCTTTTTCGATATATTCCCGGTACTCGTCAAGTGTAGTTGCACCAATACAATGCAGTTCACCACGCGCAAGCATCGGCTTTAACAACTGTCCGGCATCCATGGCTCCATCTGTTTTTCCCGCACCTACGATTGTATGCAATTCATCAATGAAAAGAATAATCTGTCCATTTGAATTCTTGATGTCGTCTAATACGGCTTTCAAACGCTCCTCAAATTCACCACGATACTTCGCACCAGCAACCAGTGCTCCCATATCCAGTGCAAACAGCTTCTTATCTTTTAAGCCCTCCGGCACATCGCCCTTCACAATTCGCTGTGCAAGTCCTTCTACAACCGCTGTCTTACCTACACCAGGCTCACCGATTAAAACCGGATTATTTTTCGTCTTTCTCGATAAGATACGGACAACGTTTCGAATCTCGTCGTCACGTCCGATAACCGGGTCTAACTTCTGTTCTTTGGCTCTCTCTACCATATCATAGCCGTATTTTTCCAGTGTATCATACGTTGCTTCCGGATTGTCGGATACCACGCGCTGATTACCGCGCACTGTAGAAAGTGCCTGTAAAAAGCGTTCTCTCGTGATTCCATACTCTTTTAAAATTTCCTTCAGTGCCTTATTCGGGTACTTAATCAGGCACAGAAAAAGATGTTCCACGGAGACATACTCGTCTCCCATCTGTTTTGCCTCATCTTCTGCGTGAATCAGCACTTTGTTCAAATCTCCGCCCACGTATACCTGACCACCGGAGACTTTTACGCGCGCCTGCAAGTGCCGTTTTGCATTCTCAAAAAAATGTTCCTTATCGATTTCCATCTTCTCTATCAGTTTTAAAATAAGTCCATCTTCCTGCTGTAATAATGCTACCAGCAAATGTTCCTGCTCAATCTCCTGATTGCCATACTCGTAGGCAAGCTTTTCACAGTCATTAATTGCTTCTACCGATTTTTGTGTAAATTTCTGAATGTTCATAGCAAACCTCCTTGTTTTACGAAGTAAAATGCGACTACTCCTGTAGGAGCAGAGGTTTTACCTCCTACTTATTTTACGGAGTAAAATGTCTGCCGTGCCTGCACGGTATGCGCCCTTGCAGGGCAGAGGTTTTAACTCCTTGTTTCTATCTCCAAATAATCTGTTTTTCTCTGTTACAATTGTGTTATATCACCTTTTGTTAGCACTGTCAATAGGTGAGTGCTAATATTTTCAGATTATTTTTCTATGCTCTAATTCCCTTATTTTATCCGGGTTTTATAGACCTTATGCAACAGAAAAATGTAAGCTGCCTTTTGACACCCTAATAAAACAGCCCTCGAAAGTTCCCTTTTTCTGACTTTCGAAGGCTGTTCCTTCTGTTTTCCCTTATGATGTTTTAACGCTTGATATCGTAATTCATGTTCATAAGATTGCGGATACTGTCTACATCATCGGTAATATTTCCATCCCCGCGAATGGTGTGCTTGATAACACTGCTTGCCACGGCAAAGTTTACAATATCCATCGGCTTGTAATCATGCATCATCGCATAAATCAATCCGCTTGCAAATGCATCTCCACCGCCAACGCGGTCTAAAATGTTGAAGGTGAACAATTTACTCTCAAACGTATGATCCTCAAACCACAAATATGCCTTCAGACTATTCTCACTTCCGCTGTGTGCGTAACGGACATGTCTTGCAATGCATTTTAAATTTGGATATTTTTCCACAAATCGCTGGAATACTTCGTCTTCCTGCTCGTAACTTGGCTGCAGTGGAATACCATCTTTCCAGTCACCCTTGCTATGATCATTTTCATCTTTCCACAAATGATACGGCTCTATTCCAAATAAAACATCTACATAAGGAAGACATTCGGTACAGTAATCTCTTGCCTCCTCCCATGTCCACAATTTACTTCGGAAATTTCCGTCAAAACTTACAACAATTCCTTTTTCTTTTGCTACCTTTAAGCAGTCCGTCACCAGTTTTCTGCAATTTTTTGAAAGTGCCGGTGTAATTCCGCTCAGATGCAGCCAGGTATAGCCGTCTAATAATGCACTCAGGTCTACATTCTTGTAGTTGTATTCTGCGAACGCACTGTTTTTACGGTCATAGATTACCTTACTTGGACGGATTCCATAACCAGCCTCTAAATAATAGCTTCCCAGACGGTGTGTCGGTGTCTCCTCCGGTGTGCTTAAAATCATCGGCGAACAGTGCACATCATTGCTCCGTAACCAGCGCACCGCACTTTTTCCTAAACTGTTATTTGGCACAACACTGAAAAATGTACTATCAACACCAAGATTTGCAAGTGCGAGGGCAATATTAGCCTCGCTTCCCCCATAACTTGCTTCAAAACTTGTCGCCATCCGGATTTTCTCATAACTCGGTGGTGTGAGTCGAAGCATAATTTCCCCGATTGTAATAAATTTATGGTCACTCGTCAGATTCGTCAATAACGGATTGTAGTGTTCCATGATGTTCCTCCTCCTTTTCGGTTCATCTCTTTCCTTTTATTTTATGGTATTTCAGTGAGAAATTCAATGAATCTTTTCATCCAGAATTTTTTCCAAAAATTCTGATGCGTCTCTGACACAATCCGGGCAGGAACGGAGCATATGCCCCGTTTCCACACCTTTTAATTCCTTGCACGTTACGCTGCTGTTGCGTTCCTTAAACTGTTCCATGATTTTTCTGGAAAGCTGCATGGTTACACCCTTGCTGTCCGGGTGTTCTAGATTTCCGGTACTGTTCAAAAGTCCGAGCACCATACAAGCTCCGGTAATTGCACCACAGGTTCCTTCCATATTGCCGACTCCGACACCGAGCCCTTCCGCCAGCCGAAACATGGTCTTCTCATCCATGCCGACAACATCACAGTAAGTACACGCCACCGCCTGTGCACAGTTGTACCCTTTTTCTCTTCGTTCTACTGCTTTCTCAATTCTTGATTCCATTTCCTGCTTCTTCTTTATCCTCGCCTATTTCTTTCTTATCAGCCGGACCGTAGTTATCAAACCACCACATCCATACACTGAGTCCAACTAATAATACACCAATTACTACTATAAAAATTGTTTTTACCATTTCATTTCGTCTCCATTTTCTATGTATTTGTGCAGCATACACTTCTTTTTTATCTGAAAAATGAAATGAAATGATTTTTCTTTCCATCCTGCTTTTGCATATAGGAAAGTATGATTTTCTGGGAGTGCGTGCGGGAAAGCCCCATCCACTCTACTCCACATATCAGGCATATCCCCGATAAAAGCTGTGCCAGTACGCACAAAAATATAAGAAATCCCCGCTGTGCATCCCTGCTTGCACCCTCGCGCTTCGTCGAAACATTTTCAATGCGAAGCACAGGCGGCTCACTGATACATACATCACCAAGAATCTCCTGCCCCGGCACCGAAATAGAAAGTATATCTGCTCCCTCCGAAAAGGACTGCATATTCTCCATATGGGAAATAAAGGTATCTGCCTGCGTCCACTCCGCACTGATACCGGAAATAAGGAATACGGCAAGAAAAATTACCGCAAAAAAAGAATGTAATTTTTTATTTCCAAATCTCATTGTCCTATGTTCCATCTGAATCTGCCTTTCTATTCCCTCTTATTGTAGCAGATTATTATTTACTTTCATACTTTTTATTCATAGAAAATCCTCTTCCGCGCACCTCACTGACACGGCTTACTATCATAAAGCTTTCCGGATCAATGCTATGAATCAGCTGTTCCACCTTCGGCAGCTCACGGTTTGAAATTACACTCAAAATCACCTGTGTCTCTCGCTCCAGATAGCCGCCTTCGCCATATAATAAGGTAACGCCCCTGTCTAAATCTGACAGAATCGCTTCTTTAATTTTCTCCGGCTGACTGCTGACAACTTTTACCTCGGTACGTGTTGTTCCGATTAAAAGGAATTTGTCTAATACCATCGAATAAACCATTACCAGCAGCATTCCGTATAAAATATGTTCCGGTCTATTGTAAAGCATCTGCACACCCAGAATACAGATGTCAAAAAAATAAAGGCCAACTGACACCGGTATCTTAAAATACTTATTCAACACAAGCGGCGGAATGTCCATTCCTCCTGTCGAAGCTCCACTGCGGATTACAATTCCAAGTCCGATTCCGATTCCAAGTCCGGCAAAAATTGTGCAGAGCATTGGGTCACTGGTTACCTGGGCATCCCCCAGCAGACGATTGAAAAGCTCTAACCAGATTGGATAGGCAAATGTACTCACAATCGTAGTCAGTGCAAACTTTTTTCCAAGTAAAATCCAGCCTGTAATCAGCATCAGCACATTAAAAATCAAAACAAATACCGAGATGGAAAATCCCGTAAAATGCTGAATGACCAGTGCTATACCTGTCGTTCCTCCCGTCATCAGATTTGCCGGAAGGATAAATAATTTTAATGCAAACGCATATAATGCATTCCCCGCCAGAATCAGCAACAAATTCCCGACCTCTTTTAACCATTTTTTCATATTCTTCTTCCTCTCTTCTTTTCCTTTTGACACCAAACCTTATAAAGCAAAAAACGCTTGTCAGGGATATTTTCCCTAACAAGCGTGGATCAAAGCATTTCGCCTAATACGTTGGTATTATATAAAAATTTTTTTGAAAATGCAAGTATTTTTGCCTATTTTCCGGCATAACGCTCCAGATACACATTCGCCTGCTCCGCTGTTAACCGGAATCTCTTTTTTAACTTTTCTAAAATTTGTTCTCTTGTTTTCTGTTCCTCAAGATTATCTAAAATCAGCGCCTCTATACCGTATTCCATTCCCTGTTCCATTCCGCGCTTTTCCATTCGTTCCGCAAATTCACACATTGATAATTCGCCTCCCTCTTCCACTCGCTCGATTACTTCCTCTTCAATTGCACGATACCGTTCATCACCTGTAAACACTTCCAGCAGCTTTAAAACTGCCTCCGCATGTTTCAAAACCTTTTTTGAAGGCATATATTCCAGGTTTCTCCGCTCTGCGAAAAATTCTGCCACAACGCCAAAATCACTTGTCAGTTTTTCTCTGACTTTCTCCGGAATCCGTTGTACATCAACTACATTGATACGATAATCCGAAAGTTTTTTCTTGACAAAATCGGCTACCTGAATACGTTCATGAATCGAACAGGGTTTCTCCCACGCCTTATCTCCAAAATAAAGAACTACTGTTATAACCGGATATCGTTCTTTTCCAGCATCCATCTGGCTCCGGTAACTCGCGTAATCATATCCCATCACACGAAATACCATATCTGCATCCAGACTGGACTGATTCTCGATTCCATACAATGCAATCATGCTTCCAAGGCTTTTTACATACTTTGAAATATCACGACGCTGTTCCCGAAACTCCTGCCTGCTCTCCGCTTTGTAAACTGCCTCCGTTGGTCCATCGTACAAATCCTCTGGTCTTACGATATTTTCTCCAAACAGTAACACATTCACGATATCCGCAAAAACATCCGGATACGCTTCCAGATACTTTTCCAACCTGTCTTTTTCCATTCTGTTCCCCCTTTGTAATTTTCCAAAAGTCTCCTCTTACAAAGGTTCCCGGAAACTCCTGCTTTTCTTCTGATGATAAAAGCAGGAATTTCCTGATATGTTCTAGAATAGACAGACGGCGGTTGCCATGACTTTGCTTCTGCAAAAAAGAAAATATGCTTTGCAGTCATTATATAAAAACTGCAAAGCATACGCAAGCTATTTCCAAAATGCATAACCGGACTGACACGGTTATGCATTTTTCTCTTTCTCATTTTATTTTCACTCGCCGGCATACCGAACCCATTTCACGGCTGCGGTATCACTGCATTCGTGACCGTTTCCGGTTGCGTACAGTGCGAAAAGATTTCCGGTAAAGGCACCTCCCACCTCTGTCGTCAGGTAGGCTGCCTCCCCTTTTCCTGCCGGCTGCCACTCTGCTCCCGGCTCTGCAAACGAGAATCGGTACCATTCCTTATCCGCTTCAATCTGAAGTAAAACGCTCTCCCTCTGATATGGCAGCTGCCATTCCACTTTCCAGAGGCTTCCGATTCTCCGTCGAAGCAATAACTGTTTCATTTCATTTATCCTTGTAATTGCAATTTCATAGTGGTGGTTCCGGTTCATAAAAATGCTAAGTCCCGCTTCCTCTCCGTCCTCTTGCGGTTCAAACACCATTTCTGCCTGAACCGTGCAATTATGATGTTCTTGTCTTACAGCAAGAAATGTACTCTTTTCTTTCTCCGAAAAAGTCGCTTTCCTTCCTTTCAAAAGAAGTCCTCTGCCCGGCTCCACGTTCACATAATTGCTCCAGTCATCTTGCGGCTCATAGAGCGAAACCCAACGCGCACTAAGATTTTTTTCCTGAAAATCATCCTGCCATTGGTATGTTTTTCCTGCAACCGGCATAAAAACAGCACCCGCTTTCCCACTTTTCCTGTTCGGAAGTGCCTGGCGTTCCACGGTAACCTGCTCCTCTATGACACCGTTTTGCGCACAGACCGGCCAGCCGTCTTTTTCCCATTCTACCGGAAAAAGAAACGTCTCCCTGCCGAGATTATATTTCGGCGGATAACAGATAGGACGGATTCCTAAACAGACGCCCCACCAGTTTCCATGAATATCATCCACCAGATCCGCATGACCGGTTCCCATAATGCCTGCACCCAGACTGCGGTTTGACAGAATCGGATTACCCGCATACGCCTCATAAGGTCCTTCGATGGTGCGGCTTCGCGCAATCGTCTCCATATGCCCGTACTCCGTTCCACCCTCGGCAATCATGAGATAATACCAGCCATCTTTTTTATAAAGATGCGGGCCTTCCGGGCAGCAGCCGCCAGTGCCTTCCCACACTACTTTTCCCTCCGAAAGAATCTCGCCCGTATCCGGGTTTATCCTGCAAAGATATGCACCCTGATTACTGCCGCAGCAATATACACTGCCATCTTCATCCCAGAAAAGCGAAGGGTCGATGCCCGGGAAATCCACCCAGACCGGATCTGACCATGTCCCATATGGGTCTTTTGCTGTCACAATAAAATTGCCATAACGCGAATCCTCCATCTCCACTGTCGCAACATTGGTACAGATGACATAAAATGTTCCTTCGTGATACCGGATGGTCGGTGCATAGATTCCACTCGCATTCGGATTTCCAATCATAAGCGGAAGCGTCTTCGCATTCGTCATGCAATGGCCAATCAACTCCCAATCCACAAGATTAGTGCTGTGGAATATCGGAATGCCCGGAAAATACTCAAACGAACTTGTCACCAAAAAATAATCTTCTCCCACCCGACAAATACTCGGATCCGGATGAAAGCCTGAAAGAATTGGATTCTGATACTGCATATAAAAACCTCCTGTGTCCCCATTTTTCCTCATTATACAGCAGCGACACTTATGCGGATACCCGAACTATTCTTCCTTTCCTACCGCTAATTTTATTGTCTGTCACAGATTCACTTTTTTAATTTGCCTTGCTCTGCGCTTTCGATAAGAATTTTTCATTGTCGATGATGAAACGTTCATGTGTTCCTTCGCCGATTAATCCTGCCTCATCAAATGCTTTTACTTCAAAGACAAGGCGCTTTCTGTCAACTTCTACAAGTGTAGTCTCACAAGTTACTTCCATTCCAACCGGTGTTGCTGATACATGTTTCACATTGATTAACGTTCCAACTGTTCCCTGTCCGTCTTCTAACTGTGCCTGTACACTTTTACTTGCCGTGTTTTCCATAAATGCAATCATGCTTGGTGTCGCATAAACCGGAAGTGTTCCGCTTCCCATTACCTCGGCTGTCATCTCTTTTGTCACTGTGATTTTCTGTGTTCCTTTGATTCCTGTTTCCATGTTTTTTCTCCTAATCTTATGTTCCTACATCAACGCAAATCCTGCGTGCGAAAAATCTATTGTTACACCAGCATCTCTGCCGCTTTTGCCAAATCTAACTCCATTAGTACAAAATCTGCATCCGGAGCCTGCACTTCCTCCACTGTGTTCCCCTGTGCGTCGGCGTGCGTCACAACCGGAAGCTTCGGTGAAATATTAGAATGCAGATAAAAAGTCGAAAATCCTACCTGTTTTGCACCCGCAATATCCGATACGGCATCATTTCCAATCATGATTGTCTCTTCCGGATTAAGCTGATGCTTCTCCTTCAAAAGCTCAAAGAAACGAATGTCCGGCTTTTTTACCTGATAATCTGACGAGATAAAAACATCGTCAAAATATCGGATAAGATCAAATGCATGCAATTCATATTCTGTGAACACACGCTGCGCATTTGAGAGCAGATAGACCTTTTTCCCGGCCTTCTTTAATGCTTCTAGCAATTCATAGACGCCGTCATAAAGTCTGATATACTCTGTTGCCAACACCCGGAAAAATTGTCCGGTATGAATACTTAACTCTTTACCGGCATCCACACCCTTTTCGCGGTACAAAGCTTCGAAGACATCCTCAATCTTAATCTCCGGATATGCCTCGTGCGTATCATCCTTCTTAAGATTTTCCTTCCGGAGCACATCCTCCCTGCCTCCAATCTGTTCCCGGAACTTTTTCTCTAATTCCTCCGGTGTATAATGGGCATCATAATAGCCATAAAAAAGCGCCATCTTCTCCCAAAGCTTCGGGTCGTGCTCTTCCGTGTGAATATCGACTAATGTTCCATATAAATCAAACACATAATTCTTATAATCTTTTCTCATGATTGTTTCCTTTTTCTATCTTTGCATTGTTACTTTTTTCACAAATTTAGAATAGCAAATTTCAGGAAAAATTTCAATATTACTTCTGCATCTCTCTCCGCAGAAGCAGCAATAATTTTTTCTCCATCCGGCTCACCTGCACCTGATTTGTCTGCATGCGTTTTGCCGTCTCCATCTGTGTCAGCCCCTCAAAATAACGGTATTTTAAAAGCTGTCTTTCTTTCTCGTCCAATCTCGCTAAAAGCTGCTGCACCAGTATCTCGTTTAAAAGCCGTTCTTTTTCCGGTTCTTCTTTTTCATGTGCCCCTTCACAACTTCCCTGTCCTGATATCTGGTCAATCAGAAGCAGTTCATCTCCATCCGCCTGATAAACCGGCTGATAGATAGATTCCACTCTTGCATTTGCCTCCAGGGAAAGCACAATCTCTTCCACTGAGAGTCCCGTTGCCTCCGACAATTCCAAAAGCCCCGGTTCCATGCCTTTTTCATGCTCAAATTTTTCTTTTTCTCTTTTCACAAGTGCCGCATGCTCCATTAACGTACGGCTCACTTTTACCATTCCGTCATCCCTCAAAAATCTTCGTATCTCCCCTGTTATCATCGGCACGGCATAAGTAGAAAAAGCAAGTCCTAACGTCACATCAAATTTATCAAGCGCTTTCATCAGCCCGATACTTCCAATCTGGAAAAGTTCCTCCCTGTCATGTCCACGATTCTCAAAGCGCCGGACAACCACGTGCACCAGTCCCAGGTTTTCCGATATCAGCCGGTCCCGCACCTCTTTCTCTCCCTGCTGTGCCCGCCTTATCTGCTCCATCCTGGAATTCATCGGCATGCCGTTTCCCCTTCCCCAATTTTTTTACGCAGGAAAACCTTTGTGCCCTTTCCGCACACAGAAGTTACCTCAACCTCATCCATAAATGCCTCCATGAATGCAAACCCCATACCGGAACGCTCCAGCTCCGGCTTTGTCGTAAAAAATGGCTCTCTTGCTTTCTCGATATCGGCGATTCCTTTTCCAAAATCTTCTACAATTATAGTTACACTTTGTTCTTCCACCTGACAAGTGAGTTCTATCTTGGCAATCTGCTCCTCATATCCGTGAATAATGGAATTGGTGACCGCCTCCGATACCGCAGTTTTCACGTCCGCCAGCTCATCCAATGTCGGGTTCAGTTCCGCTAAAAACGCTGCCACTGCTGTTCGTGCAAATCCCTCATTGCCCGAATAGGAATCAAATATTAGCTTCATTTCGTTTTTATTCATGACCGATACTCTCCTTTTTTTCCATGTTTGTGTCTATCGAAACAATTTTATGTAAACCAGATACCACAAATATTTTCTGCACCCGCTCATTCAGATTCCGGGCACGAACTTCCCCTCCGGCATATCCCATATTTTTGCATCTTCCTATAATGACTCCGATTCCGGAGCTGTCCATGAACTCCGTCTCTGAAAAATCAAACGTCAGGCTTCTGACCGGATACGACTGCAACAGCATATCTGCTTCCATCCGAATCTGTGTCGCACAGTGATGATCCAATTCCCTTGGCATAAAAATTATCATGCTTGTCCCCTTTATTTCATAGTTGCACTTCATAAAACACCATACCTTTCCTTCCTCTACAATTCTTTGACTGCTGGTACAAAACTTGCGGGTGAAAAATTTATTTTTTAAGAAAAAAAGACGCAAGATTTTACTCTGCGTCTTTTGTATCTTCTTCCTTATTCTGTTGCTGCATATTCATCGAGATACGTCTGTGCCGTTGAAGCACGCTCTGTTCCCGGATATAATTCTACGACTTTCTGATAATAAGTCTTCGCGTTCTCCACGTCTTCTAACTTGCGGTAAGACTGTGCCAGATAGTAAATGGCATTCCCATCCTGATAGTTCTCATCAATGTCCGCTACCTTCTGCAAATCGGTAGCTGCATCCGTATAATTCTGACTGTTGTATGCCGCATAGCCTTCCTGATACATGGTTGCGATATACTCTGCATTAACCTGCTCATTTATGGTATCGTAGATTGCCTTGCTGCTTTCGTCTAAATAATCTGCATTGACATTTGCAAGTGCATTTCCGGCTGCCTCAATGTCAGGCTCCACAAATTTCGAGTAGGCAATTAAAAGCTGCTGATAACTTGAAATTTTATTATCGGTATCCGCTTCATTTGTCTGCGCTTCTTCCACCTGCTTGGTCAGACTGTCAATCTGTTCCTCAAGTGATGTAATCGTCTGGTTCTTCGTCGAAATTGTATCGTTTGCATCTTTTACTTCCTGCTTCGCCTCATTCTGTATATTGTGACGGGCTCCCGGTACAATCAGAAAACAGGTAATGGCAACTCCAACTACAATTCCAATTACAATATTCAGAATCGTTCCAAATGCCGAACTGTCCTTGAAATGTGCCGGCTGGATAATCGTATCATTCCCACTTTGATATGAAATCAAATCATCAGTCTTGTTCTTATGATTCGGCTTTGCTTCCCGCAGTGCATTGTTCACTTCTTTCAGATAACGGAGTGTAATGGTATTGTTTGCATCAATCTTTCCGGCGCTGCGCAATGACTTCTTGGCTAAATCATATTTTCCATCCTGCATATATAAAAGTGCTAAGAGCTGATGTCCCTTTACCATCTTCGGATTCAGTGCAATGACCTTCTTCAACTGGATAATCGCCAGATCCCGGCTCTCCTGCCGGCAGTACAACAATGCCTGATTATATTTCTTAATGGTCTGATTGATGCTGCTAAGCCTTGCCTGGTTATTCTGAATCTCATCTAAGTAACGGCTTGCCACATTATCCTTCGGCTGGTAGTTCTTACTGATTACCCACTCCGTCAATGCATCGACAACCTCTCCCATCTCAAAATAGATAAGGCCTAACAGATTTCTCGCATTGATATTCATCTTGTTAAATCGTAAACTTCTCTTCAGGCTGTCAATCGCACCCGATAAATCTCTGACTCCTGCTCTTGCCAGACCATCATTATAATAAGCATTCGATGCCATTATAATTTTCTTATATACCCTAACATCTGTTCCACAGTTCGGACAACGATCCTCTCTTCCTAACTGTGCATCACAATTATAACATCTCATTTTAAACCCTTTCCCGCACTATTCCTACATGCCACGCTTCATTTCTTTTATCATTTCTTCTAATACGTCTGTCATATCTGTTAAATTGTGATTATAAATAGCCTCTTCTGCCTCTTCTACCTCAAGGCTTGGCTGAAAATTCTTTAATTCTTCTTCAAAGTTAATCATGTTTCTATCTATCCTTTCAAGCAAAAAAAATCATCACTATATTATGTACCCTACCATTATAATATAGTGATGATTAAAATCAAGTAAATTTCTCTTAACTTTTTCTTTTTTTGTCGCAAAATCAACGTTTATATGACATCGGTATCTCCAATCCGACTCATTACGATTTTGCCATTACGCTTCTCGAAATCGACACTTTCCTGTGGCTCTTTTACCCGCACCTTCATGCTGTCAATTCCAACATCCACACCCGGATATACGGTTCGAAGTACACGGACAATTGCAAATCTGGAACGCTCGACATCATTCTCCATCTTCTCTAATTCAGCTTTACCCGCTGCAAGCTTGGCTTCCGCACGGATTCGCTCCCGTAAAAGAGAAACTCTTCTCGGATCCTCCCGGAAACTGGTGCCACGCTCTTTCTCCAAAAGTTCAAATTTCTTCAGTGCCTGCTCAACCTTCTCTAAGAGAGCGGTCGTCTCCTCGATTGCCTTTGCACAATCTGCAATCTGAATCGAAATCTCACGCTCTAATCCGACCGCAACATTCGTATTAATCTCTGCATCATTACCAATATAGGTCGATTCGATGCCCTCGATTGCATACGTCCTTCCACCGATAATCTTGCCATGCTTTCCGCTTACACTGATGTGCATGCCTGATTTCACTTTCGAATTGACAAACGCATCTGCCACGATATCGCCTCCGGCTTCCACAGTCGTATTCTCGAAAAATTTCGCACTGATGGAATCTCCTGCTTTAATCGTACCACCTAACATTCCGCTTCGCAAAACAACCTGCTTCTTCACCTCAATCTCACACGCTTCCACAACACCGTCCACGGTAAGATTGCCTGTCGTATGTATCTTAAGACCTGCTTCCACATTGCCATGAATGACCAGATCGCCCTTGAAATCAATATTTCCGTTAATCAATTCTGCATTACCAAAAATCTCGTGCACCGGAAGAATCTGAATACGTTCTCCCTGCATCTCTATCTTTCCGGTAATGGATGCAACGTAAGTCAGGTTATCGTTGTTACGTTCAAATCCTTTGCCCTTCAATGGCGGCAGCTCACGTCCGCGCTTCGCCACAACAGGTCTGCCTTTAACGGTAACCCCGTCTTTGCCCGGTGTTGCAGGGTGGTACACCGCAATAACCTGTCCCTCTACAACCGTCTCAATATTATGAATAGACCAATAATCAACACTGCCATCCGGTAACACGACCGGCTTATTATCACAATTGCAATTAAAATTAAAGTCAAAGTACCCATCTGTACCTGACTCATCCTTTTCTCCGACAGCAACAAGAATCTCCTCATCACACACCCGGTAATGTACCATTTTTCTAATTGCATCTTCATTTATCCCATTCGTAATTCCAGCATCATCTAACAACTGATGTATCTCCTCTGTTGTATACTCCTTCTCCGGTCTATATGGGAGATAAATTAAGGCTTCCATTTCATCTAATGAAACTTTTACTTGCGGCTTTAACTCTTCCATTACTCTACTCCATCCATAACACATATTGTCATCGTGATTATAAAAATAATATCATAAAAGCACTGTCATTTCAATGTTCTGCTGTGAATTTAACAAAAAAATAAGCAGATGCATGAGAATTTTCATACAATTCTGCTTATTTCTCTGATACAATCTACGATTTCACACTACTATTCCGAAGCGGTATCTGTGTAAGGAGTACTGCCCCGAAGACAAGTGCACAGCCGACTAACTCTTTCGTAGTCAAAACCTCATGTAAAATGACCCATCCGGCAAGTGTTGCAATCACTGACTCCAGGCTCATAATCAGCGATGCAATTGACGGTGCCACATACTTTTGCCCTAAAATCTGCAATGTATAAGCTATTCCGCAGGAAAACGCCCCCGCATAAAACAATGGAAACGCTGCTGCCCGAACCGCATTCCATGACGGGTGTTCTAAAATTATCATCAGCACCGCAGATAACACCCCCGTCACAAGGAACTGCATCATCGCGAGCATAAGTCCGTCCACTCGTGCCGAGTAATAGTCCACTGCCATAATCTGAAAGGAAAAAAACAATGCACACAACAACAGATAAATATCGCCTGTCTGCAGACAAAACCCCTCTTCTTTCATGCATAGGAGATACAGCCCCACCGTTGCAAGGATGACCCCCATCCAGGTCTGTCCGTTTACTTTTTTATGGAACAGGAGTCCAAGCAGCGGCACTATCACAATATACAGCGTCGTCAGAAAAGCAGATTTTCCAACTGTCGAATAGCTGATGCCAAGCTGTTGTAAATTAGATGCCACACAGAGCATAATTCCACAGATAAGACCTCCGGTTATTTGTGTCCTGCGGTCTTTTTTTTCTATTATGTTCACCTTTTTTTGTCTTTTACAGATAACGGGCAGAAGAATCAACGCGCCAATCAAGCTACGAATTGTATTGAATGTAAACGCACCAAGATGTTCAAGTCCTACACTTTGTGCAACGAATGCTGTTCCCCAGATGGCCGCCGTAATCAAAAGTAACAGCATTCCGCGTATCTTCTGCTTCATTATTTCATCTGGGCAAGTCTTTCTCTGACCTGCTCCATCATCTGTTCATAACCGGCAAGTTTTTCTTTTTCTTCGTTTACTTTTGCTTCCGGTGCTTTGCTTAGGAATTTTTCATTTGAAAGCATTCCTTTAGAACGTGCCAGCTCTTTTTCCAGACGTGCCTGTTCTTTTAAGAGACGTTCTTTTTCTTTTTCAAAATCAACCAGATCTTCTAATGGAAGGTAGATGGTTGCGCCAGGAATCACAACGGATACTGCATCTTCACCGATTCCGGCTTTGTCTGCCTGTACGGCTGCTTCACTGGCAGATGCAAGATTCATGTAAACTTCTTTTGTTGTCTCAAAGGTCTCTCTTAAGGCCGCATCATCCGAAACAATAAACATCTTTGCTTTTCTTGATGGCGGAACATCCATCTCGGTGCGGACATTACGAACACCTTTTACAAGGTCTTTGCAGTGTTCAATCATTTCTTCTTCCGCCGCAAAATTCCATTCTTCTTTGTACTCTGGCCATTTTGCTAACATAATCGTTTCCTCTTCTGGATGAAGCGTACAGAAAATCTCTTCTGTGATAAATGGCATGAATGGATGCAACAGTTTTAATCCTTCTGTCAATACGGTCTTTAACGTCCAGAATGCCGCATTTGCGGATTTTGGATCGTTTTCTTTGTTGTAAGTACGGACTTTGGTAATCTCGATGTACCAGTCACAGAATTCATCCCAGATGAAATCGTAAACTTTCTGTACTGCGATACCCATCTCGTATTTATCCATGTTCTCTGTCACATCTTTTGCAAGTGTGTTGACTTTTGAGAGAATCCATTTATCTGCTGGTTTTAACTCATCATAAGATGGTGTCTCAATCGCAGCGTCCTCAAGGTTCATCATGATGAAACGGGAAGCATTCCATACTTTGTTTGCAAAGTTACGGGAAGCTTCTACTCTCTCCCAGTAGAAACGCATGTCGTTTCCAGGCGCATTACCGGTAATCAAAGTCAGACGAAGTGCGTCAGCGCCGTATTTATCAATAACCTCCAATGGGTCGATACCGTTTCCCAAGGATTTACTCATCTTACGTCCCTGGGAGTCACGAACCAGTCCGTGGAATAACACGGTGTGGAATGGGGCTTTTCCCATCTGCTCGTAACTTGAGAAAATCATACGGATTACCCAGAAGAAGATAATATCATATCCTGTTACAAGTACATCCGTAGGGAAGAAATAATCCAGATCTTCTGTTTTTTCCGGCCAGCCAAGTGTGGAGAATGGCCAGAGTGCGGATGAGAACCAGGTATCTAAGGTATCCGGATCCTGCTCCATGTGGTCACATCCACATTTCGGACATTTTGCAGGTGCTTCTTTTGCAACTACCATCTCACCACAATCCGGGCAATAGTAAGCCGGGATTCTGTGTCCCCACCATAACTGACGTGAAATACACCAGTCACGGATGTTGTCTGTCCAGTTGAAGTATGTTTTTTCCATACGTTTTGGAAGAAGCTGGATGTCACCATTTTTTACAGCTTCTACGGCTGGTTTGATGAGCTCATCCATTTTTACAAACCACTGCTGTTTTACCATTGGCTCTACGGTTGTCTTACAACGGTCATGTGTTCCAACATTATGGGAGTGTGGCTCAATTTTTACAAGCAGTCCCTGCTCGTCTAAGTCTTTAATCAAAGCAGCACGGCACTCGTAACGATCCATTCCCTCGTATTTTCCAGCATACTTGTTCATGGTCGCATCATCATTGATGACGATGATTTCTTCTAAGTTATGACGTTTTCCAACTTCAAAGTCGTTCGGGTCATGTGCCGGTGTAATTTTTACACATCCTGTTCCAAATTCTTTGTCAACGTAAGAATCTGCAATCACCAGAATCTCACGGTCTGTCATCGGAAGTTTTAACATTTTTCCAATGATATCCTGATATCTCTCATCATCCGGGTTGACAGCTACGGCAGTATCTCCGAATAACGTCTCCGGACGTGTGGTTGCGATTTCCACAAATCTGCCTTCTTCGCCTACAACCGGATAATTGATATGCCAGAAAAATCCGTCCTGCTCTTCATGTTCTACCTCAGCATCGGAAATGGAGGTCTTGCAGACCGGACACCAGTTTACGATACGGGAACCTTTGTAAATCAGTCCTTTTTCATGTAATTTACAGAATACGTCCAATACAGCGTCGGAACATCCCTTATCCATGGTGAAACGTTCTCTCTCCCAGTCGGCAGAGGAACCCATTTTCTTTAACTGATTGATGATACGGTTGCCGTACTCATCTTTCCACTCATAACATTTCTCTAAGAAGCCTTCTCTTCCTAAATCATGTTTGTCAATACCCTGTTTCTTTAAATTCTCGATTACCTTTACTTCCGTTGCGATTGCAGCATGGTCTGTTCCCGGCTGCCACAATGCGTTGTATCCCTGCATTCTCTTGTAACGGATTAAAATATCCTGCATGGTATTGTCTAATGCATGTCCCATGTGGAGCTGTCCTGTAATGTTTGGTGGTGGCATTACAATTGTAAATGGTTTCTTACTGCGGTCTACTTCCGCATGAAAATATCCATTGTCTTCCCATTTTTTGTAGAGGCGGTCTTCAATGCCCTTTGGATCATAGGTTTTTGCTAATTCTTTGCTCATCGTTTTTCCTTTCTTCTCTTTATTACTTCTCTTTATTCGGGTGTCAAAACATGGTATTTCATAATGGTAATTACCGGAGGGACAACCGATGTTACAATTTGTTCCGGTGCAGGAAGTTCTATCTCCCCGTTACAGTCACAAATTCTAACACCGGTTGTTTCTCCGCTTATTTCAGTTTTAAATACCATCTTTTGACACCTGAATGTATTGTCAGAATGGAGTCATGTATATTCATATTCTGTCTGAAGTTATCTTCCTTCAAAAACAAAAAAGCCCTCTGCATCCTGCGGATGCAAAGGGCGTATATACGCGGTACCACCTTTGTTCACCGGATTGTGAATTCAGTCACAATCTTTCCGGTATCTCTATGGTTCGATAACGCAAACCATGCGGGAATACTTATGCAAATCATGCTTTCTTGGTATTCCGATTCAAAAGCTACCTTCCACATGTTCTCTCTGCGGATACCTCTCAGCCGGTGAGTATCCTTCTCTTTCAGATGTCCTTATGTGTACTCCTCTTTCTCACTATCTTTTGGTGATTCATTTTATACTTTTTAATCTTAATGTCCCGCTTCAAAATTGTCAAGTATTTCTTCTAGTTCTGAAACATTTTTACAAGGGCTTCATATGCAAAATTCTTGACTTCTTCTACCTGGAGCGCATCGCCAGACTGACGCTGTCTGTCTGTTAAAAACATGGCAAACATCAGTACCTGTGAACAAAATTCCATGCGCATGAGATTTTGGTTCTTCGGCTTTAACAGTCCCTCCTCGATGCCGCACTGCATCATCTCATCGACAACCTGCAGGGCGACGTCACAGTCGTCCGATGCGTGAATCTTTGCAAATTCATCCTGAAGGGCATGGGAGACATCATAAGTCCCCATACCGATTTTTACAAGCTGGGCAAAGGTCTTACATTCCTTAAAATTGTCCGCAATCCAGTCAAACCCTGCCATCACTTTTTCCCGGAACGTCTTACACTCCCGAATCACTTCCGACACATAGAGGAACTGCTTTGTCGTATCGTATAACAGTGCCTTCGTAATAATTTCTTCCTTGGAAGCAAAATATTCGTATGCCGTTCCTTTTCCGATTCCGGCGCGGTTGGTGATGTCTGCTACCTTCATATTATTTATGTCTGCATTTTCCGAAAGCATCTCACAGACCGCGTCAAACATTTTTATTACTTTTTCCGGAAATTCCTGCATCTCTTCTATCTTTGTCATATGCAATTCCTTTCCTATAATTCTTCTTCGACCATGCTCTTGTTGCGGTTAAATGCATCATAGATACATGGAACTACAATCAGGGTAAGCAATGTACCGTAGACAAGACCGCCGACTGTAACAATCGCCATCGGCTGCATCATCTCGGAACCGCTTCCAATTCCAAGCGCCATTGTGGACATGGAAATAATTGTAGTCAGCGCCGTCATTAAAATCGGACGCAGTCTTGTTTTTCCGGCTTCAACAATTGCTTCCTTTTTCTCCATTCCGCCGCGGCGGAGCTGATTGATATAATCTACCATCACAATACCGTTATTTACGATAATTCCCGCTAACATGACGAAACCAATCATCGCGATCACACTGACCTCATTTCCGGTGAAGAATAATGCGAAAAATCCTCCCGTAAATGCAAGTGGTATCGTAAACATGATGATAAACGGTGACAGAAGGGACTGGAACTGGGCAACCATAATCAGATAAATAAATACCACGGCTAACAGCAACATCAGATACATCTGGTTCATCGCCTCTGAAATCGTCTCATCCTCACCTGTCATCTCTATCGAATAACCTTCCGGCAAATCGAGTTTATCTAATTTTTCTTTTAAATCACTACTTACCAATGTGACGTTGTGATCCTCGTCTATTCCAGCCGTCACGTCAATATGGCGTACCTGGGAATCACGGTAGATGGTGCTTAATGTCTCACCTTCCTCAAATGTTGCAATCTCGCTGATTGGAATTTCCTCATCCTCGCCATCAGAATTGGTATGTGTAAAGGTAAGTTCCTTAATGTCATCTAACGTAACCTCTGCCTGCTCCTTTGTCTGAACATAGACCTTATAGTCCTTGATATCCGTGGAAATCGTTGTTGCAGAAGTATCCGATGCCATTTTTGCATAGACAAGCTGGAATACCTGCGCAACCGTCATTCCGTACTCTGCCGCTCTCTCTTTGTCAACCGATATGGAAAGCTGTGGTGTATTTTTATCTAATCCGTCATCAACATCTGTGGTACCTTCTGTTTCTTCCGTAAGCTGTGCCACCTCTGCTGCAATCTCCTGCAATGTCTGGATGTCATTTCCCTTAACTTCAATCGTCAGTCCGCTTCCAAAAAGAGAAGTCATATCCATCGAGGACGAATCTGTTGTAATAGCACAATCCATATCCTTCGTCAGCGCTGCAATTTCATCGGAAATCTCTGCCGTGCTCATGTCACGGTTCTCTGCTAAAATCAGATACAGGCTCACCGAATCCGTAGAGCTTCCTGACATCATGCTCATGGTGCCGCCGCCACCTGCCATTGCGCCAATTGTATCTATTGCATCTATTGTTGAAATTTTATCTACAACTTCATCTGCCATCTCCGTCAATTCCTCAAACGACAGTTTTTCATCTTCTTTTGCCGCAATCGTAACCGTAAGCTGGTCTGTCTCCATATCCATATCAATGAAGGACATTCCCCTTGAAAAAGCTGCGCCGATACTTCCAACTAAAAGCACGATGACAACGATAAACACAACCGCTTTAAAACGAAGACATACCTTCAACACTTTTCCGTATACATTCTGCACTTCTTCCAAAAAATTGTGCTTGATTTCCTTTGTGTTTTTGAGAAGTCCTGCTGCCATCGCCGGAACTAATGTAAGTGCCACAAGAAGACTTGCGCCGAGTGTAAATGCAATCGTCAGTGCCATATCCGTAAAGAGCTGTCTTGTGATTCCCTCTGTAAAAATAATCGGTGCAAATACACAGACGGTCGTCAGCGTGGAGGCGATAATCGCTCCTGTCACCTGACTAGCTCCTTCTACCGCTGCTTTTCGGATGGAGTATCCCTCATTGCGCAGACGGTAGATATTTTCTATTACGACAATCGAATTATCTACCAGCATACCGATTCCAAGTGCAAGTCCTGACATGGAAATGATATTTAAGCTGATATTGGAAAAATACATCAGTACAATGGCAAATACCACGCTGAGTGGAATTGAACATGCAATTACCAATGTAGGTTTAAAATCTTTTAAGAATAAGAGCAATACTAAAATGGCAAGGATTCCACCAAAAATCATATTTTGCAGCACGGAATCCACAATCATGTCAATGTATACACCCTGGTTCATCAAAACGGTCAGGTGAAGTCCGTCTGTACTCTTCTCTAAACTATCAAAACGGTCAAGCAGACGGTTCGTAACATCTCCGGTGGAATAGCCGGTCTGCTTTTCAATGGAAAGCGTAATTGCCGGATTGCCATTCACTTTTGAATAACTTTCTGCTGAGTTGTCAACGATTTCCACATCTGCAACATCGGATAACCGGATTGGTTCAATTCCATCCATTCCCATATCAAGGAGCACCAGATTCTCCAATTCCTCTACCGACTCCACTTTGTCACCCACGCACACCAGATAACTGTCATCATCCTTTGAGACATAGCCTGCCGGCATGGAAAAATTTTGCGCTGTCAGCAATGAGCCAAGCATGTCTGTAGTTGAAATTTGATTAACGTCCGCCGACTCAAGTGCCTGCTCTTTTGTATCGTCTAAGGTTGTCTGTGCCTGTTCAAGAGACGCCTGCGCACTCTGCATCTGTGCAATGGAAGAACTCATCTGCAACGAAGCAAGCAATGCATTGGAATTGATGGCTGCCATCGCCTCGTCTAACGTAATTTTTCCATTTTCAATCTGCTCTAATGCAGTGTCAATCGTTGCAATTCCGGTATTTAACTGTGCAAGCAATTCATTTAATGTAGTCAGTGCAGCCGGAATATCCGTATAACTTTGAATACTGATTCCCATCTCCGAAAAAGCTGCACTCTGCGAAGCAAGCGTACTGTTTATCGTGTCTAACTGTGTCTGTAAAGCCGCAATCTGTTCATCTACGCTTCCGGTCAGGCTGCCCACAAGCCCCGAAAGCTGTGCCATTGCCGTCTCGTCAAGATAGTCTCCCAAATCGGTATCATCCTGACCTGCCATGTCCTCGCTCTGGCTCTTTAACTGATTTAGCGAATCAATCGCCGTCTGAAGCATGACCGCACTGTCATATGCTGTCTGAAGGTTTGAAATTGCATCTTCTAACGTTGTCTTCTGGCTCTCTAATTCTGATTTTTTCTGCTTCAAATCAGATTCTGTCTGGTAAAGCTGGCTCTTCTGTGAGACCACCTCATCCATCGCATCCGTAAGCTTGGAACTTCCGTCCGTGATTGCCGCCTGTCCCGACTCTACCTGTGCCTTTGCACTGTCGAGTTCGCTCTGAGGTTCTGTGAACTGTTCTTCCACTTTTTCCTGAATCTTATCATTGAGCGCATCAATTTTATCCTGGTTCATGGTCACCTGAATACTCTCTTCTAATGCGCCTGTCGTGCTGACGGAGGCAACTCCCTCAATACTCTCTAAGTTTGCTACGAGTTCATTGTTCACATAGTTGGTAATCTCTTCATCCGTCATCTCATCCACATCGACCGCCGCCATCATAATCGGCATCATGTCCGGGTCAATCTGCATAATAATCGGACTTCCCACGGTATCCTCCCATGAACCTGACAACTGGTCTAATTCCTGCTGTATCTCGATAATCGTAGAATCCATATTGGCATTCTGCTCATACTCTAAAACAACAATCGAGTAGCTGTTATACGACATCGAACTGATATTTTTAATATTGGATGTTGTCGCCATCGCAGCCTCGATTGGCGCCGTCACATCACTTTCCACCTCTTCCGGGCTCGCTCCCATATCCGTCGTCACGACAAGTGCATACGGCAGACTCATGCTCGGAAACAAATCCGTCGTCATCCTGGTCAGGGAAACAACGCCGAGTACAAGCACCAAAATCACGCCGACTAATACGGTATATGGTTTCTTTACACTGAACTTTGAAATCACAATTCTCTCCTCCGTCCCTTTTCTCATTTCCGACCGACCGGTCGGTTCTGATTTCAGTATACGTGGTTTTTTTGAAATTTCAAGTACCTTATTCCTATTTTAGGAAAAGTTTATAACATGCGTCACGGGCTGCTATTTGATGCCCTAATCTTATTACACAAAGAGGGAGTCCCGACACTGTCGTGTCAGAACTCCCTCTCTCTTATAAGTCTTCCTGCGTCTTATTCTTCGCTCTCTTCATCATCTACAATCGCTGCCGATGCACCTGCTACCGATGCCACCACTGCAATCACTGCTACGATTACAACCAGTAAAAGAATTAATCCTAAAAATATAAGTAATCCGCCTTCTGTCATCTCTACCTCCATCTAATTCAATAAAGAATTCATCTTACGATAATCTGCTTTTTCACTGGTCATAGTATAGCATATTCCAAAATTAATGAAAAGATTTTTTTCTTGTTTCGGCAATAACGGCACTAAACATTGCCATTCCGGTCAAAATAAGAAGAATATAACCTGCCATTTCGGTGTTATCACCGGTCTCGACCGTTGTCTGTGAAATGTCTGTCTCACTTACGGTAATGACATAATCAGAAGCATGTGTAAAGGTAAATTCTGCGCTGCCATCTGCTCCGATTTTTACCGTCTGCATATATTCTAACGCGCCGGTCGTTGGATTGTAGTAATACAGATTTGCATAATAACCGGCACCTTCTGTTCCAAGCGGAATCGTAATCGTTGCTGTCGCTCCAAATTCCCCATCAAAATCAAGAGAAATCTGTTTCGTATACTTCACACCGTCATCGTGAATGGAATCTACCACTGTCTGTGGTACATTGCTGCTGTCTAACGTAACGCCCAGTGAAATGTCTTTTGCATCTGTAATATTCTTACCGTTAATCTTCCATGTTACACCGTTTTCTAATGTAAATACAAGGGTAATGTCTTTTCCCTTGATTGCATTAAATACATCTGCTGAAATGGTTTCATCACCGGATGCGACTGTTACAGAAACCGTGTCTCCTTCGGATGCTGCCGCAATCTGCTGTTCTACTTTTTCCGTGAACGTCTGCTCTGTTGTAGTTGTTGTCACAGTTCCACTAACATTATCGTTGGATGTGCTGTCGTCTGATGCGGTGTCATCCGACGTTGTATCATCTTTTGTGGTGTCATCTGTTGTCGTATCGTCTGTTGTTGCGTCATCTTTTGTGGTGTCATCCGTTGTCGTATCGTCTGTTGTGGTGTTATCTTTTGAGGTATCGTCTGTTGTGGTATCATCCTTGTTGGAATCGTCTGCATCGTCCGACTTGATTTCGCCACTCTGGTACAGATAGAAATCATCCCAGGAGCCCCAAGCACCTGCTGCGGCATCCACTTTTATCCCTACAACAATCGTTGTATTATCTTCCGTCACTTCAATATCTGCGATAACAGGATTGCTCCAGTTCTGCCAGCTTGTAACGGATGTTTCTTCTGTGTATGTCTTGTCACCGCTTACTGCATACAGTTCAAACACTGCATCATCTCCGGCATCTCCGCCCTGCACATAAGCTTCTAATGTATAAATACCTTTATCTAATGTTACTTCCTGTTCTGCTGTAAAAGAAACAGCGTCGGAATCCCAGAACTTTAAGCTGTAACTTCCGCTTCGTTTGTTGTTATCTTTGGTACGTGCCACACAATCATCAGAAAGGACCCACATGCTCATGTCGCTGTCCTCAAAACCACCATTCAATAACAGGTTTTTCTGTTTGATGGTAAGCTGACAGGTTACGTCGTATTCTGTCTCTTCTACGGTTACTTTTCCGGAAATTGTGTAAGTACCGACTCCCGCTGCCACTGCGGCTTTTAATTCATCTTCGTTCCAGCTGACCGCAACCTCCTCTGTTGCTCCTGTGTTATAGTTGACCGTTGCCGTCTCCGGAAGGGTTACGGTATCTCCTACCTCTGCCTCAATGTCCGCCGCCGTCACAGAAGTTACTTTTACCGGTGTCTTGGTTCCTGTTTTTACATAGTTAAAAATCTTTAAGGATTCTAACGGATGTCCACTAAAATCAAATAATGCCTGGTTATCTACGGCAGAACCGCCATACCAGAGTCCGGCATCATCCGGGTCATATTCTGCTGAATAAGAAGATGCCCAGCCGGAACCGTACGTCTCCCAAAGTGTTTTATTTTCTGCTAAAACAGTTGCGGCATCTGCTGCATCTGCGTCATACACCTGAACCGGAATCCATGCCGGCTCCCAGTAAAACATACCGATTCCCGCATCTCCAATATCTGCAACTGCCTGCATCACAGAACGAAGCTCGGTTGCCTGTCCCTGAACAGATACTTCATAGTCAATGTCAATTCCTGTTTTTCCTTCGTAAATCGTGTTGGTATGACCGTCTCCGTCTTCATAGGTGTAAGCCCAGGAGGTCTCTGCCACCATGACTTTTTTACCATATGTCTCTGCAATCGCAGATAACACACTTGTTAAATTACTTGTACTTCCATGCCAGTATGGATAGTAGGAAGATGCAAACACATCGTAATCGACACCGTACGTGTCAAGATTTTTGGCATAACCTGCGTAACGTCCTGCTGTTTCCGGATTCGCAAAATGAAGTGCGACCAGAATCTCTTTTTGGGATGCTTTCGCCACCTCTCTGACTGCGCTGCTTCCTGCGTTAAAAAGCTGACTCATATTTTCCCAGCTCGTTTCCCCGCAAATCTGTCCGTTTGTCTCATTTCCAATCTGAACCATTCCAACATCTACGCCGGAATCAAGTAATGTATTTAAACTCTCTTTGGTAAATGTGTTGAGTGCCTCGGTCTTCTCATCTAACGTCATATCAGCCCATGCTTTCGGCTCCACCTGTTTTCCAGGATCTGCCCAGAAATCAGAGTAGTGGAAATCAATCAGTACCTTCATTCCGGCATTGGTTGCATACTGTCCCATTGTCACTGCCTTGGCAAGGTCATTATTTCCTCCGCCGTAACCGTTTCCGTTTTCATCGTAAGGATTATTCCAGACACGAAGACGAACGTAGTTTACTCCACAGTCTGCGAGTAAATTGAAAAATCCCTGCTCATCTAATTTATTTCCATCAAAGTCGTAATAAGTAACTCCACTTTCAATCTCGGAAAGATAAGAAGAAACATCCACACCCTCGATGAAATCATCACGCATTCCATTTACTTTCTGCACATAAAGGTCTGATTCTACTGCTGTATCCGCATCATCGGAAGAAGTATCATCCTTTGAAGCATCATCTGTGTTCTCATCCGATGTTTCCACCATTGCAATGGAATCAATATAACCATATCCGCCTTCTTCCACGGTCACATAGAAGCCGACTTCTAGTTCTGTGTCCTCTGCCACGGTAAAAGTATCTTCTCCGTAAACCCAGGAATTATAACCTTCCAGCGCATCCCCGTCGCCAAGGTTATCACCTACTTTAAGCTGAACGGTTGCACCTTCTCCCATAAAATCAGAAGATACTTTATAAGTTCCCGCCGGAACGGTAACTTCCTGTGTTAATGTATAAGTACCGCCATCGCCCATCCAGAATTTAAAACAGGTATCTCCCTGATTCTCTCCGGTTGTGAGCCATTCATCATCTGCATACGTGTAATAATCAAAGCTGGCATTATCCCAGGTAGACGGCGTCACCGTCCAGATTCCATCATCCCATAAGGAACCCGTAAATTCAGCATCTCCCAACTCAATTACTGTTGCTTCCTCCGTCGTATCCTCCTGTCCGCACTGCACAGCCACTGACTGCCCAACCAGTAAGGATGCCGCCAAAACAAGGCTGGCTGACTTTTTCCAAACTTTTCTCATTGCTATAACCTTTCCCTTTCGCCTTTTTAGAACATTGCGAATTTTCTTTTTCTCCCCGCTCGCTTTCCTCTCCTCCTGCGCAATTTTTTCTCAGTTGCGCAATCGGTTGTTCTAATATAAGAATAGCACCTCATATTCCACTTTTCAATGCGCAGTAGTTCTAATCTTTTGCCCTGTTTTTTATCCATTTTGCATAATTGGCATCCCTTTTCTCCCAGTTTTTTATAAAAAATATGCGCAACTCTTTTACAAGTTTGCGCATATCCTGTGATTTTATTTATAAAATTAGTGTTCAAAAGGTGGCTCACAAATTTGTTGCCGGGAAATTGTACAAAGGCAAGACAACTTTTGTGACTTTGAGGGAACATCAGAAAATCTTAGTATGCCTCCATGTACCCAGTGATGTTCTGCCATGGACGGCAGAACAAGGCTTCACGAGCCACGGATGGCTCGTTGAATGCCGGTCACGCCACTCTGAAACAATCTTCATCAGGCATACTTAGACTTTTCTAATGTTCACTCATCGGAACAAAATTGACTTGACTTTGCACAATTTACCAGCAGGAAAACTGTAAGCCACCTTTTGACCACTAATCTTTATACTAATTGTGATGATTCAGCCCTCAATCTTTCCGACAGACTCACCCTCTAGCAGATTGCCTTCAATGACCACCCGCTCTATCAGCGTTGCCTTCGGATGCCCGATTCGTTTTATCAGGCGCTTTGCTGCTTCTCTTCCTATCAATTCCGTGTTCTGGCTTATCGTCGTAAGCTTCGGATACAAAAGCTGTGACATCTGGATGCCGTCGTAACCCGCCACCGAGACATCGTCCGGTATGCGGAGTCCTAACTCCCGAATCATATTTCTTCCACCAATTACCGCTGTATCGTCCGGGTACAGAATACAGGTCGGCGGATTTTTTCCCTCCAATAAGCTTTTGGTCTGCTTTGCAGCCTCTTCCACTTCTAAGTATTTTGCCGCCTTTAAATATTCTTTTGGAATCTCGATGCCGAGACGTTCCATGGTATTGCGAAACGCAGCAAGACGTTCCTTCGTTACGTTTGAATTCTTCTGTCCGTGAATGTAGGCAATCTTACGATGCCCCTGCCCCGCAACATATTCCACAAGCTGTTCCATTCCACGGTAATTGTTCGAACTGACCGCGGTACATTCCGGGTGCTCATAGTCGATTGTGACAACCGGAATATCTTTTTCCATCAACTCCTTAACACTAACGTCCCTGAAATCTGCGCATACAATGACAACTCCTGAAAAATTACGATACTTGCAGTGTTCGTAATAGGACATCTTACGGTTCTCAAGTCTTCCGTTGATAAACGTAATGTCGTACCCTAATTCCTCTGCCTGAAGTTTCAGCCCGTTTAGCACGCCCGAAAAATACTCGTGCGTCAGTCCACTTCCTGCCTCCTCTTCAAACAAAACTCCAATATTATAAGAACGGTTTGTCTTTAACGCTCTCGCCGCAGCATTGGGAAAATATCCCAGCTCCTCTGCCACTTTCCGAATCCGTTCCTTTGTCTCTTCCCCGATATCTTTCTGATTGTTCAACGCCTTACTCACAGTCGCCGTTGAAACTTTGCATTTTTCTGCAATCGTTTTTAATGATACCATAGCTTCCTCTTTCCCTGTTTTTAAGTCTGCTACCACTATACCGCGTTCTTTTCAAAAGTGCAATCCTTTTCCTTACACGTTTTCGTAAATTTGTCGTTTTCCTTTGTTCGTGATTTTTGCTATATTTCTTCCCTAATTTTCGTCCAACTTCACAAATCCTATTTTTTCAGTGCTTTTGACTTGATTTTATGAAAAAAAGCAGATATACTTCAACTTAAGAAAGCACTTAATCGTTTTCGTAAATTTATCACTTATCCTGCGCTACCGGCAGGTTACAGACATATTTTCAGGAAAGGATGGTTACAACTATGAAATTCGGTTATTTTGATGACGCGAACAAAGAATATGTCATCACTTCACCAAAGACTCCACTGCCGTGGATTAACTACTTAGGCTGTGAGAATTTCTTCTCTTTGGTCTCAAACACCTGTGGAGGCTACAGCTTTTACAAAGATGCGAAATTACTGCGTCTGACACGCTATCGTTACAACAATGTTCCATACGACAGCAATGGTCATTACTACTATATCAAAGAGGGCGATACCATCTGGAATCCGGGATGGATGCCTGCAAAGACAGAGCTTGACTCCTATGAATGCCGTCACGGTATGGGATATTCTGTTTTCACAGGAAGTAAAAATCAGTTAAAAGCGGAACTGACGGATTTCGTTCCAATCGGATCTAACTGTGAGATTAACAAGCTCACTCTGACAAATGAGAGCGATGCTGCGAAAGATTTTTCTGTTTTCTCCTATGTAGAGTTCTGTCTCTGGAATACCATGGACGATATGACCAACTTCCAGCGTAACTTCTCTACCGGTGAGGTCGAGATTCACGGTTCTGCCATCTATCATAAGACAGAATACAGAGAACGCCGCAACCACTATGCCGTTTATGCCGTTAATGCTCCAATCGAGGGCTTTGACACAAGCCGTGATGCTTTTTTAGGTGCCTACGGCGAGAATTCCGCACCTGAAGCTGTAACTTCCGGTACCTCTAAGAATTCCGTTGCCAGCGGCTGGGCTCCTGTCGGTTCACATCATCTGCATGTTTCCCTTGCCCCGGGCGAATCCAAAACTTTTGTTTTCGTGCTTGGTTACGTGGAGAATCCGGTGGATGAGAAATGGATTGGACCAGTCGAGGACGGTGTCATCAACCGCGCCCCTGCCGAGAGGCTGTTAGCACAGTTTGATACAACGGAAAAAGCGGATGCTGCCCTTGCAGCTCTGAAAGCTTACTGGGATGAATTGTTAAATCATTTCACCATCTCATCTTCCGAAGAAAAATTAGACCGCATGGTAAATGTATGGCACCAGTATCAGTGTATGGTAACCTTCAACATGAGCCGTTCCGCTTCCTACTTCGAATCCGGCATCGGACGTGGTATGGGATTCCGCGATTCCTGTCAGGATCTGTTAGGTTTCGTTCATCTGATTCCAGACCGTGCGCGTGAACGTATCTTAGATATTGCCGCAACCCAGTTCGAGGACGGAAGTGCTTACCATCAGTATCAGCCTTTGACGAAAAAAGGAAACTCCGACATCGGAAGCGGTTTCAACGATGATCCACTGTGGCTGATTGCCGCTGCTGCCGCTTATATCAAAGAGACCGGCGATTATTCTATCTTAGATGAACAGACTGCCTACGACAGTGATAGAAGCAAAGCAACCGACTTTATGGAGCACCTGAGACGTTCTTTCCATTACACCATAGAACACTTAGGGCCACATGGTCTTCCATTAATCGGTCGTGCTGACTGGAATGACTGTCTGAACTTAAACTGCTTCTCCGAGGAACCTGGCGAATCCTTCCAGACATTCGGTCCATCCGAAGGTCCAAATGCCGAGTCTGTTTTCATCGCGGGCATGTTTGTCCGATATGGAAAAGATTATGTTGAAATCTGCAAACACCGCGGTCTTATGGACGAGGCAAAAGAGGCAGAAACCGCTATCGCTTCCATGGAAAAAACAGTTCTTGATGCCGGCTGGGATGGTGAATGGTTCTTACGTGCCTATGACCACTACAAACACAAAATCGGTTCTAAAGAATGTGAAGATGGAAAAATCTTCATCGAGCCACAGGGCTTTTGTGTTATGGCGGAAATCGGCTTAAAAGAGGGAAACTGCTTAAAGGCAATGCAGTCTGTCGAAAAATACTTAGACACCAAATACGGCATCGTACTGTTACAGCCACCGTACCATAAATATCATGTGGAGCTGGGTGAAATTTCTTCCTATCCACCTGGATACAAAGAAAATGCCGGTATCTTCTGCCACAACAATCCATGGATTTCCATTGCTGAGACGGTTGTCGGACGTGGAAACCGTGCATGGCAGGTATACACCAGAACCTGTCCTGCCTACATTGAGGACATCAGCGAGATTCACCGTACGGAACCGTATGTGTACTCTCAGATGATTGCCGGAAAAGATGCACCAAACTTTGGAGAAGCCAAAAACAGCTGGCTGACCGGTACTGCTGCCTGGACGTTCCTCGATGTATCGCAGTACATTCTCGGTGTCCGTCCAGATTATGACGGTTTAATCATCGATCCATGTATCCCATCTTCCTTAGATGGTTTTACAGCCAAACGTGATTTCCGTGGTACAACCTACCACATCACGGTCAAGAACCCTGATCATGTTGAAAAAGGCGTTGCTTCCATGACCGTAGATAATGTAAAAGTCGACGGAAATATGATCCCAGTTGATTCCTCTAAAAAAGAGGTTACCGTTGAAGTCATCATGGGTTAATTCCCCAAAATTCTTTTTCTTATCCTTATCTTAAGTGCACCATAAGGCGCACGATAAAGGGCAGGTCATTTCAAAATGACCTGCCCTTTTTTATACGCTGCAAACCTGCTATTTCTTACATTTTGCGCTAACCTGTTTTGACTGTTCTGATGTGACAGATAAACCGGCTTCATTGTTGACTTTTACATTTACTTTGTAGTAATAGGTCTTACCCTTCTTAGCGCTTGTATCCTTATATGTCAGTGTCTTTCCATCCTTGTTTAATTTAGATGCCTTGACACTTCCAACTTTTTCGTACTTACCATCTTTTGATGTAGAACGATATACAGTATAGCTTACCGCATCAGTCTGATAAGCGGATGCCTTAATCGTAACTGTCATAGTTCCTTTTGCAGTATTTTTCACACCACTAATAGATGGAGCACCCAGTTTATGTTTGTATGCAGCTGTCTTTGTCAAAGGAGATATCTTATTATTCTTATCAAAGTTTGTTGTTCCATAAATATCGATATCATAATTTTTTGCTACAACATAGTACTCATACTGAATGCCTGGTGTTACATCTGAGTCAATCATAGAAGTTTTTTCAGTTGAGTAATTATAGGTGTAGCCATAATCTGTTTTAACTTTTTCTTTTACCTGTGTACCACTTGCTTCACTAGTTCCTTTTACTCTTCTGTAAACACAATATGTTGTTGCTCCAGATACCTTTTCCCATGTAATTTTAGCACTTGTTGCACTATTCTTTTTCACACTTACTTTGCTGGTTGTGTTCAGTCTAATTGTTGCTGTCTGGTCATAAGAACTCTCCTGACCACTTACTGATTTAATATAAACTGTACCAGCACTGTAATATCTGCCATTACTGTCTGTTGCACTTGTAGCACCTCCAGCAGTTCTCTTCAATGTGATTTTTGCACTTGTTGTTGTATTTTTATCGATGGTCTTTGTCTTAACTTTTCCATCTGAAACATAAGTAATTACATATTTCTTCGCATTAAATACCTGATCCCATTTCACATTAACCGTCTCTGTGTAGGTCTGTCCCTTTTTGCTCATGGACACAGAAGATACATAGAAGTTACTTGGAGCTGAAAGGCTCTGTGCACCCACATAACCGGATGCTATGGAATCATATTTCTTCTCACCATTTACTGTACGATATGCACGAAGCTGAATTGACATATCGGTATTCTTTGGAATGGTAATCGTTGTGCTGGTACCAGAAACAGATTTTACTTTCTTGTACGCATCACCAGATGTACTCTCTTCACGTGTGTAAATCTCATAAAGATCTGCACCGGATACTTTATTCCAAGCAACTTTAACTTTTGTAGAAGATGTCTGTGTTACTTTAAATCCTGTAATAGAGCCCAATAATGTTTTTACCTTATCCGGTTCTGAATATTTTCCTTTGTAGTTCTTCTGTGTATCACGGTTGTAGTAATATGGAAGTACTTTATAATAGTAAGTTGTATTATTGCTCACCTTACTATCTGTGTATGTTGCCTGATTACCAGATGCAGCAACTGTTGCAATCTTTTTATAGCCATCCTTTTTGCTTGTGGAACGATAAATCTCACATCTAGACATATAATTTTCTGCATAGGCTGTCAACATAATTTTTCCATTATCGTATTCAGCATATACATTTGCCTGTGGCAATGCAACAGTAGTTGATTTTACACCTGTATAGCCACTCTTTGCGCCGCCCTGATAATCACTCAACGCACGAACTTTATAATAATATTTTGTTCCAGGTGCAACGGCAGCATCATAATAACTGTAAGAACCACCACCTGCATAACAAGAACCCAATAATTTATAACCTTTATCTTTATTTGTAGAACGGTAAACTTCTACATAATCATTCCCACTTCCTTTGCTAACAGTACCCTGAACACTTACAGAAGGTGTTGAATAATTGTTCGCTACCACCTCTGTAACCTTTACTGTCGGGCTGTATTTTGCAGTCGTAACTGTTTTTGTCACTGCTGTTCCAGCCTTTCCATCTGATGTATACGGTGTCACAACAATCTTATATGTAGTGTTATAAGCAATTGTATTGTAATAACTGTAGGTCGTATTAATGGCCGGTGCAGCATCATCCTCATCATAAGTGCCATATACATTACCCACAACCGTGCCATTTACTTTGATTTCAACACGATATGCATATCCACTCACTGTGATTGTGTTATAGTATGAACCCGGTGTAAAGGATGACCATGTTACATTGGAAATGCTTGCTGTTGCAGCCTTTGTCACTTCCATGTCATCCTCTGTTTCTTCTTCCGTTGCTTCCTCGGTTTCTTCTTCCGTCGTCTCCTCAGTTGCTTCCTCGGTCGTTTCCTCGGTTGCTTCCTCCGTCGTCTCCTCGGTTACTTCCTCCGTTCCCTCTTCGGTCGTTTCCTCGGTTACTTCCTCCGTCGCTTTTTCCGTTTCTTCTTCGGTTGTGGCATCAACTACTTCTGCCCCCAGTTTCTCATCTGAAACGCCCTCGACAACGTCTTCGGTTGTCTCTTCGGCAGTTTCTTCGGTTGTCTCCGCTACCGTTGAAACTTCTGCTGCCGATACGATGCTCATATCACTTACAAGCATTGCTGCTGCCAACGAAAGAGACAGCATTGTTTTTACAAATCTTCGTTTCATTTTTCTCCTCCTTGAAAAAAATTTTGTAAACTCTCATAAAACATTTATTATTATATCACGCTTCTTCCCCTTATTTTGTTCTGTTTTCTCACTTTTCGTATATTTTTTGCATTTTTTCAGAAAATTCATGTAAATATGGATAATTCACCAGCCTGGATTGATTAATTACAGCAAAAATCTCTTATTACACAAAAGAGCATCTGCTTGCTGGATTCTTCTATAACAAAAAGAACTCCCGGAATTGATTTCTCAATTCCGGGAGTTCTTATCTCTGATTTATTATTCAGCAACCTGAACTTTTACAAGGTTTGTTGTACCAGATACACCAAGTGGAACACCTGCTGTTACGATAACAACGTCATCTTTTTCTACTGCATCAGCTTTTACTGCCGCTTCTACTGCATGGTCGAATAATTCGTTTGCATCATCTTTCTCTTCTAAGAGAAGTGGAACGATACCCCAGCCGATATTTAACTGACGGTATACCTTCTCTGTCAGACATCCACCAATGATTGGGCATGTAGGTCTGAACTTAGAAATCATGTGTGCTGTACGTCCTGATTTTGTTACTGCGATAATTGCAGATGCGTTTAAATCAAGTGCCATTGTGCAGCTTGCATGGGAGATTGCATTTGTAATATCTGGGTTAACCATTGACTGACGTGCTCTTAAACGAGAAGCGTAGTTAATGTCTTCCTCTGTACGAACTGCGATACGAACCATTGTCTTTAATGCTTCAACCGGGTAATCACCGTTTGCAGTCTCACCAGATAACATGATTGCACTTGTTCCATCATAGATAGCGTTTGCAACGTCTGTTGCCTCTGCTCTTGTTGGTCTTGGATGTTTAATCATGGAATCTAACATCTGTGTAGCTGTGATAACCTGTTTACCAGCATTGTTACATTTCTTGATAATCATTTTCTGAATAGCAGGTACGTTCTCGATTGGAATCTCAACACCCATATCTCCACGTGCTACCATGATTCCGTCAGCTACTTCGATGATGGAATCAATGTTGTTAACACCCTGCATGTTCTCGATTTTAGCGATAATCTTAACGTTGCTGTCGCCCTTGTCAGCGTTGTCAGCTAAAACTTTTTTAATCTGTAATACGTCATCTGCTGTACGAACGAAAGATGCAGCGATGAAGTCATAATCCTGCTCAACAGCAAATACGATATCGCTGTAATCTTTTTCACTGATGAAAGGAATTGTAAGGTCAACGTTTGGTACGTTAACACCCTTCTTATTGCCAATCACGCCTTCATTTAATACACGGCAGACAATATCTTTTGCATCTGAATTAGCAACTGAATTAATTGCTGTTACTTCTAAATCTACCAAACCGTCATCAATTAAGATGTGGTTGCCTGGCTTAACATCATCTGGAAGACCTGCATAACTGATTGCAACACGTGTCTCATCACCCATGATGTCTTCTGTTGTCAGAGTAAATGTCTGACCTTCTTTTAATTCTACTTTACCTGTTGCAAACTCTTTTAAACGAATTTCTGGTCCCTTTGTGTCTAAGAGTGCTGCTACTGGACGTCCGTATTCTTTACGAAGTTCTCTTAATTTTGTTAATCTTCCTAACTGTTCTTCGTGGTCACCGTGGGAAAAGTTAAATCTTGCAACATCCATTCCCTCTTCAACCAGATGTCTCATAACATCATTCTTCTCTACAGCAGGTCCCATGGTACAAATAATTTTTGTTCTTCTGATGTTCTTCATATACTACCTCTTACTTCTTTATTAGTGTTCCTTTTCCAGTCTCAATTGCGCCAGTGCCTTCTGACCCATCTTCTTTCTTCAACTTGGTAATCAGAACTGATTTTATTGCAGAGTCGTCTATAAATTCAATTGCTGCCTGAATTTTAGGTTCCATTGTGCCTTCTTCAAACTCTCCTCTTGCAAGATATTCTTTCGCTTCTGCCACAGTGAGTATGGATAATGGTTTTTCATCTGCCTGCCCATAATTCAAGCACACATTGTCCACGCTTGTCAAAATCACTAACATGTCTGCGTCTAAAAGTTCAGCTAATTTTCCTGCTGCAAGATCTTTTTCAATGACTGCACTGGCACCTTTCAAGTGATTCTCCTGAGATAACACAGGAATTCCACCTCCACCACAGGCAATGACAACCTGGTCGGCATCAGATAATGCACGAATCGCATCAATCTCAACAATGTCAACCGGCTTTGGCGCAGCAACGATTCGACGATAACCATTTGCTACCTTTACAACATGGTTACCCTTTCTTTCCTCGGTCTCTGCTTCCTCTTCGGTCATGACACGACCTATAATCTTGCTCGGTTTGTAAAAAGCTTCATCATATGGATCAACTACAACCTGCGTTAATACAGTGGAAACCGGCTTATAAATACCTTTCCCTAATAACTCTGTACGAATCGCATTCTGTAAATCATATCCAATGTAGCCTTGACTCATTGCGGAACAAACTGACATTGGGGTTGCTGTATACTCTGGATAGATTCTACAAAACTCTGACATTGCGGTGTGAATCATCCCAACCTGCGGTCCATTACTGTGCGTAATTACTACCTGATAATCCTCACGAATGAATTCCGCTACCGCTTTGGCAGTTCTCTTTATTGCCTCCTGCTGTTCAGGTAAAGTGGTTCCTAAAGCCTCATGTCCGAGTGCAATCACAATCTTTTTCTTCTTCATGTTCATTCCTCCGTCTATTCCACAGCTATGGAATTGACCCTTACGAATCAAGATATTAACACCTTTTCCTTAAAACGTCAATTCTATTCTTGTCTCTCTGCAGATGTTTCGTGTGGCGCACATAAAATGCACCCACGCTTTTGCCTTTTGGGGCAAAATCATACCTAACGATATGATTATACCACATTTTAACACGAACAGAACATTCCTTACAATAAATATTTTTATAATTATTTATTTTTTATAAAAACACCAGCTTTCCCTATTATTATAAAATAAAATTGTAAATTTTATCCGTTCTGCTTTATAAAATGAATTTTCCTATTACATAAAAAATGCAACAGGTTTTTCGCGCCTGCTGCATTTTTCTTTCTCTGAATCCGCTCTTTTTTCGGCTGAGCTTAGTTTTTACTTCCAAGTGTAACTGTGATGTCCTGCTCTGCATATTGTCCGCCGCTTGCTCTCTGTACGGTAATCGTAACCTGTGTTCCGGCTGCATAATACTTTAAGGTCTCAGAAAGTCCCTGCATGGATGTGATGCTTTTTCCGTCAAAGGCTGTGATAATATCGCCCTGGGAAATACCAGCCTGTGCTGCTGCCGAATTCTCGATAACCTGTGCAACATAAACACCTGTCGGCATATTGTATGTCTGTGCAACATCATCTGAGACATCCACGCCCTTGATTCCAAGGTATGCACTGTCAGCTTCATCTACTTTTTCCTGCGAAATCAGCTGATTAATAATTGGTGCAGCGGTGTTGATTGGAATTGCATATCCGATACCCTCTACCTCTGTAGAAGAATATTTTACAGAGTTGATGCCGATAACTTCACCATTTGTATTTAATAAAGCGCCACCACTGTTACCAGGGTTAATAGCTGCATCTGTCTGAATCAGATCACTTGTGTAGCTTGCTCCTGTACTTTCATCGGAAACACTTACCTCACGGTCAAGTGCACTGATAACGCCTGTTGTAACGGACTGCCCGTATCCTAATGCATTACCGATTGCGATGCAGGACTCACCAACTGCAAGCGAATCAGAATCGCCAAGTGTTGCCACTTTGATGGCTGCCATTGTATCGGAATCAATGCTTTCGATTGGAACTCTTACAACTGCAAGGTCTGTAGAAGAATCCTGCCCTTTAATCTCACCGCTTACGGTTGTGTCATTGCAGAACTGGACGGTTAAGCTTGAAGCTCCGTCTACAACGTGGTTGTTCGTTGCAATGTATAAGTATGTGTCATCCTGACTTACAATGATACCGGAACCGCAGCTTGTGCTTTCATATGTCTGTGGCTGTCCGAAGTAGCTCTGGTACTGTGTCTCGCTTACATTTGTAATCGCCACAATAGAAGGCATTACCTCTGTTACAACATCTGACACATCGGTTGTCGTTGTGGATGAACTTGTCGATGTGGACTGTACTTTTCCTCCATCGTTCGATTCGTTGATTGCCTCAGCTTCTTTGGCACCATCCGCATTGCTGTCCGTTGTCGTGGCCTCTGTCGTTCCGATTGCATTGCTTACCAGATAATTAGCTCCTGCAAATGTCGGTCCTGCGACCAGTCCAAACACAAGTGCAATCGCTGCACATTTTGCAAGCTTCATGCCAAAGCCATGTGGTTTCTTTTCTCTTTTCTTCTTCGCTTTCTTAGAGCCACCTGCATTGCCCTGATAGGCATTCTGATATGGATTGCTCATGTAAGGATTCGTCTGCTGTGCCCCCTGTTGAGTTGTCTGCTGTGCACTCTGCTGGTACGAATAAAAGTTATCATTTCCTGTATTATTCTGATTCTGATAAGAATTGTTATTGAAGTCCATAATGATTCCCCTTTCTCTTTCGAGTGATATTTTTCATACTCGTTTGTTCTTTTCTGTTTCTAAAAAAGATTTTACCTATAAATTGTGTTCGATTTGTGACTAAATTATCAAGATTTTATGATTTTCCTGTCAATCACCTGTGAACACTTTAAAGAGATTGTATATCCCCGGATACAACAAATTCTGGTTCCATACACCGGAACCAGAATTCATTCAACTTTTTATTCAACTGTAACGGATTTTGCAAGGTTACGTGGTTTATCCACATCGAGTCCCTTTCCAACCGAAACATAATAACTGAACAACTGCAATGGGATAATTGCCAGTGAATTTGTAAAATACTGATTCGTCTGTGGAATGTAAAGAACGGCGTCTGCTGTCTTCTCCATCTCCACATTGCCTGCATTGGTGACAGCAAGCACATAAGCTCCTCTTGTCTTCACCTCCACAATATTGCTGACCGTCTTCTTGTAAAGCTGTTCCTGCGTTACAACTGCTGTCACAGAAGACATCTTTTGCAGCCACATAGCAGTTTGCAAACTTCTGAATCTTTTCCTTATCTCCAAGTAAAAATTCAATCTGTGCCGGAAGCTGCTGTAATTCTTTTAAGTAAGCTGCCTCTTCTGCCCCCGTAATTACGCCACGCACTTTTGCAAATTTTATGGCAAGAAGGTACTCTGCGACAAGCTGACAGCTATATGCCTTTGTCGTTGCAAGGCGTAGTGCTGCCAGCGAATCTGCTGTCTCACCGGACTGGCTGATAATCATCATAATGTCGCCCTCACTTAAAATCGGATTACGGTAGCGGAACTCTGATGCAAGGTCTACCTCTACCGGAATCCTTGCCATTCCCTCAAAGACATATTTCGCCGTTACACCTGTGTGATAAGCAGAACCGCACGCCACAATAAAAATCTTACGGATAGCGCGAATCTCCTCATCCGTCATGCCAAGTTCATCGATTACGACTTTATTTTCACGGATTCGTGGGCTGATGGTATCACGTACGGTCTTTGGCTGTTCGTAAATCTCTTTCAGCATGAAGTGCTCGTAACCGCCTTTTTCTGCTGCATTGATATCCCACTCAATCGTTTTGAAGTCCTTCTCAATCGGCTCCCCGTCCACATTGAAAAATGCAATATTGTCTTCGGATAATCTTGCAATTTCTTCATTTTCAATGAAGCATACCTCTCTTGTGTATTTTAAAACTGCCGGTACATCAGACGCAATCAGATTGCCTTCTTCACCTGGATTTCTTTTCCGTCGTAAACCGCCATTCCGGCAGAATCATAACCACGGTATTCCAGTTTTGAAAGACCATCCAGCAAAATTGGCGCCGCCTGTTCTTTTCCAATATATCCAACAATTCCACACATTATTATCACCTATTCTTTCTTGTCAATATTTCTATTCTCATGTTGTTCTTTTCGAACACCCTTATATGCAAAAAATGCAATCACCGACAGTATAACATATCCCACCAATGATTGCATTTTATATTTTTATTTTTCAGAAGAAGTCTCTGTATCTTCCGTGTCATCCTCTGGAGAGTAATCTGCAGAGTAAGTGTTACCATCAGATTCTGTCTTGCCGGTATCACTGATAATCTGTTTGCTCAATGCTGTAACTGTGCTGGAAGGCTGGTAATTCTCCTCGCCAAACAGGTACGCATGTAAAATCTTAACGTTTGACTCTAAGGTTGTCGGGACCACAACATCTCCCTTCTTGCCAAGCGTTGTCGTGGTCTGTGAGAATGGGAAACCGGATGTATCGGCAATCTCATACTGTGATACGAACGCTGCAAGTCCGATAATATCGGATGAAGTCAAACTTGTATCAATATCATCAAACACTGCATCAATTATCTTATTTAATGTGCTAAGATCCGCTTTCTTCGCCTTCTCAGCCATTGCACTGAGCACGGTACGCTGACGTTCTGCACGCTTAAAGTCATCTCCGGCTGTATAACGGACACGGCAGTAAGCCGTTGCCTGAATACCGTCTAATGTGCAGACACCTCCGCCTGTCACATAGCTTGACTGTACGCCTGTCACCTGCTGAAGTTCATCGATATAAACTTTCATATAGCCGGCTTCTTCCGTGGTAACATCAATATCAACGCCACCCAATAAATCAATTACCTCGACCATGGCATTAAAGTCAACTGCCACATATTCCTTGATATCTAAATCCAGATTCTGGTTCAGCATCGCAATTGCACCCTCGACACCTTTTTTGGCATAGGCAGAATTACATTTCTTGAAACTGTCATCGTAAACATTCAAGTACGTATCACGATATACAGAAACTAATTTCACCTCATGCGTATTATTATCAATACTTGCAATCATAATACTGTCACTGTTACCGGAACCGTAACTTCCATTCGAACGATTATCAAGACCAAACAGTGCTATATTGGTATAGCCACTAAGTAATTCTTTTGTCTCATCATCCAAATCATTAATCGACAACTCGTCCTCATCTAATTTCCCAGTCTGGTTAATCTTGGATAATTTCAGCCAGACAGCCAGTCCCAGCAACAATACTAAAACCACAATGATTTCTACTAAAAGTATGATTCTCTTTCTCTTGCGCTGCTGCTTCTTTGTCATCTTTTTTCTTCCATTCGAACTGCTGTGTCCCTGCGTCTGTACATTTCTGCTCCGATTGGTCTGCGCAGTACGGGAAGCAGCACTGCTCTGCTGACGGCTTCCTGATGCCTGTCTTGTTGCAGAAGAACGGTTTCCTGTGCTCCGGCTTGAACTTGAAGTTCTTACTCCATTTCTTCCTTCTTCTCTATTATTGCTCATTGTATAATCTCCAATCTTTTTTCACGTCCTTCACTTTTATCAAATAGTGACTGCCTTAATATAGCGCAATTTTTTCTCAGTGTCAATAAATGGAAGTCGATGCTTTTCTTATCTTTTTCTTAATTTTTATGAAGATGGGAAAGAATTCGTCTCCCCAGAAGCAATCTGTTCTTTATCATGACAATAACAGAATTACGGGAAAAATCCGATGCATTCTCCTCATGACGCCGATACAGAAGCAGTGGCTCCTGTAAAAAATATGATTTTCCAAAATAATGGTCGCTCAAAATCCCAATCCACTGGTCATGCATCTGAATATCTTTCGGGATTGGAAAAATCTTATCTAAAACTTCTCTTTTTACCGCCATGCAGCATCCCATGTATGTATTTTTCACATAATTTTTCCATGCGCCTGCACCAGAATCCCGGTAAGCAAAAAAGGATGGCATGATAACTTCCGTCAAATCCCCATTGCACACCTTTGCATCGTGAATCACCAACGATACCTTTTCTTTCTCGAATGTCTCAATCACACGCTCCACTTTGTTCGGAAACCATACGTCATCTTGGTCTGCCAGAAAAATATAGGCTCCGCGGCACGCTTTCATGGCATGCTCAAAATTGGCAATAATTCCCTGACAGGGACCTTCCATCATCCGGATACGCTTCTCTCTTTGCTGATATTGTGCAACAATTTCTCTTGTTTTATCCGTCGAACCGTCGTCCGATATGACAATCTCATCCGCCTCCGAAAGATTTTCCAAGATGGAGTCGAGCTGTGCCGCAATATATGCCTCACCGTTATAGGACGCAAGCGCTACCGATACACGAATCTGTTCCATTAACATGTCCCTCTCAAAAATAAAGTTTCATACCGCTCTACAATATAAGACCAGCTATACCATTTTTTCATGCGCGCCTTTGCACACGCAGAAATCTCCATGCGTTCCTGTTCGGACAGCTTCTCCGCTTTTCCCAACAGCCCGCAGAGGTTCCCGCTCTCTTTGCTCCAATACAGCGCACCGTCCTCGGCAACTTCTCTGTTAAATCCGACTCCAAGCAACAGATTTAATTCCGTTGCCGCTAAGGCTTCTAATAGGGAAGGGTTCGTTCCACCTACTTCATGTCCATGCAAATATGCAAATGCATTTCTCCGAATATCCGCAAGCAATCCCGCATCGTAGACGGTACCCACAAATTTAATGCGGGCATCCTCGTTAAAATGTGTTTTTTCCTTTAATTGTTCATAAAATTTATTGTGTTCTACATTTGTAATTAACACAAAATCTTTTCTCGTGTCGGACTTCATAAATTCCCGAATCATCGTCTCATAATTATTTTCCGGTACAAAACGTCCTACAACCAGGTAATATTCCTTTTCCTTTATGCCGTATTTCTGATACCACTCTTTCAGCTTTCCGGCCGCCGCCGCATCCTTTGGGGTTTCTTTCCCGCAGTGCGTTCCATATGCAATAAATGTAGTCTTCGGCTTGTATTTCGCATATTCGTCCTGAATATATTCTTCGATGTTTTTAGAATCACAGACTAAAAGCTTGGCATGCTTTACCATCAACCTTTCGGAAAATTTCCAGTATCTCCGGATTGCTGCATTCCATTTTGCACGCATCCATTCATGCCCGTCCGGATTCACATACAGTGTTCCCCCCAACGCTTTTAACCTGTGCTTCAAATATCCGATAAACGGTCCGATTCTGCAGGCAAGCACATAGACAACCGGCTCTTCTATCTTATTTTTCCGGATATCTTTTAAACAATGTAAAAACGCTGCAATGTCATAATAAACCGCTTTTGCCGGTCCAATCTGAGGTACTTTTATCTGAAAACATTCTGCTCCCAGATAAGAAAATGTCTCCTCACAGTCCGCCATGCAGGCAACATGATACTGTATCTTATCTGATTTTCTATTCCGCACCAATTCCTCTACAAACGTCTCAAATCCGCCATAGTGTGCCGGAATCCCTTTACTTCCAATAATATAAATATGCTTTTTCTTACTCATGTTCTTCCTCTTTCAACCGAAACGTCTCCTGACCTTTTGCCAGGTTCGGATTGTAATATGGATCTCCTTCCATCAGATAAGGATTCCATCTTTCCCGCAAAATCTGTCTCGCCTTCTTCGCTTCCTCTTCTCCAAGCGGTTCCTCTCCCAGCGAGAATGCGCGAATGGAAGGGTCAATCAGAATCCGATAGCCGGCTTCCCGCAGCCGGAATGCAAAGTCAAGATCACGGTAAGGTGCCGGAAGTGTTTTGTCAACTCCTCCGACTTTCTGGTATGCTTCGCGGTCTATCATGCAAAAATCTAACGAAACCATACTGATATCCTGTGCTGCCACCGCTCTCCTGTAATAGCCCTTATGATATACTTTCTGTCCACGGAACAGCGGAAAAACATTTCCCTTTTCATCATAAGTATAACCACACGAAAGTATGTGGCTTCCCTTGATGAGTTTTCCACCGACCATGCCAATTTTTCTGTTGTTATCCACGCCGGCATCTTCTCTTTCCGAGAAATAGCGCTTCATCTTCTGCTGCCAGTCCTTCGACGGATTGCGCACACCATGCGCCTGTTTTACAATATAATACGGCTCATCGAGTTTATCCGCTTCCTGCAGCATTGCAATTCTGCTTTCCTCATTCGGAAGCTTATAGGTAACCTGTATATATTCACGTCCCTTTGCCGTCTCCACCTGTGCACTTGTTCCCATCCTTTTCAGATGTGCGGCAACCGCCCTTTTTGCAGCTTCATACGCATAATCCTTGCTTGCCGAGGTTGCTGCCGTCGATGCTTCATGAACACGCCAGTGGTACAGTATCTTTGGAATATGATAAATCTGCTCCGGTGGCAGAACCTCCGTGCATCTTAACACAAAATCGTAATCCTGCGCTCCATCGTATGTGCCATCTAAAAATCCGGCTTTTTCCAGAAGTGTCTTCCGAAACACAACGAAATGGCAAATGTAATTGTAATGATGTAATAATTCTTCGTTGTAATCCGGCTTGAAATGCGGTTCAAAATAGCCTTCCTCCTCTGCGGACACTTTATCTTCATCCGAATAAAAAAGCTGTGGCATATCTTCCGATACAACAAGTCTTTTCTCGTCTGACTGCTCCTCATAGACAAATTGATTCAAACTCTTTACCACTTCAAACAACGCATTTGCCGTCAGCAAATCATCATGGTCGAGCAGTCCGATATATTCTCCGCTTGCCATCGCAAACCCTGCATTGGTATTCCCGGAGATTCCGGTATTATCCGCCAATTTTTCATAGCAGATTCTCTCATCGCGCTCCATATACGATTGCACAATGACTTTCACCGCATCATCAAGGCTTCCATCCGCAATACAGAGTTCCCAGTTCGGGTACGTCTGAGCCATAACCGATTCGATTAATTCCTCTAAAAATTTCTTCGGCGTCATGTAGGTAGGTACAACTACACTAATCTTTGGAAGATAGGAAAAAGCAGTCTCCCGCTCTTTTTCCAGTTCTTCCTCCGTTGGTAAAAAGTGCTGATACTGCTCCCTGTATTTCAAATTCACCGGCTCGGTCGATTTTTCTTCTGCTTTTACAATCAGTCCGAGCCAGCCATGCTTTTCAATTAACCCCATGACCCGCGTAATTTTCTTTTTTAGCTGCATAGACCTAACTTGCTCCTCTTCCGGTCAGCACGACCTGAATCGTCTTAAATAAAATCTTAATGTCAAGACCAATACTCCAGTCTGTAATGTATGCTGTATCTAATGCAACGACCTCCTCAAAGTCCGTCACTTTATTACGTCCGCTCACCTGCCACATTCCGGTCAGTCCCGGTTTGATGCCAAGGCGTGCCTTATGGTGCGCTTCATACTGTTCGAACTCATCGACAGTTGGAGGTCTTGTCCCAACAAGGCTCATCTCACCCTTTAACACATTCCAAAACTGTGGCAGTTCATCGATGGAATACTTCCGCATAAATTTTCCGATTGGAAAAATTCGTGGATCGTCCTCCATCTTAAACATCAGACCCTGCATCTCATTCTCATTCTCTAAATCCTTCTTCATCTCTTCCGCGTTCATCACCATGGTACGGAATTTGTAGAACTTAAAGCGGCGTCCGTTACGTCCGATTCTTATCTGGGAAAAGAACACCGGCCCAGGCGACTGAATCTTGATAATCGGTGCAAAAATCAAAAATGCAATTCCCATAAAAATGAGTCCGATGATACTTCCAATAATATCAAGCATGCGTTTTACAAATAATTCCCTTCTGGAAGCAATGCGCATGCTTGTCGTCAAAACCATGTAACGGCCATACTTTTCAACCACTTTATTCGGTCTTAAAGATGATTCATGAACCAGCGAAAAATGAACCGTCACACCTAATTCCAGCAGTTCATCCGCAAGTGCCTCACTGCTGCTTCTGGTATTGCCGAGAATAAACACTTCATCAACTACATTTTTCTTTACATATTCCAAAAAAGTATCCGCACATGCCACAACCGGAACGCCGCGAAGCTTCTCCCCGATTCTGTCATGATCCACAATCACAAGTCCTGTAATCTCATAATCACGGTACGGAAGTCCCTCAAATTCACGCAGACATTCAATTACCTCCGCCTCTGTTGTAACAATCACCATGGAGGACAAATTTCTCGCCCGCAGCATCTTACGCCGAATATAATTCTTCAGTAGTACATGGGCAATCAATTCTATGACAGCTGACAAAATCCAAAACGTAAACAAAAGTGTACGCGAATAAATCGCTGACAATTTCATACCATACATATAGACAACAATTCCCAGGAACACAGTTGTGCTATGTACGACAACAGCTTTAAATTCCTGAATATTCCCACGCCTTAAAATTCCGGTGTAAGATTCACTCAAAAAAACAACGCAAATGTCTATCAAAATCAAAACAATTGCGAGTCTCTTATAATCTTCACTAACATATGGATTGTCAAAGCCAAAACGCATCCAGAATGCAAGTACCAGCGAAATCTGTAATGCAAGCATATCAGCAATTGTAAAATCGATATGCTTCATAAAGCTTCTTCTTTCTTTCTTATACATAAGCTTTTCTATTCCTCTTAATCAGTTTCCCCTATTCTATACCGTTTTTGTGACGTTTTTGTGTATATAACGCCAGCTCTGTGAATAATCCTCTCTCTCCTGCTCCGACATCTCCGTGTACTTTGTAAAAGAAAGCTTCACCGGCATCATCTGCTCTAACCCACATTTGAAGCACTCCACTTCTTTTCTCCGTGAGACAGTGCGTAACCATCCACACTGTGGGCATATATATACTTTCATCATAGTCGTTCCCTCAATTCACTTATTCCATACTTGTATGATACCATTAATGTAAAAAAAAGGCAAAGATTTGCTTTCCCCTTAATAAAAATTTAATAACATTCTGCAAATAACGTTTCATTATATATTATTTTTTCCAAAAAGCCCATGCTGTTTCACGCAAATTTAATTTTCCGTGAGATGGCATGGGCTTTCTGCGTCTACGAGGCTATTATAACCTCAAAATTCATTAGGAGGTATTCAGTCATGAAAAGATTTTTTTCTTTTTTTCTCTGTATGGTTTTAGTAGCAGTTCCTGTTGTATCATCTACTGCTGCAACTGATACAAACAGTGTATCCGTACAGTGCATTTTCCCGGACGGACTTGAATGTTACTAAACATTAATTATCATTCGATACCGTTCGTAACACCAGGCAATCGTTTTTTCTTTCTGTTCGGCTTTGTCCATACTGTCAAAGATAGCGGCTGCCTGGATAAAAAAGCGCTTTGCTTCTTTTAATTTACCAAGTTCTGCTAAAGCATATGCTTTATTAAAAATAATAAACGGAAAATAGTGCAGACTTCCTACCTCTGTACAAAATTTGATTCCAGCGTCTGCTACATCTATCACATCCAGATATCTCTTGCGGGCGTTAAGCCAATTCGTCAGATTGAACACAAGCATCGGATATTTCTTCCTGCGCTCATCTACATCAAGAACATTCCGTTCCATATAATTTTTAAGCCATTTTCCTAAATTGATTGCTTCATTCAGTTTTCCCTGACTTGCATACACGCTGGCTATCGCATTGATGATTGTAATTTCATCAAACGTCAACAAGTTACGCTCAAGCGGATTCTCGCCGTCAAATTGCGGCAGCGTAACACGAATTGCCTTCATATAACAGTCTAAGACCATGTTATCTTTCTTCCCTTTTGAAAAGAGCAGAACCCCCTTCGCATACAGATAATACTGTTTTTCAAAATCTACCTTATTGTCTGTGACTTTTTCTAATTTCTGCACCAACGATTCTAATTTTCCATATTCCTGTTTCAGAATTGCCTGACGCACTTCTCCTTTTATTGTATAATACTCCGCCTCTTCCCTACTCACATATTCCGTAAACATTCCACTTTCTATTCCAAGACGTTCCATCAGTGCATCCAGCGTCTGATTACTCGGATTCTGTGTTCCTGTTTCTATTCTCGACAAAGATGACGCAGAACAGATTCCAAAACTCAAATCCTCCTGTGTGTATCCTCTGCGCTCTCTCATTTCTTTTATGAAATCGCCAATCCAGTACTTTGCCATATCTTATTACCTACATTTCTTTCTTATTTCGAGTCTTTTCGACTTATTTTACACCAAATATCCATTAATATGTAACAAAAAAAGGAATAAGTATGATTTTTTCCTACTTATTCCTCCTAGTGATTCCATGAAAGCCAATATAAACTATACTTTATTTGACTTCCAATCTTAGCCAAATGAGTAGAACCCTGTCTTTCATAAAGATATTTAGTTGTATTTATTGTACCTCATTTTACAAAAAGTTACAATTTCCTAATATCGTTGGTTTTCGTTAGTTCATGTTAGATTTCGTTGCTTTTTTAGTTCTTTCGAACTATAATCAATATTATTACAAACATTTTAGAGGAAGAAAGTGGAATACAAAATGGAAAATGAACTCCGTATTTTATTAATTGAAGATGATGAAACTGCCTGCGAAGAGATTCGCAGCTATGTAGATACACTAGATGATGTCTGCCTGACAGACGTCACAAACAATTCTTTTGACGCATTAAGCCTGGTGCAGGATACCCTGCCGGATGCTGTCATTTTAGACTTAGAACTTCATCAGGGAGGTGGTAACGGCTTTCTCTTTCTTGCCGGTCTCAAAGACCTCGGACTGCCCAAACATCCCTATATCCTGATTACCACAAATAATTCCAGCAATATTACATTTGAATCTGCAAGAATGCTCGGCGCGGACTTTATCCTCGCCAAATATGAATCCGGTTATTCTGCCCAGTATGTAATAGAATTTTTACGAATGATGAGGAATGTCATTCTAAAACACTCCTCATCCTCAAAAAGTAGTAGTCATTCTTCAACCGAATCTGTCGAGCAGCTAAACCGCAAGCTGACGCAACGGATTCAAAGAGAATTAAATTTAATCGGTGTAAGTCCCAAAGCCATTGGTTACCGTTATCTCACCGACGCTATTCTGATAACCATTCACAGTTCTGAGAACAACCTTTGCCGTAAACTCAGCGAAAAGTACCGCAAAAGTGATGTCAGTATTGAACGTGCCATGCAGAATGCGATTAACCGCGCCTGGCGCACAAATGATCCAGATGAACTTCTTGCACACTATACCGCAAGAATCAATGCCGACCGCGGCGTTCCTACCATCATGGAATTTGTGTATTACTATGCCAACATGCTTAAGGTGGAATATAAATGTTAACGCACTTGTGGGGCGTTAGCGTTTATATTGGGATATTGTGAAATTAAACTAGTATTTTACAGCTAACAAATACCATAATTCAAGAATTGCATGAATATGTTTCATCGACGCTCCCCCCTTTCTCAAGGGGAAGAATACGTTTTTTCTGCAATTCTATATATTCAGTTATTATGGTACTTTTTTAGTTTGTTTTTGTTACTTTTAGCACTATGGAGATTAAAATGATTTTAACAATTATCAAACAATTTTTTATTATTTATAGTTCATTTTACTTATATAACAAATTACTAAACTTGGAATACAGACACAAACTTACTAAGTTTTTACTTGTACCTATCTCACTCGTGATTGCATATGCACACTATGTTTTAGTTACATTTATTCCTAGTTTCGCTATTGCTTTTACCATTTTACTTTTCTATTTCTTTGTTCTATCACTCACAACTGTCAATTACAAAATTGCCTTTGTCACAACAATGATAGCTTTTAATCTCAATTACTTAGTATTTTCCATTTTCGTTCTTATGGTTGGTTCTATATTTTATGGATTGTCCCTCAGTCAGGATGAAATCGGTCTCATCTCTATAATGGCTATCAGTGGCATACTAACTTATTTAGCAGTTCACATTCCTTTTCTATTCAAACGTTTCAAGAAGGGAATGCGCTTTTTATATCAAACATTTATTATAAATTCAGGTTTACTCATAAGCCTTATTACACTTACATATTTCACATTTGCACGTCTGCGTGAATTCCCCGGAGATTCCATTGCGTTCCTGCAACTCCTCTCCATCTTCCTCCTCGGCTTTCTTCTCCTGTTCTGGTGGAAGAACCAGATTACAAAGTCCTATATTGAGAAGCTGAGAAAGGCAGAGTTGGAATCGCTGCGACAGGAACTAACAGAAAAGAACCATGAAATTGAAAAATTAAGGGAAAATAATGATGCACTGGCACATATTATCCATCGGGACAACAAGTTAATTCCTTCGATGGAACATGCCGTTTGTGAATTTTTAGATAATAAAGATTCGCTTTCGGTAGACGAACTCGCAAAAAAGGGCGAAGCGCTCGCAAAAGAATTAACGGAAATGGCTGCGTCAAGAACTGGTATTTTGTATGACTATCAGGCACATGGACAGCACATTCCCATCACGGGCGTATGCAGTGTCGATGCACTTTTATCCTATATGCAGAAAAAGGCTTTCTCTGCCGGTATTACATTTCAAGTTGGTATTTCTGCCGATTTGACCGCATTTACAACATCCGTTGTCACACCGGAAGATCTTTCTCACCTGCTCTCCGACCTGATTGAAAATGCGATCCACGCTGTAAAAGACTGTCCTGACCGGAACATCCAGCTTCATATTCATAATATTTCCGGAAATTATACCGTTGAGATTTCAGATACCGGCGTTCCATTTCCCATTGAAATTTTACAGGGCTACGGCATAGAACAACAGACATCACACGCCGATGATGGTGGAAGCGGTATTGGCCTTATGGATATTTGGAATTTAAAGAAAAAATATCGGGCATCGATGCACATTCAGGAATTCGATGCATCCTCCGATACGTGGTGTAAGAAAATCTCTGTTATTTTCGATTCAAAGAATCATTATCTGATTCAGACCTATCGTCCTGAGCAGATTCTCATGACGTTAAAAAGAAGTGATTTGTATGTATTACAACTATAGGTGGGGGATATGCCGTCTCTTCTTAAAAAGTAGTCAATTTTTCAGAAGTAACATATGTGATGTCTTTCTCGGGGCCATGGCAATTACCCCTCACCATTAAGTTTCCTTGATTATATTTGCAAATGGCCAACTTGTCCATGCTGTTTCATGCAAATTTGAAAAAATTTTTAATTTTTTTTGCAATTTGATTCCGCCACAATATAAAGTGGACGTTTTTTGACTTCCAGATAGGTTTTCGCGATGTACTGTCCCATGATTCCCATGCAAAACAGTTGTATTCCACCCAAGAATGTAATTACGCATATAGTTGATGCCCAGCCGGCGACCGGGTCTCCAAAAATCAGTTTGCGGATTACGACAAACAAAATCATCACGAACGAAACCATCGTGCAGATGATACCGGACCAGGATGCTATCGCAAGCGGAACCTGTGAGAAATTGAGGATTCCATCTATCGCATACTTAAGCAGCGACCAGAAGCTCCATTTTGTCTCCCCCGAAATGCGTTCCACATTCTCGTAAGGCAGCCAGTAGGTTCGAAACCCTATCCAGCCAAAGATTCCCTTCGAAAAACGATTGTATTCGCTCATAGACACGATAGCGTCCACCATCTCACGCTTCATCAGCCGGAAGTCCCGCGCTCCGTCGACAATATCAACATCTGATATCCGATTAATCACCTTATAAAACTGTCTCGCAAAAAAGGAGCGTATCTTCGGCTCTCCTTCTCTCGAAACACGTCTGGTCGCAACGCTGTCATATTCGCCGTCCTCTAAAATTTTTATCATGCCTTTCAAAAGATGCGGCGGGTCCTGCATATCCGCGTCCATAACGGCAACATAATCGCCATTCACATGACAGAATCCTGCGTACATAGCTGCTTCTTTTCCAAAGTTTCTTGAAAAAGAAAGATACTTTACCCGCTCATCCTGCTCTGAGAGTTCACGTATCAGTGACAGTGTCCCATCCTTTGAGCCATCATTGACAAACAGATACTCAAACTCATATGTTTTCAGGGAATCGCTCACCTCACACAGCGCCTGATATAATATTTTTATTGTCGTCTCCTCGTTATAACACGGGATGATTAAACCAACTTTTTTTGCCATATTCTCAGTCCATTCCATTTAAACTATAATCACATTTGACACGTGAAAAATTCGGATTATAAAAAGGGTCTCCGTATCTTAAAATGTCGTTCCACGTTGTTCTCATAAATTCAATCTCTGTCTGGAATCTCCGAAGCTTTTCTTCCGAATCCTCCTGACCACGCGACTTCGACTCATAGTGATATGCCTCCACATAAGGGTCATACACAATCTGATAGCCCGCTTTCCGCGCTTTCAGGCAAAGTTCCACATCATTGAACGCAACCGTAAGCTTCTCGGTAAAACCTCCCACTTCATCAAAGACCGCTTTTTTCATCATCAGGCAGGCGGCCGTCACCGCGCTGTAATTCAACTGAATCCCTGCTTTGTGAAGATAACCGTCATGAATTCTCCTTGTTCCGACTAACATATTTGACGCTGCACCTCTAGCGTGACCGCCGATTCCAACAACAATTCCCGCATGCTGGATTGAGTCATCCGGATAATACAGTCTCGCTCCCACAATCGCCACCTCCGGGCGCTGACAGGTGCCAAGCATCTCCTCAAGCCAGCCCTCCGTCAATATCTCGATGTCATTATTGAGCAGCACCAGATATTCACCTTTTGCAAACAGCGCTCCATAATTATTAATCGCAGAATAATTGAAAATTCCACCGGACTCCCATGTCACAACCTGAAGCGGGATTTTACATCCATTTCTGTTTGTAATTCCATTTTCCCCCAGTTCGCGATAGAATTGAAAGGTTTTCTCGTCCACACTGTTATTCTCGATTACAATAATCTCGATGTTTGTGTATGTCGATTTTGCAACGGACGCAAGGCATTTCTGCAGCGTATCCACCTCATCCTTATTTGGAATGAGAATCGACACCAGCGGATTGCCTGTAACCTGATAACGAACCCTGTAAAAACCGAGATTTTCTGTCAGACTGACTTCTGCCGGTATCTTCATGCGCTCTAAATGCGCCGCAACCACTTCTTTTCCTGCGTCAAATGCATACGATTTGCTGTCCTGATTGCCCGCGGTAGAACCCTCGTGCATTCTCCAGTGATAGAGCACTTTCGGAATATGCACAATTCTTTCTGCCTGTTCCACACAACGGAAAATAAAATCGTAATCCTGTGCTCCCTCAAATGCTTCCCGGAATCCACCTGCGGCTTCCGCAAGTCCTTTTTTTATCACACACAGATGCGTAATATAATTGTTCGAACGGAGCAAATCAATGCTAAAATCCGGTTTAAAATGAGGTGCATAGTGCTCCGACACATCTTCCGTCACCTTATCTTCGTCCGTATAAATAAAATCGGGAACTCCCTGTTCCTTTGCGCGGAATCCCCCGCACTCTGTCAGTTTTCCCATATAAGTATCCCAGTGCACTCCGGACTGCTTCACCTTCTCCGGAAAACAGATGGCTTTCGCCGCCTCGTAAAGTGCGTCCGGTGCTAAAAGATCATCGTGGTCAAGCAGGGCAATGTAGGCTCCTGTCGCCATTTTGAATGCCTGATTGGTATTTCCTGCAATTCCCTCATTTTTCTCTAAATGACGGTATACGATTCTATCATCTTCCTTTGCGAAAGATTCGACAATCTCTTTTACGCCATCTTCGGACTCCGTTGCATCTGCGATGCACAGTTCCCAGTTTGCATAAGACTGCTCCTGAACCGACGCTATCATCTGGCGCAGATATTCCTCCGGTGTCTTATATGCCGGAACTAAAATACTAATCTTTGGCGCCTGTTTCCACTTCGCAGATTCTTTCTTCTGCCGGATAAGTTCTTCCTCCGCCACGCAGTGCGCAAGATACCAGTCCTGGTACGCAATGTCCTCCGGCTCACTTTTCTCCTTCAGGCGAATCACAAATTCTTTCCATCCATAATTTTTTAAATAACGGATTCCTTTATATATATTGTAAGGTGTTGGTTTCATACTTTTCTATCCTTTATTTTTTCCGAAAAATCAGCAGCTTACTTGCCACAAAATTAACTACAATCACTATTATATTGGTCAGTATCTTCATCCACATATCCGGGAAATGAAGCTTATCCACAAACAAATACATCATGCCGACGTCCAACAGCCCGGTTAAAAATCTGCATGCAAAAAAAGAAATCAATTCTTTTACAATTTCTTTTCCTCCCGTAACATGGCTCTCGAATACCCATATTTTGTTGGTCACATAAGCAAAAAGGACAGACAAAAACCATGCCACCCCGGTGCTTATCACAGTATCAATTCCAAGCGGATGCGCACACACATAATAGACAACAAGATTGACAAGCGTTGTCCCCGCTCCAAAAATGCAGTAGCTTATGACTTCCCTGTATCTTTTCAACAGTTCCATAGATTCTCAACTTTCCTGTATTTCTAACGTTTCATGCGAACGTCGTTTTTGATTTTAACACAAAAAGCAGGCAAAGTCTACTCGCCTGCTTTTTGTTAAGTTCCCATGTGAAACACCAATATTCCGAATAAAATTAAAAAGTTGCCAATCAGTTTTTTCCTTGTAATTTTTTCTTTCAAAAAAATCCTGCCAAGAATCATAACAAAGAGATATCCCACAGATTCAATAATAGCTTCCTTTTTGTAATCCATTCCACGGAGTGCTAAAATTGTTAAAACCGTGGAGCACACCATCATCCCATATCCCAGCATCACTTTCAGATTAACATATTCTTTCCAGAACACCTCATGTTCCTCAGATGCACTTAACTTTAACAGAATCTGCGAACAGGATGCAACAAACACAGATATTATTAAAATTACAACATAATTATTCATCTTCACTATTTACAATCATTGTTCCTGCAATAACAATAATTACTCCTATCACATTTTGTACTGTAATCCTCTCCCGAAAGAAAAGTGTTGCAAACAGAAGTGTCCATAACAGTCCTATTGCCCGGTTTGCATAAGCCACTGAAATTTCCATGTACTTTATTACCTGCTGCCACAAAATTGCATAAATACCAAGGCACAAAATTTCCATTCCGTATAACAGCAGAAATCTCATACTGAAAAATGCCTGTTGTGATGCAAATTTTGCAACTACCGTGGAAAACGAGTAAATAGCTACAATGGCCTGTACTGCAATTATCTCCAGCATAAGACCTTTTTTTTTCGATTCTGACTTCATCCCATTCCCTACTTTTACTATAAATTTTCTTCGAAAATCTGGCAGAGTCTCTCCCCATCTTCTCCAACCAGAATATAATATCCCAGTCGGCTCGCACTGTCTACAATTTTATGACTCCCAGGTTCTTCCATGGAGCTGATATAAAAAATAAGCTGTGGTTCCTCTCTCTTTATTCTCTCTAATTCCTCCAGGTCTTGCTGTCCCATAATAAAGCGAATTACTGCATACTCCGGTTTCTTGCTTCTCTTCCAGATTGGCTTATGCCCCATTGCCACATCAATGACCATACGTACATAATCATAACCTGTTGACAAATATACCAAATCGGAACCAATACAATCGCCTCCCATTCTGGCACCAATCTCAATTATCGCTACTCTTCCCTCGGGTGTAATGCGAAATTCAGAATGTGTTGCACTGTTTTTCACACCCAATGCATCCAACGCCTTTGATAGGGTACTTTTTATTTTATCTTCCATTTCCCTCGAAAGCCCCGCCGGTTCCATATGCCCTGTCTCTATAAACCCGAGTTCTCCCGTTGTCGCCTTTTTGGTCACTGTCAAGAATTCATGTTTTCCCTGATATGTAATCCCCTCCATAGAATATTCCTGACCGCAAAGATACTCTTCAATAATTGCCTTTCCTTCAAATGAGACCTCCACAGCACTCTGAATTGCTCGTTCTATCTGCGAATCCTGTTCAACTTTTGTAATAGAACGACTGCCCGATCTGTCAGTCGGTTTCACAATCACCGGAAAATGCATATCCTTTGCCTTCTCATAAAATTCTCCTACAGACGCTGCCTCCACAAATTGTGGAGTATCAATTCCTGCATCCCGAAATGCCATCCTCATCTGATACTTGTTGGTTGCTTTGCATGTGCATTCCATGCTATTTCCCACAAGCCCCATCTGCTCTGCAATATAATTTACTGTAATTGTTGCCAGATCCGATGCAATAGATGCTACTCCATCAATATGTACTTCCTTACATTTTGCCAAAATTTGTTCTTTCTCCGTAATACTGATGGGATAAAAATAGTCCGCAGACTTTTCACCCACATCACCACACTTCCACGCAAATACATGTGTCTCATATCCCAGCTCTTTTGCCTTCAAAATCAATCGATTTTGAAAATCATTTGCTCCTATAACAGCAAGTTTTTTCTTTCTTTTCGGGATACTTCCACAATAAAATTCCATCACAGACTCGATAACACGCTGGCAGTCTTCTTCTTTCATACCATAATAGAGAGGTAAACGTAACAAACGCTCACTCTCTTTTGTAGTATATTGATCCTCCCCATGAAACCTTCCAAATTTCTTTCCTGCCTCTGACGAATGAAGCGGAACATAATGAAACACAGTCTGGATTTCTTTTTTCTTTAAAAATTCAATCAGTGCCGTACGTTCCTTTAAATCGGTCGTTTTCAGATAATACATATGCGCATTATGTTCACATTCCGCCGGAATATACGGTTGCTCTATGTACCCTCTTTCTGCAAGTTCTTTTAAGCCTTCCTGATAATGTTTCCACGTTGCACGCCTGTTTTCATTTATCTGATCCGCTGCCTCTAACTCCCCCCAAAGGTATGCTGCATTTATTTCACTTGGAAGGTATGATGAACCATAATTTACCCAGGTATATTTATCTACCTGTCCCCGAAAAAATTTATTGCGGTTTGTACCCTTTTCCCTAAATATTTCAGCGGTCTCTATCTTTTCACGCTCTTTTAACAGTATTGCGCCGCCCTCACCCATGCTGTAATTTTTTGTCTCATGAAAGCTAAAACATCCAATGTCTCCAATCGTCCCAAGTGCTTTTCCCTTATATGTCGACATAACACCTTGTGCCGCATCTTCTACCACATATAAATTATGTCTTTTTGCAATTTCCAAAATTGTATCCATCTCACAGGAAACCCCAGCATAATGCACCGGCACAATTACTTTTGTTCTTGGTGTAATCGCATCTTCAAGCTTCTTTTCATCCAGATTCATTGTATCCGGACGAATATCCACAAATACAATCTGTGCCCCACGCAATACAAATGCATTCGCAGTAGATGTAAATGTGAATGATGGCATAATCACCTCATCTCCTGGTTTTATATTACACAATAAAGCTGCCATTTCAAGTGCAGACGAACCTGATGTGGTCAATAACACCTTTGGAATCTGAAATCTTTCCTCCATCCATTCACTACACCTTTTGGTATATACTCCATCCCCTGAAATCTTATGACGCCTCATTGCGTCCTCTACATATTCTATTTCCGCTCCCACAAATGGCGGAACATTAAATTCTATCATAACTTTCCCTTCTAACTGCTAATATATATACTTTTCCACTAACATCAAACACACCACCGGTCCCATCAGCATAAGAATATAAATCAGCGAATAGATTACTTTTCGTAACCTTTCATTCGCCGCGACTGTATCCACTGCACCACACCCTCCTTTTGTCACATGGTACATCAGTGGAATCAACATCGGCATCAGGTATCTCCCCTGTGGCTGATAATCACTGAAATATGAATAATAAAGACTCAATACAACCGGTATTATCATATTTACACAAAATGTCAGCTCTAACAAAATTCTCTTCTTATTCCGAATTTCATTTTGTCTGAAACTTGCCCTGCCACACTGCAATAAACGAAACACAAGTGCCGCTACAATTGAAAAAAGATACAGAAAATACATTCTGCAAAGATTCACCACACTGCAGCTTCCATATATTCCGGTAAAACTGATTGCCGTTGACTTTATCCAGCCACGTTTCACAAGCATATTCCCCAAGGATTCGCCCATATTGTTTGAATTATTAATCTGGGATGGCTTATATTCATCCAATGCATAACTTTCTGCATACTCACTTTCCGTTTTCATTCCCAGAAAATCCCCATCATAAATCACTGCATTACGGACAAACCACCATCCCGCTATTGAAATAGCAATCAACGCAATTGCAATGCCCCTCTGAAAAAATTTCTTCCAGCATACTTTTCCATTTTCACAAAAATAGGAAATCACATATAAAAATACACTTGTCAGGATATAACCGTATGCATTGTAATAAGACAATGCACACACCCCAATACTTACTCCAAGCAAAATCACACTTTTTTTATTCCATTTACTTTCTAAGCCAAGAATCCATGCGTAGACAATCAATGCAATAGACAAAAGTGCAAATGAATCATTATTCAGATAGCTTCCAAGATACACCATCTGCGGCAAAAGTGCACATGCCATAACAAAGCACCAACGATGTCTGCGATTTTCAAATAATTTATGTCCAATTTTAAAAACGATATATGCCATTCCCGTCGCACATAATACGCTCGTGAAACGTGCCGCCACAAACAAAGCTGTTGCATTTTGTGTAAAAAGCATTGTAATTTTCATAAAAAAAGCACTCAGCATATATGATAAAATCGGCATAAATGCATAGGAAATCCCCCATATTTCATTTCTAATTTCTGGATTTCCTCCGTGTGGAAGTTTTCCATATTTTACCAGATAATTACAAACATCCATTTTCATTTGTTCATCCGGTCCCATGTTCACTCCACTAATTGGAATACTTATACACCAGATACACAGCAATATAAAATAAAACAATAAAAATATATGTTCTATATCTTTCTCTTTCCGAAACATCCTGCCCTCAATTCCGCACAAACGATTTAAAATTTTATTAATTTCTATCCTCTTTTTTTTATTTGTGCTATAATCCTACAGAGATTTATTATAAACGTGTGACTCTTTTAATGCAATCAACACACTCTTAGTTTTTTATTAAGATTTTCTCATAGAAAGGATTTTAAAATATATGGAAAAACTATCAATTATTGTTCCCGTTTATTATAACGAAGATAATCTTCTCCCACTTTACAATGATGTCCGCGCAAAAGTTCTTTCCAAGCTAACCATTGATTATGAATTAATCTTTGTCGACGATGGTTCAAAAGATCGTTCTTACGAGGTCATGTGTGAACTCGCCAAACTTGACTCTCACATACGCCCATTCCGTCTCTCCAGAAATTTTGGAGAACATGCCGCTATTCTCGCCGGTCTCTCTCAGTGTACCGGTGATTGTGCCGTACGAAAGGCTGCTGATTTACAGGAGCCTTCTGAAATGATATTAGATATGTTAGAAAAATATAACCAGGGAAATAAAGTTGTACTAGCGGTCCGTGCTGAACGGGATGAACCCATTACTCAGACCGCCTTTTCTAATCTCTATGCTGCACTAATGAAAAAATTTGCCCTTCCAACCATGCCAAAAGGAGGATTTGACAGCTTTTTAATTGATCGCCAAATCATCGACCTGCTTGTTGATATGCAGGAAAAAAACACTTCTCTTATGGGACAGGTTCTATGGAGCGGATTCCAGACCGCAAGTGTTCCGTACACAAGAAAAAAACGTGAAATAGGAACATCAAAGTGGACACTTTCCAAGAAATTCAAACTAGCTGTTGATTCCTTTGTTGGATTTTCAAGTTTTCCAATTAAACTCGTCAGCGGTACCGGTTTTCTCGTCTTTTTAGCATCCTTTCTCTTACTCATTATCACTTTGGTGCAAAAATGCATGGGAATTATCACCACAGAAGGATACACATCCCTGCTTATCATTCTGCTTATGGGAATCGGGTTGATTATGCTTGCACTTGGCATAATAGGCGAATACATCTGGAGAATCTACGATGCAACCAGAAAAAGACCACCTTTTATCATTGATAAACCATAAATTTAACAAGCAAAATGCCACGTACCCTTAAGATACGTGGCATTTTTTAAATTCTACCCAACACAAATAAAATTCGAAGTGCTATTTCCCCTGCTAATCTGGTTCTTAATCTGTGTGGATAAAAAACTTTTTGGAACCAGGTCAGCGGGTTATTTTTCTTACAGAAAAGACGAAGCGTCTTTTTCTCCTTGTCCGTCAGACGATTCTCAAAGAGCTTGTAAAAATACTGCAGTGCAATCTTATCATTCTTTGCATCCGGCCCACACAGCTCCGATTTGATAAAGTTTGAAAGCAGATTGCCATTTCCGGCATCTCCCGCTGTCACTGCCTCCTCATGTCTGATGTGGCTTGCTGAACTTCTGGAATCGTAAATCACTTTTCCAAAGCAGGCTGCACCCCGAACCAGCCAGCGGTCATGAAGTTCCGGCCCGGGCGTCACATTTAAAATAAGCTCCTGACGTGCTTTTTCATTTACAACCATCGTAAAACCGGAACCCGGTGTATAATACATGACATCTTTTAATTCCAGATGCTCTTTCTGCTGCGCCGATTTACGAATCACTTCACCATCCGCTGTGCTATAATCACAGGCTGTGTAGTAAAGCAGAATCTTGTCCTTTTCTTCCTTCTCTAATGCTTCCACTGCCCACTCGACTTTCTGCGGATACCAGATATCATCCTGGTCACACATCGAGTAATAGTCTGCCGGTTCGCATTTGCGGAAAATCTCGTAAAAACTCTTCGGGCATCTCAGATTCACACCGCCATTGTCTAAAAGAACAATCTTTTTCTTACTGGTATTCTGTCTGATGTATTCTTCTACTACGGCTACGGTATCATCCTTTGAACCGTCATCCCGAATATAAATCGTTATATTTTCATACGTCTGCTGAATCAGACTGTCTAACTGCTGTCGAATGAATTTTTCTCCATTATAGGTCGCCAGCAAAATATTTACCTTTGGCTGCTGCATCTTTCATCCCTACATCTTTCTTACTTTTTTCGCAATCAATGCCACCTGGATTGCAATCTGGATAACCAATGTTCCAATCAGGGCATAAACGACACCCATCATCGACTGTGTTTTTACAACGGTAAGTGCTAAAATCCAGGCTGAAACCACACCGGCAACTCCGATGATATACTGTGTCCGAATCTCACGGAGCAGGGTACACAGGCTGAACAGGCTGGCATTTACCGCAATCAAAATGGAAACAATGATAACCGGAACAAACAGGTACACATAAGGCTCAATGCTCTCTTGAAATAAAAGTACCAGTCCCCAGCGGCCGAGCAGTTTTGCTCCAATCAAACAGAGAACGGAAAGTCCTAATACAAGACCTCCAAACTTTTTCAAAATTCCAAGGAATTTATCCTTATTGCCCTGATTGTATTCCAATGTCAAAACCGGAACCAGAGGTGCAAAAATTGTCGTTGCTGCAAGTTGAACTACAACCGTAGGTGATGCAACAGAGTTATAATATCCCATCACCTCTGAGCCAAAATACTGTTCCAAATAAATCTTTGGCAGATTGATAGACAAATTGTTTAAGAATGCAACAATCGCCAATGGCAGACAGGTAATCAAAAGCATCTTAATCTCCTGCCATCCTGTCTTCTCCTCTGCCGTCTCCCATCTTTTTACAATTCTGCGGTCATACAGCAGGATAACTGCAAACGAAAAGGCTGCGATTGCAACTACACTAAACAAAAGACTTCCTGTGATAAGAAATCCTGCCACAAACAGGATAATGGTTCCGATTCCACGGATTGTCATGGAGATTCCGGCATAATCCATTCTCTCCCATTTCTGCTCAATTCCGTAGTAGACATCTGCAAATCCCTCTGCCACCTTAAAGAGCATAAAGATTAAGATGACCGCCGCCTTTTGCAGGGAATAACCACCTACAAGCACCATCACCAGACAAACAAGATACGAGAGCAAATTCGTATACATTCTCGATTGAATATAAGTCTTGTTGGAATACTGCCCGTCTATGTCGGACACCTGATAACTTCTGATATTGAACAATCCGACAATCGCCGGTGATGCCGTCACGGTCATCGCAAGCGATAAAATTCCGGCATCCTCATATCCTGAAATTCTTACAATTACAACGGACATGAGCCATTGACATACATAGTATATCAATGACCCCACCGTGTTAAAAATCATATTCTGTTGTACTGACTTTTTATTTTTCTCCTGCACGATAACGTTCCTACAACCTTCCAATCAAAATCACAAATCTGAGAAATACCTCATCGATAAAGCGCTGTCTTAAGTATTTTGGATAAAATACCTTTTTGAGCGTATTGAGCAGGTGGAAGCCATCCTTTGTAAAAAGACTTAGCACCTTCCGGTTCTCAGCGGAAAGCTCTTCCCCATGAAGCGTCTCAAATTCTTTGATCTGCTCGTGAATCTTCCGAAAATATCCATTCAGGAAGAAACGCTTGAATCTCCAAATCTGAAATTTAATGAAGCTGTCACCGCCATCGCTGACATTCGCATTGTGTCTGCGATACTTTGCCGTCGGTCTCTCGTCGTAAATGACCTGTCCTAAGCCGGAACAGAGCATATACATCCACCAGTCATGACCGGTTGATTTCTGTGGCATCTTCTCCACCGTAATCTCCCGTGCCTTCCGGTTAAACACACTGTTAAATCCCATTGACACACAATCCACCAGCGAATTACGAAAGCAGATTTTCGGAGGCTTCGAGTCATGATGTGCCAAAAAATTCAACTCACCATCATAGAAATCATAATTTGAAAAATACAGCACCGGCTTTGTCTCGTCCGCTTCTTTTTCTAACTTCTCTAATGCCATCTCGATTTTATTCGGGAACCACACATCATCCTGATCGCTGAATGCATAGTAATCTGCATCCCCTGCATGTTCTATCAGCCAGAAGAAACTCTTGACAAATCCAACATTCTGTCCGCGCTCTAAATGAATCAGCCCCTTCTCTTCGTAAGGTGCAAGCACTTCTAATGTGTGGTCTTTCGACCCATCATCTCTGACATAAATCTCAATATTTTTATAAGTCTGATTAATAATACTGTCTAACTGCTCTGCCACATATTTCTCACCGTTGTATGCGGAAAGCAGGACTTTTACTTTCTTCTCGTTCATTTTCTCACCAAATATTACTGCTCATCCTTTAACTCACTGCGAATCTGCTGTAAGCGCATCTCGAAATCCTGACGGTTCTTCTGGCAGATGGTCTGTAAAATCGTTCCTGAGAAAAATGCGAGGATTGCTGCCATCATCACAAAACCGGATACAATCAGAGTCGGGAAGTTTGGCACCATTCCTGTATGATAGTATACATTCCATACCGGCACAAAGAATAACAGTGCAATGACTGCTAAAATGAAAGCTATCCAGCCAAAGAATCCCATCGGCTTATAGTTGCGGTATAATTTTGCAATTGTCTTAATTACTTTAAATCCATCTGAATATGTATTCAGTTTGGATACACTGCCTTCCGGTCTGTCACGGTAATCTATAATGACATTCTCTACAAACATATTCTTGTCTGCTGCATGAATACTCATCTCTGTCTCAATCTCAAATCCCTTGGATAATACCGGGAATGATTTTACAAACTGGTAGCTGAATGCACGATATCCGGTCATAATATCTTTGATATCCGTTCCAAATAAAACATTGATACTCTTTCTTACCAATGAGTTACCAAAATTGTGGAATGGTCTCTTATTCTCTGTAAAGTAAGTAGAGGAAAGACGGTCTCCTACTACCATGTCGGCATTGCGCTCTAACACTTTCTGAATCATCTCCGGTGCAAATTCTGCCGGATATGTGTCGTCTCCGTCTGTCATAATATAACATTGTGCATCTACATCGCGGAACATTCTACGGATCACATTTCCTTTTCCCTGCTGATGCTCATAACGTACCACAGCACCTGCTTTTCTTGCAATCTCATCTGTTCCGTCTGTTGAATTATTATCATATACATAAATAGTAGCTTCCGGTAATACCCTCTTAAAATCAGTAACTACTTTTTCGATTGTCTTGCTCTCATTGTAGCAAGGAATCAATACAGCTATCTTGTCCATCTTATATATCCTTCCTTTGTTCTATCTCAAATCAAACATGGTAATTTTAACATAAAAGCCTAATAAAGTCTATTCTGACTTTATTAGGCTTTTATTAATTTTATTCTTTCAATGAAAAATCTGCCTTATCCAGTGAAAGATTCGGGTTGTAGTAAGGGTCTCCCGCCTGAAGCTGTTTATTCCAACGGTCAATGAATCGTGCCACCTCAGAATTAAAGCGTTCCACTTTTTCCGGTGTATCCTCTAATCCTCTCGACTTTGACTCATAATGATACAACTCTGCTGCCGGGTTATACACAACTAACTTTCCGGTCTCTCTTACTTTCATACAATAATCAATGTCGTTAAACGCCACACGGAATTCTTCCGTAAGTCCTCCTACTTCACGATACAGGCTTTTCTTCGTCATCATGCAGGCAGCCGTCACTGCCGAATAATCCTGTGCACAGATGATTCTTGAAAAATAACCGTTATCGTACCGGGATGACCCGATAAACGTATGACCGGCAATTCCTCCGAATCCGAGCACAACGCCCGCATGCTGTATAGTATCATCCTCATAGTAAAGCCTTGCCCCAACGATTCCGACGTCCTCACGCATACAGTAGCCTAACATTTCCGAAAGACAGTCCGGATTGATAATCTCTGTGTCATTATTTAACAACAGCAGATATTCTCCGTTTGCATGTTCGACTCCAAAATTATTAATCTTAGAGTAATTGAACTCATCCTTATAGTACAAAACGGTGACATTTTCTTTTTTCTCAATCTCTTTGTAATAATCGAATGTCTCCTGCTCCGTACTGTTATTCTCAATGATGATGAATTCATAATTTTTATACGTTGACTTCTCTTCAATTGAGTTCATGCACTTCTGCAAATCCTCGATATGGTCTTTATTCGGAATCAAGATGGAAATCAACGGCTGTTCCTTCCACTGATACTTCGTGCGGTACATGCCATAGAACTGCCCATGCTCTACCACAGCCGGAACACCGATTCTCTTATAATGTTCCTCTACTGCTTTTTTCCCAGCTTCAAACGCATACATCTTGCTTTCCGGATTTGCTGCCGTAGAATCAATATGACAACGCCAGTGGTATAAAATCTTTGGAATATGGTGAATGTTCTTCGCCTTCTCACAACATCTTAAAATAAAATCATGATCCTGTGCACCATCAAATTCACTGCGAAGCATTCCAACCTGGTCTACCAGTTCTTTCTTTACCACAAAAAGATGACAAATATAGTTCATACTGCACAACAAATCAATATTGAAATCCGATTTAAAATGCGGTTCAAAATATTTTTTGCCATTCATATCCACTTTGTCTTCATCGGAATAAATCACATCAATTGACTTGTTTTCATTCAATGCTTTTGCACATTCGTACAGCGCATTTGCCGGCATAATATCATCATGGTCTGCCAGCACGATGAAATCACCGCCTGCCATGCGGATTGCCGCATTCGTATTCTCAGAGATTCCCTTGTTTTCCGTTAAAATCTCATAGCGGATGCGGGAATCCTTTGCCGCATAGTCTTTCAAAATCGGAATGAGGGGTGACTTCTCTCCTGTGCCGTCTGCAAGGCATAATTCCCAGTTTGAATACGTCTGATTCCGAATGGAATCCACCATTTCTTTTAGGAATTTCGGTCTTGTGTTAAACAGCGGTATCACAATACTGAATTGTGGTTCGTAGGAAAAATGCTCTCCTCGCTGCGCTTCTATTTCTTCCGGCTTTATCTCGTATTTTTTTCTCCAGTAAAAATATGCATTCTGCGTATCCTGCTTTGTAAGCTTTACCTTTGCACGGTCAAGCGTTGCGGATAATCCGTTTCTCTTAAAATAGCGCAATGCTTTCACCAACATATTCGGCTCTTTGTCTTCGCTCAGCACGCTCTTTCTTGTCGTCACATACTCCGCTTTATGCTCTCCGCATTTCATCACAAGACGAACGACCGCCTCTTTCGGCAGCGGCGCAATAATCTTAAATCCCGCCGTATATTCCGTCTCTGCCTCCGGGAAAACGGCAAGCACATCACGACGGTAATTTCGTCTTACTTCAACCGGTACTTTTGTCTTTCCATCAAAAAGTTCAAACTCAACTTCACCTTCTGCAAGTGCCCAGCCGGTCAGCATCAGTGTATCGTCTACATTCTGTTCCGTCTCCACGTAATATTCCACACTGTTTTGCCGCTCTGCAAGTTTTGCCGTACTGATTTTCAATGAATCCACACGTTTTCCCTGATATTCTGTCAATATCCTTAATTCTTTCGCCTGTTTCCACTGTTCCGGCAGCTTTACAATTCCATAAATCTCTTCACTGACATTGGCTGAGCGCGCCAGATATTTCTGTCTGACTTCTATACCGCGTTTATTTTTGTAGTCAATATTCAGTTTTTTATCGTCTAAGTATGCCTCAATTACTCTCCCATCCGGATTGTCATCGCGGAACCATCCGTTAAAAATAACGGTGTCCATTTCTCTCAGGTAAAATCTGATATTTTCCAAAATAAAATTATAGTTTTCCATGATTCTTCCTTACATTCATTTTTACAAGCTGTTGATAATATTTAATAATTTTGTTCCATAGCTTGCATCGGATGCCCAGCCCGTCCCATATGGGTTGTTCGGAATGGAAAGCCATTCCACATATGGTGCTGTCCCTCTTGTTACATATTTAAATCTCGTATCGACACAGGTATTGTTCAAATCTTCTGTACTTGCATATGCTTTTAAATGCTGCACCTGCGCTCTGAGTCCGGTCTGTACATTTGCATATGTCTCACCGGAAGCTCCACCTCCGACAGCTCCAAGTCCGCCAAAGTTGCACTGTTCTGCTTTCACATCTCCGCCAAACTGCAATCCGCCTGTCTCAAGGATAACCTGTGCAAACAGCACTTCCGTCTTAACACCTTCCGCTTCCGCTTCCTGTTTCAGAATGGTAAAGAATTGCTTTACGGTAGATGCCCCTTTTGATGAGTAGACAGCCGATGGATAGGTATATCTTGCATTATAGTAATCTACCATCTCGCTGACCGTCAAATCACTGCTGCCCATAATAAGATAGCCCACCGTCTGTGATTTCACGGAAGACCATGCCCCATATGCCTTACTTCCATCGGCAAGTTTTACATAAGCTCTGACTTTATAGTAGTAGGTATTTCCCGATGTCAGACCGCTGTGTGTGTAAGAAGTCGATGATGTCTTGATCAAAGACGTATAGGTTCCACTTTTACTGGTCGAATACGAAAGCTGGTAACCGGAAGCATTGCTTACTGTCTTCCAGCTAATGCTTACTGATCCGGCTGCTGACAAACTGATTCCACTTATAGTTCCTGATGCCAGAACAGGAACTTCCCACGCTGTGCTGTAATCTCCTCTTCCGGTGCTTGTCCCAACTATCTTGCTGGTTGCACAAATTTTATAATAATAAATAGTGCCTGCTTCCACGCTCGTATCACTATAACTCAATGTGCTTGCCGATGTTATCGTCTTTAACTTTTTAAACGAACTATCTGTACTTTTTTTACGATATATTTTATAACCGTTTGCATTGTCTACCTTATTCCAGCTAAGATTGACAGTTGTACTTCCACTTGTTGTAATCTCAGATATGGTGACCTTCTTCAACGTCCACGCTTTCTGCTTTGCTGAAGATGTTCCATACTCAGTTACACTTCCACTCGTTCTATAGCCTCTTATCTTATAGTAATATGTAGTTCCCTTACTCAACCCGGTATCTGTATAGCTTACGTTTGACTTTCCTTTAACCGTAGCTATCTTTTTGTATGTTCCATTCTGGCTCGTGCTTCTATATATCTGATAGCCTGTTATATCGGAAACTTCCTGCCACTGCAAATACAATGATGTACTAGAAACGCCCTTTATTGAGGTAACCTTAACTTTTTGGATTGTTTTTACCGAAACAGGCTTTGAATTGCCACTATAGCCTATCGTGCCATTCACCTGATTCATTACCTCAACTTTGTAGTAATATGTAGTTCCTTCTTTTGCCGTCTTATCTGTATATTTTATTGTACTTGCACCTGTAAGTTCTGCAAGTACCGTATAAGTTCCATCTTTGCTTGTACTTCTCTTTACTCTATAACCATATGCATCCGCATTCTTTTTCCATGTAACGATTACAGACGTAGAGTTTTGCGCCACAACAGAACTAATCGAGGTTTTTTCAATTGTCTTACCATACATTGGACTTGAATTGCCACCATATCCGATAGTTCCATTGTTATCTACCATGGTCTCAACTTTATAGTAATACTTTTTCCCTGTTGACACATTCTTATCCTGATAGGATGTCTTACTCTCGGATTTCAGCGTTGCAATCGTCGTGTATGTTCCGTTCTTACTAGTGCTTCTCTTAACCAGATAACCATATGCACCTGATGTTTTATTCCAGGTAATTTTTAAGGTAGTAGCACTGACAGATGTAACTGTCTTAATTTTGGTCTTTGCTATGGTTTTGCCACCAAGCGGTGATGAATTGCCGCTGTAGCCTTTTGTTCCATAGGTATCATCATAAGCTTCGATTTTATAGTAGTAGGTAACACCTGCTGCCACTTTCGTATCCTTATAGGAAAGGGTATCTGCATTTGTTATCGTCTTAACCGTAGTGTAGGTACCGTTTTGGCTTGTGCTACGCTTCACAATATAACCGTCTGCTCCACCAACTTTTTTCCATTTAACGGTCAATGCAGACTGGCTCAGCGAAGTTATGGAACTAATAACAGGCTTCGCAATTGCCTTTCCGGATTTCGGGTCCGAATTCTTTCCTTCCCCGATGGTAGAGCCGCTTACATTGTATGCCTTAACCTTATAGGTATACTTTGTATTATTCTTTGACACTCCATCAACATAGCTAAGCACACTGCCTCCCGTTACAGTTGCTACCTGTTCAAAACTTCCGGTCGATTCATTTTTTCTGTAAACATAGTATCCGCTTGCACCCGATACCTTTTTCCATGTAATTTGAATCTTTTTTTTGCTTTTTGAAACTACAGATGTAATAGTTGTTTTATCCAGTGCAACACCACTGACCGCCGCCGACAGGCTTCCTACTGTTCCATTTGAAAATACAGCACATACCTTGTAATAATATTTCTTTCCAACCTTAACAGATGTATCTGTGTAAGATGTTGTTCCTGTAACCGTTGCAAGTTCTGTATAGTCCCCGTCTTTCTCTGTCGAACGATACACCTGATAAGATGTGGCACCATCTACTGCTGACCACTTAACTTTCAGTTTTCCACCCTTTTTCGATTGTGTATAAGAAATCGTCGGCGTAGAGCTTTTCTTTACCAATCCATAATACTCTGCAATTCCTGTCGCATCTGCCACACCGAGTGCCTGTAACTTTTCGTCTGAACTCAAGAAATTGCTGGCATCACTCGCATTTGATACAAAGGCATGCTCTACAATAAGTCCCGGGATTCCTGCTTTTTTCGCTCTTCTGATTACACCATAGTAATCACACAAAGATCCATCATCATAGGTATCTCCTGATTCCGAGTTACGAATTTTCGTTCCACGGTTTGCAAGTCCAAGGCTGACTAACTTTGCAAGAATCTTCTCTGCAAGGTCATGTCCGATGGTTCCAACTGTTGCATTGTAATTGCTGTTTGGATAATAAACTTCTGCTCCGGAAGCCACTGAGGAACCGGAGTTAATATGTATACTGACAAATACATTTGCTCCTACACTTGTCGCATAGGCAACTCGCTCATCCAATGTCAGGTAGTTGTCTCCTGTTCTTGTCATATACACCGTAACACCCGCATAGGTCTCTAACTCTGCTTTTGCATACTGCGCAATTTTTAAATTTAAGTTTTTCTCTACAAGGCCATTTGCAGATGCTCCTCCGTCAGTTCCACCATGTCCCGGATCTAAACATACGACAAGGTTTCCCTTCACATTTTCAAGGTCTGATGCATCCTGTACACTGTCAAGAGCATCCTCTAAGGTCGTCTCTGTTGTATAAGAGCCGTCTGCTCCGATGGATACCACTTCACAGGAAATGTCTTCTTCGTCATCTTCATCCTCGTCCACAACACTGGCATCCGGCTGTGTATCCACGCTCTGATTGACACCATACTGTGCATTGATTCCGATTTCTTCGAGGTCTAAGTCATAGCTTCCTGCTTCCGTCTCAACGTGGAGAGAAACCACTTTGTAAGCACCCGCATCTGATTCATCCTGATATGCAAGTTCAAACAACAGTGAAGTATATGATATCTCAGACGCTTCCACCGTCTTAGTCTCTAACGTGTCTGTATTCTGGACAACCATGGATGCAGACTTCACAACCGTATTCTCATCACCAAAGTCAGCTAAAATCTTCTGCGTCCCCGGCACTTCCACATAGGGACTTCCTACTGTCAAATAATTCAGCTTCTCCTCTGTCACTTCCGCATCGTCCTCTGTCGTCTCAGCTTCCGTACTGTCCACTTCTTCTGCAGCCACAGCTTCCGTGCTGTCTACATTCTCAGTCTCCACTTCCGTACTGTCCGCTTCCTCTGTCTCAGCTTCCGTACTGTCTGCTTCCTCTGTCTCAGCTTCTGTACTGTCTACTCCTTCTGCTGCTGTCTGTCCGCTCTCATCCGTCACCTCACTTTCTGTCTCTGTTGTTGTCTCACTCTGTCCTGCATAAACCGTAACATCCGTCGCAACCGTCGTAAACGTAACTGCTACTGCCATGCACAATGCCAAAATCCTTTTTTTCATCTGTTACTGCCTTTCCTTCTCTATTCTGGTATCTTTTATTTCTCCATTTATTTCCATAGACATTATACTATAATCGCATAAATCCTGATAGGAATCAACCTTTTTTCTCTTAGGATTTTATGTATATTTTCTTATTTTTTTGCCAAATAAGGGCGGAGACACCCTGGTAATTTCTTCCATTCGTACTCCACCCTTAAACCCATACTTTTTTATTTCTTTTTCCACTTCGCATACAGTGTCTTATTTCCGGTTGAGCCCTTCTTAATCTGCGTTACCTTCTTCTTACAGGACTTATCACTGTACCAGCCCACAAAAGTATAACCTTTCCGTGTCGGCTTTTTCAATTTAATTGTCTCCGTTTTTACGTTGTATTTTGCTGGATTCTTGCTATTATTTTTTCCACCATTCAGCTTATAAGTAATCGTGTAGCTAACCTTTTTCCACTGTGCGTACAGCTTAACGGTCTTTCCATCTTTCGTCGTCAGTTTCGATACACTTGCGGCATTCTTGTATGTCTTGCCGGAACCATCCGCTTTCGTGTTCCAGCCGGTAAATTTATAACCTTTTTTCTTGAATGCATTCTTCGTCAGCGTATAGGATTTCGAATATTTTAATTTCGTCATCTTCGACATACTGCCACTCGTCGAACCATTTCCCTGGAAGGATATTGTGTATTTATGCTCTGTCCACTTTGCATACACCGTGACAATTTTTCTCTTTGCTGTCAGACTCGTAATTTTATTCTTGTAGGAACTATCACTGTACCAGCCTGCAAACGTGTAACCTTTCCGCGTCGGATCTGCTAATGTATATTTCGTTCCGATATTGTTTGCTGTAAAATAGGTCGGATTATCCGAACTATTGGTTCCGCCTTTCAGTGAATACTTAACCGGATATCTGACATATACCTTATAATATCCGCTGTATATCGTACTTCCTGTGCCCTTATAATAAGCACTAACCCCGTAATAATAGCTTGTCTTTCCGGCATTTGCCGCTGTATCGGTATAAGTAACCGTAGTGGCATCTTTTATTAATTTTGCGCAGTCGCCATTGCGGTACACATAATAACCGGTAACGCCATCTACCGCATCCCAGCTGATTGTCACAGAACCGTCTGAGTTTGCGATTGGAACACACTTCATTGTATTTATGTTGACCGTAACCGTACAGGTCGCCGTACAGCTTCCCACTGTCGCTGTGATGGCAGCCGTTCCATATCCGATTGCCGTCACAACACCCTTCGATGATACTTTTGCAACCTTTGTATTGCTAGAAGACCAGGTAACCGTTTTGTCACTTGTTGTATTAGAAGGTGTATAGGATACCGATAACTGTAAAGAACCTCCCTTCTCTAACGATGCAGAAGTTTTCGACAACGAAATACCGGTCAGTATCTTATTATCCACTGTTATTGTTACAGATGCCGTATAACCACCGTCACTTGTCTTTGCGATGATTTTTGCGGTACCTCCTGCCACACCCGTCACAACACCATTTTGCGCTACTGTTGCAACACTTGTATTAGAACTGCTCCATGTCACATTCTGATTTGTCGCGTTTGATGGAGCAACGGTTGCTGTCACGGTTGTTGTTCCGCCAACTCCAATCGTCGTTGTATCTGCTGCTACCGAGACCCCTGTCACGGCTGTACTTCCTGACACATTATTCGTGTATGCCTTAATACGGAAGTTACCATTTCCCGATGCCCCATAATCAACCCAGCTTGTGCCACTCTTATAAAAGCTCTGGCCGGATGAAGATGATGCCATGCAGGTAATCCACGGAACTGTTGTATTATTTACCTGAGCGTTAATTTCCGCCGAATACTCGTATGCAATAGATGGTGATTCGTCCGTTCTCTTTAATGTAACAACAACCGCATAATTATCCCCCTTATTTAAATAAATGTCCTTACTTAGAACAACCGAATATATGCCCTGATAAGTTGTCGTCCCCGTCACCGTATCAACAAGTGTTCCACTTTCAGGATTAGATGTATTTATTAGATTCTTATAGATTTGAATCGTATATGTCTCACTTGTTGTTCCTGTATCAAATGATACTGCTTTTAACACCTCACTAGCTCCCTGGACAGTAAAAACATTTGCGAAACTATTTGTACTATACAGATAAGCAGTCAGTTCGCTTCCATCATACTGATAATTATTATCGTAATATTCATCACTGTCACTGCTGACAAAATCAAATGCATATGCAGCTTCGCTTAACGAGCCTTCATAATAGGACATCCAGAAATATCCATAATAACTGTAATCATCCACGCCCCAGCTGTTTCGCACCAGCCATGCTCCGTCACCTGCCGGTGTGTTGGTGAAATTCTCTTTCGGGAAATCATCGTTCCATCCAACTATAGTCACTGCATGATTCGTACTTACCGTATTCGGATTGTAGTAAGAATTATATGTGCTGTTGTAATACTGGAATGATGATGCATTGTAGCTGATTCCGATTCCGCCAAGCTCTTTAATCAATGCCTTTGCCGCTTCCGGATTTTCTGCAATATTGATGATATAGGCGTTTTTCATGTGTGCCACATCATCATAGGCAAGACTGGAACTCAGACCGCTTGTGGCAACGGTTGAAGCTGTCTCATACGGTGCCGTCGTCTCATCTGCTGCTCCTGTCCAACCTGCAAGCGTATACATGGCAAACATCAGGTTTCCGCCAAAATCCAAAAAACCTGTATTCGGATTCGTATATGTATTAGAATCGCCAGTTGTTCCACCTAACGGGTCGGTGACAGAATAATTCGTAAAGTATGCAAGATGCAGTTCACTGAAATCAATCGATGATGCATCTGCCGACTCATTCTGTAAAATACTGAGTTCTGCCAGAGAAGCTGCAGAAAATGCCCAGCAGGTTCCATACGGATTCTGGTCTCTGATTGACGGCAAATTCGGTGTAATGTAAGAGGACGGCAGGCTTGACTGATATGCTTCCACATCATCTTCTGCCAGTGCCCCAATCTCTTTCTCAATCGGGAGTGAGATATAACCGTTTGATGCATCTACGTCAATCGTTTCCACATCCTCTGTCGTACCCTCCAGCGTATCTTCTGTCACATCCTCTGTGACAGTCTCGGATACTTCTGTTTCTTCCTCTGCAACAGCCTCGGATACTTCTGTCTCTTCCACACTCTCCGTACCGTCATCCCCGGATGTCTCCTCCGTCACTTCGGTTGTCTCAACGCCTTCATTTTCCGATAACTCCGTTACATCCCCTGTCTGTTTTGCATATACGGATACATCGCTGCCAACTGCAGTTAGCGTAACTGTGACTGCCATGCACCATGCCAAAATTCTTTTTTTCATCTTCTGACTCCTTCACAAAAAACTCCTAGTACCTTTATCCTAACACCTCTCTCCCCGTTTTTCAATTCCTATTCTCGCCTCTTTCGACGAAAAACCAGCATAATACAGCCACTTCCAAGCACAAGCATCATTCCGATGGTGCCTAACTGCTCTCCATCGTCACCGGTCTCCACTGTCTGTATCTGTTCTGCCGTTTGTGCAGTGCTCACACTCTGCACCACATCTTCTCCTTCTTCTACGCCGCTGTCTCCTCCTTCCTGCGTAACTTCGCCTTTTATCTGTTCTGTATCTTTTATCCATCTTGCGTATAAGGTGAAAATGTCATGTTTTGCAGTATCTATTTTTTTCACACGATTGGTATACGCAGAATCCGTATACCAGCCCGCAAAGGTATATCCTTTTCTTGTCGGTGAAGCCAGCGTAATCTCTTCCTCATCCGCGTAATATGCCGATGGATTCGATGCCGCATTCGTTCCCCCTGCCAAATGATAAGTCAGGAGATAATGCACGTAGCCCCAATTTAAAACATCACTTTCCACTTCACCTTTGGTCGATGTTACATACGTAACTACATAATATCCATAGTTTTCATCCTGTAAAAATGTGGTGTCATCATAACTTGAAGCTGCCGCATCTGTCAGTTCCGTAAGAAGTTCCTCTTCTTCCGTCTCAAGATTGTAACGGTAAATCCGGTATCCGGTAATACCGTCCACGGTGTTCCAGCTGATTCGGTTACATCCAGCCTGCTCTGCCGTTACCTTCGTCTCAACTTCCGGCGGATACACATACACATAGCATTGTGCCGTTACATCTCCGGTCTGCGCCGTTATCACAGCAATTCCATACCCGACTGCTTTTACGTTTCCGTCTTTCACGGTTGCAACGCTTGTATCGTCACTGCTCCATGTCACCTCACCGGTTCCGTTGAGTGTTGCTGTAAGACTCGCACTTTCCCCGCGGGCAAGCGCAATCTCCTGTTCTGAGAGTGCAATCTCCGTTGCGACCTCCTCTGACGGTGTCTCTACCGTTGTATTCGTGTACGCTTTAATTCGTATATTACGGTTATTTGCGGCTCCGAAATCCTCCCACACACCGTTTTCTTTTACAAAGCTCTGCCCTGCTTCCGCAGATGTCTCGCACACCAGCCAGCTATCGTAATCGTATTCCATCATCATGCTTGGACTTCCCGCAGCGCGCGTGAGTGTAACCACCACTGCAAAATTCTGTCCTTCTGCCAGTGTCATTCCATCCACAGCCACCTGATAAAGCCCTGCAAATGTAGTCTCTCCACTCTTTGTCTCAACGAGTGTTCCACTCTCCGGATTCGTCAGATCCGCCAAATCCCTATAAATGGAAATCTCGTAACTCTCATCTGTGGCATAGGTCTCAAACGAAACCGCCTTTAATTCCTCTTCTTCTTTCTGCGCTTCAAAAATATTTGCAGTTGTAATTGTATTTCCATCCGATACCGGTACCGACTTCAGATAGTAAATACTTCCGTCGTACTGATAGTTATTATCATAGTATTCTTCGCTCTGGCTGCTCACAAACTCAAACGCATAAGCCGCCTTAGAAAGCGTATTCTCCTCGTAGGACATCCAGAAATACCCATAATAATTCTCGCCTTCTACGCCCCAGCTGTTGCGTACTAACCATGCGCCATCACTTTGCGGGGTGTCGGTAAAATTTTCTTTTGGGAAATCATCATTCCAACCTACAATTGTAATTGCATGATTTACCGAGCGCTTATTTGGATTGTAATAAGAATTATATGTTCCATTGTAATAGGATGCTGCGTTGCAATAACTTGTCGCCAGCCCGCCGTATTCTTTGATTAATTCTTTTGCCTCATCTGCATTTTCTTTTAAATTTACAATATAGGCATTTTTTATGTGTGCCACGTCCTCGTAAGCATAAGATTCTTCAATTCCATCTTCCAATGCACTCAGACAGCTCTCATCATTGTAGGGCAGCACTTCTTCGCTTGCCGCACCTTTCCAGTTTGCAAGTGTCTGCAGGGCAAGCATGATATTGCCACCCTGCTGCAAAAAATCACCTGCGGTGCTGCCGAGATAGTTCTTATCCCCAGCCGTGCCGCCTAACGGATCTTCCACCGTATGATAAGTAAAATATGCCAGCTGCAGTTCACTCAAGTCTAGTTCTAACTGCTCTGTCTTTCTCATATTTATCTCACCGAGTGCCAGAGATGCAAATGCCCAGCAGGAGCCGTACGCTCCCTGATTGCGTATCTCCGGCAAATTCTCCGTGACATAATAAGATTCTAATGGTGTGGCACTCCGCTGCAGTGCCACACCCGTTTCTTCTTCATCCCCCGTTGTTAAAGCCGGAACTTCGTCCTCACATGGAATCGAAATGTAACCGTCCGTCTGTTCTTCGGCTGCATTTACAATATCTGCCCTTCCGCCAAGCAAAAACAGTACAAATGCCATGCAAATCAATTTCCCTTTTCTCCGTTTCATCCTTAACAACCAAGCCTTCCTCTCTTTGTATCTTTTTTAAAATGCTACATCCAGGTCAACATTTCCGGAAATTCCAGATACGCTTCCCGTGCTGCTATACTGCCACATAATGACATTTCCGGCTCCGGTGTAGCCATGTCCTAAACTCTTATCGCGGTATCTTGCAATCCAGATATCCATTCCTGCAAGTCTTGCATTGACAAACGCACTGTTGAGCCAGTTCAGGTTCGCATACAACGCGGATCTGTAACTTGCCCCGTTTATCGTATTGTAAAATGCCCATGCAATGTCGGTCCGGGTCGAACTGTCCGTAGCTGCCAGAATGGAGGAATCCTCCATGTCAAATGCAACCGGGAATTCCAGTCCCTTTCCACCGAGCATTCCAATTACCGTATATGCCTCATTTACTGCCGCATCCGTAGATGTTGCGTATGTATAATCGTAAACTCCGATTAACAGTCCTGCGCTTCTCGCATTCGCATAGTTTGTCTCAAAATAGACATCCTTTTCTCCACCGTGGCAGAGACGAATCATAACAAAATCTGCTCCGGTTGCCTTGACTGCGTTAAAATCAATCGTTCCCTGCCATTTTGAAACATCCAAACCATTCATGGTTTTCTTGACTGTGACAGAAACGTATCTTGTAATTCCATTTGCTTTTACCGTTATTGTCGCAGTTCCCTCTACCACTCCGTAAATCACACCGCCGCTTACGGTTGCAACAGATGGATTATCACTCGACCAGGTAACTTCTGCTGTAGGACTCGTTCCCGCTATGACGGTATTCGTAAATCCTTGCTGTACGGTTACTTTTGTTGCACTCAGATCGAGCACTGCCGCCATAGCCGATACTTTTTTACTCATCTTACCCTCTGTGTCATTTCTGACTGCCACAACTTTATAATAATAGGTCGTGCCGCTGGTCAGCTTTTTGTTGGTATATGTTGTATCTGTGATTCCTTTTTTGATTGCCTTATACGTTCCATCTGCCGTCGTACTGCGGTAAACCGTGTAGGACTTAGCGCCTGACACAGCATTCCAGGTAAGTACAATCCGATTTGCATTCTGTGGCGTTGCCTTTAATCCGGTTACTTTCTCCGGTCTTGCTGTTCCTGCTTTCACAGAAGAATAGTTTGAATTAATGTTCTTACCTTTTTTATTTGTTGTGTATGCTCTTACCTGATAATAATACTTCTTTCCTGTCTTAAGACCTGTATCCTGATAAGATGTCGTGCTGCCGGATTTCACTTTTCCGACCTGCGTATAATCTCCATCCTTTTTCGTACTGCGGTAAATTTTATAACCGCTTGCTCCTTTTACCTTGCTCCAGGTAATTTCAAGCGTATTGTAATTCTTTGATGATATCTTAGAAATCTTTGGCGCAGCCGGAATCGGTTTCGCAGATTTCACATTAGATGCTGCGCTCCATACATTCTTTCCGCTCACCTTACAATATGCTTTTACTTTATAGTAATATTTCGTTCCTGTAGAAAGGTTTGTATCTTTATATTTCTGTGTACTGCCTGATTTTATCGTTGCTATCTTCTTGTATTTGCCATCCTTTGACGTGCTCCGGTATACGGCATAACCTGAAACATAACCGTCAGATGCGTTGCCTTTTACTTTTGACCAAGTGATTGTCACACTGTTGTAACCGGAAGATACCGCTTTCTTTACCTTTGTTGCAGCCGGTACCGGTTTTGCAGAAACTTTCGATGAAAAATTACTGTATACGTTTGTCTTGTTTACTTTACAGTATGCCTTAATCCGGTAATAATACTTTGTTCCTGTCTTTAACGATGTATCAGTGTAACTCGTCTTGGTTCCGTCTTTGACTGTTGCTATTTTCTTATAGGTTCCGTTCTTCTCCTTGCTGCGATAAATCTCATAACCGGTTACATAGCCATTCTCCTCGGTTCCTTTTACCTTTGACCAGGTAAGTTTCACGCTGTTATACGATTTCGATGCTGCTTTCACGGTTGTCGCAGCCGGTTTTATGGTCGCACTTTTTTTCGAAGAATAGGACGAATAGGCAATGTCTGAGCCCTTCACTTTCGCACTTCTTATCTTGTAGGTATACTTTGTTCCCGTAGTAAGTTTTTTATCTGTATACGTGTACGCGCTGGTTCCATCTACCGCTTCCACCGTTGCCACTTTTTTATAAGAGGAATCGCTCTCTGCTTTCCGGTAAATCTCATAATAATCTTCTTTATCGGAAGTTGCCTTCCACTCAAGCAATGCTGTCTTATAAGATTGGGATGTCACTCCTGTTATGGTAACTGCAGTCAGCTTCGGTGTTGCTATCAAAATATTAGAATCTGCTCCGACCACAATCTTTCCGGAACTCTTGGTGACATAACCTGCAACTTTTATCTGATATTCCTTATCGTGTGTCAGTCCGGTCAATTTGAAGGTCAAATCCGATGTATCTTTCATCGAACTGGAGGCTTTTGCATTTCTCACGCCGTTCTTATAACGATATACATCATATCCGGTGGACGTCTTGATCAATTCTCCTACAATTGTACTTTCATCCCCATTTACGAGGTAAATATAATATCCACAGTTTTTAGATGGAAGTGCCACGCTTTTCCACTGAACCTTTACTGCACTATAAGACGTTGAAACCTGACTGACTGTCGGTGCCGTCGGACAGGTTGTCGTACTTACCGGCTCGGAATAAGATGCGTAAACTTTCTTGCTGTTAACGACACGATAAGCACGCACTTTATAATAGTACGTCTTTGCTGCTTTCAAATCGCTGTCCACATAACTCGTCTTTTTTGCACCTTCTAACGTTGCAATCTTCGTGTAATCTCCTGCTTTTTTTGCTGCACGATAAATCACGTACCCATCTGCTCCACTGATTTTATTCCAGTTCACCTTTGCAGATGTCAGCGTAATCTCTGACAGTGACACTACGGTCTGTTCTAACGCTGGTTTTACTTTCACCGTATTGGAGTTATCACTATACTGCGTTTTGTTATTGGATTTGCAATATGCCACCATATAATACTGGTAAGTCTCACCTGTTGTAACACTTGTATCCTGATAAGAGACGGTCGATGCACCTGTAAGCGTTGTTACCTTACTGTAACTGCTTTCTCCGGATGCTTTTCTGTAAATCACATATCCATCCGCATCCTCAATCTGTTCCCATGCAAGCGTCACTGTCTGATATGTGGAAGCTGACACCGCAAGCACCGGTGCCTCTAACGTTCTGCACACAGACTTTTCCTCAGACCATTCTCCATAGGCCACACTTTCATCGCTTCCTGCATAGGCACGAATCTTATAGGTGTAAGTAACTCCCACGGAAAAATTATCTTTATCCGTGTAACTCGTTGTGGATGCGCCATCTATCTGCGTGAGCAGTGTATAGCTTCCGCTGTCTGTCTTCCGGTAAATCTCATATCCGTCTGCATCCTCTACTTCCTGCCATGCAAGTGATACCTCCGTATTCGAAGCCAACGCAACGCTGTCCCATACAACTGTCTCTACGGCTGCTGCGTCCTCTACCACTTCTATCTCAGTGTCTTCCGTAGTTTCTGTATCCTCTGTCGACTCCGTATCTTCCGTCTCGGTGTCTTCTGTTTCCGTTGCTTCCTCTGTCTCAGTCTCTTCGATTCCTTCCGTATCCTCCGCAACTTCGGTCGGCTCCTCTGTCTCGGTGCCCTCCGTAACCTCGGTTGCTGTGATATTCTCTGTATCATCTAAGACTTCCGTCGCTTCCTCTTCTGTATCCGCCTGGCTTTCCACCACTTCCTGCTGCGGTAAGGACGCCGCCCACGCAACACTGCTTGAATCTAAAAGTGTCGCCGCGACTAACGTGATACATAATGCTCTCTTTATATATTGTTTACGCACTTTATTTCCTCCTTTTCCTTTGCGCTCATTATATCATGAACTTCGTTCATGATGCCTGCGGCTGATACCTATGCGCATTCGCGCAGGATATAATTCGCTGCGCTCATTATATCATATCCCGCGCAATTTCGCGCAAAAAAATAGAGCAGACGTCATTTTGTCTGCTCTACTTTACAATTCCTGCTATTTTCGTTTACTGTATCGAAAGTATGGTGTTGATTTGTAGGTCTTATCCCCAACTTTCATGTTGGCTACTATCGTATAATAATATACGGTTCCCTCTTTCAACTTATTATTTCCATATTTTTTACATGTGACATTCGTTTTTGTAGTTGTGCATATTTTCTTACCACGACTATTTTTGTCTTTGGAAACATAAACCGTATAACTGGTCGCTCTCTTCACCGAAGACCATGACACCTTTTGTGATGATGTCGATGCATTCTTAACTTTAACCTCTTTCGGGTCACCCGACATATAAATCACATTGGACCATTTTCCATATACTTTCTTGTTATTTATCGTCGTATACGCACGTACCTTCGCCATATAGAACTGGCCAACGGCAACTTTTTCAGAAGTAAGAATTACATTGCTGGAACTTTTGCCTTCCTCAACTTTTTTGTCATACTTCTTGGATGAACCATTGTATTTGTACACAATCCAATGATATCCGTTCGCGTTACTAACCTTATTAGCATTGATACGGGCACCTTTTTTCGTGTAAAAAATATCACATTTCAAACCGCTTACCTGGGTTGGCTTCAATTTCGCAACAAGTTTTTTCCACGACTTACTCACCGCTTTATAGGTATCATTTCCCGTATAAGCATACACATAAACAACATATTTTGTATTCTCAGATAGTTTTGTCAGCTTAATTTTATTTGTCGTCACGTATTTTGTAACTTTCGTGGCTCCATCAATAGCAGGCTTATATTCCACTTTATATCCATTTGCGCCTTCTACCGCATCCCATTGAACCGTTGTCGATGTCGTAGACGTTTTATCGTTAATCTGACTAACGGAGGCTGTCTTTGCCGTCGGCTTTGTGAATACTTCAACTGTAGCTGCTGTTGTCGTATCTGTGCTCACATATACCCTGACATAATATTTCTTTCCAGCAGTCAGGTTCTTAATTTCGCACGATGTCTGCGCTGTCACATCTGCACTTATCCATTTTGTATTATCACTGCTCCACTCTACCGTATATAACTTTCCTGTGGCATTCCATTCTACTTTCACCGATTGAGCTGTATCACTTGTCTGCTTCAAGCCTGTTATCTTAGTGGTTGTTGTACTAGAAGAACCCGATGATGAACCGGAAGATGCCGTTGTCACCTCTAATTCCTCTGTTTCCAATTCATCCTCTGATTCTGTATCCTTTGTATCTTTGATACTTTCTTTCGTTATTGCTTCTGTATCTTCTGTCTCTTCCACAGTACTTTCCGTCTCAGTCTCCGATATCTCTTCGGACGCCTCTTCCGCTGCCTCCTCGGTATCCTCAACAGCTTCTTCTGTTGCCGCCTCAACTTCCGCTTCTGTATCCTGCTCTGAAAAATCCGTATCCACTGTCTCGACAGCGTCATCACCCGCGGTCTCTGCTGCTAATGTCGTCACATTTCCAGCTTCTCCTACTAGTGTCATCACAGATAACGCCAAACAAAACCATTTTTTTAATTTCCTTATATTCATATTATACTCTCCATTTCCACGCAGTTTTGCGCATTCTCCTACCTCAATTAAGTAAAGAAATTATACCATATTTATCCTGTCTGTCAAAACTTACCGCCACCTTTTTTCATCTCATTCCGAATATTTTCGCAAAAAAACAGAACCCACACACCATAAGTGTCAGGCTCTGTCCCATTTTCATCTTTTATTTTGTTTTTTTAGATACGACGGATGAATAGCTGCTGTATACTTTCTTTCCATTCACCGTTTTATAGGCACGTACTTTATAGTAGTATGTCTTGCCACTCTTAGCTTTCTTATCTGTATAGGTAACAGTCTTTGCTTTTGAAATGGTGGTAAGTTTAGAATATTTACCATCCTTCTTATCTGTTCTCCATACTTCGTAACCGGTCGCACCTGAAATCTGTTTCCAGGATACCTTCATCTGATTCTTCTTCGATGAAGCTAATGTTACTTTTGGAGTTGCCGGTACTGGTTTTGCTCCCTTTACCTCAGAGTAACCACTTGTTGTCTTTTTGTTTGTTGTTCCACTACATTTTAATTTGTAGTAATATTTCTTTCCAGTGGTCAGTTTCTTGTCGGTATACGATGTTGAACCAGCTTCTAATGTCTTTACTTTCTTGTAAGAACCATCTTTAGATGTACTGCGGTATACATAATATTGATCTGCTCCTGCTACTGCTTTCCATTTTACTTTGATGCTGTTGTAGGATGCTGATTTTACGCTGGAAATTTTCGGTGTCTTAATTTTTGCTTTACTTACATTTAGCTTATATGGTTCGGAGCTTGAGGAACCATAAATTTTAATATAGTAAGTTCCTTTTGCCAGACGGATATTTCCCATAGATGCATATGTCTGTGTTCCTTTCACAGATAAGTAACCACCGATATAGTCTCCATTGGCATCTTTTGAAATAGATTTTCCTGACTTATCCACCAAATATACACTCCACTGCGTATCTGTACTTCCTGTACTTGCATGTGAAAAAGAAAGGTTCACCCATGTCTTATCTTCTAATGTAAATTTATAATAATCGTAATCATATCCACCATTGACCCTTGTTGTTCCATTATAATCCTTACCAAGGTCAATTTTCGTTGCAGCAGATACATCTCCATTATTTTCTTTTTCCCAATTATCAGATTTTGTATAAGAAACCTTAAACGTATATGGTGTTGATGTGCAATTATATGCCGGATTCAGATAAAGATAATAGGTACCTTTCTTTAATCCGCACTTTTCGGATGATACACTCTTACTTGTTCCTACACTCTTTAGGGATGTAATGTCATTTCCATTTTTATCTTTTAAGTAAACGGTTCCAAAGTTATTGGTATCTCCTGTGCTTGCGTGTTTAAAATTAATTGCAATATAACCATCTGCATCTAAAGTAAACTTATAATAATCTTCATCATTATAATTTGTAAATGTTCCGTTATATTCTTTATTCAAAGAAATTTTGGTTGCAACATTGGTATCTCCGTTATTTTCTTTTTCCCAGTTGGATGCTGCTTTAAAATTAACATTTAATGTATAAATTCCCGCATCCCAATTATAGCTTGAAACTTTAATACCATAACTTCCCTTTTCCAAACCAATCTTTATTCCGTTTTTGGAAGTTTCTGCACCTGTACTATAAAAGTATGTGTAGGTATAGCTTCCATCTGCGGATAATAATTTCACTTCATAAAAGTTTGAAGTTACATCTGCCAACGCATTATGCTTCAAATTTAATGAAACATAACCTGCTTCTGATAAGGTAAACTTATAATAATCATCATCCCCAGACTCTGATAATGTACCTTTATAATCTTTATTGACACTGATGGCACTGGCTGTTCCGATTGTATCATTTGTCTCTTTCTCCCAGTTCTCATCTGCTGTAAAAGAGCTTGTAAACTGTACCTTTTTTGTTGGTTTTCCTGATATATATCCAAGATATCCATATAAATAATATGTTGTCCCCGCTTTAACCCCGATTGTCGGCAATGTTGTCGTTGTACCATATTTAATGTCATAGGTATCTGTCAGGTAGTTCTCATAGGATGCTGTTGTAGATCTCATAATACGCACATCACTGTAACTATGCAGCTGTGTTAATCCCTTGACATTAAAAGTTACATATCCATTTTTAGTTGCAGTAAAGGCAACGAAATAATTACCAGAATCTGTTGTTGTATATGTATAAGTTGCACTGTCTCTTAATGTTCCAACTACAGATGCCTCAACAAGCTCCATATCCTCGTCTTCCGTTGCATCTTCTGTCTCAGTCTCTTCTACTTCTTCCGTAGCTTCTTCTGTCTCAGTCTCTTCTACTTCTTCCGTAGCTTCCTCTGTCTCAGTCTCTTCTACTTCTTCCGTAACTTCTTCTGTCTCAGTCTCTTCTACTTCTTCCGTAGCTTCTTCTGTTGCAGTTTCTTCTACTTCTTCTGTTACCTCCGTAGCCTCTTCTGCTGTGGTTTCCTCTGTTACTTCCGTAGTTTCTTCTGTTGCAGTTTCTGTTTCTTCAACAGTCTGCTCCTGTGCGATTTCTGTCTCTGCTGCAAGTGTTGTTACGTTTCCGGCTTCCCCAAATAACATGAACGCCGATAATGCCAGACAGAAAACCTTTTTTAATTTTTTCAGGTTCATTCTCATTCTCTCCCTTTCCCTAATTATTGGTAAATATGCCAAACAAAATTATACCATATTTGCCCAATGTGTCAATTTTCTACTTTCTATTTAGACACATACACACCTTTTCCTGCAGCCATTCAATCCATACATTGTATCGAATCAAACGCTTCAGTCCCTCTAATATAATTGATATCAAAAGGGCGCTCATCAGGCAGAATACCGCTGTCCACAAAAAATATCCAAATGAATATGTCACGTCCTTCAAATATAAATTTCGAATAAACGTATGTACCAAATAAATATTCATCGAATGTTTTCCCAAAAATTCCAGCACGGTATGAATTGGTCTTATTTTAAACAGATACTTTTGAACATATACAATCAGCAAAAATGGAGTTATTCCATAACAGATTTCCCAAAACCTTGTCACGTCCAATCCACTGCTCCAACGGCATATTACAATTAATGCCACGGACTCTGCTATGAATAAAAGTACCTTCTTCCCCCCTGTTATCTTCTCCTGGCAGACTTCGAGATAATGATTCAGGATATCTCCCTGTGCTGCACACATTCCGATTATAAAGATAAATACAAAACCAAATGCTGCATTATCCTCAGTTGGATAAGTTAAATTTAACAATCTTGGTATTATCACAACAAACAGCAGCATCAGAATTCTTCCATACTTCTCCAAAATCCCACTAAAAAATGGCGTCATCACAATGAATATAACTGCTGCCGACATATACCACCATGTACTGATTAACTGCTGCATTCCAAACAGATTAGAAAGCCCCATAAAGGAAACCAGGCTGCTAAATATCCCTTGTGTTATGCCATCCGCAAAATACACCCTGGTATAGCGCTGGTCTATCAGCTGGCAGACGATTCCGGCTAAAATAAACACAATCCAAAACCCAGATAACGTCTTTATCAGTCTCCTTATCACCCATTCCACTTTTGAGCCATTCTTTTTCTTATAGCTTGTATATAAGCCATACCCTGATACAAAAGCAAATAAAGAAACACATATTTTAAGCCACAGGCAGACCCAGACTACTTTCTCCCTTGAAAGTGCGCCAAAAGAAACTCCATATTGATCGAGTACCGGAATCTCTATAAAGCAATGATGAAATATCATCATAATAATTGCGATTCCCTTAACTGCCAGAGAGTCCTTCTTTGAAAATGTTATTGTTCTTTCCTTTTCCACAACAATTCTCCCTTTTTTACTTTCGTTTTCTCCAAATTTTTGCATCCATATCTCCTATGGCTTTATCATATAACAGCGCTAATACAATCGTTCCCATCATACTCAAAATAAAATAAAAATACGGATGTTCCCCCATATGTCCGTAATGTTTCAGGAACGACATAGGCAATCTCTGCAGTATATACAAGCTAAATACATGGGAACCAAGAAATTGTAAAAAGCCGTTGTCAAATCTTATCTTCATCGTAACCAAAATTACCAAGATGGTAAAAAAGATAGTCCAGCCAAAGTAAAAATACAGTTCTATTCCTCTTCTTGTAAAGCACATATAATAACCCACCGCTGCAATAAGCAATGTCAGATAATAAAAAATATCATTTTTCATTACGAATTTTTCTATCTTTTCCCTGCCTATCGAATAGAATACGCCAAGCGGATAACACAAAATGGTGTTATACCAATAGGCACCTTTCCAAATTCCAAGCACATATGCATAGCCGATGCAAAGTACCGTCAGAATGATTACCGATAACATCGGCTTCTCCCTGCATATTGAAAATGCAACAAATGAAAACAGATATAAAACTATCACTGCCAGTACATACCAGTTACTATTTCCAATACTCTCCCAGCAGACGAATGAGAGCAAAACATTTTTTATCGGATACACATTTCCCTCTATCAAGCCGAGAAGCAGGTACAATAATACCGCAATATCAAAATGAAGTAACAGCTTGATGCTTTTTTGTGGAAAACTGTTTTTATATGTCACACCCTTTTTTTTGATTCCTTCCATCACTCCGTATCCAGAGTAAAAAAGGAACAACGTCACCAGAAGCTGACCTAAATTTCCGTCAAACCATTTTGCAAATGCATCATAATTCCCATTCAGCTCAATATACTGTTGATAATGCCGCAAAAAAACTAGAATAACAAAAATACCTTTTACGCTCGTCGTCCTTGAAATCTCAATATAATCCTCAAAAAATTTCCCATTTTCTGCAACCTTTACATTGATACAACATAACAAAAATAATATCAGTAATATAATTGACATTGATACCTATTCTCCTCTTCTCTGGCAAACTAAAAATACATCAACAATTATATCATATTGGTCTTTTTCGTCAAAAATTTTTTCACGCAAAAAGGAGCAGCCACTCACGACTGCTCCTTCCTAACGTGCTCGCCTTATTTTTTAATTTTGACGTTTTTCTTTTCACTCCAGTTCGAGTAAATCATTACCTTTCCATCTTTGGCATAACCACGAACCCTGTAATAATAAGTTGTGCCTTTTTTCAACTTACTTGCCGTATAATTCTTTCCGGTACTGTCTGTAAGTTTAGAATAGGAACCATTTTTACTGGTTGCCTGATAAACCAGATAATTACTATACGCAGACTGTTTGCTCCAGCTTACCTTTGCTTTTTTGCCCGAAACATTTGTCACGGAAGAAAGCTTAACTGCTGAAATCGCAGTCTTTTTATTTTTCGTTTTTACGAAATTGTTTGTATTTCCGGATATTTTATTATCCTTTACGGTTACTTTGCAGTTATTTTTTTCAATGTAAATCGGATATGTTGCAGCTTTCACCGTGTTGCCTGTAATTTCAGCTTTTCCGGACATAATCCGAATTCCATAATTTGTCTTATTTCCTGTAACGGTATTCTTAACAACTTTGATTGTATATGAGGTCGAACCGGTCACGCGAATCGGTGAAAATACTTTGCCTGATGCATTTTTCGTTGCAATCGTATTGGACTCAATCTGGATATCGCCCGCTGTTCCATCTATTCTGATACCATATACCATCTTTCCATTTATTTTATTTTTCTGGATTTTTGTTACCTTGCAGTCACTTCCCGCTTTGATTCCGTAACCATCTTTCTGATTGTTCATAGAAATGGTGTTGGAAACTATATTTTTCAGCGTAGATGCGTCGGCTGCGTAGATACCGTGTTTTTTCACGCCGGAAATCTTATTGTTCTTTACGGTGTTCATCTGGCTCTTATCAAGATATACTCCACACTGTCCTGTTGTTGTGATTGTATTATTTCTGATTGCGCCCTTTACTACACCTTTCTCGCCTGCCGCGATTCCGTTTGTTCCAGAGTTTGTAATTACATTCTCATAAATTTCGTTTGTAACTGTTGACTGGTATACCTCAATTCCGGCTTCCTTAACATTAGAAATTGTATTTCCGTAAATGTTGCTGACATAGGAACATAAATGGATGTAAACTCCGTGCTCTCCTGTCTTATCAATTGTATTATTGCAGATATCTCCTTTTACTCTCGCATGTGTATCTACATATATTGCGGACAGACATCCCTGCTTACCTCCTGCTGCAATTTCCTGTTTCCATCCAGCACTTGGCTTGTAGGTTCCACAATTTTTCAAGGTATTATTTTCTATATTTCCTTTGACAAATGCTGTATCCTGATAAATAGTGCTTGTGCTTCGTGCCGGTCCTGAATAAACAGCGATACCTGCATATGTTACATTTTTGATATTGTTTCCTGCAATTTTCGTACAATATGTATCGGCTTTCATCATACTATCAATAATAATTCCGTAATCGCCGTCTCCACCATTGTGATTTCCACCAATGGTATCGAGCGTATTATTGATAATGGCGCCACAATAAGATGCATGATAGATTCCTATACCATCTCCTGTACATTTTGTAATTGTATTTTCCTTAATGTCACCGACATGGCTGCCTAATACCTTCTTCGTCTGTGCAGTAATCAAAATAGCTGTTCCCGAACCGTTTGTAATTGTATTTTTACTTACATCTCCGCCTGCAGAACTTCCATCATATAACTGGATTCCGGATTCTTTGAACGTATCAATTGTATTTCCTGATATATTTCCTGAAATTGTACCGGCTTTTGCCACATAAATCGCATGCAGACCGGAATTTTTCACTGTATTATTCGTGATTTTTCCTGCTTTAGAACCACTGACATAGATACCAATATAGCATTTGTTTACGTTATTTTTCGTTAAAGTTGTAACACTTGCACCCGAATTAACGTAAATACCATTTATCGCTAAATCCTTACTGTTGTTTTTTCCAGTAATTTTATTATTGCTAATCTCTGTGACGCTGGACTTCTTATCATTTACACGAATTCCAACCCCGGTAACGCCTGTTATCGTACAGCCACTAATCGTAGACGCTTTCGAGTTGTTTAAAGCAATTCCACCTGTTCCACCGGAAACATTTACTGCACTAATGCTGTCGAATGATGAATTCAAACCATATACCGCATTTTCTTTCTGTTCCTGTATGGTAACATTGCTGATTGTCACACCTGAGGATTCTTTTGCATAAATTCCTCCTCCGACAATTGTTGCTCCATCTATCAGCACCCCACCAGATGCCTCTTTGATGTAAAATGCATACTTGCTGCTGGTTCCACTATAATTAATGGTTGCTCCCGACAAGTTCAACGTTACATTTGCATTCACTGTAATGTCACCGGAAATATTCAGCACCGTACCCTGTGCGGTATTGATTGTAACATAGCTTGGGATTGCAAGATTGCTCGTCACCTTATATGTTGCCTGTTTCATCTCAATTACATAAGGATTGCTTGCAGTTGCATTCTTCTTTGCGTTTGTCAATGCAGTTGTCAACTGGCTCACATTGGATACTGAAACCGTATTACTTGCCTGCACTACCGGAAGTTCTTCGGTATCTTCCTCGTCAAGTTTCTCGGTATCTTCTAATTCTTCTGTGTCCTCAGTAGATTTCTCCTCGGTCGCATCTTCTGTATCCACGTCTTCTGTATCCACATCTTCTGTCTCTGCGACTTCTGTATTCTCTACGAGTTCTGTCTCATCTGCGTCTTCTACATCCGCATCTTCTGTCTCTTCTACGAGTTCTGTTCCATCTACGTCTTCTATGGCTGCATCTTCTGTCTCCACATCCTGCGCTAATTCGGTGCTCTCTAATTCTTCCGTTTGTTCTGCCACTTCTTCCTGTGTATCAGCCGTACTTCCCAATTCGGCTGCAGCAACAGGACTGCTTCCTACGGTTACCATAACCGCCATCAACATTGCTAATGCTTTCTTCTTCATGTAACTCTCCTCTCCATGATTCCTATTCTCTTCTGATGTAATTAGTACAAATATACTATATAAATTATACCATAAAACCATAGCTTTTGTGCACTGTTTTCACCCATTTCCGGACTGTTTCCTGTTACAAATATCTTTATGTGCCCAGCGAAAAAGCGGTAAGGCTTTTATTTGCCTTACCGCTTTTAGAATATATATTATCCCTATTCAATCTTCACGTGCTAAATCCAGATTTGAGCATATTCCATCTACTACATCAAAGCTAAACGCTATCCCCATACACATCTCTTCATCTTCCAGCCACACATTCTCGCCATCCCAATGCACGTATCCTTCAACAAGTGCCACTACCTGAAGTGTTCCTGAAATGCTCTCATTTTTCTCTTCTTTGTCTGTATCAAAATCTAGTATTCTCATAGATTCAATACTATCAAGTAACGCATAATCAACAGGCTGAGAAAATATGTCCATTAGTTCTTCGCCCTCAAAATCCATCACATTTTCCTCTACGAAGGTTTCGATTTCATCCCAAAACGTACTACTAATCATCTCAAGTACAATATTTTTGTTATATGACATATTCCCACCTACTTTCCTTTAAACAGATTACAAAATATTTCTTTAGATGTCAACAAACTTTGCACCATTTTCTAATTGATATGTACACAAGTCTCTGTATAAATTTGTAGTCTTAAAGTCCTCCAGCCTGTAAATTGCCAAAATCAAGTCCATTACACCATTTGCGTTCATAAGTTTTCCTCCAACCTCCGTTTTTGTCGCAAGCAGTCTGAAGAAATCATGACCATTTGTAATATTCCACAACATCTCATCTGACATAGAATCTGCCCTGCTGACACACGCATCCATTTTTTCTGACGACTGATGCACTCGTGTAAAAATCTTACACATATCCACTTTTTCCTCTTCGTCAAAACAATCTGCTATTCCTATCTTGAAGTCGATTCTGCCACCCTCTTCCTCATTTTGTTTCCTTAAAACACTGAACGGCGCCAATTCACGGAAAATATTTTCAATATAATCCTCACAGCCTTTTTTCCCTTGGTAATGAATATCGTAATAATTTTTTTGCGCATTTTTATTTGCAAATAGCATTACTTCCAAGCAGCTGTTATCATATACAAACATTTTCTCCGGTAAATTTGCAATATCCATATAGTCCCTGTCCCGAATAGAAATCAACCTATTGCATTTAATTTTCTCATCTAATACAATTTTTTCTAATTCGCTTTTCCCAGATGACGATTCCACTGCTATTACATTATCCAAAAATATCTTATTTATAAAACGGCAGTCATCCTTTCCTTCCACCAATACAATGCAGCATTTTCTCTCTATATCAGCATCAAATTCCATTTTTATTTCCTGAACCACATCTTCCCAGGTTCTATTTGCTCTTATTGAATCGCTCATTCTGGTATTGTTCTCCTAAGTCAATCTGTTTATCACAATCTCCCAACGCTATCTGTGGTGAATGCGTTGCTACAACTACCGTTAGCTGCTTGTGCTTTGCAATTCTTACTAAATCACGAATAAACAACCTTTGCCAAGAAATATGGAGAGAGATTTCCGGTTCGTCAATCAATAATAAGGTTTCATCTGGTGTTTCAAATAATATTTCATAAAAAAGTACAATAATTTCTTTTTCTCCTGACGACAATTTGTCTAAAGGAAGCCTTTTCCCTGTTGTATCATCAATAATTTCAAACCCTTCTTCATGGGAAATTGCTAATTTTTTAAATGTAAAACGACTATTCACAATATCACAGAACAATTCTATACGATCCACCAGTTTTTCATATGCAGTATATTTTTTATTAAAGTCATTAAAATATATCGCTAATGCTTTTGCATCTTCCTCTTTGAAATCAGAAATTTCCAAATTACGCACTGTTGTTATTCCATTATTTCTAAGCTTTCTTATTTTTTTCTGCATCTCCTCCAATTGGAAGAAAAATTCCTCCTTGCTTATGCTCTCTTGCCCTTTAAATAGTCTTTCCGGATATGAACCGTCTAATTCATTCGAAATATTAGCATATACATTGCTTGCATTTTGAATCTCAAGTGCTAACTTTTCCGGTATCCTTTCAACTGCCTCTCTTTGCTCCTCATCCTCTTCCGTTTCAATAATAATTCTTTGCTCCCTGATTAAGCGAACACCCGATACGAGTTCTTTCATGTCGCGCATCAGTGTATCATATATCTTTTTTTGTTGCACTATGCTTTCCAGGTCAGTTTGCTTGGCATTTCTCCTTGTTATAATTCTCTCTAGTGGTATTCCCCTTGAAAAATAAAGGGCTTCCCTAAAATCCAATGTCTGATTATTAAAAATCAACTGACTATCTTTTTTCCTCAACACAAACGGTGAACCATCTTCCTCTTTTTTCACATAAATTTGTTCAAATTCAAGTTGAAAGAAAAATCTAATATTACTATTTCCAATCGCATTTATAATATTTATTATCGTTGATTTTCCGAATCCGTTTGCTCCCGTAATTGTAACAATCTCCCCATCTTGTATCTCTATATCATAATTAAAGCGATGAAATAACCCTTTTATTCTAAGTAACATCCCTTTCCCTCCAAATAACCTACATTTTCTTACAGACAAATCCCTCCCAGAATCCGCACATTCTGTTCTTTCAGCATCTTCATTTCCTTCGAAATCTCGTCATAAATGGACTGATTACTCTGCTCAAGTAAGACGGCTGTTCCAATTTCCACAGCCTCCCTCAGTGCTGCTGCCGAATAACAAACATTTTCTCCGTAAACGACTTCAATTCCCACATTCTGCATCTTCTCTGTAAATGCTGTAATCCATGCTTTCTCTACATGCTCAATCTCCGTTCCTGTCAGGAATATTTTCTGAATGTTTTCTGCCCTGCATGCAAGTTCCAGATTCGAAATGAGAATATTCTCTGCCGCTTCCCTGGATATTTTCTTTCTCTTACGGTTTTTCAGGTTCAAAAGGAATTCATCTATCTTTGAAACCTTTTCTTCTTTTCTGATGCATCCCAGTAAACGCACTCCGTACAGGTCTGATAACTCTTCGCTGTTTTGTAATGTGCTTGAGAAAATTACTTTTGCACATACCCATAAGACTACGAGAAATACTCCTACGAGGAAACCAAGAATCAGGTACTTGACACTATAAGATGGTTTTGTTGGTGGTGTCTGAACTACCACGTCAGTGTCTGTCTCCTCCTCCAATGTATCTGCAGCAACCGTTATATCCAATTCCGCTAACTGTTCTTCTGACATAACATTCGTCAATGCATTTAACTGATTCCGATAGTTACTTAATTGTGTCTGTGCCACACTCTGTTGTGCTGCAAGTTCGCTATCTGTCTGTGTAACAACATTCTCCGACAGTAATTTTAATGTATGACTTCCTACTGTGTCAGAAATTACCGAGGTCTGTCCCTCGATACAAGCTTCCACTACTGTCGCCATCTCATTTAAGATTTCTTCATCTGTATAGACCACCTGTACAGAAAGAATACTGTTCGACTTTACCTCTGCTTCCAATTCATCTACTGAAATCAATTCTTCAATATATCTTTCATCCAAATCAAGTCCAAGTTCTTTTTTTATTTTAGATGCAATTGCACCGCTCTTTACATATTCTGCATATGCCGCTGTCACCGCTGATGTGTAGTCTGATTCAATATCCTGATTTATATTCCAGGAATAATTGGAATCTATGTAATATTGCATTACTAATGCCTTTTCCTGGTATGGATCAATATTCATCAACACAGAATTTTTCAAATACTTCCGGCTTTTTTCCATTGCCTTTTTTATACTTTTGGCATCCTGTATCTGTTGTAACTCGTCTTTTGTAAAATCAGTTGAACTACTTGCTTCAACTTCTTCTGTTAATTCCTCCGCTGCCTTTTGCTGCGCAACTTCCGCATGATATGTTTTCATTCCTTTTACATAATGCATACCTGAAATTAAAACAGCGAAAATAATTCCGCTTATTATCCAGAAACGCCATGCCATTACAATCTGCCAAAATAACTCTCTTAATGATATTACTTTTTCTACATCTCTGTTATCCATAATTTCTCCTTATCACTCAACTTAATCACGTCCATATAAATCTCTTGTGTAAACTTTTGTCTTTACATCATCCAGACAACTATCATATCTATTTGCTATTATCGCCTGACTCTGCTCCTTGAATTCCTCTATATCATTTACAACCTTACTTCCGAAAAAAGTGCTTCCATTTTCCAGCGTTGGTTCGTAAATTATTACAGTTGCACCTTTTGCCTTTATCCGTTTCATCACACCTTGAATTGAGGACTGACGGAAATTATCTGAATTAAATTTCATTGTTAGCCGGTAAACACCTATTACAACCTCCCGCTCTAATGATTCATCGTAAGTATTTTCATCTCCATAATCATAATATCCTGCTTTCTGTAATACCCGATCCGCAATGAAATCCTTTCTGGTTTTATTCGATTCCACAATTGCTGCCATCATATTCTGTGGAACATCTTCATAATTTGCCAACAATTGTTTTGTATCCTTTGGCAGACAGTATCCGCCATAACCAAACGATGGATTATTATAATGATTTCCTATACGTGGATCCAAACACACTCCTTCAATAATCTGCTTCGTGTTTAATCCTTTCATTTCCGCATAAGTATCTAATTCATTAAAATAAGAAACTCTAAGTGCTAAATATGTATTTGCAAATAATTTTACTGCCTCCGCTTCTGTAAATCCCATAATCAATGTATTTATATCTTTCTTAATTGCACCTTGCTGTAAAAAGCTTGCAAATGTATTGGCTGCGTCCACCATATTTTTATCTTCCATATCTGTTCCGACTATAATTCTGGACGGATATAGATTGTCATACAATGCCTTTGATTCTCTTAAAAACTCTGGACTGAATATAATTCTATCACATTGATATTTTTTTCGTATTGATTCAGTATACCCTACCGGAATTGTAGATTTAATCACCATAATTGCCCGAGAATTATATTTCATAACAGTTTCTATTACACTCTCAACAGCCGCTGTATCAAAGAAATTTTTCTTTGTATCGTAATTTGTTGGTGCAGCAATCACAACAAAATCCGCATCCTTGTATGCCACTTCTGCATCCAATGTCGCTGTTAGATTTAAAGTTTTCTCTGACAAATATTTTTCAATATACTCATCCTGAATAGGCGATGTCCCTTTATTGATTAATTCTACCTTTTCCTTAACAATATCTACTGCCACAACTTCATGATTTTGTGCTAAAAGCGTAGCTATAGACAAGCCAACATACCCGGTTCCTGCTACCGCTATTTTCATACTTTTCTCCTCTCACAACGTTCAACTTATTATTTTAAGATTTTTGTTATTGCATCAAGCAAATTCTCTGCTCTCAAATCCTGCCCATATTCCGCCTCACCTATCAACACCGTTTTACATCCCGCATTTTTTCCTGCTTTTATATCATTTTCTCCATCACCAATCATCCACGACATCGATAAATCTATATTAAAACTTTTCGCTGCATTCAATAACATTCCTGGTTTCGGTTTTCGACAATCACATTCTATTTTCAATTCCGGAACTTCCCCTTGATAGCCCTTATGCGGATGATGCGGGCAGTAATACACAGCATCTAAATATCCACCTTCTTGTCCAATCAATGTTTCCATCTTGTTATGAATTTCCTCTAATTCCCGAAAAGATACCTCACCACGTGCTATAACTGGTTGATTCGTAATAACTATGGTCAAGTATCCAGACGCATTAATTTTTCTAATAGCCTCTGTAACTCCCCTGATAAGTTCAAATTCATCTATATTTTTCAAAAAACCGGCATACTTATTAATAGTTCCATCTCTATCCAAAAAAATAGCCTTTTGCTTTCTTTGCAGATTTTTCCCCGTTACCTTTCCTTCAAGGTAATCTTTGCAAATAGCGTAATATCTTTCTGGCGTTCCCATATCCTTTACATACTCAGGACTATCATAACAAAACATCTTTCCTGTTCCTGCTAATGGTTTTAATAAATTTCTATCTAAATCAACTTTAAAAGGATTTCCCGTAACTTCATCCTCTTCTCCTATCCTATTAACATCTATATCAACCTTTTCTAATACTTTCGGGTTCATAACATGTAGCCCTGCATTAACACGGTTTCGATAATACTGCGGGCGTTTTTCTTCCTTGGTCAACCACTCTGTAACAGCCTTGTTCTCATTCGCTATAATTAATCCACTATCATAAGGATGATTATTCGGATGGGTAAATAATGTTACTAATCCCCCTCGTTCCTCATGATACTTCACAAAACGTTTGAAATCCACGTCAAATACAGCATCCGCATTTAATAACAAAAAATCTGACTCAATTTTATCTTTTATTTTGAACAAAGCTCCTGCATTTCCTAATGGCTTTTCTTCAATATAATACTCAATTTTTACTCCAAACGGTTTCTTTGTCACTGGCGAATCGCCGGACCCGTCCCCAAAATAATCCATAATAATATGTCCTAAATGTCCCACCGTGATAAGAATATCTGTAAACCCCTGGCTTCTTAAACACTCTATTTCATGTTCAAGCACTGGCTTTTCTCCAATCTTTATCATCGGTTTCGGAATATCACTCGCCACAGAAGAAATGCGTGTTCCCCTTCCACCTGCCATTATTATTGTTTTCACTTACTCACATCCTTATATAATTTATGTTTGTCATTAATTCCTATTTTTTTTGCCGGAACTCCTCCAACAATTTCATTTTCCTCTACCGCATGTACTACTACGGCATTTGCAGCAATAATTGAATTATCTCCAACTTCAATATCTCCAAGTACTTTAGCCCCTGCCGAGACACGCACCCCATTCCCAATTGTTGGCGGTTCATTATCGAAAGTATATCCTATTGTCACCTGCTGATTTATCCAGCAATAACTCCCCACTTTCTTTGCAGCAATTACCGTTGCAAATCCATGTTGTATATACAACGGATACCCAATATCTATGGTATTTATATATAGTGTGTTCACACGTGGGAAAAATACTTTTACAAACATACTCCTTATGTATCCTCTATTATCATAACGGATACGGTGATATAGAAGATTTCTATATTCTTTATTTTCAAGCAACAGGCTACTCAATAATCCAAAATCCGATTTCTGCTCTTTTCTGGCACATTCTCCCCAATAATGCAATTCACTTAAAATGTTTTGTCTGCTTTTCCTCGGCAGAGTTGTTATTATTAGCCAAATCGGAAATATTCTCCATACATTCAAAATTATAATCATTTTTTTCAAATATTTCTTCATAACCACTTTCTCCCCCTCTCATACGATACTTATATCCACCTTTTTTATCCAAAAAATTTATCCTCTAACATAAGGCACAAACAATGATATACTGGAAGATGCAATTCCTGTATCATATACGTTTCAGTTTCCGGAACTTTAATTGCTATATCTGCCACTTCCGCAAGTTTTCCACCGCTTGCTCCCGTTAACCCGATTATCTTTATACCCGACGCTCTTGCCACCACCGTGGCATTTATGATATTCTTGCTATTCCCTGATGTGGAAATTCCCAAAAAAACATCACCTTGCCTGCCAAATCCCAGTAGCTGTTGCGCAAATACACCTAGTCCATCCACATCATTAATATACGCCGTTGTCAATGCTTCATGTGCCACTAATGGAATTGCCATCAAGGCCTGTTCTAAGTTTTTTGCTAACTCTGGTCCTCTCTCAGCATCAATCTCAACTAATTTCTCTGCATACTCTTTCGTCACTGGTCTCTGAATCTTAAACCTTTTCATTAATTCTCCGGCAATATGTTCCGCATCTGCTGCTGAACCTCCATTCCCTGCAACCAGAAGTTTTCCATCTCTTTGATAACAATCCTCCAAAACCAAATATGCTTTTATTATATCTTCCCTGCATGCCTCTAGTTTTGGATATCTCTCTACCAGCAAATTAATATGCTTTTCTAGTCGTTTTTCTAATTGTATCATTCACTTTCTCCCATTATTTTTGCTTTTCATAAGTTTCAGGCGTATAATGTATCACTCTTGTACCACCATTTTCAAATTCAAACGGAATATTCATTAACTCACCCATTGCCTTCGCCAACGCTTCCCGTTTATCTGGTTGCACATAAAACACAAGGAATCCACCTCCACCGGCGCCAAGCAGCTTACCTCCAAGTGCCCCTGCTTCAATTCCTTTTTGATATAAGCAATCTATTCCATCTGTACTAACTGCACCACCTGTCTGACGTTTCAGTTTCCATGTCTCATCTAAAAGTTTTCCAAAATCATCTAGATTTCGCTCTTTTTCTACTAAAATTTTTTCCGCCTCATCTACAAGCTGATACATTTCTCTCAACATGGCATTCTTATCACCAACACTACTAGATGCATTTGCCTTTTGAACATCTGATGAAAATCTGGTAAACCCAGTAAAAAACATCATCAAATTCTGATTTAATATTTTCTTTCTCTCCGGAGATATAATAATCGGAAGAACCTCATATCCATTCGCATCAAAATTAATCCTGTTAAGTCCACCATAAGACGCAGCGATTTGATCCTGCCAGCCTCCTGCTTCCCTACAAAGAACTCTTTCTAAATAGATAGCCTCGTCTGCCAGTTTCTTTTTATCTGCAAACTTTCCTTCCAATGCATAAAGCGCATTGAGCAATCCAACTGCAAAAGAAGAACTTGTTCCAAGTCCTGACCTGGCTGGAAGATCTGCTTCATAAGTCATTCGTATCTCCTGCATATTCAGCATCTTCATAGCCTCCCTTACTGCCGGGTGCTGAATGTCATTTACATCTGTCACTCTCTCAATTTTCGAATAAGAAAGCTCTGTACTATAATCAAAAAAACGTGGCAGATGTCGAACTGTTACATAGCAATACTTATCAAACGTTGTCGAAAGGACTGCTCCTTGATTTTCTCGAAAGTAATCCTCCATATCTGTTCCACCGCCAAAAAAAGACATCCGAAAAGGTGTTTTTGTAATTATCATGTTTTTTCTCCATATATGTTTTTTATTTTGTAACTTTGTTTTTCAATATTGTAAACATTTGCATTACCGTATTTCGGTTTACAAATACAAGAATAACAAATAATGCTACTGCTACTATCCAACAAGCTAAAATCTCATATGTTATAACCGTTGCCATAACTAACAAAATTAAATACTCAGTAAGTACTAACTTTCTCGAATAATTTAATTTTACGAATGTATGCATTAGATACAATCTCATAATACACATACTAGCAAACCCTGCAGCGGTAGCTATCGCTGCCCCACCACATCCCATGGTCGGAATTAGTATTATATTTAATACTAAATTAACAATTGAACCTACAATAGTTGCAACAAAAATACTTGTCGTTCTTTTTGCAGCTCTAAATACACTTGACAGAAAAATACTGTACGAAGAAAAAAACGTTGCAACTGTTAAATATGGAACATAGTGCCACGCCTCAACAAAGTCCTTTGCGAATAAAATCTGCCCCAATACTTTTGAAAACAAAATAAGTCCACCACATCCAACGACTCCAACCGAAATAAAAAGATTATGCACCTTACTAAAATATTGTTCAAAATCTTTATCTTCGAAACTATTAATAACTGAAAGAACCCAAGCTTGCGTAAATATCGAAATAAATACGGTCAAAATTGATGGGATTTTTTGTGCTACACTGTAAATACCATTGACATCGTATCCTCGCATAGCTACCAACATATATTTATCTAATGAACCATTTAACCACCATCCCACCTGAGTTGGCACCATAGGCAGACTATACACAATCATTCTTTTTATTAACGCAGTATCCATTCCCAATTCAAATTGTCTGTATAGCCTTCCACCAAAAAATGTTACCACTATTGCTGCCGTATACCCTAATATTGTTGCAAGCAAAAATCCCTCTAATCCTCTGTTCATGACCACTAAAAACAATACATTCATTAAGACTAACACTAACGTTTGCGCTACTCCTTGTAATGCATAAAGTTTAATATAGCCAAGACCTTTTACATATTGAGCAAGTCCATCTTGTAACATATATACAGCGTAGTATACAACAAAGTATAACCAATAATCTGCTATTTCCCCTGAGATATCCTGAATAAAAAACGTTCCACACAAAACTAAAAGAACACTCATTCCCATTAATAACAAAGAAAGCGAGAACACTTTTTTTGAATTTTCTTCTTTATCCATGGAAAATCTAAGCATACTTTCTCCTATGGCTAATGTTAGTACAGGATATAATAAACTTATTGTTGTTGTGATCAGGCTTGAAATTCCATAATCCTCTGTTGTTAAAATATTTGTGTACAACGGGACTAATAAAAATGTCAATATTTTAGATGCAAAATTTCCAATTGCAAAAATACCTGTGTCCTTTATCAGATTTTTTTCTCTACTTTCCATTTTTATTCCTACCATTTCCAAATATAAAGTTAATCTCAAACCCTATTTTTTTCATTTTTAACTTTATCCAATGCACCTTTTAAGAATGCAACCGACTTTTCTACTTTTCTATCTGTTTTCTCTCTGACAGCCATGTAATCTATGTACTCATTATAACTTCTTTCTATTTTATTTTCCTCATCACCTATAACTGCACAAGTCATCAAACCTGTATCCTGTAATAAAGTTTTCATACGTGAATTCGTATTTGCTCCCCCCCTATCAAAAATGGTATAAAATTTTCGTTCAAAGATTATAGAAAAAGCCGAGGCATGAAAAGAATCTGTTACTACATAAGATGCATCACAAATTAATCCCAGAAAATCTTCCACTGAAACATTTGAAAATCTTCGATAGTGTCCCAATGACCTTACCTCTCCCTTGACATCCTTATTTACAATATATACCGGAAGTTTTGTAAGTCTGCTTAATCTCTTCAATGCATCAAACAGAAGTTCATTATCAGATAGGTTATATGCAAAGATATATTTTTCACCCGCAAACCTTCGATTTGCCACATTTTTCCACATTTCCCTCGAATTCAAAAATACTGGGTCTACAACAACCTGATACTGTCTTTGCCTTATAAATCCCACATATTCTGCCAATTCCTCTTCCCGAAAAGCCAGGCTGCTAAATTTCTCTATTGCGGTTTCATAATCAACACCATATTTTTCGTATAATTTTAAATTATGAGCTGAACCACAGCTTACTGCATACCCAATTTTAGCAACCTGTTCCCCCGGAGTAAAATAAGCAGCATCTCCCCCATTACCGATTGAGTTCCAGACCTGATCACTTCCAATTATCACAGCATCAAATTTTGTAACATATTCCTGCAACTGTTTTGCATCGGTTATCTTTTCTCCCACAGTCATCTTGTTTACAAAAGATTGAAACGCCCTTTTCTTTGCGCTGCGCAATACAGCAGAAATATTGTGGGATATAAATTCCTTTCCGTTCGCAGCCTCCCTGAATGTCTCTACCCGATACTGCTTTTCCACTGCCGGGCAGCAATAATTCACTATTTCAGCTTCGTGCCCTAGCTTTTGCAAAAATGTTTTCGTGCTGAATGCCTGCAAAACTGCTCCATAATTAATAGCGTTGTGATATGTCAATATTCCTATCTTCATGAAAAAGTATCTCTCCTCCAATAATGTACCTGTCAATATTTACACCGGACACTAAAAAGACGATGTAATAAATCAATAAATTACTTGAATATAGTGGGTTTCCTACCAAGCCATAAACCAAAAACAAGATTTGTACAAAAAGAGAAATCAGCGATTTATTTTTATATGCACTGCGTATACAGCTGCCAAAGAAAAGTGCATAGACTCCTAATCCTATCAGACCGTTTTCATACAGAATTTGCAAATAAATATTATGCGCTCCTGCCCCATATATTGAATAGACCGATGATGTTCCATATCCCATCAGAATGTTTCCCTGAAAAATTTTATTCAACAAATTAATTGACATCACATCTCTATCACTAAAAAATTCTTTATTACTTGTAAATCTTTCTATTACCCTTGCAATATAGTCATTGCTTCCTGCCAAAAGCAAGACAAAAAGTATTGCTACAATCATAGCCAAAAGTAACTTTACAGAAAAACCATTGTATTCTTTCATCCATATTAAAGATGTAATTCCAATCGCCACCACCAATGCTACCATAATTCCTCTTTTACTTGTTAAAATAACACAAAACAATGAGCAAAAAATAACCAGCATATCTATGGCTTTATAGCATATATTTCTTTTCTTATTCAACACAAGCCTGAACCCTAAAGCCCCTATTAATACAGATGCATAAAATGCAATATATCCTGTATATGTTGTCCATCCTGCAAATGCATGATCTGTATAATAGGAATGTGTCAACTGTGCATAACAATCTGACCTCAAAACTCTAGACATTATACTCAAAAAAGTCTCTGGAAATAAAAACTGAAGAAATGCGCCCAACATGCTTACAAAAGACATTCCAAGGAACACATGTATCGTTTTTTTCTGAAATCCTCTTATATTCGTTATCGCAACCATAACAATCAACGCAGACATCTGTACCAATGTATAGCGGACTGCTTCTCCTCGATTATTTGTATATAAGATTCCAAATATCGAAACTCCCAATATCATCATAAACAGTTTCTGTTCCCTTGTAATGGTCACATACCTGCAAAATATAATTGCAGCAACAAATGCAATAATGTCTATATATAAAAGATACCTCACTCCAAATGGATAATCTAACTGAAACCAAAAAACATATACAACTAACAGGGCAATTGCTAACGCACTCGCTGGCCTACCTTTTTTCAACATAATTTTCCCCTAACTCGATAACCAATGATTGTACATTTCTCTTCCAGTCAAATCGTAAATCATAGTATTTTTGAATTGCGTCCGTAAATGTTTCAGTACGTACCCTTTCTAAACACTCACTTAATTCTTCGATAGTTTCAAAAACAAATCCTGTTTTATTCTCATCTACATTTTCTACCAGCCCCGGTAAGTTACTTACGATAACCGGCTTGTTAAAATGATAAGCAATAGGAAGTACTCCACTTTGAGATGCCTCAATGTATGGAAGTACCACACACAGGCAATGTCTATACAAGTATACCATCTCTTCATCTTCAATAAATCTGTTTATGTATGTAATTCTATTATCCTGACGTATCATCTCTAACGTCTCTTCCGGCAAATCTCCCTTTCCTGCAATAACAAGTCTGTCATTTTGCTTCTCTATATTTTCAAATGCTTGTACCAACCTCTCGATTCCCTTATATTTATCAATTCTTCCAAAGAAAAGATAATAGCCTTCCTCTTCTTTAAGTTCCCGTGGCAAAACAGATTTACACTCTGGCACATGCGCTCCCAGAATAAGTTTTGTAAGTTTCTTTTTTGCCGATGGATATCTTTTTTTATACTCATTAACAGAATTTTCTGAAAGAACAATTATTGCACTCACCGCTCTGATTGTTCTTTTCATATACATCCTTCTTAAAAATTCCACAATAATCTCTCTTTTACTCATTTTAAAATAAGGATGAGCAATTACATCATGAACAACGACCGATGTATTAATGTTTCTTTTAGCAAGATGCCATGACAGTTGCTGTATAATAAGTGCATCCTCCAGCCCAATTACCAATTCCGGTTTTCTTTTTTCAATTTCTTTTGCAAGTTGAACTATTCCCGTATTATAACAATTCACACTTTTAACTTTCTTATAACGAACCAGTCTATTCTCTAATTCCGTATCCTGCTGTTTGCCTACTGTGTCTGGAATATATAAGATAGCTTCTTTTTTCAGTTCAACTAACGTCTTTAGCATTACAAATGAGAACTGCAATATTCCACCATTTCTCTCTGCCGGTGTTACAAGTACAATCATCTCTTAAATCTCCCGAAATATCTTTTTATTCTTTAAATAATTTCTGCATCGCTTTTTTTACAAATGCTCTTTTCCTATTCCAGCCACTATTCTGATAATTCTGCCAGATTTCCGCATATTTTTTATAAACCTCTCTGTGCGTAAGACCATACATTGCATTAAGCTGTGCAATATGAAGTTTATGATAGAACGGACTACAGATTCTCATTCCATCTTCATACATACTCCAGTACCCTAAATCAAAATCTGGAATTCGACGTTCCAATGTTTTTAATGTTCTATCTAAAATATTACCAATTTCTTTATCATTAGAAAATTTACAATAATCAAGCACTCCCCATAAAGAAAAAATCCACCCATTTAAAATAAGTGGCTCACCAATACACTCATAGAAGTAAACATCTTCTCCTATATATTGCGTAGTTCCTCCCTCCTCAATCGGAGTAAGCATATACCGAAGTGCCTTGTTTGCACTCTCCAAATAAGCTTCATTTTTTAATGATTTATAGGCTCGCAATAATAATGAAATCCCCTCACCTTGTGCCATTGCTGAATACGGATGCTCAGGATTCTCATATGTAAATGTTATCCAACTTCCATCCATCTGCTGATTTAATATTGCCCAATCTGCTGCTGCCTTCACTTTAACCAGCATATTCTCATCCTTATTTAACAAATATAAATCATATGCTCCCAAACCATATTGAAAAATCTCTATCGGGAAATAAATAACCTCACCTGTATCTACACTTGACATAGGGACTTTATCCCCTAAATTTTCTCGTTTTAACACTTTCTCTGTTAGATCATTATAATAGCCCGCTATTTCATCCACAGAATATATTTTACCAATTCCCTGTTCCACATGGGAAATGCTATTTCCTGTCAACATCTTTGTCCATTTTTTTATTTTATATATACTAATTCCCATCTGCTATATCCTCAACACTATTTTAGATTTTCAAATAATTTTTTCAAAACTTTATCTGGTCTATATTTTTCTGCGTCTTCAAGGCAGTTTTCACGCATTTTTTCCCATTTATCTGTATTCTGAGCAATATTTACCAATCTATCTGCCATCTGTTCTATATTATGTGCCTCATACAAGCCACCATTAATTCCCTCATTAATAACTTCACTATTATATTTCCAGTTGCTCGCCAGCACTGGAACACCAGCTGAAAAAGCATCTATTGCTGTACCGGCAAATCCCTCTCCCACATAGTAGGTCGGAAATAATAATAAAAAGTAATCTTTTAAAATATCTGTACTTCTATCATACTGTATTGTTCCGCCATATTTTATATATTCAGGAAATGTCTGTTTTAACTCCTCAAACCATTCCTCTTGCTTGCTATCGATCTGTCCATATATATCTAACCGATAAAAGTTTTCTCCTAACTTTTGATTTGCTTTCTTTACCGCCAAAACAGCATCCTCTATCCCCTTTTCCCGCATCACACGGGAAAAGGTGCATAATTTATAGGGTCTGGAACACGTTTCCGGTCTATCTAATATTTTGATGTTTTTACAATTTGGCATAACAACGACATTTCTAATTCCTATTTGTTCTAATGAACTTTTCATATTGTATGTCTCAACATAAATCAAGTAAAAACCTTTTAACTCTCTTACTAACCCTGGATGTTTTTTTAAAAAATCAGGCAGCCATCCACCCACAACAACATAATGCAGACGTCTCCTGAATATCTTATTAAACACTGCTAATATAGGGATGCAGACTTTTAATCCATTTTCCGTTAGCATCATTATGACATTGTCACACTTTCTAAGAGAATTTATGGCACCAAAAGCAACAGGAATGATTGCCTTTATCCCTCCATGAGCATCCACACAAACTGGTTTTTCATTACAAAACCTATGTATTTCCTCTGCTACAATCTTCGTCTTTATTGTCTGTCCATTTGCCAAATCAAGTCCAAAACCGAAATGTCCTATAATAGCTACTTTTTTCATTTTCAACCTCACAGAAAATATTTTTTTACTGCATTAAAAACGAAACATCCCACATGAAAAAACGCATATACTTTATTGATATGTTCATCTTGTGTCTGTATTTCCCAAACCTGTTTCATACTCTTAAATTTATTTGACGACAATGAATTGCTGCCTACTCTATAACGCACTAATGTCTCATTAATTCCATAAGCCTGCGTTCCATCCCTCAAAAGCATTAACCATGTTGCGTAATCTTGTCCTCCTCTTCGAAGAGGCATCCTGAAATCACCTAATATAGTTCGGTCAATTATTACCGAGGATGTCGCAATAATTGTATTATGTAGAAGATATTTATAATTACAGTTTTCTTTTATATTCCTCTTTCCCTTAATTATCTTCCCCTCTTCATCCATCATTTCAATAGCCGCATAAGAAAACGGACACGATTTCTCTCTCATAAGCTTAATCTGTTTCTCTGTTTTTTGGGGCATCCATAAATCATCACTGTCTAAAAAGGCAACATATTGTCCGCCGGCCAATTCCAATGCCTTGTTTCTGGCTGCTCCTGCGCCTTTATTCTCTGGTTGAAGAAAATATATAATGTGTGGATACTTTTTCTGATATTGGGCTATTATCTCTGCTGAATTATCCTTAGAGCAATCATCTACCAATACTACTTCCATATCTGTATAGGTCTGAGCAATTATTGAATCCAATGTTTTACTTATATATCTTTCTGCATTATATACTGGTATAATAACCGACACTCTTCCCTCAACATACTGTCTATTCATAATTTCTCCTTAATATACAGGTGTCAGCCATTCTCTGAACTGTTCCATTTTTCCTCTAACTATATCCAGATAGGTACAGTGAATGTCTTTTGTAATTTTCCCCGTTTCGCCTGTACCGATAACGTATTTATCTATACTAAGTATTGGTGTTATCTCCATTGCAGAACCGCAAAGAAATGCCTCATCACATGTATATAATTCTGTTCTGTCAATACTTCTTTCTATGACTGGCATCCCCTTAAATTTTGCAATTTCAATAACCGTATCCCGTGTAATACTTTCAAGTACATCATCTGTAAGCTGCGGAGTAATAACTGTTCCATTTTTTATAAGAAAGAAGCAAGATCCCGGTCCTTCTGCAACCTTACCTGCTTCATTCAGGAAAAGACATGTGTCGTATCCATTTCTAAGTGCTTCCCTCTGGCCAACCCGGCTATTGATATAATTTGCACCACATTTGATTCTAGGAGACAGTGTTTCATCATTAATTCTTCTCCATGAAGTAACACATACATTCAATCCTTTCTTATTGTATTCCGCACTTGTTTTTCCTCTTGGAATTGGTGCAACAAACATATCAACCGGTCCCTCTGACCCCCATGACCCAAATCCATCTACAAATAATGTCTGTCTAACTGATAAGTTCTCATCATATTCATTTGCTTTTATTACATCAATAAACGCCCTCTTTAATTCTTCCTTTTTATATTTACAATCTAATTGAATCAAGGTTGCTGATCTGAGCAAACGCTCATAGTGATCCTCTAAGCGAAATGCGTAGAGTTGATTATCTTCCTCACTCCAATAACATGGAATTCCCTCAAACACATTTAATCCAAACTGAGAGGTGGGTGCTAAAATATTAATTTTTGCATCATTTACATTCAGAATCTCTCCCTTAAACCAAATTCGTCTATTTTCTACATCGTATTTCATTCTACATTCCTCCAGCTCTATCTATTTTTCTCACATGTCATCCGGCAAATGTGCTAATCTGATGATTTCCTGTTCTTCCGCTTTCGCAGCTTCCTCATCATCCATGGACTCATCCATTTTATTTTCATAGATATTTTCTTTTTTAAAAACTTTTAATACAGATTCAAATAGTATCCTAATATCTGCTAGTACGCCATACTTTGCAAACATATCCACATACTCATTATCAAACGTAACCTTATCATCCCATGAAATATTATTACGTCCCTTTACCTGTGCCCAACCTGTTAATCCTGCCTTCGCTTGAAATCTTTTCTTATATTTCTTATTAAGAGTATCAAAATCGCCTAGTTCATATGTAACACACGGTCTTGGTCCAACAACCGACATATCTCCCTTAAAAATGTTAAAAAGTTGTGGCAATTCATCAATACTACTATCTCTTAATTTTCTTCCCACTTTTGTAACTCGTGGATCATTCTCATAATTAAAAATTCCAGCCCCCATCTTCTCGGCATTTACAACCATAGTTCTAAATTTTATCATCTGGAATACTCTTCCGTCTGTAGTACGTCGTCCCTGTTTAAAGAAAACAGGTCCCTTCGAGTCTTTTTTGATTGCAAGTGCAACCCCTAACCATAATGGCAGCAAAAGAATCATCGCCACCCCGGATGAAACAATATCAAATACTCTTTTTATTACTAAATTAATTACTTTCATTCCTACTCCATCACTCTGCCTTAAAAATTGAACGTACGAAAAACATCTTCAAAGGTCTCTCCTCTTTTTACTACCTCCACATGTTCTCCGCAAACATCAAGAACCGGAAAGTTTGGAAGAATAAACGGTGGTTTCATTACTAGCGAATAAGAGCCACAATTACTAATCACAACAGCATCTCCGTGTGCTAATTTTCCTGTATAATTCTTATAAATGACATCTCCCTCAATACAAGTATATCCCACAAAATCCATATTTCTATATTCTTTTTGTGTCTCTCCCATAGGAACAATTACCATTGGAGGGTTCACACCACTCATACTTATATTTTTCTGGCTTCCCAAAACCGTAGCTATATTTTTTCCTCTCACATTTTTTATGGTCTTGACAGTCCCAACAAACTTCATACAATCCCCTACCAATGCTGAACCTGGTTCAATTAATAATTCCGGTTTTATTTCTTTTTCTTTAAAATACTCAGCAAATATAGTTGCTGCCGCTTCTGCATATGCTTTATAATCAGGAATTTCAGATGCGAATTGCGCTTTCAACGATTCTTCCATCTTTCCGAAAATTCCTCCACCAATATCAATTCGTTCTGGTATAACTCCAACTCTGTCAATAAGCTCCACCATCCCTTTCACACGCGCTGGCCAATATTCAACCTGTCGTTTTGCAAAATGACACTGGAAATTAATAAAATGCAGATTCGGTGTCCCTGTTACAATTTCGAATACCTCCCTAAAATCATTTCCGTCAACATCTAACCCGAATCTCGAAGTAACCCCATCCTGCACATCATAATTGCATCGTATTCCTACATTTAACACCTTACCTGTTTTTTCTGCCAAACCTTTGATATACAATGCCTCTTCTAAAGAATCTATGTTCACTGCTACACCCAGCACCAGAAATTTCTCTAGCTCTTTTCTACTCTTGATTGGCCCATTCCAAATAATTTTTTTAGGCTGAACCCCGCATTTAAGAGCAAGTTCCACTTCCATTTCTGAAACTACTTCAGCATACCCGCCAAGTTCATTTACAATTTTGCATAATCTCGGAATATAATTTGTCTTATAAGAATATGCAATATTGAAGTTTGGATAAATAGCACTAAATATCCCTTTTAATTCCACAAAATTATTTCTAAACTGCTCAGAATCAAGAATATAAAATGCCTCACCATATTTCTCTCTTAATTCTACAATTACATTCTTATCTATAACCATTCTTTTTTTCCTTCTTCGCCTTTACAATTTTCTCAACAGCAGTTTGTATTTCATATTTATTTTTCAACAACTCTTCTTTGCTGCACTTTTCCACGAGTTTCTCATACTCCCGCAGCTGACACATATTTTTATCAAATAGTTCATTTATCTCTTTTATATCTCTTACATATTCTGTATTGCAGAAACTTCGTGAAAGAATAGCCCTTGTAGAGTGAAGGCGATAATGTTCCATTATAATTCTCTCTGCCGGCAAATCACCACTTCCCAATCGGGCAATCCCACCAAATCCATAAGGTACACCCTTTTCTTCCATCTTCCTGCATAATCTCTCAACCACCCCATTTGATAACAATTCAAACATAAATGTTAATCCGTATGACAAATGTAAATCATTCAGCCCAATATGGATTTCATTCATCCCACCTTGTTCCAACACCTCATCTAAGCATTCAACTGCCTCTCTTGTCTCAAGCAGTAATGTTGTTTTACATCTTCCACCTACTGCATCAAGAAAGTTTTTTACTTCCTCTGCACTTTTCCACATAGGAAGCATAATAATATCTGCTCCCGCTGCTATCACCCTATTAATTTCTTCCACAGATTCTCCATTCCATGGATTAACCCTCACCAATAATTCAGCTTTTTTTAGTAATGGCTTTATTTTTCTAATATCCCCTACACAATGTTGAGACTTCACTGTATTCATACCTTTTTGACGCTCTTCTTTTCCAAGAGTTTCCAAGTCTATCCATATTCTGTCAACTCCACACTTTTCGGCAACTTCTGCCACTTCTGGTGAATTTGTAATATACATTAATGTCAAAGCCATTTTTCTTCCTATCCTCTATTTTCTAACTAATGTGTACTCTTATTTACTGTTTCATCGGTGTATAAGTCGGAACGATTCTCTGTACCCAGTCTCTGATATCATCCGGCTCCTCTACCACGTACTCTTTCAATTCTTCTAACTGCTCCATAAATTTGTCTTCGTCCATCTTAATTGGCTTTCCAATATGAATCAGCTTGTTCTCTGTATCCTGCATGCCCTCTTCTGCCATCAGCATCTCTTCATACAGTTTTTCTCCCGGTCTTAATCCGGTAAATTCTATTTTGATGTCATCATCCGGTCTGTGTCCCGATAAAAGAATCAGGTTGCGTGCAAGGTCTACAATCTTAACCGGCTCTCCCATATCAAGGACAAAAATCTCTCCGCCCTTTGCGTAAGCTCCTGCCTGCAACACAAGCGAAACAGCCTCCGGAATCGTCATGAAATACCGAATGATATCCGGATGTGTCACCGTCACAGGTCCTCCGGCTTCAATCTGCTTTTTAAACAGCGGAATTACACTTCCGTTGCTTCCCAATACATTTCCAAAACGAACTGCAACAAATTCTGTCTCAGAACGATTGTTGTAGGTCTGAATAATCATCTCACAGATTCTCTTGGTTGCACCCATAATATTGGTCGGGTTTACTGCCTTATCCGTTGAAATCATGACAAAACGTTTTACTTTCCACTTGTCTGCTGCCTGCACGACTTTCCATGTACCAAGTACATTATTCTTCACAGCCTCGTTCGGGCTATCCTCCATCAGTGGAACATGTTTATGGGCTGCTGCATGGTATACAATATCCGGTCTGTACTTCTCAAAAATCATATCCATGCGCTTTGTATTTCTGACTGAAGCGATTAATACCACAAGATTTAACTCCGGAAACTTTCTCTTTAATTCATTTTGAATATCATAGGTTGTATTTTCATAAATGTCTACAATGACAAGCTGCTTTGGTGCGTGTGCTGCAACCTGACGGCACAGCTCACTTCCAATACTTCCACCGCCTCCGGTGATAAGCACAACTTTTCCTTCCACATAACCTAAAATCTGTGATAAATCTACCTTGATTGGCTCCCTGCCAAGCAAATCATTGACATCTACTTCTTTTAATTTTGCAACACTAACTTCGCCGTTAATCAACTGATACTGTCCCGGAAGACGTTTCAGTTCACATCCTGTCTCCTTGCAGATATCTAAGATTCCCTTTGCTTCCTTATGTGAAATCGCTGAGATTGCAATGATAATCTCATCAATGGCATACTTCTGCACCAGCTTCGGAATCTCATAGCGATTTCCCATAATCTTAATTCCGTGAATATAATTTCCAATCTTATTGCGGTCATCATCGACGATGCAGATAACCTTCTTCTGAATCAAACGACTTGATACAATTTCTTTAATCAGGGAATTTCCTGCATCACCCGCGCCAACAACGAGAACTCTTGATTCTTTATGTAACTTAGATTTCACCCGGTTATTTACCCCACGCAAAGCACGGTAAAAATAACGTACAATAAAGACAACCGAAATCAGGAATACCGGATAAAGCACATAATAACTTCTTGGCATTCTCATTTCCAAAAGCGTGCACACTGTAATCTGGCAGGCTCCGGAAAGTATCCCGGCAATTCCAATATTTAATAATTCGATTGTACTAGCGTATATCCACAGACTCGAATAAAGATGAAAGACATAAAAGATTAAAATGGTAAGAATTGTCACATATACATTCGCATGTATTGCTCCCTCCAGATAATGATGTGGTATCCCTGTAATACTCAATTCAAAACGGACAAGAAGTGCCAATAGGGATGCCACTTCCACCGCACAAATATCTAAGATAACTAAAATCAGTCTTTTCAGGAAATACTGATTATTCTCAAGTGCTTTTCTCATTCTATTATCCCCTTTGTAATATCTTTTTTTAGTTTACTCCATTTTCACCGCTTATTCAATATTTCTTTCCGCTTAAATTAATCCAAAATAGCTTTTTTATGTCTTTTATGCTATACTCTATTCTATCAGCTTTACGGGGAGGAAGTTTTATGTCTACACAAAATCATGTTTTTGCAGCAACATGCCCTACACAATCAAAGGGTAAAATGCTGCATATAGAATTCTTACGAATCATTGCCATCTATCTTGTTCTTTTCAACCACACAGGTGTCAAAGGCTTTTTTCATTTTTCAGTTGCAGCCGATTCTCATTTTTATTGGATGTACCTGTTTTTCTCCATTTGGGATAAAATTGCGGTTCCTCTGTTCTTCATGATTTCAGGTGCACTGCTGTTACAGAAAGACGAGAGTTTATCCCATTTATACTACAAACGTGTTTTAAAATTTATCGTCATCCTGCTTGCAATTTCAGCCGTCTATCAGCTCTATGATTATTATGTAAATAATGACAATATCGAACCTAAGACTATCTTGCTTGAGTTCGTAAATGGCTCTACCTCAACTGCACTATGGTATCTATATAGTTATATAGGTGTCTTAATCATGCTGCCTTTTCTCCGTAAATTAGCCCGTTCCCTGAGTTCGAATGAGTATCTTTATCTCATCGCTCTGCGCATTATATTTTTCGGAGTTTTCCCGATGATATTCTTTCTTATCTTTAGGGAGCCTCAAAACTTTGGCAATTACCTGCCTCTTGTTACTGCGGACAACATCTTTTTCCTTTTGATTGGATATTATGCGGAACATCTGCTGCCTGACCGGTTGCTCACAAAGAAAAACCTGCTGTTTGGTCTGCTTTTTAGTGTTATCTCTATCATGATATGCTGTCTTATGACGCATTATAAAATTATAGTCTCCGGTGATTGTTCCGAAAGTACCTCGCAGATATTTCATAAATCACTTATTGTGATTCCATGTATTACGATATATCTGTGCTGCAAATATTATTTTGCCCATCGCAGTATCCCTGCTTTCATACAGAGGATTATTCTCTTTTTCGGGCGCACCACATTTGGAGTCTACCTCTTAGAAAGAATTCTGCGTCAATCTACAACGACCATTTTTGACATGTTAAAGCCATACATCCATACTTTTCCGGCATGTATTCTATGGATTTTTTGTGCCTGCCTCATCGGTTCTGTCATTACCTTCCTGCTTCAGAAAATTCCGATTGTAAAAAACTTTTTATAAGCCCAAAACAACAAAACAGGGGAGACTCATCTCCCCCTGAACCATTCTCCCATTCCCAGATAATACAGTATCCACACCGGATGTACGAATGGAAGTTCAATATTTTGAAACGGCATTATAAAAAGAAGTGTCGTCATAATAAATAACATTGCTTTTTTCTCTTTATATGCCCGCGCAAAACATGCCGCAAAAAGCAGCACATATGGTATCAGTATAAATAAACCATACCGGTAAATCACTTCTATCCATGTATTCGACACCTTTACCGTTGCCCCGGCGACTTCCAGTTCTTCGGCATGTCCAAACAAATTGATTTTCTGCAAATATTCCAAGCATACACTGCCTTTTGTATTTTCTCCTGCCAGAGAGACATTATAATAATAATCCGGTTCCTGCACCCGCAGACTTTCCAATACCGAAATATCCTGTTTTGTCTCAAGCACTTCATTGGCGTATCGAAGTTCTGTTCCTAATTTTTCAGGCAGATAATTAATTGCCATATTTACCCCTTTTACACAGAGTATTGCCAGCAAAACTGCCGGTATCACCGCCAGAATCAACTCCTTTGCTTTTGTAGTTAATATCTTTTTCCGCCTGAAAATATAATAGCCGAAGATTATCACTTCTGTTACGAATGCAAGGTTACAACTGATTGTATTCGAATAATATAAAAATGACACGCTGACTGCTATCCCAATGATATACAGGACAATGCGGCCATTCCATCTGTATTTCTCATTCTCCCGGAAAAGTTCCTTATAAAGCTGGGCTAAAAATACTCCCACCGCAGTCACTGCATATATCGCGGAATCTTCTCTTGATAAAAAAGCTCCGTTATACAGCACGCCGATTTTTTTTGCACGAAAGATCATACAATATACCGCTACCAACACAAAATTTAGATTAAATCCCATATAAATTTCGCGTTTTATCTTTTGCGGTTCCGCCATATTATTCCATGAGAAAAAGAAAAATCCCACCGCGAGCAGGAAAACATATCCCACGAATTTATAATTTTTGCTTTCCATAACATCTGATATGCAGACACTTACCCATAAAAGCATCCATGCCGCCGGAATCATCGAATTCCAATTCAAAAGCGTTAGGTCAGATTCCCAGCAAAGCACTCCTAAAAGCGTTATCAATACTGCAATTAGCAGCATATAATACTTATATCCATTCGCATCTTCATACCAGCCCAAAATACCGGACAATTCCCCCATCACAAATAGCAAGGTTATCATTCCTGTCCGAATCATTCCAATATGCTTCCGGCTTCTTTCCGCTATCAGCTTTCTTCCCATATAATCGCCAAATAACGCATAGCCTTCCTGAAGTAATTCTATTATGGTATACAGCTTTGACTTTCTGGCAAGGTAAATAATTCCGGATATGCCAAGATAAAGCCCCATCCAAAAGAAAAACTTCGTCATAATAGTCTGTGGTGAAATGATAACATCGTTCGTTCTGCACTGTATGGAATTAATCCGGAATGAAAGTCCTGCCTGCTCCTTTATCACAAGCTTTATACTCTGATACGATTGTCTGCAGGCAATCTCAATCATATTATCCCCATCTACCAGCGTTGCTGTCTGCTTTGAAACAACTTCCCCTTTTTTATTGGAATAGACAATATCCCACTTTGCCGCATCATAATTCATATCCGAGATATTAATTGCCATGTACTTCCAGTTTCCACTCTGATACAAGTCTTCTATCTGCAATACCGCCTTATCCGCAACGACCTGGTAAAGTCCTGTTTCAACATTTTTCCTGCATGTATCTTCTGTATGCACCAAATCTGCTTCGGAAAACTCATACGTCTGCTCCTGGTTCAAAAAGTTGTCTATATTCCATCCTTCCCCTGCTTCCATTAGAGAAATCATGAGTGCAAGTAAAATTCCTGCCATTCCCCCAAAATACAGAAAAAGATTCTTTCTTTCCTTATCCGGCATCTTAGCTCCTTTTCATTTCCAATTGTACATTATCTTCCTGCGCTTCAAACAGGGCTCCTGTCAACAGGCACGGCACCAGCCATGTCAGGAGACGGAATCTCAAATCTGTTACATCTATCATGCTCATGATGATATACATACTGAATGTATTCCAAACAAAAATCCACATGTTCTTCTGTCTCATCCCATAATTCCATGCATATTTCAAAAGGTAATACAGGGAAAAAACATAGGGCGCAAAGATAAAGATTCCATAATTATAGACATGCTGTAAAATCTCATTGTGCGCATACATGCTCTCACCGTTCAATTCCACCCTAAAATAATGTCCAAATAAATTTAAGCTTCTTACATACGCTTTCCAGACAACCGTTCTTCCGCTGGTAAACTCATCCAGACTGCCTGCCTGCCATTTTCTGCCCCATTTGCTCTCCGCAATTTTTTCACTAAGACTCTCTGCATTGACGGTCATGGTTCCTATCTTTCCCGATACTCCGGTCTCTTGATATTCATCATCTGCCAATGCCACCATCGTGCCCATTTTCTGCGATACATTCTCAAGTCCATAATCTAATATCGTTCCAACCGGTACTAACAGAAGCATTAAAACCACTGCTAATTTTGCCCCATATAAAATCTCGTTCTTCTGCTTTCTGCGCACTAATAAAACGACTCCACTTATCATTCCTACGGCATATGCCAGCATAGCACCTCTACACTGTGACTTCCATAGCAGATCAAGCAGTGCCACCTGTAAAATCAAATCACCTGCTGCATATCGCACTTTTCCGAATTTACATATCTGATTCCAAGCCGACTGCAATAATGCGCCAGATACAACTACAAGGTACATTCCAAACGTATTAGGATTAGTATAACAGCCCAGATAACTAATTCCCGACGTATATGGTCTGCAGACAATACAAAATAACAGGCAGCAGGTAAAGTCCACTTTTAGTACTGTTATGATTTCCTGCAAAAAGGTATTCTTATCCTTTACATTATTCCATGCAAAGAAGAGTAATCCGAAAACAAATATCTTTATATATCCCTCAAAGGGATACCTTTTCTTCACAATAAAGTCTCCAATACATTGGACTACTGCCGTTACAAACCAGGAAAAGACGAACGGATTTTTCCAGTTCCGCAGTTGTATCACTTCTGCGTCCTGTGCCAGAAGCACCGCAAGCAGGATAAGACAGATACAGTATACCATCTCTACCTTGTACATATTTTCTACCAGATTCGCAGACCACAGCTCCCTTACATGCATCGACAGAAAGAGAAAACACAGAATTCCACACCGAATCCATCTGTTTTTCGTCTCCGAAACAGGTATTTTAACTCTTGCAAGCAGCTTTGTAAAAAAACTTTGCAGTCCATTGATTGGGACATCGTAATTTACCAGATTCCGGCATCTGTTTTTCAAAACCATCATTCCACAGATAAGGACAGCATAAAGCGTACATCCCGTAGTCAGTCCCAGTGCTACCTTCTGCCACGTCCATGACACTATTTTTTGACGCAGTTCTGTTGTCTTTAATCGAAACGTTGTTCCTTTTCCATCGGCAACACTAATCTGGTATCTGGCACAGGAGACAGATGGCAATTCTATGATGTTTTCGCCCTCCCGCACCGTGCAGGATGTACTTTCCTTTATCTTTCCTTTCTGGTTCAGGAAATCAATCTCAAACTCTAAATCTGAACTGCTTAACTCTTCTACCGTAAAAATCATATAATTCCATTTTGTTTTCTTATCCCCGATACTGTAAGAACTCTTGGCTGAATCCTCGGTAAGTTGTATCAATCCGCTTTCCTGGTCATATATCCAGCCTACGGACGAATGCTTCAAATTTGATTTTTCGAGTTCGTATACTTTTCCCGCACTATAGAAGCAATCCAAATTGAAAGATTCGCTCACGAACATTGCTGTGACTGCCCACACAAAAATTATTCCGAATAGAATAGCCGCTATACTGTTTTTACTAAATCTGCTTGTTTTTTTCATCTGGCACGAATCCTTCACATTTTCCTTTATTTTTCCAAACGTATCACACTGCTTCCACCATAATTGCACTCCAGATACAGGCTGCTGTAATCTACATCAGACGGTATCCGGCATACATATTTTTTTTCCTGCATCACAATATGATTCATACATTTTTGGCTTTTCTGTGCATCTTCTTTATATTGGAATTTGTATTCCTTTCTTCCATCTGTCAGATAGAACTGTATTTTATCTTCCCTGATTGGATGATAACTTACGCCGCATACTTCTCCGTCCTCATCCGGGTTCTGTGTAATGACGAATGAATTTCCATTTTTTATATTATATATCATCAGATTATCGTAATAGAATTTTCCGTCCCTGCAATATACCTGCTCTGTCACATCTTTTCCCAGTTTCAATGAAAATGCATATTTTCTGGTTGCAGCATTCATGTTTCCCCTGTTGATAACTGCATTCTCTAGCCCTTGAAGTTCTTTCTGAAGCCAATGTTCATACTGCAGCCGCTCTTCCTCCGTGAGGTACTCCTCCACTTTATCCTTCATGGATTCTGCAAGCTGCGTCATATAGGCAACTGCTATCTGTGCATGATGTTCTAAACCAGCCTGCATTTCCAGCTCCTGAAGCTTTCGTTTGAATTCCGGAAGTTCACTGAGATACCATTCTCTTTCTTTTTTATCATACTGACGTTTTCCATCTAATTTTTCCGACTCTAACACCAGCATGTTCTCCGAAGCGCTGATTATTTTTACCAGATAGTAAATAATTTCCAGCTTCTTGTCTGTCGCTACAGCTTTCTGGATTTCATTGCAAAACTTTTTATGGAAAAAATACTTTCCAATGTCACCCACAAACTTCTCCGTCTGATTCAGCACATACTCAAACCGATTGTTTTGTTTCTCCACTGCTTCTTTATATTTTTCCACTGCGAAGTCCAGTTCTTCTTCCTGACTATCCCAGAGTGTAACAAGCGTCTCTACGGCTGTTTGTGTCCAGGTCTGTCCTTCCTGCAGCACATTGACCATATCCCCCTCTATCTTATCTTCCTGCCAGGTCTGCCACAATTCCATATCCGTACCTGTGCTTGCAATTTCTCTGCAATAGTCCAAATACTCCTCCTGCAGCACTTTTCCGGCAAACAGAATGATTTGCACCCCACCTGTTTCCTGTATCTTTTGTCTTTCCAACGAGTTTAAGGTCTTTTTCAGCTTTTTTTTATCTTTTTTTAACTCGATAATTACAGTAACTCTATTTGCCAAATGTTTTCTCCTTTGCTATCTGATTTTTCGAATTGCATCATAAACCCGTTCGCAGTTTTTCTGATCGAATTTATAATAAAATTTTTCTATGCGATCCAGGTACATCTTCTCCATCTTACAGTCCTTCTCCAGCATGTCCAAAATAGTGCTTACCGTACCCTCATAATCGTAGCAGACCGGTCCAAATCCCATTTTCTCATAGTCCCAGTATCCTTCATCATATACCTGTTCCTTAAAGAACTCCTCCCGATCCGGCTGTGTATAAATGACTGGCTTTTTCAAATAGGCAAAATCGTACGCCACACTGGAATAATCGGTAACCAACAGTCTGTTCTGCTTAAACTCCTTCTGATAGTCTGCAATATCCTGCGATATTTCTATGTACTCATTTCCATGAAAATCTTCCGCATTCGAAATATTGTTTGTATGCACACAGAATTTTCCCTTATACCCTTTTTCCTGCAATGCTTTTAAGATTCTCTCATCATTAATCAGTCGATTGTAAAACTGATAATAAACAGACTCTACAAATCGGGGATTATAAGCTCGTCTTCCCGTCTTCTGATCCATTTCAAGTGCCAGTCCTGTTCGCCATGTTGGCATAAATACTATCTTCTTCTCACTCTCGATGTCCTGAATTAAGCTGTCATAACGAGGCAGTCCCGTCAACTGGACTTCCTCTTCCCCATACATGTATGCTTCCTCTAAGATAGACTTGTATTCCGGATACGCCGATGTCACAAACATACTTATATTTTTATTGGAACGATTCAGCCATGTCGATAAATCATCCTTGATAATCCCATGCTGCAGGAAAATATAATCGTACTGCATCAAGTTTCCAACTAAATACTTCTGTCCATAAAACGGATTTACGATATTGTCCTCTCCCTGGGATGATATAATCTTATCCGCTAAAAGTGTATACAATTTGCACTTTTCCGAGCCATATGGAATTACTTTTCCGATTCTCCTCATTCTGGCATAGTCTTTGGAATCTCTTGCCAACACAAAATATACCTCAATGTCTTTCGGTTTTCTCTTCCGCAGATACCGGAAAAATGCCTCTCCATTATCACCGGCAACATGGATACGATCTGATACCAGCCATATTTTTTTCCGCAATCTCTTTTTCATGCGAAAATATTTTTTCCGATACAGGAGCGCTTCTTTTTTATCTTCCGGTGAAATAGTTTCGGATTTCATAATATCCTCAATATATTTTTCTTCCGCTTCTTTTAGAACTACGTCTGTGCATTTTTTCACTTTAATGACTTTATCTTCTAGTGTTATCAGATACTCACCATCACTATAATAATCATTTTCAAAATCCAAATTATATAGTTTTGCAAATTTACCCAATACAATGCATGGATGAAACCGGTACTTGTGGTCATATTCCCCGACTAATCGCAGTTCACTCAACTTTTCCAATGGAATCTCTATTCCGTAGTACCAGGAATCTGCCACATCTATATTCCAGATTTTTTCTTTTTTCAGGAAATGCATTTCTACCGGATACTTTTCCCCTGTATTATCCTGAAAGAAAAATGACATCCGATCTGCAAATTTGAAATCTATTTTTCCGCTTAATCGCAGCATTCGGTTTCTTATCTCTAAAACGTCAACGTGAAACAAAACATTTTTTTGTAAGTTAGAAACCTGCATATTTTGAAATAATAATTTTCCATCGGAATATACTACTTCCTCTGCTATATCCCTTTTATACTTTAGCTGTGTTAAAAATATTTTTTTATTGGAACTGATATGGCGCTGTTTAAATATAATGTCATCATCACACTGCTGTAACAGCTTTGAAATAACCGCCAGATATTCTTCTTTCTCTTTTTCAGACAAAACCAAATCTACTCTGTCCTTTAATCTCCACTGCAAATCATAGCAGGTCGCATACTGTACATATGGGATGACACACCCCCACTTGCTTTTCGAGATATCCATAAGCTTTTGATAAAATCTTTGCGGCGTGACCTGATACCAGTCTAACGCTTTCTCTTTTCCCTGAATAGCGGATGAATTGTTCTTTCTCTTGCGATAGAAATGTGTCGGTTCTGCAACCACTCCGTACTTATGCTTGTCCAAAATAAGTTCCGATACATAAACCGCATCCTCTCCATATTTCATTTCCGGATCAAACTTCGTCATGCGCATACTGTCTGCTTTCACAAAAGATGCCGTTATATGAAACTGTGTATACTGGTATTCTTCCAGGATATTAATCACTCTGGATGTCTCAAATTTATCTCCCTCTGACAGGCGATGTAATCCCGTCTTCCCCTCAAAGAATTCTTGTTTACAGCTCACAAGATTCACTTCGTCCTTATGTCTCTCAAAGAACGCATATACCGCAGAAAATGCATCTGCACTCCACATATCATCAGAATCCAGGAAGTTGACATATTCTCCCTCCACATAGTCCATTCCGGTGTTACGGGCAACACTCACCCCTGCATTATCCTGATACAGATACCACACATTGTCCGGATAACGTTTTTGATATTCTTTACAGATCTCTTCTGATGCATCCGTGCTGCCATCGTTCACTAAAATAATCTGTATATTTTCGAGAAACCCCATATCCTGTTTTACGACTGACTCTATCGTATCCCGCAGGTATAATTCAACATTATATACCGGTATTACCACCGATATCTTAAACTTTCTTCCCTTCATACATTCCACCCTTTAAATCTTCTGTATATTATATCACAAAAAAGCATTCAAAACATCAGTCTCCCTCCATTTCAAATGCTTTTTTGCTGATTTGATTCTAAATCAATTGTAGTTCTTTTAATTTTTCACAAATACGCTCTACATTTTTGCCATCATGGAATTCGTTAATTTCCAGATAATTTTTTTCATGCTCTGCTGTTCGCGCATAATCCATATTAATCTTCCCATCTACAATCATATGACTGATTTCTTCCCTGAATTCCTCAAGGCTGAATGCACGTCTTCCAATATACTCTTCATCTGTCGGAATAAGTTCGCCACAGATTTCCTGATATTCCTCAATGTCTTCCTGATAAAACATTACTGCAGAACCCTGATAGAAACTATTGTACGAAACAGATGAGTAATCTGTTATCATTAATTTCGTGATTTTCAGCACTTCGCTTATCGGCTTGTCCCACATACGCTCTTTTAACGAAGTTGTTTCTAATAAATAATGAATTCGCGGATGCGCTACAATCAAAATCTTCTCTTCCGGAATATATTCCTTCAAAATTGCATACAAATCTAATACTGCATGATAATATCTCGAATTCTCAAAATCATCCAGACGCTCCTCGTATGGTTTAAACGTAAGCATAATGGTAACATAATCCTCAGAATTCTCGTCTATGTGTTTATAATCAATGGTACTGAAAATCGGCAATCCTGTAATAAGTACATTTTCCTCTTCCATTTGCAGCATATCTACAACAACGTCACGCTCTTTTTCACTGTCGACAAAGATGTAATCCGGCTGCGCTTCGCCGCCCTTTACAAAGGCGGATGTCTTACCATGGCACTTCATGTAAGTCACCCCATGCTGTAAAAATACAAACTTCATCTCCACCGCTCTCAAACGGATGTATTTATTTGCGCTTCGCAGGATATTGAAATGAGCCGGTGCTTCGGTTGTAATCGCATTTGTTGCGCAGTATACAATCCAGTAATATTTTGCAGAGTATTTTCGAATGACATTTTTTTCATGTCCGATTCTCTCATAATCACCGGAATGTTCGTCTATGATAAAATAATTCTTTGATGTATTCTCCTTTTGCGCAAGTTTGAACACATCGTAGGCTCCCTCTTCCGCTTTCATCGTCTCTTTTTCAAAATAGATATTGGTCTTTTTCCTGCTTAATTTTCGTGCGACTTTACCTAAATAATACAACACAAAAGAAACAAACTTGCTTTCCCAGAAGCGATACCTCCATGTCTTTTCATATTCATCTAAAAATCTTGTTACCAAAACAACATTTCCACGTGCATTTCTTCTTACGAAAAGCATAAAGTCATCACGTACCACTTTTGCAACCGGTGCAAAGTAACGTCTTGAAACTTTTAATTTTTTCTTCTTTTTCGGCATTCCGTAGGAAACGGTAATTCCATTAATATCAACATCTGTAAAAATAGGAGAACTTATCACATCTGTGTTATTCAAAATATCTTTCAACAAAAATGTGACTTTCTTTATTCCTCCCTGAAGCAATAATTTCGCCGGAGAAATGGTCTTTTCCTGTATCGGAAGGCTGCACGCTTCTCTCAGTTCCTCTCCAATGCTTACACATTGATTCGTCAATTCCACATTCTGATATTTATTGATGAAATATCCCACAAAATTTATTTTTATTTTTGCTTTATTCATCTTTAACGACAGAATTCTGATTTTCAATGGAACGAGTTTTTTAAGTAAAACCTCCGGTGCCCCCTTTGAAAATTTGATTTTTTCTCCATCGCTATAGACAATCAGATAACATGCCTTTTCTTCTTCCTCTAACACGTCATCATCTGTATCCGCAACTTCTTCTAAATTTAGTTCCTCGTCTACATCGTCTGGCTCAAGTTCTTCTTCCTGATACTGCTCAAAATAAAATATTTTATTTCTATCATTCTCGCTCGTGATTTTCACATAGGAACCATAGACTTTGTTTAATTTCATCTCTGCGATATCAACTTCCTGGATATCTCTTTCAACCTGTCTTTTTCGAATCTTGCATATTCTAAGTTTGTTATCAATAATACTTACTTCTATCTGGTTCATTCTTTCGTTCCTTTCATATTACTGCATAAACTCATCATAAACAGGAAGCACCTCATCTACACTTCCCTGCATCTTAATTTCCCCATCATGAAGCCAGAGAATCGTGTCACACAATTTTTTTAATGTTTCAGAACTGTGTGAAACAATGATTACGGTTCTGTCCTCATTTGAAATCAATTCCTTCATCTTCTTATAACTTTTCTTCTTAAACTTTGCATCACCGACGCTTAATACCTCATCGATTAGCATAATATCCGTCTCTAAAATTGCAGTTATCGCAAATGAAAGTTTCGAATACATTCCGGACGAATATGTTTTTACTGGCTTATCAATGAACTTTCCAAGTTCCGAGAACTCAATAATCTCTTTCATTTTGGAATTGATAAACGCTTCATCAAAGCCTAAAAGCATACCGGATAAATAGATATTTTCTCTTCCTGTCAGCTTTTTCTGAAAACCAACACCAATGGATAACAGGGATACCGAATTTCCAAACAGATTGATGGTTCCCTCATCCGGTGAAAAAATTCCCGCTATCGCTCTGAGCAGCGTAGATTTTCCACTTCCGTTTTTTCCTACAATTCCTAAAATCTGTCCCTTTGGAACATCAAATGAAATTCCTTTCACCGCTTCGAATATCTCAACATTACTTTTCTTCAGCTTGAACAGGCTCTTCCGGATAGAAACTTTGTTCAGGCATCGATATTGAATTTTTAAATCTCTTACTTCAATCGCATTTTCTCTACTCATTATATCACCTTCACATAACTATTTTCATTTTTATAAATAGTTCTTACTCCAATTGCTGATATTGCCAAACCTATCAGAATCCAGACACATAATAATCTTCTATGCGGCATTCCACAATATAACATACATTCTCTCATATCATCCATAATGAGCGCTACCGGATTGCATTTTAAAAGAATTGTAATGTACGGTTCCGGAAGTTTATCCTTGATGGAATAGAAGATACCGGACATATAAAAAATCAGACGTAAAACTACGTTTATAACGTTCGCCAAATCTTCTACATAAACACCGAAATGCAACATAATCGAACTGCATCCAAATGTTATAATAATCAAAGTCACAAATAATGGAATGATATATAAAATATTGAATGAAACCGGTACTCTGTAAATCAGCATCATAATAATGACTAAGGAAAATGATACCAGCATTTTAAATCCGTTTGACATCATCTTTGTAAAAATCAAAATGTATTTCGGCAGATAAACCTTAGAAACGATGTTACTGTTCGCAGAAACAATTTTTACACTCTGCTTTACTGTTTTTTCAAAGAACTGCCAACAGGACAGACCTATAAAGACATATATTGGAAAATATTGTATCTTCTGTCCAAAAACGATTGCAGATATAAATGTGTAGACCAGCATAAATAAGAGCGGGTCTAAAATCCACCACATCCAGCTCAAATATGAATTTGCAACCTCTGACTTAAGTTCCGCTTTTGCAGAAACATAAGCGTAGTTAAAATATTTTTTCATATCTAAATAAAACTTTTTCATTATATTTACCTCACAACTTCCCATTAAAGCAGTTCTCGTTGAATTGCCTGACAGATTCGCTCACTGTTTTGATTATCAATATATTTGAAATACTTTTTGTGCATTCCACATTGCTTTTCACCCAAAGTGAAATTTCCACTTACACACGCTTCAAGCGCATCTAACAGTTCCTGCCCTGTCCTTGCCACTGTACCAAACAACTGCGTATCCATATCGATATAACTTCCGTGCACCTCAAGGTAATCTTCCCGGTCAAACTGATAAAACACAACCGGCTTTTTCTGGTAAAACATATCCCAGGATACACTTGAATAATCCGTAACCAGCATACGGCATCGCATCATGATTTCGTTCAGAGGTTCTGTTCCAAACGGTATGATTCTGACACGCTCCGATTCAGTAAGAAAGGAACCGATATATTCTTTAAATTTCGGGTGCAGATAAAAGTCAGCCGTCAAATTATACTTCTCTAATATCTGATACAGACGCTCTTCTTTTAAAAGGTCTGCGTAGTGCTTGTAGTAATTACTTTTTTGAAATTCTTCTTTCGTGAAATCCTCAAGCCAGCTTCTCCATGTCGGCATAATCAGTATTTCCCTGCCATCCTGAGACTTATCTTCTAATACATCCCAACGCGCAAATCCCGTAACCGGTATCTGATTTTCCTTATAGCCAAAATGCTCTAACACAATTTCTTTTTCAAGGTCGGATGTCGTAATAAACAAATCACATTCTCCACCTTTTCCCTTTCCATAAAAGAAATCTACTTTTTTCATTGCTGTGACACCATGCTGTAGAAAAACCAATTTCTTTCTCTTGATAAACGGAATCAGTGCACATCCTTTTCTCCGCCATGGATAAACATGCGCCTTGGCATCTGTACTAATCAGCATCTTTGCAGCAAGCGCATAGGCAATATGCTTTACACTCATGAAATCCAGTATGTGATCTTCATAGGCTTCTAATTTTTTCCGATCCGGTGAGTCTTTCGTAATTACATAGTAGAATTTACACCGCATCTTTTTTTCCATGTTATGTTCCATGCAATACTTGAAAAAATAGTAGCCATTATCCTGTGCCATCTGCGAATACTTTTCAAAAACCAGGCAGATACGTTTTCTTTTGAGAATAGGGAATGTAAAAATGAAGCGCAATACTGCCAGACGCTCTTTTAATTTCACATGATAGTCATCATATTCGCCTTTTTTTCTATATTGTAATGATATATTTCTTGCCCCATTTACATATGGGTAAACGAACATTCCATCTTCAAAGGAATAGGAGTTGTCGAAAAATAAAGAACAATATTTTGCGAAATTGAGATAACTTCTATTGACCAGTTCAATTTCCGTCGGTTCCCCTTCCGGGTTCTTCTGTATCACTGTAAATTTCCAGTTCAACGGCTTAAAATCTATTTGTTCTAAGTCAATTATACTCTCATAAAACACATATTTTCTCGTCGTTTTTTTCAGAGAAAGGTCAAAGAAATATTCCTGCCTGTCTGCATTTCTCTTTGTAACATATGCAAGTTTCAACTGTTCATAATAGCTTCCACTCTCCTGTAACAATTTCGGAAGCCTCACTCTATAACGTAAGATTTTGCCTCTTACCTTGGCAAATATTACTTTTCCCTCAGTCACCTTTTTCTCATCCATTTCATACACCTTTAATTGCACCATAGTTCCGCTCACTGTTCTCACTATCGCATCTTGTAAAGAACTGGTTTATTCTGTCTGTATACATCTGCTCATTTTCCCAGTTTCGTGAGATACATCGTCCTATATTCTCAATCAAATCATCCTCTGTCCTACACACTCTGCCAAATCCATCGTTCTCATAACTGAAATATCCCTCAGCATAATGTCCTCTTCTGAACTTTTCATAATCAAACTGATAATAAAATAATGGCTTTTTCATGTATGCAAAGTCCATTGCAATACTTGAATAGTCTGTAATCAACATATGTGATTCCTTTAGCAGTTCCTGCACATCATACTCCGGCCATGCTGCTATCTTCATTCTTTCGTTATCCAATGCAAAATACTTTATAAACTTTTGCATTTCTCGATGCGGATAAAATACCAGAGTGATATTCTCTTTTTCCAATATTCTTTTTAATCTGTCATCTGACAAAAAAGCCTGCCAGTATTTGAAATATTCCGTATCCGTAAAGTAATCGATATTCTCCAACTGATAGGATTTGTCTGTCGGCGCTCCAATCCAGTTACGCCAGGTAGGCATCACTAAAATCTGTTTTTTACTTTCACTGCTCGTATCAAATAAATTATCAAACCGGCAAAAACCTGTGTTAACCACCCAGCCATCCGGATATCCAAATCTTTCTTTCACATACTCATATTCTCTGTCAACTGCGCAGATAAACATTCTCATTTTTGTATGTTTGTAATACAAAAATTCCATATCATCTTTTGTGATTCCATGCTGTAAAAAAATACGCTGGTTTCTTAATATGCCATATACCTCGAGTACATAACAAATTGCTGCATTCGGTTTTCCGCCTTTTTGCGAACTTATATTCTTCGCCGCTGTCAGATAATATACCCAATGCATGAAACTTCCATATTGAACCACCGGTCCTAAATTCTTTACTCTTGCATAGTCCGGAGATTTCTTGTTGATTGCATACATGACATCCTGCTCCGGATGTTTTTCCGTTATATAGCGAAATAACCAGTAGCCGTTATCTCTTGCCTCATTCTCATTATCGCAAATCAGCCATAAATCTCTCCGAAACAAACGATATATCAATGCCACCGGCAGTGCTAATAGAAATAAAAAAAAATGTCCTATATCCCCTGGCTTTACTCTTTGTAACTTCTGCCAAAAACTTTGTTCCATATTCTTATCCTCTATAACCTTCTCAGTATGGCTGCCCATGTATTGATACATACATAATACAAAGATTTGACAACCGAGAATTTTTCGACTTTCCGGTACAGTTTCCACTTTCCAAGCACCGCATCGAATTTATTTGCCGAGTATGCCCCTTTATGTCTGCAATAAATCGTATACACTTCATCTAAGCCATACGCATGTACCCCGGTCTTCATAATCTGCATCCAGGTTGCCGCATCCTCTAATCTGACATTCTCCGGCATATAAATAAGTGAACTGTCAATCTGCTGCCGATCCAGCATAGCTGTACTCGGCGCAATGGTAGAACTTCTGAGAATACTTTGATAATCCACCTCTTTCGGTGCATGTGCAATTACCCCGCTGCGGTTTGCATTTTCATCTGCAAACGCATAACTGGTAAAACTAAACGCATACTTATTCTCTCTCATAAAGGCTATCTGCCGTTCCATCTTATCCGGCACCCAGAAATCATCTGCATCCAGAAATGCAATATACTGTCCTTTTGCATGGCTTAATGCAAGATTTCTTGCATGCGCCGGTCCTGCATTTTTTTCTGAAAAAAAGCATCGAATCCGCGAATCTGAGCAGCTTCCCATAATGTCGCGGCTTCCATCTGTTGAACAGTCGTCTGCCAGCAGCAGTTCCCAATTATCCCATGTCTGTGCAACAATGCTGTCAATCGCACGTTTTAAGAACTTTTCCGCATTATACACCGGGATAATAACACTTACCTTACCTAATTCGTACTCCATTCCGCTTATCGTCCTCTATTCTTTTCTATTGCGCAATGCATTGCTCTGGTTCGTATCGACTCCCTCTGTTTTATCACGTTTAAAAAGAATCTTTACCGTCAGTAAAATCAATTTTAAATCTAACCACAGGGAGTAATTTTCAATATATTTGATATCAAGGCGAACCTTATCGTATGGCGTTGTACTGTATTTTCCATACACCTGCGCATACCCGGTAAGCCCTGCTTTTACCTTTGTTCTAAGTGCAAACTCCGGAACCACTTCTATATACTGGTCTACCACAGTCTTCCACTCCGGACGCGGTCCGACTAATGCCATGTCACCCTTTAAGATGTTAAATAACTGTGGCAGTTCATCTACATGTGCAGCTCTGATTACCCGTCCAACCGGTGTCACACGCGCATCCCCTTTTTTGGTTATCTTGCTATCTACCTCGTGTACTGACATGCTTCGGAACTTCAAGACCATAAACACCTTGTTATCTCTTGTATATCTTGGTTGTTTGAAAAAGACAGGACCGCCATCGTATAACTTGATACAGAGTGCTATTATCAACATAAGCGGAGATGTCAGTATGATTCCAACTAAGGAAAACACAATATCTTCTATTCTCTTGAAAAATCTCTGGTCAATCGAAAGCCCTTCATTTCGTAACAACAGTAATGGAGAATCAAATAAATGAATATCGTCCGCTGCACTCAAAAGAATATCTGAAATCTTTGGTGTTACATACGTGCGGATGGATTCCTGATAACAATATTTTGTAATCTGATTTCTCGCATCTGATGGTAAATCCGACAATACCACCGCCTCATACTGTTTCGCCATAGTATATAATTTCACATATCCAACGGTATAACTCACAGAAGCGCAAATATTATATTTATCTTTTCTAGAATTAATTTTCTCAATCAAATCATCCGGCGGATAGTTGCCATAAATAACCAGCATTTTTCTCGGCGGGTAAAGCCTCTGATACAGATTTCGGACAAGCAGTGTCCATACGATTGCAAAAATAATCTCGGCTGCTGTCATTGCGATAAGCGGATACACCAGCACATAATTTCGAACTGCCAGTACAACAATAAAATATTCAACAGCGTTACTCATGATAACCGCTAACACATGCGAAATAATAATATCGGATGCTTCCATATATCCAATGTTAAAGCCGCCTAAACTTTTTGTAAAAAAGAATGTCAGCAAAACATATAAACCTATTACGCCCCAATGTCCACGCTCACTAAACTTGTTCGTCATCTGTGGGTTATAATATTGAAACCATACATACGCAAAACACACCATTTCAAAAAGAATCATTATTAAGTTTGCACAGTAATTTAGTAAATGTTTATATCCTTTTCTTTCACTCATATCTTCTCTTCTCGTTCCTGTTTTATAAACAGGCGTATTATAGCAAAATTAGACTTTCTTTGCAAGTTTCGCCCTCCGCGGCTTAGTTTTTACAGGAAAAAATCGTATAATTCTCTGTTTTTCCGATAGCCGTACATCCTGCTTCTGCAAGATAATCATCCATTTGCAGCTCGTTTTTTGTAATCAGATAGTCCACGTCTCTTCTATCTATTGTCTCACGCAGACCTTCTGCTGACTCCTGCATCCCTGAATGTACAGCACGAATCAGCACCTCTTCGTCCGCATATTTTTTCTTACCTGTATAATAGCCTGTCTGGAGACAGTACAAGTACGCCTTTCTTCCTATTGCATACGTTACCGATGCATCATATGAGCGGAACTGATACTCTAACCCTAATGGCATCGCTACCGAAATATCATCACTGTCATCATAATCATGCAGTATCTCATCCAGCACAATAATATCATCTTCCACTAGGTATATATTACTCGGCTTCCGCAAGAGTTCTTTGCTAAAATAGCTTTCCCCCTGCAGACAAAATGCACCAAGCAGTACCACCGCACAAAAAACTGCGGCATACTTTACCTGTTCTTTTCCAAGCGAATGTACAAATGCATATGTAATTACAAACACAATTGGAAACATCCAGAAGAAACGATAATAGGTTGCCGTCTCCGCCACTTTCAACAGAATTTTATAGCTTAAGTCATTTCCGACACATAAAAAGCCTAATACACCCATCACTATAATCTGTTTTTTCGTTTTCACACTTCCAGTTAAGACACAATAACAGCAGCTTATCAGAAATCCTATTTCAAAAAAACTATGATTTAAAAACGTTTTAAATATTTCTAGAACCGATTCTAATTCAGGCATGTCTTCACACTCCTATGATCAAAATGTCTTTCACATATAGCAGATACACTATACCGTATACGATATTAGGCAGCGCACATACCAGTCCCATTCCTACTGACTTCCAGTCTCTATCTAATAAGAGACACGTTGCAGCCAAAATGCAAAACATCATTGGCACAATTACAAGTGCAGACATGGAAACCGGAACACTTGCAAACCCTACTACAAATGCAACGAGCCATATCCTGGCTCTTTCTTCTTTTTTACTTTTTAACAACAGCAAGCCCAGATAAAAAATAATTGGAATTATTACATTCGCACAATATCCCTTAGATTCATATCCACGCTTTAACAGAAATTCTGCATTCGAATAATTAGAAACCCATAAAAAGTTCAAAATAATATAAGCAATCAGGAAAGCTTTCTGCTTTTCCCCTTCTTCTGGAAAAAGCTTCTTTCCAATCTCGAAAGCCACTATATTAGAAAGAAGAATACAGCCTACCCCTACTATATAACGGAAACAAATAATAGGGTGCAGGGAAAACACCTTACAAAAGCTCGCAATCAACATATAAAATGATGACAGGGCATATCTAAGATGTAACTTTTCTTCCAGCAATCCTGTCGTTCCATCATACAAATACATCGTATCGGTATAGAGCGAAGTATTGACCGTGCCTATATAATAAGCCGTATCCCAGCCCCAGTAATTGTGACCAATCTGCATAATAATTTCCATTGCAATCAACAAAATAACAACTGCAAGAAGAATCCCATTCCAAAGCGACCTTTTCCTGCATCCTTTCAGTGTCTTCCAGAACTCTCTGCGGCTCCACCGGCTAAACACCAGAACAAGTATCGTAAAAATCAGAATCCATGCCATTGTCAAATCTGATAAAGACTTTTTTAATATAATGTACGGTAATGCTACTATCTGAAACAAACCAAAAAGTGCAAAAAATCCCGTCACAATGGCTACTCCTACATCACCCTGAAACCGGGTAATCTTAAATACCGTTACCCCGAACAGATAACACGTATAAAGTAAGATGAAATAGATTGTGAAAATTTTTACAATATCTATCATAGGTTATTCCCCATCTTTCTGGCGTCTTCCTTTCCGCCATACTTTCTTCACTCTTTCTTCTGCCCAGCTTCGTGCATGCTCCTCGATTCGCCTTCTCGCATCCTGTTCGATTCTCACTCTTGCAGCCTCCATTTCGCGCCTTCTTTCCTCACGCTCCTGCAAAAGTCCACGCATTGCCTCTTCCATAGAAAAGAATGAGATTTTTCCTCTTAAATGCAGTGTATCACCTGCTGTCTCAACCGGAATCGAGTAACGCGGGTCAAGGTCGTAAAATGTGTCACACTCTTCGGTCACAGTCTCCGCATTATCCGGCGTAAGTCTTTTCCATTCTCCGTTTACCTCAAGTTCCACATAACATCTGCATGGTTTATTTTCAATCGGGTCCCAGCGCAATGCCTCAATATTCTCTTTATCTTCAAGCGAATACTCAACTTCGAAAGCCTGCTCCTCTAAAAATGATGTGGCACGCATGGTCTCATGTTCTGAGAAGCCTTCTCCTAAATCCAGATAAAGGATTGGTCTTATCACATTCTCACGCTCTGCAAGTGCTCTTGTGCAGACATCATCTAGTGAAATCTTCACTTTCTCCCTCGCATATTGGAACAACTGTTTCACCTTCACATATTTCATCGTGTAATATTTATTCCACTCATAAAATACTTCCGATGCTTCTTTTGTGATTCCAAACTTTTCCTGCAGTGCATCCCTGTCCACCAGAGCCTGCAATGCCGGGTATTTGTAATACAGCTCATTTAGGTTGCGCCACATAATAAATGCAGCCGGAATCGGGAAGTCAAATACCCATTCGCAGTCAATCACCTGATATTTTTCTCCATTCCAGAAAAGGTTATCGCAGATTAAATCAATATTTGCCGGTGCAACACAGGAAAGTTCCTCAGTAAAAGGCTCCGTTCCAAACACCTTCTGAAATGCTTCCGTACGGTACTGGCAGACACTGCTGTTTTCCGCCAAAAAAGTATCGTATACTTTAGAGAGCTGTGCCTTAATTTCTTCTGCATCACGCTTTTGTAATGCTTTTTTAATTAAAGCTTCTACTGTATTCGAATTTAAGAACTCATAGCAGAGTCCACGCTTTGTCTCTGTTCCCGTGAGATATTCGTACTTTGCATTTCCAGCCTTCTCTTCTGTCTCATGAAGCTTTGCAATGTGCTGCTTCGCTTCCTCGGAAAGCGGGCTCTTGTAAACCTTTCTTCCCTCTTTATTCTCTATAATTGTAGTCATAATCTGGAATTCTTCCGCACGGTCACGGTTCATCTTTGCATAAACGACTTCCTCGCTGCGCACAATCTGCTGTCTGCTTGCTTCCACAAAGAAAGAATTGGCAAATACATCTGCCACATTCTCATGTGCAAGACTCGCAGCGACCAGCGGTTCATGGAATAGCTCCACCCGGTTGCAGTTGAAGTCTAAATACTCTTTCCCATATGCCTGGGTCTGGAGTGACTCGTCTGTAAAAATTTCATTCGGAAATTTATAATCCGGATACGGATAGTAAAACTTTTTATGTTCAAATCCGCATCTATCTAAAACAGCCGTCAATTCCTTTTTCGAAAAAGTTCTGACGCTTGTATTATTCTCATATCCATTTAAGCCAACAAAACATTTCTCCGTATGGTCTTCCGGTGCACCTGCAAAATATTTCAAGCCAAGGCGGTTCTCAATCGCAATCAGCACAATTCCATCCGGTTTTAAAAATGTGGCAATATAATTCAAAAATGTCTCGTAGGGTGTCTCTCCTTCTGTAAAGCTCATCGCATACTCAAACACACCATTCAACACAACATAGTCATATTTTTCCTCAAACTTCATGTCGTTTAAATTTCCAACATAAATTTCAAGGTTGTCCCTGTCTTCATGACGGGTATAGTTAATCGTTGCTCTTCTCTTGGAAAGATCAACCGCAGTCACCTTTTCCACTCTGTTGCACAATTCCCCTGTGATTGCGCCGCAGCCTGCACCAATCTCTAAAAGAGAGGCATGTTCCCGGAACGGATACCATGCCACAATATTTTCTCTTTCCTTCGATAAGTGATAGACAACCGGATAACTGCACTCTTCCAATGGAATCTCCGATAATTTGCGTTTCTGCTTTGCCAACTCCAAAATATCGTCTTCCACATCTCCATCTGAATAAAAATCTTTTTCCGTATAATAGGTCAAATTTAATTTTGCCATCGCTCTTCCCTCATAAATTCCGTTATGAATCGATTTCTACTTTCGATTCAATATCAAAAAATCCAATCGTATTTTTATCCGATACCACACTGATATTGCATACATCATACAATCGGTGATATACGTTCAATTCCGAGTTGCGGAATCCCGTACATCCTAATGATAACAGATACTCTCCGCCCTGCAGACGCATCTTCTGGCGGAATGAGATGATTCTCACATCCCCCGCTTCCTGCTTCTCAATTTTCACATTCTCGTAAGCAGTATTTGTACCTGTCAGGTCTGTTCCCCTTAAATCCTTAATCGTGTAAGCGAAAATAGGTTCCCGCACTTCCTCGTGAAATTTCACCTTCATTTTGACTGTGAATTCTTCCCCTTTCACGATGGTGCTGCTGACATTTCCACTCTCATCGAAAATACCGTAATCGATAATCTCTGCGCCTTTCGTTCCATACTCACTGACATTCGGATTGGCACTCACTCCGGATTTCCACGAATCTAACGGCACATTTTCTTCGAGCTTCGCCTTCAGTTCCTCCACCTTCGGTTCTGCCGTGCCATCAAATTCCGACAGGTCTAACTGATTTACCAATAACTTTTTGTATAAGTCAACGGTTTCCTTCGGGCTTCCCTCTATAATCTTCTTTCCTTTATTAAGCAGAATAACCCTGTCGCAATACTTGCTGATGCTGCTCAAATCATGACTTACAATCAGTATGGTTTTCCCCATCTTTTTAAATTCTTCAAATTTCTGGTAACACTTGTTCTGGAAGAAAACATCTCCGACAGACAGCGCTTCATCGACAATAAGAATTTCCGGGTCAATGTTAATGGCAACCGCAAATGCAAGACGCACAAACATACCACTTGAATATGTTTTTACCGGCTGGTTCACAAAATCTCCGATGTCCGCAAAATCCAAAATATCCTGCAACCTGCTGTCGATTTCCTCTTTGGAAAAACCTATCATCGTTCCATTCAGATAAATATTTTCAATTCCGGTGTATTCCATGTTAAATCCTGCACCAAGCTCTAGTAATGCGGAGATTCTTCCGTTTACCGTCACCTCACCTTCGGTCGGATTCAACACACCGGTAATAATTTTCAAAATAGTGGACTTACCGGAACCATTCGTCCCAATGATTCCGATTGTCTCACCCTCCGCCACCTCAAAATTGACGTGGCTTAATGCATAATGTTCTCTATATAACTTTTTCCGTGAAAAACCCAATGCCTCTTTCAGGCGGTCTTTCGGTCTGTCATACAATTTATATACTTTGCTGATATCAGCAACCTTAATTGCAACCTTACTCATATCTTCATCCTTCCACTATCCGGATTCTATAATACATCTGCAAAATGAACTTTCAGACGCTTAAATACGTTCCATCCCAGCAGCAGCATGACTAACGCAACTGCCCAATACCATACGGTAAGTTCCGGTCTCTCCCAGAACCATACCTTATTAATCAGGGCGTCACGGTATCCCTGCACAATATAATGGAACGGATTCAATTTCAGTATTTTCAAAAGACCGCTTCCAACATTCATATCGTCAATATTCCACATAATCGGTGTCATCCAGATTGCAATCTGCAAAAAGATATTGACAATCTGACCCAGATCCCGGAAAAATATCACAATAGAAGATGTGAAATAAACGGCTCCAACTACCAGGACAATCAAAGCTGCCGAATAGTATAACACCTGCAACACATATAAATCTGGTGTGTATCCGTATGCGGCAAAGAATACAATCGCAAAACATACAAAGAATGCGTGTGTAAAAAATGCCGATATAATCTTCACCATCGGAATGATGTCAATCTTGAATACCACTTTCTTTACAAGATAGCTGTATTCCACAAGTGCATTGGTTCCTCCGAGCAGTGCGTCCTGCAAAAAGAACCATGGCACCATTCCGGCTGTAAGCCATAACACAAACGGTGTCTCAATTCCTGCATGCAGATTTTTGACAGGACCCGCTTTCAATCCTTTTTCAAAGGCAAACCAATATACAAATATCGTTACAATCGGCTGAACAAATGCCCAGACAGTTCCAAGGTAGGAACCTGCAAACTTCGTCTTAAAATCATTCTTTGCCAGTGTCAGAAGCAATTTTAAATTTTTCTTTCGTGTGCCTGTTCCCGGCACTGCATTTTTCGTTGCTGACATGAACTTTACCTATTCTTTCCGTCCTCTTATTTTGCTCTCTTTGCGACGTACTCACTGATTCCGCCCCAAACTTTATCTTTATCAGACAATGTAAGGTCTGCTTCTGTCATTCCTTCCGGCATTGGCCATTCTACGCCTATTTCAGGATCTTTCCAGAGTAATCCGCCCTCATCGTTTGGATGATAGAAGTCTGTTACTTTATAGCAGAATTCTGCATAATCGCTTAATACTACGAATCCATGTGCAAATCCCTTTGGAATGAAGAACTGTTTCTTATTCTCTGCGGATAATGTCACACCGAACCATTTACCGAATGTCTCAGATCCTTCTCTTAAATCTACTGCCACGTCAAATACTTCACCGTTGACAACACGTACTAACTTGTCCTGTGGGAAGTTAATCTGGAAGTGAAGTCCTCTTAAAACACCCTTCTTAGATGCAGACTGGTTATCCTGTACGAATTCGCAGTCAATTCCGGCTTCCTTGAAATCATTGTAGTTGTATGTCTCCATGAAATAACCACGCTCGTCACCGAATACACTTGGCTCGATTACCTTTAATCCTTCAATTCCGTTACAATCTGTTGTTACTTTAATTTTTCCCATTTTATTCTCCATTCCTGCGCCTTAACCGGCGCATATTTAGTTTACATAATAACATAACAAAGTGCAGACAATTCCGGGTCTTCTTTTCTCCCCACAATTGTCTGCATTTCTTCCTATAATCCTTCTGCGATTTCCATTAAGTATTTGCCATAATCTGTCTTAAGTAATGGCTGTGCCAGCTTCACAAGCTGTTCTTTATCAATAAATCCTCTCTTGTATGCAATCTCTTCGATACAAGAAATGTAAAGTCCCTGACGTTTCTGGAATGCAGATACGAAATCAGCCGCTGCAAGGAGCATGTCATGATTTCCGGTATCTAACCATGCGAAACCTCTTCCTAACGTCTCAACACTCAATGTTCCACGCTGTAAGTATTCATTATTTACACTTGTAATTTCAATCTCTCCACGTGCAGAAGGTTTTACGTTCTTCGCAATCTCAACTACACTGTTATCATAGAAATAGAGTCCCGGAACCGCATAATTTGATTTCGGCTCTGCCGGCTTCTCCTCGATGGAAAGTGCCTTACCATTCTCATCAAATTCTACAACACCGTATTCTCTCGGATCTCTTACATAATATCCGAAAATAGTTGCGCCACCTTCTTTTTCAGTACGCTCTGCTGCGCGCTCTAATACCTTTGAAAAACTCTGTCCATAAAAGATATTATCGCCTAAAACCAATGCAACCGCATCGTTTCCAATAAATTTCTCTCCAATAATAAAGGCATCTGCCAATCCTCTCGGCTGCTCCTGAATGGCATACTCAAAACACATTCCAAGCTGGCTTCCGTCTCCTAACAATTCTTTAAATACCGGTAAATCTCTAGGTGTAGAGATAATTAATACTTCACGAATCCCTGCTAACATCAGAGTAGATAACGGATAATAAATCATCGGTTTATCATAAACCGGCATAATCTGCTTTGAAATAGCTTTTGTTAACGGGTAAAGTCTTGTACCGGAACCCCCGGCAAGAATAATTCCTTTCATTGAATAATCCTCCTAAAATATGCTTTTCATTCTATTTTGTCACACTGTACTAGCCACAATGATACAAAGTTTGCTGCATACGTGTTCACATTATATCATATCCCAGCACAAATTTCCATGTTTTCGTATTTTTCGCACTTTTTTCCAAATTCTTGGCATTTTACTGCCTAATAAACATAATAATCATGAATTGTAGAGGCATCTAATTTTGCCACAAAACCGGCATCGTTTTCATAGACTTTCTCCAGTGAATCCCAGTAATCCGGGTTATCCTGATAAATCTGGCTCTTGTCATCCGTTAAGACAACCACATAATTTGCGCCACATTCTTTCAGTTTCTCATAGTAGGCAATATGGTCTGCTGTCACAAAATCCCAGCCATTCAGACGCTGGTTTGTAATCGCCTGGAACCAGATGTCATCCTGATACCAGCTGCAGATTGCAACCATATCTTCCCCTTCTTCGAGAAGATTGTCATAGACCCAGTGATAGATTTCCATTTTCTCATATGGATATCCCCCCTGCATATAAAGATTGTAGTTGTATGCATAAATATCATTATATGCTCCAGACTTAACACTAATATCAAACAATGAATTTACCTGTTGGATTTTTCCCTCAAATCCGGTAAAAAACATTGCAAGTACACCAAGCCATACAATAAAATATGAGATTACAATTCCCATCATCTGTTTTGCCACACGGCATGCGCCCTTAAAACATAAAAACATCAATGGTACCCACATCAAAAATGGTGTCTTATAAAAATAGTAAGAAGATACCCTTCCCATCATTCCCAATGTAAACAATGCCACCATAAACGCTGCATGGTAAATAAACAGGAAGTTCACCACATGATTTTTCTTCTCTTTTATCTGCATTACGAACTCATATAACGCTAACGGCAGAAATGGAAGATAATTCGAATAGAGTTCACGATAAATTCCTCCCTCTTCGTTAATGGCGTTTCCAACCGTTAGTCCGTCTGTAAACAGTCCAAAATATGTGTACGCAAGTCCGATAATACAAGGAATCAAAAATACCGACAGACAGACAATAATAGTATCTTTTGAAACCAGTTTTTTCATACCATGCTGCTTTACAAAGATGCATGTGATAATTGCAAAATAGGTCACCGGCATAAACAGTACATAACATTCAAACAGGGCGAGACATCCCAGCGACAGCATAACGATTACAAACCATCTGTTCATCTCATCCTTCAAATATATGGTTGTCAGTTCCACCAGCATCAGCACTATTGTGATACCCATTCCAAGATACACAAATCCATACAAGATACTGTTAAGTGGATATTCATACATGTAAATCAGTGCTACAACGACTCCCGCAACTTTAGCGAAACGGTTTGTCATATACCGGCGAATCATTCCAAAGAACATCAGGCCTGCTAATCCCCAGTTGATGATGTCGCTGAGAACGAATGGCTGGTACATATAGTCCATGCTCCGGAATGGCAAAAACAATTCCAAGAACAAACCATTAAACAGCGCAGAATAAAACATATTGTTGACACACTGATTCTGAATCACATCGATTGCCGCTTTCAGATGTGCCGCCGGGTCGATTGTTCCATAATTGATATAGAAATTCAGACCGGAACAATGAATTTTCCAGAATAAAAGTAATACTGCAAGTAAAATCACACCGAAAATCACATCAATTTTTTCATAGCAGTATGTCTGTAGTTCTTTTTTCTTCCAAATGAAAAACCAGAATGCTGCTGCCGCCGCCAAATCCAGGATTCCCATGGAAATAATATTAATCGGAAGACCGATTGTATTTAAAATTGCTGCCATAAACGTCTGATAACAGGTGGTCATCAAAAAAGAAATTGCCACCCACGTCACCAGATATGTCTTCTTCTCTGTCTTCTTCACAAGCAAAAAGCCGCTTGCAAGGGCAAGCCATGCCAGACAGTAAAAAATTGTAGCGAATATTGAACCGTTCAAATTCTTTCCTCCTAGTTATTTTAAAATCCACTGATACAGAGCTGCCAGACTGCACTCAGCAGCACAAAGGATGATATTCCTATGATTATTCCTCTGTACCAGTCTTTCCGCGCATTATTTTCCACACGGACTGACCCAAAGACATACAATACCGGGAACATGACCTGAAGCATATAGCGGTACTGGCATCCTAAAATCGTATCTGACTCCAGCGGCGTGTATGCAATATACATGGCTGTCGCTGCAAGGCAGATTGCTCCAAATGACATCAGCAGTGTCACCACCTTTGGCTGCCATTTCACGTAGCTATCGCATTTCTCCCTGTCCGTAAATGCTGTCACAAGCAACAGCGCCTGCAACACCAGAGAATACTTCGCAGTACCAAAATAGTGAAGGTAGGACAGATAAGTCTGTCCGGCTTCGAGCGACGCATAATCCCACAGAAATGTCAGCAATGTCTGAATATATATAATTGGGTGATGCAAAATGTAAGCCGTCTGTCCCGCTGCATCTACTCCGCTTCCACCTCTGGTATCCTCAACGGCTCCACCGCTTGAAAGAATAAACGGAACAGCAAAGGTTGCAAGCACTGCAAGGGTTGCAAGCAGTACGCAGATTCGGAAAATCTTACACTGTTTCTCCGTTGCAAATTTCTCTTTTGGAAGAAATGCTGCAATCAATACCATCGACACATAGATTGCCTTTGGGCTTACACCGAGCACAAAGGCCCCTATCATAATGACAAGATCCGGTATTGTTATCTTTTTGTCCGGCTCCTGAATCTCTCCAATGAAGTAGCAGAATCCCAACATAATAAAGCCTATCATCCATGGATCTCTCGCATAGGATGATGCCATCAGGATACATGGCGGCAACATTCCGACTACCGCTGCTATCATCTTACCGGATTTTATCTTTCGGATTCCAAAGTAAAGCAAGATGGCATATACCAGAAGGTTACACCATTTTCCAAGTATGAACACCAGACTGTACGGAAGGCTTAACGCTCTTCCCAATGCAAGTCCGACTGCGGATGGGAGGTAGCACCAGTTCTGCAGCGTCGGAAGGATTCTTCCGTCCGCTCCCCAGACACCACTTGCATCATCTGCATTCATTTTTTCCACCCATGCTTCATGTGCGTCTTCCGTATAAATATTATGTTCCAATGCCGTATCCACAAAGCCGTTTAAAATATCGGCATCCCCGAGCGTCATACGTCCGTCTAAAATATGCGACAACATCAGTGCATTGTGAAAATGGGCTTCATCATCCCATGAGATTCCACACGATACCGGCAAAACTGTAACATACACAGTTCCAATCAACATCACTGCGAGGAACACTGCCATCTCTACGCGTTTGATCAGCATATCACGATAACAGATAAAAATACTAATCAATGCTGTAATGACAAATGCAAAAAATGCCTTTCTAAAATTAAAATCTGCCGTGATTCCCTCTTTTGCAGCAAGCGCAAGCACACGCTCTATGGCAAGGGCAAGCACGATATCTGCCACTATCACCAGAATATTTTTCTTCCAGTTATGGTTTCTTAAGCCCTTAAACCAGTCCACAATAAAATTCTCTATGATGGCAAGCCAGCCATAGAGCAACGGGATTCGTCCAAACAATGCCACCAGCGGAAACGGCATAATACATGCCAGCGCCATCTTCCATTTCGCCGGATATGGTCCAACCCACGCACGGCAGATTACAACGATGCCGAGCAGCATGCAGATCCAGACCGGAAGCATCCGCTTTATCCAGAGGATAATTTCTTCCTTTTTCCCACCCTGAGTTTTCACTTCTTCTGATTCATTCATAAACTGTCAATCTCCTACTCTTGTATCAAAAATGCGATTTTTACCCCACAAAGAATATAGGGCAGGAATTCTTCAAACTTCAATTTCCCGCCCTATATGTGTGTATCGCTCTACTGTCGTTGTAGAAACTCCTTATTTGTTGCTATACATATCTTCGTAATATTTCTGATAGTCACCGCTTGTTACGTTCTTCATCCACTCTTCATTCTCAAAGAACCAGGCGATTGTCTTCTTGATACCTTCTGCGAACATTGTCTCAGGTTCCCAGCCGATTTCAGCTTTAATCTTATCAGGAGCGATAGCATAACGTCTGTCATGACCCTTTCTATCCTCTACGTAAGTAATTAAATCTTTACTGACATTAGCTCTTCTCGGATCGTTCTCCGGAAGCATCTCAAGTAACGTATCTAAGATAATGTTGATAATCTCGATGTTACGTTTCTCGTTATGTCCACCGATGTTGTAAGTCTCGCCGAGACGTCCCTTTTCCTGTACCATGTCAATTCCCTTTGCATGGTCATCTACATATAACCAGTCACGGATGTTCATTCCATCACCGTATACCGGTAATTTCTTACCCTGTAATGCATTGTTGATAATCAATGGAATTAATTTCTCCGGGAACTGGTAAGGTCCATAGTTGTTAGAACAGTTTGTGATATTAGCAGGGAAATGATAAGTATCAATATATGCTTTTACCAAAAAGTCTGAGGAAGCCTTACTTGCTGAGTATGGGCTGTGTGGCTGATATGGTGTTGTCTCGTAGAAATAGCTTGTACCATCATCCTCTAAGGAACCATATACCTCATCTGTAGAAACATGAAGGAATTTCTTTCCTTCCTTGAATGTACCGTCCGGTAATTCCCATGCTGCTTTTGCACAGTTTAACATTACGGCTGTTCCAAGTACGTTTGTCTTCACAAAAACTTCCGGATTCTTGATACTTCTGTCAACGTGGCTCTCTGCTGCGAAATGTACCACGCGGTCAATGTCGTTCTCCTCAAAAATCTTCATGATTGCATCTTTATCTGTAATGTCTGCTTTCACGAATGTGTAATTATCTCTATTCTCGATATCTTTTAAGTTCTCTAAGTTACCAGCGTATGTCAATGCATCCACATTGATAATTCTGATTTCATTGTCATACTTTCTAAACATATAGTGAATATAGTTGGATCCAATAAATCCTGCTCCACCTGTTACTAAATAAGTTCTCATTTTGAGAAATCCTCCTTTATTGTAGCTAGATGTATTCTAACATTATTTTACAATAGATTGCAACTTTTACCGCAATCCTATCTTACGAAAATCTTCAAGTAGACTGACGCCATAAAGCAGCGTAATCTGCGGATAAGCACACTCAGTTCCACCTCAAATCCGGAAAGATGAAGTGCTTCTTTGTTCTTTTCCAATAGATGACGGTGTTCTGCGACGTAGATTGCAGTCTTCTGTTTATCTTCGCCCATAACCTGTCCCGTATTGGAATCATTTCTGACCCTGAAAAAATTCAAGGATTCATGTATGATATAAACATCGCCTAATTTTGCGAGTTCTACCCAGAAATCATAGTCTAAAATGTAAGTGTAATCGGTGTCAAATCCACCGACTTTCTCATATGCACTTTTGCGAAATGTATTTGCCTGCGGTGCTCCAAAATAATTTTTTACAAAAAATCCTTTTCTCGCAACCTTGCTTCCGGACACAAGGCCTTTAGCTCCAAAGCGCTTATAAAAGCCCTTTCCGTTCCCATTCAGGTCAACCAGCTTTGTATCACTTTCCGCCATCACTGCAGACGGATGTTCTATCAGAGCCTGTACTTCTTTCTCCAGTGCATTCTCTGCCAGCAAATCATCTGCACATACGAGTTTGATAAACTCGCCCTGGCATAACTCAAGACAATGATTCCAGTTGCCGGACATTCCGAGATTATTCTCATTGTGATACACCCGGACTCTACCATCCTTCGCTGCATATTCCTGCAGCACTTTTAAGGTATCGTCCTTCGAATTATCATCCACAACAACCAGTTCTAAATTCTGATATGTCTGCTTCAAAATAGAATCAATCGTCTCCCCGATATATTCTGCATTGTTATATGCCGGAATACATACACTGACTAACGGTTTTTCCATCATTTATCCTAAAAGTCCTTTCAAATATGCATCCAATGCATCATGCCAGTCTGCCATCATGAAGTCACTGGTCAGTTTTATCATGTAGTTTTCCAAAATAGAATATGCCGGTCTGTTTGCAGATGCCGGATTCATCTCTTTGTACTGCTTGCTTGTCACATGGTTGACTTTGGTTGTCTTTCCAGCTTTCTTAAAAATCTCTTCTGTAAAGTCAGCCCAGTTTGTATCTCCCTCACAGGTCGCATGGAAAAGTCCATAGTTCTCGGTTCCTTCAAGGAAGTGAATCATTCTTGCTAACTCAGCCGCGCTGGTCGGGGAACCTAACTGGTCACATACAACGCTGACCTCGTCATGATTTTCAGAAAGTCCAAGCATTGTCTTTACAAAGTTCTTGCCATCTCCATATAACCATGCGGTTCTCAGAATGAAGTGATTTCTCGCAAATTCTTTTACGAACTTCTCACCTTCTAATTTCGTCTTTCCGTATGCGCTGACCGGATTCGGTGCATCAAATTCGGTATATGGTTTTGTTCCATTTCCTTCAAACACGTAATCCGTAGAAACATGAATCATCTTAGCGCCAACTTCCGTAGCTGCAATACTTAAGTTTCTCGGTCCGATTGCATTAATCTTATATGCAAGATCCCACTGTTCTTCACATTTATCTACATTTGTATGTGCTGCACAGTTAATAATTGCATCCGGCTTTGTCTCTCTTGCCAATGCCAACACTGCGTCCACATTTGTGATGTCAAGAGAAACAATCCCGTCCCCTGAAACCACATCCGTATTTACAAATTCAATTCCATCATTTGCATATTCTTTTCTTATTGCACGTCCAAGCTGTCCGTTACAGCCTGTTACCAGAATCTTCTTCATTCCATGCCTCCAATTAAACAATTTTCTATCTTCTATCTCAAATATTTCAAAAATGCACCGTCTAATTTTACATCATATCCCACAGATGTCAAGTTTTTCAAAAATTTGTGCATGTTTTTTCGTCTTTATTGCGTCTTTTTATGCATCCCCAAGACCATTTTCAATCTCTTTCACAAGGTCTTTCAATGCTTCTTCTTCATCTTCTCCGTCACACATCAATGTAATCTCATCACCGGATTTGATGCAGGCACCTAGCACGCTTAAAACGCTCTTGGCATTCGCGGTATTCCCGCGGTACTCAAATGTCACCTGGGATTTGTACTGCATCGCCGCCTTGCATAAGTTGCCGGCCGGTCTCAGATGAAGTCCGGTCAGATTATTAATGACCACCTTCTGACTAACCATGAATCCTTCTGTCCTTTCTACAATCTCTGCTTATTATAAAAGATGATTTCTCTATAATCTATTAATACTTTCTTAATTCGCTTTTTTTCGTAAATCGAATTTTTTCTCTTTGTGGTGTTAAACCATAATTTTTGTAATCAAATCTGCAAGCTTTTCTGCTTCTTCCTCGATTACTTTCTGATCCTTTCCCTCAATCATGACACGAACCAGAGGTTCTGTTCCGGAAGGACGAATCAGGACTCTTCCTTCTCCGTTAAACTTCTGTTCTAACACCTGAATCGCATCTGCGATTTCAGTATACTCCATAAATTTGTCTTTTTTGTGATTTGGCACCTTTGCATTTACCAGTGCCTGTGGAAGCACTTCCATCACCTCGGCAAGCTCCGACAGTTTCTTTTTGGTGTCCACCATCACTTCTAACAGATGCAATGCTGATAAAAGTCCGTCTCCGGTTGTATTATCATCCAAGAAAATCACATGACCGGACTGCTCACCTCCGATGTTGTAACCGTTTGCCAGCATGTTCTCCAACACATAGCGGTCGCCGACCTTGGTCTTTTCAATATGGATACCGTTTTTCTCTCCCATCAGGGAAAATCCGAGGTTTGTCATAACTGTAACTACAATTGTATCTTTTTTTAATGTGCCCTTCTGCTTCATGTAATTTCCACAGATTGCCATAATCTGGTCGCCATCTACCAGTTTACCGTTTTCGTCTACCGCAAGCATCCGGTCCGCATCGCCGTCAAATGCAAGTCCGATATCTGCTTTTTCATAGACAACACGCGCCTTCAATTCGTCCATATGGGTAGAACCACAGTTTGCGTTAATATTCGTTCCATCCGGCTCCGTGTGAATCGCCACCAGATTAGCACCAAGGTCTTTTAATGCCTGCACGGATGTATGGTAGGATGCTCCCTCCGCACAGTCAATGACAATCTTTAAACCGCTCAAATCAACCGGAACTGTCTTCTTCATAAAGCTGATGTACTCATCCGCCATGTCAAAACGGTATTCTACTTTTCCAACACCGGTTCCAATCGGAAGTGTTACATCCTTCATATCAGAACGAATCAATGCCTCAATCTCATCCTCTAATTCATCAGAAAGTTTGTAACCGTCACCGTTGAAAAATTTAATTCCGTTAAATTCCATCGGATTATGTGACGCTGAAATAACAACTCCTGCGTCCACCTTATGCATTCTGGTCAGATACGCAATCGCCGGTGTCGGCATAACTCCTACATAAATTGCATTTGCACCCACAGAACAGATTCCTGCTATCAGCGCATTTGCCAGCATTCCTCCTGAAATGCGGGTATCGCATCCCACGATAATTGTCGCCTGATGCTCCTGCTCCTTTGTCAGAACATACGCTCCGGCCTGCCCCAATTTCGTTGCCAGCTCTATTGTAAGTTCTGAACCTGCTACACCTCGTACGCCATCCGTACCAAACATTCTTGCCATTTTATAATTTCCTCTCAATTCCTTTTCTCTATCTCATTTTATGCACCGTTTCCGGTCCCGTCTTTCTCTTTCTTACGAATTCGACTTTCCGTTTTTGCTGCCGGTCTTCGTTGTAGAACTATCGCTCTTATTCGTTTCCGTATCTTCCGAGTCATCTTTGGTGTCTGTGCTGTCACTGCTGTCTGAGCTCTCGGAACCATTCTCCGTGCTGCTCCCGGTATTACTGCTGTCGGAAGTGTTCTCATCATCCGTTTCCTCTGACGCGTCTGTCTCCTTTGCCGACAGATTTACCGTTGCCGTAACACTCGTCTTCACTTCGTAAATACTCTCATCAATATCCCAGCTGACCTGAACCATATGAACGCCCTCGGTAAGTCCGCTTGCATCCACCGTACCTCTGATGTCATCTGCAGAAAGCTTCTCTACGTCAGACTTCAATCCGCTGACTGTTACTTTAACGGTATCAACCTCGAATTTGGCATCGTAAGAACTTGATACATTCGTAAGCGTCAGATTGGTAACCGGAACATCAAAATCTTCCGTCACTCTCTGCTCAATATGAACCGTCACGCTTACCTTGCTGGCATCTTTATCCACAAGCGAAATGCCGGTCGGCAGATAAGAGGAGATATCAACCTCTTTCGCAATATCCTCTGCCGCACCGGATACATCCAACACTTCCTCCGGAATATCAATTGCATCAATTGTATTCAAAGCACTTGCCGTTCCTTTTACCACCACTGTCTCTGGACTGTACTCCATGCCGGTTATCTCATAGCTGTCCTGCGGCGTACCGGTTGTATGGAACTGTACGCTGACTTCCTTCGTATTTAAAATCGTTGCCGATACCGTCACCACATCAAGACTTAACGTCAGCTTCGTGGTATCCACAACATTTCCATCCTGATCGTAGAGTACCGGAATGACATTATCCGTAATGTTGGTCGACATTCCATCCACGTTAATCGTTGCAACTGCGGAGTTTACCTGATTTACAATGGATTCCGGTCCTGAAATATTAATTACATTCGTAGTATCAATTGTTACATCTCCCAAGGCACAGCCACTCATAACCGTCCCCTCTGTATTCGCTGTAATCATGACTTTCTTCTTTGTCAAATCTTCCAGTGAAACTGTCACGTATTTTGTCCGTGAAGTCACCGTTACCTGCGATGTGTAACGCGTCGGCGTAATGGTAATCGGTATCTGATACGTGCCTGACTTTTCATTGTATTCGATTTTCTCCATATTAGCTGTTGCAGAAAAATCTGAAGCACTGATTTTATCTAAGTAACTACGCTTTGCCGAAATACTGAATGTGACGGATGTACTGTCGTTTGTCACCTCATAATACTTCTCTAACGTATCCATATAGCTGACATTTTCCAGCGTAACCGTTGTCGTCAATTCCTTTGTCTTGGTCGGATCATCAATATTCACAACCACAAGCCAGAGAATTACCGCAAAAAAAACAGCTAATATCTTGAGGCTAAAATTATTCGTTAATATCTTGACCAGCTTTTTTACCATTTTTCAGCCTCCTCTTCAATAATTCAATTTTTGAAATCTCCTGCTGTCTCTTCTGGATGTAACGCAGCTTATTGCGCAAAAAATCCGCATCTACATTGCGGTACAGTTCGCCACCCATTGCAATGGAAACTTTTCCCGTCTCTTCTGAAACTACAATTGTCATAGAATCACTTACCTCGCTGATACCGACAGCAGCACGATGTCTTGTTCCCAGATCCTTGCTCAGGGAAAGATTATCCGACAGTGGCAGATAACAGGTTGCAGAAACCACACGGTCTCCACGCATAATAACAGCACCGTCATGAAGCGGTGTGTTTTTCTCAAAAATATTAATCAGTAACTGACTCGTAAGAATACCATCTACTGCAATCCCAGTCCGCTCGTACTCTGCCAAAACAATCTCGTCCTCCACCACAATGAGTGCGCCGGTCTTCACTTTTCCCATCTCATAGCAGGCCTTCACCAGTTCGTTGATGGTCTTGTCAGAGAATTTCTCCTGTTCTCCCTTTGAAAAATCGAACGTCAGAAGATTCGCCAGGAAATTCTTACTTCCCAGATTCTCTAACGCCTTTCGCATCTCAGGCTGAAAAATAATAACAAGTGCCACCACGCCGACACTCAGCGTCTTTTCTGCAATCCACAGGATAGTACTCATCTGGAAAATTGCCGCAATTGCCACAAAAATAAGAATGACAAGGATACCACGTAACAGCATCCACGCTCTCGTGTTCTTAATCCACAACAATACCTGATAAAACAGGAATGAAATAATGCAGATTTCTACAAAATCAATCGTAGATACTTCTATATGCAGTAACAAGGATACCTTGTCATAAATTGCCTGTATTGATGATGTAATACTTTCCACAATTTCACTTCCCTTCTTTTTCCCGGAACCCTGTCTTAATCAAATAAATCTTCGTCAATATCCATCTCTTCAGCAAGGCGTTTTTTATTCAGACGCTCCTGCTCTTCTTTTTGTCCAAAATATTTTACCTTCTTATCAGTGGAAGATACATAAACTTTTGGAACCGCTTTGACATAATAATAATATTCATCATCTTCAAACTGAAGGTTCTCTGTACGTGAGTAATCCAGATTGAAGCAGAAGAACTGCACCACAAATGCAATGCAAAGCGAAATAATATTACCTATGATAAGCCACAGTGTCTTGCCCGATACGCCAAGCATCAGATATCCCACAAAAAATCCCACTAACTCAAACAGAATGCCTGCCACAATTGCGATCATCCATGCATGGTCAATCGACATTCTTCTAATAAAATATACAAGTAACGCTGCCACTACGATAATTACCAATGCCAGATACATTTCCTTATTTCCAAACAATTGATTCAACGTAATTACAAACTTCGAAGTAGCGGTTTCACTCTCATCTGTTGTCTCGCTCAAAAGTGTCTCATTTAAACGCACTCCATCCAGAAAATAATAAATTATCGTTCCAAATATCAGTGCACTGATGGAATATGCTTCCCGAAGCAGACCAACCCCTACCGGCATGATATATGGAATATTCCATTTAAAACAGATTGGTGTCAAAATTGCACTGTATCCGTTCTTTGGTGCAAAACGAAAATACAAAAAGTAAATCAGGATAAATACTGCAAGTGCCACAAGACTCACTTCCACCGACAATGCATAAAACTGCACAACAACTACCAATGCTGCCACGATAATCGTTCCATTCATTGGAAGGACTGCACATATAAGTGCCAGAATAAGTGCTATTGGGAAGTTACTGATTCTATCCATATATCCAATATTTGCATTTATTGTCAGAAATGTAGCAAGAGCAATTGCGAATCGAACCAATGGCTGCAGATACGCTTCATGTTTTCCCCAAAATTTTGTAAGCTTTTCTTTATATTCTAACAGAACTGTCATCTTTCACCTCATTCTAGCGCTGCTACGCTCTTTCTCTCTTGCCGGCTGCCGGCATCTTAATACGTTCTTCGCGTTTGTAAATCTGGTTTACTTTCCGGATATTGTTAAAATATAATTTCACCTTTTTCCGTCCTGCACTGTATCTCTTCTGCGCAACTATATAGGTAATTAGTTCATACAAAAGCAAAAAAATAACATATCCCAACACAAATGATGTCAGAAGTCCCCCTACATCCATCTTTGTCAATTCTTCCATCAAATATTCCGCCTGATACAATGCCCAGAGACCGAGCAATATGACAAATGCTATTGTTCCTGTAATCAGGCTGCGGAGCATCTGCATGGAAACATAGTCTCTTCTGCTGTACTGTGTCATCGGTTTGCAGCTCTTGCCATCATACTTATCAAAAACCGCCATCTTTATCATATGTCTTACGCGTTCTTCGTTTACCATATTCCTGCCAACTTTCTACCCAATTGGTTAATATCATATCTATCGCTATTATAACACATCGCTTTCCCTTTTCAAAGCACCGTTTTCAATTTGGGGGTTGTACACAAAAAGAAACAGGTCCTGTCAAGACCTGTCCTTTTTCTTTTTACAAAAATCTCATTTTATCCTTTTGTTTGTCCGTCTTTTTCTCCTGGACAACTGCTTTCGGCTTCTCAATCGCTTTCTGGAATGTGTTGGCCATACTGTTCTTGCAGGCATCGCAAAAACGTCCTGTGCGGATTGGTTTTCCACAATTTTCGCACTCAATTCCATCTACGGAATCTCCCGAGAACGCCAAACGTTCTTCTCTGACCCACTGCTTAATCTGTTTTACAGAAACATCATTCTCCTCAGATACCTCCGCCACACGCGCATTCGGATGTTCGTGCAGATATGCTTTCACCTGCTGGAACTTCTCCTCTAAAGCTTTCTGACACGCTGGACAAATTGGTGGTCCGCCCAAATAATTATACATGCGACCGCATGTTCTGCAATTTCTTATGTCCATCCTGATACCTCCCAAAAAACGTTTTAACAACCCTGACCTATACTGATACAGAGAAAATATATTTTATCAATGCCTGCTGTTCTAAGCTCACCCGCCACAGCATCCATCGTGCTTCCCGTTGTATAGATGTCATCTACCAATAGCACTTTTTTATATTTTACAATATCCTGGCTGATTTTAAAAGCCCCTTTCAGGTTCTTTTTTCGGTCAATGTCGTTTAATTTTTTCTGTGGTACGGTATTTCTGGTGCGTTCTGCCAGATTTTTCTTCACCGGGATCCCGCTTTCCCGTCCTAATGCCTCTGCAAATACTTCCGCCTGATTGTATCCGCGCAGGCGTTTTTTCGCCGTGTACATTGGAATCGGAACAATCACTTCCACCTGTCTTTCATGCAGCCATTTTCCATACAGCTGCATCGCCTCCGCCGCATAAAAATCGGCGTATTCCCGCTTGTTCTGATACTTAAAGCGGTACATGGATTCTTTCATCCCGCCCGCATATAAAAAGACAGATTTTCCCTGGCAAAAATTATGCTGTTTTCTGGAACAATCGTAACAATATTCTACCCGTTTTGATTCTACAGGCTTTCCACACCGCATACAGGTCTGACTGCCGGTGTATTTCACCTTCTTTATGCAATCCGGGCATATTTTTTCTCCCACCGGAGCTATCTCATCGCAAATTGGGCAGCGCCTTGGAAATAAAAGCCCTAACCCTAATTCTCTGAGTCTCCAGATATATTTCTTTGTTTGTGCGTAAATTCCCACTCCACCCTTTCTGTCTGATTCTTCTCCCGGATTTCATTCTAACATTTTCTACGCACATTTTCTTTGAATTTTTTCTTAAATTTTTGTTATTCTTCTTCTAGCTCGCGCAAACGGTCACACAAACCACTGTATCGCTTCTGCTGGGAAGTGTTCTGTATCATCTGTGCAAATGTCACATCATTTCCCACCAGGGTGACACATTTTTTTGCCCTTGTTACTGCCGTGTACAAAAGGTTTCGGTTCATCAGCATTGCCGGTCCGCTAAGAAGTGGTATTACAACCGCCGGATATTCGCTTCCCTGTGATTTGTGAATTGTGATCGCGTAGGCTAACTCAAGTTCGTCAAGCAGTTTAAATGGATATTCCACCATGCGCCCCTCATCAAATTCCACCGTCACAATCTCTGTGTAGTCATTGATTTCACGGATAATTCCCATATCTCCGTTAAAAATACCGGTTCCTTTTTCGATGGACAATCCGTATTTGCTTCTGATTTCCCATTCCAGCTGGTAATTATTTTTCGTCTGCATAATCTTATCACCTTCGCGGAACAGAATCTGTCCATGCTCTTTTTCCCGTTTTCCTTTTTCCGGTGGATTCATGTACTGCTGTAAAATTCCATTCAGCCGTTCCACACCGAGCAGCCCTTTTCGCATCGGGGTCAGCACCTGAATGTCATACGGTGTCGCGTCCACAAACTTCGGCAGCTTCTGCTTGATTAACTGGAGTGTCACGCTGATGATAACATCCGCATCGTACCGTTTCAGGAAAAAGAAATCCATACTTTTATTGTCCAGCGTCACTTCTTCTCCACGATTGATTTTATGCGCATTTACAATAATATCGCTCGTGCTCGCCTGCCGGAAAATCTTCGTCAGCATCACGACATTGCAGACATGCGATGCAATAATATCCTTCAGCACGCTTCCCGCACCAACGCTCGGAAGCTGATTCACGTCTCCCACAAGAATCAGCCGGGTGCCCGCTGCGACCGCCTTTAAAAGCGAATTCATCAGGCTGATATCGACCATCGACATCTCGTCAATGATTATCGCGTCCGTCTCCAACGGATTTGTCTCATTTCTCTCAAATCCTGCCGCGCCTTCCATTCCTCCGTTCAACTCTAACATGCGGTGAATGGTTCGCGCCTCAAACCCGGTCGTCTCACTCATCCTTTTCGCAGCACGGCCCGTCGGAGCTGCGAGGAAAATATCCATTCCTTCCAACTCAAAATAGCGGATAATTGTATTTATGGTTGTGGTTTTTCCTGTGCCGGGTCCACCGGTAATGACAAGAAGTCCATTTCGGATTGCCTCTTTTACCGCCATAACCTGATGTTCATCTAATGTCATCTCCGTCTGCTTCTCAATGCTGCGGATTCGCTGTTCGATTTCAATGTCCGGAACATCATAACGCACGTTCAACTGCCTCAGCATTGTCGCTGTATTTGCTTCCATATAATAAAATGTTGCGGCATAAATCTGTGTCTGGCTTCCCTCTTCTTTTTCCGCCTGTTTCATGACGATTTTCCGTTCAATCGCCAAATCCATATAATGTTTTTCAATATACTCAGGAGCAACTCCTAACAGGTTGCTCGCCTTTTTCGTCAATTCATCCTGTGGCAGATACGTGTGTCCATCTCCGGATGCCTGCAATAGTGTATACAGTATACCGCTTCGAATTCGAAAATCTGAGTCTGTGCGGATTCCAACCTTCGCCGCTATTTCATCTGCCGTCCGGAAACCAACGCCCGAAATATCATCCGCAAGCCGGTACGGGTTCTCTTTTACAATCTGGTAGACTTCTGCCCCATATTGCGCATACACTTTTACCGCCAGATTCATGTTGATGCCATATTGCTGCAAAAAAATCATCGCCTGGCGCAAATCTCTTTTTTCATTTACCTGCGCCGCAATTTCCATTGCTTTTCGCTCACTGATCCCTTTGATTTCAGCAAGCCGTTCCGGCTCCTCTTCGATAATGCGAAATGTATCTTCCCGGAATCTCCGCACAATACGCGCCGCCATCGCAAGTCCGATTCCCTTGATTGCGCCCGAACCTAGGTAACGCTCTATCGCTTCTTCATCCTCCGGCGCTTTTTCTTCAAATCGCTCTACCTTGAATTGTTTTCCATAAGTTGGATGGGCAGTATAATCCCCTTCTGCCTCTATATTTTCACCTTCTGCAATCGATGCAAATACGCCTACGCACGTAATTTCTTCTTCGCCACTCACAAGATTTAAAACCGTATATCCGTTGTCTGCATTCCGGTAAATAATATGCTCTATGTAACCTGCTATTTTTTCCAAGAGAACTCCTTTCCGCACTCCCGCGCGACCTTTTCTTTTCCCCTAACATAAGTTAAGAGCTATGCCCTGCATAGCTCCTAATCCGCTTATCTTTATTGATGTTCTACAGACCGTAATTGCGTTTCATCTGCTCATACAGCTGCTGGGTATAGGTACCACCCACTTCGTCCACAAGTTCGTCTGCAACTGTCTCGATTACAGTATCCATATAAAAATCTTTCTGTGTCGACATGCTGGAATCCGAGTCCTCATCATCGCTCAACATGGATTCTTTTACATCTTTTAATAATTCTTCCACAAAATAGGAAGCAAAATCATTTACAACTTCTTTTAACTGTTCCTCTGTAGAATCAGACGAAATGCTGTTCAGTGAATTCGTCACTGAGTTTGCTCTGTTTGCCGCATTGGAAGTTGTCTGATCTACCAATGATGACATTGCATCAATTGAAATACTCATAGGTTATACCTCCTATCGTTTCAGGTTGTTCGCCTGTTCTAACATATCATCTGCAGTTGTAATTGCCTTTGAATTTAACTGGTAAGCTCTCTGTGCCACAATCAGATTTACCATCTCGTCCGCAACCTGAACATTCGAACCCTCTAAGTGTTTCTGTAAAACAGTACTTCTCGTAAGTCCTGCAGCCGTCTGCTCATTCAGTGCCTGACCGGATGCAGCCGTCACCTGATACAGACTCGAACTTGTCTTCTCTAATCCTGTCGGATTGCTGAACTGGAATACACCTAATGTCTGGTTCGTATCAACATAAGTTCCCGCCGCATTGTAATAGCCAATCTGACCTGTACTTGACACAATGAAATTCTCCGATGTCACTCCCTGTGGAAGAATAATCTGGTTGCCATTTGAGTCAAGAACCGGATATCCCTCTGTTGTACAGAGCGTAGTTCCATTTGGTCCCATTGCCCAGCTGAAGTTACCGTTTCTCGTATAGTATGTCTGACCATCTACGCCTCTGACTGCAAAGAATCCATCTCCCTCTAATGCAAAATCAGTGGAACTCTCTGTCTCCTGCAAACTTCCCTGTGTAAAAGAAGTTGTCGTGGATGCAATTCTTGTACCAAGTCCTGCCTGTGCTGGAATTGGTTTCTGTGCTCCATTTGCAGTTGTCGTTCTCGTCTGGATGTTCTGATAAAGCAAAGATTTAAACTCTGCCTTATTCGACTTAAATCCGGTTGTATTTACATTCGCAATATTATTGGAAATTGTATCTACGCTTGTCTGCTGCGCAATCATTCCACTTGCCGCAGTATAAAGTGCTCTCATCATAATGGACGTTCTCCCTTCGCTCTCTCATTTCATTTCTCGGATGTCATACTCTGCTTATACTTTTCCGACCTGGTTCACTGCCTTATCAAGTGTCTCATCAATCGCATTAATCATCTTCTGACCTGCCTGATAAGCTCTTGCTATAGTAATCATATCGACCATTTCGTTCACAACATTAACATTTGACATCTCAATAAATCCCTGATTTACGGTTGCATTTGATGCAACAACCTGTCCTCCATCGACAAGCTGATACATATTCTCACCATAATGCTCAAGATAATTGGTATCTGCAACATTCACAACACCAATCTGTCCCCTGAGTGCTCCATTCTGATAAATCTGGCCAAGTTCATTCACGGTGAATGTCTGGTTCGGATCTAACTGAATGTAATTTGCCTGTCCCGGGTCTGAGTTCATAGCTCCGTTTGCATTGAGGACATAATCGCCGTCTTTTGTCACAAGATACCCCTGCGCATTCAGAGTAAATGCACCGTCTCTTGTGTATTTCACAGAAGTGTTGCCTGCCTTATCCGTAAATGACAATGCAAAAAATCCGTCCCCTGCAAGTGCTAAATCTGTCTCATTTCCCGTCTCGTCATAACTTCCCTGACTGTAATCCGTGTAGGTCTCTCCTACATGTGTTCCTAAACTCATTCTTCCAATTCTACGATTCAGATTATAGGATGATGTATCCTTTATCTTTACTGCCAGCTCATCGCTAAAGCTCTGGGATGTAATCCCCTCTTTCTTATAGCCGTTTGTCGCTGCATTTGCAAGATTATTTGAAACAACATCTAATCTTCTCTGCTCTTCCACCATACCGGTGTACGCTGTAAACAGTCCTTTTACCATATCCTGCTCCTTTTCCCAATCACTGTTTTCCACGCAGTCATTGTTTTGTGATTCATGCGCATCTAAGCGAATCGTAAAACCTCTTCTTCCCCTCGAAGATTGCGTTTTCTACTCAATTCCAAATCTTAGTCGTCGTCTCTTTTTCCAGCAAGGAATTCTACACATTTTCCTGTTCCGATTGCCACACAGGTCATTGGCTCGTCCGCTGTCATCGTGTTGATTCCTGTTCTATCTTCAATCAGTTCTTCCAGTCCGCGGAGTAATGCTCCACCTCCGGTAAGAACGATTCCTCTGTCTGCAATATCTGCTGCAAGCTCTGGTGGAGTCTTCTCTAATACAGAGTGCACTGCTTCCACAATCTGCAATGTCGGCTCTCTCAAAGCTTCCTCTGTCTCCTCGGAAGATACTGTAACTGTCTTCGGAAGACCTGTAACCAGATTACGTCCTCTTACATCCATGGTATCATTCTGTGCCAATGGGAAACAGGTTCCAATCTTAATCTTGATATCTTCTGCTGTCCGCTCACCAATCAAAAGATTGTGTTTCTTTCTCATATAACGCACAATTGCCTCATTGAAATCATCACCGGCAATCTTGATAGAAGCACTTACTACAGAATCTCCAAGTGAGATAACGGCAATATCTGCTGTACCTCCTCCGATATCTACAATCATGTTACCACATGGTCTTGAGATGTCGATTCCTGCACCGATTGCCGCTGCAATTGGCTCTTCAATGATGGTTACATCTCTTGCTCCTGCCTGATAAGTTGCATCCTCTACTGCCTTTCTCTCTACTTCTGTTGCTCCACTCGGGATACAGACACTTACTCTCGGTTTGCGGAAACTTTTCTTGCCCATTGCTTTCTGAATGAAATGCTTAATCATCTTCTCTGTTACCGCATAATCAGAAATAACACCCTGACGAAGTGGTCTTACCGCTACAATATTCCCCGGTGTTCTACCAATCATCAGTCTTGCTTCCTCACCGATTGCCTTAATCTTGTCTGTGCTGCGGTCAAATGCAACTACGGAAGGCTCTTTGAGCACGACTCCTTTTCCTTTAATATATACTAAAATACTTGCAGTACCTAAATCAATACCGATATCTGTTCCAGCCATTTTCTAATTGCCCCTTTCTATCTCTTGCTAACAATTCTATATGGTAATCTCTTCTGCGCAAATAGCGCAAAAGTTCATTTAAACATATTTTTGCTTATACGATTATATTATATACAATTAATGGCATTTTTGAAAGAACTTTTTTCGATTTCCCTTGATTTTGTGTAAAAAATAATAATTTCTTTAAAATTTCTTCCTGATTCTGTAATTTTTTTGTTTTTTTCACGTCCCGTTCACACAGTCGTCACATTCTCTCGCTATATTATAGGAGTACTAGCTAATTAAGCTAATATAATTTTTCATAACTCATGCTTCCCGGGTATCTTCGGATGTTCGGGAAGTACTCCCCGAATGCAAAAGGTAGTTTTCAGAATCTTTCTAAAAACTACCTTCTTTTTTTATTTTTTCTCAAGATATTTCTTTATATATTGTCCCGTGTAGGACTTTTTATTTTTCGCCACTTCTTCCGGTGTTCCCTTAGCAATCACGGTTCCACCGCCGTCTCCGCCTTCCGGTCCCATATCAATGATATAGTCAGCCGTCTTAATCACATCGAGATTATGCTCAATAACGACTACCGTATTGCCATCTTCCGACAAACGTCTCAGAATCTCCGTCAACTTGTGTACATCTGCAAAATGAAGTCCTGTCGTCGGTTCATCTAAAATATAAATGGTCTTTCCTGTGCTCCGTTTACTCAGTTCCGTGGCAAGCTTAATTCTCTGCGCCTCACCTCCGGAAAGCTCCGTGGAGGGCTGCCCCAGCTTCACATAGGACAATCCCACGTCATACAAGGTCTGAATCTTACGCTCAATGCTCGGCACATTCTGAAAGAATTCCAGTGCCTCTTCCACCGTCATATCCAGCACATCGTAAATGCTTTTTCCCTTGTACTTCACTTCCAGCGTCTCTCTGTTGTAACGTTTTCCGCCACACACTTCACACGGAACGTAGACATCCGGCAAAAAGTGCATTTCTATCTTTAAAATACCGTCACCGGAACACGCCTCACATCTTCCGCCCTTGACATTAAAGCTGAAACGCCCCTTTTTGTAACCTCTCGATTTTGCATCCGGAGTCGCCGCAAAAAGATCTCGAATCATATCAAAAACGCCTGTGTAAGTCGCCGGATTCGAGCGCGGCGTTCTTCCAATTGGGGACTGGTCAATATCGATGACTTTGTCTAATTTCTCAATTCCTACGATGTCATCATGCTTACCCGGTATGCATCTTGCACGGTTTAAATCCCTTGCAAGTCTCTTGTACAAAATCTCATTCGTCAGAGAACTTTTTCCAGAACCCGAAACACCTGTGATGCAGGTCATAACTCCCAATGGAATATCCACATCGATATTTTTCAGGTTATTTTCCCTTGCTCCTTTTATCGTCAAAAAGCCGGTTGGCTGCCTTCTCACCTCCGGCACCGGAATCTTGATTCTTCCGCTCAGATATGCACCTGTGATGGAATTCGGATTCTTCATAATCTCTTCCGCAGTTCCGGTTGCCACAACTTCTCCACCATGCGAGCCTGCTCCCGGTCCGATATCCACAATATAATCCGCTGCAAGCATCGTATCCTCATCGTGCTCCACAACTACAAGTGTATTACCGAGGTCTTTTAAATTTTTCAAGGCACTCAACAGCTTATCGTTGTCGCGCTGGTGCAATCCAATCGAAGGTTCATCCAAAATATAGGCAACTCCCACCAGGCCAGAGCCAATCTGCGTCGCAAGACGAATTCTCTGCGCCTCTCCACCGGACAGACTTCCTGTGGCACGTGTCAAGGTAAGGTATTCCAATCCTACTTCCTTTAAAAAGCCGACTCTTGCACGAATCTCTTTTAAAATCTGGTCTCCGATGAGGTGCTGCTGTTTCGTCAGCTCCATATCCTGTAAGAAATCATACAAATTCTTAATCGACATGGAGGTTATCTCATAAATATTTTTATCACACACTGTCACCGCCAGTGACTCCTTTTTCAATCGCTGACCGCCACAGGTCTCACAAGGCGTAATGCGCATGAACTGCTCATACTCCTGCTTCATGGTGTCGGAACCCGTCTCGCGGTATCTCTTCTGTACATTTCGAATCAATCCTTCAAAAGCCACGTCATAGACACCTTCTCCACGCTGTCCCTTGTAATAGACCTTTACTTCTTTTCCATCTGTTCCGTGGATAATCACATGTTTTATCTCATCCGGCAGTTTCTGAAACGGAGTGTCTAATGAAAAATGGTATTCCTCTGACAATGCCTTCAACAGGGCATAGGTGAAGCTGGATGGATCATTTGAGGACTGCCATCCCATCACCTGGATTGCCCCCTCCGATAAGCTGAGTCTTTTATCCGGAATCATCAAATCCACATCAAATTCCATTTTATAGCCGAGACCGAAACAGGTCGGGCAGGCACCAAACGGATTGTTAAATGAAAAGCTGCGCGGCTCAATCTCATCAATACTGATTCCGCAATCCGGGCACGAAAAGCTATCCGACATCTGGAAATTATCTCCGTCAATTACGTCCACAATCATCAGTCCACCGGACAGTTCCATCACACTCTCAATGGAATCCGTGAGACGCTTTTCGATGCCTTCTTTTACCATCAGACGATCTACTACAATCTCGATGTTGTGTTTCTTATTCTTATCGAGTTTAATCTCTTCGCTGAGTTCATACATGCTTCCATCTACGATAACACGCACATAGCCGCTTCTCTTCGCCTGTTCTAAAAGCTTCTGGTGTTCTCCCTTTCGCCCACGCACAACCGGTGCTAAAAGCTGTATCTTGGTTCGTTCCGGCAAAGCCATAATCTGGTCTACCATCTGGTCCACAGACTGCTTTTTAATCTCCTTGCCACATTTCGGGCAGTGCGGAATTCCAATTCTTGCATATAAAAGACGAAAATAGTCATAAATCTCCGTCACGGTACCAACCGTAGAACGCGGATTCCGGTTCGTCGACTTCTGGTCAATCGAAATCGCCGGCGAAAGCCCCTCAATCTTCTCAACATTCGGCTTCTCCATCTGACCTAAAAACTGTCTTGCGTAGGAGGACAGCGATTCCATATATCTCCGCTGTCCTTCCGCATAAATGGTATCAAACGCCAGGGATGACTTTCCCGAACCGGACAGACCGGTCAACACGACAAACTCATCTCTCGGAATGTCCACGTCAATATTTTTCAAATTATGTTCGTTTGCACCTCGAATTTTAATGTACTTTCTCTCTTTCATTTCATGCTCCATTTCTCTCATGTTTGTGCATTATCACTCTATTTTCCTTCCAAATCACGCAGCATCTCTTTCAAATGCAGCATCTGGTCTCGATACTCCGCTGCTGCCTCGAAATTCAAATCCGTCGCTGCCTTCTGCATCTTCTTCTGCACTTCCCCAATCAGCTTCGTCAATTCCTTCCGGTTCATTGACTCCGGATCTTTCTTGAAGTTCATCTCTTCCTGGGCAACTTTCTTCGAAACACTGATTAACTCCCGCACCGACTTCTGTATCGTCGTCGGCGTGATTCCATGTTCCTCATTATATGCCTGCTGTAACGCTCTTCTTCGTGCCGTCTCATCCATCGCCTTCTGCATGGATTCCGTAATCTTATCCGCATACATGATAACATGTCCCTCGCTGTTACGCGCTGCACGTCCGATTGTCTGAATCAGGGATGTCTCAGAACGCAAAAATCCTTCTTTGTCCGCATCCAATATAGCTACAAGTGTAATTTCAGGTATATCAAGTCCTTCTCGCAGCAGGTTGATTCCAACCAGTACATCAAAAACGTCCAGACGAAGGTCACGGATAATCTCCGCTCTCTCCAACGTATCAATATCGGAGTGGAGGTATTTCACACGGATTCCAATCTCACGCATATAATCCGTCAAATCCTCCGCCATCTTCTTCGTCAATGTCGTAATCAGCACTTTGTGGTGATTCTTAATCTCCTTATTCACTTCACCGACCAGGTCATCAATCTGTCCCTCTACCGGTCGAACCGAAATCTCAGGGTCTAACAATCCAGTCGGACGTATAATCTGTTCTGCACGGAGCAATTCATGCTCTTCCTCGTAAACATTCGGCGTTGCTGACACAAAAAGCATCTGGTCTATCTTACTCTCAAACTCTTCAAAATTCAGCGGTCTGTTATCTTTTGCAGACGGCAGACGGAAGCCATAATCAACTAATGTTGTCTTTCTGGACTGATCCCCTGCATACATGCCGCCCACCTGCGGAATCGTAATATGGGACTCATCTACAATAATCAGGTAATCGTCTTTAAAATAATCCATCAGGGTATGTGGTGTCGCTCCCGCCGGCATTCCCGCCAGATGTCTCGAATAGTTCTCGATTCCACTGCAAAATCCCGTCTCGCGCAGCATCTCTATATCAAAATTGGTTCTCTCCGCAATACGCTGTGCCTCAAGCAGTTTATCTTCGCCCTTAAAGTAGCGGACACGTTCTTCCATCTCAGCCTCGATTGCCTCGCAGGCACGATTGATTTTCTCCTGTGGCACAACATAATGGGATGCCGGAAATACTGCAAAATGTTCCAGGCGGCACTTTATCTCCCCGGTCAGGACATCAATCTCCGTAATGCGGTCAATCTCATCTCCGAAAAATTCTACACGAATTGCCGTGTCTCCATAGTTCGCCGGAAAAATCTCCAGCACATCTCCCCGCACGCGGAATGTTCCACGGTGAAAGTCCATATCATTTCTTGTATACTGAATATCCACCAGCGCACGGATTACCTCGTCACGGTCTTTCTCCATGCCCGGTCTTAACGATACCATCATGCCAAGGTAATCTTCCGGGCTTCCCAGACCGTAGATACAGGATACGCTGGCAACTACAATCACATCCTTGCGTTCCACCAGCGATGCCGTTGCCGACAGACGTAGTTTATCAATCTCTTCATTTATCGCGGAATCTTTTGCAATATAAGTGTCTGTCTGAGGCACATATGCTTCCGGCTGGTAATAATCATAATAGGATACAAAATACTCCACCGCATTCTCCGGGAAAAATTCTTTCATCTCCCCATAAAGCTGTGCCGCAAGCGTCTTATTATGCGAAATAATCAAAGTCGGTTTATTCAATGCTGCAATGACATTTGCCATTGTAAAAGTCTTACCGGAACCGGTAACTCCCAGCAGAGTCTCAAACTGGTTCCCTTCCCGAAAGCCCTGCACCAACTGCTCAATCGCCTGTGGCTGATCCCCGGTAGGCTGATACTGTGACACCAATTTAAAATGATCCATAACAAACCCTTTCATCCAATTAATCTTTCTCCAATTATACCACTAGAACAAATGTTTGTAAACAAGTGTTCGTAGATTTCCCCATAAAGAAAAGAAGGAGCACCCGTCCCCTTCTTCCCTTCTCCACTATTTCATTGACGCCACAACCGCATCTGCAAATGCATCCAGTTCCTGCTCCTGATTCTCTTTCATTGCCGACTTCACGGTAATCTGCTCTGGAAGAATCGTCACATCCTTCAGGTCCTCCAACATGGCCCGCATCTGCTTTCCTGCCGTTGCTGCCCAGGTACCGTTCTCGATTATGCCGACCGTCTTTTTCTGCACGTTCAGCGCCTTCATATCATGCAGGTAATTGCTCATGACCGGATAAATGTCTCCGTTGTAAGTCGGTGCAGCCAAAACAAGGTGGCTGACACGGAACGTATCTCCAATCAGCTCTGAGACATGGGTATTCGAAACGTCTCGTACTGTTATCTTTTTCACACCACGTTCTGCAAGTTTTCCTGCAAGTGCGTCCGCAACACTCGCCGTATTGCCGTACATGGAAGCATAGAAGATGGCAACCGCTTCTTCCTCTGCTTCATAGGTACTCCATTTCTGGTATTTTTCCAGAATATATCCTAAATTTTCCCGCCAGATTGGTCCATGAAGCGGGCAAATCATCGCAATTTCCAACGACGCAGCCTTTTTCAGAAGTGCCTGCACGGAAGCTCCGTATTTTCCTACAATATTCGTATAATAACGTCTCGCATCATCCAGCCAGCCGCGGTCAAAATCAACCTCATCTGCAAAAATATTTCCATTCAACGCACCGAATGAGCCAAATCCGTCTGCCGAAAACAAAATCTTGTCCGTCTCATCGTAGGAAACCATTGCCTCCGGCCAGTGTACCATCGGAGCCATCACAAAATGAAGGGTATGTTTTCCGGTGTTTAAGGTATCGCCTTCCTTTACAACAACGGTTCTTCCTTCTAAGTCAAAATCGAAAAACTGTTTCATCATCGTAAACGTTTTCGCATTTCCGACAATCTGTATCTTCGGGTAACGTGCCACCACATCCCCAATCATAGCGCAGTGATCCGGTTCCATGTGGTTCACGACAAGATAATCCAATTCACGTCCCTGCAGGACTGCTTCCAGATTTTCAAAAAACTGTCCCGACACCATCGCATCTATCGTGTCAAGCAACACCGTTTTCTCATCCAGCATCACATAAGAGTTGTACGAAACGCCCCTTGGAATCGGAAAAATATTCTCAAACAGGGTAAGTCTTCTGTCGTTCGCACCAATCCAATATAAATCCTCTGTTACTTTTCTTGCATTCTGCATTGCAAATTCCTCCTCATTCTATTATGTACATTTTTACCTGAATTATTTTCCAGGATGTTATTCTAAAATCGTTACTCTTCTATTATCATAACACAATTTTCCAAAAATAGTAATAGTTTTTATTATTATTTTTAGAAATTTTAGAATTTCATACATACAAAGCTAAAAAGTAAAAAGAATAACATGGCGCAAATAAGGAAAAACAGCCTCCCATCTTTTCGTATTTCAAGCGTCAGTTCCTCTGTCAACCTCTTCCAATACAATTCCACTACTTTCAGCAAACGCATCCCCAGCCAGATTCCGAAGGCATTTAAAAGAATGTCATCTACATCAAATGCCCGCAGCACGAAAAGCTGAAAAATTTCTATAACAAGTGAAACTCCCGCCCCTGCCAGAAACGTTACACTTTCCCGTTCTTTTCTGAAAAAAGCTCCCATAAAAAATCCAACTGGAACAAACAGTAAAATATTTCCAAACAGATTTACTGCATCCTTAATATCTCCTCCTAGTGCAGTGAAAAAAGTGCGAACAATTCCTATTATTGGAATTATGTTTGCCGTTCTTACATTGTACCGGATGTCCTGCCATGTTATCTGACCTGCACCCGAATTTCCAACCGTAAGCCCCAAAACCACTACGATACTGGCAAACATTCCGATACAAAAGATTCGATTGCTTCTTCCGCACACGCTCCTTTTACAAATCCCGCAAAACACCATGAGATAAACACTGGCATACAGGTAAAACGGAACTGTCCACTGTAAATAATAAACATAATTTTTCATGCCTCATCTCCACTTTTCTTTGCGGCTTGTGTTCCTGCACATATTACCGCAAATATAACTACAAAATATAATACAATCCACGGACATATCATCCACTCCATTCCGGCAAATCCTCCTGTCTTTAACAGAACAATTGCAATCCCATAGCTTATCAGACCGCACAGGAAAAGATATGCCAATGTTCGAAGCCGAAACGATACTACTATCTTTTTATTTGCTCCCTTCAGATTTGAAAGTTTCATCTTTTTCAAAAATATTCCTGCCGCAATAATTCCCGCTAAAACACCGCACACACCGAATAGCACTGCTTCTGCTTTCGACAATGGTATCTCCCTCTCCAAAAAAGTCAAGTCATCCTCGTATCTGTAATCAACCCCTGCCTCCACGAAACACTTCTGTATTTTCTCCAACACTTCTGTGTACTGTCTTTCATTTTCATAATGACAAATTGCATAACCGTTTGTTTTTACCGAATACAGTACTTTTTCAAAATACGCATTGTCTTCCGACAAACCTTCTGTACATAACGCAGGCATTAAAATATAAGCGTCCAACGCCACTTTTTTATCCTGACGCGAAATCGCAGTTCCCTCTTCTAAAAAACCATCCACTTCGCAAGTCAGTTTTCCATAGGCAAGATAAAATGCCTCAAACTCATCTCCAACCTGATAAAACCCCTGATAATCAGCACCGAGCAACACTTTCACCCGCATGGAATCATCCAGAACGTATTCCGTCTCCGCAAATCCCCTTCCCACTTTCACGCAATCTTCCAGTCCATTTTCCTCATAAATCTTTTCACTTACCTGAATTGAATTGAGCGGTGTAAGAAAAGTTCCCTCGTAATCCTGATTTCTACATTCCTCCGCCTCCCCCGGAATACATTCTACCGGAAGTTCACAGTATCCCAGAAATTCCAACGACTGTTCCATGATTTCCTGATAAGAAAAGAATGTACTTTCATTTAGCTTTTGGTAAAGCACCTTTAATTTTTCCAGCGAATCTTCCCGCTTTAAAAATTCCCCGACCTCCATTTTCCCATCCAGTCCTGTATAGTTATCCCGAATCTCCAAGATTACATTTCCATCGTTCAATTCCTGTTCATTGACTGCATGAATCCACCTCTGATAGTCATTTTCACAATACAGAAAAATTCCACCCATAAATAACAATGCGCCTATACAAAGAATCCAATACCTTCCAACTCCTGTTTTCATCCCAACTTCTCCTGTCTATATTTATTACCCCACTCCTATCAAACTACACTTTGATTTTATTTAATATTACTTAGTTTGTAAATATGCCTTTCATTTTCTTTTCGACAGAAACCTACAATTTTCCACAAAAAAACTACTAACGATTCCCGCAAAGCTTTCTATTACATAAAATAAGTGCAGCTGTCAGAATTAATTATTTCTAACAACTGCACTTTGATATCACTCTATCTTAGGGTATGTTTTTTCTCACTCCCCTAATATTCCTATCTGCATTTTCTTTTTTCACGAAATCCCTATCCTATCTTAAGAAAGTCTTCCGCAACACTGTTTATATTTCTTTCCGGAACCACATGGACATGGATCGTTCGGATATACCTTCGCTGCCTCACGTTTCTTTGGTGCATTGGTGGCAGATTCATCTTTGTTCGTACCAGTTACTTTTGCAACCTGCTCACGCTCTACTTTCTGCTCAATCTTCACATGGTAAAGCAGACGAATCGTGTCTTCCTGGATATTGGAAATCATATCATCAAACATGTCAAATCCGGCCATCTTGTATTCTACCAGCGGATCTCTCTGACCATATGCCTGAAGGCCGATTCCCTGACGTAACTGATCCATATCGTCGATGTGATCCATCCATTTACGGTCAATTACTTTTAAGAGAACGACACGCTCAAGTTCACGGAACTGCTCCGGCTCCGGGAATTCTGTCTCTTTTGCTTCGTATAACTTCACAGCTTTCTCTTTCAAGCTGTGTTTTAATTCTTTGTTGTTCTTGATATCTGCAATATCATCCTCTGTAAGCGGCTCAAGCGGAATCATGGACTCGATAAGCTGGTTAAGCTCATTCAAATCCCACTGCTCCTTTGGTGTATCAGAGGACATACAGGTATCCACACAACTCTCCACACGGTCTGTAATCATCTTAAAGATAACATCACGCATGTTCTCTCCATTTAAAACACGGAGACGTTCTGCATAGATAATCTCTCTCTGGTCATTCATAACCTGATCGTACTCTAACAGGTTCTTTCTGATTCCGAAGTTGTTACCTTCAATCTTCTGCTGTGCTTTCTCGATGGCAGATGTCAGCATCTTATGCTGAATCTGTTCTCCTTCCGGAACGCCCAACGCATTAAACACATCCATCAGACGCTCTGAACCAAATAAACGCATCAAATCATCTTCCAGGGAAATGTAGAACTGGGATTCACCCGGATCTCCCTGACGACCGGAACGTCCACGTAACTGGTTATCGATACGTCTTGATTCGTGACGCTCTGTACCGATAATCTTAAGACCGCCTGCTGCTTTTGCGGCATCGTCTAACTTGATATCCGTACCACGACCAGCCATGTTTGTCGCGATTGTAACGGCTCCATGCTGACCTGCTCCTGCTACAATTTCCGCTTCCTGTTCATGGAACTTCGCATTCAATACTGTATGCGGAATTCCCTCTCTTTTTAACATTCCGCTCAATAATTCAGAAGTATCAATATTAATCGTACCAACCAACACCGGCTGTCCCTTTGCATGTGCTTCTTTTACAGCCTCTACAACAGCATGATACTTTTCTTTCTTTGTCTTATATACAACATCATGTAAATCTTTACGCAGAACAGGTTTGTTTGTCGGAATCTCGATAACATCCATTCCGTAAATATCACGGAACTCTTTTTCCTCGGTCAACGCTGTACCTGTCATACCGGCTTTCTTCTCAAATTTATTGAAGAAGTTCTGGAATGTGATGGTTGCAAGTGTCTTGCTTTCACGTTTTACCTTTACATGCTCTTTTGCCTCGATTGCCTGATGAAGTCCGTCTGAATAACGGCGTCCCGGCATAATACGTCCGGTAAATTCATCTACAATCATAACCTGATCGTCTTTTACGACATAATCCTGGTCACGGAACATTAAGTTATGTGCACGCAATGCTAAAATTACATTGTGCTGAATCTCAAGATTGTCGGCATCTGCAAGGTTATCAATCTTGAAGAACTGCTCTACCTTCTTCACACCTTCCTGTGTCAGGGAGACAACCTTATCCTTCTCGTTGACGACAAAGTCTCCTGTCTCTTCCTGCTCAACACCCATGATAGCATCCATCTTCGAATATTCCGGTACATCCTCACCACGCTGTAACTGACGCGCCAGAATATCACATGCCTCATAAAGTCTTGTAGACTTGCCACTCTGTCCGGAAATGATAAGCGGTGTTCTCGCCTCATCAATCAAAACAGAATCGACCTCATCGATAATCGCATAGTGCAGTCCGCGCTGTACCAGACGTTCTTTATAAATTACCATGTTATCTCTCAGGTAATCAAATCCAAGTTCGTTATTGGTTACATAAGTAATATCACAATTATAGGCATCGCGGCGTTCTTCGCTGTTCATGGAGTTCAATACAACGCCAACCTTCAGTCCTAAGAATTCGTGAACCTGTCCCATCCATTCGGAATCTCGTTTTGCAAGGTAATCATTGACCGTAACGACACAGACACCTTTTCCTTCTAAGGCATTTAAGTATGCCGGAAGTGTAGACACCAAGGTCTTACCTTCACCGGTTCTCATCTCCGCAATACGTCCCTGATGCAAAATAATACCACCGATAATCTGAACACGGTAATGCTCCATACCGAGTACACGTTTTGCAGCTTCACGCACGGTCGCATATGCTTCCGGCAAAAGGTCGTCTAATGTCTCTCCCTTTTCTAATCTCTCTCTATATTCTTTCGTCTTTGCTTTTAATTCTTCATCGGAAAGTTTCTGCATCGCATCATGGTAAGACTCTACCTTGTCTACGATTGGCTTAATCCTTTTTAATTCCCTCTCACTGTGGGTTCCGAAAATCTTTGTAATTGCGCTCATAAAAACTCCTATCTTTCTACTACTTACTCTCTGCGAGCCCCTCTAATGTCTCCACTCTATCGCAAACCTCGCACAATATTGGTATTGTACCACTTTTCGCCCTCTACTACAATACGCTATTCCATTAACGAATTGTAAATTTTTTGTGAAAAGTTTCCAATATTCTTCCAAAAAATCTGTTGCATATTGAAAAATCCGTGCTTATAATGATGTATACAATATTTATTTTTACAAAACAGAAAGGATTTTTATCATGGCTTTTTCTTACAGTTACAAAACAAAAGGAACCTGTTCCACGAAAATTGATTTAGAATTAGAGGGAAACATTGTCCACAATGTAAAATTCACAGGTGGATGCAATGGTAACCTGCAGGCAATCCCGAAATTAGTCGAGGGACTGACCGTCGACCAGGTCGTAGAAAAGATTGGCGGCATTTCCTGCAACGGACGCCCTACTTCCTGCGGCGACCAGTTGGCACGCGCCTGCAAGGAAGCCTACGCAGCCTCTTTAAATGCATAAAAGATTGGAAACATTCCGGCAAAATGACATAGACTAACAAAGAGTATTTTTTTGGAGCATCTATGAGCAGTATTGCCGGTTTTTTTCAACCATTTTACGATTTTTCCAATGAAAAAAGTTCCTGTGAACAGAAGATAACGCGGCTTTCCCGCACACTCTTACATCGTGGTCCTCATCAGCAGAATTTCTATTATTCTGCGCACGCATGTCTCAACCACAATCTTTTATCCAGTGGACAAAACACAGATAAAAACTGTGCTTTCTACTATGAACCACTCCCAGCCACCAAGAAATTTCACAACGCCGCCTACACGATTGCCTATGACGGCGCCATCTGGAATCTCGATGAACTTGCAGAAACTTTGCAAAAAGACAATGTCAACACTGCCGGTTTATCTGAGGCGGAACTTCTGCTGTGTGCATATCTGCAGTATGGTCCTTCCTTTGCCGAAAAATTAAACGGCGGCTTTTCCATGGTTTTATTGGATGAGGCACAGAATCAGCTTTTCCTGTTCCGTGACCCGCTTGGCATCAAGCCTTTGTTCTACACCTTTGCCGATAAAACCTTAATTTTTGCTTCTGAACTGAAAGGTCTCCTTGCTTTTCCGGGAATCCGTGCGGAAGTTTCCGTGGACGGTTTAAATGAGATTTTTGCCATCGGGCCTGCCAAAACCCCCGGCTGCGGTGTTTTCTCAAACTTGTTCGAAATCAAGCCCGGACATTTCCTCTGCTACGGTGCTAAACGGTTATATGATGAATGTTATTTTCATTTTTCCTCGACACCATGCACGGATTCCTATGAGGATGTTCTAGCTCACACGCGCGAACTTGTCAGCGACGCTGTACGGCGCCAGTTCTCCGGTAACACCACAAAAGGCTGTTTTCTCTCCGGCGGACTTGATTCCTCTGTCGTGACAGCACTCTGTGCCAGAGAAGTTCCGGCGGAGACGCTTGCGACATTTTCCTTTGATTTCAAAGACAGCGCCAGACATTTTAAATCCAACAGTTTTCAGCCTTCCATGGACGCACCGTATGTGACGAAGATGGTCGACTTTTTAAAGACAGACCATACCACATTTGAATGTAACAATCAAAACCAGCTCAACTTTCTCTCCGCCTCTGTAACAGCGCATGACCTTCCATGTATGGCTGATATTGACGCATCGCTGCTCTATTTTTGCCGGCTGACTGCACCGGAATGCAGAGTCGTGCTCACAGGCGAATGTGCCGATGAGCTTTTCTGCGGTTATCCGTGGTATCACAAAAAAGAATTCTACGAGAGCAATACGTTCCCGTGGACGAGAGATATTGCGCCGCGACTCATTTTGTTAAAAGACGATTTTATAAAAAAACTTGATATGCCATCCTATATCGAACACGCCTACCAGACTTCCTGTGGCGAATTCATCCCTGCCAATGGCATTTCCAGAGAGATGGAACTGCACCAGAAAACGTATTTTCTGACCGTCCGCTGGTTCATGCAGACGCTGCTCGACCGCATGGATCGATGTGCCGCACAGTCCGGTCTTGACGCGCGTGTTCCGTTTGCCGACCTGCGCATTGCACGTTATCTCTTTACGGTTCCTTACGAATACAAGACAAAAAATGGCGAGGTAAAACATCTTCTGCGCGAAGCATTTTCCGATATTCTGCCGGAATCCGTCTGCCGCCGCAAAAAGAGCCCTTACCCAAAGACCTATGATCCGGGTTACGAAGCATTGTTGAGTGCAAGACTGCGTTCCATCCTCTCGGACGCAAACAGCCCGCTTTTAAACTTTGTGGAGCCAAAAAAGGTGCTTGCCTTCTGTCAGAATCCAAAAGACTACGGTGCTCCGTGGTACGGTCAGCTTATGGCAGGGCCTCAGCTTATGGCATACTATATCCAGATTAATGAATGGATGCAGCAATACCAGATTAAACTTGTTTAACTCCAGCATAAAGAGCTGCCTGCAGTTCTTTACACACCTAACACAGAAAGAAGGGCCTTGGGTTTACGATAAACCCTTGGTCCTTCTTTTTGGGATACTATTCTCTTTTCACAGCCCTATTTTCCTATGCCGTGCCCTTTACGCCTCCGGCGTCTGCAAAATCGGCTGAATCTGTTTTCCATTCAATGCCATCTCTATCGTATCTGGCAGCAGCTCCATCTTTGCAATCATGGAATTTGGTTTGCTCTTCGAATTATCCTGCCCGAACGGCACAAAATAAATCTGCTTCATATTCATCAGCATGCCTATATTTTTAAAGTTCATGGCAAGCGCATCATTGGTTGATATTGCAACTACAAGTGGTTTTCCATTTCTCATATGCGCCTTTGCCGCCATAAGCACCGGCGTATCTGTAATTCCGTTACACAATTTCGCCGCTGTATTTCCCGTGCAGGGTGCAATCACCATGATATCCAAAAAATTATGCGGCCCGATTGGCTCCGCTGCGCAAATCGTCTTTATCCCCTCATTTTCCGTAATATCGCAGATTCCGTCCACAAAATCTCTTGCGCTCCCGAATCTCGTATCACAGCTTTGCGCATTAAATGAAAAAATGGGAATCACATTTGCTCCCATTTCCTTTAACCTCTGTACCTCCCGTCTCGTTTTTGCGAATGTACAAAAAGAACCGGTTATCCCAAGTCCGATTGTTAACTTCGAAAAATCCATTTCCATCCCATGCCTTTCCTAACATGTCGTTCTATTTTCTAATGCATCGGCAGTGTGTTACATTTCCGGTGCCGGATTCACCCGGAGCGAAAATCTTTCAATTGCCCTTGCAAGGATGCAGGCACTTTCCATCGGCGCATATCTGCCCGGTATTCCAAGGAGAAGTTCTGCCGCAATCCCATGTTCCTTTGCACTTTTAAAATCAACGCCGCCCGGTTTAGAAGCAATATCCAAAAGATACGCATCTTTTGGCAGTTCCCGTATAATCAGCTCTGTTATCACCGGTGCCGGAACTGTATTGATTAACACGTTTGCGCCCATCGCCTCCTCCGGTCCAAATGCAAAATCTGCTGCATAGAATCCATTTTTCTTTGCCTCCCTGCGGCTCTCCTTTTTCCTTGCAAGAATTGTCACCCGCGCTCCAAGCGCCTGAAGCCTTGCTGCAATTGCCTTTCCACATTTTCCATAACCCGCCACAATAATTTTAGACTCTTTGATATTGTACGGGCTATGCAAAATCACATCCGCAATCGCACCCTCCGCGGTTGCCACTGCATTTTCCTCTACTACCGTTTCATCCTTCATAAAATCAAGGCTTGCGATTCCACGCTGTTCCATCCAGTCCCGGAATGTTTCCGGAAAGCATCCACCCAGAATCAAAGTCTCCTTTCGGATGTTCCGGTTGAGCACTTCCAGAAACTCCAGCTGTTCCAACAGTGCCGTCATGGGAATCGGGAGAATCAGCATATCTGCCTCCCCCAGGAATCCCTCCAATTTCAGAATCTGCTCTCTCATTATCTTTTTGTTCCGAATATCAAGGCATCTTACCGTATGCCCTTTTTTATTTAAAATATCTGCCAGATATACCTGCCGCATATCGCTGATAAAAAGAACCGTTTGTCCGTTCATACTAAACCATGCCCTTTCCGTAGCTGCAATTTCTTTCCTAACGCTCCCTTCTCTGTATTATATGAATCCTTTCATTCTCTTGATACTTTACAAATTGTCCCTCTTTTTCAAATTTTCAGAATTATTCGCTCATTATAATCAATTTTCTATTTATTTTCTTTTTTTATAATTATTTTCTAAAAACTTATTGACAAATCTTCCTAACGGGCTTATAATTCAATTAACAAAAACGAAATCGGAACTTACCAACAGCCAATGAAGGGAGGAGATTCCACCAGGAACATTTTTATAAAATCTTTTCAATCTAAAAAAGGAGGTACAGTCCACCAGAAACTTAATTTCATTCGTTTTCTTTTATGACTGAAGATACCCTGATAATACTCAATCAGAGAATATAAAATGAGATACAGCCAGATGTTTCATCGTATATGTATCCATTTTCCTTATCAGTTGGAATACAAGAATCAGAGATAAGCAGAATTCGAAGGTGTTCAAGAAATCTTCATTTTATGAAGTAAAAAGATGCAGGAAAGAAACGGGTTTTCGATTTCGATAAAACAGAAGAAAGAGGTACGGTCCCATGGACGAAATAGTTTAAAAGGCGACATCATTCAAACACGAATTGATGTCGCCTTTCTCATATTTCTTTTTATTTTGTTGTATCTGTATCCTGGGCATCATCTGCTTTCGCATCGTCCGGTTTCTCACCACTCGGCTGTCCCATACCAACGCTGATGGATACGACCGTATCACCATTCATTGTCACTGTTACGGTATCACCTTCCGATAAATCATCTATGGTTGCTGTCTCGCCGTTTACTGTGATTGTCACAGAATCATCTACTGTAATCGTCTGTTCCTCACCGGTTAAAGTCAATTCCATCTCACTGCCGTCACCCTGTGGTGCCTGTGCGTCATCTCCACTTGGTGCGTCTCCGCTTGGCGCTTCCGGCATCTCTGTGCTGTCTCCATCCGGCTTCTGTGCGTCATCTCCGCTTGGTGCCTCCGGCATCTCTGCTAACGCAATTGTGATGGTATCTCCATCGATGGATGTAATCTCACCCATGATTCTATCTTCCTCACCGGCAGTATTCTCTTCTGTCTCTGTTGCTGTCTGTGATTCCTCCGCAGCGGCATCTGATGTCGAGTCCGTTGTAGAACCAGAGCATCCTGTCACTGCCATACTCATTCCTAATACCATACAGCATAAAAGTGCTGCAATTCTTCTTCTTTTCATGTTCTATCCTACCCTTCTGTTACACATATTTGTGAACGATTATTTGCATGACTTATCTTACGGGTTGGATATGACCTCTGTTTGATGTATTTGTGAAGACTAGGTGAAATCTTTCTCTTCTTCCGATTCTGTGTTCCATGGATTCGCCTCATCCGGGTCTGTCGGGTCCCATCCCTTATTCGGACTCTCCAGATCAATCTGAATACTCTCCGGTTTTCCCAGTGGTCCGGGATCCTCATCATCATAAATCTCGACTGTAGTGCCGGACGGACAGTTATCATAAATCCATTTTGCATCTGCAACCGTCAGACGGATACAGCCTGCGGACGCCTGCTCTCCTAATTTGTTATATTTACTGCTGCACAATGCATTCTTGGAATGGCTGTAATATGGCACAGAATGAAAGAGAACGCCACGGTATACACGCGATGCATACTGCCCGCAGACACCGCCGTTTAAATCTCTCCAGACATATTTATCCGATATTTTAAAAGTTCCAATCGGGGTACGGTTATAGAGCCCGGTAGAGCACACCATTGCTTTGTAAGGAATACTGTACTCTCCCTCCTCATCAACCGTATACACGGTGATACAGCACTGTTGACGATTCACTTTTATGTAAAACGGATACTCTTCTTTCGCAATTCGCTCTTCCAGCTCCCTCTGTGCGCGTTCTTCCGGTGTCTCCTGCAAAGTACTCTCCTCTGCAGACGCTTCCTCCGGCACATTTTCCCCGGCTCCGTCACTCTCGCCTGGCCGGTCTGCTTCACCGCTTATCTCATTCTCTCCGTTCTTCTTTTCTCCATTATCCGCATCCTGCCGGGCAGCTGCGTCTTCTTCCGGAACATCCTCCGACAAAAGCTGCTCCCCAACTGCCTCCACATCTCCCCGGCATACCGCAGTCCAGACAAGTTCTGCCATATGACCGAGCCCGACCGCTTCGTCCCCGCCCCAGATGCAGGCTACCGAAAAAGAGAGTATCGTAAAAAACAGACATAACGCTGATCCGATTACAAGGAGCACTTTCATTATCTTATTTTGAAATAATTTACTCTTCACGTATTTTTCTTCCCTATACCAAAAATGTCCCGAATATTCCTAAAAATACCCGGGACATCGCTATTCTTCTTATAACTGCGTTACCACAAAAATATCATAAATTGCCTTAATTGCATTTTCAAAATCTGCATTGCTGACACCGATGATAATGTTCAACTCAGAAGAACCCTGGTCAATCATTTTTACATTGATGTTGGCATGTGCAAGTGCCGAGAAGATTCTTCCTGCTGTTCCTCTTGTTGCACGCATGCCACGTCCAACTACAGCAATAAGTGCAAGGTCTGCTTCCAGATCAATGGTATCCGGTTTTGCAAGACGATGAATCGCAGAAATAACCTGCTGCTCTTTTCCTTCAAATTCTGCCTGATGTACAAATACTGTCATTGTATCGATTCCGGATGGCATATGCTCGAAAGAAATTCCATTCTCCTCAAAAGCCTGCAATACTTTTCTTCCAAATCCAACTTCCGCATTCATCATATCCTTGTCGATGCTGACGGATACGAAACCTTTCTTACCGGCGATTCCTGTAATTGTATATGCAGATGCCTGACAGGTGCTTTCCACAATCCAGGTTCCCTCATCTTCCGGCTTGTTGGTGTTACGGATGTTAATCGGAATCCCTGACTTTCGAACCGGGAATACAGCGTCTTCATGCAGTACGCTTGCGCCCATGTAAGACAATTCTCTGAGCTCACGGTATGTGATTGTCTTAATCGGTTCCGGCTTGTCAATGATTCTTGGGTCTGCAATCAGGAAACCGGAAACATCTGTCCAGTTCTCATATACGGTTGCATGTACGGCTTTTGCCACGATAGATCCTGTGATATCAGAACCACCTCTTGAGAATGTCTTAACCGTTCCGTCTTCTAATGCACCATAGAATCCAGGTACAACGGCTGTTTCAACATTTGCAAGGCGTGCACGCAGCACTTTATCGGTCTTTTCCGAATCAAATGTGCCATCTTCATGGAAGACAATCACTTCTGCTGCATCGATGAATTCATAGCCGAGGTACTCCGCCATCACGATACCGTTTAAATATTCTCCACGGGATGCAGCATAGTCAGAGCCTGCTTTTTCTTTAAATTTTTCAGCAATCACCTTAAATTCTTCCTCTAAGGATAATTTGAGGTTCAAACCATTTATAATGGAATCATAACGATCTTTAATCTTCATCAACGGTACACGGAAGTCTTCGCCTGCCTCTGCAAGTGCGTAACACTCGTAAAGCATATCCGTTACCTTTGTATCTTTTGCGTTGCGTTTTCCAGGCGCACTTGGCACCACAAACTTTCTCTGCTCGTCTGAAGTAATGATTTTTCCAACTTTTGCAAATTGTTCTGCACTTGCCAGCGAGCTGCCACCAAATTTTACTACTTTCACCATTTTCTTTTGCTCCTCCGGTTCTGCAAACGGTATAAAAAGACGCACCGTTTGATTCATTGCTAACGCTATATATATTACCACAAATCAAAGGTGCGTCAAACATTTTTTGTATTTTTATACGCTATTCTTCTTCCACAGCTTCTGTCTCTACATAATAAAGACTTGCAAGGTGTCCGTCATAAATATACAGTGTCACCATCTCGTCACCATCTTCCTCGTAACGTTTCAATAAATTGCCGTCTCTCTCATATGTTCCTTCTACGGTTGTAGTACCATCTTCTTCTGATTCTGATACATACGTGAATGTCCCATCCTTGCGAAATGTAATGGTCACATTCTCTTCTCCGGTATCGTAAGTCACCTCTGCGTCAAAGGCATCTTTTTCCGGAATCGTTCCTGTGAAAAAACATTCCTCCGGAATCAGGTACTGTCCGTCGAGCACATACTTTTTATCGGTTCCCTCACTTGTCAGCGTCAGCTCATTTGCCTCAACCGAATAGGTTCCGGTTGCAAAAGAATTGCCGTTCACCTGATTGTCAAAAGTTCCATCATCAAGCAGATAATCGATGCTGGTATTCTCACCTAGTTTGCAGCGATACATTGCCGCTACTTCCACATCATCCACATCTCTTGCGTACCCCACTGTCTCCTCTGATTTTCTGCTGTTTACAATGCAGACTGTTGTAACAACTGCCGCCGCTACAACTACAGCAATAATTATAGTAATCAGAAGCCATTTCTTTTTCCCTTTTGTCATATTTCGTCTTCCCTTTCTCTTGTGCTCCTGCACATATACTCCTATTTCCATTGTAACAGGAAAATATGAATTTCCTGTGTCTTAGGTACGGAGATTTTCTGCCAGATAACGACCGAGTTCCTCTGCCTGCTCCCTGGCAATGTCAAATGTCTCCATCGACTTCTCATAATCACCATTCCAGAATTCGTTTGCCATATTCAAAAGCAGGCTTAAGTGATCCGCAAAGTAACGGTTTAAATCCCGTCTGCGATAGGCAGGATTGGCACGGCTCAGCATATCGGAAAGCATGTTGCCGCCCTCATACCACTTCTGTTCATTTTCCTTATAGCTCTGCTGATCTCCTGTCTTTAAATCCTGCAGCAATGCCGCAAAGGTCTGCTCATGTTCGGATAGCATCTGTTCTAACTGATTCCGTGTCTCTCCGGGCAGAAAATCTGTGAACTGATTCGCAATCTCTCCAATATTGCGCTGCATCCGCTCTTCCACTGCATTGATGTCCGGCAAATCATTCAGCGCACTCACCATGAACATTCTTGCCAGCATCACATGTTCCATCCAGGCGCGTTCCATGTTCTGCACTCTGGTCTCCTGCGTCATCTCTTCCTGTTCCGTCTCCTGATATCCCTGTCCCGGACAGATTGTCAGCTTCATTCCCACCTGTAAGTTATAAGGGTTGACCCCCGGATTCCCCATAATCAGCTCTGTCACAGTTGTCATATACTGTCTCGAAAGCTTATAGAGCGAATCTCCCTCTTTTATCGTGTGCACAACTTTGTTGTTACAATACACGCGTTTTCTCCAAAAAATGCTTTCTTCTTACTTTATGTAATCACGCCTTTTTTGCTACCAGAGATTTGCAAACAGCGGTGCGATGATAACCGTCAAAAGACCGGCTACCGCGATGGATAAACTGCTCATAGCGCCCTCAATCTCTCCCATCTCCATCGCGCGGGCTGTCCCAATCGCATGGGCGGCAGAGCCGATTCCGATTCCTTTTGCCACCGGCTCCTCAATCTTAAAGATATGGCAGACGGATTGCGCCACCATATTCCCGAACACTCCTGTAATGATAATCACTGCAACTGTGATGGTCACATAACCACCTAATTCCTCGGAAACGCCCATTCCGATTGCTGTTGTGATGGATTTTGGAAGCAATGTGACATACTGCTGATGGTCAAAATGAAACAGAACGGAAAGCCCCAGCACACAGACCATCGTCGTGATAACACCGGAGACGATTCCGGCTATAATTGCTTTTGCATGCTGCTTCAAAAGTTCTACCTGCTCATAGAGCGGAATGGCAAGGCATACGGTTGCCGGTGTCAGGAAATAGCTTAAATATTTCGCACCCTCATTATAGGTCTCATAATCAATTCCTGTCACAGTAAGAAAAATCATCACTGCAGCCATCGATATCAGCAGTGGATTAAAGATTGCAAGCTTCCATTTTCTCTTCATCCACATGCCTATCTCATAGGATAACACACTGATGAAAACGCCTAAAAATAACGACTCATTCCATACTTCCTTCATGGTGTCTTCCTTTCCTCTTTCGTTCCAGCCGGATTACCATCTGCGTTACCCTTCCGGAAATTCCAATTACAACTATAGTTGATATCATCATAATAAGGATAACCTGAATCCAGATTGGCTTCAAATCGCCCCAGGCTTCCAGCAGTCCTACGCCCGCCGGTATAAACATCAGGGGCATAATCTCAATCAGATATTTTGCAGTCTCCCTCACCTGTTCCAGCTTCAAAATGCCGGTCTCCAATGCCAAAAACATAAGCACTAGTCCGTAGATACTTGCCGGGACCGGAAGGGGAAGCATAATCTTCAACGCCTCCCCTAGAAAAGATACTGCCAGTATAATGACAAACTGTCTGATATACTTCATTGTGACACTTCCTTTTTCTTCCTTTGTTTTTTCAAATTATCGCACGCCGGATTCTCAATCCTGCTGCCATCCTCCTCAAATCTTGAGCCATGGCACGGACAGTCCCAGGTGCGTTCTACCGCGTTCCATTGTAGCACACATCCCAGATGTGTGCACCTCTTTTTTCCAGGCGGAAGCATACTAGAAATGGCTTCTTTCAGATTGCAGAAAAGCTGCCGGCTCAACATATTTCTCGATGGTGAAAATAAAGATGCATACTCATTCTGCTCCCCCTGCACCAGGTCTGTCAGTATGCGCGCAGATAGCATGGCACCTGTCATTCCCCACTTACTGAACCCGGATGCCACATACAAATCCGGTGTCCACCTCGAATACATTCCAATGTAGGGCATACCGTCTAAGGACATACAATCCTGTGTCGCCCAGTGATACTTTTCCCGTGCATTAGGATAATATTCCTTTGCAAAAGTGCGGAGTGTTTTCCACCCTTCGGATAATTTTCCTGTCCGCTTCGCATTTCCTCCTACCAGAAGGTAATCTCCGGCATTGCGCAGCGAGAGTCCGTCTCCGCCTTCTTCGAGATAAATGCCGTTCACGTCCTGCGCCTGTTCCAATGCAAGCACATAAGCACGATTCTGGTATAACTTCAGGTAATAGCTTCCCCTCGTATTGATAAACGGAAAATGTGTCGCCACAATGATTTTCTCTGCAGTGACCGTCCCACTCTTCGTAACGGCAAAATACTCCGTCATTTCGCGCACCTCCGAGTGCTCATAAATATGAAGCCCCTCTGCAAGCTGCGCAATCAGCTGATATGGGTTCATCTGCCCCTGATGTGGAAACCGGACTGCGCCAGCCGTTGAAAAAGGGAGCGGTAAATCCGTGACATATTCTGCCGGATATTGCAGCTCCCCTAACACTTTTAACTCCTGTTCCAATGCCAGATTCTCTTTTCTTGTAAAAACATACGAATCCTGTTCTTCAAATCCAAACTCATACTGCCATGCCAGTTTTTTATACCAAGAAAGTGCGTCCTCATTTGCCTGCAGATACATTGCCGTTTTTTCTTTTCCCAGCCGCCTGTAAAGCTGCTGGTAGCACAGCCCCTGCTGTGATGTAATCTTCGCTGTCGTGTAGCGTGTGACACTGCCCGCAATGGTATCTTTCTCTAACAGCACATACTTGACACCTGCTTCCTGTAAAAAATAAGCACACAATATTCCTGCCATTCCTCCGCCCACAATCAGAACATCGGTTCTAACATCCCCCTCTAACTTCGGGAAATGTGGCAGACTTACTTTATCTGACCATATTGAATTCATAAGATGACCTCCATCTTTTTCTTACTAATATGGTCAGTTTAGGATTATTTTATCCATGTGAGCAGTTCCCTATAAAATAAATTCGGTTCAATCGGCTTCGTGAGATGGCTGTTCATTCCTGCATTTAATGATTTCTCCACATCCTCATCATATGCATTTGCTGTCATCGCAATAATCGGGATGGTCCGTGCCTCTTCTTTCTCTAAAGCACGAATTGTCTGTGCTGACTCCAAACCGTTCATAACCGGCATTCTGATATCCATCAGAATCAAATCATAATGATGCGGTTCGCTCTTTTCAACCATCTCAACCGCTTCCCTTCCGTTTTCTGCATGTTCCACCTGAATTCCCTTGCTCTCAAGCAGCTGACGTGCCACTAACGTATTAATTCTGTTATCCTCAACCAAAAGCACCCGCTTGCCTTTCAAGCGGTCAATCTCCGCCAACTGGTTTTGTGTCTCCCCCATGTCTTCTTTTTCCGATATCATAACCGGTATTTCAACCACAAATGTAGAACCATGTTCACGGACACTATCCACGAATATTTTTCCCTCCATCAACTCCACAAGATTTTTTACAATGGCAAGTCCAAGGCCTGTTCCCTGGCTCTGCATCTGGCTGTCATTCTGTTCCTGCATAAACGGCTCAAATGCATGCTGTAGAAATTCCTGACTCATGCCGATTCCATCATCCTTTACGAGGAAACGCACATATCGTTTCTTTCCCTGCTGTTTGTATTCCTCTGCCTTAAAAGAAACATGTCCGCCTTCCGGCGTGTATTTTGCCGCATTCGATAATAAATTGAAGAAAATCTGTTTAAAGCGTACTTCATCGACCACAATATATTTGTAATCTAAATGATGTTCCATCACGAAGCTGATTTTTTTTCCCTCCATCAGAGGCTTAACCGTCGTCTGTATGCTCGCAAGCAGCGACGGGAATGACGTCACTTCCGGCTTCAACACAAGCTTTCCGCTCTCAATCTTCGAAATATCAAGGATATCGTTAATCAGACCTAGCAGGAATTTACTAGAGCCTTCTATCTGATTTAAGTAGCCTTTTATCTTTTCATCCTGACATTCCCCTTTCGCGATAGATGTCATTCCGATAATCGCATTCATCGGCGTGCGGATGTCGTGACTCATACGGGATAAAAATTCACTTTTTGCATAGCTTGCATGCTCTGCCGCCTCTAAAGCCCGCTCTAATTTATCCTGCTTATCCTTCTCCTTCCAGAGAATCTCTTCGATGTCGGTACGGGTGTTGATGACCAATCCCATCTCACGGTCCGCATAAGTATACTTCATAAGCTTTCTGCGGATGCTTCCGTCATTTTCCATCATATCATACTCATAAGTATACACATTCTCTTTTTCAAGTGCTTTCAGTATCGTAGAGAGTGACATCGCCTGGATTGTCACATCATCGTCATCCGTAACCGCTTTCCGTCTGACATGTGAACGTACATTCGCATCATAATCCTCACCAATGCTGTACATGCCTTCCTCGCCAAAATATATCTTGAAATGTTTGTTTCTCACATTGATGTAGCTGACATAATCGTAGTCCATTCCGGCTACCTTTGTAATCACTTTATTCTGCAGACGTTCCAATGAAATGTCATGATTATAGAAAAATGCAATCACATCCCCCGTCTCCGGACGCTGCAGTATACGCACTTCAACCTGCACCCACACAACATCTTTTGACTTTCTCCAGACTGCCCAGTATTCTTTCTGAATCACCGATGTTCCCGACTGATATGCCTTTAAAAGAGCATCTGTGCATAGTTCATCCTCATCATGGTCTGTAAAATGCACTTCCTGCAGGCATACCTGAATTCGCTCACTATATTCTTTGGCGTAACTGCCCTCTTCCTTTTTCTGATTTGGGTCCTGATACCCAATATTCTCCACAATTCCCTGTGTAAGATTTATACAGCTGACTGCCAGCATTCCCGGAAACACCAGTTTCTGGTATTCTTCCTCTTCCTTGTAATCTAATTCTTTTAACGTACGCTTTGTAATGTCCATGCCAGTGCCGTATGCTTTATCCGGACAGCCATACTGATCCTTTGTCACAAAATAGGTAACTCTCTTTTTCAGCCAGCCATCCCGATTTCTATTCCTCACCCAGAATTCCGCACTCACCTGCGGAACACCGGACTGCACCTGCCGGTACATCCGCTTAAATTCCGGAATGGATTTTTCCCTGATGTAACCGTTTTCCAGAAAGACTTCCGGCACATTTTCAATATCGCCTACCCGGTTATCAATCAGTTCCGGCTCTCCCGTCTGGTGAATACATTTCTTCTTGATGTCATACTGCCATGTAAGAACCGATACCCCATCAAGCGAATAGTTCTTCTCCCCCTCACGCAAGGCTTTCTCTGCCTCTTTTTGTTCTGTCACGTCTATCATGAAAAAGATACAATACTCTGCTGTATCCTGATAGACATTCAAAAAGAAATACTTCTGCCGGCTCTCCGAATAGAAAATAATATTATCTTCCCTGCCATTATTCTCCACCTTCTCAAGAAGCATAAGCCAGACTGCTCCACTTTCCTTTGTCAAACGGTAGTGGGTATTCCCCCTAATATCCGCTACCGGAATGTTTAAAACATTGGCATATGCATGGTTGACATAATGATAAAAAACATCCTCCGGCTTTCCGTCTTCGTCCCGCACCAATTTTACGAGTCCAAACGGAATCGGACTGAAATCCATGCAGAATTTAAACTGTTCAATTCTCGCTTTTGTCTTGTCATCCGCCATTGCAGCCCGGACGCGATGACACAGAAGCTCTGTTGCAAACGGCTTCTCAATAAACTCATCCGCTCCAAGTCCTAACAGCTTCTGACGCTCCTCTTCATTAAGCTGCAGCTTTTCTGTAATGGCAATTATTTTTAACAGGTCATACCTGATATCACTCCGAATCTTCTTAATTAAACCAAACCCATCCAATTCCGGCATATTCAGATCTGTCACGAGAATGTCTACAAACTGCTCCTGTAAAATGCGATATGCCTCCACTCCGTTTTCTGCCTCTAACACTTCAAATTCTTTTTTAAAATATTCCTGCAAAATAGCACGATTCATCTCAATATCATCGACTATCAGCATTACCTTCTTTTCTGACTCCATGCGTAACTTCCCCTATCTGCATCTTGCTTATGTCTCCATTTTACCTTTTTTTTTACAAATATCAACTTATTTCATGCGCTTTTGAAAAGAATTTTGTTGACAGGAAAAAGTAGTTAGTGCTAATATAGTTGTAACTTTGGAAGGTTACTTTTTTCAGAGTCTTTCCAAGCAATTATCCTGGACCACTCGCCCTGAGTCAAGGCCATACGGACAGCCGGGTCCACTGCCGAGCGCAACGTAAGTTGCATTATTGATTGAGTTAGAAGCTCAAATTTTATAAGTTGGTTCCTTTATAACCGAATTGCGTAAATACGCAGACTTGTGAAACGGTCAATAAGAGTAGTAAAAGTATGGTTGCTATATAGACTCTGACAATCCCGAATCCTGACAGAACAATATTTTTATGTATGTGGTTTTATTGTACTTTTGTATACACCTTTAGAAGTATATGTTTTTTGACAGAATGCAAGTTATGCGTAAATGCGTAACTTGCTTTTTTTATGTAAATTTTGTTCTTATTACATAAAACCCCCGCGAGGAGTGCACTGTGGCAGAGTTACACAATTCTGTGCCAGGATAGTTCTGCATGGAAACGGTTTGAGGAATCAAGGGTTATGGAAGGGGAATTTAAAATGAATCAATGTAAAACAGCACCCGTTTTAAATCAGAACCGTGCGCCAATCCATGAGGCATTGGAACAATTCCGCCAGATGCGTGTTGTTCCTTTCGATGTTCCTGGTCA
>CAKRDK010000003.1 GCA_934309475.1 uncultured Roseburia sp.
CTGAAATCTGACTTGCTGAATGTATCAAAGTCTACTTCTTCCTCAAATAAAGGTTCAATCTTTACATTAGAGAAATCTATCTTCTCTGGCTCAGCATTTACCTCTTCTGAAGGCTTAGAACTTACGCCATTTTCATCCTTTACGCCACCAATGCTCTTCATTGTCGGGAAGAGTAAAACGTCTCTGATTGCAGGTGAATCTGTGAGCAGCATCACAAGACGGTCAATTCCGTAACCGATTCCACCGGTTGGTGGCATACCAATTTCAAGTGCATTTAAGAAGTCCTCATCTGTGTGGTTTGCTTCTTCGTCTCCTGCTTCGAATGCCGCATCCTGTGCTGCGAAACGTTCGCGCTGATCGATTGGATCATTTAACTCGGAGTATGCGTTACACATTTCCCATGTGTTGATGAAGAGTTCGAAACGCTCTACCTTGCTTGGGTCGGATGGTTTCTTCTTGGTTAAAGGAGAAATTGCCACCGGATGATCCATGATGAAAGTAGGCTGAATCAGTTCTTTCTCACAGAACTCTTCGAAGAAGAGGTTGATGATGTCACCTTTGGTGTGACGCTCTTCGTATTCTACGTGATGTTCTCTTGCGAGTGCTTTTGCTGCTTCATCATCTGCTACGGTATCGAAATCGATTCCGGTATATTTCTTAATGGCATCGTTCATGGTAAGACGTGCAAATGGTTTACCAAGGTCAATCTCAATGCCGTTGTAGGTAATCTTTGTTGTTCCACAAACTTTTTCTGCAAGGTAACGGAACATGCTCTCGGTAAGTTCCATCATGCCTTCGTAGTCTGTGTATGCCTGATATAATTCCATCAGGGTGAATTCCGGATTATGACGGGTGTCAACACCTTCGTTACGGAATACACGTCCGATTTCGTAAACACGCTCTAAACCGCCGACAATCAATCTCTTTAAGTATAACTCAAGAGAGATACGAAGTTTTACATCTTCGTTCAATGCGTTGTAATGTGTCTCGAAAGGTCTTGCTGCTGCACCACCTGCGTTAGAAACAAGCATTGGTGTCTCAACTTCCATGAAGTCACGTCCATCTAAGAAGTTACGAATCTCCTTGATAATCTGGGAACGTTTGATGAAAGTCTCCTTAGACTCCTGGTTCATGATAAGGTCAACGTAACGCTGACGATATCTGGTATCGGTATCGGTAAGTCCGTGGAATTTCTCTGGAAGAATCTGGAGAGATTTTGACAGTAATGTCATCTCTTCTGCATGGATAGAGATTTCACCTGTCTTGGTGCGGAATGCGTATCCTTTTACACCATAGATATCACCGATATCAGATTTCTTGAAATCTGCATAGGATTCTTCTCCGATGTTATCTCTTGCCACGTAAATCTGAATATTTCCTTTTAGGTCCTGGATATTGCAAAAAGATGCTTTTCCCATGACACGTTTGAACATCATACGGCCTGCAATGCTTACCTGAATTGGCTGTGCATCCATGATGGCTCTTCTCTCGTTGTAATCGGCATTGATGACATCTCTTTTTGCAGCTTCATCAAGTCCTTCTACGTTTGGTGCAACTCTTCCGGCGAGAATCTCTGCCTCATGTGCGTTGTACTGTTCTTTTACATCGCTGCTGTGATGAGTCACATCATATTTTGTAATGACAAATGGATCTTTTCCATTGTTCTGTAAATCCTGTAATTTTTCACGACGAACCTTTAAAAGCTGGTTCAAATCCTGCTGCTGTCCATTATTATTCTGTTCAGCCATCTCTTCCTCCATTCTGTATATGAAGTACCTGTTCCTGTACGGAAAACTATTTTTCTAGTTAGATCTCTGAATCTCAAGTACCTTATACTCTAACTCGCCTGCCTGTGTCTCAACTGTTACAGTATCACCAACGCTCTTTCCAAGTAATGCACGTCCTACCGGTGATTCGTTGGAAATCTTACCTTTTAAGCTGTTTGCCTCGGTAGAACCAACAATTTTATATTCTAATTCTTCATCAAATTCGCAGTCTAAGATTTTTACTTTACATCCGATGCTGATTTTGTCTAAATCAACTTCGTCTTCTACTACGACTTCAGCGTTTTTCAAAATCTTCTCAATATCCTCGATACGTGCTTCGATGTCGCGCTGCTCATCTTTCGCTGCATCATACTCTGCGTTCTCGGATAAGTCACCCTGCTCTCTTGCTTCTTTGATTTTCTGTGCTACTTCTTTTCTCTTTACTACTTTTAAATCCTGAAGTTCATCTTCAAGTTTTTTCAGTCCTTCATAAGTAAGAATATTTTTCTTGTCCATGCTTTTTCTACCCTTCTTGCTTTATTTTTATTCAAAAGCCGCTCAAAATCCGGCTTTTATTATCTCTTGACAGTCACAGTATTATAACCGATAGACGCCCGAATGTCAAGGATTTACCCCTCTTCATTGTATGCTGTCACTTCCCGGAATAACGCTTCTAACTGCTCGTAATTTTCCACTTCGTTAATCCTGCCGCGAAGTTTTGAGGAATTTTTGTAGCCGCTGGTATACCACGCCGCATGTTTGCGAATTTCCCGGATGCCGGTGTACTCTCCCTTGAATTCGAGCTGCATCTTTGCGTGGCGGAGCAGCATGTCCGTCACCTCGGAAAAAGAAGGCTTCGGCACAAAGGTTCCCGTCTCAAAATACTGCAGTATCTGTGAAAAAATCCAAGGATTTCCCTGCGCACCACGCCCAATCATAAATCCGTCGCACCCGGTCTGCTCCTTCATTGCAATGACATCCTGCGCGGTCAAAATATCCCCGTTTCCGATAACCGGAATGGATACCGCTTCTTTTACCTGACGGATAATGTCCCAGTCCGCCTTTCCGGAGTAATACTGCTCTCTCGTTCTTCCATGCACGGCGACCGCTGCTGCGCCGGATTCCTGCGCGATATGCGCCATCTCAACGGCATTGACATGTTCCTCATCAAAACCTTTTCGAATTTTGACCGTGACCGGTTTCTTTATGGCAGATGCCACTTTTTCAATGATTTTTCCTGCCAGAACCGGATTCTTCATCAGCGCGGAGCCATCTCCATTGTTGACGACTTTCGGAACCGGGCAGCCCATGTTGATATCTAAAATATCGAACGGCCGCTCCTCAATCTGCTTTGCAATCTCGCCCATGATATCCGGGTCGGAACCGAAAAGCTGAAGCGAAACCGGATTTTCCCTTGGGTCTATCGTCAGAAGTTCCTCTGTATTTTTATTTTTATAAAGAATTGCCTTGGCACTGACCATCTCCATACACAAAAGTCCGGCACCCTGCTCTTTGCAGAGCAAGCGAAATGGCAGGTCTGTTACGCCTGCCATCGGTGCTAGAATCAGATTGTTGTCTAAGATTACAGTTCCAATTTTTAATTTCTCAACTGAATTCATGCGTTCTATTTCCTGCGATTTTGTTTTTTGTAAATTAAATTCATACCCTTTAATGTGAGGTTTGGATCGTAGATATCTATAACGTCTGTCTCGTTTGCGATAATTCTCCCGAGTCCGCCTGTTGCCACAACTTTGACATTATCATACCCGGATTCTGCAATCATATTCTTGACGATGTATTCCGTCTGACCAATCTGTCCGTAGACAAGTCCGGCCTGCATGCTTGTAATGGTCTCCTTTGCAAGAATACTTTCCGGTTTCTCGATTTCAATCTCAGGAAGCTTCGCTGCATCTTCCCACAGTGCCTTGGCGCAGGTACGGATTCCCGGTGCTGTCACACCACAGACAAATGCTCCGTCTTTATCCACCAAATCATACGTTGTCGCTGTTCCAAAATCCATAACAAGAACCGGCCCGCCATAAATTCCATACGCTGCTGCAGCATCGACAATTCGGTCTGCTCCAATCTGGCGCGGATTTTCCGTTGCAATGCGCACGCCTGTACGGATTCCCGGTTCAATGTTAATCGGTGTAATGTGAAAATACTTAATCAGCGCACCCTCTAACGAATGCATCACGTTTGGCACAACGGATGCAATAATGGCATCCTCAATCTGATCCTTTGTGATGTCGTTCTGTTCGAGAAGTGTCAGCAGAATCATTGCGTATTCGTCCGAGGTACGCGGCATTTTCGTTGTGATACGAAAAGATGCCTTAATTTCATCCTCGTCAAATGCTCCTACTGTAATGTTTGTATTTCCCACATCAATTGTTAATATCATTTCCATCCTCCATGGATTACATTTGTAAATATAATCCTTTTCTTCCAAATGTCATTTATTCCTCTAATTCCTCTGCCGGAATCCCCAAAAACATTGCCTTGTAATACAATTCCAAAGCACGCATCGTGTCTTCTTTTTCACGCTGCATCTGTCTGATTTTTAATCCACATCCGATATCATCGTACAGCAAATCGCCCTCGTCATGGGAGGTGCGGAACTCTAAATCCCCGTCCTCGTTAAACACAATCTGCAAAATACCACCGACATCTTCCGTGAAAAGTACACACATAATTTTCAGTTCATCCTGTATGCTTCCCGGCAGGTTCTTAAAGTTCTCATTCAGATAAAATTTTTTATTGTAAGCACTGGCTCCGCAGAGCACAACTTCTTCTCTAGACATATCCATATATTCCTCTCACTGATACTTCGCCCGAAGAGACCAGTTTTCTTGATTCCCATGTATCCACAATCAGCTCGCCACGCGCTGTAATTCCCATGGCTTTTCCTTCGAACGGCTCTTTCGGATCAAGCACGCGCACATTCTGGTTCACGTTTACAAGATTTTCGTTGTATTCTTTTACAAGTCCGCTCAGGTCCTCCGTCTCTAAGTAACTTGCGTAATACCGCTCAAACGCTTCTAACGTCTCTTCGATTAACTGCGCACGGTTGAAATGTTTTCCCGTCTGTAAAAAAAGGGAACTTGCCACTTCTTCTATCTCTTCCGGAAAAGCAGTATTGTGCACATTGATTCCGATTCCAACTACAATATGATTTACATAATCAAACTGTGCGCTCATCTCGGTCAAAATGCCGCAGACTTTTTTCCCGTTCATGACAATATCATTCGGCCATTTTATGTAGGCGCGCTCTCCCGTGACAACCTGAATCGCTCTTACAACCGCCATCGCACTAACCAACGTAATCATGGAGGCATTGTTCGGATTGATATCCGGTTTCAACACAAGTGTCATGGAAATTGTGGTGCCTGCCTGGGACTCCCAGCTTCTTCCGCGGCGCCCTCTTCCTGCAATCTGCTGGTTTGCGACCACAAGCGTTCCGTTCGGATGCCCTTCCTCGGCAAGCTGTTTTGCCCGGATGTTCGTGGAATCGATGGTATCCTGGTAAAAAATCTCGCACCCTGCCCACTCTGTGTTACGGATGCTCTGCAATTCACTCTCGCTTAAGACATCCGGCGCACTGACTAAATGGTAGCCTTTGTTCTGTACCGCTTCTATCTCGTATCCGGCTTCTTTTAACTGCTTAATCACTTTCCAGACCGCAGTTCGGGATACGCCAAATTTCTCACACAATTCCTGCCCGGACACATAACCGTCCGTTTCTCTCAATAACCGTAAAAGTTCTGTTTTCATGTGAATCCTTCATTCATCTTTTATTCTTGTAGTTAAATCAATGCCTGGCTATGCAAGCGTTGCATACATCACCGCTTTGATGGTATGCATACGGTTCTCCGCCTCATCAAAGACAACAGACTGCTCACTCTCAAATACCTCGTCTGTCACTTCCAGTTCGCTGTAGCCGAATTTCTCGTAGACTTCTTTTCCAATCTTCGTTTTCAAATCATGGAATGCCGGGAGACAATGCATGAAAATAGCACTTGATTTTGCATTTTCCATAGCTGCCTTGTTCACCTGATACGGCATCAAATCATGGAGACGCTCTTCCCAGATTTCATCCGGTTCCCCCATGGATACCCACACATCTGTATAGATAACATCGGCATCTTTTGTTCCTTCGGCAACGTCTTCCGTCAATGTAATTGTTGCTCCGGTCTCTTTCGCAACACCTTTACAATAGTCTACCAGTTCCTGCTCCGGGAAGTATTTTGCGGAAGTACATGCCACAAAATCCATTCCAAGCTTTGCGCAGGTCACCATTAAGGAGTTTCCCATATTATAACGGGCATCGCCCATATATACAAGCTTTATTCCTTTTAATTTACCAAATTTTTCTTTTATTGTAAGCATATCGGCTATCATCTGTGTCGGATGGAACTCGTTTGTAAGTCCGTTCCAGACCGGAACTCCGGCATATTTTGCAAGTTCTTCGACAATATCCTGTCCAAAGCCACGGTACTCGATTCCGTCGAACATTCTTCCAAGGACACGGGCGGTATCGGCAATGCTTTCTTTTTTCCCAATCTGGGAACCGGATGGGTCAAGGTAGGTCACATGCATACCGAGGTCATGTGCTGCCACCTCAAAAGAACAGCGGGTACGTGTGCTTGTTTTTTCAAAAATAAGGGCAATATTCTTTCCTTTCAGTTCATCATGTGGAATCCCCTTCTTTTTCTTCTCCTTCAAATCGGCTGCTAAATCAATCAGGTATAAAATCTCTTCCGGTGTGTAATCTTTCAGTTTTAAAAAATGACGTCCTTTTAAGTTCATAGTTGACCTCCAAATCTATCTTTGCCTTGTAAGTAACAATCGGGCTGCCAATCCCGGCAGCCCGTAAAAAACATTCCATGTAATACTGGCCCGGTCTCCCGTCCATCTTTGCGCGCCTGCGGCGATTTATTTTTCTTTTGCTGTATCGTCTGCTGCAACTTCTACCACAGATTTTGCAAGACCTGCAATTCCCTGAATCTCAGATGGAATGATAATCTTAGTTGCTTTTCCGTCTGCTGCCTTTGCAAATGCTTCTAAACTCTTTAACTGGATAACGCTCTGATCCGGTGCTGCTTCTTTCAACATGCGAAGACCGTCTGCATTTGCCTGCTGGATTTTCAGAATAGCGTCTGCCTGACCTTCTGCTTCACGGATGGTTGCTTCCTTCTTCGCCTCTGCGCGAAGGATAGCTGCCTGTTTCTCAGCCTCGGCATCTAAGATTGCAGATTCTTTCTTACCTTCTGCCACAAGGATAGTTGACTTCTTCTCTCCTTCTGCACGTAAGATTGCCTCACGGCGTTCACGCTCTGCCTTCATCTGTTTCTCCATCGCATCCTGGATAGCTGCCGGTGGAATGATGTTCTTTAACTCTACACGATTTACTTTGATACCCCAAGGATCTGTTGCAACATCAAGAGATGCTCTCATCTTGGTGTTGATTGTCTCGCGGGATGTCAGTGTCTCATCTAACTCTAAATCACCAATGATGTTACGAAGTGTTGTTGCTGTCAGATTCTCGATTGCCATGATTGGGTTCTCGACACCATAAGCATACAGCTTCGGATCTGTAATCTGGAAATAAACAACGGTATCAATCTGCATCGTAACGTTATCTTTTGTAATAACAGGCTGTGGTGGGAAATCTACCACCTGCTCTTTTAATAAAACTCTCTTTGCGACACGGTCAATAAACGGTGCCTTGAAATGCAATCCTACATTCCACGTTGCAAGATATCCGCCCAGACGCTCTACAACCACTGCCTGTGCCTGTGGAACAATCTTGATACATGATACTACAATGAGCAATGCAATAATTACAAGTAACAGGAAAAGAAATATGATTACACCTTTCACTTTTAAACCCTCCATTTTTTATGTTTTATATCATCTTACTACATTACGAAAAAGAACACAAGAAAAAAGAGACCAAAAAGGTTCTTACCTTCTGGTCTCTGTGTGGTTCTAAAAGAAAACGTGATTTCCAATTACCGTTCCCGGCAATCCTGATCTTGTCGGACGGAAACTTGTAGCTCCGCCTGTGTTATCAACACCGTTAATCGCTTCCTGTGCTGCCTGCATGCAGCTTCCGCTTGGTCCGCTTGCCACTACTCTTGCAACACTTCCATTTCCTGCCGGTGTGAACTGACCGCTCTGGAAAATAACGTTGTAAATGCTTCCCGGGTAAGCTCCACTGCGCACACGGTTCATAACAACCGCTCCGACTGCAAGCTGACCTTCGTAACATTCATTTCCGGCTTCACACTGAATGATTGCCGCTAACAGTGTCACATCGTCTGCCGACGCTGCAACTGCTGCATTCTGCGTTCTCTCTCCGGATGCCGCCTTCTGTGCGGCTGCTTTCGCTGCTTCCTCTTCCTGCGCTTTCTGAATCGCAGCCTGCTCTTCCTCGATTGTGATGCCCACACCAAGTTCAAGCGATAATGTAACATATCCTGCACTGACATATCCGACCCGGTCGTCACAGTCTACTGCAACCCATCCTTCCGGTGCCTCTGTTTCTGTTGAAACGGTCAGTGATGTACCTTCGTACACTGCCTCTAATACAGATGCTTCCTCGCTTGCTTCGCTTCTGACACGAAGTCCGTTCGTCTCTACAGTAGCAACTGTATCAAAGTTTTCTTTTGCATACTCTAATGCTTCTGTTCCGAATAAGCAATACTCATTTTTGACATAGCCATCTACGTTACCGGATGTAATGTGTGTCCAATCTCCGTTCTGCTCCACGATAACTGCTTTGTCACCCTTGTATAACTTACCGACAAGTGATGCATTCTCGTCTGCTTCTGCTCTGACATTTAAAAATTCATCGACGTTTGGCATCAGATTTGTCTGCCATTCCATCTCCTCTTCTGTCATCGCATCCTCCGGTGCTGTTACGACATCTGTCTGTGTCTGTTCTACGCTCGCCGTAACAACCTCGAGGGAATCAAGTGCTGTAATCTCCATTGATTTCAAGTCGACTACAACTCCAGCCATTCCGTTCTTTTCTAATTCCGTAGCTTCCTCTGTTAGAACCTGTGTGGCTACAGTCTCAGGAACCTGCTTTGCTGTTCCCTGACCTGCAACTGCTGCGACTGTCGTAATCATGGCAAGTGATGACACTACCACGATACTCTCAATCGCTTTCTTGTCTAATCTCATATCAATAACCCATGCCTTTCTCGCCGTCTGAAGCTCCCCTGGGTCAAAACCCATGTCTTCAGGCGCATATATCATAAGCGAATTCACTTCTTTACATAGTATTACGCTTTTGTTTCGTTTTATGCATTTTTGTTAAATTTGTTACGGATTTGTTACGATTCGGATTATAGCAGAGGCACTATACCTTGTCAAGTTTCTCACTTTTTTTGTAAGATATATCTAATTTCAGGCTATATTTTTCGTGATTTTTCCTCTTGATTTCACAAAAAAATTGGTTATTGGGCAATTTGCCAATAACCAATTTCTTAAAACTTGCACAATGTTTTCTTCCATTTTTCTTAAGAAATGCCATCCGCGATTTTACCTTCTGACCGGAAATCCTGCAAAAAAACTTCACTTTTTTCGCTTTTAAGAGAAAATTTCCTGCAAAACTTCGTCAATCAGCGCCTCCGGCGTCTCTTTTATCTGTATCTTTTCTTCCTGTAATACATTCTGTTTCTTCTCAATTTCAGGAATTATCTGCTCATTTTTCTGTTCCTGTGCCACCACACGCTCCGTGCAGTCTGACAGATTTTGTTCTATCTTATCCATCCTCTTTTGCATCTTGCGCTGTGTTTTTTTTATCCGGTGTATCTTCACTGCCAACGCCAAAAGCAGCAGACAGAATATCAAATCTTTCAGATACAGTTCCATGCCTTCTTCATTCCTTTTCTTCTATATAATATGTCCTTCTCTCCTGACCCTTCTATTATAATGAAAAAAAGGTTTTCCGAAAAGAGTCTGCGCCCCGGAATTCATCGCAATTTCATACAGAATCCGCGTTACTGCGACAGTCTTTGCCCATATTCGACCGGAACAAGGTAGCCAGCCATACAGAATCCATATTCGTGATTCAACTGTATCAGCCGGTTAAATGAACTCTCCGTTATAATCTGAAGCAATGCCCTCGTACTTGTATCATTCCGTATCGGACACAGCCAGTAGCGGACATCTTTTCCTCGGATAAGCTGCAATGCCTGTGCATTCCAGTATTGTTCCACTCCGCAGTCCGGAAGTGTCACCGCCCTGATTTTCTCCCGGAATTTCCAGAAACGCATCGTCACTTCCGAAAAATATTTTTGCAGGCTGACATTTCCTAACAGCAATACGCCAAACCTGTCTTCATCTTTTTCCTTATTCTTATGATACTGCATGACATCATAATCATGCTCGTGCTGGCAGCGCATCGTACAGTCTGTTCCATTACAGAGGGCGCGCTCAATACATTTCTGTTCCCGCTGAAACACCTTTGCCGTCAAAAGACTGTTCTTCTCAGACGGACGCGCACTGACCGGTCCCTGATACATCGCAATCGTCGCATACGGATGTTCCCCAAATTTTTCCTGAAATTCTTTTGACGTTCTATTTATATCCGTAAACAGTTCTTCTCTTTTCCGATTGGAATCATATAATTCCCCACGCACAAACTGCGAGATTTCCCGCATGTCCGGTCCGTACACTCCGAGATAGAAAATCCACTGCTCCAGTATCATATAACCTGCTTTTACAAGGGGAATCTCATACCCCTCCATCTCCGCCACAAGTTTTTTCACCTTTTCTTCAACAGGCTCGAACTTGTACCCTTCCTCTAACTCTTCCGGTTCTTTTGAAATTGCAGTTCCATTTTCATAAAGAAAGAATACCTGCCCCACGTTCTGCTCTCTCAGATAGGCATACGGTTCCTCTAAAAATGCAATCAGATCTTTTCTCTCTTTTATATTTGCCGGAATTTTTTCCGCCAAAAGAAGACGCTGAATCGGCGCCAGATACGGCAGGATGACCGTTCTCACATAGCACTTTGACAAAAGGTCAAGAAACTTACAAATGTAATTGATAGTGTAGGCTCCCAGCACATAGAATTCCAATCCATCTTTACTGTATGCTTCCCGGACAGATGCCGCCGCCCGTTCCGTCTCTCCGCCAATCCGCTGTGAGTAGCTTCCCGCTGTATAAATATAATCTATTTGTGTATTTTTTACACAGTCGCGGATACATCCCAACTGTATAATTCCGTCTTTTGTATTTTTAAATAAATTACGAAAATAGCACGCAAGCACTCAATAAGTCCCCTTCCCCCATCTGCTTCACTATGTATATTTTAAACGATAATTGTAATTTTACAAGTCTTTTCTTGACTTTTACGCATAAGGGTATTATATATTAGAAAGTAAACTTTACGAAAGAACGCGATATAATCTTATTAATATAGAAAGGTATGGTTATCTTATGAAAAAAATCGTTATGACCGGTGGCGGCACTGCGGGCCACGTAACTCCAAACATCGCCTTGATGCCTGCTCTGCAGAAAAATGGCTACCAAATCTCATATATCGGCTCCTACGAGGGCATGGAAAAGCAGTTAATTGAAGCGCAGAACATTCCTTATTACGGAATCTCTTCCGGAAAATTGCGCCGCTATTTTGACTGGAAGAACTTCTCAGATCCATTCAAGGTTTTAAAAGGATATGGTCAGGCAATCCGTCTTCTGAAAAAAATGAAACCGGACGTTGTCTTCTCAAAAGGCGGCTTTGTATCCGTTCCGGTTGTCCTTGCTGCAAAACACTGCAAGATTCCTGCCATCATTCACGAATCCGATATTACACCGGGACTTGCAAATAAGCTTGCGATTCCTGCAGCAAAAAAAGTGTGCTGTAACTTCCCGGAAACTTTAAAATATCTTCCTGCTGAAAAAGCTGTTTTGACAGGTTCCCCGATTCGCCAGGAACTTCTAAGCGGAAATGCCGCTTCTGCGGTTTCCTACTGCGGATTTACCGGAAGAAATCTTCCTGTCATTTTAATTATCGGCGGAAGCAGCGGCTCAAAAGTTGTAAATCAGGCTGTTCGCTCCATTCTGCCTTCTCTTTTAGACCGTTTTTCTGTGATTCACCTGTGTGGAAAAGGAAATCTCGACGAAAGCCTGAATGGCACAGACGGATATGCACAGTTTGAATATGCAAACAAAGAGCTTACGGATATGTTTGCCCTTGCCGATTTTGTCATCTCACGTGCCGGTGCAAATTCAATCTGTGAACTTCTTGCACTCCGTAAACCAAATATTTTGATTCCACTTTCTGCTGCTGCAAGCCGCGGCGACCAGATTCTGAATGCAAAATCCTTTGAAGCTCAGGGATACAGTTATGTCATTGAAGAAGAAAATCTGAATGATGAGACATTGAAAAAAGCAATTGATGAGCTTGTTGCCAAAAAAGATACTTATATTGAAGCAATGAAAAAAAGTGATCAGATGCGTTCGATTGATACTATCCTCTCTCTGATTGAGGAAGTTTCAAAGTCTGCAAAATAAATAGATTTTTTACAGGTCTGCTGACAGCCGGTACCTTTCTTCCGTCTCTGTCAGCAGACCTTTTTCTTTACATTTTCAGAGAATCGCGAATTGCTGCCATCTCTGTTTCACTGAATTCTTTGTGATTCCATTCAATTACACCCGTATTATCATCCGCTTCATATCTCGGAATAACATGCATATGAAAATGAAATACGGTCTGTCCTGCCACGGTGCCATTGTTCTGCACAATATTAACTCCTTCACAGCCAAGAACTTCTTTCATATGTGTTGCCACTTTCTTTGCAGTCTGAATTACGTGTGTAAGCATATCTTCCTCTATTGCAAAGATGTCCGCATAATGCTCCTTCGGTAAAATCAATGCATGTCCTTTTGTTGCCGGACTTGCATCTAAAATAACCGCACATTTGTCATCCTCATAAATCACATTTGACGGAATATCTCCCCCCGCTATTTTACAAAAAATACAATTACAATCTTTCATGTTCTTTCTCCTTTTCTGTTTCTGACAGTTCTACCCGGTGGTTCCTGTCGAAATTTGTTACTAATCTTACATTGCACTTTATCCTCATTAATGCTACACTATTTTTATTGGACGTCATTTTTCGTTGTATCATATTAGAAAGAGGAACAAAATGCTTAATAAAAATGATTATCTGACAATTTTCCACGAAATCAAAAATTCGATTACACTGATTGGAAGTTCTCTCCAGCTCTTAGAGAAAAAGCATCCACAGGTACAGGAGCTCGATTACTGGAATGAATCCATGGCTGAGATTGCCTTTCTCAAAAAAATTGTTACAGAACTCTCTGCCAACCGGCTGAGTGATTCGCTCCACTTTTCCCAAGTCAGTCTCCCTGCATTTTTCTCTGAAATTTCATGCACACTTCGCTCCCTCTCATGGAAAAATTTCTTCTGTGAGGTAAGCCTGGAAGAGAACCTTCCCATTGTGGAAATGGATTCTGTTAAAATCCGTCAGGCCATCATCAATCTTTTAAAGAATTCCTGCGAAGCAATGAACTATTATGGCACAGTGCAGTTGCATGTCATGCAGGAGGAACCTTATGTTATCTTTGACATCACCGACTACGGCGGTGGCATTCCCGCTGAATATGAATCTCATATGTTTGAACCACTTTTCACCTCAAAGAAAGAGGGCAGCGGATTGGGGCTGATTATTACCCAGAACATCGTGGAATCCCACAATGGCAGTCTCTCCTATGTCTCCCGTCCCGGAGATGGATGCACCTTCACCATTCGTCTTCCTATTCACCAAAGCTAAACGCTGTGTCTAACGTGCGAAGCGTTCTGAAATTGCCCTTCGCCGTCATCTCACCCGTCATAAACGCGCGCTGGAAAGTCATTTTACCGGCCATAATCCGCTCTAATACATCCGTTGTCACTTTCAGATAAACGTCAATATTATCTTCCTGACCGTAATGTATCTCTAACTTATCTTCATTTATTTCAAGGAACAGAGGCTTCTGCTTTCCCTCAATCATAAACAGATATCTGGCATGGAAGTCCGGTTGTTCCTTGAAACGCTCCTGAAACGTATCAATATATTCTTTTTCTTCTTCCTGCTGTGACTTGCCCATCATATCCTTAAACATGGACGCAAGTTCCTCAATATCTTCCTTCTGTTTCTTGACATAGCTGTCATCCGAAACATATCTGGAAAGCTGCTCACTCTCCTGCGGTGTGAGTTCTAACTGCTGTGTACGCAATACACTCTGCTTGATTGCCTGATTGCTTGTCGGAAGACTCTTCATCTTCTGTGAAATCGTGCGGTACAGATTCTCAGCCTTTTTCTCAATGATAACCGTATAATCGGTGTTCATCTCAAAGCTGACCAAATCCTCCACGTAACCGGAAAGTCCTGCACAAGGAAGACCGCCTAAAATCTCCCATGCATTTGCCAATGTCATCTCACCTTCCCGTTCTCCGTATGTGGTTGACATAACAATCGGCTGCATGTAAGTTTCCGCAATTTTTTCCTTATCACCATATAACCAGCAGGCATCTAAAAACTGCTGCATATAACCACCGATGCCAAGCCATTCTATCGTTGTCGCGAGAATAATTCCGTCTGCATCTTTCATCGTCTGTGGTAACACGGCAATCTCATTTTTGCGCTCATAGATGTTGATTCGTTCTACTTCTACTCTGAGTTCACGCAACACTTCTTCCATCTTGTTTAATACATATAAGGTAGGATCATCGAGCAATCCTCTTCCGCCATAATAAATATTTACTTTCATTTTGCATCCTCTCTTATCAGCTTCATTCCCTTGCTGCGCTTATTTTTCTTCCTTTAGTATATAAATTTTCCGCTGTAAAATCAATCTTTTTGCCTATTTCTTCTATACAAAAATATCGTCACAACAAATCCGGTCATCATACCGCCAATATGTGCCCAGTTATCAACACCCGTAGTTGCAAATCCATAATAGAGACTGATTGCAAGCATAAGTAACATTCCCCGTCCTGTCAGTCCAGAATAACGTCCTTTATGCACAAGCACTACCCAGAGCAAACCGCCAATCAGACCAAAGATTGCCCCTGACGCTCCCGCCGAAACAGCAAAACTATTTTCCTGCAGCATCATATACAGTGAAAGCAGTCCTCCACCAATTCCTGACAGTAAATAGACAATGGCATATTTGAAATGTCCCATTGCTTTCTCTAAAATAGAGCCTACACAGCAAAGCATCACCATATTGTTCAACAGGTGGCTCGCATCAAAATGTATGAACATCGCCATAAAAATACGCCACCATTCTCCGCGCTCCACGACGTAAGGCGGAAAAACACCTCCATTTGTGACAATATAGACAGCATCCATACTTCCATGGCTCGCTATATACATGGCAAGAAACACAATAATGTTCGTTGCCGCAAGCCAGGCTGTTATATATGGAAACGCTCCCCTATTGCGTTTTGTGTGTCTCCTTGCCTGCGCCCATTTTCCTTCTGTCTGCTGCGGCGTCATACGACATTGCTCTAAAACAGTTTCCATCTCTCTTCTGAGTCCGAACATCTCGCCCGGCTGGTTCTCATAGATATACAGCCTTTTCTCGTTCTCATGCAGCACCCACACATTTTTACATGCAGCGCAAAAATTGCGCATCTCATCTGCACGGTTCCCGACTAATATTGTAAGCAGGCTGACCTGATAGATTGGCAATCCCTCCGGGAATCCCGGAAGAATCCCTTCCGGATGGTAAAATAAATTCAATACTTTTTCACTTAATGCCTGATACTGTTGTGGAGTAATACCAAATCCCTCTGTCTCATCCACAACAAGACTGACCTGAAATCCCTCCTGATAGAATTTATAATATATCTTTATCTGCTCAGGCTCCGCCTTGTAGGTGCGGTACCCAAGTCTCTGGTACATTCCGTCTAATGCTGTTATCATATTCTAATTTCTCCTTTACGGATTTTCCTAACAGTATTATAGAACTTCCCCTCAAAAATGAAAATGCAAAAAATCTTATCTTTCTATAAATATTTTATTATAGGAAACGGTAGCTTTCGTTGGCAAACCGTATCCTGCAGTTTGGCTGTAAACTCACCTTCACTTTATAATTCAGCAATTCCCCATCAAAAAATGTACCGTTCGTGGAATTCAAATCTTCCAAAAAGTAGACATCTCCCTCCCTTGTAATCCGTGCGTGTGTCCGACTGACTGCTTCATTTGCAATTAGCCCCTGCACACTGCCCTCCTCGCTTCCAATTAAAAACGGGACTTCTGTTATCCTGAAATCATCCTGCTCCCCACTTCCTTCATATTGTAAAATCCCCTGTACGCCACTGTCTCTCCTGGCAAGCAGCACTGTAGGATGGCTCCCGCCCGTTTCTTCCTCCGGTTCAAAGCAGAGCGGTATCTCTTCCCTTTTCCTTTTTTGAATTCCTCCCTCGAAATGTTTCAAAAATCCCTCACACCATCCTTTTATGCCATCCCATTCTACACGTTTGAATTTTTCTCCATTTATTACATTTTCTGGCAGAATTTCATGCTCACAGGCAAGTTTTTCCTCCGTCTGAACCTGTACGTTCTCCGCTTCCGGCAGTTTAGCCTCGTGCTGTGCAAACTTTTCTAACACTTCTGTCAATTCAGAAAACTGATACCCTTCCCGCAATGTCACATCGTAAAGTTCATATACCAGCCGAACCGTTTCCCGCTGTCCATGATCTATCTTCTTAAGCATCTCCTCCATAAAATTCCGGAACTGTTGTGACAAAGTTCCCTCATACGCCGGACAATAGCAAAAACTGCATCGCCCGGTATCCGGATTCAGGAAAATCGTTTCCCCGGATAGTAAGATATGTCCTTCCTCTAACAAATGCGCTTCCATCCACTCCACAGTCTGCCCCAAACTGGAAAGAAATTTGTAAAAAAATTCTTTTTCGAGCGGGTGTGTTGCTGCATAGATATCCAGAGATTGTTTCCCGCTCACTTCAAACCAGAATTCTTCTTTTCCATTCTGCATGAAAAACTCTACCGGCAACAAACCATCGCAGTGGCAGTGTTTTAAAATCTGCATATCGCAATCTGGGATTTCCTCCTCCACACGAATTACCATGTAGCTGTCTTTCAATGTTCTTTGATATTGTATCTCCATGTATCATTCCTTTCCATCCAAAAAATCATCGACCAATTCCACCTGATAGAACATTTTTACAATCGGAATCTCCTCCACCTGTTCTTCCTCTTTTGCCACTTGTTTGATTTTCTCGTGGTAATCTATAGCAATTTGTATGGTAACAAGCATAATAAGAAGCAGGAATGGAAAAATCAATGTTGCTTCCACCGTATAGCTGGCACGATAAAAACGTTTCATCCGCCCACCTCCATCTGTAACAGCAAAAGTATCACATACGCGATTCCCAGAAACGGAACAAATGCAATTTCATCGTGCCTGCGCTTTCTGTGTCGACACAACTGCACCAGACCATAGACCCCCGCCAGGAACGTACCCAGGAAATAAACCGTCAAATTTCCCCGCCATCCCAGAAAAAGTCCTGTCATCATAAGGAACAGCCCGTCCCCTTCCCCAACTTTTCCACCTGTGATTTTCGAACAAAGCAATACAAAAAGTCCAAGAGCGCTTCCACCTAACATATCAAAAATGTCATGACTCCCCCAATACAGATGAAAGAGCACCGCCAGTATCCCACTGCATAGCAGAACACATAAATTTACCTGTTTTTTCCGAATATCTTCCACGCTGCACACAAAAAACAGCCCCATCAACGTTCCCGTTTCTACCATTCTTCTCCTCCTAATTTCCATACTTTGAACACACCTTTTTATCTTCTCCTCCTAATTTCCACACTTCGAACACGCCTTTTTATCACCTGCGTCAGAAAACCGTATCATATATATTGTTCTTTTTATTCCACTGCACGCTAAATTCGTATGATAACGATTTCCATAGTTGGTGATATAAACCATCCCCGGTGTCCCGCCTTCTACCGCACATAACGGACAACTATAATAAATTGCACCACTATAACTTCGTTTTATCTCAAGTTCTGCATATGATACCGCCTGCACGGATAAATCAAGGTGCGTGCAGCTCTTTGTCACATGATAAACCGTTCCCGTCTCTGTTACATAGACCCATGGATCCGTCTCTCCCTCTTCTCCCGGCTTCCATCCTGTCCATTTCCGTACCTTGACTTTCTGCATGGACGAAACAGACAGCGGCTCCAACAGATTCAGCGGAATTTTCATTCGATATGTTGCGACAAGTTCTATGTATTCGTCATCTACCTCTGACTGAAGCAGACTGATTCCACTTCTGCCTCCCTCAATCCATTCCTCTAAATTCTCTTTCTCCGAAAGTTCCTTTTGTAACTGTACCTTTGCCGCCGCTATCACCGCTACATTTTCTGCGACATCCCCTTCCGGCAGTATTCCCGCATAAACCGCCAGCTTTCTTCCTGTCGTTTCAAGTCCCGTCTGCACCTGCATTTGTACTTCTAGCACCCGAAAGAAAAATAAAATTGCCACAAAAAAACTTGTAAGCAGAGGAATCACGATTGCAGCCTCCACCGTAAAAGAAGCACGGCAGAAGAATCGGGGTGCCCCCTTTTGCTGTCTATAAGAAGAAATATGGTTAGGGAGAGATTTTTTCTTATCTTTATTCTGCTTTCGTTTCTGCTTAAAAAGAGACACCCCGATTCACCTGCCTTGTCCAATCTGATAGGAAAACTTTCTCGTATTCACAAACCTGTATGAAAAATCCTTTTTACCATCAAGCAGCACCAGATTCCAGAATAAGGTTTCTGCATCATACTCATACGCAAGCTGTGCACTGACTAACATATGGTCCATCCTGACATTTTTGTAATTGTCTTCAAGATTTACATTTTTCTCCATCACGTCCATCGTCCGATAACTCAGCTTCTTTTGTCCCTCCAGGAACAAAAACTGCATCAGATAATCCTGATAAGTAAGTCCGTTCACACATTCCTTCGCCTTCTTTGAATTATTAAATGACGATATAATATTTCCAACATTCGTTGTCCATTCAGCCTTTGTCTTTATCATTGCTATTTTCTCTCCCGCCAAAAGACTGCGAATATCCAGAATACTCTCCAGATATGCCCAGGCACCGATAATGCCATATTGCACCGCTTTTATGACGCCGGGGTTCGCCGACGCTCCCGCTAACATCGTTGCCAGTGCCAGCGCTTCGTTGACCTTCACGGAATCCTGCATAATAGATGCAAGATTACCGGCTTCCCTTGCCAGCATAAGCCGCTCCACAACGCCTTCTAAATTTGCACGGTCGCTGCTTTTTCCACAAATGATATACTCAAGTTCATAATCCAGTGCCCGATTTTCCATGGTTTTCGTATAATTCGAAAAATATGTGGTCAGATACATCTCATATAAAATCCGTGCGTACCAGTCCGTCTCCACCGCTTCTACCTCTGTTCCCTGCTCACATTGCCGCTTCATAAGGACATCTTCCACCGTGATTTCTTTATCCGATACAGCATCCACATCCGGCAACACCATCCCTAAAATAGCGTTCTGCTTCAGCTTTAACACAAATTCCAGCACACTCTCTTTTTCGTTCTTCTCTGCTGCGTCGTTCTCTGTATCGTCCTTCTCTGTTGCAGCTTCCTGGCTCGCCGCACCCGCACGTGACAGTTGTACCACATTCTTTTCCTCCGTCACTTCCTGTAATGACTCCTGGGCTTTTTCTATCTGCGTCCCGCTATTTTGGGCTTTCTCCTCCAAATCCTCTCCTTCCTGAATCCGATCATAAATTGCCTTTGCTGTCTCCTGCGGTATATTCTGTCTCATATAATCCACCACATGATTTAAGAAAACATCACCATCTCCATCCGTCGCCAACTGGTAGCGTTCCACCTCCACCTGCCTCTCATGGACACGCAAAAGTGTTGTTGCAGACTGCATTTCTTTTATTAAATCATAATTTAAGTTATCATGCATTAACTGAAAAGCAGAACCTTCCACCTTATCCATCGCAAATTCTTCTCCTCCGTATGCTCCATCTAAAAAGAGCAGATGATAGTCCTCCCATATCTTGGCGTTGTACTCCGCAAACACAGATTCTGTGACTAACGTTGACACCTGCTCCGTCTGCAGCCGGAGTCCGTAATACCGCGCGGACTCCAGCAGTGCAAACAACAGCGATGCTATCAGCATCATGCTCAAGGCAGAAAAAATCGTAATACTGGCTTTTTTCATACTGCCTCTTTTCTCAGATGGTCTTAATTTTACCGTTAATCGTCTTAAAGATACTGTTTACGATACTGGTAAGCTCTTTCTTGAAAATGATAACAAGACCGATTAATACCACCAAAATCAAGATAATCTCAACGACTCCGATACCATCTTCCTCTACTAAAAAATCATGAACCCCTCTCATCTTTTTTCCTCCTTTTTCATCTGATGTTCTAAAACATTTTTACATATCTGCGCTCCTCTAAAGCTGAAATGATAAAATTGCCGGAACCATTATAATCACAATTACAATTCCAAGCATCAGTATCATCGGAAACAACAGCTTTGTGCCAGCTTCCTCCGCATACTTTTTTGCCATGTTCTTTCTTTCCTCGAATGCGTCCTCCGATTCCTGTTCCAACAGCAAGGACAATCCACGTGTTCCTTTCTTTGAATTTTGAACCAACAATGAAGAAAGCTTCTGGTAGCGTCTCAGACCACATCTCTCACCAAAATGCTCATATGCCTTCTTTTCGCCAATTCCACTTTCCATCTCCCGGCAGGTAATCAGCATCTCCTCATACGCTGGTTTTTTACTATTTCCATTCTTTTTCCGCTTCTTATCGTAGGAAGCGGAAATTTGATTCCATGCATGATTTAATGTCATTCCAGCCCCAAGAAGCAACGACAGCTTATTCACAATTTCCGAATACTCCATCGTTAGAAGCATTTTTCTCTCCTTTTCCTGGCGACGCTCTTTCTCGACTTCGGAGATTCGTACCCCAATTGCCAGCACAATGCCAAGTGCTAAAAACTGGTACGCCGTACGGCTCTTTTTTTCTTTCCAGGTCAGCCGGTGTCCATTTACCTCTGACGGCAGATAAAATTCTGTGGTCTCTTCCACCTCCTCCTGCGCCGCCAATTCTTCTTTGATTCCGCGCAAAAGTTTTTGCTCCTCCGTCTGTTCCGGCAGTTTCACCATGAAATAAAATTCATAGCTGCTCTGATAATCCCGACAGCTCAAATCACAGACGGCATGTACAAGAGTCCCCTCTTCTGAAAGCATCTCTAACTGCAGCGTTCCATCTGCATCGAAAATCTCATATGGGTCAAAACTCCACTCTGCTTCCACAAGACCGCCCTGATAACTCTCCTCTGGCACAACATCACTTGTCACCTCATCAAGAGACTGATTTTCTCCTAAAAATGTCTCATCAATCTCCTTTTGTGCCATCTTTAAAAGTTCCATACACTTTTCCTGTGTCAGTTGTTCTTCCGGAATCTCCACCTGCATCTCATATTCATTTTCCCATTCCGGGACCTCCATAATAAGGTCCGCTTCCCTGCTGCCCTCTCCTGCTTTATTTCGCTCCATCTGCGACGCCCCAGAAAATAACGAGTCCTGTTCCTGCCGCCACTGCGCGGCTGCACCGAACAGCGCACAGACCGCAAAGCAAAGAATCATCTTCTCACAGCGTGCTTTTTTTCTATGTGCTATCCAATATCCCACAAATGCCAAAATTCCTACTATGATACACACAGTCATAACATTTTCCTCTCCTAAACCTCTATCGCAAGAATATGCTCCGCCAGAAAAAGCGTCCCGATATATGCTGCCAACGAGACCGTCATTACGGCGACTCCGATTGCATTTCCATACAAAAGATCCAAAAAGCCTGGCGATGCAATATCCAGATAAAACAAAATGAAAAACGGAATCCCACTCATGATATTCTGTTCCATCTTTTTCGCAGCGATTGCCGTCTCCATCTCCTGCTCAACCTCTATTTTTTCCCGGATATGCCGCGAAGTCGTCTCAATAATGTGGATAAAATCACCGCCCCCACGCTTTGCAAATGCAAAAACTTCCGCAAACATTCGTATATCCTCCACTTCTGTCTCATCCGCCAGCTTCAGCATCAGCCCCTCCAATGGCTGATTGATGCGGACAGCCGCATTCATTTTTGCAAACTCTTTCGGTAAAATCCCCTTCTCGCGATACAGCTCTCCTAATTCCCGTTCTGCTTCCCTCCATGCATTTTCCATCGAATACCCAGCCGTCAATGCGGTTATGACAGACTGCATGGCATCCTTAAACTCCTGCCGAATCTGGTATTTTTGTTTTTCCTCCATCCTTTTTCTCCATTTTTTCCGTACGGCAATATAAAGGAGCGGATACAACACGAACCCAAATACAGAACGGTAAAACAAGTACGCTATCATAGCTGTGATGCCAAAACTTACAGCTATACAACATATTTTTTCTTTTCCCCTCACAATTACTCCCCTTTTTCCACAGAAATGCTTTATTATTCCGCTTTTATCAACATATCGTGGCAGATATTCCAGCCATATGACATTTCTCACAATGTACAAGTTCTCCGGTACGACGCAGTTCTCCCACGACTTTTTCCTGACTCGAACGGCTGCTGTCCTCCACAAATTCAAACAGCGGATGCAGCTGCACTTCCCCCTCTTTCATCCCAAGCACCTCTGCAATCATCAACACTTTCCGACTCCGGTCACGCAGACGCCCCAGATGTACCAGCAAATCAATTCCCGATGCTATCTGGCTTCTGATTGCCGGAAGTGGCAAGTCCATTCCCATCAGCACCATCGTCTCAAGTCTTGCAATCATGTCCTTACAGGAGTTGGCATGTCCGGTCGAAAGGCTCCCATCGTGCCCGGTATTCATTGCCTGCAAAACATCTAATGCCTCCGCGCCCCTGCATTCTCCCACCACAATGCGGTCCGGCCGCATCCGAAGCGCAGTCTTAATCAAATCCCGGATGGTAATCGGCTCCACGCCCTCTAAGTTGGCATTTCGCGTCTCAAGCCGAACCAGATTCGCATTCCCCTGAATCTGCAATTCTGCGGAATCTTCAATCGTTAAAATGCGTTCTGTCTTTGGAATGTAAGCAGAGAGCACATTCAAAAACGTTGTTTTGCCGGAACCGGTTCCGCCTGAGACAAAAATATTATATTTCGCCTCCACCATATGTTTTAAAAAGGTGGCTGCTTCCTCAGTCAAAGAACCCTTTTCCATCAAATCCTCCATCTGAAACGGGCGTTCCGGGAACTTTCGAATGGAGACAGCCGCACCGTCTATCGAAATCGGAGACAGCACAATATTGACACGCGAACCGTCACGCAGCCTTGTATCCACAATCGGTGCCGCCTCATTTACCATGCGGTTATTCGTTCCCACAATCTGCTGTATCACATCCTCTAAACGTTCTCTTGTGGCAAACTTTTTCTCCCACTCCACAAGTTCCCCGCGCTTCTCATAGAAAATATGCTCCGGCCCGTTTACCATAATCTCTGTTATCTCCGTATCGTCTAACAGTTCCTGTAAAACATCGAGCTTTCTTAAGGTATAAAATATCTCCTGCTCTTCCTTCACCCGCTCCTGCAGCGACAGATAATGCACCGCTGCATATTCTCTGACCTCTTCCTCAATCAGCGTCCGGACTTCCTCATCCGATACCTCTCTGGAAAGGTCTAACCGTAATAACACACGCTCCTTTATCTCAGCAATCATAGGCAGCTGCTCCAAACCGATATTTTCTGACCATGTCGCCCAGCTCACTCCATTTGAACTGGTCTAGAAGTCCCATCGCCGGGACTACCTGCGCGGACGAGTATGGCAGATAAATCATCTGCATCTTTTCCAGCAATGCATCATGTCCACTATAGCGGACTGCCTGTTCAAACTGCGCTCTCCGGCACTCCGGAAACGGTCCGTTTTTCATAAGTGCATAGACCTCATTGCAATACGATAAAATGTCAAACATTCCCTCTATTGCACTTCCGATGTCTAAGATGACGGCCTCAAAATCCGTCTCCTGCTCAATAAAATCCATGAGTTTTACATATTCTTCTTTTCTTAGCTGGTGCAAATACTCCGGATTGATAACCGGCGGTATGTAAAAAAGTGTCTCATTCTGGCTCACCATCTGCCAGAATCCTTCCGCCGAAAGACGATTCTGCCTGATTTTCACAAACAAATCTCCCAGATTGCGCTCCCCTTCCAACTGAAAAAGTTCCAGAAATCCGGCACACTCCATAAGATTTAAATACAGCACCTTCTTCTGCTCCGAAAGCAGCGACGCCAGCGTAACGGCAAACGGCATCTGCATTTCATGCTGTATCGGAGAACACACGCCTATCCACTCCATGTTTTCCCGCTTCTTATGCTTTGCCTGAAAGACTTCCTCTTCCGGTTCACATGCACGGTAAATCTCATGAATAATATTTTCTGCCGACTGGTATTTTAAAATACTTTTCTCCTCCGGCTGCTGATAATTACTCTGCTCCGCCACACAATAGCCCATGCCTTTCGCACCGTTATACTCTGTAGTCAAAGCTTCCTCAACCACAACCTCTTCCGCTAAATGCAAAACCGGTATGCGGTACTGGCGGATTCCTTCTTTTGCCGCCTCGAACCCTTTCCCCAACAAAACAATCTCAAACCTGTTTTGTAAAAGTCCTTCCATAAATGCTTCTAATTTCGTATAGGTATAGATCACAATCTGCTCAGGATGATGCTTCCTGATATAAAATGCAAATCGTTTTACATATGCCTCATCACAGTCACAGACTGCTGCAACAATTTGTCTCAAATATCCACCCCCAGACATACAAAAAATCCAACTAAAATTGCTATTGAAAAATGAATGAAATGTTTTTCCCCAAAGCACCACTTTTTCTGTGCTGCAAGCCAGATTATTTTTCCAAAAGAAAGCAACGCTCCTACCACAAATGCACTTACTATTAATGCAAGACATTCTTTTGTTCCCAATAATCCACCTGCTACGGAAAATAATTTGATATCGCCTGCCCCGATGGCACGCATTAGAAATAATAGATACAATAAGATAACCGGAATAGAAATATTTACTACAAACATTATGAAACCTGTCCATCCGCTTCCCCATATGCGAAAAGACAATCCTGTTGCAAGACCTGCAAGAATCAGCCGGTTACTGATCTTAGCTGTCCTGACATCGCTCCAGACTGCAATACTCAAAATCACAGACAGAAGCAGATAATTCAATCCCCCAATCCATCACCTCGCTTCGTATTTGGTAACATGGATTATAGCAATGCACATTTCCGTTGTCCAGCCCTTTTTCAAAATTAAATTATTTTTGTAACTATATTACAAAAATTTACTGAGCACAATTCCATATAACAGCGCAAACCCGCTTGTACCAAGGCTTCCGATTGTCAATAGGCTCACTGCATTGATGCCAACTGCCACCGCAATTCCCATACTTTTTAAGATTTGATTGCAAAAAGATAACCCCACCGCACCTAAAATCATTCTCATAAAAAAGTTCGGTCCCACAGCCTTCTTTTTATTCATAGCACAAGTTCCTTTCTGCCCACTTTTCCACTTTTTCTTTTACATTATATGATATGGAGCACTTTTTTATTTAGAACTTTTTTCTATTTTTTTGTATAATCTGGCTATTTTCTGCTTATACTTAAACAATAGATTGCAAGCTTTGCGAGCAAACCTGTTGTCAAGAATGAAAAGATTGGAATCAGAAAGTGGGGGTTTTACGTGCGCGTCTTAAAAAACAAACCAATTACGGATGAGCATTATACCTTATTGAAAAATGATTTATGTCAAACTGCGAAAGAATTGCGATATGCTTATGAAAATCTGGAAAATGTGATTGATCCTGATATGATTGACTCTTGCATTTACGAGGTAAATGCGGTTCAGATGCGTTATAAATTTCTGCTGACAAGACTGAAACAGTATGAAACAACGCTTCATTTTGATTCAGAAAAAGAGGATTCTTATACTAAGAATCCCCTGGATCTGTCAAATTCCTGACAGTTTTCTGTTAAATTATCACGTCCGTATGTATATCCTGCATATACCTGCTGCGTGTTTTGCATGATAGGTGCGGATGTATCCTGTGCGGCAACTTTTTCAAAGCTGTCGTACAGGCGTCTCAAAATGCCTTCGGCATATTCTAATCCATCCAGCCGGTACTGATACATACCCGCTGCAAGTTCCTGTCTGCAAAAAGCATACAGCGGATACAGTTCTTTTGCCAGCCCATAGGAAAAATTTAATGACTGCATCAGCTCCGCGATACCCTTATCTGCTTTGCGGACTGCCGTTTTAAAGGCTTCCTTGTCTTTTTTCGCATAGGCTTCCTTCGCGTCGTCTAAATAAGCAAAAATAATATCGTAGATAATCACAATCATGCCACCTTTATTGCACTGGCTGATTCTTCGTGTAAAGTCCTGTTTTTGTTCTTTTTTCATTCCAAAAACCTCTTTTATCTCTCAATTTCCTACTGTAATAACTGTAATACCTGCTGTGGAATGTCATTTGCCTGTGTTAATACGGAAATTGCAGCCTGGTCAAGTACATTGTACTGTGTATAGTTTGTCATCTCATCTGCCATATCCAGATCCTGAATACGTGATAATGCGGCTGTAATATTCTCGCCTGTCTCATCCAGACTTGATACAGAATAATCCAGACGATTCTCGTATGCACCAATTTTAGAACGGATTGCGGATACCTGCGCAATCGCATCATCAAACGATACAATCGCACGATCTGCTCCGGTCACAGTTGTTACATCCACCTCATCAATATAAAGACTCTGTGTAGATACTTCCTGGATGCGCACATCTGTCTGCTGATGTGTGTTTGCTCCAACCTGTAATGTCATGCTTCCAATATCGGTTACCTGAATGTCGACATCACCTACATATCCTGCATCTGCCAGGAATCCAATGGAGAATCCATCGTAATCTGTAATTGTAACTCTATTACCGTCAGTAACCACGGTCGCTGTTGATGCAAAGCCATCTCCTAACGTAATCTCTGCATTCTGACCTTCCGTGGAGTTGATAAGATAACCGTCATCTGTATCGGTTCCGGTTCCGGTAAATCCAAGTGCTGCAACAAATGCATCACGATCCTCGTCGGACTCTAATAAGACACTAACTGCTGTTCCTGAGCCATATCTTGAACTTGAAAAAGTAAGTGTTCCGTTATTGTTAGACAAATCAGCTGTTGCCTCTCCGATTTCTGCGGCATCTCTGATTTTCTCATAAATCTGTGCATAAGTATCGGTTGCATCAATCGAAACTTCGCTTCCGTTAATGGAAATCGTTCCACTGACACCAATTTCCGTATTGGCGTCCAGATAATTTGCAACAGCACCGCTTGCCGATGTTGTCTTGGTCGCTGTTGTCGTAATCTCTACCTCATAATCGCCTGCTTTTACGGTATCAGAAATACTCAGTCTTGTTACATTTTTTGCATAAACTCTTGTATCTAAGGTTCCATCTAACAGAGATTTCTGGTTGTACTCTGTATCTGTGGAAACACGGTCGATTTCTTCTTTTAAAGAATCAATTTCCTTCTGAATTGCCTTTTTATCCTCTAAGCTGTTCGTATCACTTGCAGCCTGAACGGAAAGTTCTCTCATTCGCTGTAAAATACTTGTAACTTCTCCTAATGCTCCGTCTGCAATCTGAAGAACAGACACACCGTCAGATGCGTTCTGTGACGCGCGGTCTAAGGCATCAATCTGAGCCTGCATCTTATTTGAGATTGCAATTCCTGCCGGATTATCTTTTGCGTGGTTAATTTTTAATCCGGATGAAAGACGCTCCATGGAATCTGCTAAATTGTTCTCTGTTCTAAGCAACTGTTTATTACTGATGACAGCCATCATATTCTGGTTAATCTTCATGTTTTCTACTCCTTATCCATGTTCTTACTGTTTCGCGTCCATGCTTCACTATTGACCATCCATGTCTTCTCTCTGCTTTATATATCGACCCCGCCCGCTTTTTACATTAGAAAAAATTGTGTACTTTCTTTTGAACTTCTTCTTCGAATCTTGCATTTTAACACTTTTCGTATTATAATTACCACATCTTTGGACATACTATGTCCGAAAATACACTTTATTAGGAGGAAAAAACATGGCTCAGGTTACAAAATCAACTATGATTGGTGAATTACTTCAGATTGATCAGAACGTTGCACCAGTTCTTTTAAATATCGGAATGCATTGTCTTGGATGCCCATCTTCCCAGATGGAAACAATTGAAGAGGCCGCTATGGTTCACGGTATTGACCCAGATGCGTTAGTAAATGAGATTAACGATTTTCTTGCAAAAGATCTTGCATAATTTTTAGACAAAGAAAAAGAAGCGCTACATTTGTAGTGCTTCTTTTTTGTGCCATTTTATAATTCTGCCAGCGTCTGAACTGCATTCTTTGCAACAAGCAATGTAAAATGCTCGCCAAAATAAGCTGCCGCTCCTGCCGTATAGCTGACCTGATGCGCATATTCAGATAAAATATTGCAGACTTTGTTGAACTCTTCCGGTGTCTGGCTGCTCTTGCGCACAAGCAGATAATATGCATGCTCCTGCTCATCCTTATAGAGGTCGTTCTCACCATGATAAAATCCATTGAGCACGTGTGCCAGTCTCTCAATCTCTTCTAAAGAATGGAACACAAAAAGCTTCGTGATGTCAAGCGGAACACTCACCTGAGGTGCTGCGCTGCGGGCTGGCGTACTCTTTGCTTCCACTTCGCCCTCTTTCTGCTCATCCTCTTTGTTCTCTTCCTGCTCTGCTGCCTTCCGGCGTTCTTCCTGAATCTTCTTAAACAAACCTAAAATATCATCTGCACCTTCCGGTTCCGGTGCCGCACTGCTGCCTGCGAGCGTATCTGCAAAAAAGTCCGCATCGTCCGGCTCGGAAAATTTTGAAAAGCGCGTATCCAGCTCTTCCGGATATTCAACTTTTGTAACCACAAGAATAATTGTGTCTGCCGATAACGGAATCGCCTCTATCATCAATGGTATGTCATCCGCCTCAAATCCAAATTCATATGCCGCCTGCTGCATCATATCGCGGAACAATGCTTTCGCTTTCTCCGTTCCATATGCAAGCTCGCTTATCTTAATCTGTCTATCCGCTAAATCTTCTCTCGTCAAAGTACAACGGATCTGATTCTCACTTACTTTTTCAATCTTCATACAAAATCATTCCCTTCGTCTCGGAAACCCTTCCTACTACAGCCTGAACTGTAAATCTATTATAATCAAATGCCCCTGTGATGTAAAGTATACCTTTTTATTAAATATTTCTAAATTCCACAATTTTTAAAAATTACCTCTTGCGCAATGAAATATTTCATGCTATAAACATATGCAAGAGATGCGCAACCGACACGTCAGAAGGGAGCGAATCAAGACAATTCCATTTACAAATCTGTTTGGCAGATATGAGATTTTATCTGTTTTAGGTTCCGGAGCATCCGCAACCGTCTATCTTGCCAGACATCTGAAGTTGAAGACACTCTGTGCCATTAAGTGTATCCCCAGAACTTATGCACTGTCTTCCTCACATCTTGCAGAAGCAAGACTTCTCAAGATTCTAAAGCACCCGGGTATTCCCATTTTATTCGATTATGAAGAAGATGAACAGAATTTTTATCTGGTGGAAGAATATATCCAGGGTGACTCACTTGAAGTGTTTACACTTCATTCGTCTATTATTTCCGAATCATTTATTATTCAGACAGGTATCCAGCTCTGTGAGATTTTATCGTACCTGCACCAGTTATATCCCGAACCTGTTCTTTATCAGGATTTAAAACCGGAGCATATCTTTGTGTGTGGCAATCAGATAAAATTAATCGATTTTGGTACCGCAGCTTTTCTATCTGAAGCTGGAAATAATCCGCAGTTTTTTGGCACTGCAGCTTTTTCTGCACCGGAGGTGAAGCACGGTCAGCATTGTTCCATACAGTCTGACCTATACAGCCTTGGAAAAGTCCTTGCTTTTCTCACAGACACTGCAGCCGCCTCCTGTTCCGCCGAATTACTGCACATCATTGACACTTGCTGCGCAGAAGACGAAGCGAAACGTTTTTCCTCTGCGCAACAGGTTCTAGACTCCTTACTCTGTCTAAGGAAGGAAACGTGTCTGCCGCATCTCTCAAATCAATTCGCCGTTGTCTCTAGTGACGCAGGCATCGGCGCAACGCATTTTGCCATTTCCCTTGTTTCCGTTTTGAATAAAAATGGCTATCTCAGCTATTACGAGGAAAAGAACTCTTCACAAAGTCTGCAAAAACTTTTTCAGCCATACTCATCTTTTTCTCAGCAAGACGGAATCTTATCTTACAAATATCTGAAAGCGCTTCCGCATTATGGAGAGGGTATTGCGCTTCCGGCTCCCACGGACGGTATCCGGGTCAGAGACTATGGTGTATACAGGATGTCAGAAATAGAATTAGATTACGAAGAGAACATCCTCTTTCTCATGGGCTGCCGTGAATGGGAACTCGAACATACCTACGCAGTTGGCGAACAGATACGATACCGGAAACATATTTCTTATATATGTAATTATGGGAATCAGCAAATGGCACAAAAATTTGCCTCTCACTTTGGGCAAAAAGTCTATTCTTTTCCACTTGATGCCGACCCGTTCGACGTCACCGCCGAAAAGGAGGCTCTCTGTCTGAAACTGCTTGGCTTAAAGAAAGGGGGTGTGTTCTCATCTTACTTTGGCAGAAGGGGAAACCGAAAGAACGTATTATAATAGGAATACTTGGCGTAACACATGGTACCGGCGCAACGCATCTTGGTATTGCACTTGCCAACTACTGCCGTTCCCGCCACCATGCAAAGACCGCATATCTGGAAGTAAACGACTCACATGAGCTTTGCGGACTGTGGGATACCGAAAGCCAGTCCCACTTTTCCATTTATGGCGTCGACTACTTTTCCGATGTTGCACTCACAGAACTTTCCCATTTCTATACGCTCGACTACCAGTATCTTATCCTTGATTTCGGGATACCGGACACAGCACATTATCAGGATTTTCTACGCTGTGACCGCAAACTTGTCTTAGGCAGTCTCTCCCCGTGGAAGAAAAACTGCTTCGAAGAATTTTTCAAAGTCTATCAACCAGCACAACAACCAAAGGAGAATCTTGTTTATCTGGCTCTATTCGGAAACAGAGCAGACCTGTTTGATTTTTCATGCAGCCATCATCTTCCCATCCGGGCGGTTCCCTTCATTGCCAATCCATTTCAATTAGAAACAAATCTGTTTTCTTTTTTAGAAAATCTGATTTAGGGGGCGTTTTTATTTTACGAAACCGTAAACGATTAATTTTGTTTTCTGTCCTCTCAGGAATCTTATGTTCCGCATTGCCATTTCTCTTCCTGTTGTTTCATATGCATAAGGAAGTCCGGCAGTTAGAGCATGAACTACTCTCCTATCAGGAGTTAGAGGACACTTACCACAGCGCTTCTGTCTGGGTTTTGAATACTTCTCTGGATGCGGGGGATACCATTCAGGAAAATGCCTGCACAAAAGTTATTGTAAAAACGCAGGATATTGCCCAGCTTTCCCTGCTTAAGTCACCGGAATCCATCGAAGGACTTTCTGCTAAGACTTCGCTCCGGAAAGGTGTCGTCTTATCGGAAGATATGTTTTTTGATGCCGGTGCACATGAGGAAGACACAAGGCTTGTGGAAGTAACAGAACTGATTCTCCCGTCCTGGCTCTCCAAAAATGACATTGTCGACATCCGAATCCGTTTTCCAAACGGCGAGGACTACATTGTCATCTCACATCAGAAAGTCCGGAAACTGCTTGCCGATGAAACCGAACTTTACGGAATACAGTTAGAACTGGGGGAAGAGGAATTACTGCGGCTGTCAAGTGCCCGGGTCGATCGGGAGCTTTACAGCGGATGTGATATTTATATCACGAAATATGCATTGGATTTTCAGGAAAGTTCACAGAAAGATTATCCTGTCAATCCGGATGTTTTCACTTTAATGGAATGGGACCCGAACATCCGTCGTCTGCTTGCTGTCGATGGCGAGCAGGATAAACGAACACTGTTGGAGTCTCATATGGAAGGTTTTTTACAAAAAGGAATCTTGGGGGAAGGGGATTCCGGTTCTTCTGCCACTTCCGATGATATTTCTGAGACAGATATTTCTGACGAAGCCGGCGAGGACTCCTGGGATGACTCTCTCACCGTATATCATCCGTAGACAACTTTACTGTTTTTAATATATCACGCCCGGTTCTACCGGATTTTTGCCCACGGAGATAACAACTTCCTTTTGACAGAAAGTTTGGGGATGATAATTTTGAATACAGAACACATGCAGACACTCTTTTTAGAGCTGCAATCTTATGAAAATCAGGGAATTACGATATGGCTGGAGGGATTCATCAGTACCCCGCTGCATGTAACCAGCCAGATCAGCCTGAGCGAAGAGAACCTTTACATGCGCGATTATATCTTTGACGAGGGGGTTTTAAAAGAAGTACGTTTTGATAAAATAAGTAACACGTAAACAACATACTGGGTTATATATGATTGTAGTTCCTCAATGCACAATCATTTTTCGGTAACTGACAAAATAAAAAGATGTGGAAGGGCTGTCTGAAAATGACAGCTCTTTTCACGCAAAAATCTTGAAAATCCGAGGTGTTATGCTACAATAAGGTTATCGTAAACAGAAAGGATATTTTACATGAAGAAGAAAATTGTACCAGTTTTAACTGCCGGGGCTCTGATTCTTGTCATCATCTTGATTCTGATTCTCAGCCAAATTATTGAAAAGTATACACCCAGCAAAGAACACGAGAAATTAACCGAGTATTATAATATTTCTTCCGACGACGATGTCGCACTGATTCTCAACCACGAGGTACTTGAGGACAAAGGAAAATGGATAGACGATACCATCTACCTTGACATTGATACCGTCCAAAACTATTTAAACAGCCGTTTTTACTGGGATTCCAATGAAAATAAACTGCTCTATGTCACTGCAAATGATCTGGTATCGGCTGACGCAGGAAGTGCCGACTACTATGTGACCAAGACGAAGAATACCTTTTCCCATACCATTGTAAAAGTGGATACGACGACGGCTTATGTTGCACTTGATTTTGTGGCGCAATATACAAACCTGACCTACGAACAGTTAGATGATCCGAACCGTGTCATTTTAACAAGCGAGTTCGGGGATTACGAGACAACCAATGTAAAACGCAATACCCAGATTCGCCACAAGGGCGGCATCAAGAGCCCGATTGTAGCGGACGTCACAAAGGGAACCACGCTCACCTTATTAGAGACCGGCGATACCTGGTCTAAGGTTATGACCGAGGATGGCATTATCGGCTATATCAAAAATAAAATGATTTCCGGTACCACTACCGCCACACTCACAAGCGATTTTACCGAGGAAGCGCATGCCCACATCACCAAGGATTTTAAAATTAATATGGGCTGGCATCAGGTGACAAACCAGACGGCAAACAGTCAGGTGGCTTCTGTCATCTCCGCAACCAAAGGGCTCAATGTCATCTCCCCGACCTGGTTCTACTTAAACGATAACAACGGCGGCATTGCCTCCCTCGCAAGCTCTGAGTATGTTACATACTGCCATCAGAATGGCGTGGAAGTCTGGGCTTTGGTCTCAAACCTTGAGAACTCCGATGTGAACACGAGCGAAGTTCTAACTTATACTTCCCGCCGTGAAACATTGATTAACAACCTGATTTCTTCTGCGATTCAGTACAATTTAGACGGTATCAATGTGGATTTTGAATCCTTAAATGCATCTGAGGTGGGTGATTCCTACATTGAATTTATCCGCGAACTTTCTTTAAAATGTGCCAATAACGGAATTGTTTTATCCGTTGATAATTATGTTCCAAGCGACTACACCGCCTTCTATGACCGTGAAGAACAGGCTGCTTTTGCCGACTACATTGTCATCATGGCATATGATGAGCACTATGCCGGTTCCGAGGAGGAAGGTTCCGTCGCTTCCATCGGTTTCGTCACAAACGGTGTTACGGATACATTAAAAGAAGTTCCGGCTTCCCAGACCATTCTTGGTGTTCCGTTCTACACCAGAGTCTGGAGCCTGACTCCGACAGAGGATTCCACGGAATCGGAAGATGACAGCTACGTTCTCTACTCGCTCGATTCCTACGCTGCCGGTATGAAGGAAGTGCAGAATCTGATTTCCGCAAACGGCGCTGCTGCAACCTGGTCGGATGAAGATGGCCAGTATTACGTCGAGTACGAAAACGATGGTGTCACCTATAAAATCTGGGTGGAAGACGCAACATCTATCGAAGAGAAGCTGAATGTCATGAAAGAAAATGACCTCGCCGGTGCTTCTTTCTGGAAGCTCGGTCTTGAAGATTCCACCATCTGGGATACCATTATTAAGTATATCAATTAGTTCTCTCATAACTCCCGAAGTCACGCATAGAATACTACTAAGCGAACTTCGGGAGTTTTTTATGAAAAAAAAGCTTGAGCTTCTGATGGGAATTCTGCTCGTTGCCGCCGCATTTTTTCTTGCCCAGAATGGTGCAAAACTGGTGCAGAGTTCTAAGGCAAAGTCAACTACATTATGCATTGTAATTGATGCCGGACATGGCGGAATTGACCCCGGAAAAATTGGAATCAACAATGCATTGGAAAAAGACATCAATCTTGAAATTGCCCTGAAACTGGAACAGAAATTAGAGGCTGCCGGCATTAAAATCGTCATGACCAGAACCGACGACACCGGTCTGTACTCCGAATCTTCCACCAACAAAAAAGTCGAAGATATGCAGGAACGCTGTAAACTCATCGCAGAGTCTGAACCTGTTTTTACGGTGAGTATTCACCAGAACAGCTACGTCACAGAAGACATCAGAGGCGCCCAGGTCTTCTACTATGGGCAGTCAGAAGTCGGAAAAGAGCTGGCAGAGACTTTACAGGAAAGCCTTATCTCGCTTGTCGACCCGGATAACCACAGGCAGGCAAAGGCAAATGAAAGCTATTATCTCCTGAAAAAAACCACATCCCCAACCGTAATTGTAGAATGTGGTTTCTTAAGCAACTCCGAGGAGGCTGCTCTGCTTGTAACCTCTGACTATCAGGACACTCTTGTCGATGCCATCTGTCAGGGTATTTTCACTTATCTTGAGGCAAATCAGTACCTCTGATTTGCCTTTATCCTGCGATTTCTTTTATCACGCGGATAAAGCTTTCTGCCATATGATACAGTCTGCTGGTCTGTATCTCGTAATCTTCTCCGGAGGATTTCTCCTGCGTCTTCTCCTCCTGTGATGCTTCTAACTGGAATCCCGTCTCTGTTTTTTCCACACTGGATGAGAACCGGTCTAAATCAAGGTTCTGCACAAATGCGCAACTGAGGTCTACGCTCTCGCCATCCTGTTCCTGAATCGTCTCAGAGAAAAGTCCCAAGTGCTCCGCCAAAAACTCTCTGGTATCCTTCTGATCCGATGCAATCAGACCGCTGATACCGTTTTCCTTCGCCTCAAACTTCGCTGCAACTTTTCCCATGCGGTTGATATCCATCATAATATCAACCATTCCTTTTTTCTTCGTGCCACGGACAATCTTCAATTCCACATTTGTAACTTCACCGTTTACCAGAACCGGAATCGCATAATTTTCCTCTTTTGCACGTTCCGCAAAAATAGACATCTGTGCATTCACAAGGCGCATTGCCTTAATATCCACGCTGCTGACGTTATCGTCAATCATAATCATGTTGTCTAACGTATGCTCCGCAACTTCCGCTAACGTCTCCTGCGCTTCTGCCATCTCTTTCGGCGTCTTGACTGCCTCGCCAAAGCGTTCGAGAATCTCTTCCTTTATCGCCTCTAAATCATCCTCCGTAATGCTGTCTGTATTGTCATATGAACCAAAGAGTTTTCGGAAAGCGTCATTTCGGTTCTGCATATACTGCTGTGCTGCAAGTACGTTTGTAACTGTATTTGGAATATCAAAATGCTCCAGCATATCGTAAACTTCCTGCGATGCCTTTGCACATGCCTCTAAATCCTGCATCTGCTCTTTGTAATATTCCTGCTCGACACCTGTGCCCTCTTCCACCTGCTGCATGGCTTCCTTCAACTGCTCCGGCGTCATATTCTGCCACTCTTCTGTTGCCAGAAGCTGTCTCATATTCTCCGGCGTCATATTCTCCAGCACATCCTTCACACAATTACTCTGATATGCCGTCTCCACCTGCTGCGTGATAGAAAGTCCCTCTCTTGTCAGTTCATCTATTTCACCAAAGCTGTCGTCCACCTTCACATCCATTCCGCCACGGCGCTCCGTCCGCACTGCGGTTAAAAGATTGCGCATTGTAAGTTCCGCGCCCTGGTTGACCAGTGCACCGATTGCCGCTCCGTCCGTTTTCTCAACCTGTGCAATCAGACGATAGATTCCGATATAAGAACTTCTCTCTTCCTGGCTGATTTCGCTGTTCTGCTCTAACTTCCAGAGATATTTGCTGAATTTCTCCTCATCATCATTTCCGACTTCCTGCTGAATCTCCTCAATGGCGCGATTCAAGGTTGCAAAATCCATATCGAGAGGATTTTCATTTCTTCGAATCATCTCAACTACAACTTTCGGAGTAAGTCCTGCAAAAACACGCTGTACTTCCTCATCTGCCGCCTTCATTGTAAGCACGGATTCCGGTGTAATTTCTGTACTGTTATATCCTAAAATACGCACGGCACGCTCGTTTGCCTCGGTCGTCTCCATCCCGATATCCTCTAAGATGTCATCCACATTCTGAAATGCTTTCTGGATGGAGTCTCCCATATCCGCACGCGGTGCAGTCATCAATGCCTCATAACTCTCGTTCGCTTTATCGAAGGTATCCTTCAGCACAGTTCCGGCTTCATGCACACCCTCGATATTTGATACATCCGCATTGGTCATGCCAAGCACATATGCCGGCACGTTTGCAATCGCCTGCAATTTGGTTGTCGTCTCGGAAAAAATAGAAACATTTTCTTCCGTCGCAGGCACGCCGGATGCCTCTAATAAATGTGTATAATAATCATTTTCTGCATTTTTTAGCTGTTCCACTAATTCCACAAGCGGCTCCGTGTCAATGGAAATGCCCTGTTTCAACAGCGACAGATTTGCCTCTGTCGACATCGCAAGACGCGCTTCCTCTAACTGACGCTGTGCTTTTAATAATGCAAGTCCCTTTTCTGTGTAGGTATTGTCAGCATTACCATCCGCGCCGGATACAGCCGAACCGGATTCCGTGGTTCCGTCTGCACCCTCAGACGCTGCGATTTCTTCCGCAATCACATCTGTAGTCTGACTATCTTCGCCACGATGCTGTTTTGCTTCCTCTAAATTTGCAACCGTAAGTTCCATATCATGAGCTATGATGTATGCCAGGTCTTCATCGGATGCTTCCCCGATAATCTGCACTGCGTGCTCCGCCTGATCCTTCATGGAATATCCTTCTAACAGCATACCATCCTGCGGACGCATGTTTTCGGATACCGCCGTCACCATCGCCTGCACGACATCCGCTCCGTCTGCCGGAAGTTTTAAGCCTTTTAACTGCTCTAAATAAGCGAGATTTTCCGGTGTAAACAAAATCTGATTTTCAATCATCCATTTGCTGTCCGCTATCGTCTCATCCTTTACACTAAGACCGGCATTCGTTATCACCTGCTCAATCTGGCTTTGCAGGGCATCAAAATCAATCTCTGTCTCCGGCTGACCGTTATAATTTGCGCTTCCACTGTATTCCGCCTTATATAGATTGGCAATGCTCGGCTCTAAATGATTGTCCAACATATACTTCATGGCACCTTCATTCAAAGGCTCTAACGCCTGTGCCTGTTCATATGCCTCCATGGACTCATCCATGTTGTCCTCATTTACCGGCAGATCCGCTGCCTCTAATGCATTTGAAATCTGATTTGCCACTGCGGCATTTCCTGTAATCGCTTCCATCTCATCCCGGCTGATGTCATCCCCATAAGACACATCCGCTCCGCCTTTTGCCATGGCAACTTTTATCTTATCTGTCACCGTGACAATCGTATGACCTTCCGTAGAATGCATGGAAAAACCTTCCTCTTCCATCTGCTTATAGTCTTCCGGTGAAGATGTATGGGAAAGAACTGTCATCTGGTTTTTGCGATCCTCCACATCCATGCTCATGGACTCTTCGAGTTTATCCAAAAAAGTTTTCTCTTCTTTTGCCGGATTCCCATAGGTTGCCTCACTCATATTGACGGCAACACTTCCTGTCCCATCGCATTGCGCAACAGTGCTTTTCTTGGTTGGAATCACTGTATTTTCCTGGTTCTCCTGACAGCTCTTTTGCAATGTCTCTAATATATTCGCCTGATCAATTCTCATATGCTCTCCATGCCTTTCTCACAAATCACCCATTCATTCCGTTGCAAATGGGCGCAAAAATGGCGCATTTTTCGTTCCTTCGAAAAAGCTGCGCCATCCATAGCTGATATATATATCGGAATTATCAGCACAATTATTTAGTTTTCTTTTCCGGTCCGTATGTAAAAACAGCTACTCCGTATGCCGGAAGCGGGTATGCAAAAGAATATTCTCTTCCATCACACTCTGACTTTTCAGCTTTGTAGGTCTTCGGACGTTTCTGGCCGCTTCCGCCAAACTCTGCATCATCGCTGTTTAACACAAGATGATACTTCGTATTCATCGGCACTCCCACACGGTATTCCGTGCGTTCGACCGGCGTGAAGTTGCAGACAAAAAGTACATTGTTCATTCCGTCCCTGCTCTTACGCACAAAGCTGAAAATGCTGCGTTCTGCATCATTGGCATTTATCCACTCAAATCCGTTCCACTCCATATCGAGCTCATACATCGCCGGATTTTTCGTATAAATATGCAACAGCGCCTTCACAAACTTCTGTACATCGCGGTGGTTCGGATTGTCTAACAGATACCAGTCAAGTTCCCGCTCCTCGCTCCACTCCTGAAGCTGCGCAAACTCCTGCCCCATAAACAATAATTTTTTGCCCGGATGTCCCATCATGAATGCATAGGCTGCCATAAGGTTCTGGAATTTCTCTCTGCCAACACCCGGCATCTTATTTAGCATGGAACACTTCAGATGTACCACCTCATCGTGCGATAACACCAGGATATAATGTTCACTGCTATTATAACTCATGGCGAATGTCATCTTGTTATGGTTTCCCTTACGGAAAAGCGGATCCTGCTTCATGTAATCCAAGAAATCATGCATCCAGCCCATATTCCATTTATAGGAAAAATTCAGTCCGCCGTCCTGTGCCGGTCCTGTTACCATCGGCCACGCCGTAGATTCCTCTGCAATCATGACCGCACCGTGATGTCTTCCGGTAATCAATGTATTGATGTGACGGAAAAATTCAATCGCCTCAAGATTCTTGTTCTCGCCATATTTATTTCTGACCCACTGACCTTCTTCTTTTCCATAATCAAGATACAACATGGACGCCACTGCATCCACACGAAGTCCGTCAATATGATAATGCTCAATCCACAGGAGTGCACTGCCGATGAGAAAATTTTTCACTTCATTTCTGCCGTAGTCAAAAATCTTTGTTCCCCAGTCCGGATGCTCCCCCATGCGCGGGTCTGCATATTCGTAGAGACAGCTTCCATCAAACTCAGCAAGACCATGTGCATCTTTCGGAAAATGTGCCGGTACCCAGTCTAAAATAACTCCGATTTTATTTTTATGGCACTGGTCAATCAGATAGGCAAAATCCTCCGGCGTACCGTAACGGGAAGTCGGTGCGTAATAACCGGTAACCTGATAGCCCCAGGAACCATCAAACGGATACTCGGAAATTCCCATCAGCTCAATGTGGGTGTACCCCATCTCTTTCACGTACGGAATCAGTGATGCTGCAAGGTCACGGTAACTGTAAAAACCATCATCCTCTCTTCCCGGATGTCTTCTCCAGGAGCCTGGATGTACTTCATAGATTGCCATTGGCTTCTCGTAAGTTGCCTTTCCCTCATCACGCTCTTTCAGCCACTTTGCATCCGTCCACGAAAAACCGGAAATATCACACAACACCGAAGCATTTCCCGGTCTGAGTTCCGCGTAATTTGCATATGGGTCTGCTTTGTAAAGCCTTCTTCCATCTGCCGTCTCAATGAGGTATTTATACAATTCCCCCTGCTTTAATCCCGGTATGAACAATTCATAAATCCCCATTTCAACCGGCTCAAGTCTTTTCATCTCATGTATACTTTCATTCCAGTCGTTAAAACTTCCAATGACCCACACGCGACGGGCATTCGGCGCCCAGACGTCAAAGCATACTCCATCTTTCCCATCCTGTTTCATAAAATGAGAACCAAGTTTCCGATAAATCTCGTAATGTGTCGCCTGTCCGAACAGGTAACGATCCAGCTCTGTAAAGTATGCCATATCCATCCCCCCAGTATGTTATTTATTTTTCAAAATCCTTCTCATGCAATACGATGTAATCATTCTCATCGTATCGTCTCGCCGTCAGAATACTGAACGCCTTTTTGATGCCGCCCTTCTCAACTTTCGAGATTGCCGCATCCACAATCTCTTTTACCTCTATTAATGTAGTTCCCTGATCCACTCTCTGAATGTTGCTGATCCGGTTATACAGTGCAAGCACTGCCATCTCTTCTATGTTGTAGCCGGCTTCATTCGCATATGTCTTCGCAAATGCAACCAGTTCATCGCTTGTAAAAATAGGAATCGTCAGCTTCTCTGTAAATTTCGATGCAAAACCTTCATCTTTGGCAAGTGCCTTGGCAATTCCACGTCTCGTATCCTCCAGAACCACCATAAGACCGCTCGTCTCATTCTCCATCAACAGAGATAATTTTATGGCTGTCTCGCGGGATATTTCCCCTGCCCGCTCGATAATCAGACATCCGCCAGCAACCTTTTTGAGCAACTGGACAATGTCCTTCTGATTCAGTGTTGCACCTTCTATCTTGCCGATTTTTCCGTTTGGCCGGTCAATTTCTTTCTGCAATACTTTAACCACATCTGTAGCTAATACTGTCTTACCACAGCCACGGTCTCCCTGAATAATCAGGTTTCCACGGCTTGAAGTCTTATCGTTATATAAATGATCTGCCATGCCGGTAAGTGCCTGACACAACTGCTCTTTCATTCCCTTAATCGGAACAAAGTAAGAGAAAATCTCTTTCTGCTCCTGTGTCAGTTCCACAAAAACAGGTGCTCCTAATGCCGATTCGTCTTCAAAATTCGGCTCCTCTATCTCAGGAAGCACGCTTTCTTTTTCCTGCTCCGCCGGCTGTTCTTCTTCCTGTGCTTCCTCGAAAAGTTCCGGTTCTAGCTGTATCTCAGGAAGCACGATGTCATCCTCCGCAGCATCCGGTGTTGCACTTACTTCCGGAATCTCTAAGCCCTCGGAATCTCCCTGCGCATCTATCGCTGAAAACTCTACATTTTCGAGTGCATCTGCTTCTTCCAGACCTTCTACATCTTCCAGTGCATCTGCCGCCAAAACTTCTTCTGCTTCCTCTGATGTCAGCGCATCCTCTGCCACACCGGCTTCCTCCGGGATATCTCCTGCTTCTTCCGGCTTCTCATCCTCGTAGCACTCCGGTTCTAGTTGAATCTCCGGCAGCACATCCTCTTCCGTAGCCTGTGGCTCCGTTCCGATTGCACTGTCCGGCCATGCCTCGGCTTCGGCAATGCGCTCGTCAATCTGATTGTTCTCGGTATGCAGGCGGTCGATTTCCTGCTGAAGGTAGTTGTTCATGCTTGCGACCAGCTTACCAGCTTCCTCCACCGGCATATTGTCTAACTGCTGTCCTGCCCACGCTTTCGCATTTTCAGCAGAAGCTCCTGTCAATGCCATCATTTCTGCCGCCGTCAGACCAATCTGTCCGGCACCTTTTAAGGTATGACCTACCGCCTTCCCTTTCTGCATCGCCGCTTCTGCAAATTTCTCTGCAGCAGCTTCCTCATCTGCCTGCTTCTGTAAATATTCCTGTTCTAACAATTCCTTCGGTGTCAGACCGGAATCCAGCTTCGGAATCACATCCGCAAGACGCTCCATAATGTCGCCTGCTTCCTGAAGTGCACGTGCTTTTGCAGATTCTAACTTTCTCTGCTTTGCTTCCTGCAATGCGGCTTCGGCTGCACGTTTCGTCTTTTCCCACTCTGCCAGAATATCATCGATTTCAAGCTGACCTGTAATCTGACGCTCCACATTTGACTTCTCCGGAACAACCAGACTCATCTGTCCATCGTGTTCCTCGCCGAGCATCTCGTTAAAGTTATTGTTAATGGAATTATCAATCTCTTCATCCGTCTCGATATGCTCCGCCTGCTCTTCGACAGTCTCCTCTTTCTCGTGCGGAATCTGCAGATATGGAATCTCCTCCACAATCTTCTTGATATTATCCATACTGTTATCTACGGTATCCTTTTCTGTTGCATCGATAATCTGCTGCATGCTCTTTGCAAGCTCTTCCTGCAGATTCACCGTATTAAAACGCTCCGCCGATACCTTCACCTGTGGAATCTGAACCGGTTTGGTCACAATCTCCCCGGACTCTAACTCGTCCTCCGGACGAATCTCAACCACACCGGCATGACGCTGGCGGAACTGACGGTATTTCTCCTCCTGCTGTTTGTTGAGCGGCTGGTAAATCATCTTTAACTCCAGCGCGCGCTCCACATATGGGCCATCACCAAACCACAAAATTAGTTCATCACACGCTTCGATGCATTTCTCGCTCATGCCCTCTTTATGGTAGAGGTAGGCAAGCTCATACGCCCATTCTTCTGTGTATTCCTGTTCCTTATACTCCTCAAGAATGGCAATCAGTGCCTGATTTCCTTCACCTTTTGCCTTGCTTAAGTTGTAACGAAGTACATACTTTAAGTTATCGTGCGGCGCAATCTCAACAAATTCATCGCAGTATTCCTGCGCTTCCTCAAAATTACCCATTTTAATTGCAACTTCTGCCAGACGGTAGATAATCGTTCTTCCAATCGGAGAACGGTCATACGCCCAAAGCAGCACTTCCTTGCTGTCCTCATAGCGCTCCGCCTGTTCATATATCTCCCCTGCTTTCACTAAAGCACTTACGTTTTTCACTTTTTTCCAATTAATAGAATCTGCTATCTCTGCCGCAGTATTATAACTTCCCTCTGCAGCCATCGATTTCATCTGATCCAATTTTAATTTGTATTCATATTTATCCAATTCTGCCACCTCAAATATGTGTTTTGACGCATCTTCTATCGAACTGTAACATACGTTTTTTTACAAGTTATACTCGGTTTTAGTGTAACATACAGGGCTAGAGATGTCAAAAATCGTTTCCGTCCTTCGTGTCATCTTTTTCACTGTCCCACTTAACAGCTTCCGTCTCTTCCTTGTCGGCTTCCCGCTCCGCTTTCGACTGCTTTTTCACCGCAGTTTCTTCATACAAAAGCTGGTTTGTCTCGCGGTCCACACTTGTCATATGCACATAAGATACGGTATCCTCCGGCAGTTTTTTCCTGCGCAGGAAATACTCTACCACACGTTCCACAATATAGTAGATGACTGCCATAATCGGCACTCCGAGCAGCATTCCGACAAATCCCCAAAGACCGCCGAATACCATAATGGCAAATACGACCCAGAAGGAGGAAAGTCCGGTGGAGTTTCCTAAAATCTTTGGTCCGATGATATTGCCGTCCACCTGCTGCAAGATGACAATAAAAATCAGGAAATAAAGTCCCTGCAGCGGATTCTGCAGCACAATAATGATAAAACTCGGAATCGCTCCGATAAACGGTCCGAAGAATGGAATAATATTCGTCACACCGATAATCACCGCTATCAACACAGTATCCGGCATCTTCATGATGCTGAGGATAATGTATGCAAGCACACCGATAATCGCGGAATCTAAAATCTTTCCACTGATGAATCCGCCAAATATCTCATTGCTCTTTCTCACCGTCTCAACAATCACATTTGCCGGAGCCGGTTTAAAGACAGAGTAGATAATCTTTTTCGCCTGTCCTGCAAATGTCTCTTTGCTCGCCATGACATAGACGGACACAATCAGTCCGATTAATACATTCAGGAGTGATTTCACGATATTGATTCCACTGCTGATAATCGAGGTCACATACGTCTGCGCCTGTGGAACCAGTTTGTCCTGTACCCACTCCTGCAGATAATCATTTCCCTTTGTCAAAAGCTGCTCCGTCATATCTGCAACCCGGGTATCTCCTTTTGTAATATCCTCCACCCAGTTGCTTAAGTTCGTAATCTCTGTCGGCATGCTGCTGATGACGCCTTCCACGCTGTGCGCCACAGACGGGACGATGCTTGCAATCAAAAGGACGATAATTCCCACCAGAAAAACAAGAGAGCCAACGATGGCCAATGCGCGCGAAAACTTTTTCGCCCTGCGCTCATTCCTCATACGAGGCTTCAAAAAATGGAACAAATGCTTTTCCAGAAAGGACATAACGGGATTCAAAAGATATGCCACTACCAATCCTATGATAATCGGCTGTAATACATGCGTTAATTTTTTCCAGAATTCTGCAAATCCGTTGTACCGGTAAATCATGAAAAAGAACAGGATGCAACAACAGAACGTCACAAAAACTACAAGTGCAATTGTAATATAATGCCTTAAATTCCATGTTTTTTCATCATTTTGTTTCTTATCCGTACTTTCCTGTGATAGCTGCTTATCCAAATGAATTCCCCCTTCGCGTATCCGTCACTGTGACGACTGTTTTCGCTCTTTTTTATACTTTTATCTTAACACAAAACCGACGCATAGAAAATGCGTCGGTTCTTATTTTTTACAAAAAATTATCCTCTGTAATAGTTAATCAGGCATCCTTTTAAGATGATTTCGCGTTCATCCTCTGTCAGGTCGCCCAACTGCAATGTAAATTCTTTCATTGCGCCGTCTTTTACGACATATGCTGTAATGTCATGTGCCTTCTCTTCCACTGCTTTGCGGATTCCCGGAATGAAAAGATAATCTAAATTCTGGAACGGAAGATCTCCTTTTTCAATCGTAAACGGAAGCATTCCCCAGTTAATCAGGTTCGAACGATAACGTTTGGTTGCGTACTCATTCGCAATGTTTGCCCAGCCGCCGAGAACTTTCTGGCAGGAAGCTGCCTGCTCACGTGCAGAGCCGTCTCCCGGTTTCACTGCAAAAATAGTGCTTCCGAAACCGATGTTGCTGTGGTTGACATCCGGGAACTGTCCCTTGATGACACCGATAACCGGTTTTAATTCCGGCACTGCCTCGGCTCCACATTCTCCGGCTTCGATTGCTTTCTGTGCTTTCTGAATCTCTTTTGCACGGCCTACATATTCCGGATCTTTTCTGGAAAGTGCAAACTCTGCCAATCCCAATGGATTCGAACGGAATGAGGATGTCTCTCCAGAAGGAATCAACTCATCGGTTGTGGTAACCGGATCATGAATCTCGGATACTACTTTTAACACCAAATTCTCAGGAAGGGCACTCATTGCCGGCCAGTCTTTGATGTTTGGTCCAAACTGAATCTCTACAGATGGGTCTGCTACACCCTTGCTGTCAAAGACGCGGTTTGCATAAATATTTTTGTCAAAGAAGTATTTTGGCTTTGTGAAATCAACATCTACATCTGTAGCTGCTGTCAAGTAACCTTTGTTTGCCGCTGTTGCTGCAATGGAACGCGCATCCATAAGGGCAACGGACGCAACCTGTCCCTTCTGTACCTTAGAACCTTCACGGTTCGGGAAGTTTCTTGTGGAGTGACGAATCGAAAATGCATTGTTTGCCGGTGTATCGCCTGCTCCGAAACATGGTCCGCAGAATGCGGTCTTAACGATTGCACCTGTCTCCATAAGGTCTGCAACGGCTCCGTTTTTCACAAGCTGCATGTAAATCGGTGTACTTGCAGGATATACACTTAATGTAAATTCGTCTGCACCGATGCTCTTTCCTCTTAAGATGTCTGCGGCATCACAGATATTTTCGTAACCACCGCCTGCACAGCCGGCAATCACACCCTGGTCAACATATAATCTTCCGTTGCGCACTTTGCTCTTTAAGTCTAAATCCACCGCACCGTCAAAGCTGACCTGTGCTCTCTTTTCACAGTCATCTAAGATGTCCATGAGGTTTGCGTTGAGTTCCTCGATGGTGTATGTGTTGCTCGGATGGAATGGCATTGCAATCATCGGCTTAATCTGGCTTAAGTCAATCTCAATCATTCCGTCATAGTATGCCACATTTTCCGGATTTAATTCTTTGTAATCGCCGGTTCTTCCGTGAATGGTATAGAATTCTTTTACCTTATCATCGGTTCTCCAGATAGAAGAAAGGCATGTGGTCTCTGTTGTCATAACGTCCACGCCGATTCGGAAATCTACGCTCAAGTTTGCAACACCTGGTCCTACGAACTCCATCACTTTATTTTTGACATAGCCCCTGTCAAAAACTTCTCCGATAATCGCAAGCGCAACGTCCTGTGGGCCGACACCCTTCTGTGGTGTTCCTGTCAGATATACGCCTACTACGCCCGGCATATCAATATCGTAAGTCTTGCTCAATAACTGTTTTACAAGCTCAGGTCCACCCTCTCCGACTGCCATCGTACCGAGTGCACCGTAACGTGTGTGGGAGTCAGAACCCAGAATCATCTGTCCGCCGCCTGCAAGCATCTCTCTTGCAAACTGGTGAATGACTGCCTGATGAGGTGGCACGTAAACACCGCCGTATTTTTTCGCGCAGGTAAGTCCAAACATGTGGTCATCTTCGTTGATGGTTCCGCCTACTGCACATAAGCTGTTGTGGCAGTTCGTCAACACGTATGGAATCGGGAATTTCTCCAATCCTGACGCTCTTGCTGTCTGAATTATACCTACAAATGTAATATCATGGGAAGTCAGCTTATCAAATTTAATCTGAAGCTTGTCCATATTTCCCGATGTATTGTGCTCTTTTAAAATTCCATAGGCAATTGTTCCCTCAGATGCCTGCTCCTTGGTTACCTCTCTGCCTGTCTTACTCTTTATGATTGCCGCTGCTTCTGCGGAATCAGCAACTAACTCGGTTCCGTTTACTAAGTAAACGCCGCTATCGTATAATTTCATATCTGTTCCTTCCCTTTCTTTCATACATTCAACTCGTTATCCGGACATGCCTTCCGACATTGTCCCTATGGTTACGAATTATAATGGGAAAACCCTTAAAAATCAAGCACTTTTCCACGCTAAATCGTAAAATTCGTATATTTATACAGCACACAAAAAAATCTGAACGGTATTTTGTTCAGATTTTTTCTCATTTTATTTCATTGTTTTGGGTGTCTGAAACAGACGCCGCGGATTCCCCAGAACAGGAAACCTAACATCATTGCCATCATGCAATAACCAAGTCTTACACTTCCGATTTCAGCCAGATACAATACCGCAAAAAGAACCGTTACGGCTGAACATGCTGCTGCTAATATTGTCACTATTGTTTTCATCTGTTACCTCCCTTTTTCAAAACCACGAACATGGGCCATCCAGTGCAAAGAAAAACCAGTCTCTGAATTTTTCAGAGCAGATGCACATCCCAATTGTTCCAATGAGTGAAAAACATACCCCGACTGTTGCGAGTAAAAATCCACCATCTACAACTGTAAGTTCTAAGATTAAGGATACATATCCGATGATTGCGATTGCGGTTAGAAAAATTTTGCGTTTCTTCATGGCCTCTCCCTTCTCATTTTTATTGATTTGCCCTGGCGTACTTTATTTTCTCTTTAAAATCACCAATGAAGTCCCGGCTAAAAGAATACCTGCTACCGTAACTATGATGGATACGATATTTTGTGCTGTCTGGTTCGCCTGAAACAAAACTTTCGCTACCCCAAAAGCATTGTAAACGCATAAAAATCCACCTATCAGTAATACACCTGATAATACCTGACGTTTTTTCATGTGACTTCTCACCTTCCCTAATTCTTTGTCTTCTCGTATTGCTCTTCTTTCTCCTGCTGGGTCGGATTGCCTGTGGCTGCATCAAGTCCTTCCGGCAGATATTCCTCCGGCACATATTCTTCATATGCGATATCCATTCCATAACCCGGAAAAATCATCTCAACATAGATAATGCGTGATACCCCGTCTGTAATTGCATATACAAAGCCCTCGTCATCCGCATTCATCGCCAAAACCTCATAATCTGCAAAACCGGTTGCGCCATAGTTCCCAACATAATCTGTAGATGCATATTCGCCGAGGCGCATTGTCTCCTCTGCATAATCCGACTCAGTATAATCAACTACAAGACATCCAAGATAATTGGCATCCCATGGACTGTATGACATCATAAAATAATCCTGCACATCCATTCTGTCTGTTATCTCTTCCGGCCAGATTTCATCCATTCCTCTTGCGCTGAAATTGTCGATGGCGTCATCACCGCTTCGCTGTCTGTCATACTCGTTTACATCTGTGCAAATCTCCTCTGATGTCTTGGCACTTATAGAAATATATGCTGTAATTCCTGCATAAATCAGTGCCACCAACATACCAAATGCCAGAATCACGATTCCTATTTTGTTTCCGAGCCTTCTGCCTGTGGTTGCCTTATTCATGTTTGTTTTTCTCTCCTTTTCCTATTTTCATATTTACCAGAACCAGTATCTTCTTTTTCCTACAATATAAATTCCGCCTGCAAGAAGAACCATTGCGCATCCCCCGCCGACTAACGCCTTCTTCACATACAATCCCCTCACTTTTTCTGTTGTAAGGAGATAAATTCCTGCTGTATCAATTTCCAAATATTTTGTATCTGAAACTGAAAGTTCCTGGTATGCCTCTTTTTCATCATTATACAAATAAAGATATTTTTCATTTGTAACTTTTGGATTTAAATCTATCCTTATTTTTCCGCATAATTTTTGACCATTATTGACACAAAAGGAAAATCCATTTTCATTCTCCAAAAAAACAAGTTCTGTATATAGTTCATTGTCTGTATTGACAATATCATCCCCATTTAAGTATATCGTGTAGTCCTCTGATGTAATTATAATCTTCTTTTTATTTTCATACAAATATTTCAGTATCTCTGATGTCAGTACCGGATAATCTGTGACACTAACAATTTCAGAGATTTCCGTTTCCTGCCCTAAATTCCCCTGCTGCATTTCTTCCTCTTCTTCAACCGCACCTCCATTTTCATTGACAATAACGGTAACCGACACCTGCAAATCACCATTTGAAACAATAATCGCCGTATTTCCACTTTTCTTTGCCGCAATATTTCCTGTACCTGATACCGTTGCAACGTCGCTGTTCAATGACTTATATGTCATACCAGCGGGTGCTCCCTCCGGCTGCACATTTGAAACAAGCTGAAATGTATCACCCGGTTTCATAATACGATAATCACTATTTAATACGATTTCTGTAGTTGCAATTTTTACGGTAATTGGAATCTGCTTCGTAACGCCACCTGCCGTTGCGGTAATCACAACCTGTCCCGGTGCAATTCCTTTTACTTCTCCGGAGGAATTTACCGTTGCAATCTGAGTATTGGATGACTGAAAACTTACTGTCTGCTCTGTTGCATCGGATGGTAACACCGTTGCACTCAAGGTCAATGTAGCATCTACATTCAATTCTTCATCATAATTCCCAATTTCAATATCAGTAACCGAAATCACCTCTTCTTCTGTTTCCGCCTCTTCTGACACCGTTAAATAAAATGCCTCCGTTACTTCCCCACACGTTACGCTAATTTGTGTTGTTCCAATATTTACTGCCGTGATTCTCCCCATCCCATTTATTGTAGCAACACCTGTATCCGCGGATTGATATGTCAACGTTTGATTTGTTGCTGTCGCCGGAAGAACCGTAACCGTCAACAGCTGCTTGTCCCCTATTGTCATTTCGCTCTGATAATCCCCCAAATCCAGTTCCGTTACTGTGACTTCTTCCACATCGCTTTCTTCCTCTGTCTCCTGTGATAGTTCTGCCGCCCTGCAATAAATTCCGGGCAACATCAAAACCACTGCCAGACAACATAGTAAAATTTTTTTCATCATCTTCTCCTGTATCATCTTGTCAACAACCCAAGTTTCTCTAAAACATAATTAAAGTACGTGACTTCATCGTATGTAATTCTTGCCTCCACCGTCATTCCATTTGATAAATTTACCTTTTTTCCACTTTTGCTTACAACATAATCTTCTCCCGGCTCTACCTTAATCTTAAAAAGCAGAGCTGGAGCTTCCATTCTCTCCTTCTATCGAAGTTACATTGCTGTCAATATTTTTCACCGTGCCCGAGATATTCCCATACACCGACTGCACCAATCCATCCACTGCAAGCTCCACTTTGTCTCCCTCTTCCATGCGTGCCATATCTGCCGTACTGACATATGCCTCAATCAAAACCTCTGCATTTTCCGGTGTAATTGTTCCTACCGCCGACCCTGTCTGTACTACCATTCCACTTTTATAATCTGCTAACAGGTGCAATATCCCACTACTTGCCGCCTTAACACCATATTCATCCTGTCCACTTCCAATTGCCGACAGTTGAGCATTTATCGCATCTATCTGCGTTTGTGCCTCCTTCACCATGTTTTCTGCTGACTGTATTGCTGAATAATAAATTTCTGAGATTTTCCCCTGATTTTTTTCCAACTCATTCTCAATTTGTTCGTCTGAATAACCATATGCCTGATACATACTCGCATCAAATGCATTTTGTGTCACCTGTGCCTTGTATGCTTCAAATGTACTGTAATACAATTCATCCTCCGCCTCAGATGCATCAAAATAATTGGTATCATCTTTTATTGACTGAACCAGTCGTTCTGATTGTTCTTTCTGTTTTTCATAAGACTGTCTGCTCTCCTCTAGCTGCTCCTCCTGTACATTGTAATCCGTGCTCTTAATTGTAAACAGAACCTCCCCCTCTTCCACCAGTTTTCCTTCCTCTAAATAGCATTGTTCTATTTCTCCTGTATAAACCGGCATTACATAACTAGAATCACGATTTGTCACGGTTCCCTGCGTAATTATCATATATGGTTTTTTCGCATAAATACTCCAGATTATAACTCCGGCAAGCGAACATGTGATAATCAGCAACAGTATAAAGCCAAATGCCGGAAGCTTTTTTTCAAAGAGAAGTCTGCTGTCTCTTAGCTGCTCCATTGTTTTTATCTGCTTACTCATTTGTTCTCAAAAACCCCTTTACTTCTCGTATTTAATTTTCCTATACCTTTTCAAATTAATAATCACCAAAAGAAGCGATACACACATCAATACCACACTCATCAATAAAGACATTTCTACTATCCCTATGTCCACGCTCCCCTTATAACCCATTATTCCTAATATAACTGTCACTATTCCAGCTAAAACAGTAATAACACCTAACACACCTTGTAAAATAATTAATGTTCTTTTACCCATATCAGCCTCCACAATTTGTATATTAGATTCACTCCTAGCGGTGTAATTATAGCTACAACTATGATTGCTCCTAGCATTACCACTTGCTCTAAATGCATCCAGAATTCTTCTACCAAGATTATAACTAATCCTACCAGGCACATCACAGATGCAGCACCCTATGATTTTAAAGAAGGCTTTTGAATTTCCATTCGCTTTTGTAGTTGTAGCAATATAATTTAATGCACAAAAAATAAATATTGTTCCAAATACAGATGAGTTCAAAAAAACCTTCGAACAACACAGTGAAGCAATCGCTAAAATCAATAATCTTAAAAACACATCGTCACGCTATCCAGCACTACACCACCAACAATCATTATAGAACAAATATCATTTTTTCCTCATAATATATCTCCTCGTAATATGTCATACAACTTTATAATGTCCCCGCTTTTATTATCTGGATTCATTTTTAAAGCTGAATCAAAATGACATTGTCCAGATGTTGTACAAATTGTTAAACGATACCCTATTACTTCCAGCCATTTTCCACCATACATTACTTCCCTTATGGATACTTTTTCTATTTTGTCTCTTTCTATTTTGTGGACTTTCTTATTTATTTTTATATAAATATTCTTTCTATCTGTTTCAATTACTGCTGTAAAATCTCTGTTAAAAAATGGCTGCTGCACGATATAACCATATACGCCCAAACTTATGATTAACAACAGCCCTATCATTTTTCCACTCTTAACAAGAACTCCAGGCATTATTGCAGAAAGTATACAAATACAAAATAAACAAAATTTTTTAGCTCTCCATTTTCCAAAATTATTTAATGTAATTATCATAGTTGCTCTCCTTAAGCTACTTGAATTCAGAAATGTTCTGAATTCAAGTAGCCTTTTCTTCCTACAACGTTATATTTCCATCTAGGTTTTTATCCCATGCATCCCATACTGTCGCTATCATCCCTCCCAACGATGTCATTCCTAACACAGTTCCTATAATCCCAATTTTACTTGTTACATATGAACCTAATCCTGTTTGCAGTACTTTGCTTTTTAGTACCTTACCAATAATTTTTGATCCAACCGATTTTGTAACCCCATTACATAATTTTGAAATGCCGCTTCCCATCAACCATCCAATTGCACTTACATTCCAAATTCCTAATGCTGATAAGCCGACATCTATTGCTGCTCCGACTATCCATGAAGAAACTTTTATGCTTCCTTCCACATAAGTCATTTCCTCTTCATCCATTACTACATAATTACTCGGCATCACCAATGCCCCTTCGTAACACATATCCATCTGTACCTTCTCCTACATTTTTATTTTTCACCGTTTGCAACCAGTGAAAAGTTGTATATGTAAATCTATAGATTAACACCTATTTTCTTCCCTGTTTTCTGTATCATCTTCTTTTGAACATACCATGTTTTCTTTATTTTCTCGGCACAAAAACATCTGCCGTCATACAATTTTCCTCCAGGTTGTTATCCAAAAAAATTGTGTAATTGTAATCTTCTAGTAAAATATCATTTTCAAATGCTTCCAGATGAATCTTATCATAAGCATACTTTAAGAACACCTCTGGACCTGTATATCTGCAATATAACGCATTGGGAACCCGAATTACTGACTCCATACTATACGGCTGTGTCACATTATGGATATAATTATTGCATTGCAACATTACAATAATTTCCAAATCGACTTCATTGTTTTCATTCAAAGTTGTCCTTGTATATTGAATAAGCGGGCCAATCTGCATTGCACCCTTAGTTTTGATATATGACTGCATCTGCTCTATGACTACTTGCAAATCAAAATCTTTATCCTCTAATAAAATCTTATATTTTAAAACATTATTGAGTTTTAATGTCTTATTGTCATTATATTGTAATTTATTCATATAACTTCCTCCCGAACATTTTGCGACAATGGAATGTCTTCTCCTCTCGCAATGTACTTGGGCAAAAATTTTCTTAGATTCTAAAAGCTATCTCTATTAAATTTTCGCTGTAGTGTATCGTATTGCCATGATACACTACAGTTTATGTCTCTAATAAATACTAAAATTAACTTTCGAGTCTCCTGTATAAGTAATGTCATCCATAAAATCATCTGGCAGATACTCTTTCGAAAATCTTAATCCCAAAAACCAGTTTGGATAAATTCCTTGTGTATTAACATATACAATACTCTTCTCCTCTTCCATCACCAGTGCATATTCATAGCTGGATGAAAAATTATACATCGTAACATATGCCGGATAATTAAAATGGTCATTATCCTCTCTGATTCCAGTTATTTCTTTTAAACGCGATAATTCTTCTTCAAATTCTTGTTCTGGGTAAGTACATTTTAAATAGACTTCACAAGTTGGATCCATAAAGGTATCCATTGTTAAATAATAATATGATACGTCTTTTGCATTTCCATCTAACTCCTTCGGAAAAATTGACAGCTTGCTATATCCACAATACGAGCTAAACTCACCATACTTATCAACATTTGTCAATCCCTTAAAAAGGAAAAACGGTACCAATACAAGAAGAAGAATTACTATTAAAATTCCCGCTGCAATAGCTAAAATAATTATTTTTTTCTTGCTCATTTACTCCCCCAATTAAAGCGTATTCCAAACAGCCGCATAAACACTCTTTCTTAATGCTGTATCTCCACCATCTTCAATATATATTCCATCTGCTGCCTTTTTGTAACAATATATTGCTACTACAGGTCTTACCATTGCCACCCTATCGTAATGATAATATGCATAAGCATGCGTATATAATTCTTGTGCAATTTCTAAAGCTGTCATTCCATGTATCCTTCCTGAATTAACCAGCATATTTCCTTGCGACATGCAAATATTCTTATTCAAATAATTCTGCGAGCAATTTACAATAATTTCCACCATAGATTTTTGACATTTCTTCCTCTTCCATAATGTAACATTTGTTTGGTAAAATACACTGTTCTCTTTCCATCATGTTTCTCCTCGCAATATATCATACATTCCAAATATCAAATCCTTAATCTCATTATGTGTCACTGTACACAGCATCCCTAAAATAAGGTTCGTGACATATTGTCCATGTTTTTATTCTTTTATTTTGTCTTCTTATATCCCTCTACTTTCTCCTGCTGTGTCGGATTTCCTGTGGTTGCATCTAGTCCTTCTGGCAGGTATTCTTCCGGTATATATTTTTCATATGCAATATCCATTCCATAACCTGGGAAAATCATCTCAACATAGATAATGCGTAATGTTCCATCTGTAATTGCATATACAAACCCTTCATCATCTGCATTCATCGCCAAAACTTCATAATCTTTAAAACTGGTTGCACCATAATTTCCTATATAATCTGTAGATGTATATTCACTAAGACGCAACACTTCTGTCATATAATCCGTCTCTTCATAATCAATTACAAGATACCCAAGATAATTTACATCCCATGGATTGTACGACATCATAAAGTAATTCTGCACATCCATACCGGCTGTTATTTCTTCCGGCCAGATTTCATCCATTCCTCTTGCACTGAAATTGTCTATCGCATCGTCGCCGCTTCGTTGCTCAGCATACTGGCTTATATCCGTATACGTCTTTTCCGATGCCTTAGCACTAATTTTTAAATAGACAACGATAGCCAGATAAACTACTACCGTTAAAGCAAAAATTACGATTATAGCAAATGCTACCTTCTTTCCAACGCTTTTATGTGTTTTTGTTTGACTCATACTTTTACCTCCCTAATAAAGTTTTACTATATGTTTTCTTGGAATAGGCAAATATATATACCTACTCCAAGAACTACTTTTGCTATATATTTATGACAGATTCCAGATTGTCTCCCATACAGCTTGATATTTGTCTACTGCATTTTCAAGGTCTACACCATTTGCTGCATGTGAATATACCAAATTATCTAAAACCGGAATTTTTCCCAAAATCGCCAACTTATAATAAACCACCGCATGCCCATATATTTCTTGTGCAAGCTGCATTGCCGTCACATTTTTCCAATTATGTGTCTGAACAATCCCCCTTCCTTGTGAAATACATATACTTTTGTTTAAATACGTCCTAGACATTCCTATATTTAGCCCTCCACTAATTAATTCCATTTCCTCTTCATTCAGTTTTACACAGCTTCTTGGCATTGTAATTATTTCTCTTTCTTTCATTTCTTTTGTCTCCTTCATTTATACATTATGTTTGTCACTTCTTCTCCTCATCCGTTTGCAACCGGACTTAGAATATTTATGTAAAAGCTTTTTACATCCCATTCAAATTTAGGTATAACTCATCTCATTTTCATCCACTACATCTACAGTTTCTTCTAGTTCTTCTTTTTCTTCCCGGACGCTAAAGTTTCCCTGTTGCATTTCCCACAAACGATAATATGTACCCCGCTTCTCCAGAAGTTCTTCGTGTGTACCCTGTTCCACAATCTCGCCCTTCTCCAGCACAATAATCTCATCGCATTTTTTTACAGTAGCAAGTCTGTGCGCGATAATTAACATTGATTTCTCACGAAAGCGATTGTAAATCATGTCAAAAATAACATTCTCTGTGGCAAAATCCAAACTGCTTGTACTCTCATCCAAAATATAAAACTCATTCTTCTTCAAAAATGCCCGCGCCAAAGCAATACGCTGCTTCTCTCCACCACTCAGACCATTTCCAGCCTCTTCTAAATATGTGTAATACTGCATCGGAAGGCGTTTTATAAAATCATGTGCATCTGCTGCCTTTGCCGCCTCTTTTACCTCATCTAATGTGGCATTCCTTTTACTCACTCTGATATTGTCATATATGCTCTTTGAAAAAAGTTCAATGTTCTGTGGCACATAGGAAATTGCCTTGCGAAGTGATTCATTTGAAAATTCCTCAATATTTACTCCATCCAGCAGAATCTCCCCACTTTCAGGTTCATAGTATTTCAAAAGAAGCTTAGCTATGGTTGATTTGCCACTTCCGCTTGCGCCCACAAGTGCCACTTTTTTGCCTTTGGGAATACAAAATGAAATCTGATTCAGGACAGGTCTTCTGTTTCCATAGCAAAATGTTACATTTTTTAATTCAATCGTTCCTTCTACCTTCTCTAATTCCTGATAATTCTCATTTTCTGTTTCACTTTGTTCTCGCTCATAGTCTAAAATTTCAGAAATGCGCTTCATAGATATGTTTGCTTCCTGCAATGACAATTGTAAACTCACCAATCTTCCCACCGGATTCATGAAATACCCCGCCAGTGTCATGAATGCCATCATGCTCCCTAATGTAATATTCCCTTCCATCACCTGCATAATTCCGGTATACGTCAAAATCAAATTCCCCACTCCTGAAATTGCACTCGAAATGGTATTCTGTATATTAGAAAGCATCCCTTCCTTATATCCAATGCGAAGCGATTTTATATATTCCCGCTCAATATCCTCCAGTTCCGCATCTTCATTTGCATTTCCTTTTATAGTCTCTACCGCCCGTAAACCCTCGATAATCCGGGAATTCAAAATTGATGCCTGCTGCATCTGTTCCTCATTAATCTTTTTGTACGGCTGTTTAAAGATAAACACCAAAAGCACGCTGATAATTGTCATAAACAGAATAATGGAAAAAAGTGTCGTATTTTTCCGAAACAGGATTACCCCCGTTACCCCTGCCATTCCAATATCCATAACCAGCGTTAAAGCAATATTCGTAAACACATCCTTTATGGTAAATGCATCCGAAAAACGTGTTGTAATATCCCCTGTTTTTCTCGTCGAGAAAAATTTCATTGGCAATTTGTAGATATGTTCAAAATATCCCAGCATAAGGGGAATATCGATTCGAATTGATAAGTACATCATCATCCACTGCCGTATGAACTCCACCGTTATCTGTACGATTGACACTCCAAGGAAAACCAGCAGCACCATCTTTAATGTATTTTCCTGTTTATAGGGTAATATTTCATCATAGATTACATTGTTAAAAATAGATGATACAATTCCTAACACTGTAATAAGAAAAGATGCCAGAATACCATAAAAAAATAATTTTTTCTGTGGCAGCAACAACCGAAGATACCGATTGAATATCTTTTCCCCCTTAATTTTCCCCTTTGAAAAATCCTGATTTGGCTTTAGTAAAAGCATTGCCCCAGTAAAGCTTTTATAAAACTCATCAATCTCCATTCTTATCAGGTCTTTCGCCGGATCCCCAACAATAACATATTTACCTGACACCTTAAATACAACTACAAAATGGCTAAGTCCCTCTTTTGTTAATATATTTGCAATTGCCGGCAGCGTGTATTCACTTTCAAATCCTTCTCTGTCCACCCGTACCGCCTGTGCAACAAACCCCAGTTGTTCTGCACATTTACTCAATCCCAAAAGATTTGTTCCTTTTAAGTCCGTCCCCATCTTATCGCGAAGATTTGTTATGGTTGTCTCCTTCTTATAATGAAGACATATCATCGCCAGACATGCTGCCGCACAGTCCGTCGCATCATGCTGCTTTACAAATGTATATCGCATCTTTTTGTTCTCTTTCTCTTATTTTTACATATTAACTAATATTTTTTTAATTACATACGAAAATTCATCCATAAATATTTTCCCATAAAATAAAAACATGGCACCTGTTCTCCTCCTTTATTTCTAAAGTAGCATAACAAATACCATGTTTCAATCATAACCCCGTGAACGCAGCTTTTAACCCCGCGAACGTAATGGCAAAATGACTTTTACACTAAATTTTTCTTCCGTAGATTGCCATAAAAAAATTCCATGATTTTTCTCTACGGTCTCTTTTATATTTCTTAATCCATACCCATGATTTTTCGGATTTTCTTTGGTCGTTTTAGGCAATCCTTCTGCTCCCGCTCGTTTTTGCTGTTGCGCACTATTGTATACCTCTATGGAAAAATCCTCATCCCCCATATGTACCTTGACCCCAATGTATTTTTCTTCTGTCTGTATCCTCTCTAGTTCTTCTATACTGTTTCGCATCAGGTTTGAAAAAATTGTGCACAACTCTACCTGACCAATTGGAAGATTATCTATTAAAATTCCTTGTACCTTAATATCTATCTTCTCTGGCAGCACAGATAAATATTGATTTAATACAGCGTCCAAGACCATATTCCCTACACTGTAGCAGCGCTTCTGTATCTTTTTCATCTCTCCCTGCATTCCGGCAATATACTGTTTTACTGCGTCTATCTCTCCGCGCTCTGCCAACTCCTGAAGACACATAATATGGTTTGAGACATCATGCCGAAACTTTTTAGTGTCCTCTTCCTTTTGAATTACAGCCTCATAATAATTCTTTTGTGTCTCTTTCAACGTCCTCTCAACATCAAGATGATGCCTGATTTTTGCATTTGAATTATAAATATAAATTATAAATATAACAAGAGCTACCATACTCATCATCGCCAATGCAGACAGCAACTGTATTATCCTTATAGAAACTGCACTCTTACTGCATTCTGCGAAAAAATTCAGTTCCGAAATCATCAATGGCATCGTAACTGCCATTATCACACTCCCTGCATACAACGCGACTTGTCCTATTACTTGCAGTTTCTCATTTTTTCTTATACTAGTACTTTTTCGCAACAACAAAATAAGCCCATATAATACGCTGGAGCAAACATTACTAATCAACCATCTTATTACATCCTCCATCTCTTGTGGATACATCATTTCCACAAGCGTCTGCATGACGTAATCTATACATAAAACAAAAAATATCAGCATCACACTGTAGGAAAGACGTTCCCGAAAACTTCCATCTACTGTCAAAAACAACCCTACCGCAATAATCGGCACATTTATAATCTGTAAACTTCCTATGCTATCTGTAATACTTTCCAGAAAAATAAAACTGCATAGCATTACCGCCATGCCACAGTAACATTTTTTCCCCGGTTTATATCCTAACAATGCATATCCTGCCAAAATATATTTTGCTACTTCCAAAATCAAGTCAAAATAAATCATGCCTTATACTCCCTATATGCATTCTGAAATTCCTTTTTCTTTCTTTGAGATACTTTCTTTGCGTCCCCATTAATTAAAATAACTCCCTTTTCGTAATGTTCAATTTGAGCTATATTGACAATGCACTGTCTATTAATGCGGAAAAATGTATTTCCTTCCAATTTCTTTTCTAACTCTGTTAAAGAGCTTTCCTTCCGATACTTTCCATCTTTTAGCATAAATTCAACCGAGCTTTCAGTTGCCTCAATATAAAGAATATCCCTGCACAAAATATTATATTTTTCTCTGTTTTTGTACACTTCTATTGTCTGATTTCCGCCTGCTGCAATAAATGCTTCTCGTAGTGCTTCCCGTATTTCTTCCATTTCAAACGGTTTCGTCACAAACCGAAATGCATCAATATAAAAGGCTTCCTTGAACCGTTCCACCATGCTGGTAGCAACAATAATTTTACAGTTATTTCCCTTTTGACGCAGTTTTTTCCCTGCTTCAATTCCATCCATTTCCGGCATCTCAATATCGAAAAACAGAATATCCAAATCTTCTTCCGTTTCTAACAGTTCCTGTCCCCGCTGAAAAAATAGAATGTCCGCCCGCACTCCTGCTTCCCTTAAGCAGATTTCGACTTTCTGTTTCAATAGTTCACGTACAATCTGTTCGTCATCGCAAATCCCTATCTTTATCATAACGTAACGCTCCTTCTCCTGCGCTCCCGATATTCCTCATTCATTCCCCTGACTACCATTGTACACTAATTTGAGACGGATTACCAACTATATTGGTAGATTTTGCTATGCATTTTCATTTTCTTTTTCGATTACATTTTTCAGTTCCACGAGCGAATCCACCTTGGCAAGAATGCGCTTCCATTCCTCGTCTGTCGGCTGTGTGAGGTCCGGCACCATAACGGGGCGGAGTCCTGCATCACTCGCAGATTTGATTCCGTTTGGAGAGTCCTCGACGGCAATGCAGTCCTCCGGTTTTTCCCCAATCTGTTTGCAGGCATAGAGATAAATGTCCGGCGCCGGCTTTCCATTTTCCACCATAGTGGCGCAAATGACCCTGTCGAATTTCTCGTAGATACCGATTTCACTCAAATATGCTTTTGCACGCACTTCATCCGTTGCTGTTGCAACCGCTGTCTTGATGCCTTTTTCATGGAGATAATCTAAAATCTCATCCACGCCGGGCTTCTTCTCGATTCCCGTTTTAGCAAGCTGCGCATTCATCAGTTCCTTGCGTCTGGCACGTATTTTTTCATAGTCAAATTCTTTTCCAAAAATGCTTTGCAGATATGGTCCTGCGTACTTTGCCGCAAGGCTTCGAATCTGTAAGGCATGTTCGTTTGTCATCTCAAATCCGGCTTCCTTCGCCGCCTGCCTCCAGTAAATATTCAAATATTTCTCGGTGTCAATCAGGACACCGTCCATGTCGAAAATAACTGCTTTTATCATCGTTGCTTTCTCCTTTATCTGTTGCAAAGTGGAAAAATAATGGTTGCCTTGAACAAATCGCCGTCCACGCCAATCAGGAACTGTCCCTTCATGAGCTGTGTTAAGTTCTTTGCGATGGAAAGTCCAAGACCGCTGCCCTCCGTTGTTCTCGATTCGTCTCCGCGGATAAATCGCTCCGTCAGGTCTTCCACTGCTGCATTTTCACGGGCAAGGGAACGCTCGGATACGTTTTTGATGGAAAAGACTGCGTTTTCGCCATCCACCACAAGTTCCACATATACCCTTGTCTCCGGCAGCGCATATTTGGCTACATTATTATATAGGTTTTCGATGACACGATAGAGCTGTCTGCCATCTGCGTAGACCAGAACTGCCTCCTTCGGAAGCTTTGTGACAATCGTTAAGTCTTTCGTCTCGAATTTTTCGTTGAATTCTCCGCCGGTCTGGTAGATTAATTCCACAAAATCGATGATGTGGAAATCCAGCTTAACATTTCCGGAACTGATTTTAGATGCCTCCACCAGATCCTCCGTCAACTGCTTTAAGCGCATGGATTTCTCATCGAGAATCCGGATATATTCGTTAACACGCTCGTTTTGGATATCTTCACGCTTCATGAGGTTTACATAATTTATAATTGAAGTCAGAGGTGTCTTGATATCGTGCGAGACATTTGTAATTAAATCTGCCTTCATACGCTCATTTTTGGTGCTGTCATCCACTGCATGATGCAGACCCTCCCCGATGTTATTGATGGCCTCACCAAGAACCCGGTCTTCCCCATGCAGTTCTTCCACGTCTATCTTATATTCCAACGCACCCGCCGATATTTTCCGTACCCCCTGTAAAATCTGGTAATGCTCCACCGCTTTGCGCAGCATCATGTAACATTCTCCGGCACAAAACAGCAGCAGCAACGCCAGACACCATTTCTTTTTCCAAGCGGCAAATCCGTAAACCAGGACTGCACAGATGATGAAGTGCGCACCAAAGCCAATCAGCACACGGGTTGTCACTTTTCTTTCCCGAAACGTTTTCTCGAAGCCGTTTTTTAAGAAAAGTGCAAGTGAATTTTCCCACAATGTCTCCGCTTTCAGGCGCCGTACCATGCTCAGGTAAAAAATAAGAAACACAGTGTCCGCCACCCAGCTAATGGTTCCCGCTGCGACAGCCAGTCCCGATATGTTCCAGGAGTTGTTTCCAAGTTTCATGCAAAGCGATATCATTTCGTAGGAGAATGCCAGAAAAATCAGAAACATAATCTCTGTTTTCACACGGTCGACCACGTTCAGCACGATTTCATCTGTTCCCTCTTTTCTTCCTGCTGCAAGTGTCAGATAAACGAGCGATACCACCCAGCAGATTGCACTTAGTATCCCACTAATCACAATCGCTTTTACCCACGGATGTAACTGCTGATACTCTGCTTTCGCCTCACTCAAATCATCCTGATATGGAAAATCCGTATCGACCGATATCACCATAAGGCTTTCCTGCGATTTCAGCATATAATTTGCATTGTACTGCCGGAAAAAATACTTCTCAATTCCGCCAATGTTTGTCTCAAATTCAAGATTTTCGACGTCATAGATGAGATAATCGCCGTCTTTTCGGACTGCATCGAGCAGTTTGTCTTTGTCAAAATCCGTTTTGTCTTTGTATTCCGGATCATTTGTATACAGTATGCCATTGACCTCACACCAATAAGTAAAGTTCGTCTTCTCCTTCTGAAATTCATTCGTGTACTCCAGATAACGCCGCTCTTCCTCTTCCTGTAAATCCTCGTGGGACTGCTCTAAGTACAGGTATTCGTTGAGCTTTTCGTATTTTTTTCCAAGGCAGGACACATAGTAGCCTGAATTTACAAAGGATGCTTCCCCGATGTCCGTGGTGCTCAGCATATTTTTTCCAAGCATGGTTCCGAGCATGAACAGGGCAATCACGAGAAGAATCGTGAAAAACTGATGAATGATGATTCCGGCTATTTTGGTTCCGTAATTATAAGTTCTGTTCTCCATGACCAGTGTTCCTTTCGAAAACTTTATTTGTCATTTTTCTCGATTTTGTAACCTACGCCCCAGACAACTTTCAGGTACTGTGGCTCTTTTGGATTAATCTCGATTTTCTCACGGATATGTCGGATGTGCACGGCTACCGTATTATCTGCGCCGATGGCATCCTCATTCCAGATGCTTTCGTAAATCTGGTTAATGGAGTAGACTTTTCCCTGATTTTTCACAAGCAAAAGCAAAATATTATATTCGATTGGCGTCAGGCGCACCGGCTCTCCGTCCACAGTCACTTCTTTTAAATCGTCATTGATGCGCAGACCGCCCACCTCATAGACACTGTCTCCGGTCTCCGTTGCATTTCCAAGCTGCGTGTAGCGGCGAAGCTGTGATTTTACCCTTGCGACCAGCTCAAGCGGATTAAACGGCTTTGCCATGTAATCGTCTGCCCCGATATTCAAGCCTAAAATCTTGTCTGAATCCTCTGTTTTGGCTGACAGAATAATAATCGGAATACTGCTTTTTTCCCTGATTTTTAATGTCGCACGGATTCCGTCTAACTTCGGCATCATGACATCTAATATCAACAGATGCACTTCATTTTCCTGCAACAGCTCAAGAGCCTCCTCTCCGTCATATGCTTTTATCACATGATAACCCTCCTGCTGCAAATAAATATCGATTGCTTCTACAATTTCACGATCATCGTCACATACTAAAATATTATATACCATGCCATTCTCCTTATCTTATCTTATCTGGAGCAGGCATTTACCCGCTCGTTCTGTTATTACCTATTTTACAACGACCCGCCATGTCTTGCAATTTGAGATTTTCTTAATTTGTTTTTCATAGCGCAGATGCTATAATGTACGCAAAGGAAAACGCACAAAATGTCCGGAGGGTTCCATATGATAAAACTTTTACTGGTGGAAGATGAAAAACGCATGGCTCAGGCTTTAGCCGAGCTTTTAAAATTAGAACAATACGACGTGACCGTCTGCTATGACGGGATTCGCGGACGTGATGCCATTTTAAACGGCAGCTTTGATGTCATCATTCTCGATGTCATGCTCCCGGGAAAGTCCGGTTTTGAAATTGCAAAAGAAGTCCGCAAGGCAAATATCACCACACCGATTCTTATGCTCTCCGCAAAGGGCGAGCTTGATGATAAAGTAACCGGACTCGACAGCGGTGCCGATGACTACCTCACCAAACCATTTCTCAGCCAGGAGCTTCTTGCCAGGCTGCGCGCACTCTGCCGCAGAAATGCACCTGCTGCCCCGGCACTCTACTCCTTCGGCGACCTCACACTCAATCCCAATACGTTTTACCTGCGCTGTGAACGAAACGGTCAGGAAGTCCGTCTCAGCGAAAAGGAATTTCACATTATGGAATATTTTATGGCAAATCAGGGACAGGTGCTCTCGCGCGAACAGCTTGCCTTGAAAATATGGGGCTACGAAAACAACGCCGAATACAACAATGTCGAGGTCTATCTCTCTTTTACCCGGAAAAAATTAAACTTTATTGCATCTAACGTAGAGATTAAAGCACTCCGCGGACTCGGTTACGAACTTCGCCTGAAAGAATGTTAGAGGAGGTCTGTCATGTTTCGAACATCAAAACGGAAAATAGTCGCTGCCATCATGCTGATTTTTATTTTTGTACTTGCCGGAACTTTTACGGTAACCTACCTTGCAAGTTACAAGGACGTCTATGACAGCAATCAGGAAAAAATCTCCCACTATATCGCCCAATATGAATTGCACGGGAATCCATCCGAATCCGGTCAGACGGCACCGCCCGGTGACCCGGATGACACCGCTTATCAACTTGCAACCTTTTATTCCGTTGCGTTATCCACAGACGGAACGGTTTTGTCTGTGGATTGTGACTCCTCCTCGACACTGCCACAGAAGGATTTGATTTCCATTTCGCAAAATCTTATCTCCTCCGGAAAGGAAAAAGGAAGTTCTGGCGCATTTGACTATCAGGTTGTGTCCATTGACGATTACACACTTGTCGTTTTAATTGACAATACACTTCTCAGTGACAACGTGATTCTTCTTTTGCGCAACTCACTCATCTGGTGCAGTTGTACTCTTGTAGTTTTATTTGTTTTCTCCATTTTCCTTGCAAAATGGATTGTGAAGCCTTTAGAGGATAGCTATGAGAAGCAAAAACAGTTTATTTCCGACGCCGGTCACGAATTAAAAACGCCCCTCGCCGTCGTGCGCGCAAATACAGAACTTTTAGAGCGTGAATTGGGCGATAACAAATGGCTTTCCAATATTGTATTTGAAAATGAGCGTATGACAGAACTTGTCAACCAGCTTTTGACACTTGCCCGCACAGAGCAGACCGCCCCCGTTATGGAGGAAGTTGATTTCAGCCGGATTGTAACCGGTTGCGCACTTCCATTTGAGGGAATTGCTTTCGAGCAGGGACTTGCACTTTGCTGTGATGTCGAAGAGCATCTCAAATTGTCCGGCAACCGCGGACAACTTGAACAGCTTGTTTCCATTCTCGTCGACAACGCTATTTTTCATGCAAAGCCCAATACCGAAGTGCACGTTTCTTTAAAAAAGGAAAAACATCTGTTACAGCTTGCCGTTTCCAACCAGGGCAAGGAGATTCCCCCGGAAAAGCGGGAACAGATTTTTGAACGGTTTTACCGAAATGATGAATCCCGCACATCCACAGCCCACCGCTACGGTTTAGGGCTCGCCATCGCCAAAGCAGTCACCCTCTCCCACAAAGGAAAAATCCGGGTCGACTGCGCGCAAGGCTGGACTACATTTTACGTCACATTTCCCGGTTCTAAATAGGGGATGTGAGGGCGCGCAGGTATACTTTGTGTGAGAGTCGCTTGGAGACAGGATACCTATATCTATCAATAGCGGAACTTTCATTAAATTGCTAATTTGGCAGGAGTCAGCTTTCGGCTCTTGCCATTGTTTATATTCATTCGTCAAATGCACACTTACAACGTGGTAGGCGCCTGTGGCACACACTCAATCTGTGACGAACCGTGTGGGAGTTATATGCCACACGACAGCAAAAGTGGGCGCAAAAAATCCCCGTTCAAGCAACAACATCTATAAAAATAGATAACGTATATTGCGCGTTTGGATTTTTTGCGCCCATTAAACTCTGCTGGAGGTGGCATTTACTCCCACTAGGTGCAGGAACTGTGCGAGGATGTACCACAGACGAATACCACATTGTAAATGTGCATTTGACGAATGTACGCAAACCTTGAGCCGAAAATTGACTCCTACCAAATTTACACAATTCTCACCTAAAGTTCCGCTGCTGAAACATACATATCCTGTCTTCAAGTGACTTTAGCCACAAAGTAAATTCCCAAACTTTCACACAACCTTCACGTTAGTTCAATCCTTTTTCAATGTTCAGACGATATCTTCTTGTTGTAATCAATATAGAATGATTCATCATCAAATTTTCGTAAAACAAGGAGGATTTCATCATGAAACGCTTGAAACAGGCGGGCGCACTTCTTCTTAGCCTTGCCATGATAACATCTCTGACCGCATGTTCTTCCGCAGGTTCCTCGGATTCCTCATCCGACATCTCAGATGCCAGCGGTACAGAATCCCAAACTATAACTACATCTTACGATGTCACCAATCCGGATGACATGAGTTCTCTTATTTTTGACTCTTCTGCCTGGAATTATGACGCGGACAATGACGTCTACTGGCAGATTGGCATCTCCTACTGTGCCAATCCGGAAGCCGAGGATTACGAGTCTCTCGGCATTTACGTTCCCGGCGCTTACATGGACGCAACCGATAACGGAGACGGAACTTATACCTGTACCATCAACACCGAAAATTCTGTGGGCTCCTATACTGCCGACACCGCCCCTATTGTAATGCCAATCAACACAGCCGGCTATTCTGCGCAGGAAGCACCGACTTCCTACAGTTACAGCGGACTTTCCGAATATCTTGAAGCCGGTTACATCTATGTCTATGCCGGATGCCGCGGACGAAGCAATGGCGAGAACAGCGATGGCTCTACTTACAGCGGCGGTGCCCCATGGGGTGTCACAGATTTAAAGGCAGCCGTCCGTTACCTCCGCTATAACGAAGCACTTTTACCGGGTAATACAGATTCTATTTTTACCTTTGGCCATAGCGGTGGCGGTGCCCAGAGTTCTCTTATGGGTTCTACCGGAGACAGTTCTCTCTATTATGAGTATCTGGAATCTATCGGTGCTGTAATGTTAGACGACAATGGTAATTATATTAGTGATGCGATTGCAGGTGCCATGTGCTGGTGTCCGATTACGAGTCTGGACGTAGCAGACGAAGCTTACGAGTGGATGATGGGACAGTATTCTGACAGCGGTACACGTGCAGATGATACCTGGACTTCTGCTCTGTCCGATGATATGGCGGCTGCTTTTGCCACCTATATCAACGAACTTGGACTGACCGATGAAGACGGAAACATCCTGACACTCGATGCAACCGATGACGGCATTTACACAAGTGGAACTTATTATGACTATGTTCTTTCTGTGATAGAAGAATCTTTAAATAACTTCTTAAGTGACACGGAATTCCCGTACACTTCCGGAAGTACCGAGATGGCAGACGGCGGATTCGCAGGTGGCGGCGATATGCCTTCCGGTGATGGTGCCCCTTCCGGTGATGCCCCTTCCGGTGATGGTGCCCCTTCCGGTGATGGTGCCCCTTCCGGTGATGGTGCCCCTTCCGGCGATATGCCTTCCGGTGATGGAATGAATTCCGGCAGCAGCTCTGAAACTTATGAAACTGCCGCAGATTATATTGCTTCCCTGAATAGTGATGTCGAGTGGATAACCTACGACGAAGCAACAAATACTGCTTCCATCACCAGCATTGAAGCTTTCGTAGAGCACTGCAAAACAGCCACAAAAGACGTCGGTGCTTTCGATGATTTAAACCGAAGCCAGGCAGAAAATATGGTATTTGGAAATAGTGAAGAGGATGCACTTCATTTTGATTTCACCATGGCATCCCTGTTAGCAGAAAATGCCGATGAATATGCTGCTTATAATGATTATGATGATTCTTTTATTGCAGCATATGAAGAAGATTTGCAGAATACAGATGCGCTCGGAAATGATTCCCAGACACGCCAGAACATGTACAATCCATTGTACTATATCAGTAGTTCTTATGACGGCTACGGAACTTCCACACTGGCAAAATACTGGCGAATCAACACAGGTATCACACAGGGCGATACCTCTCTGACAACCGAGTTAAACTTAGCACTCGCCTTAGAATCCTGCGACAGCGTGGAAAGCGTAAACTTTACCACTGTATGGGGACAGGGTCACACAACAGCGGAGCGTACCGGAGACAGCACCACCAACTTTATCGAGTGGGTTAATGACTGCCTCGCACAGTAACCGTCTGCCCTACATACATTTTCGATTCATGGCACCAAATGCATTTTTAGAAAATGGACGTTTGTAAAATACGCAGGTCAATGCGTAGTAACCTGCCACTCCCAGCAGCACCATTGCGTAACAAAGCGTAACGGCTGCTGCTGGTGATATCTGTAATGACACGTTAAACAGCTGGAACATATGATCCGCGCCTGCACTGAATCCGGCAGAAAAAAAGAAAATATAAAGTACAATAAAGGATGCCCAGAAAAACTTAAACAAAAATACGGTGTACAGTAAAAGAAACAGCGTCACAACGCCAACCCCAAACATTCCCCTTAAAGCCTCTGCCATATACTCCGGATTTGCAAGCCCAAAACCAATACGCATCAGCAAAAGCAACGTGGTCATTATCAAAAAGCTTGCGCCTAAGAGCAATGTAGCACCGGAAGTCTGGAGTTTTTTTGCCTGTGGAGACGCCTGGGCCAGTTTACTGACATCAATCGATAACACCATCTGCGCCGGCATAAAACATCCCGCTCCAATCATAAGTGCACCAAAATCAAACAACGATGCGCCTGGTTCACTTATCTGTAACCCATAACTCAATTGAAAAAATTCTATCAAAATTCCAGCAATTACAACCACTACTGATACTGCAATTGTCGTTTTTAAACTGAGTCCATACGGAACCAGTTTCCACATCTTTTTCATCTCATTAAACATTTCGGCTTCCTCCAATCCGATAAACCATATGATAAATTGTTCCTATTGTTGCTATTATTGCTAAAATTGCCATAATTCCGGTTATCAACCACAACGCTCTGCCTGCATTTTCTGAAAGAAACCAGATGCATACCATTACAACCGTCATGATTGCGAACAACAAACTACCAAAAAAAACCTGAAACATTACCTCACTTACATACCTGCTCATATTAAGCATAACCGTCTCTGCCAGATATCCGGCCACTCCAAGCAGGATATACTCTTTTTCTCCGCCCCAGGCTGCCACAAGAGTGCTTCCGCCGATTAACAGAACCGCCCTGCGCAGACAGTCTAAAATTATGGCGTTCCGCAATACACGCATCCCGTCAAATGATACCTGAACCAGCCTGATACACCGGATATCTTTATTGCAGATTCCTCCCAAGAACATCGTATCGGAATAAAAATCGACCACCAGCAAGCCCATAATAAGAAACGGCCCCGCAATAAATTTTACAAATTCATCCTGTGTTCCGCAAAATGCCGCAACGCCCAGAAAAAGTACCGGAAGAACGAGGAGCATAATCATACGGTAGCCCAGACCCGTCATACTTTTGTAGCTTTTCAAAAAATATTTCATCGTCTCTTCCCCCGTTTATTTTAATCTGGTTGCTGTTTTCATGACTGCGACGCTGATCTGGGAGAGATCCGGCGTCTCAAATGTCACATCACATCCCGCCAGACGATTTACATCTTCTGCAAGGCACATTCCCTCAAATCCATATTTATTGCTGGAAATACTCATCAGCACCTTTCTCGCTGCTTCCAAATCTTCTGTTTCCCCTTTGACCAGCACATATTTTTCTTTTAAATCCTCGACAAATCCCTCTTCCAAAATACTTCCGTTTGCAAGGATAATAGCATAATCTGTCACGTTTTCCATATCGGAAATATTGTGTGTGGAAAAGAAAACCGTTCTCTCGCCCTCCTGCCCGTTCAGATATTCCCGGATAAGCTCACAGAGTTTTTCACGCATTAACGGATCAAGCGGGGAAGCAGGTTCATCCATGATTAAAAGATCCGTGTCCCTGGAAAGTGCGCCTGCTATCATTAATTTCATCAGGTTTCCATCGGAAAGTTCCGAAACCTTTTTGTTCTTTTCACCGTCCGCAGAACCTATCGCTAACTCTCTGCGATATTCTTTGAATTTTTCCGGATGAAAATTTTCGAATAAAAGAGAATAGATATTTTCTAACTGATTCATTTTCCATTGTGGAAGATAATAGGTTCCCGGTCCTGTGTAGCCAATCCGCTCTTTTACCTCCGGCCTATTCTCTCTGTCTTTTTCACTGAACTGATTAAAATAGGTAATCTGCCCCTTGTGCTGAAGCTGTGTTCCCATGATGATATTGAGCAGTGTAGATTTTCCGGCTCCGTTCTCACCGATTAACGCTGTCGCGAATCCTTTTGGGATTTTAAGCTCCGATATATTCAATTCAAATCCTTTAAATTTTTTCTGAATCTGCTCGCCCTTTAATACATATTCTAATTTCATGACTTCTCCTTCCAAAGCTATATTCTTTCTTCTTCCTGCATTGCAAGCAGCGTTTTGAGCGTCTCCTGCAATTCCTTTTCACTTAATCCTGCAATTTTTGCCGCTTCAATTGCGTTTGAGAGGTGTTCCTCTACCTTTCGCAGATGCTGTTCTTTTAACATCTCACTGTCCTGCGCATTGATGTAAAATCCTTTTCCCTGCACCGCCGTGACAAGCCCTTCTGCTTCTAACTGTTCATATGCCTTCATGGTCGTGATGACACTGATTTTCAGTTCCTTCGCAAGTCCGCGGATGGATGGGAGGTATTCTCCCTGCTGATATTTTCTGGCTAAAATATCCGTCTTGAACTGTTCCGCAATCTGCTGGTAGATGGGAACTCCCGAATTTTGTAATATTTTCATCTGTTACCCACGCTTTCCTTTTATTCACTGTTATTGTTTACTGTTTATATGTTATATATACACCATTTACAGTATGCTGTCAAGAATATTTTGTTAAGGCTTTATTTTTTCTGTGTAACCATTCTGATAAAACGATAAAAATCCCGGCAGAGCTGGTTTTGCTCTGCCGGGACTTTTTGATTCTTAACTTTAACTCAATTACTTTATTGACACCTATAATTAATTTCTTAGAAAAACTTAATTATCCCCTTCTCCGTTTAGCAATTCACGATGCTGTTTTCTAATCGAAAACGCTTGTACCTACGCCGCAATAAATACTATATGGGTATCCAGCAGAATCCACCCATGAATAAGCTGTTAAATATAATCCCGATAATGTTTTTGTTGGAAAGAAATGATACGAATTTTGTGTTGGTCTTTGAATTTCATATTGATTTCCGATAAAACTTTCATCTAATGCTGTAACTCCATATAAAACCTGTCTATTTGACAACGTTCTACCATTAGGCGTCCAACCACCCGCAACATATAATATTTTATTTGATGTTCCCAAATTATCCATCCATGTTAAATTAATCCAACAATCCACATTATCTACTTTGGCCGTTCCTTTTGATGTCTTCTTTGTTCCTGTCGCTGTTAATGAATATATCTTTCCAACCGAACCATCAAAATTATTGACTTCCCCCAGACAATCTACAGTATATGATATATCTACATCTTCTTTATCACTATCAACCATTACCTCTTCTAAAATTTCTTCATCAACATTGTCACTAATTTTGTTTTCTTTTGCATCTTTTATTTCTTCCTCTATATCAAGAGTCGACATAATTTTTATTGCCTCAAGTTCATTATATTTTAATGACTGTGTATCTTTGGCAAAAACAAGATCTTTCCACTCCAAATACTTACTATTCCTACTAATACCGCTAAAATAATTTTTCTCTTCATGTACTCCTCTCCTTAATTCTGTATTTTCTTTTTTGCAATCATAATGCTAAAAATACAACACCCTAATAACAATACCACCACGCAACCTGCAATTATGGTTGGCACATTTATAAACACGCATATCCCCATTGCTATAGCTAAGATTTCACCTATAAATAGCATGTTTTTTAATATTGACTCATGATTTTTACTAACTAACAATCCTATATTCATCAAAATCGCAAACATTGTACCTACCATACACAAAAATGCCATTATATTTGACATTTTAAAATAAGAATGCGACACTACCAGCTGTTCTATTGTTTCGCCTACCTCATGCACTCTATATTCTCCTACTCCATATGGAGTTATCTCCAACACAGCTACCACAAGTAGTCCAGCCAAAAGAAAAATCCAGTATTTCTTTCCTTCCACTGTCACTATCATTGTTCCCTCCTTTCCTCACTTTTTTCATTCAATCCACGCCTCCTTTCTCTTCAATAGTAAAATACAAGCTTATTAAAAAACATACCAAAACTGGAAATTTCTAAAAAAATTTAATATATATTTCCAATTCTGGTATGTTCTAAACACATTACATCTTTTATACTGAATAAAATTAGTTATGGAGGTATTATCATGAAAAAAATTTTTAAAACCTGTTTTTTCCAGTTACTCATTTTTTATATGCTAAATATTTTTGTTCACACATCATATCCTTTAGAGATTCCTATTTTTCCTTCAATCCCAGAAATTCATCAATATCTTCCTTCAAATAATCTTGAATAAGATATTCGAAATACTGTATTGCTTCTTGATTTTCTTCTGCCAGCGATACAAAATATCCTTGCCGTATATATCCATTTGCTACTTCTTTATCTGTTATCTCTAACAATCCTTTATCTATTTGGCAAAAGATATTACAAGCTAACGCACCTAAAATTCCTGGCAACGTTATACCATATTCATATATTTGGGCTTCTGCTTTTGCCTCTTCCAAAAGTATTTTGGCTTCTGCATACTTTTCCAACTTCATCATGGCTGTCGCTAATGTTTGTTTAATGCATATTCTTATTTCACCCGTCTCTTGTAATGACATATATCCTAAATTCAAGCTTTTTATTATCATCTTACACACTATAACTGTCTCTTCATAGTTTTCTAAATTATAGTATGCTGCCGCAATATTCATTAAAACAACATACTCTGTGTCTGTAAATGGATATCCGCTTTCTAAATATTTTCGATAATCCGGAATCGTTAAAGCAATTGCCTCTTGATATTTTTTCAATGCCTCACTCTGTTCCAACATTTCTAATTTCGTATATACTATAGCCCTCTCTGTCTTCAATACCTGTTGATTGATAATTGAATCTTCAGCTTCTGCCTCCAGCCTGCACAAATGCTCATACGCTTTTTTATAATCATGTACTGACACTGCATAATCTAACTCCAACTTTTCTTCCATTTTCTCTATATCAGCACTGGAAAAAAAAGCATAATTTTTTTCTGAAAATCTCTCTAGACGCCCCATTAATGCGGTATATACATCTCTTTTTACTTTTGTCTTCCCCGTTTCCATCCGATATAAAGTCTGCACAGAACATATATTATCTGCTAGTTCTTCTCTTGTCAGCCCTACTGCTTCTCGTGCCAAACGTATCATATTTCCTGTTTGATAATATGCCATCCCAATACCTCAGTACAATATTTCTCCACTTGTTCTTCTTTTTTACTATCATTTTCTATCTGATAAATATAATATGCCATTAAGCAGTCTTTTACACAATTATTTTTCCATTTTGTCCACGCTTCTGTTGACTGATATACTTTATTTGTCCACCTCGCTCTCTCAAAATAAAGATTCGCTAATGGAAATACTGTTTTCATTTCACGAACTACCGCAATTTGATTATTTAAACATTCTAATACCTTTAAATCATTTCCTTCTTTTATTTCTATATTTTGTAGCTCTTTTAGCAAAATAATTTTCAACCAATTTTTTTCTTTCTTCCCATAATATGCCGTGACTTGCTCCAATAAAAAATTAATTATCTTCCTTTCTTCTTCATAATTTTTTTTAACAGTATAATGTATTTTTTGCTGAATAAGCTCAATTTCCATATGACTATATAATCTTCTTTTCTCTCCTGGCTCAATTGTATACCTTATTGCCCTATCAATCATAAGACATATTTCCTCCGGTACCTTTTGTTCTATTTGTAAAGCCTGTATCTTAGCATATAAAATGAACTGCTGATGGACCGAACTATCTTTCTCTGCTATTTCTTCATACTCGTTTATTGCCTCCCTTAATTCATATATATTACCAATTTTTATAAGCTTTTTTATTTTGTCTCTCATTTTCCACTTTATGTAATCTTCTTCATCCAGCATAATTTCAAATTGCGAAGCTTCCTTCCCTATTCTGGACAAAAGTGTCTCGCATATAAGTGAATCTATCTCCCTTTTTCCTTGTTCAACCCTAGATAACGTAGCACATGAACAAATTCCTTTACAAATTTCATACTGCTGTAACTGATATGTGTCTCTATAATACCTTAATAATATCCCAACCGTATTTTGTCCCATTTCGTACTCCAATTTTTAGCTTAATTCGAAAAAGACATACCAAAATCAAAAAAACTCTTCATTTCCTCAATTTTGGTATGTCTCAATTTCCCTGCTATGATTTCTTTCCCATCAGAAATTTCTTGAAGCTTCCCTCTTTTGCCGGCTCTTTTTTCTTCTCCCCGGCTTCGCCTTCCTGCTCTTTCCACTGAAAGTATTCGGCGTCTAGGTTCACCTTGATGTCGGACATTACGTCCTGCTTCGGTTCTTCCGGCTTTTTCTCTTCCTCGTATGGAATGCCGTGCTCCTCGAAGTATTCCTGATTGATTTTGATTTCCGGCTTAATCGCCTTGTAGGAGTACATTTCCTGCTCGCGCTCCGCCTCACGCTTGCGCTTTTCTTTCTCCGCCTTGCGGTTGGTGTCCTCGATGATTTTCAAGTATTTGTCCGTATCCTGCAAATCCTGAAGATGCCCTTTTAACTCGGACTGATTCGTGCGAACCCTGCGTTTCTCCTGCTTTAGCTTTTCTTCCATCTCCAGGTAGATTCCCTTGACGGAATCCATCGCTTCCTGCATGATGTCCTGCACTTCCGCTAAAGCATCGTCGGTGTACAGCACAGATGCCGCGTAGACGTCCTCTGCTTTCTTGCTTGCATCCCAGACAATCTCCTCGCCCTGCTTTCTCGCGGCGCGCTCTGCCTTATCCCGGCTCTGCTGCGTCACTTCATATTCATCCATAATCTCATAAACGCTGGCGTTGAGCTTCTGTAATAAATCCAGCATCTGCTGTTTGTCAATAATGACTCTGTTTGTCTCTTTCTCGTATACCTGGCTGTCAGAAAGCATTACATGCATTTCGCGTAAGATTTTCTCTGCCTTGTCATGCGCGCTCATTTTCCGTCTCCTATCTGTCAAAGCGCTCTACTTTTGTGCTCTCCGTGGATGATTTCTGCGAATACGCTTTGTTATTTTTACTATTAATACTATAAGCAAAATTACAATGAAAATCAAGAGGATAACCACGCCTGCCATCATTGCAACAAACTTATTCGGATGTGAAAAACGTGCTGCAATACCAGTGCTCTCGTCCACGTTTTTTCGTCCGTGGTCTTCCGCATAATATGCCGGTACATTGGCAATGCCGTCTCCGTCCGTATCCTCAAAGGACTCCATGTAACGCGCAATCGCATCCCACGCTTTCAGTTCTTTTCCATCTTCATAAATGATTGCATCGGAAAAATCGGTAATCTCCGTTCCATCTGCAAATTTCGGTTTTAAGGATAACAGTCCGTAGGACATATCCGTTACGGCACTTAACATCTGGCCACTGTACAAATCTGCCACAACACGATAAAGTTTATCGTCCTCTATCTCCTCGCGGTTTCCATCCGAATCTGTCAGATAAACGTCCGTCACACGGTTTAATAAAATACGGTTCGGGTTGTAGGTAAACTGCAGACCGCTCATATATAGTCTCGCCGTCGGCATCAGTTCGGATACAGATGCATCGATTTCTGCGGCAATTTTCAATTCTTTTCCCGTCAGATAAACGCTGACAAGCGGATAGCCCGGAATACCATCCTCACCCGTTCCAAGTGAAAATGAATTAAAGACATCCGTTACCGTAATGTCTCCGACCGAATAAGTATCACGGATTGTTCCAGCCGGAACAACCGCCATCTGCACGGTCTCACCGTCAAAATCATCCGCATTTTCAACGGCATAAATATAGGCATCCGACATAATATCGCCGAGATTTAACTCGGTATGCTTGGTCTCTAAATCGGAAAGGCTGCAAAATTCAATGTCGTTTGTAGCTAATACCTGGTCTTTTGTATAACCAAACTGCGACAGATAAATCTCATCGACCGCCTCCATGAAATTGTCAATCTCTTCCTGTGTCGGTTCATCCTGCGCAATATCGTCCGTGATGGATACGAGTTCATAATTCTCCAGATTCCATCTGCCGTCCTCTTTCTGCGTCATGGAAAAAGAACCTAAGTATTTTCCATATTCACCCGGCGATACGATATAAGTATCTCCGTGTTGAATCGGCTCCTCTAACACGGTATGTGTATGACCGCTCACAATCAAATCCAGTTCCGGAACTGCTTTCGCAAGAATCTCATCCTCCGACTTGCTCTCGTCCTCCTGGTTCGTGCCACTGTGGGAAATGCAGACGTACATGTCCACGTCCTCATTTTCCTTGATTTCTTTTATCGTATCCTTTACCGCCTCGGATGCATCCCGGAAAAGAAGGGCGCAGGTCGGTGCGCATGCAAGGGCATCTTCCCCGAAAACACCGATGAGCGCAATCTTAACGCCATCTTTTTCCACAACGGTATAGTCTTTTACGCCATAATGGTCAAATGCATCTTTTAACAACTGCTGGTCATCCGTGAGACCTTCCTGCTCCATCGCATCCCAGTCCACATTACAAACGAGAATCTCCGGCACCGTATCCCCACAGTCTGCCGCCGTATCAAGCATATTGGCAAGCCCCTGTGAGCGGTAATCGTATTCATGATTACCGAATGTAGTTGCTTCAAATCCCATGTAGCCGAGCATACGGATTTCAGCCGCTTCCTCTTCAAAAACGGTCTGCACCAATGTTCCCATGGAAAAATCACCGCCGTCTAACAGCAGCGTGTCCGGATTCTCCTCCTTCTGTTCCTTAATCAGCGTGTTAATTCTGGCAAAACCGCCGACTACCTCCGACTCGCCATCCACCACCGTGGAAAAACTGTCGAGATGTGAATGTGTGTCACTCAAAAACATGACATCCACCGTTTTTGCCTGTTCTTCTGCCTTTGCCGGAACTCCCCCAAGCCCGCCAAGTAACATTACGGACGCTAATAACAGCGCCACACTTTTTCTTCTTTGCCTCATAGTCTACTCTCCTTGTAAAATATGTTATTCTGCAAAAATTCCCCTTATTCTTTTGCAGTTGTCTGATAACTCTATTTTACACAAATTTTACATTAAAGTAAACCTTTTGATTTGTTTGTGCAGGATTTCATTGCCTCAATGACAGCACTGCGCATGCCCTTTTCTTCCAGCACTCTTACCGCTTCAATGGTCGTTCCTCCCGGCGAGCAGACCATATCTTTTAACACCCCCGGATGCATGCCGGTGTCCAATACCATTTTGGCACTGCCAAGCACTGCCTGTGCCGCAAATTTATATGCTTTTGTGCGTGACATCCCATCTGCAACTGCTGCATCCGCCATTGCTTCAATAAATAAAAATACATATGCCGGTGAACTTCCGCTGACAGAAGTCACAACATCCATCAGGTTCTCACTGATAACCTCTGATTTTCCAAAGCTGTCACAGATGTCGCAGACAAGTGCAAGCTCCTCCTCCGTCACCTGCTCATTGGCGCAGATTCCGGTCATGCCCTCACCTACCATTGCCGGTGTATTCGGCATCGTGCGGATGACTTTTAATTTTTTCCCAAACTTCTCTTCAAACCACGCAAGTGTTTTTCCCGGTGCAATGCTCACAATCAACTGCGTTTCCTTCACGCAATCCTTAATTTCCGCAATTACTTCCTCATAAAACTGTGGCTTCACCGCAAGAAAAAGTACCTCTGCAAACTTCGTCACCTCACGGTTGTCCTTTGTCACCGCAACGTGAAATGCTTCCTTTTTAGCGTCTAACGTTGCCTGTGTCTTTGCCGAAACCATCACCTCTTCCGGTTTGCATTTTCCAGCCTTTAATATTCCCTGCATCATGGCACTTCCCATATTGCCACAACCAATAAATCCTATCTTCATGTTCCAATCGTCCTTTCTTTTCCGAGACAGTTTGTTTCATGAATATTTTAATCATACGCAGTGATAAAGTCAACCTGCTATAGATGCCCCATCTCCTCACTCTCATAAACCACTTTCCCGTCAATCATGGTAATGAGGACATGCGCCCCACGTGCAAACGGTGATTCCTTCGTGAAGACAAAATCAGCGTCTTTTCCCTCCTCAATGCTTCCGACACGCGCTTCCACTCCGATATGTTTTGCCGCGCAGAGCGTTATGGAGCGGAGGGCATCGAATTCGCTCATGCCTGCATCCATTGCAAAACCTGCACAGAGCGCCAGATAGCGCTGTTCGATGACAGGCGCGTCCGTGACAACTGCAACATTACATCCTGCTTTTGCGAGAATCCCGGCAGTCTTAAAACTCTTGTGGCGCAGTTCATACTTGGTCGCATGTCCAAACGACGGACCGACCGCAGCCGATACGCCTGCTGCCCCCAGTTCTTTCGCTATCAGGGCGCCGTCCGTAACATGGTCTAATTTTACCTCAATCCCGAATTCTTCTGCAATCCGCAATGCCGTAAAAATATCGTCCGCCCGGTGCACATGCGCCTTTAACGGCAAAGTTCCTTCTACGACCGGAATCAGTGCTTCTAATTTCTCATCATACGGCGGCATTTTCTGTATGTCGGTATCTCCCGGATACCCCGCCGCCTTCTTTCTCTCGTTATAATCTTCCGCTTTATGCAGCATTTCGCGGATTTTTGCAGCAATCGTCATGCGGGAATAAACTGCTTTCTGTTTGTAACAGTTCTTGGGATTCTCCCCGAATGCGATTTTCATTCCCACTTTCTTTTTCACAATCATATCGTCAATGCGCTCACCATACGTTTTGATGGCACAGAACGTTCCACCGATTACGTTCGAGCTGCCCGGTCCCGTTGCCACACAGGTGACTCCGCCACTTCTCGCCATAGCAAACGTCTCATCCTGTGGATTGATTGCATCAATCGCCGAAAGCTGTGGCGTCACGCAGTCGTTTAACTCATTAAAATCTTCACTCTCAAATCCGACTGCGTACCCCTGCAATCCCAAGTGACTGTGTGCATCCACAAATCCCGGATAAATGTGCAGACCGGTCGCATCAATAATCTTTGCATCATTGATTTCTTTTCCACCAATTATCGCGTCAATCTTTGCGATTTTACCGTCCACCACCAGAATATCCCCCACAAATGTCTCCTCATCCACAGCATTGTGAATCGTCCCCTGTTTTATCAACAAACTTTCTTCCATTTTTCCACCTTCCTACAAAGTATTTGTTCCGTTCCTACCAAAAAAAGAGAGAACTTCCCGTTCTCTCTAGTATTTGAAAAAATTTCTCTCTTATTCCTGCGCTGCTTTTAAACAATTCATTTTTCTCAGCCTTGTGTGAAAGTCTGTTTTTACACGGTACAGTTTTCCGGCTCCCGCAGCATCCTGACGAAAACATCGACCACCTGCGGGTCAAACTGCGTGCCGGAGCAGTGCTCTAATTCCCGGATGGATTCCTCCTGCGACATCGCCTTATGATAGGTTCTATCGTGTGTCATGACATCATGCGAATCAACTACAGTTATAATCCTTGACAAAAGTGGAATCTCTTCTCCTTTTAAGCCACAAGGATAGCCCTTTCCATCCCACCGCTCGTGATGGAAGAGGATGAAATCAGCAATCTGGCTCAATTCCGGTGTGATTTTTGCAATCTCGTATCCCTTGACGGTATGGCTCTTCATAATCTCCCACTCGTCATCATCGAGTTTTCCCGCCTTTTTTAAGATATGCTCTGGAATTGCCACTTTTCCGATATCGTGCAAAATCGCGAGCAGCCCAAGTTCGTTGATTTCTCTCGGTTTAAGGCCGAGCCGGAGTCCCAGCTTCATCGCGACATCTCTGGTTCGCACCGCGTGCTGCTCCGTTTCACAGTCACGCTCAATGAGCGTTTTCTCTAAAGATTTCAAAACAGCACTGCGCGCGCTCGTCTGATTCATCATCTTGCGCTGTATCATTTCCTTGCGCGCTTCCTGAAATGCCTCGTCGCGCTCTTTTCCCTTCTCACCGAAGGTTGCCTGCCCATATTCCACGCTGACTCTATGCCCGTCAACTTTTATCGCACTTAATTTCTCATTGACCTCACTCAAATAAGTCTCTGCGGTATCTCCATCCATTCCCGGCATGACAAGCGCCATCTCGTCTCCATCCATGCGCACCGCAAAATCATTTTTCCGCAGGCAGTTCCGGAGAAGTCCCGCCACTTCACACAGTACTTTATCCCCCGTCTCCACACCGTAAATACGATTAATTTCCTTTAGGCCATTGATATTGAACAGCCCGAAGCTGACCGGTGTATGAATCGTTCCAACACGCTCCCTTGTATACTGAAGCAGATAATAGCGGTTGTACAATCCGGTGAGCTTATCGTGCGTACTCTCGTACTCAATCTGCTCTAACGCACGCTTTTGCGCCGGAACTTCATTGTAGACAATCATGGTTCCCGTAAAACGCTTTTTCTGATCCGTCAGGCGTTTATACTGAATCTGATACCAGCCTTCCACGCCGTCCCTCTCCAAAATAACCTCGAAAATATCCGCCTTCTTTTTCCGGTTCGGCGTCAGATACGGATTTTTCGTGCAAAATTCCGAGAGCGTCATCTTTTTTTCAAGCTGAAAGAAGCCCTCTGCACTGTCGTTATACATAACAAGCCTGTTTTGATTGTCAAACAACAGCACCGGGTCGTTCATATTTTTAAAAATGTATTTTCGCACATCCGCCTGTAATCCCATCGGTTCGTACTGGAACGTATAAAAGTAAAACAGACACGCTAGCATACAATATAAAATAATCGATAAATCAACGGTAAGTCCAAGTGCCAGGAAAATGGCATTGATTGTAATGACCACAATCATTCCGGTCAGTACAGCAGAATACTTGCGCCGGTATACCTTCGGTGTTGCAACACATTTGCGGAGCAGCAGAATACTTGCACCGATAAACATCACATAGCAGATGGCAAGATGACATTCAAACCACGCATATGGTTCGAACACCATGAAAATATCCTTCCCGGATACGACCTGCCGGTATGTCAACGCATATTCAAGAAATGGATTGCACGCCAAAACTACATTGTCGCATCCTAATGCAAACAACAATGCCAGCGTACATCTATGTGGAAATTCTTCTTTTTCAAATAGAAAATAGCTGTATTGCAGGAAAAAAAACAACATCCAGTCTATCATCATAAATACCAAACTATTTCCTAACGACATGATGAAATACGAATTCGACATCATGGTAGCCATGTAGGCGATAATTGCCACCAACCCACAGGTTATCATATGATTCAAGGTCTTCCCTATTACATCTTTCTTATGGAGCGATTTCAGAAAATAGTATGCCACAATTGCTGCCACAACAAAGTAAATCCATGCATACATTAATTTTGTCACGAAAAAATGCCTCCTTACCCCCAAATATATCCCTTGCTATTATACATTCTTTTTGTCAAATATGCAAAATATTTGTGTTAAAAAGGCATTTCTCGCTATTAAATTTATTTTAATTTTATATTTCTAATCTTTTCACGTACTCGTAATACCATGGATGGCGATACGGATAACTCGTCAAATCCCATTTTTACGAATGTTTCTGTCAAAGTTGTGTCTGCTCCAAGCTCTCCACAGATACCAACCCAGCATCCTTCTTTGTGTCCGTTGTCGACAATCATCTGTAACATTCTTAAAATAGCCTCATGATGTGAGTCATAGAAGGCATCCAGACTTGGATTCTGACGGTCAATTGCCAGTGTATACTGTGTCAGGTCGTTTGTTCCAACGGAGAAGAAATCGACTTCTTTTGCAAGAAGGTCACTAATCATTACGGATGCCGGTGTCTCAATCATGATACCGAGTTCACAGTCTTTAAACGGAATTCCCTCTTTGGTCAGTTCTGCTTTGACTTCCGCAACAATCTCTTTGATTTTCTTGACTTCCGCTACCGATGTAATCATCGGGAACATGATGGAAATGGTTCCATAGTAGCTTGCGCGGTAAATTGCACGAAGCTGTGTCTTAAAGATTTCCGGTCTCTCCAGACAGATACGGATGGCACGGAATCCCATTGCCGGATTCTCTTCTTTCTGTAAATTGAAGTATCCAACCTGCTTATCTGCTCCGATGTCTAAGGTTCGGATGATGACTTTTTTGCCTGCCATATTCTCGGCAACCGCTTTGTATGCCTGGAACTGCGCTTCTTCTGATGGATAATCGTCTGCTTCTAAGTATAAAAATTCGCTGCGGAACAGACCGATTCCGGCTGCGTCATTTGCCAGAACGCTTGCCACGTCACCAACTCCGCCGATGTTGGCATAAAGATTGATTTTACGTCCGTCTAATGTAACCGTCTCTTTTCCCTTTAATTCCTGAAGGAGACGTCTCTTGTTGTCTTCCTCTTCTTTTTTTGCCTGATAGACCTGTAATGTCTTTTCATCCGGGTCAATCATGACTTTGCCTTCGTAGCCGTCAACAATTGCCATTTTACCGTCGGCTTCCTCCGGGTAATCTACGCCAATAAGTGCAGGGATATTCATGGTTCTTGCAAGAATTGCGGTGTGAGAGTTCGTAGAACCATGACGTGTGACAAAAGATAATACCTTTGACTTATCCAGCTGCACCGTCTCACTTGGCGCGAGGTCATCGGCGAGCAGGATAAACGGTTCGTCTCCTGTCAGCCCGCCAGCTTCATTTCCCTGTAAAATTGTGATGACACGATTGGAGATGTCTTTTACATCTGCCGCACGCTCTTTCATGTAATCGTCATCCATCGCCGCAAACATTGCTGAGAAGTTATCTCCGGTTCCTGCTACAGCAAATTCTGCGTTGACCTCCTGCGTGCGGATCATATTGGTAATAGATTCTACATAATCCAGGTCATCAAGCATCATCTGATGTACCTCAAAAATTGCTGCGTTGACCTCTCCGACTTCTTTGACTGCTTTCTCATAGAAGCCTGCCAGCTGTGTCTTTGCTGTCTCCTTTGCATCCATAAAGCGTTTAATTTCCGCTTCCACATCGTCTACGTGGCATCTTTTTACCTGATTATCTTTTTTATCATAGATGGCAAGTCGTCCAATTGCAATCCCTGCAAATACACTCTTTCCTTCTAATACCATATGAATTCTCCTTTCGTTTCGCTCATAGAAGCCAGGCTCCTTCCCGAAACCTGGCTTCTTCTTCCTACAAGTTTTCTTTTAAAAATGTGCTTAAGTGCTCCATGGCTTCTTCTTCTTTTTCACCATCGGTTTTTAATACGATTTCCATTCCGCATTTTACACCAAGTCCCATAACACCAAGGATTCTCTTGGCATCTACTTCTTTTCCATCCTTTGCAATCGTAACAGTGCATGGAAACTGTGCTGCTTCTTTTACAAATGCTCCTGCCGGTCTTGCATGGATTCCTTCCGGGTCAGTAATGGTATATGTGAATTCTCTCATATCTCTCATCCTTTCTGAATACGTGTATATTTTCTTTTTTATTGGGTAGGGAAGGCGCCGCTCTCGCAACACCCTCCAATATTTTAGGCTATTTTTATTCGGCTACGTTTTTCTTTAATACGCCGAGTAACAGACATCCTACAACAGAACCTACTGCCAATGCAACTAAGTACATAAGTGGATTACCAATGGTTGGTACTACGAAGATTCCTCCGTGAGGTGCCATCAGGGTACATCCAAATGCCATGGATAATGCTCCTGCTACCGCAGAACCAACGATACATGACGGAAGTACATGCAATGGGTCAGATGCTGCAAATGGAATAGCTCCTTCTGAGATGAAGGATAATCCCATGATGAAGTTGGTAGGGCCTGCTTTTCTTTCTTCTTCTGTGAATTTCTTTTTGAAGAAGATGGTTGCTAATGCGATTGCGATTGGAGGAACCATTCCGCCAACCATAACGGCTGCCATGATGTTGTAGTTCCCGGCTGCGATAGAAGCTGTACCGAATACATAAGCTGCTTTGTTGACCGGGCCACCCATATCGACGGACATCATGCCGCCTAAGAGTGCTCCAAGTAAAATTGCGCTTGCGCCGTTTAATCCATTCAATCCATTGTTAATTAAAGTATTTAATGCTCCGATTGGTGGTTCAACCACGTACATCATAATGATGCCGACAAGGAATACACCAAACAACGGATATAGTAAAATTGTTTTGATACCGTCTAAGCTCTCCGGCAATTTGCTGAATACTTTCTTTAACAGGAGTACTAAGTAACCTGCTACGAAACCTGCTACCAATGCACCTAAGAAACCGGATGTTCCGTTTGCTGCGATTGCTCCGCCGACAAATCCAACTACAAGTCCAGGTCTGTCTGCAATACTCATTGCAATAAATCCAGCGAGGATTGGTAACATGAATCCGAATGCAACGCCACCGATTGACTTAAACATTGCTGCGAGCGGTGTAATCGTACCGAAGTTTGAACGCTGGTCTAACGGAAGTGAATTCAAATCAACGGAAAATCCATCGATTAAGAATGCAATTGCGATTAAGATACCACCGCCGACTACGAATGGAAGCATGTGGGATACACCATTCATCAGGTGTGTATAAATCTTATGACCAACGCCTTCTTTTCCGCTAGATTCCTGAGCCTGAACTTTTCCATCTGCTTTAAAGACCGGAGCGTCCCCTTTCATAGCTCTCTCGATTAATTGATCTGCCTTGCTGATACCATCGGATACCTGACACTTAATAACTTTCTTACCATCAAAACGATCCATCGGAACTTTGGTATCTGCTGCCACGATAATGCAGTCAGCCTCTGCGATTTCTGTGCTTGTCAGAACATTCTTGGCACCGCCGGAACCTCTTGTCTCAACTTTGATATCGCATCCTGCTGCCTCACCGGCTTTCTCTAATGCCTCTGCTGCCATGTAGGTATGTGCGATTCCGGTCGGGCATCCGGTCACTGCTAAAATCTTTTTCGCTGCTGCCTGTTTTGCACTGCCTGAGTTCTGAATGACTTCTTTTACCGATTCTTTGGCATCTTTTTCTGCCTCTGCCTGGTCGATAACTTTCAGGAATTCGTCTACGCTTCCTGCCTGTTTCAATCCGTTTGTGAAGGATTCATCCATCAACAGTACGGATAATTTGCTGAGTACGTCTAAGTGAACGTTGTCCTCTGTGTCCGGTGCTGCAATCAGGAAAATAAGATGTACTTTTTCTCCATCCAATGCATCAAAATCTACACCGTCTTTTAAAACCATTGCTGCAAGTCCCGGTTTTGTAACGGCTGCTGATTTGCAGTGTGGAATTGCAATTCCTTCACCGATTCCAGTCGTACTTTCCTCTTCTCTTGCATAAACTCCTTTCCGATATGTCTCAACATCGGAAATCTTTCCGCTTTTTGCCATTAAGGCAACCATCTGATCCAGCACTTCTTTTTTGCTGCCTGCGGCACCGTTTAACTCGATGCTCTCCACAGCTAATAAATCTCTAATCTTCATGCTGTACCTCTCCTTTCCATTTTTGTATGATGTTTCATACAGTTTTTGTTACTTCCCCATTTATTTTAACGGGCTTTTCTTCTCTATTTCTGCCCGATAAAATCTGTTCTCTTTTTCCGCTTCTTCTATTATGAAGCGTCAAAAATTGCTTTGTTGTTCTCATACAGGGCAATGACTTCTTCTTTGGTCGCCATCTCCTCTGAGAATGCAGATGCACTTCCTGTGCAGACACCCATGGTAAATGCCTTTTTATAATCCTGTGCTTCCAGATATCCTGCTACAAATCCCGCCACCATGGAATCGCCGGCTCCTACGGAATTAATCAGCTTTCCTTTCGGTGCCTGTGCTTTTAAAATCTGTCCGTCTTCTGTCACGAGAACGGCGCCTTCACCAGCCATGGATACGAGAACGTTTCTTGCTCCTTTTTCCTGCATCTTCTTCGCATATGGAACAACTTCGTCACGTGTCTTTAACTCGACTCCGAAAATCTCGCCAAGTTCGTGATTATTTGGCTTGATTAAAAACGGATGATATTCAAGCACGTTGACTAACAAATCCTTTGTCGCATCTACTACGATGTTCAGATTCTTCTTTTCTAAATGCTTCATGATGTCCATATACATGGAACCCGGCAGACTATCCGGAATACTTCCGGCTAAAATCAGGGTATCTCCTTCTTTTAACTCATCTAATTTCCGGTAAAGCTTCTGCACATCTTCGTCTGTCATGCGCGGTCCCTGTCCGTTAATCTCCGTCTCTTCATCGGAACGAAGCTTTACGTTGATACGGGAATTGCCTTCCGCTACGGAAATAAAATCTGTGCTGACTCCTTTTTCCTCTAAAAGACTCTGAATCTTGTCTCCTGTAAATCCTGCCAAAAATCCCAGCGCGGTACTCTCAAATCCAAGATTCTTCAATACCATGGAAACATTGATTCCCTTTCCACCTGCATAAATAATTTCCTTCGTGGTACGATTGACAACTCCACAGGTAAAATGGTCTACGTTGACAATGTAGTCAAGGGATGGATTAAATGTTACCGTATAAATCATGAATCCGTTCACTCCTTTCACTGTATTTCTTTCTTCTTTGTCACTTCTTCCCCAACATCAATTACATTTTTGCATTTCTTAAAAGCAGTCTGTGTCAGTCCGGTGGTCAGCACTGTTGCATCTTCAAATTCTGCGAACTTGACGCTGGAAATCTGTGAAAATTTGCTCTCATCACATAGAATGTAACGTTTTTTGCAATTCTCCATCGACTTCTTCTTAATCAGTGCTTCCTTTACCTCCGGTGTCGAAAATCCTTTCGTGATACTGGCTCCGTTTGCCCCCCAGAAACCTTTGGAAAAATTGTATTTGTCCAGCGTGGTCACTGCCTCTTCTCCTACGATGGCTTCTGTCACTGCCTTGAATTCTCCGCCGAGAATGTATACCGTAAATCCCCGCTCCGCAAGCCGCTTTGCATGGGTGATTGCGTTTGTGACAAATGTCACATCTTTACATTCAATATGGTCGATAATGCATTCCGTGGTAGTTCCTGCATCCAGATAAACAAAATCGCCGGGTTCTATCAATGCTGCTGCATATCTGCCAAGTATCTCCTTCGCATCCGCGTTCATGTTCTTTCTGCTCAACACATTGTCGTCCACGGTCCTATAAACGGTATTCTTTAAAATCGCTCCACCGTGAACCTTTGTCAGCATTCCCTTGGCATCTAACGATGTCAAATCTCTTCGAATGGTTGACTCCGATGCATCCAGTTCCTTCATCAACTGCTGCACCGTCACACTTCCCATACTTTCTAGTATGGATAAAATCTTCGCAAATCTTTCCTCCGTCAGCATATTTATCTCCTTTATTTTCCGTCAAAAAACTTCAATTCCGTTCATCTTTATAACTTTATTATAGAATCAGTTTCATCCACAGTCAATCATTTTCCGTCAAAATCATTCACAAAAATAAGGGCAAAAAATTGGGCAATCTGACGGTTTCCTGTCTGATTGCCCATGCGTTTTTGTTTATTCTTTTTATTCTTTTTTGAACCGCTCGATTGCGATCTGTATTTTTTCCGATTCCACTTCTGCGATTTCTACGTTATTTAACTTATACCGCGCTATCATAATCTCTTCTTCAAATGGGGCTCCTGCAAGGTAGCAAAGAAGCGCCATAATCACAGCACTATGGCTGACCACCACGACATCTTCCGCTTCCCGCCGCATGATGTCTGCAAGCGCTTCGAGTGTGCGCTCTAACACATCATTGTAGGATTCGCCCTGTGGCGTTCTGGTATAACGTCTGTGTGCATTCCAATACAGAAACGTCTCCTTATCCTCGCGTTGAATCTCATCCCAGTTTCTGCCTTCCCACAAGCCTAAATCCATTTCCCGGAGTCCGTCTTCCACAAAACACTCTACCTGCAATGCCTGTCCTATGATCTCTGCTGTCTTTGCTGCGCGCACCTGCGGACTTGTATAAATCCGTGCCGCTTTCACATTTTGTTCCACCAATTCTTTTGCAAGTTCCTGCGCCTGCCGGATGCCGTTTTCATTTAAGGGAATGTCGGTGGAACCCTGTATTTTCTTTTTTACATTCCAATCTGTCTCTCCATGACGGACAAATAAAAATTTCATGTCGGTTACTCCATCTGTATATAGCAAAATCCGCACCATGGTCTGCACCACAATGCGGATTCTATGTTATTTATTTCCGATATCAATACGAATCAATGCTTTACGTAATGCAAACTCGGCACGTTTTACATCAATCTGTTCCGTTTTGTTCGCAAGACGTTCTTCAGCACGCTTCTTCGCAGCTTCTGCACGAGCGACATCAATCTCATCCGGCCATTCTGCGATTTCTGCTAAAAGAGTTACTTTATCTGACAGAATCTCAGCAAATCCGGAATATACTGCGGCCTGCACTTCTTTTTCCTCTTCGTAGATTGTTACGATTCCAGGTGCAAGTACAGTTGTAAGTGGAATGTGTTTTTTGTAAACACCAATTTCCCCTTCCGTAGTATTAAATTCGACCATGGAAGCCTCTCCTGTATAAAAAACACGATCCGGCGTAATGATCTCTACGTTAAACATCTTGTTTTCATCTGCCATTTCTTAATAGCCTCCTTGTTCTGCGGAGCAAAATGCCTCCATCATTGATGCATGTTCCTACTGCATTCTTGCACGAACTTCATCAATGCTTCCTGCATTTAAGAAATAACTTTCCGGAACATCATCATGTTTTCCTTCGAGAATCTCTTTAAATCCACGGATTGTCTCGCTGATTGGAACGTATTTTCCTTCCAGACCTGTAAACTGTGTTGCTACGGAGAATGGCTGAGATAAGAATCTCTGAACCTTTCTTGCACGGTTTACAACAAGTTTATCGTCTTCGGATAATTCGTCCATACCTAAGATAGCGATAATATCCTGAAGTTCTTTGTATTTCTGTAAAATTTCCTGAACTCCACGGGCTACTTCAAAATGTTCCTGTCCAACGATATGTGGGTCCAGGATACGAGATGTAGATCCTAATGGGTCAACGGCCGGATAAATACCTAACTCTACGATAGAACGGTCCAATACGGTTGTCGCATCCAGATGTGCGAATGTTGTAGCTGGAGCCGGGTCAGTTAAGTCATCCGCCGGTACATATACAGCCTGTACAGATGTGATAGAACCACTCTTTGTAGAAGTGATACGCTCCTGAAGAGCACCCATCTCTGTCTGTAAGGTTGGCTGGTAACCTACGGCAGAAGGTACACGTCCTAACAACGCAGATACCTCGGAACCTGCCTGTGTGAAACGGAAGATATTGTCAATGAATAACAATACGTCCTTTCCACCTTTGTCACGGAAATACTCTGCCATGGTAAGACCTGTCAGAGCAACTCTCATACGTGCTCCAGGTGGCTCGTTCATCTGTCCGAACACCATGGTGGTCTTATCGATAACCCCAGATTCTTTCATTTCGTAGTAAAGGTCATTTCCTTCACGGGTACGTTCACCTACGCCCGTAAATACAGAATATCCACCGTGCTCTGTAGCAATGTTGTGGATTAACTCCTGAATTAATACGGTTTTACCTACTCCGGCACCACCGAACAAACCGATTTTACCACCCTTCTGGTAAGGGCAGAGAAGGTCAACGACTTTAATTCCTGTCTCTAACATTTCCTGAGATGTAGACTGTTCTTCAAATGCCGGGGCTTTTCTGTGGATTGGCCAATGCTCAACATCCTTTGGATCTTCTACGTCATCAATAGGATTTCCTAATACGTTGAACATACGTCCTAATGTATTCTCACCTACTGGCACGCTGATTGGTCCACCGGTTGCAATTGCTTCCATTCCACGAACAAGTCCATCGGAAGAACCCATGGCGATACATCTCACTGTATCATCACCCAGATGCTGAGATACTTCGACAACTAATTTGCCACCATCTTTGGTTGGCACTTCAATTGCGTCGTTAATCTCTGGCAGGTTGCCCTCTTGAAACTTAATATCAATAACGGCACCGATAATCTGGGTAATCTTACCAATATTATTTGCCATCGCTTATTTCTCCTTATACTGTTGTTATTGTTAGCTCATTTATGATAAACAGCCTGCATATAACCATGCTCTCGTTCTGTCTATCATGATATTGCAGATGCACCGGCCACAATCTCCGTCAATTCCTGCGTGATTGCTCCCTGACGTGCTCTGTTGTATTTCAATGAAAGATCACTAATCATATCCTCTGCATTGCTGGTCGCAGAATCCATTGCCTGCATTCTGGCACCATTTTCACTTGCTACGGCTTCCACTAAAGCACCATAGAAAAGACTGGTCACATACTTTGGAATAATCATGTCTAATGCTTCTTCCTCATTTGGTTCGTAACTCATCATTACGTTTGCGTCTTCTTCCTGCGTCTCTGCCTCATTCACCTCTACCGGAAGCAGCTTCATAAGCTTCGGCTCATGGCTTACGGTATTCTTGAAATGTGTATACGCAAGATAAATCTCACCGATTTCTCCCGCCACAAATGCATCTAACACTTCTTTGCAAAGTGCTGCTGCATCCTCATAGCACGGAGATTCGATAATGTCTGACGCATCTTTTTCGATATGATATCCGCGTCTCTCTAATGTCTCTCTTCCCTTGTTACCAACTGCATAGATAAGAAGGTCTTCTTTTGGAAGATCACTTCCGGTAATCAGTTTGACAACATTGGAATTATAACCTCCAGCCAGACCACGGTTTGATGTGATTACCACAACCGCGATTTTCTTGGAGTCCCCCGCCTTTAAGTACGGGTGATTGATGTTGCCGGATTTTGCAAGCATAGAGCTCACGGTACGATACATATAATCAAAATATGGTGTCGTCTGCTCTGCTCTGTTTCTTGCTTTCTGCAGTTTAACGGTAGAAACAAGTTTCATGGCTTTCGTGATCTGCTGCGTACTCTGTATGCTGCTTTTTCTTCGTTTGATGTCTCTCATTGAGGCCATCGTTCACTCACTCCTTCCTACTTCAACTTGTGGAAAAACTTTCTATCGTGAAAAAGTTTTCCCAGTGCGAAGAACCATCCTCGCACTTTCTACTTTACGAATCCTTTTTTGCATTCTTCGATTGCCTGAATTAACTTCGGCTCGATGTCTTCTCCGATTTCCTTGGTATCACGGATAGACTGTGCAACTTCCGGATATTTGGTATCTACTAATTCAAACAATGCACTTTCAAATGTCAGAATATCTTCTACTTCAATGTCAATCAAGTATTTCTTGGTTGCTGCGTAGATAATCATAACCTGTTTCTCAACCGGCATTGGCTGATACTGTGGCTGTTTTAAAATCTCACGGATTCTTTCACCCTGAGCAAGCTTCTCTGTGGTATCTGCATCCAGTTCGGAACCAAACTGTGCAAAGGATGCAAGCTCGCGGTACTGTGCTAACTCGGTACGGATTGGTCCTGCAATCTTCTTCATCGCTTTAATCTGTGCCGAACCACCTACTCGTGATACGGAAAGACCTGCGTTGATGGCTGGTCTGAAACCAGAGTTAAACATATCTGTTTCCAGATAAATCTGACCGTCTGTGATGGAAATTACATTTGTAGGAATATAAGCAGAAACGTCACCAGCCTGTGTCTCGATAATTGGAAGTGCTGTTAAGGAACCTCCACCTAATTTATCGGAAAGTCTTGCTGCACGCTCTAACAATCTGGAATGTAAGTAGAATACATCACCCGGATAAGCCTCACGTCCTGGTGGTCTCTTAAGAAGCAAGGAAAGTGTACGGTATGCCGTCGCATGCTTACTTAAGTCATCATAAATGATTAAGACGTCCTCTCCATTCTCCATCCACTCTTCACCCATTGCACATCCTGAATATGGTGCAATGTAAGTTAATGGTGCTAATTCGGATGCAGTCGATACAACTACTGTTGTATATGCCATTGCACCATGTTCTTCTAATGTTTTTACAAGGGCTGCTACGGTAGATGCTTTCTGACCGATAGCAACGTAAATACATTTTACGTTCTGTCCCTTCTGATTGATAATGGTATCGATTGCAATTGCTGTCTTACCGGTCTGTCTGTCACCGATAATCAACTCACGCTGTCCACGTCCGATTGGAACCATGGCATCGATTGCTTTAATACCTGTCTGTAATGGTGTATCTACCGATTTTCTGGAAATAACACCGGATGCAACTCGTTCTACCTGACGGAATTTATCGGTCTGAATAGGTCCTTTTCCATCGATAGGCTGTCCTAATGCGTTTACAACACGTCCTAATAATGCATCCCCGACTGGAACCTCAACTACACGTCCGGTAGTTTTTACGGTATCACCTTCGTTGATATTTCTGCTGTCACCGAGTAATACGGCACCAACGTTATCTTCTTCAAGGTTTAATACCATTCCATATACTTCGCCCGGGAATTCCAAAAGTTCACCCTGCATTGCATTGTCAAGACCGTGGATACGTGCAATACCATCTGCTACCTGGATTACAGTTCCCACATCAGCAACTTCGAGCTGCGCTGCATATCTTTTAATCTGCTCTTTAATAACGGAACTAATTTCTTCTGGTTTTAAATTCATGGAGCGCATTCACCTGCTTTCAACTGTATTTTTGATAATTCGCGTGTCAAATCTGCCAGCTTCGTACGAATACTGCTATCAACTACGCGGTCGCCGATACGAATAACCAGTCCCCCGATTAATGCTTGATCGACCTGATAATGAATCTCAAACTTCACATATTTTGTGGTCTCAAGAAGACGTTTCTCAATGGCACTCTTCTGTGCATCTGTAAGCTCCACAGCGGAGGTAACGGATGCAATGCCAATATTGCGGTATTCTTTTACCTGCTTAATAAAATAGGTGAATACACTGTCTATCTTATCAAAATGTCCTTTATCTACAATCATTCTGATTAACCCAACAAGTTCCCGGGATACTTTCCCTTCGAATATGTTCTCAATTACTTTAATTTTTTCTTCTTTTACGACTTTCGGATGAGTCATCAATTTGAACAAGTCCGGATTTTCATCCATTGCAGCTTTCACTACGTTGACTTCCTCTAAAAATAAATCGAGTTTATTTTCCTCGAGGGCTACTTCAAACAATGCATCACCGTATGTCTTCGATACTAGCTTTGCCATGTTGAATCACCCATTTCTTTCAATGTTTCTTCTACCAGCGTATCCTGAATCTGTGTATCAATTGATGCTGCAACAACTTTGGCTGCCATCATGGATGCAATCGATACCATCTCCTGTTTTACATCATCCATTGCATGTTTCTTGGATAATTCTGCTTCCTCGTTTGCTCTCTGGATGATACGAGCTGCCTCTTCCTTGGCTTCGTTTTCAATTCTGGCAGCGTTTTTCTGCCCTTTCTGACGAGCTTCGCTTAAGATCTGCTCTGCCTCTTTGCTAACTTCCTTCAGCTTAGCTTCGTATTCTGCTTTTAAAGCTGCTGCTTCCTCTTTATCTGCCTTTGCAGTGTCGATATCGTTCGCAATTTTATTCTTACGTTCCTGCAATAACTTACGGGCAGGATTAAATAACAGATATGACATCATCAGGAATAAGAAAAATACTGCAATTGCTAAAAGCACTGTATCCTGTAAAAGCTGCGCGTCAAGATTAAATAGTCTTTCCAAGTCTGGGCCTCCTTTCCGTATGATTTGATTTCATTCCCGGCGTCTTCTGCCGGAATGCCTGTCCCACCTCGTACAAGCTTTTTAAATCTGCTTATACTAATGGTTTTACGAAAAGTAAAAGCATAGCTACTAACAGACCATAAAGACCTGTTGTCTCTGCTACCGCCTGTCCTAAAAGCATGGTTGACATAACATCACCTTTTGCTCCCGGGTTTCTACCTACGGCTGCTGCTGCATGTCCTGCTGCGATACCCTGTCCAATACCAGGTCCGATACCAGCGATAACTGCTAAACCTGCACCAATTGCTGAGCATGCTAAAATTAAATCCTGTCCTGTAATATTCATAATGAAAATCCTCCTTAAAATTAGGTTCTTTATTCCGTTTCGTAATTTTGACTGATGTATGTCATTGTCAACATACAGAATACGTATGTCTGAATTGCTCCTGAGAACAAGTCAAAGTATACGTGGAGTGCTGCCGGCCAGACATAAGCAATCTTGCCAAGCAAGCCATAAACAAGCGCCATCATAACAGTACCCGATAACACATTCGCGAACAAACGTAGTGATAACGAAATCGGTACCGCAATTTCACTAATCAGGTTAATCGGAAACCAGATTGGCAGCCATGGCGGTAATGGCGAACACATGTCCTTCCATATCTGCTTGAGCGGCAGATTCTTAAACTGCGTTACGTGAATAAGGACAAATGTTATAAGACCAAGCGCAAATGTTGTTCCATAATCTGCGGTAGGTGGTCTTAATCCGAACAAACCGGATATGTTACTCATCAAGATAAATATGAAGATTGTGCTGATGTAGTTCACAAACTTTGGTGCTGCTACTTTTCCCATTGTTGAGTAGACCATATTGTCCAACATATCAACAACCATCTCGATGATGTTCTGGAACGTATCCGGAACCTCTGTCGCATGCTTCAGTTTCCGATTGGCAATCAGACAAAATATCAGTATTACCATCATTACAATGAAGATGCAGACGTGTGATGTTGTAATCCAGAGCGTCTGACCAAAGAGTTTATAGGAAAAAATTCCATGAATCATAAAGTCAATATCATCTGCGCCGGAAGACATCAAGATTGCGTTATTCACAATTTCACCTCCTTATTAAGTTTACTTTTTTCACTGTCTGAAATCTGTATGGATGATTCTATTTCTCCGGCAAATCAACCGATTCGTCTTCTTTATCATCTCTCCCTTTCAGTCTACATAAAACTTTATGTGTAAGGGGGTGCAGGTACGCTGCGACCTTTAATCCCATAACACCGATGAACGCGGTAAATAAATTACCGATTTTTAAATATAACATTGCGGCAAACACTGCTACAACTACAAGATAGCGAAGAATAGACTTCGCTATGATTTTTGCCTGTGCATGATTCTCTCCCAGAATACTGACTGCATCTTCCAGCACCATTGCCATATTTACTGCCATTCCGCAGGCAAGTGCAATTCCAATCAGCAGTCCAACCGAATAACTGAACCTGTCCGATACGAACCAGACGCCTACCAGTTCAACCGCTATTCCATATAAAAGAATCCCCAGAATCAATTCGGGTAATGCGTCATTTAGTCTTTTTAGCATGTCTTTTTCCTCTGCTGTTATCTCTCTCCATGATTTTCTTTGCCATCTTATAGACACTGGTAAATCCGGAAAGCGCACCGACAATGAAAAATGGTACCGTAATCCAGAGCATGTCGTATTTTTTCCCAATCCACGCACCTGCTAAGGTACATAAAAAGATGGGTACAATCATGTTCAGCCCGAATTGCAGTATCAGCGTCAGTGATTGAAAAATCTTATTTGTATCTTTCATGATAACTCCATTCTACAGTTATTCACCTTTTAAGTATAACATGAAAACAGCCTGATAGTAAGGTACTATTTTCTCAATCTTCCGCCTAAAGTCGCATCATTATCTCACGGTTTGTGTGTTCATAGCGTTGGAGTTCCACGCCTGCTGCCGTGAGCATCTTCTTGGAAGCAATCACCGCCGGTGTCATTTCGTACTTGTCGCTGTCATAGACAATCCGTTTTATTCCCGACTGGATAATCGCCTTTGCACACTCATTGCACGGAAAAAGTGTCACATACATGGTTGCCCCTTCAAGGCTTCCACCACGATAATTCAAAATAGCATTTAATTCGCTGTGTGTTGTGTAAAAATACTTATTGTCGAGTGGCTCCCCTTCTCTCGCCCATGGGAACTCATCATCGGAACATCCTATCGGAAATCCGTTGTATCCCATTGATAAAATCTTGTAATTTGAACTTACAATACAGGCTCCCACCTGTGTGTTCGGGTCTTTTGAACGCATTCCTGACAGCATTGCCACACCCATAAAATATTCATCCCAGCTAATATAGTCTTGTCTTTTATCGCTCATTTTAACCTCCAACCCTTCCGTTTATGATTGTGCAGATAGAAAAAGGGGCTATCGCACTAAATGGATAGTGTGCAGCTCCTTCTCCCCGCAGGTTATTCTTTATTTTGTACCAAAAATTCTGTCTCCGGCATCTCCAAGTCCCGGAACAATGTAACCATGCTCATTCAAGTGGTCGTCTAACGCTCCGATGTAAACGTCTACATCCGGATGTGCTTCCTGCATTTTCTTAACACCTTCCGGTGCAGCGATAATGCACATCAGACGGATATGACTGACGCCCTTGTCTTTTAACATCTGGATTGCTGCTACTGAGGAACCGCCTGTTGCAAGCATCGGGTCAACCACGAATACTTCACGGTTTGCGCAGTCGTCCGGCAATTTGCAGTAATATTCTACCGGCTCTAATGTCTCCGGGTCACGGTAAAGTCCGATATGTCCAACTTTTGCAGCCGGAATCATACTGAGCATTCCGTCTACCATTCCGAGTCCTGCACGTAAAATCGGCACGACTGCCAGTTTCTTTCCTTTTAATTCTTTTACCGTTGTGTTGCAGATTGGTGTCTTAATCTCCACGTCGGATAATTTCAGGTCTCTGGTTGCTTCATAACACATCAACATTGCAATCTCGCTGACTAATGTCCGGAAATCCTTCGAACCAGTCTCTTCTCTTCTGATAATTCCAATCTTGTGCTGAATCAATGGGTGATCCATTACTACTACTTTTGACATTTGTTTTTTCCTTTCTTATTCTTTTCCGCCTTCATTTAATAAGGCGACCAGTTTCTTGATAGTCTTGCGCATGGTCTCATAACAGAGTCCATATGCCTGAAGACTTCCCCCATATGGGTCGATAATTTCCAATTCATCCCCGACTAACTCTGTCAGTACATATACATTTTCAGGATCAGCGTTTTCAAACTTCTCCAATACCTTTTCCAATTGGGCGTGCTCCATTACGAGCACAAGTGTATCATCCGTAAAATCCTCTTCTGTCAGCTGACTGGACATAAAGCCCTCCATGCTGATTCCATTGCTGATTAATACAGCCTCTGTCTTCTGGTTCATCGGCTCCGGAAATAGAACTACAAGTCCTCTTGCTTCTATCTCCACCGGATGTCTTAAGGTACATTCCCCTAATATTCCGGCTGCCATCGGCGCACGGCTTGTTCCGCTCTCCGCCACGAACACGATTCGATTATATTCTTTCATCCTGTCCTACATCTCCTAAACTGTCAACACCTGATGTCCCGCAGCCTTCAACAGACGATTCATAATTGCCTGACCAATGCGAGGCGTCGCAAAGCTTTCCGAATATATCACATCTACTTCACTGTCGTCAAATGCGCGGAGAATCTTATAAAGATGTTGTGCAATCGCATCCTCATCTGCTCTCGCGCCTATGCTTGTCACAATATCTGCCTGATAGAAATCCGCTGTCTCATCCGTTGCGATGACGCCGACTTTCTTTCCCTGCTGCTGCTGTTCTTTTACAAGTTCGTTAATCTTGTCCATCACCTTTGCACTTTCCCCGTCCACAAGAGTAAGGTCGGCTTTCGGTGCGTAATGTTTGTACTTCATTCCCGGTGCTTTCGGCTTCTTGAGCGAATCGGATGCTATGATTCCAGGGTCAACTTTTACTTCTTCCCCGAGCACATCCTCTAACATCTGCTGTGTAATATAGCCCGGTCTCAAAATCATCGGTGTGTCTTCCGTCAAATCAATAATTGTGGATTCAATTCCAATTCCGACTGCACCACCATCTAAAATCATCGGTATCTTTCCATCGAGATCCTTCTTGACATGCGCTGCCTCAGTCGGACTCGGCTTTCCGGATGTATTCGCACTCGGTGCTGCAATCAGGCAGCCACTCTGGCGGATTAATTCCAGTGCCACCGGATGATTCGGCATACGGATTGCAACCGTGTCCATGCCGCCCGTTGTCTCATACGGAACCTTCTCGTTCTTCCACACAATCATGGTGAGCGGTCCCGGCCAGAATGCATCGGCAAGCTTTCTCGCCTGCTCTGGCACTTCTTTTGCAATGGATTCTAAATCCTCAAACTTTGCAATATGCACAATCAATGGATTGTCTGACGGTCTTCCTTTTGCCGCATATATCTTCATGGATGCCTCCGGATGGAGTGCGTCTGCACCGAGCCCGTAAACGGTCTCTGTCGGGAATGCAACCAGTCCTCCCTGTGCAATAATCTCTGCGGCGTCTTTCATTTTATTCTGGTCTATCTGATTACTATCTATTTTTACTACTTTTGTTTCCATTTCTTATTATGTTCTTTCTTTTTTTCTTCACCTTATATTATCTCACAATTATGAAAATTAGGCAACCTACTTGCCAGCTTTTTCCAAATATGTCATAATACAACATTGAAAACAGTTTATAAAGATATGTATTCGAAAGGGTATGGCAGATTTATGAAAATTACAAAATCTAATTATGATACAACAACATCCGGACAAGAGGTAACTCTTTACCACCTGGAAAACAATTCCGGCGCATATGTGGAAGTAATTGACTTTGGCTGCCGCATTACGAAAATTGTTGTTCCGGATAAAACTGGAACACTGACTGATATTTGTCTCGGCTACGACAATCTTGCCGGTTACGTTGCCGACGGCGGAAGCCTTGGCGCTGTTGTCGGACGTGTTGCTAACCGCATCAAAGACGGTCGTTTTTCTTTAAATGGTGTTGATTACCAGCTCGCCGTAAACTGTGGTCCTAACCATCTCCATGGTGGTGTCACAGGTTTCGGTTCGAGAGTCTGGGAATCCAAAATCAAAGATGATAAACTTATTTTAACCTATCACTCCGCTGATGGGGAAGAGGGATATCCTGGTAATCTTACCCTCTCGGTAACTTATGGCTGGACGGAAGACAATGAACTTTCCATTCTCTACGTTGCAGATACCGATCAGGATACTCTGTTTAATGTAACCAATCACACCTATTTTAATTTAAACGGTGAGGGAAATGGTGATGTTTACGCACATGACCTTTTTGTTGAGTCCGATGAGATTACGGAACTTGACGATACGCAGGCTCCGACCGGACGTTTTCTCTCCGTAACAAATACGCCGTTTGATTTCCGGAAACTGCATCCGATTGGAAAATTCTTAGATTCGGATTATGAACAGTTCCAGAAATTTGGCACCTACGACCATAACTTCGTAATCACCGGCACCGGCCTTCGTGAAGCCGCTATTTTACAGTCCAAAGAGACCGGCATCCGCCTGACCTGTTTTACAGACCAGCCAGGCATGCAGCTCTACATTCCTGGGGATGAGGCTGATATGACCGGCAAGGACGGGAAAAAATATCAGAAAGGCTGTGCCGTTTGTCTTGAGACACAGCACTATCCTGATGCGATTAATCATGATAACTTCCCGGATATTGTTTTACATCCGGACAAGACATTCCGTTCTAAGACGGTTTACCATTTTTCAAACTTTTCCTAAACAGGATATATTTGTTATTTTTTTCACAAAAAATGTTATGTGCTGATTTTTATACATGATTTGCTCTTGTCATCCTTGGTTTTTTGTATTAAAATAGCTTAAAAGCTACGTTGTGGTGGCTGATACTTAAGAAACAATTCACGGAAGTGGATGGGGTTTCTTACATATTATGTTTTTATTTTATAAGGAGGAACTAATTATGGCATACGTTATTTCTGATTCATGTGTAAGTTGTGGTACATGCGAACCTGAATGTCCAGTAGGAGCTATTTCTCAGGGAGATAGCCAGTTCAACATTGATGCTGGAGCATGTGTAAGTTGTGGTACATGTGCAGGTGTTTGTCCTACAGGTGCTATCAGCGCTGAATAATTAGACACGCATAACCCAAAAAGGCTGTCGCTTTCACGATGAAAATCGTTATTGCGACAGCCCTTTTTTTAAACATTTTCAATTCGTTATCTATTGTTCTCCATCTGCATTCTTTTTCTTGCCGGTAATCATTGCAGCGACTGCAAGAACTGCATTCACCAGACACCATCCCGACCAGACTGCTAAGTCTGAATAACTTCCATAATTAGCAAATCCAATCAGTGCTGCCAGACCAAATAGAATCAGCAGTGCAATATTTCCACCTTTCCCCTTTGCATTTCTTGTTGCTATCGATACGATACCGCCTGCCAGCATAAAAACAGCCACCATGGCTCCCGCTGTTCCGGAAACCTCTCCATTGGCTTCTAACGCATTAGACAAGCCCGCTGCACATGACTGAAATGTCACAATAACAAACAAGATAATTGATATAATACCTGATACTAATTTCCAAACCTTCATAATTAAAACCCTTTCTCGCACCATTTTTTATTGTTTCAATCTGTGCGTAACCATAAATTCTATGTGTGAATATTTTTCTGTATGTAATCTCTACTTTGCGGAAAATGTAATTGCATCTGAATCCGCTATGGTGTCATAACTGTCCTCATCGTAGATGTGGAATTTAAGTTCTACCTCATCAATTGACTCAATTCCATTTTCCTCTAAATCGCTGGACATAATTGTAATATCATCTATCACTTTCTTTCCATCATACACGGTTGTGGAAAAATATGGCGTCATCATAAATCCATTGATGGACATATTATCTACGCTGATTCCAACATTTTTTCCGGAAGTGTTTTCAATATAAAGCAGAATTGCAGTTCCCCAAAATGAGTTTTCGTCAACTGTTTTTCCCACAATCCGAATACCGTTTTCATTGTAAAGCTCTGTACCTTCATCGTTTGGTGTGGTATCCATATTGGCAAATTCTGAAGTTTCAATCTCAGAATAAACGTTTTGGAAAAGGTCGTCCCAATTCGCATCATACGCGTGGAAATACATCTCCACTTTTCCAACCGTATCAATTCCTGCCGCTTTTAGTTCGGATGAGGAGAGATACATCATTTCATTTGATTTTTTGCCTGCTGCCACATCCACACTGAATAAATCTGCTATCATGTAATCGTTTACAATAAGTTCATCACACCCGATTGTGTAATCCGTGTCGGAATTATTCTCGACAAGTAATTTAATTCCATCACCCATGATGCTGTCTGTTACATACTCGGTAGCGGTAATCTTGATTCCATCCTGGTCAAGCAGCACCTGCTCTTCAATGCTCACATCCGATGACGTCTGCTCCGCATCGGTGCTGCTGCCCGCAGTTTCCTCCGTCTGGGATTCCCCGGTCTCTGTTGTACCTTCCCCCACAACAATATTCTTTTTGGGCGCGGCACTTGACCCACAGCCAAATAGCATTGACGACATGGTCACAACGCTAAGTACAAGTGCCAATAATTTTGTTCTTTTCTTCATGCACTAAGTCCTCCTCTGTCATTTGTAGGACTATTATAGCATTGCTTCTCATTCGCCGTTGCCCCCGCAGAGGGGTGAATTTACCCAAAGTTTTTATTTTTACTCTTGCACACCACTTGTCTGCAACATGTTCATGCCCTTTTCCATCAACAGCTCATTTACCTCAATAATTCCGCCCGGACGTTCCTGGAAAATAAGCATCAACAGTGCATCCCGTGGAATTTTTGCATAAAGCTGTGGCATTTTATATTTTTCCAGTGCTCTCTGCGTCTCCTCTAAGGTCAGTTCTGCTGCATAACAGATTCGTAAAATAATATCTCTCTTGTTTGTATGCTTTTCCCCGGAAAGAAGCTTATAACCATATTTTTCCGGTATATCCGCCTTTAAAAATACAATCTGTTGTGTAATTTTTCTTTCTTTCAGCAAGCCCTTTATGTACCTGCCGAATGCCTGCTCCTCCGGTAAAATACTGTCTTTTTGCTCCTTACAGTATTTATCAAATTCTGAAATATGTGTTTTTCCAAGAATATATACAAGCTCTTTTGTCTTTTTTTCACTCATAATGTTCTCCTATCCTGCGCCGCTTTTGCGCACTGGTCTCCATTCTGTTATACTGGTATTATCAACTACAATTTATTGTGCCTTCTCAGGCACATAACGATATATTTTCACGAAAGGACAGCAAGTACAACATGGACGATTACAACATCATCTCCACCTTAAACGAAGAACATAACGTGTATCTCGTACAATCCGAACTCACCCATCAGGTTTATGTACAGAAAATTCTGGATGTCTACAACATCCACGTCTACGAGTATCTGTATCAGAACCCTATCGCTGGTATTCCCCGCATTATCGACTATTATGAACAGAACCATACACTCGTTGTCATCGAGGAATACATCAGCGGAACCTCCTTACAGGAAAAAATAGAACACTCCGATCTTTTGATATCGGATATCAGAAATTATATGCTCATGCTGTGCAACATTTTAGAAGCTTTGCATGCCATGAATCCGCCTATTATTCATCGCGATATAAAACCATCCAATATTATAATTACAAGTTATAATTATGCTGTACTGTTAGATTTTAATGCCGCCAAACAGTTTTCGGGGGATGCTCCATCCGACACGGTTCTTCTCGGCACTCCCGGTTATGCCGCTCCTGAGCAATATGGTTTCGGTTCTTCTTCTCCACTGACCGATATCTATTCCCTGGGAATTGTATTAAAAGAAATGATGGAGAGTCTTTCCGGCAAAAACAGTAATTTTATCAATATTTACCAGCTCATTATTAATCGGTGCACGCAGCTTTCTCCGGCTGCAAGATATCAGTCGGTTACAGAACTGAAAAAAGCAATTCTGGCAACGACAGACGGCTATCCCGCCCTTTCTTATTCAGGCTCCAAAAAACCTGCCGCCGATAAAAAATTTTCTAAAACAGTACTGTCAACTGACAAATCAAAATTTTTCCCACCAGGCTTTCGATCTATGACGCCTTGGAAAATGGTTCTTTCCGGTGTGATATATCTCTTCATGATATATCTATGTTCCTCTGTGCAAATAGAAAATACCTACGGTGCAAAGCTGGAACTGGAACGGATTTTTATGTTTCTTGTTTTCATGTTTCCTGTTTTTTGTGGGTTTAATTATCTGAATATTCAGAGTATTTTCCCTCTGTGTAAAAGCAGTCGCCCCATCTTGCATTATGGCGGTATCATTTTGCTCGATATCACAGGCATGTTTTTGCTTATGCTTCTGCTTTTCCTTATCGAGTCGGTCTGCTTTCCCGGTTAAAGTATAATTTATCATACCACATAAAAAAAATCCATGTTCCCACCGCTTTGGTGAGAATATGGATTTTCTACCTATCCCCCGATTCCTATGTTGTCTTTGGCTCCGCGTTCATTCGAAAACGCGGCATTTTCTTTTCTTTCTTCCGCAGGTTTCCACGGATGGCGGAATCTAGCTGACGGAATCTTTCTTCCTGTGCTTCTTCCTGCTCTCGTGCCAGATAATTCATCTCTTTTATGACATGCTCTGACACTTCCTCGCCAATGGCACGGCTTAATTCGTCGTTATTCTCTGCAATGGCTTTTTTGATGATATTGCTCATTAACTGCTCAAACTGTGCCATCTTATCCGGATTTGACACCGCCTGGGGAGACGGCTTTTTCTCTGTAACCGCTGCAAATTCAAACGGCGTCTGGCATTGCACCGGGTACGCCACCGCACTGGCTTCTTCCGGATCTAAAACTCCGTTATGTACAATCATACGGATTGCCTTCAGCTGGTACCCCTGCTCTTTTAACTCTTTTATCTTCTGAAACTCCTGTATATTTTCCTTGGTATAGTATCGATGTCCCATTTCATTTCGCGGGATATTCAATTCGAGTTCATCTTCCCAGTAACGTAATACATGTGATTCGACATCCACAAGATTGGCGGCGTCAGAAATCATGTAACGTACTTTTTCCAATTGAAGCCCTCCTTTTTCCGACAGTGTCCTGTCCTCTCCCTTTTATTATAAGGTGTCCGGACATGCCTTACAATGAAAATCGCTCGCATTATTCCGACAGGTTTTGACGGCTTCATTCGAAAGTTATTTTTTTGCGACAACGCACTAGATAAGTTTGTCAATCTGCGTTAATATCTTTTTTTCGTAAAAACAGATTTGCCGGTATTTTTAATTTTCTGAAATTTCTTTGCTATGACAAATTATTTATTTTTCTCCAATGCTTTCCGGTAATATTCTTCCGCTGTCTCCCGGCTAATCTGAAAACGTTTCACCAGCTTACAGACAATCTGCTCCTCCGTTCTGCCATCTTCAAGATTATCGAGAATCATAATCTCCATTCCCCGCTCTATTCCCTGTTCTATCCCGGTGTGCAGTCCATCCTCGTAAGCTATCTTTTTCTCATTCTTAATATGCTGTTCCTCGTTATATTCAAAAATACTCATCTCTATCGCTTCCGCTCTGTTCTGGCTCAAAAAATCCCGCAGAATGCCCTTTTCGATGCATTCTGTGACCGCACACTCGACCGCTTCCTCAACCGGCAGATATTCCAGATAACTTCTTACCGCTGCTACATACTCCGCATATTCTTTGAGCGCCGTGCATGCCTCCAGCAACTGTTGGTTCATTCCCATATTAACATTATACACGGTAACAATCAATTCAAGTTCCGGTTTTTCGAGTGTTTTTTCATACAGGTCTGAAAGTTTTCTTGTCCACTTCTCCGGTCTTTTTTCATTTCCGTTGTAAAAAACAATAAAACACGGTGTCGGTATCTTAATCTCTTTTGAACCATACAGGTCTTCATCCTTTGTCAAGCCCTGCAGCACTTTGGAGACATAAAATATGCTTTGTGACATTATAGCATATTTTTTCTTATTGTAAATTATATATAATGAGAATCGCCCAGATACCACCGAGTATTGCAACAAGCAGAAGTTCCTTCATTCTTCTGGATGAAACTTCATTTACGGTATGTATGCCTGTCTGTTCCACAATATAGTGGACTTCGATGCTTTCACCCGGCTCTAATTTTTTCCCGTGTACCAGCAGTTCATCTGTCACCACTCCGTACTCTGTTGGAAATTGTACCTTATAACGGTTATATTTTCTGGTCTGATTGCGCCCATATGCTGACACGTTTTCGTCTCCCAGCCATTCCAATATAATTCCGCCAGAACGGTTTGCCTTTTTGTACCGTTTTATCTGTTTGATATCATAAGAAATAAAGATAAATAAAATTCCGATTGCACCTATTGCAAACATAACTGCTATTACATATGCTGCTTTATCCATGTCAAATATTCTATTCCTCTCTTTTTACTTTTTTCCCATTCTAGCATAAAAATTTACGACTTTGTTATTTTTCTGACGAAATGCATAGTTAAGGCGACAAATAACCAGTTTCTATTATTTAGATTCGACTGTGAAAAGGCAGCCCACAAATTTTCTAACAGGAAACCTGTAGGCTGCCTTTTTATACCAAATTTTATATAACAAAAAATACATAAGCAGAACCCCTGTTTCCACCTATGTATTCTTCATCTATTTCTCCATATTCGCAAACTTGGTGTACTGTGGCAGCCATACTAAGTTTACGGTTCCAATTGGACCATTTCTCTGTTTTGCAATGATAATCTCGGAGATTCCCTTCATATCACTGTCTTTGTTGTAATAGTCGTCACGATAGATAAACATAACGACGTCGGCATCCTGCTCGATGGCCCCGGATTCTCGAAGGTCGGATAACATCGGGCGGTGATCCGGACGCTGTTCAACGGCTCGTGAAAGCTGTGACAGAGCAATAACCGGGCAGGATAATTCTCGCGCAAGTGCTTTTAAAGAACGCGAAATGTCCGAGATTTCCTGCTGACGCGATTCGCTTCTTCCGGAACCGCTCATCAACTGAAGGTAGTCAATGATGATTAATTTTAAATCATGCTCTAACTTAAACTTTCGGCATTTACTTCGCATTTCATTGATGGAAATACCCGGCGTATCATCAATGATAAGACTGGAGTTACCGATGGTTCCTGCACCTTCTATCAGCATTTCCCATTCTGCATCCGTCAGGTTACCGGTACGGAGCTTCTGCGCATCCACTCTCGATTCGAGAGAAAACATACGGTTTACCAGCTGCTCCTTTGACATTTCCAGTGAAAAGATAGCGGTGCACATATTTTCATGGAATGCCACGTATTGTGCAATGTTTAAGACAAATGCGGTTTTACCCATGGAAGGACGGGCTGCAACCAGAATCAAATCGGACGGCTGTAAGCCGGCCGTCCGGTAATCTAAATCAATGAAACCGGTTGGAATACCGGTAACGGTACCGGAAGTTTTTGCCGCGTTCTCGATTTTCTCGAGGGCATTCATGACAACCTCACGGATTGGTGTATAATCCGTGTTGCCCTGACGGCTGTTTAGCAGCGTAAAGACCTCTTTTTCCGTCTTATCCATGATAAAATCTAACGATTCCTGACCGGCATAGCAGTCATTTTCAATGCCCTGTGTGACCTTAATCAGTTCACGGCGCATCGCGTTATCTTTTACAATGTTTGCATAATATTTTACATTGGCGGATGTCGGAACTGCCGCCACCAAATCGCCGACATATTCCAGACTTGAAATCTCCGGCGGTACATTTTTCTCTTTTAATTTATTCTGCAGTGTGACTAAATCGACCGGCTGGCTGGCATTGAACAGTTCCACCATCGTCTCAAACAACACACCATACTGCTGATGATAAAAATCATCTTTGTGCAGAATCTCCATCGCTGTCACGATGGCATCTTTATCCATAATCATGGAACCGATAACAGACTGCTCGGCTTCGAGGCTGTTCGGCATGATTCTCTTTATCAGAGCTTCTTCCATGAGATGTTCCTCCTGTTTCTTATTCCTCTACAACAGAAACAGTCAGGGTTCCTGTTACTTTTGGATGAAGCTTGATTGCTACTTCATACATTCCGAAAGCCTTAATGGCAACCGGAAGCTGCATTTTTTTCTTATCGAGTTCTAATCCTAACTGCTCTTTTGCAGCAATGGAAATTTCTTTTGTGGAGATGGAGCCAAATGTTCTTCCGCCTTCTCCACCTTTCATTTTAACTACAACTTTCTTATCTTTTAGTTCTTCTGCAAGGGCAAGCGCAGCCTCATAATTCTCCTGCGCAACCTTGTCAGCATGCTGATTCTGCAATTTTAAGTCATTTAAGTTCTTGCCGTTTGCCTCTACCCCTAATTTCTTAGGCAAAATCATATTTCTGGCATAACCATCACTTACATTGACGATTTCACCCTTTTTTCCTAATGCTTTTACATCCTGTAATAAAATAATCTTCATGTCGAATCTTCCTTTCTGTGTAATCTATTCTGCAATATCTCCGGCTTTAATCATCTCATCAAGTGTATCCTGAATAATATGTTTCGCCTGGATGATAGAACAATCCGTAAGCTGTGCGCCCGCCACATTCAGATGACCGCCGCCACCTAATTTTTCCATGATGAGCTGCACATTAATCTCATCGATAGAACGTGAACTTACATAAATTTTGCCCTGATATTCCGTCAGCACAAACGATGCTTTGATGCCGACAATGTTGAGCAGCTCATTTGCCGCCTGTGCGCCTACAATTGTAGGGCTTTCAATTTTATCTGCCGGACAAACCGAAATTGCAAATGCTCCACGGTAAACCTCTGTATGGCGCACCGCCTCTGCTCTCGCTTTGTAATCTGCCATATCGTTTCGCAGCATTTTGCGCACGCGCGTTACTTCCGCACCTGCACGTTTTAAATAAGCTGCCGCCTCAAACGTACGGACACCTGTCTTGGTCATAAAGTTATTCGTATCAATCAGAATTCCAGCGTAGATGCAGTCCGCTTCACTTGGCTCTAACTTGATATTCTCGGAAAAATACTGCAATACTTCTGCAATCATCTCGCATGCACTTGATGCATACGGCTCAATGTAGGAAAGCACCGGATTCTCGATAATCTCGCTTCCCTGTCTGTGATGGTCAAATACTACTACAGACTTCGTTCTTTTCAAAATATCCGGACATTCCGTGTAGCTTGGACGGTTTGTATCCACAACCATCACCAACGTATTCTGATTCGTGATAAGTCTCGCTTCTTCACTCTTGATAAAAAGGTCTGCAGGATAACCATGTTCCGGTGAAAAACACTCGACAAGCGGTCGTAACGAAGATGTAATCTCATTCAAAACAATCTGGCACTTCTTGCCGAGCACTCTTGCGGCACAGTAGACACCGATTGCCGCTCCGAGGGAATCCACATCACTGATGGAATGTCCCATCACGACAACATGTTCACGGCTCTCTATCATTTCACGCAGAGCATGGGCTTTGACACGCGCTTTGACACGTGTATTCCGCTCTACCTGTTTTGCTTTTCCACCATAATAAAGTGTATCCTCGCCCTTCTTAATGACAACCTGGTCACCACCACGGCCTAATGCAAGGTCGATTGCCATACGTGCATACTCATAATTATGGTTGTAATTAGAACCATCCATGCCGACACCGATACTCAATGTAACCGCCATCTCATTTCCGACTTTTACATTTTTCACTTCCTCAATCAGGCTGAATTTGTCCTGCTCTAACTGCTCTAAGTATTTGTATTTGAATACAACAAAATAACGGTCTTTCTCAATTTTACGGACAAGTGCATCGTACTCTGTAAAATATTTGTTCACTTTACGGTCAATCAGCGCAACCAGCAGGGAACGTTTGACATCCTCGATACTATCGAGCGCTTCTTCGTAGTTATCAATGTAAACTAAGGCAGCGACCAACTTCTGGTCCTCGTTCTCCTTGATATAGCTGTTAAGCTCTGTCTCATCGAACAGGTACATCGCCGTCAGATACTCCTCGCTCTCCGCCATGGACAGCATATCGCTTTTTTTCGTGATGGAATCGAAATAAATACGTTTCAGCTCAATACGGTAATTTCTCTCATTGTAAATTAACTTAATTGTCTTTACTTCCTCTTCCTTCTGAAGAACCTCTTTCGTCACACTTGGAAAAACAGTAGCGATTGACTTGTGATAATTCTTGTCTTTCCCTGTCACCTCAGTGAACTGCTCATTGACCCACAACAGCTTTCCATTGTAATCCACGAGCGCATACGGAATCTCAAACTCGTTCAGAAGCTGTTTCTGGACAGTTCCATACTGGGTTGCGAAATTAACCATCTCATTAATGACAACCGGCTTCATCCGCAGATACGCAAGAATGACAACAACCATATAAAGCACCGTGAATGCTGAAAAAATAGCCCCTGCCTTCCGGTCAGTCACATAAATCGGTACGTTTAAAAGAATCAGCAAAATAGTTGCAAATACCGGCCAATAAAGGTAATTTCGAAACTTTCCTTTTAATTTCATTTTGGTTTTCATAATTTCTCCATTCTCATTCGAACAGTTATTTCTCTATTTTCCTTTTGTACATTATAACATTTCACCTAAATAATAGAAAGAGGTTTTATAGTACCTTTTTGCGCGTCCATTTTCCACCGAGAAAACGCGCAGAGAAAATAATACTGCGAATTCCCCAGTCAGCAAACATACCAACCCAGACACCCATCGGTCCAATGCCCACAACCCGCATCATAAAAATAGCGAGTGCCACACGGCAAAACCACATCGTACAGGTCGCGGTTATCATGGAAAATTTGATATCTCCCGCTGCCCGGAGTCCGTAAGGTGGAATGAATGACAATGCCCACAAAAGTGGTTTTACAATTGTAATTGCAATCATCATTTCGTAGCAAAGCCTCATGCTCTCCGGCTCCATTCCCGCAAGATGCATGACAGGCCTGCAAAATACAAATACCGTCAGGCAGGAGATAATCAATACAATCTCCGCATACCCTGTCAGTTTTACAATATAGTATTTTCCCTCTTCTCTTCTTCCTGCGCCAAATGCCTGTCCGGCAACGGTCATCAGGCCGATTCCGACACCAATTCCCGCAATTCCGTTGACATTTTCAAAGACAAGCGTCATTGCCTGTGCTGCAATTGCATGCGTACCAAGTGTTGACACGGTCGACTGAATGGCAAGTTTTCCAAACTGGAACATTCCATTCTCGATTCCGGCCGGAATACCGATTGCGAGCACTTTTTTTATCAGGGAAAAATCCGGACGAATCTGCAAATAATGATTCAGCACGATTTCCTGTCTCGGCTTTGACAAATACCAGAAAATCACCACCGTTGAGAAAACGCGGGATGCTAACGTTGAAATGGCTGCCCCTGCCACGCCAAGATGACAGGCAAATATTAAAACTGCGTTTCCAAAAATGTTGATAAAGTTGGAAATCACAGATATTTTCATTGGAAATTTTGAATTGCCTCCGGCACGGTAAAATGCCGAACCCGCGTTAAACAACGCAATAAACGGATATGATAACGCCGTAATGAAAAAATATATCAAAGAATCTTCCATTACCTCCGGTTCCACTGCACCAAAGACAAGGCTTAAGATTGGTTTTCGAAACATGAGACAGACCGCCATCAGCACCGTAGATATGACGATTACCGTAAGGAAGATCTGTTTTGCCGCTTCATTGCATCCTGCGCGGTCTTTTCTTCCTAAATACTGGGAACAGATAATCGCCGCACCGGTTGCCAGCGCCGCAAACACCTGGATTACCAGCATATTAATGGAATCTACCAGCGAAACCGCTGACATGGCGACACTTCCGACATTGCTTACCATCATGGTGTCCGCCATTCCCATCAGGGAATTTAAAAGCTGTTCTACCATAATCGGTATCAGAAGCATCCACAACCCCTTTGTTGTAAACATCAAATCGTCCCAGTCAATCTGGGAACTGTCATAACATTTTCTTTTCAATGCACTAAACATCGTTTCACTCCCATATACAAATCTGTATCTTTTGTCTACACCCAATTTTCACCTGATAATATTTCCTGCCAGGCAAAAAACAAAAGAGAGCTGCCAAGACTGTTAGAAACAGACATGACAGCTCCCTCTCTATCCGCACCTACGGCTGCTTATTCGCAAACGTATGGCATTAAAGCGATATGACGTGCTCTCTTGATTGCTACTGTAAGAGCTCTCTGGTGTTTTGCACAGTTTCCTGTGATACGACGAGGAAGAATTTTTCCTCTTTCAGAGATGTATCTCTTTAATTTGTTTGTGTCTTTGTAATCGATTACGTTATCTTTTCCACAGAAAACACAAACTTTTTTTCTTCTATGCATTGGACGTCTCTTCATTGGAGCGCCTTCTCTATCTGCTGCTTTATTGAAAGCCATGATAATTACCTCCTGTTAATCTAATTAAATGGTAACTCTTCATCAATTCCATCTGGAATATTCATGAAGCCATCGCCTGCTGCACTGCTCGGTGATGGTCTGTCTGCAGGTGTAAATCCACCGTTATCTGAGGAAGAAGCATTCTTACTCTCAGCGAATTCCTGCTCTTCGACAACAACGTCTGTTGTGTATACTCTCTGTCCGTCCTTGTTGGTATAGCTTCCGGTCTGGATACGACCTGTAACTAACACCTTAGTTCCTTTGCGGAAATACTTCTCTGCAAATTCACCGGCACGGCCAAATGCTACGCATCCGATAAAATCAGCGGTCTGCTGATCACCGTCTCTTCTAAATCTTCTATCTACTGCGATAGTGTATCTTGCGATTGCTGTTGCCTGTTCCCCTTGGGAATAACGAACTTCAGGATCTCTGGTCAATCGTCCCATAAGAATAACTTTATTCATACGATTTCCTCTCTTTCATGAACACGTGATTTTGCCCACGGTTCAAAATCCTATGTTCTATCTTCTACTCTTCGTCTTTTCTTACGCATAAGAAACGAAGTACGTTGTCCATAATACGAACGTCCTGTTCAACTAATGCAGGAACATTTGCTTCAGCGTCAAACTGAATGAAGTAGTAGTAAGCTTCGCTCATTTTCTGGATATCGTAAGCTAATTTCTTCTTACCCCAGTCTTCTACTTCTGTTACAGTACCACCGGCACGTACGATGTACTCTTTTGCCTTTTCTACTGTAGCTGTTCTCGCATCATCTTCGATCTTTGCACTTACGACGAGTGCTAATTCATATTTGTTCATGCGAATTTTTCCTCCTTTTGGTCTCTGGCCCAGCTCATTCTAAAGTTGAGCAAGGATATTTTAATATATCACGAATACATACTATATCATGCTTTTTCGCTGATTTCAAGCTTTTTTTCTAATTTCTTTTGTATTTTTTTCAACAAGCTTGCGCGCCACCATAATCTGATGTCCGCATCCCTCGCACTTCAACCGGAAATCCGCTCCCACTCGCAAAATCTCCCACTCACTGCTGCCGCAAGGATGCTTTTTTTTCAGGCGCACAATGTCGCCCACTGCATACTGATCCATATCCCCTTATTCCTTTCTGTATTACTACACATATTTTTTACTGTTTCCCGTTAAATCCCAGCAGAAAATGAGACCATCTCTTTTGGAAACATAGCTAAATTGTGAAACTTTCCTGTTTTTAAAAGAAGACATTTGGAGCCCGCCGGTTCTTAGCGACCGTATTCTGGTCGCTTAGCACTGCTGCGGGCGACAATAGCGAGAGCGTGTCTTCGTTAAAAACAGGAAAGTTTCACAATCTCACTACCTTCAAAAAAATATTTCATTTCCTACTACAGATTTGATGGAATCTGTCCAAGCACTTCCCCGATGCTGCCCTGTATCACCAAATCCGCTCTGCGGTCCATCGGTGTTGTGGACTTATTGATTACAATGAGGTGCTTTCCCCTGAAATAATCAATCAGACCTGCTGCCGGATAAACTGCAAGGGAAGTTCCTCCTATTATCAGGGTATCCGCATGACTGATGTAGTAAACCGCATCCTCCATGGTCTGCGTATCCAGTCCCTCTTCATACAGCACGACATCCGGCTTAATCTGTCCGCCACATTCGTCGCAGGTCGGAACTCCGGTCGACTTCTGAATATAAGCTGCATCAAATTCTTTTGCACACTTCTGGCAGTAATTTCTGTGAATACTTCCGTGCAGCTCCAGCACTTTCCTGCTTCCAGCCGCCTGATGAAGCCCATCAATATTCTGCGTGACAATTGCCTTTAACTTGCCCTGCTGCTCCAATTCCGCCAATTTTTTATGTGCCTGATTCGGTTTTGCATCCAGACAAAGCATCTTATCCCGGTAAAAGCGGTAGAATTCCGCTGTATTTCTGACATAAAAACTATGGCTCAAAATCGTCTCCGGCGGATAATCATACTTCTGATTATACAGTCCGTCCACGCTTCTGAAGTCCGGTATCCCACTTTCTGTCGATACCCCGGCGCCACCAAAAAAGACAATATTGTCAGATTCTTCTATGATTTTTAAAAATTCCTGTATTTCTTCCTGCATTTTCACAACCCTTTCCTTTCTTCCCAAACAATCATCCATCTCCATATTGCGTAATATGATTTTAACATATTTTTTCAATAGAACGTAGTTTTTGTGGAAAAAAATATAAAAGTGGTTGTTCATCCCTCTAACTATGTTGTTCGTCAAAATTTTTCCACGAGACGCATTTCTTACTATATAATAATTACATTAAATACACCACTTATCATTCTTTAGAGGAGGCAGTCTATGCATACCACGATGGCAACAGCGAACCAATCTGTGTTCTTGGCATTCGCTAAAAAATCTTACTTTATTTTTATACTGGGTATTTCTGTTTTATTGTCGGGATGCCGCCTGCAAAAAAACGACGCCCCTTCCACGTCCTGCATCGTCCACTCCCTTGAGGATTCTGTTGGTGCAAGCCGCTATGTCTGTGGAAACGATACCAATACCTATCTTTATCAAAACTATGGTCTGTATCGCTGCGACGGTACTTCTTTGACCCTTTTGTCTGAACTGGAGCATCCTGTCACAACCATGGCATGTAATAACGATGTCCTGTATTTTGTTTTAGGCACAAAGGAGCTCTATAAACTGGATTTTTCTACGGAAGAAATTACCTGCATGGACACTTCCCATCGAATTGGTGCAATGGCTGCACACGGCGATGATATTTTTATTCCGATTGACACACAGACGGATTCCGAATATGGAAACGACTCCTTTGCCCTATACTGCTACACCAAAGACGAAGATGGTATTTTGTTAAATTCCCTCTTTGACACCCAAGAATCCGATTCCTATATTACGATTTCTTACAAAAATTATACACTTGGTGGAAGCAAAAACACTGTTTCTGCCCCTTCCGTAAAGATTCAGACCGTTCAAAGCGAGGATGGATGGTCTTTTTCCTACGATGCTCCATCCGTTGATGGCTACGATACGGTAAAATTAAATATTGAAAATTCGCTTTTTCTGCTTGATGATTCTTTTTTTCAATATGATGGCTCCGAATATCCGCTTACAAAACCACAGACACCATACTCTGTCGGTGCTGTAATAGCAGAGCATTGTATTCAGGCGAATGACAAAATCTATGCGCTCTGTCAATACGGAACCAAATCGCAATCCGGCAGTCCAAATCCAACCGCCAATTCTAAGTCCTGCGATATTTTGTTTTGCATTGACCCATCCGACGGAACTTCCTCCATCTTGTACCAGACGGAACAACCTGACGAGCAAATTGCCGGTTTCTCTGCCAAAAATAATTGTATTTACCTGCTTTGCAACGATGGTCTTTATCAATGCAGTCTGGATGGAACACAGCGAACAAAATTGTTGGGCAATGACGTTTCCTGCATGACTTTTGAATCCTTCCATGAAAAATTGTACGTCTTCGACGAAAGCTCTATGTATGCTCCTACACTTCTGGATGTATTGGAATAGAAGAAACCATTGCTTTTCTGTCAAGCAAAAAAGAGCCGCCGCTTACAAAGCGACGACTCTTCTGAGAGTTGCGGGAATAGGATTTGAACCTATGACCTTCGGGTTATGAGCCCGACGAGCTTCCAGACTGCTCCATCCCGCGATATTGATTACTTTATTTATTATAGGCTTTTCTTTTTCTTTTGTCAAATCCCCGCCAGAAAAATGCTCATGCCAATCCCCGCAGCCGTTGCAATCAGCGCGCCGGCAAGCGTGTAGCGCCCTTTTTTGATGCGGATGCTCATGAAATAAACGGACATCGTATAAAAAATAGTTTCCGTGCTGCTGAGCATGATAGATGCCGCCATTCCCAGAAAAGAATCCGTACCATATTCTTTGTAAATATCAAGCAATAATCCTGTCGCTGCCGAGGAGGAAAACATTTTTACAATGGCAAGCGGAAGCAGCTCTGCCGGAACATGGATATATTCTGTCACGCGCCCAAGCACATTGGAAAAATCCTCAAGAAATCCGGACGCACGCAGAATCCTGACTGCCACCATCAGCCCCACCATTGTCGGCATAATCCCGACTACCGTGTGGAAACCGTCTTTGGCTCCTTCTATGAATTCTTCATAGACATTCTGTTTCATCACGATTCCCATTCCTACAATATAAAAAATCAGAATTGGAATGATGGCATTCGAAAGAAATATGAGAAAATTCACCGCTTACCCCTTTTTGCCGTGGCAAATGATTTCTTTTCTTAGTTTACTATATGCTGTTTTTGCCATTTCTATGCCATATTTTTTCCAACAAAAATACCCCCGAAACGGACTTCTACGTTTCCGCCTCAAGGGTATCTAACTACAGGTATTCTCTCTTATCATATAAAAAATCTGCCTTCTTTGCATCTTTTGTGTATCCTGTTGCTACACAAATTATTTCCTTTGGTCGTTTCCCTGTCTCTTCTTCGAGAACGCTTTTGAAATTGGATGTCTCCTTTTTCCTGTTGTCGCTCTGTTTCTGCTGTCGTCTGTCGAAGCCTGATAATCTGCCAATAAACACGATTGATTGAACTTGTAAAATATTACCTTCTTGGTATTTTGCTGTTCTCCCCTCCTTGGGTGCATATTTTAATTTGTTCTAATTATTATATCGGCATATTATCAGATAACTTTATCATTTTGTTTGTATTTTCTGTTTAATATGAATAAATTTGCAAAAAAGAACGGCGACAGCAGTTCCGACCGTCGTGGCAAGAATCGCCGGTGCAACAACCGCCACAGGATTGCTGCTGCCATATTGGCTGCGGTACGCCAGAATACTTACCGGTATCAGCTGTAGTGAAGAAATATTTAGAATCAGAAAATCACACATTTCCCGGCTCGCCGTCCTTCCGCCCGCAAAAAAGTGCTTTTCTTCCAGATACTCCGGATTTCCACGCTCCTGTTCCAGCTTTTCTAATGCCTTCATCGCTTTCAGTCCCGCCGGTGTTGCTGCCCAGCCAAGACCGAAAATATTTGCAATAATGTTCATGGCAAGATACTGGTTTGCCTCATGCTCCGGCGGTATGTCTGGGAAAAAAAAGCGCAGAAACGGCCGAAGCTTTTTTTCCGCGCTCTTTATGATTCCTGCTCTTTCTGCAATTTTCATCAATCCCACCCAGAATGCCATAATACCGGTCATCGTGATACAAAGTGTAATCGCCTCTTTTGCAGAAGACAACGCCGCCTCTGACACTTCGGGCAGTCTTCCCTGAAATGCGCCATACACAATCCCCAGTAAAATCATGCCTGCCCACAGATAATTCATCGCCAAAACATCCTTCCCAAGAATCAATGTCTTTCTAATCTATGCGGTGGCAGACACATTTATTTATTTTTGCTCAAACAGGTTCATCACTTTGCTGATTTCTTTTGCCATCTCAATGATTTCGTATTTATTTTCCTTCAAATACTCCTCCAGATGCTCCACTTCCTCCGGTACAAATCCCTGATTCCTATGAATCTTACAAGCCGGAATACTTCCCTCTGCAACATCTTTTCCACGCTCAAAAGATACGGAAATGTATGGCTTTCCATCCTTCGTCAGTACCTTCGAATATGTCATCTTCACTTCTTCATTCTGCTGCATTACACCCTCGTTTCTGCGAAACACTCGCTCTGAACCATATTTTTTGTTACTTAAATTGTATTTTTTGCCACTTACCAGATTCAGCAGTGGAATTATCATACATTTTTCAATATTTCTAATTTATATATCGGCTTTTGACAGCCTTTTCCTAATGCGTTCCGTAAGTGTCATAATCATTTTGTATGGAATTGGCGCAGTCAAACACAAAGACGTCCCCCTGCCGGAATGTAAATGTATTTTTCTCACTATCCACACGGCTTGTCTGAAATGCTTCCGTTTTCCACATATTACAGTAACCATTCTTCTCATTTGGCCTGTTGCGGTAATTTAGATTCACCGTTTTTCCGTAAAAAGAAGTCAGGTCAACATTTACAATTAGATATCCGCCTTTTTGCCAGATTTCATCCTGCGTGGAAATCCGCCCGCCTTTCTTTTTTATGTATGCCTTTAAATCCGTATCAGCAGGAGCAATACAGACATCCGCCGGAATCCGGCAGCTTCCCTCCCAGGTGCAGACGGTGTCTTTGCTTGTACTTTCCCCGGTCGCTGCCGCCAGGGTAAAAGGCGTATCCATCTCTTCTAAGGTTACTTTATCATAAATTCGTACCCGGCGCACCCCTGTTCCGTCTTTTTCCACATAATAATAAGTCGGTTTTAATGTAATCCCCATCTTTGCATCTGCACGATGTCCAATCGTCTGAAAGGAAAATTCCACACGATATCCAAGCCCGACCGGACCGGCATTGGGATTATACGGATGTGAACCCTTTAAAACTGGCGCAAGATAGATGGTATTTTTATCACGCACCGACTCTCCATTTTCATTGCGGATTCCGGCATAGTAACAGACATCGGTCCTCTTCTCCTGCACAGTGTTCCAGAAAACGCTTTGCCAGCGCGGATAATCAATGATATTCGTGATTTTAAATCCATACATGCGTCCGGTAATTGTGACGGTGAGTTTGGTTTCTGCGATTGTATTCTCCCGGTTTAGGTTTGCATATTCTTCCGCTCCATAGGTTTTGTCGTGGTTTATCGCTACACTTCTGATTCGTATTGTCTCATTTTTTTCTTCTGCATCCACCGGAAGTAAAAAGGCTGCGCGGCTCTTTTTCAGGGAAATCCACGTATTTTTCCTGATTTTGTCCCCTGCATACACGACCTCAAACGGGAATTTTATCCGGTATTCTTTCACATAAGCGGCATAATCGCGTTCTCCATAACCTTTTTTGTCTATATGCGTTCCTTTTGCTGACAGTTCTATGGTAAATTCTTTTCCGAGAATCAGGCTTGGATATTCGGTCGGATTCACCTGCTGGTTCCACTTTTTTGCATCGCTGATGTCTGCCTGACACACGACAGGCGTATGCACTTCAATCGCGTTTACATCCTTGACCTCCGATGTCTCCGTCTCCCCGGATTCCACTTTTTGATAAATCGCTGTCACCGTCGACGGATAACTTTCATTCGTGCGCTCCGGTGGAATTTTTCCCATAGACTGTGTCAGCGTTATGCCTTGCTCCGAATCGAGTGCAGACGGAGCATCTGTCTCTTTTTCCTTCCAGCCGCTTTCTAAATAAGAGATTCCATCCAAAGAAAAACTGTCATTCCTGACTTTAATCTGCGCAACCGCTTCTTCTACTTTTTCCTGCATTGTGCCATACGGAATCGCAGGACAACGACTTCCTCCATCCAAACTGCCGCCTTCCACGCTGATTTCTAAGGACGGCAGCTCCACATACGCTTCCTGCTGCGTTACTAGCTCTATTTCCGGCCGGTATGTACTGATTATCCGCTTCTGTTCTTGTAAAGCGGTATTATTTACACATACATAATCAAGATAGTACACGGAAACATCTTTTACATTCCAGTAGGAATATGTCCGGCTGACCTCATAAAAATCCAAGACTGTGACCTTTTCCTCGTGCGGACTGCCATCGTTCCAGGTTAAAGTGTAAGAAACTGACACCTCTATCGGAAACGTATACGCTCCCCAGATATGCTCAAATTCTGCCTGATAATACAGTTTTTGTATGTTTCCCTCCGCCTGTACTGTTTCCCCGGATGGGATTGCCTCGGAAACCTCATACTCCTTTGCCCATAAGATAAGCCTGTTCCAGTCCGGCAAGTCTTCTTTTTGCACCAGGGAACCATTTGTCAGAAGTTCTCTTTCTTCTGTCATTTGCGGCTCTCGCTCAATCAGGCCTGGATTTCCCGGAAACTCAACTTCTTTGTTAAAATGGGTCTGTAGTGCTTCTGTGTCCGCCCAGTTTTTAGCGTTGGCGATTCCGTCGTATGTCTCGTACACCTGTCCCGCAAACGTGCCGTCATACTGCATGCTTCCCTTTTCCACACCGTTTTCCACGACAATCATAATTGCATCCAGATACAGTGTTCCTCCATTGCGATACAGGCTGTCTGCCCATTCTTCGGAACACAACAATATTTTTTGGTATATCGTCTCTTTTCGAATACAAAAATACGAGTAACAGTAATCCCGGTTGAGCGGGTCTATAAGACTTTCTTTCGTCTCTTCGAGTTTTACGCGCACCGCCTGCGTCTGTGCAATTTCCTTCTCCTCGCGCTTGATGGTAAAACCAATCGTGCGGTAACGGACAGATGATGTTGCAATTTTATCGTGTGTCGTCATCCACAGGTTGCCCTCCTCATCAAATTCCAAACGTTCCCGGTAGAGTTCCGATGCCTCTGCGAATCGCTCCAGCGACTCCAGCCAGAATTTTTCTGTGAGAGAAGGTATCTCCTCCCCGGATACGGAAAATGACACGCAAAAAAGACTGACGATAATCCCCAGAATAAAAATGACTGCTTTGCTATCTAAAATTTTACTAATTGGAATCCTTCCTCTCGATTACATATTAAGAGAATCCTTTACATATGATGTGTTAACAAGATATAATAGAATTAGGTTTTTATTCTAACATAGGAAATGAGGTATTTCAAGTTTGATGCATCGCACGATTACATTTTTTAAGAAAAAAGAACGACAGTTTTCTGCCGCCGCCTGTGTTATTTTTAGTGTCAGCCTTGCTCTAGGCTGTGCCTATACCGATCACCAGAGCCAGACCTCCATTGGTACCGGCACCGGCGACCCGGAAGTAACCGAGGCTTTTGATGTATTTCTTGACCAATTATTTATAAATGATGTCACATCCAATCTGCTTAATCTGCATTACACGCTCGCAGAACCTGAGAGCTATGGCATCGATGATTATGAGATTACGCTCGGCTCAGCTTCCACCGATTCTCTTGCGGAAAGCTATGCCTCACTGGAAAATACACTGGCGCAGTTAGAACAGTTTTCCTATGATTCTCTTTCCGGTGAACAACAGCTTACCTACGATATTTTACAGGATTATCTGGAAATGGAATTAAGCGCAGCCGATTACACTTATTATGATGAGATTTTGCGGCCTTCCACCGGCACCCAGGCTCAGCTTCCGGTGCTCTATGTGGAGTATGCTTTTCGCGATTTACAGGATGTGGATGACTATCTGCAGATGATTGCGCTGACGGATGAATATTTTGACGAAATTATCGCCTTTGAACAGGAAAAGGCTGACAAGGGGCTCTTTATGTCCGATTATGCCTGCGACACGATTATTTCCCAGTGCGAAGATTTCGTGGAAGATCCGGATGCACACTATCTTATTGAGACGTTCAACGAGAAAATTGACGCATTCCCGAATCTGAACGATACCGAAAAGGATACCTATAAAATTGAAAATGAGACTCTGGTGAAAGAACACGTCATCGCTGCCTATGAGAACCTTGCAGAAGCCCTCAAAGAGCTGCGGGGAAGCGGCACAAACGAGCAGGGACTTTGTTATTTTCCGGAGGGAACCGACTATTATGAGTATCTGGTATACTCGGCGACCGGCTCCTCCATGGATTTGGATGAAATGAAGGATGCCATTGCAAAACAGCGCTCGGCAGATTTGAATGCCACGAACAACCTGATTAGCGACAATCCTGATCTTTGGGAGCAGACAAATGAAGCTGATATCGAAATCTCCGAGCCTTCTGCCATGCTGGAAACGCTTCAGAACGCTATGCTTGCTGATTTTCCTGCTGCACCGGAGACAAATTTTACGATTAATTATGTTGCCGACTGTATGGAAGAATACATGGCACCTGCCTTTTACATTACATCGCCGATTGATGACTACACAAATAATTCTATTTACATCAATCTGTCCTCGAACTATACGAACACGAAATTATTTACCACGCTTGCACACGAGGGTTATCCCGGCCATCTCTATCAGACTGTAATGACACACTCCGCCGGAATTGCGCCGATTCGCTCGCTTTTAAATTATTCCGGCTATGTAGAGGGCTGGGCAACTTACGTGGAAATGAAATCTTACTACTACGCAGGTTTTGATGAAGACATTGCCACCTTAATGCAGTTAAACCAGACCGCTCTGCTGAGTTTGTATGCAACTACAGATATCGGTATTCACTACGATGGCTGGTCTCTCGCTGAGACGACATCATTTTGGAACAACTACGGCATCTCCGACAGCGATACCATCGAGTCCATCTATGAGTTGATTGAGGAGGAACCGGCTCATTACCTCGAATATTATGTCGGCTATCTGGAATTTTTGAATCTGAAAAATGAGATGCAGCGCACCTATTTCCGCACTTTCGACGAGAAGGCATTTCACCTTGCCATTGTCAACATTGGCCCGGCGCCTTTCTCCATTGTAGAAAAATATCTGCCTTCTTATTATGAGGCGGCTGTTGCGGAATTGGGGGAATCGTAACGTTTATAACTATTTCATTTGAGAAAAGCAAAGAAGTGAGACACTATTTATGAATGAGTTTATTTTAGATTATTTTACTAATTTTTTAAATTACCTGAGTCTGACAATCTGTGTCAGCTTATTTACAAATAAATCTATCCAAAAAATACAAAAATACTGTATTTTTATACTCATTTCTCTTGTTTCACTATTTGCTTTTCTACTAAATGATATCTGTGTTTTTATATTGTCATTTATTTTTCTTATCATTGTAAATGAAATTTTTACCGTCACAAATATAGGAAACCATATCTTACAAATCATGTTTTCCTTTTTTACAGTGACACTCTTATATGATATGGGAATTTTATTTTTCATTATTCTTGAGCGTTCCTTTCACGTTTCTTCCAGCCCTGATACCAAAAACCTTCTGGCAATGCTATCCGTCATCGTGAGTGTAATTATATACAAATATATTCTAGAGAAATGTCCACTTGGTTCTCTAAGCAAAAATAAAGTCAAATACTTTATTCTATTTTTGTTACTCTTAATCGCAGATTTTATTATTTCTCATGGATTTTTCGAATATATTCTTGCTCAAAATGAGGTAGAAACTTTCTTTATTATCGACCTTGCATATGTCCTTATCAGCATAGGATTTTACGCAGAGCTTATCCTGATTATCTATTTTATGGCAATGAATGATGTTCATAAGGCAAATGCAAGAATGGCTTCTATGTATTTAGAGATGCAAAAAAATTATTATGAATATTTAGAAAAACGAGAGGAAGACACGCGCCGGTTTCGCCACGATATCCAAAGTCATCTGACCATGATACGACTCCTTTATCAAGAAAATCGCTACTCAGAAATGGAACATTATTTTGATGAATTGGATGTGAAAGCAGCTTCTCTCTTACGAAATATCAATGTTGGCAATGAAATCGCAAATGCTCTTTTGAGCTATTACGAAAGTTATATGGAAACAAAATCCGTTCATTTGTCAGTCAATGGATATTTTCCTGCTTTCATTCCTATATCATCTTATGATTTATGTACCATTCTTTCTAACTTATTAGATAATGCATTGGAGGCTTTATATGATTATCCAGATACAACGGTAACTATAAATTTTGCATATGATGATAACCACTATATGATATCTGCACAAAATCCATGTAAAAGAAAATGGAATCACTTAAAAATATTACAGACTACGAAAACTGACACACAAAATCATGGATATGGCTTGAAAAATATAGAAACTGCTGTTCATAACTATCAGGGACTTATCAATATTTCTACAGAAAACGATATATTCCACATCGATATTATAATTCCACGAAATGAGGTTCTCAATGAAAATTGCAATTATTGATGATGAACAATATTGGAGAGATACCCTCCTCCAAAAATGTAAAAATATATTGGCTGAAACAGAATTATCTTCTGAAATACACGTTTTTTCAGATGGAGCATCCTTTCTGAAAAATTCCGATTATGACATTATATTTTTAGATATTGAAATGGATTCGGAAAATGGTCTAAAACTTGCAGAAAATTACCGTTCTTTGCATGGCAATACCATTATTATTTTTATTACTTCACACAATGAATTTAGCAGACAAGGCTATTATGTTGATGCTTTTCGCTATATAATCAAGGAAAATCTTGATCATGAACTTCCAGAAGCTCTTCATTCTGCAATTTGTAAACTCTCTCTTTTTTGCAATATAAGGCTTCACCTTCTAAATATTGGAGATACAACTATTGAAATAAATCAAATTTACTATATTGAAACTGAAAAAAGAAATATACGCATTCATTTTGCTCATGACTCTTTTTTAGCAAGTGATAACATTTCAGAAGTTAGTGAACAGCTTTTGCCATATCATTTTTATCGTACACATAAATCATTCATTATTAATATGGAAAAGGTTCGCTACTTTGATTCTGAAAATATATACTTTACAAATAATGAAACCGCCATGTTGAGTACCCGGAATTACTCCGACTTTAAAAAGAAATATTTTCAATACAAATTGGAATTAGCAAATAAATAGCGTTTGCGCAAAAAAAGCTTCGTTTATGCAACTAGCATTGTAGGTTTACATACTTTTCGCTAAAATAATAGTATCAAAACGTTTTGAAACTATTATGTAAAAGGAGAGTATTGAGATTTTGAAAAACAACAAAAGATTATTAACCTTCGTATTAACTGCCATTATTTTATTGGGGGAGATTTTACCAACTATACCTGTCTTTGCTTGGAGTAACGAAGATGCCCAGACCATTTCCTATGCTTCAGACTTTGAAGCTATGACAGACGAACAACTAAATGTCTATATTCATTCAATAGCAACCGGTAAATCAAAAAGTGCATCATCTATAGACCAGAAAAAGTCTGTGGCAAATGCACCCTTAAAAGCTGCCTGGCTTGCTGCTGCTGAACTGGCTAAGAGAAATGGCTATGAATGTGCCGGAACATTAGTACAATATTCTGTAAATGGAAAAAACTATTCCGAAACAAATGGTAAATTTTCCAAGAAAATAAAAACTTCTAAAGCTTACTCCAACTGGAAAAAAAAATAGTAGTGGTGCAAAGGCTGTTATCAGAGATACTTTTGATTTTGCCTATACATCTGATATGGGAAGTTTATTCTCAACTTTTGTAAATGATTGGGGGTGGCTTTCTCAGCAAACTGGCGCTTTAACCCCTATAAAAGTAACAATATCTATATCTCAATAGGAGGAATTCGTGAAAAAAAATATTATACTATCTGTTACCATTCTATCTTTATTTCTTGTCCTGACCGGCTGTGCCGGTTCCGGTGATTGGAAATACAGCGAACTGCCCGGAAATTATGAATTAGTCCGCACGAGTGCAAAATGCATTAATATTGCAAAAGCCGATGACGATAGCGATGTTTTATTTACAAACATCATTGAAGGATATATCACACAATTTATGGTATCCGGCGATTATATTCTTATCACCAATGAAAAAGAGGATGAAACATGCTACTACCTTGTGAACACCACAGATGATTCTGTTTTGGAATTCACCTCAGAAAATGAGCTGCGCGATGCCGCAGACGAATGTGGCATCTCCGATGCATTAGAATGGACAAAGACAAGCGACGTTGAACATGACTATTCATGAAAAAAGAGCTTTCAATTCACTACACAAAGTGAGTTGAAAGCTCCTTTTTATTTTTACAAAAGTGCCTGATAAATATCCCGCTTGCTGACACCACGGTCTTTTGCGACCATCTTCATTGCCTCTTTTCTGGCAATTCCCTGCTCCTCATAAAAAGCCATGTGCTCCTCTATGCTCATGCTCTCCCACGACTTTTTCTGCTCCTCCACAATTTCCTGCATTGTCTTTCCCTCAAGGACAAGCACATACTCACCGCGTGGCTCGTTTTCCTCATAAAAAAGCAGTGCATCTTCAAGCGTTGTCTTTCTTTTTTCCTCGTAACGCTTTGTCAGCTCACGACAAATTGTAATATTGCGATTTCCCAGTGCGTCATGAAGTTCCTTCAAGGTTGCAGCCAGATGATGCGGTGCCTCATAAATAATAATGGTTCGCGTCTCATCCTTTAACTTTTCTAAAATAAACGCACGCTCTTTTTTATCTTTTGGCAAAAATGCTTCAAATGCAAAACGTCTTGTCGGAAGCCCTGACATCGTAAGTGCTGTAATACAGGCGGCTGCACCCGGCAGCGATGTCACTTCAATGCCTTCCTCGTAACAGATACGCACAAGCTCCTCGCCCGGATCCGAAATCCCCGGTGTTCCTGCATCTGTTATCAACGCAATGTCTTTTCCCTCACGCATCTTATCCACAAGCTGGTAGGCTTTTTCAATTTTGTTATACTCATGATAGCTCGTCATCGGCGTCTTTATCTCAAAATGATTGAGCAGCTTGATTGAATTTCTCGTATCCTCCGCCGCAATCAAATCCACCTCTTTTAGTGTCCGCAGCACACGGAATGTAATGTCCTCTAAATTGCCGATTGGCGTCGCACATAAATATAATTTACCTTGTTTTGTCTGTTCCATACTATTTCTCCCCATACCCATAAATCTCATAAACCTCCCGTGTATACACACCCGGTTTTTCATATACAATCAAAGGTTTATCCACAGTAAGTCTGGATTTCGCACCTCTTATCCCCTCAATCAACACCATGTTGGGTTCCTTATCCACAAAGGGATGCACGAGCTGCATATGTTTCGGTTCTATTTTATATTCCACCATTTTACTGATGATTTCTGCTAAGCGGAATGGACGATGAACCATGAAAAAATGTCCACCCGGTTTCAAAAGCTTTGCGCTCTCACGGATGATATCCTCCAAATTGCAAAGTACCTCATGGCGCGCGATTGCTTTTGCCATATTGTCCGCCTGCTTTCCGTGGTCGCCAATCATATAGGGCGGATTTGTCGTTATCACATCAAAAGAAGATGCTCCAAAACGAACAGAAGCATCTTTAATATCACCAACGACAATCTCAATTTTCTCTTCCAGATGATTCAGTGCAACACTTCTGCCTGCCATCTGGGCGCTCTCTTCCTGAATCTCAAGTGCCGTAAAATGCGATGCATCTGTTTTTGCCTCCATCAAAATCGGTATGATTCCGGTGCCGGTTCCGATATCAAGCACGCGGTCTCCTTTTTTTGCCTTTGCAAAAGAGGACAACAGCACAGCATCTATGCCAAAGCAGAACCGCTCCGGGTCCTGGATAATCCGGTACCCATTGCGGTATAAATCATCTACTCTTTCATTTTCATGGACGAGGTTATTTGGTATCATCGATTTTCGATTTTCCTCCTTTATCCTCTAACGCCTCTAATTCCTTCATTTCCTTGGCAGAAAGTTTTACATTATCTCTTCTGCGTTTCGGTTTGAACTTCAACTGGTCAACACGATAATCGCGGATTTCTTTTTCATCATCTAATTCAACGATAACCTTCACCATCTGACGTAGAACACTGACAGAGCTTACCTCGCCCTTTAATCCGTCGTCTGTAGTTACATAATCTCCTACATTCGGTAAACGGCTGTTCAGATACTCGTACGTCTCTTCCTCGTTTTTCAGACAGCACATCAGTCTTCCACAGACACCAGAAATCTTTGTCGGATTCAAAGAAAGATTCTGCTCTTTGGCCATCTTGATGGATACCGGTGCAAATTCTGATAAATAGGTGTGACAGCAGAGTGCTCGTCCACAGATTCCGATGCCGCCCATGATTTTGGTTTCGTCACGGACACCAATCTGGCGGAGTTCGATTCTGGTACGGAATACCGCTGCAAGGTCTTTTACAAGTTCACGGAAGTCGATTCGTCCGTCTGCTGTAAAGTAAAACAATAATTTGTTATTGTCAAATGTGTATTCTGCATCGACAAGCTTCATTTCAAGCTTATGTTTCGCAATCTTTTCGAGACAGATTTTAAATGCCTCTTTTTCCTTTTCGTGATTGCGCTCTTCCACTTTTAAATCTTCTGCGGTTGCAATCCGGATTACCGGCTTTAACGGCTGAATTACCGTCTCTTCCGGAACGTCTTTTGGTGCAACCATGACAGTTCCGAGTTCCACGCCTCTCGCTGTCTCAACAATGACCCTGTCTCCCGCTTTAATTGGCAGTTTTGCCGGATCAAAGTAATATATTTTTCCTGCGCTTCGGAAGCGCACCCCTACAACTTTTATCATAAATTTACCCTTTCTGTTTAGTTTTCCTTGATAGTCAGCAAAAGAAGTTCGATGACAAGGTCAAAATTCACGTTTGCATTCAGGCGCAGCTTCGCCTTTTCCAATGCTTCAATGATGGTCTCGATTCCCTGGTATGAACTTTTTGCTGCCTGCTTCTTGATGTCATAGACTTCATCCTTGAATACAAGGCGGTTGACATCGTTTGTTGCTTTAAAATATAAAATGTCACGATACCAGATCATCATCAGATCAAAATAATCGTTAATTTCTAATTTGTATTCCGAGATTTGCTTCACGGCTTCCGTCATCTCATAAAGTTCAATATCATCTAAACGCTTCAAAAGCTGCAACGCAGCTGTTTTTAACTCATTGAAGCTGTCCGATGACGCTAACTGAATTGCTTTTCCTACATTTCCCTGCGCAAATGCCACGCAGACATCCGCCTGATAATCCGGAAGCTGATGCTTCTTCATGAGGAAATCTTTGATTTTCTCGTCGCGGACTGCCTTTAAGTTCAGCCGCACACAACGGGATAAAATGGTCGGTAAAAAGGTATCGGCATTCGTAGTCAAAAGCAGTAAAACAGCATAAGCCGGCGGTTCTTCAATCGTTTTCAACAACGCATTCTGCGCCTGCTGGTTCATTTTCTCGGCTTCATCTACAATGTAGATTTTGCGCTTGCTGCTGTATGGCTTTACGACAATATCGTTGTTAATCTGCGTACGAATATCGTCGACAGAAATTGTATTCGGCTTCTCATGGCGCACATAAATAATGTCCGGCTGGTTGCCACTCATCGCCTGCTTACAGGAATGACATTCCATACAAGGCTCGATTCCACCCTTTTCACACTGCAGGGTCTGCGCGAATGCCTTCGCAATCATCATCTTCCCCGCTTTGTCCGGTCCGTTTAAAATATATGCATGAGACACCTTATCTGCCTCTATCGCATTCTGTAAATGTTCAATTATCTGTTCATGTCCTACAATTTCTGAAAAACCTGCCATACCCTCTATTATACTCCTTTTTCTGCTTCCATTCCACTGTTGTCTTCTTCTCTGACGCGAATCACTATCTTTCACAAATCGGATTACGTCAAAATATCAAGCAGCAGACCTCTGATTTCTCCGATGCGGCTTAGAATCGAGATGTGATCCTTCTCATCACTGCACAATTCCCGCGCTAGTTCATCGAGGTTCTCATCCACTAACTTTATCAGTCCATAGACACGATGCCGGCCTTTCCGGTCTAAGAAATTCTCTCGTGAAAACTTGTGCGAACGATAGACAACCTCATTCATAAACTCACGTATTTTCTCACGATACTTCTTCATGTCGCGGATATCCATGTGCTGCGCAATCAGATTTCCCTGCGTGGTAATATCGTTTAGCAAGCCGTCAATCTTTGCCTGCAATTCCGCATCGCCGATTGCACTTGCCAGCGTATACTTAAACGATCCGTCCCCTAATTCTGTTTTCACGGTATCCGGTATCTGTGTTACCGGTGTGGTTGTATTTACTTTAATATCCATCGGATCACTCCCGTTCTTCCACTGCTTCTTCTGATTTCACAAAGGTTATCCACATATGCCCTTATATTTGTCCGCCATTGTGGATAAACGAAGCAATTTTTGCTTCTGTTGTGTTTAACTCAATATTTTGAAATCTTTCTACAATTCCGGCATCTTTTAATTTTTCCTCGGAAAAATCTGCATCATCCGCCAGAAAACGTCTGCACAATTCCGTGTACTTCGGTACATCCTGCATGCGTTCACGGTCTAATGCCCGCTGGAGCCGCAGTCCGTCCTCCACTTCTATATATATCGGAATTACTTTTTCACTTCCGTAGTATTCACGCATTTTTACAAACGCCTCAAGCGTTCCGATGACCAGATAGTCCTGCTGTTCCAGACAAATCTGCCCATCATCCACCGTGAAATACTTCCAGACTCCGTATATGGTATTGTAAGCCCGCAGTTCAATAATCCTGCCTTCCTGCTCTAATTCTTCGACTTTTTTGTCGTCACAAAAATAATATTCCACACCATCCTGCTCACCGGCGCGGATTGGTCTTGTGGTATAAGGTACAATCGTCCTCAGATGAAGTTCTTTTTCCTGAAGGAGCATTTTAAAAATTGTGTCCTTGCCGGTCGAACTTTTTCCGACGATACAATATATTTTTCCCATGTTATTCTGCCTCTTAAGTATAATATAGTCCTTAGAAATATACAATCTTTATCCGTTTTTCGCGGATATTCTTTGCGCCTTCCACGGAAAGTCCTAATGCGATACAGCGCTCTATTTTGGCAAAAAGGTCTGCGTCTAACACCTCACCCGGCACGACAACCGGTATTCCCGGCGGATACAGATAAATATATTCCGCAGAAATCTCACCGTCCGCCTCCGCAAAAGACACTTCCCTGCAGCCGAGATTTTCCGCCTGCGCAATCTGCATTTCTTTTTTCCGTGGGTGGTACATCTCTGCGACAAGATGCTCACGGGCCTCCGCCCCGGCTGACTGCTCCGGCATACCGGCACTTGTTCCGGCTGACTGCTCCGGCATACTGGCACTTGTTCCGGCTGACTGCTCCGGCATACTGACACTTGTTCCGGCTGACTGTTCGAGCGTCCGGTCAATCTCCCTTAACGCCGACACCAGCCTTGCAAAGCCCTCATCCGTATCCATCACACTCGTCATCGCAAGAACATACTCCGCCGATACCATCTCCATCTCAAGATGATACTGCTCTAACAGTACCCGGTGCAGCATCGTTCCGGTGTAGGACGCCTCTTTTGAAAAAATAACAATCTTGGAAAAATCCCAGTCGTAGGCATCTTTTTCATAATCGGCTCGCATCAGCACATGGAGATGCTTTAGTCCTGCCACACTCTGATAAAATTGTGTTAATTTTTCCTCGTATTCTGAAAAAAGAGAATATTTCTCGTTCCTGACATAGCGGATGCACTGTTCCATCCCCGCCATCAGCAGATAAGACGGTGAACTTGTCTCAAAGATTCCCAGATATTTTTCTACTTTTTCTATGTCAATCCGTTCTGAAAAAACGTGAAGCAATGCGGTCTGCGTAAAGGACGGAAGCGTCTTGTGCAGGCTCATGATTACAAGGTCTGCCCCTTCTTTTCCCGCTTCCTTCGGGAATCCCTCCGAGAAGCCAAAGTGCGCTCCGTGCGCTTCATCCACAATCAGCGGTACTCCATGCGCGTGCGCTATCTTCGCAATGCCCGCAACATCCGATACCACACCCTCGTAAGTCGGTGACGTGATTAAGACTGCGGCAATGTCCGGATGTTTCAAAAAAGCATCCTCCACCTGCTCCGGCGTAATCTGTCCCTGAATCCCGTAGTCATTTACCTTCGGATAGAGATATTCCGCCTGCAGTTCCTTTAAAAAGACGGCATGATACACCGCCTTGTGACAATTTCTTGCCATTAGAATCTTGTCGTGCTTCTGTGTGCAGGCACTGACTGCCGCTAAAATGCCGCAGGTGCTTCCATTGATCAGATAAAAGCTTCTCTGCGCTCCGTAGAGGTCAGCCGCACGCTGCTGTGCTTCTTTTAAAATCTCCTCCGCATGGTGAAGATTATCAAAACCGTCTATTTCTGTAATATCTATTTCATAAGGGTTTGGAAAATCAAACTTCCGGCGCTTATGACCAGGCATATGAAACGGATAAATATCCGACTTGCCATATTCTGTTAATTTCTGATCTAACTCCTGCATCTTCTGCCCTGCGCCTTTCTGCTTCATTTCTATTTATGATTATAATATGAAAAGATTTGCAAAACAAGAAAAGAATGTGATATAGTAGTAGGCGATTTCATTGAAAAAGGAAAAAATTTGTCATTTAGAAAGGTTTTACAATCATGAAACATGCATTGGTCATTCTCTGCGGTGGAAACAGTGTCCGCATGGGAACCGACAAGGCACTTCTGCCTTTTGGTGATTCCTGTTTAATTGAATATCTGGTGCGAGAATTTTCTCCGTACTTTTCCAATATATATCTTTCCGTAAAAAGAAAGGGGGCTTACGCCCACCTCGACCTTGATGTCACAGAAATTGCGGATATCTATCCGAATGCCGGTCCGATGTCCGGTCTTTTTTCTGCGCTCTCTATGATACATGAAGACAGCGCCTTCTTCCTGTCCGTTGACACTCCGTTCTTTGAGCCTGAGACGGCGCTTGCCCTCTTTGATAAGATTGGCGACACCGACATCTGCACCTTAGAACATGCCGCCGGCTCCGAAGAAATTCCTGTCGGTGTCTACACGAAAAATATTATTACAACCATAGGTAAATGTCTTCTTTTGAAAAAATTCACCTTTCAGGAACTTGTGGAACGCTGCCACGTAACCTATCTTTCCGATGAAGATTTTTCCACTGAGACAGATACCTCGTTACAAAAACAGCTATTCAACATGGATACACGTCAGGATTACTACAGAGCCTTGAAACTCGTGTTAGCCGTCACTGACTTATCCTAAAAATCTGCCGAGTCCCGGCATCCAGTCGTCAAAAAAGATTTCGTCCACACAGACTGCATGCCAAACGGGACGCATGAATGCCGAAAAAATGTGGATGACGTCTTCCCATGACGGTTCTTCCCGCTTACTGTGACGCAGATATTTTTCCCAGCGTTTGCGCATATAACTGTAGTCTGCATATCCCTCGATGGTCTCTAGCCGTTCTTCTTTCTTGACAACCGGCTTCTCGATACACAACTGTTCTAAAATGTCACGCACATGGCGGACATTCATGGCTTTCTCTGATAAAATCCCGTAAACATAGTCAAAAGTTTTCATATCCGGGAGCAACTCCATTTTTTCCATAATCTCAAAAATCTGCTCCGCTAAACATGTCTCCTCTGGGTATTCATAAAATGAAATTACTTTTTCTTTTTCCGTAAAAAGAGCAAGTTCCCTTTTCTGCGGCACAAGATTCTGGTAAGCCACCGTCTGAATCTGCAAGTGCACCGGAATCTCTTTTTCCTCAAAATCCGCATAGAGATTCAGTTCCACTTTTCCATTTTTTTCGGCGGCATTGCCTTTCCAGCTTATATTACTGTCCTGTTCGCTTCCAAAAATGTGTGCAATCATGGCAAGTCCCAGAAGACGCGACAATTTCTGCCCCGGCACAAGCTTCGTCGGCTCTAATTCTTTCTCGCTGCGGCAATATTGAAAACGCAGAATCAGTTCCTGTTTTTTCCGGTATTGCTCTATGCCAAGCTTTTCTCCGTCCATCAGCCACAGATAATCGTGAAATTTAGATTCCGATATTCTTCGCATAATTTCTTCTAAAATATATCCGGCTACCAGATTGGAAAATGGTATCTGCAATTCCTCACTTTTTTGCATGAGTACCGCATCGTCAATCTTTGTCTGCTTCATTTACAGCCACACTCCTATCATATTCTGAACCTTTTTCAGAACTTTTCTGGCTCTCGCATATTCCATCAGTTTTGCCACGTCCTTCTCTTCGTCCTGAATGAACGCCAGCAATCCTTCTTTGAATAATTCACGGTTCATTTTGTCCTCATATTTGAGGCAGTCGCAGATAAGCCGCTCCTTTTCATAGATTTTCATTGGCTTTCCGGCAATCTGCGTTGTCGTTACCCCAAGTGCGAGTGCATCCGGCTCCGTGTAAAAAGGTGTTACCTGTGGATAATCCAGCTTAAAGCGGGATTTTGACGTATTCTTATCCACGGCAAGCTTCCAGCCGTATGGCTTTTTCGTGATATAACCGTACTGATACAGCGCATTTTCCATGCAAAGAACGCAGTCCGGGAAAAATCCTGCAATCAGTTCCTCCTCCGAAAATCCTTCCAGGCTGACTGCATAATATCCACTTTTGACACGAACCAGTTCACCCTGTTCCACAAATTTTAAAATCTTCCGGTAGTCCATTTTCAATGTGCCAAGCTGCTCTTTTTTTACAATTCCACCATTGTTTGTAATGAATTCTTTTACTTCTTCCAGTAACTTTTCTTCTTTTTTACTTCTCATTGGCTCCTCTGACATTTTTTCCGCTCCATGTTCTTTCTTGTGGTATATTTTACAACATTTCTATTTTTACTATAATTGATTGTAGTTGCTATGTCAAACCTCATTTTCGTTGTTTTTTGCCGTTTCCTGCTGTAAAATAAAACTATCACTTTTGTAGAACATGTCCGCCTGTGCGGACATTATTTGGAAAGGCATATACTATGGAACAGACAACACATCTCCGTAAAAATCCATCCCGCGAGACCTGCGAAAGCGTTATCAAACGTATCTTAATCACCGAGGTCTTAGAGAAAGGGAAAAATGAGCATTTCAAATGCGCGGCTGACTTCATGAGTTATTTCGAGTCACTCTATCCCGCTTCCGATGCTCTGACCAAACAGGTACAGCGCGCCATCAAATCTCTCGCAATGCCAAAAGATGAGAATGGCTACTTCATTGTCAATAAAACCATCGAACAGTATGAGAAGGAGCAGGAATTGAAATCCGTTTTTCAAAAAGCGCATGCCTCATTTCAGTCTCTCGATGACTGCGATACTATTTTTCTCTCCCTGGATGCTTCTCTTCGTTCCTACATACTTCATCTGTTAGAACACGCTCCTGCTTTCCAGGATAAGTACGTGACCATCGTGGAGAGCTCAAACGGACTCCTCATTTACACGAGAAATAAGTCCCAGCTTCTGGTTCTTTTAGACAGCCTGGTTTCTTAGTGTTCCTTGTATTTGTTTTAAATTGTCTGACAATTTAGATTTTTCTTTTTGATGTCCTGAATAACAAAAGCGACAATATTTTATACAAATATTGTCGTTTTCTTGTTTTTACATAATATTTTATTGTCGTTACAAATTGTTATCTTCTCTTTTTCCAGCGGTTTTTGACGCCACGGTCTTTTCTGCGTCCACGTTTCTGTGACTTGCGGAACTGTCTGATTTCCATTTTATGCCGAATGATATAGATATTATCAATCAGACATTTTATTCCGAAAATCAGTGCTGCAATGACAACAATTCCGATTACAACCAGCGCGATTTTTCTGGTGTCAATGTTGAGTGTCTTGCTCTCTTTTTCCTCGGTGTCCTCGATATTATTAAATGGAAATTCCTTTACTTCCGTCTGTGTCACTTCAACATCTGCTCCGCCGACCGTTCTGTCGTTGTACGTGTATACAATCGTTCCCGCCACGGTATCGCTTGTGTTATCGCAGTTGACTTCATAGGATGTATCGTTGAATTCAGCCGTCTTCGGCAGCACCACGCAGGCATCCTTGTCTATGCTTGCAAAAGCCTCATTCGTGTTGAGTGCGCCGACACTTTCTTCCTGCTCCGTCTCAAACCTCGTCTCATTCTCTGAGATATTCCAGAGCTGGAAATTGTCAAAACAGTATTCAAACAGGCTTGTACTATCGAGCCACTGGTTCGGCTTCTCCACATTCATAACAACGCATACTAAGGTCATTCCGTCCTTCTCTGCATAGGTGACAAGCGTGCTTCCCGCAGCCACTGTGTAACCGGTCTTACCGCCTGTACAGTATTCGTAAACGTACTGCGAAGTCGTTCTCGGATAAAGCATCTCATTATGGTTCTGCAGATATGTCGGCTCGGAATGTTTGTTTGTCGCAGGAATCGTATAACGCGCTGTTCCGGTAATGATACGGAACGTCTCGTTCTCATACGCCGCCCTTGCAATCAATGCCATATCCCTTGCGCTCGTCCAGTGCTGCTCATCCGGCAGACCATTCGGATTATTAAAATGCGTATTGGTGCATCCCAGTTCAGCCGCTTTCTCATTCATCATATCTACAAACGTAGATACATCTCCTGCCACATGCTCCGCAACTGCCCATGCACATTCATTTGCGGATTCGAGCATGACTGCATATAAGCACTGCTCCATTGTCATCTCTTCCCCGACATCACGCCAGATATGAGATGTATCACCCTCATTTTTATAGACTGCGTCCTCCGAAAATGTGACGACCTCATCCATGCTGCTATTCTCGATTGCAATTAAGGTTGTCAGTATCTTCGTAATACTTGCCGGGTAAAGCTGCTCATCTGCATTTTTCTCATAGAGCACTGTTCCCGTCGATTCTTCCATTACAATTGCGGATGGCGTCTGAATCGTCGGTCCTTCCGGCCAGTAATCCGCCGCCTCTACTTTCTGTGGTGCCGCCTGCAACAGACAAACCAGTCCCAGCAGTACCGCCATCACTCTTTTTCCTTTTTTTATCTGAAACATATTTAAAACCATGCCTTTCATTTGCTTTGTCGCGCATATCATTAATAGTATATACGCAACATTTTTTTCATGCAATAACTTTTCATGAAAATAGGGAAAAATACTTTTTTTCTCCCGGCTTTTATTGTAAAATATGGGTATCTTTTTACGATAAAGATAGTGTGCTTTTTCACACGCAATGTTATGCCCCAAAAAGCAGGCAGAAATGGAGAAATTTATGAGATTACGAAATATTAAAGGTGCCGATGAGGCAATTGAAAAAAGCGAATATTGTATCAAAAATCCAACAGAGTTAAATGGAAACTGGCAGTCCGTTTTCCCTCATCAGCAGCCACTCCACATTGAAGTCGGCATGGGAAAAGGCCGTTTTATCATGGACTTAGCCGCCGCTCATCCGGAAATCAACTACATCGGTATTGAACGCTATACCAGCGTACTTTTCCGCGCCATTCAGAAAATGGAACTGAATCCTTTGCCAAACCTCCGTTTTCTCTGTATCGATGCAGCTACTTTACCGGAAGTCTTTGCCAAAGATGAAGTTTCCCGGATTTATCTGAACTTTTCCGATCCATGGCCAAAAGACCGCCATGCAAAGCGCCGTCTGACTTCAAGAGAATTTTTTGCACGATATGACCAGATTTTAACAAAAGATGGACATGTAGAATTCAAGACAGACAACCAGGATCTTTTCACTTTTTCACTTGAAGAAATCCCGGAAGCAGGCTGGAGCGTAGATGCTTCTACGAGAGATTTACACCATGATGCTTCCATGAACGAAGGAAATATCATGACAGAATATGAGGAGAAGTTCTCTTCTAAGGGCAATCCAATCTGTAAACTGATTGCAAGCCGCTAATTTTTTCTATTGTAATAAACGAAAATCCATGAAATGGAATCCGGTTTTTACCGCTTCCGCTTCATGGTTTTTTTATTTGCAGGTATATTGCATCGTCTTTTTCTGCAACAAAAAAAGCACCATCCCCATGGCCTACACCATAAAAACGATACTTTTAAATGCGCCACCAGGGGTTCGAACCCTGGACACCCTGATTAAGAGTCAGGTGCTCTGCCAGCTGAGCTAGTGGCGCATAAATATTGAACACAAAATGTATTATATAATAATTTATTAAGAAATGCAAGAAGTTTTTTCATATTTTTTTATTTTATTTTACATATAAGTATGCTATCTTTATTATAGTATGCGATGTTTGCAAATGAATCCTATATTTTGTAATCACCTGCCAATATCTAGAGAAGATAAGGAGATTTTGTATGAAAGTTGAAGAACGATTTTTAAATTATGTATCTTATTGGACAACTTCCGATGAAGAAAGCACGGCGCACCCTTCCACGGCACGCCAGTTTGACCTTGGAAAAGTCTTAGAACAGGAATTAAAAGACCTCGGTCTCACAAAAGTTGTTTTGACCGAAAACTGCTACGTCTATGGTTTACTTCCTGCCACTTCCGGCATGGAGGACGCAAAGGCTGTCGGTTTTATTGCACATATGGACACTGCACCGGACTATTCCGGCGAACATGTAAAACCTCAGATTATTGAAAATTATAACGGTGAGGACGTTGTTTTAAAAGGAACCAATGCCCTGTTAAAAGTATCTGATTTTCCAACTTTAAAAGACTTAAAGGGACGTACTTTAATTACAACAGACGGCACTACACTTCTCGGTGCGGACGATAAGGCCGGTATTGCTGTCATCTTAACGGCTGTCGAGGAAATTATAAAATCCGGTATTCCTCATGGCGATATCTGGATTGGCTTCACACCGGATGAAGAAATCGGTGCCGGCGCAGATCTTTTTGACCTTGACTATTTCAAGGCAGATTACGCTTACACCTTAGACGGCGATTATGAGGGCGAAGTTGCCTACGAGAACTTCAATGCTTCCAGCGCTGTTTTCTCTGTAAAAGGTGTCAACGTTCACCCTGGTGAGGCAAAAGATATTATGGTAAATGCTGCCGCTGTTGCCTGCGAAATCCAGGCTTCACTTCCGGAAGCGGAGACTCCTTCCCACACAGAAGGCAGAGAAGGCTTTTATCATCTGACCGACATGTCCGGTGATGTTGCTTCCGCAACACTTTCTTATATCATTCGTGACCACGACAAAGATTCTTTCGCTTCCCGTCTGGACACACTCCGTGCCTTAGAAAAGAAGATGAACGAGAAATACGGTGCCGGAACTGTTTCCTTAAAAATTACAGATTCCTACTCTAACATGTTAGAAATCATTGAGCAGCATCCTTTTGTTGTGGAACTTGCGCGTGAAGCCATCGCAAGTACAGGACTTACACCAATCTCCCGTCCGGTTCGTGGCGGTACAGACGGTGCAAGATTAAGTTTCATGGGTCTTCCATGTCCAAACCTTGGTACAGGCGGTTACGGCTTCCACGGTCCTTATGAACACATCAGTGTAGAAGGCATGGAAACTGCAGTTAAAATTGTGACTTATCTTGCTGCACATCCTGCAAAATAATCTGATTTTGTGTCATTTACCGACAAGAAAACTACAGGTTATCTTTTGATAGCCGATGAAAAAGATTCCTGCGAAGCATTTTTGTGTAATAGGAACGAAATTTCCTATTACACAAAAAAAGAATTGACCACATAACATGATCAATTCTTTTTTATTATCCACATTTCTCTTTAAATGTTTGCAATCAATGCTGCTATCTCATCTGCCGTCATAACCTTGTTTGGGTCTGACAAGGCATCCATAGCCGGTGCTGCCGGAGCTTCTTCTTTCTTCTCCGGTTCTTCCTGTACCGGTGTATTGGCTGCCGTTGTATTGGCAATCAATGCTGCTATCTCATCCGGTGTCATAATCTTATTTGGAGAAGGCGGAACGTCCGCTTCTTCCTCTGGCTCTGCCACCGGCTCCTCGGCTGGTACTTCCGCTTCCACAGCGGCTGGCTCCTCTGCCTCTTTTTCGGCAATCTCTTCATCTGTCAACAAACTGCTGTCATTTAATACCTCATCTGCAATAGAAGAAATCTCATCAAATCCTAACTCTGCAGGCTCCTCCGCAGCTTCGTCTCCAAAACCAAGTTCACTTACATCTGTAGTATCTTCAACGACCTCTTCTGCCGGTTCATCTCCGAACCCTAATTCATTGATGTCGGCTGGTTCATCGCCAAATCCTAATTCATTGATATCACCTGCATCTTCCACCACTTCTTCAGCAGGTTCATCACCAAATCCCAATTCGTTGATGTCAGATGTTTTCTCTGCGCTGGTATCTAACGGTTCCACGATTGCTTCTTCCGCTGACGCTTCCAGTGGTTCGACAACTTCTTCTTCCGCTTCCACAACCGGTTCGATAATCTCTTCGACTGTTTCTTCAACCGGCTCAGCAACTTCTTCTTCCACTGACACTTCCAGTGGTTCGACAACTTCTTCTTCCACTGTCTCTTCCGGTATTCCGGCTTCTTCTGCTTCCTCTTCAAAACTGAACTGACCAATGGTAGAACCAAGTTCTTCCTCAACCGGAGCACTCTGTACCGTAACACTTCCAATGTGTGCCACTTCATTTTCCAATGCTTTTATTGCTTCCACAATCTCAGCCTGCTTCCGCAAAAGTTCCTGTATACCTGCCACAAGTTCTTCCTGATGCCTGGTATCCTCAGTGCCTGTTTTCTCTGCCAGTTGTGTCTCTAAATCAAGCATTTTATCAATCAGCTTGTCATTCGAATTCAACAATGCATCTGTATTTTCTTTTGTCCGGTTGATGGTGATTTTTGCAAGTGATTTCTGTGCTGCAATAATCTCATCGCGCGGGCCGTCCATGATGGTCTCAATTCCCGTCAGGCGGCTCTCTAATTCGTCAAACGACTTTCTAAGACGCACATACGTCGCTTTTTCTGATTTAAAAATACTCTCGTATTGTTCTTCCCTGCGAATTGCTCTTCTCTGGCTCTCACTCAAAAGAGATATCACTAAAACATAAGTCGACAGCAGCATCAAAATTGTAATCACTGCAATTATAATATAATTCCGATGATTGTCTGTCATACACAATAAATCCGCCATCAGCAGAATTACTGTAACTAAAACTGAAATAACAATTTTCACACAATTCATATTCTTGTGCTTCTGTGGTGTCACTGGATGATCCTTACCCATAATGATTCCCCCTTGTACGATAGTGTCTTCCTTGACTTCTTATGTAATTTTTAAAATAAATCATATAAAAATAATGCACCTAACTGGATTCGAACCAGCGGCCTTCCGCTTAGGAGGCGGACGCTCTATCCTACTGAGCTATAGATGCAAAAAAACTAGTTATGATAACAGATATGGCCCTGCATCCAGATATTCCCTTTGAAACGTCTTCCTATCTCCGGTTCACCCAGCAAATCTTTCTGGTTGATGCACAAACTAAATTCTAAATCATTACATAAAAGTTCTAATAAATATACTTTTTCATTTGTGTACTGATTCATGACGATTGAGTAATCTACAATCTCTGCGAGCACAGAATACTGATCGCTCTCGATTCCATATGGCATGAAGTAAGTATCGACAATGCTTAATACATCTTCATTCATGATACGCTTCGAAAGCATAGAGTAAGTATCCATATCCTCTAACGTCAGATTCTCAATCGCATCCTCATCGCCCTCTCTAGCGGCTGCAATCAAGTGATTCCTGTCGGTCGAATTCTTCTGTATGTTGCGAGTCTGTCTCTGTGTCTTGTTAATCGGTAATAAAATCTTACCTTCCGTGGAAAGTGCTGACAAAATAGCGCCTTCCTGCATGTTCATCGGAAGTCTGTTCTTTTTGGCTGAGAGATAATCCGTGATATTCTGTAAGTAAAAAATAAGTGTGACACCAATTTTTACTTCGTCACAGATTCCTGCATATGACTCCTTCTCTGCATGCTTATCTACCTCGATGCTCTCTCTGGTAGTAACCTTCGTTCCATGGTAATAAGGATAATAATAATCAACCTCGAACGTATCGTCCTCCTGATAAGTTCCTCTCACGGCAATTCCAAAAAGATTCCCAAACTCTTTGGAAAGTTCAGCAAATTCATTGCCTTCTGAATCTTCTGCTACTGTCATCATAGTTGGCTTTTCAACGATTTCAGAGACAATCTTCTCTAGCTCTTTCTTTTTTAAATTTGAAAATCCAATTGCTCTTAAAAACTTATGCAATTTCTATTCTCCTTTTAACCATAAACATATTTTTATTATATAATATCTATTTTCATTTTGCAACGAAAGTACCATCAAATTTCCAGAAATACTTGGATAAAATCACCTGTTTCCGTCACTTTTTCGTCTGATGAGTGAAAGCAGAATGTCTACCACTTTTTCATCAAAAAGGATTCCACGCTGCGCTTGCAGATAATCGAGCACATCGTTCAACTCCATTCTTCTACATTCCATGCCAGACACCATTCCGTCGAACGCATCACACACCTGTAAAATTCTACAGCCCATCTCCTGATTTTTCTGTTTTAGCGGGTAACCGGAGCCATCCTTTCGCTCATGATGCGATAAGACCATTCTTCTTGCCAGCATCGGAACCCACTCTTCGGACTCTAATGCACTGTACCCTAAAATGGTATGTTTCTTAAACTCAAACAATTCGGTATCGGAATGTTCTTCTATTGACTGGTTTACATAATTTACAGTGATGTAACGCAGCCCAATGTCATGCAACAGTGCACCAATCACAATCTCTTTCTGCTCTTTTAATGATATTTGTAGTCTTTTTGTAATAATAAAGGAAAGGGCTGCTGTCATTACGGTGTGTTCATACAAATCCGGCTGTCTCTCCTCATAATCATAGGAAGCGAACTCATCCAGCACAGATGCTTTTTCTATAAATTCATCTGCAAAAGATGCAATCTCCTGCAACGAATTTTTCTCTTTTCCATAGATATGGCGTTTCAGAATCCTTCGAACCCGCTCCACACATTCTTCTCTCTCTTCCTGAAAAAAGAACTGCCGCTCGTGTTCCTCTGATTCTTCCACTATTACAGTCTCAACATCGAGTGTTTTCAACAATTCTATATACTCCGGTTTCAATGCAGTTCCTGCTGGAACTAAAACTTCTTCTTCTAATATGACCGGTTCTTTTAATAATTCTCCACCCTTTAAATCATGTAATAGTCTGATACCCATGTTTAAACTCCAATTATTCTTTCTTTGTTTCTTCTACACCCATTGCCATATTTAATGCTTCTGTTTCTTCATCGGATAACACAATGATGGAATTTCCATCTACAATTTCTTTGATGTAAGTGTAACAGCCTTCTCTTGTATGCATTGCATTGATGATATATCCGTCATTTTTTTCATTTAGCATAGCAAGTGAAAAACTCAGCTTGCCGCCCATCTCATGAAAAGCATCATATTTTACAAGTCCCATCTTCTGGTATGTAAATTTCATTTTCTTCATAAGAACTTCGATTGACTTTTCATTCTTATGATTTGCTTCTAATAAATCATCCACTTCATCCAAGCGTTTGATTAAGGTATCTTCTAACGACTTGGCGTCTTTTCCATCCATGAAAATTCTGTATTTTTTCTTCAGTTTCTTCATCTGGACAACATTTACGATATATAATATAAACAAAATCAATACAAATGCTGCCAGCCCTATAATAATATAATCGGAATCAAATCCTAAATATTGTGAAATCATTTTTTACTACCTTTCTATCTGCTGTACTTCTACTCGTGCTGAATACCTTTTATCATATCAATGATACGATCCAACTCATCCATGGAATAGTATTCAATCTCAATTTTACCTTTCTTGTCATCCTTCTGGTTGATGGATACTTTTGTTCCAAGAACGGATTTCATTTTTTCTTCTAAATCCTGGAAGATTGCTTCCATCTTTGGATCTAATACTTTTTTCTCTTTGGCAGGAGCATCCTTCTCCTGTTGCATTTTCTTTACTAATTTTTCTGTCTCACGTACACTGAGCTTTTCATCAAAAATTTTCTGTGCGGTCGCGTACTGTTTTTCCATATCATCAATTCCAAGTAATGCTCTTGCATGACCGGTAGAAATCATATCATCAATCACCATCTGCTGAACTCTCTCATTTAATTTCAAAAGACGCATGGAGTTGGTAACTGCTGTTCTACTTTTTGACACACGCTCTGCTACTTCATCTTGTTTTAAATTAAATTCTGTCAGTAATCTCTTATATGCGATTGCTTCTTCAATCGGATTCAGGTTTTCTCGCTGGATATTTTCGATTAAGGAAATCTCTACAATCTCCTGCTCTGTTAAGTTCTTAATGATAACCGGAACTTCTTTCAAATCTGCCATCTTAGCAGCTCTCCAACGACGCTCTCCTGCTATAATTTCATAATATGTTTTTTTATCCTGTACCAGTAAAGGCTGTAACACACCAAACTGTTTGATGGATTCCGATAACTCTAAAAGTGCATCTTCATCAAAATTTTTTCGTGGCTGGTCTCTATTTGGTTCCACCTTGTTAATATTAACGAGAATACCTTCCACTACTTTTTCATTTTTTTCTGCTGTTTTTGCAGCCGGTTTATTTACCTTATCTGTGATAAGTGAATCTAAACCTTTTCCCAAACCATTCTTCTTCGTTGCCATATATGTTTTCCTCTCTAATTTTCTTTATTTTTATGGAAGGTCTTTTCGCTCCATAATCTCTTTTGCCAACATACGATAGCTTTCTGTTCCTGCTGATTTTGTATCATACATATTAATCGGAACTCCATGGCTAGGTGCTTCTGCTAATCGGATATTTCTTGGAATGATAGTATTGTAAACAGTTGTGTTCAGGTTATTTTTTACATTATCGACAACCTGGACAGAAAGATTTGTTCTTCCGTCGTACATGGTAAATACAACACCTTCCATCAGCAAGTCTGGATTCAATCTTTCCTGAACCAGGTCGATTGTATGAATCAACTGGCTCAATCCCTCCAATGCATAATACTCACACTGAATTGGAACAAGAATAGATGTTGCAGTCGTCATTGCATTGATGGTCAGCATATTCAGAGATGGTGGACAATCAATTATGATATAATCAAAATCATCCCGGATATAATCTACCGCATTCTTCAGAATGTATTCTTTTTCATTAATTCCTAATAATTCAATTTCTGCACCGGCAAGATTTACATTAGAAGGAATCAGTTTTAAATTATCCATTACCGTATTGGTCATGCTCTCTTTTATGGAACATTCGTCCAACATTAATTCATATACGGTATTTTCTAATTCATTCTTATCTACGCCTAATCCACTTGTCATATTTCCCTGTGGATCTAAATCAATTGCCAATACTCTCTGTCCACTTTCCGCCAGACAAGCAGATAAGTTAATTGCTGTTGTCGTCTTTCCGACCCCACCCTTTTGGTTTGCAATTGCTATTATTCTACCCATTTTATTCTCCGTTTCTTCTTTTTTATTAGAATTTATAATTGCATATTCTTCTTTTTTTGCTATTGCAAAGTTAATTATATCACTATTTATTCTGTATTTCTACCTTAATGTTTCACGTGAAACATTTTTTTATTATTTTCAAACTGTGGTATTTCTATTTTTTTAAGAATACAAAATATTGTGGAATTTTTCTGTGAAACACAGCGGATGTGAAATGTTTCACGTGAAACATTTCGTTATTGAGATGAAATATTTTATTTAATATAGGACTGCTCTTGTATTAATATTGGCAAGAGCAGTCCTATATTAGCTTATATCGTAATCAAATTATTTCGAATCGTAAAGACAGCGGCCTGTGTACGATCTGTTACTTCTAATTTTTTAAAGATATTAGATACATGGTTCTTTACAGTACGTTCACTAATACCTAACTTTTCTGCAATTTCTTTATTATAACTTCCAACCGCGAGCAATTTTAAAACCTGTAATTCTCTTCGTGTCAGATTGTCAATTTTATCTTTATCAGAATCTCTCTCCACTCTCTTGGAATTGAGTGCTGGAATTAAATCCGGCTGGATGTATGTCTCTCCACTTACTACAGTCTGAATTGCTTTTTTTAATTCTGCGGACTCCGAATCTTTTAATACATAACCGTCCACTCCAATCTCTACTGCTTTCAATAAATAATCCACTTCGTTGTGAACCGTAAGAATTAAAATTTTTGGTCGTTTTTTAGTAAGATTTAACTCTTCCAAAACTTCAAGACCATTTTTCTCCGGCATATTAATATCCAGCAATAAAACATCTGGTCTTACCTCCCCAATTATCTCCATGCATTCTTTTCCATTACTTGCTTCGGCAACAACTTTCATATCTCCTTCCAATTCAAGTAACTGTTTTAATCCCTCACGTATCATAGAGTGATCATCTGCGATCATAATTTCGATCATCTAATTTTCCTCCCTTTCTTCTAATGGAATTGATACCAAAACTTTCGTCCCCTTGTTAACCTTTGAATCAATTTCCAATGTTCCAGATAATAAATAAATTCTTTCCCTCATCATAGATATTCCAAATCCTGAATGATTCTCACGAACCTTATCAGGAATATCTTCTTTTTCAAATCCACAGCCGTCATCTTCTATCGTAAGAGAGATTTCTGCTGGCTCATACTTCATTGTAACTGAAATCATTTCTGCATGTCCATGCTTGATAGCATTGCTACACGCTTCCTGAATAATGCGCAAAATTGAAATTCCAATAACGGAAGAAACCAAAACTTCCTCTCCCTCTACCGTATATTGTACATGAATAGAATTCGCTTTTTCAATTTTCTGTATGGCATCCTGTATCGTCACATCTAACCCAATATCGTCAAACGACATCGGGTGTAAATCATATATCATCTCTCTTGTGTTCTGAATGACTTCACGCAAAATATGATTCACTGTCGTCAACTCCAGTTTACATCGGATGACATCCGTATCAATCAGTTTGCTGCATAGTTCTGTCTTATGTACAAGACTGGTAAGATTCTGAACGGTCGAATCATGCAACTCCCTCGAAATGCGCTGCCGCTCATTTTCCTGAACTTCCAGCAATGCCATGCGCATACCCTTATCGCTGTCGATACTTTCCACGGTCTGGGCAGTGACATCCTCCGACATTTTCTGAAAACGAATTACACTTTTTAATTCATCTATCTTGTGTACCCACTCCGCACTTTGCAATTTCAAAGCATCAAGCTGTTCCATAATCTGTTTCTGCTCATCCTTCAGTTGAAGTACCTTCTGCTTATTCCGTGAATTAACATTTCTTGGTGTAAAACACTCATAGCTGTTATCATTCGTCTCTTCCAGCAATTTTACAAACTCAATATTTTCTTTTAAGGAAATCTCCTGCTCTGAAATCTGCTTGTCGACTTCCTCTTTCTCCTGCTGATACTCAGCCAGTAATTTTTCCAGATATGTTATAACCATATTCCCCCATCTCTCAGAACATATGTTTGTATAGTAATTATGCACTATAACCATTGTAGCTTATTTCTTCATCAAAGAAAAGTATTTTTAAAGAGAAAATTAATTTGTATAAAGAAGGAAAAACGTCTATAATAATAGTAGAAATATAATTTTGAACAAATAGACAGGAGGCCGAATATGAAGAAACATGTGAAAAATTTTCTTGTTCTGACCACACTTGCTGCAGGTGCGATTCACCTGACCAATCGTTTTATCGATATGACCGCAAGTATGAAAAATCTGCTTGCAACAGATCAAGGCTCTTTTTATAAATGGAAAAATGGCGATATCTACTATTCCAAATACGGTGAAGGAAGTCCGGTTCTTTTCATCCATGATTTGAATCCGGCAAGTTCTTCTTATGAATGGAATAAAATGGTGCGCAAATTGCAGAAAGATCATACCGTCTACACGCTTGATCTTCTCGGATGTGGCCGTTCCGCAAAACCTTATCTGACTTACACAAATTACTTATATGTGCAGCTTTTGACGGACTTTATCAAAGATGTTGTCAAAGAAAAAGTTGTTGTAGTTGCAACTGGCAGTTCCTGCTCTTTTACTTTAATGGCAAGCCATATGGAAAAAGATTTATTCCAGGATATTATCTGCGTGAATCCGGAATCGCTCACTGCAAGTAATGAGATACCGGACAAAGTTTCACAGTTGCGCAAGTGGATGTTGGAGTGTCCGATTCTTGGAACGTTCATTTACAATATTGAGATGTCACGTAAAAATATTGATGCTGCTTTCCGCATTCAATATTTCAACAGACCACAGCTTATCAGCTCCGCTTTGGAAGATTTTTATTTTGAATCTTCCCACCGCGACAGAAGCCATGGAAAATATCTGCAGGCAAGCATCTACGGTAATTACACCAAGATTTCCATGACGCATGCACTTTCAAAGATTGAAGTTCCGGTTCACCTGATTGGAAGCCGCAGCTATCGTAACTCCGTAGAAATTGTTGATTCCTACACACGCTACAATGCAAACTTTGAGACTGCTTATCTTTCCGGCTGTAAACTTTTACCACAGTTAGAGATTCCGGACAAATTATGCCAGGTAATCGAAGCATTTCTTGAAAACTAGTATTTTGCACGCCCAAGTGGTATGCAAAGCATTAAATTTTTCTCCGCGAGGCACGTATCCTCGCGGAGTTTTTTATATAATAGGAACCGCATTTTCTATCACATAAAAATACCGACCTGAAAAAGTTAGCTTTTTTAGTCTAACTTTTTGAGGCCGGTATCATTTTTAGATTTGACCTTTTAAGGTCGGTGTATCTATCAAAGGATTTCTCTGCTTTTTCTATAAAGGACTCTTCGTCGGTGTTCCGGCTTTTCGCGGATACGTCTTTGGTGTTCCTTTTTCTTTTTTGATTAATACAAATGAGCGTTTCTGCTCATACAAATCAAACTTTACAACTTCTTCTGTCTTGCCGCCTAACAAAAAAATGGCACGTTTTGCATTAGTCAGCTCTTCTTCAATTTCCCCAGATTTATAAGAAATAAATTTGCCACCAAGTTTTACAAACGGGACGCAATACTCACTCAACGATGCCAAATTTGCCACTGCACGTGAAACGACCAAATCAAAGGTTTCACGATATTCTTTATTTCTCGCCAACTCCTCTGCTCTCGCGTGCACTGTAGTAATTTTCTGTAATCCCAGTTTCGCAATCACTTCATCTAAAAAAAGAATTCGTTTATTTAAAGAATCTGCAAGCACAATCTCCAATTCCGGGAATGCAATTTTCAATGGGATTCCCGGAAAACCTGCACCGGTTCCCAAATCCAGAATCCGAACCGGCTTCGTCAAATCATACGCTTTCACAAGGGAAAGACTATCCAGAAAATGTTTTTCCACAACCTCATCAAATTCAGTTATTGCCGTAAGATTCATCACCTTATTTTTTTCCACAAGCATCTCATAGTAAGTTAAAAATTGCTGCATCTGCTCCTCACTTAATGTGATTCCCAATTCGTTCAATCCGCGTTCAAATTTTTCTAATTGATATTCCATAAACACCTATGCCTTTCTTACTCTTGATGCTCCTGCTGATATTTCAACTGTTCCATATAAACTAACAAAACAGAAATGTCTGCCGGCGATACTCCGGAAATACGGGAGGCCTGTCCAATCGACATTGGATTATACAACTTAAGCTTCTGGCGCGCTTCGATTCGAAGACTTGGTACCTCATCATAATTGAAATGTTCCGGTATTACTTTTTTCTCCAAACGCTTAAAACTCTCGACCTGTTTAATCTGACGTGAAATGTAACCGTCGTACTTAATATTAATATTAACCTGTTCTACTACATCATAAGGAAGCTCTGGTCTTTCTTTATCAATCGGCGCCAATTTTTCATAATCAAGTTCCGGACGGCAGATTAATTCTGTCAACGTTGTTCCTGTATTGAGCGGAATACTTCCGTAGCTTTCCAGCAAAGCCTGAACTTCTTTATTTGCTCCGATTCTGACAGTTGCAACTCGTGCAATCTCCTGCTGAATCAATTCTTCTTTTTTGCAAACCCAGTCATAACGCTCTTTTGAAATAAGTCCAATCTCGTATCCTTTCTTGGAAAGTCTTAAATCAGCGTTATCCTGACGTAAAAGTAAACGATATTCCGCTCTTGAAGTCATCATGCGGTAAGGTTCGTGATTTTCTTTTGTCACCAGATCATCAATCAGAACTCCGATGTAAGCTTCGGAACGATCTAAGACAACCGGTTCTCTTCCCTGAATACTGAGCGCAGCATTGATTCCAGCCATAAGTCCCTGGCAGGCTGCCTCTTCGTATCCACTGCTTCCGTTGAACTGTCCGCCTGAGAAAAGACCTTTGATATTTTTAAATTCAAGTGTCGCATACAACTGATTCGGGTTAATGCAGTCGTACTCAATCGCATAGGCATTCCGCACAATTTTTGCATGCTCCATTCCCGGTAAAGTACGGTACATCTGGTACTGCACATCCTCCGGTAAAGAAGATGACATACCACCTACGTACATCTCGTTTGTATTGATTCCTTCCGGCTCAATAAAAATCTGATGACGGTCTTTGTCCGCAAATTTTACAACCTTATCTTCGATGGATGGACAATATCGTGGTCCGGTACCTTCAATAATTCCCGCATAAATCGGGGAACGATCCAGATTATTCCGGATAATCTCATGTGTCGTCTCATTAGTATAAGTCAGCCAGCATGATACCTGGTCAATCTGAACATCTTCCGGATTCGTCGTAAAGGAAAATGGTACAACTCTCTCGTCTCCTTTTTGCTCCTGCATCTTCGAAAAATCAAGAGAACGTTTGTCCACTCTTGCCGGGGTACCGGTCTTGAAGCGGAACATCTCTACACCATGCTCTTTGAGGGAGTCCGTTAAATGCGTTGCAGCCTGCAAACCGTTTGGTCCGGTGTATGTAATCATCTCTCCGGTCAGGCATCTTGCATTCAGATAAGTTCCGGTACAAAGCACAACTGCTTTACAGTAATAGGTTCCACCGGAAACAGTTTTTAATCCTGTAATCTTCTGCAATTTCTTGCCGCCCTGACCCTCAATCTCTTCTGTTATCAGCTCTGCTACTTCTGCCTGTTTAATCGTGAGGTGATCCGTATTCTGCAAGGTTTTACGCATCTCCATACTGTAATTTACTTTATCTGCCTGTGCACGTAGGGAATGTACCGCAGGTCCTTTGGACTTGTTCAGCATTTTCGACTGAATAAATGTCTTATCAATATTTTTTCCCATCTCACCGCCAAGTGCGTCAATCTCACGTACCAGATGTCCTTTCGAACTTCCTCCGATATTCGGATTGCAAGGCATCATTGCAATGCTGTCAACACTCACCGTAAAAATAATTGTCTCAAGTCCCATTCTGGCACACGCCAAAGCTGCTTCACATCCGGCATGACCGGCACCTACGACACACACATCATAATTTTCTTCAATTGCAGGCATAATATTGTCCCTCTTTCTCAAATCACATACTTTTTCCGCTTTCAAACGTGTTAAGCGGTTTTATTTTCCCATACAAAACTTACTGAATATCTCATTAACCAGATCATCTTCCACGGATTCTCCGATAATATTTCCCAGAACTTCGTAAGCATTCATCAAATCAATCGAATAGAAATCTTCCGGCATCTCATCCGCAATACTCTGCAATACTAAATTTAAACTAGAAGCGGCTTCCTGTAAAGAAGTTTTATGACGAATGTTTGTAATATAAATTTCATCATTGAATGTCACTTCTCCGGAGAAGAACATGTTCTTAATCTCCTCTTCTAATTTTTCAAAGCCGGTCTGCTCTTTTGCAGAAATTGGAATCAAGGTTTTGTCCAGACGGGATGAAATTTCTTCCGCTGTTGTCACCGGTTCCAAATCGGATTTATTTAACAAAACGATGGCATTGCGGTTCTGAAGCATTTCCATAATTTCAAAATCATTTTCATCTAACGCTGTTGATGTATCTACTACATATATAATTAAATCTGCCTCGTCTAAATGCTTCTTGGCTTTTTCCACACCGATTTTTTCCACAACATCTTCCGTCTCGCGGATTCCTGCTGTATCAATCAGATTCAAGATGATACCATTTAAGTTAATCTGCTCTTCTAAGACGTCACGGGTCGTTCCGGCAATATCGGTAACGATGGCACGCTCCTCTCCGACTAACGTATTTAAAAGTGAGGATTTTCCGGCATTCGGTTTTCCGACAATCACGGTCGCAATTCCTTCTTTTAAAATTCTTCCGTTGTCACTTGAACTTAAAAGCTTTTCAATTTCTTCTTTTTGTACCCGCACAATCTCACTCAATTCTGCCGGGTATCCCTCTAAGCTGATGTGCTCCGGATCATCTAATGCAGATTCAATAAATGCAATCTCGTGCAACAGCACGCCACGAACATTTCGAATACGTTCCGATACTTTTCCGGATAACTGCTTCATCGAACTTTTCAATGCAAACTCGTTTTTCGCCTGAATAATATCAATGACAGACTCCGCCTGCGCAAGATCGATTCTTCCATTTAAAAAAGCTCTTTTTGTAAATTCTCCCGGTTCCGCCGGTCTCGCACCGTACTTGATAACGATCTCTAAGATGCGCTTCATGACATACACACCACCGTGGCAGTCAATCTCCACCGTATCTTCTCTCGTGTAGCTTTTTGGTCCTTTCATCAAAAGAACCATGACTTCATCGATGACTTCATCTCCATCTATAATCCAGCCATAATGAATTGTATGTGTTGGCATATCTGCAAAATCTTTTCCGTTTTTCATCTTAAAAATACGGCTTGTTATGGAGACTGCCTCATTTCCACTGATTCGTACAATGCCAATTCCTGAACTTGTCATAGCAGTTGCAATTGCAGCAATTGTATCTGTTTTCATGAAATTACCAAACCTTTCTACAATAATTAATCGCAAAAATGGGTATCCCGAGCAGGACACCCACTTTCACCTTATAAACCAAACATAATTATGTATGTTATTTTTTAATTGTAACGACTACATGACGATATGGTTCGTCACCTTCGCTGTGTGTTGTCACATAACGATCATTCTGTAATGCAGAATGAATGACTCTTCTCTCAAAAGGATTCATTGGCTCTAAAGAAACAGGACGTTTTGTTCTCTTTACTTTGTAAGCAATGTTTCTTGCAAGATTCTCTAAAGTCTCTCTTCTTCTCTTGCGGTAATCCTCTGTATCAAGTTTTACTTTTACAAAATTCTCAGACTGTTTGTTTACAGCGAGATTTGCAAGATACTGTAAGGAATCTAAGGTCTGTCCTCTCTTACCGATGAGAACACCCATGTCATTTCCTTTCAATTCAACACTGACTGTCTTCTCGTCCTCGACTGTCACGAGAACTTCGACTTCCATCCCCATTGCATGGAATACTTTATCTAAGAAATCTCTTACACAATCCTCTACTGTAAATTTTTTACGAACTTTGATTACAGCATCTTTTCTTGCGATTCCAAGAAATCCTGTACTTCCCTTTTCAATCACTTCGTATTCAATCTGGTCACTTGTTGCGCATAATTTCACTAATGCTTCCGTAATTGCGTCATCAACTGTTCTTGCACTTACTTCAATAAAATCCATGTCTTATTATACCCATACCTTTCCATTACATTATTTTCTGGAATTTCTCTCGTTGAACTCTTTTACCATATTTGCTTTTGCAGCCATACTTCCTGCTTTCGCATTGGATTTCTTTGCTGCAGCTTTTTCTAATTCTAACTCTTTTTCTGCTGAAGTATTAGCAGGCTTCTCAGGTTCTTCAATTTTCTTTGTGTTCATACGTGCAGCATTTGAAATCTGATTTTCAGAAATTCCAAGCTTCTCGCGTTTCTTCTTTGCTTTTTCCTGATTCTTGGCGATGATGTCATCTAAGTCCATTTTTTCAAAATGCTTATTCAAAAAGAACTGCTGCAATGCACGGATAAGAGCTCCTATAATCCAGTAAATTCCTAAACCAAATGGAACTGTGAAACACATAATCAAAGAGAACACTGGCATCATTTTGTTCATTGTCTTCATCTGCTGTGCCATTGCATCATTTCCATCACCTGTAGATGCCATCGGCATTAACTTAATGTTTATTACCTGTGTCAGATAGGAAATGATAGGAACCAGTAATGCTGCAATTACAAACAGCCATTCATGGTTTGTCCAACCGTTTTTAATTACATACATAGGTGTATCAGAAATATTCAATACAATAAACTTATTGACACCTTCTACAACACTATGTGTAGATGAAATTAAATCAGATAAAGATGGGAAAACATCTGTTAATTTCTCCCAACCTGATGAATTCATCTTATAAAGCACATCCACAATATAATTAGAAAGTGCTGTCTTATCTGTCACCGTAAAATCCGCACGTACAGATGCAAGATTCATAGCATCCACAAAAGATGTCATCTTATCCTGATAACCATCTGTTGCCATGATTCCGGAAACTAAGTCCATGTAATCTGCTTTTACACTGGTAACATAAGCCGGTACATTCATAAATACACGATACAGAGCTAACCATAATGGAAACTGAATTAACATCTGTACGCAGCTTCCCATCGGAGAAACCCCATATTTTTCATAGACAAGCTGAGTCTCCTGTTGCATAGCCTGCACAGAAGCCTGGTCATTTTTGCCTTTATACTTCTTCTGAACTGCCTGCAATTCAGGATTCATTTTCTGCGATAACTTTGAAAACTTCTGCTGTTTATAGGTTAATGGAAACATTAACGCATAAATTACAATTGTAAAAATAATAATTGATAAACCTACATTATTTAACCCCACTTTGTCCATGAGAATGTAGATTCCGTTCATAACCCATCCAAGCAATTTTGCAATTGGTCCAAGGATAGCGCCATCATATGCTGTTAATAAAATATCTGTCAACTAAATACCTCCATCTATGGAACGGGATCATATCCACCTTTTGAAAAAGGATTACATCTTAAAATTCTCCATGCTGCCAAAGCTCCCCCCTTAAGTGCTCCATATTTTTCTACTGCTTCAAGTCCATAAGTAGAACAGGTCGGATAATAAGGACACTTTGTTGTCTTCATCGGAGAAATATACTTCCTATAAAATTTAATTAACGCAATGAATAATTTTTTCAAAATGATTCCATCTTCTTTTTTCAATTATGATTTTGTAATCTTGTGAAGACCTCCAAGATGTAACAGCGCACTCTCAATCTCGCGATACTTACAATCTCTCGCTGTACTTCTTGCGATGACTACTATGTCTAAACCACTATTAAACATGTCCTCATGTAGTCGGTAACTCTCCCGGATGAGCCGGGTGATATGATGTCTTATAACACTATTTCCTACTTTTTTGCTAACTGATATCCCGACACGATTCTGTTCGGTCTGATTCTCAAGAACGTACATCACCAGATAGCGGTTGGCAAAAGATTTACCTTTTTTATATACGTTCTGAAAATCTCTGTTTTTCTTCAATGATTCTGAATATTTCATCTGGCATTCATGCCCTTTCTAAAGTCGTTGGCACAAATTCTTTATACGAAATTTAATAATATAAAGAAGAAAAGACCACAAAGATGTGGCCTAAGCTGATAATTTCTTTCTTCCTTTTGCTCTTCTTGCAGCCAATACTTTTCTTCCGCCTGCTGTGCTCATTCTGCTTCTAAATCCATGAACTTTAGATCTCTGTCTCTTTTTTGGTTGGAATGTCATCTTCATATCGTATCCACCTCCTCTACGTTAAAAAACATCATTTTCTTTTATATCAAAAAAATCGCCCTAAGTCAAGCAAAACATGCTATTTTTTCGCATTTTCTAATACTTTCCAAGGTTAACCACAATATCTATTAGGCATCTTATAAAATTCGCTATATCTAGTGAGCCAAAAGTATCATTTTGAAAAAAATTTGGTACTTTTCCACATACCACAAATCCAGTAAAATCAACGTTTACATAAGTTATCCTCAATTTGTGGATAACTTGTGGATAAACCATGGATAATACCTTTATAACTTGTTAGTAATGTGGTTAACCCTATATTTTCTGCGGTCTATAACTATTTTATACCTTTTCACGTAAACTGTTTAAAATCTATTTTCACCCCTCTAATCTCCTCATAGAGAAATTATCTTTCCACAAGGGTAGTGGAAAGATACCCACAAATTTTTGATTGCTAATTAAGGCAAAATAGTGTAGGATAGACAGTGTAGGATTTTTTATGATGTCCTAAGTGTATATTTTAAAAGAAAACATGCAGTAAAGGGTTATTTTTAGAGAATGAAAATTTACCCTTTCTTTGTGTATCTTTGGAAAGTGCCCAAACGTGCACTTCTATATATAGTAGAAATCGGAGTATGGAAATGGACAAGTTATTAGAAAAATGGAATGAGATATTACAGACTGTAAAAGCCGAGCATGAAATCAGTGATGTTTCTTTCAATACCTGGCTCAAGCCGCTTGAAGTTTTTGGCATTCAGGGAAATACCGTATATATCCTGGTTCCACCAGACAATCAGATGGCTTTAGGTTATATTTCAAAAAAATATTACCTTCCTTTAAAGGTTACAATTGCAGAAATTATTGGAATTGAATATGAAATTGAATTTATTTTTCCGGAACAGGCTAGTTCTATTCAGACCAGCTCTTCTCCTATGAATAATAATGTAGGAAATAATAAGCGGCCTGCTGTTTCTGCAAATGCAGACAAGTCCAATCTGAATCCGAATTATACATTCGACACTTTTGTCGTCGGCAGCAACAACCGTTTTGCCCAGTCGGCTTCCCTTGCAGTAGCAGAATCTCCGGGTGAAGCATACAATCCTCTTTATATTTATGGAGGACCGGGACTTGGTAAGACCCACTTAATGCATTCCATTGGTCATTTCATATTAGAACAGAACCCGGATGCCAAAGTCTTATATGTAACTTCCGAAGAATTTACAAACGAAGTTATCGACTCTATCCGTAACGGTAATGCGTCTGCGATGACCAAATTCCGTGACAAATACCGCACCATCGATGTCTTAATGGTCGATGACGTTCAGTTTATTATAGGAAAAGAAAGTACACAGGAAGAATTTTTCCATACCTTCAATGCCTTACATTCTGCCGGAAAGCAGATTATTCTGACTTCCGATAAACCACCGAAAGACATGGAGACTTTGGAAGATCGTATCCGTTCCCGATTTGAGTGGGGTCTGATGGCTGACATTGGAACACCGGACTACGAGACAAGAATGGCGATTCTTCGGAAAAAAGTAGAAACGGATGACATGAATTTAAGTGACGAAATCTTAAATTACATTGCCACCAACATAAAATCTAACATCCGTGAGTTAGAGGGCGCTTTGAACAAACTGCTCGCTTACTCTAATTTAGTAAAAACTGAAATCACCATGGACATTGCCATGAAAGAACTTCAGAATATTATCATTCCGGACAAGCCACGCGAGATTACACCTCAGCTTATCATTGAGGTTGTATCCGAACATTTCCAGATTTCGCTTGACCAGATGATTTCCAAAAATAGAAGCAGTCAGATTGCAAGACCGCGTCAGATTGCGATGTACTTATGTAAGACTATGACCGACACTCCGCTGGATTCCATAGGTTCTCTCTTAGGAGGCCGTGACCATTCCACGATTATTCATGGTGTCAACAAAGTTTCTGAGGAATACGAGACCAATGAAGACACTCACAACCTCATAGACACGATTAAAAAGAAAATCAATCCAAATTAGGGTTATGCACATAAAGTTGTTTATAAGACGTTTATGCGCTGTGAAACGCCTGTTTAAATGCATGGATAAGCCTTTGATAACGACATGATTAGTTTAATAAAATTATGAAGTTCAAGTTTACATAATTTTATTATTCACATTTCATCAAGAGCCTGTCCAAGTCTTTTTCACACAGTTATGAGGTTTCAATTTTCCTTATGTTTCAAGGCTTCATGGCAGTTATGAACTTTTAAACAACCCCTAAGAATACGACTTTGAATTTTTATTATATTTATATTTATTTGGCTTCGCTTTCACGTTGCCGGCTAAGGAAGGAGTTATACACAACATGAAATTAATCTGTTCCAAATCAAATTTATTACATGGTGTCAGTATTGTTTCTAAAGCAGTACCAACTAGAACAACCATGGCTATCTTAGAATGTATCTTAATCGATGCATCTGCAAATGAAATTAAATTAACTGCAAATGATATGGAGTTAGGTATCGAGACAAGAATCGAAGGAGAAATTGTAGAACGAGGTGTCATTGCCCTCGATGCTAAAATCTTTTCTGAGATTGTTCGAAAATTACCGGATAGTGATGTTGTTATTGAAACAGATGCTTCTTTCAAGACAACCATCACCTGTGAAAAAGCGAAATTTAACATTGTTGGAAAATCAGGAGAAGATTTTTCTTATATCCCATACATTGAACGTAACGGATCTATCACAATGTCACAGTTTACGTTAAAAGAAGTGATTCGTCAGACTATTTTCTCTATTGCCGACAATGAGAATAACAAATTAATGACAGGTGAACTTTTCGAAATCGAGGACAACCAGTTAAAAGTGGTATCCTTAGACGGTCACCGTATCTCTATCCGTAACATTGAATTAAAAGATCACTATGATCACAAGAAAGTAGTTGTTCCTGGTAAAACACTTCAGGAAGTAAGTAAGATTCTTCCGGGAAGTGCCGAGGAAGATGTCACCATTTATCTGACAGACAACCATATTGTCTTTGAATTTGATAAGACAGTCGTAGTTTCACGTTTGATTGAAGGAGAATACTTCAAGATTGAGCAGATGCTCTCTTCTGATTACGAGACAAAAGTAAAAATCAATAAGCGTGAGCTTTTAAGCTGTATTGACCGTGCCACACTTCTGGTAAAAGAAGGCGACAAGAAGCCGATTATCATGAATGTGACAGATGGCAACATGGAATTAAAGATTAATTCCTTTATTGGTTCCATGAATGAAGATATTGATATTGCAAAAGAGGGAAAAGATATTTTGATTGGTTTCAATCCAAAATTCTTTATAGATGCACTGCGTGTGATTGACGAGGAAGAAGTGACACTTTACATGGTGAATCCAAAGGCACCTTGCTTCATCAAAGATGATGATGGCAAATTTATTTACCTGATTCTTCCGGTAAACTTTAATGCCGCAGCAAACTAGGGTGGAAAAAGAGAATTTTCCACACGCAAATGTAGTTAAATTTTAAAAGGGACGATAGTCCGGTAAGGAAAAGTATGATAACAGTTAATATCCGTGAGGAAGATGAATTTATTAAACTTGGTCAGGCTTTGAAAAAAGCAGGTCTTGTGGAGTCCGGCGTTGAAGCTAAGATTGTAATCCAGGATGGGGAAGTTACCCTGAATGGAGAAGTTGAAGTACAGCGTGGCAAAAAACTTTATGATGGAGATGTCGTTTCCTACAATGGGGAAACGCTTAAAATCGTAAAATGATTATTAAATCAATTGAATTAAAAAATTTTCGCAATTATGAAGATTTAGATATTTCTTTTGATGATGGAACGAATATTTTATTTGGCGATAATGCGCAGGGAAAGACCAATATTTTAGAAGCTGCATATCTGAGCGGGACAACAAAGTCCCACAAAGGTAGCAAAGACAAGGAGATGGTTCGTTTCGGTGAGCAGGAAGCACATATTCGTACGACTGTAGTTAAAAAAGAAAAAGAGTACCAGATTGATATTCACTTGAAGCAGAACCGCTCGAAGGGAATTGCCATTAATAAGATTCCCATCAAGAAGGCAAGCGAATTATTCGGAATTCTGAACATGGTATTCTTTTCACCGGAGGACTTAAACATCATCAAAAACGGACCTTCGGAACGTAGAAGATTTTTAGATGCAGAGTTGTGTCAGCTCGATAAAATCTATCTGGCTGATTTAACAAAATATAACAAAGTTTTGAATCAGAGAAACAAGCTTTTGAAGGATATGGTTTACCGTCCTGACTTAAAGGAGACGCTTCCAATCTGGGATATGCAGTTACTTGAGAGCGGAAAAAAGATTATCCAGAGAAGGAAAAAGTTTGTGGAAGAACTGAACGAAATCGTACAGGACATTCATTACAGAATTTCGGGGGAGAAAGAGGAACTGTTGCTGCAATATGAGCCGAATATCGATGACATCTTTTTTGAGGATGAGTTAAATCGTGCCAAAGACAGGGATTTGCGGTATTGTCAGACTTCTGTGGGGCCGCATCGTGATGATTTGCTTTTTTCCATTCACGGTGTCGACATCCGAAAGTTTGGTTCGCAGGGACAGCAGAGAACTTCTGCGCTTTCGCTGAAACTTTCCGAAATCGAATTAGTGAAACAGTCGATTCATGATACACCGATTTTATTGCTGGATGATGTGTTATCGGAATTGGACAGCAACCGACAGAATTATTTGTTAAATAACATACATGATACCCAGACCATCATTACCTGTACCGGTCTGGATGAATTTGTAAAAAACAGGTTTCACATAAATAAAGTTTTTGAAGTCATAAACGGAACTGTTTTCGAGAGAGGTTCTATGGACGAAGTGTAAACGGAAAGGACATGGTTATTAATTATGGCAATAGAACAGGAATATGGGGCTGACCAGATTCAGATTCTGGAAGGTCTTGAGGCGGTAAGAAAAAGACCGGGTATGTATATCGGCAGCACTTCTGCAAGAGGATTACATCATCTGGTTTACGAAATTGTAGATAATGCAGTAGATGAGGCATTGGCAGGATATTGTAAAAATATTCATGTTACCATTAACCAGGATAACTCCATCACAGTAGAAGATGACGGACGTGGAATTCCGGTTGATATCAACCACAAAGCCGGAAAATCTGCGTTAGAGGTTGTATACACGGTGCTTCATGCCGGTGGAAAATTCGGTGGTGGCGGATACAAGGTATCAGGCGGACTTCACGGAGTAGGTGCGTCTGTAGTTAACGCGCTCTCTACAAAGTTAGAGGTTGAAGTATGCAGAGAGGGAAAAGTATATTTCCAGAGTTATAAGATTGGAAAACCGGATGAACCTGTTAAGGTAATCGGCGAATGTGATGCTGACAAGCACGGAACAAAGGTTACATTCTGGCCAGATGGAAGTATTTTTGAAGAGACTGTTTACGATTACGACACATTAAAACAGCGTTTGAGAGAGACTGCCTTTTTGACAAAAGGACTCCGTATTGTGTTAATTGATACCAGAGATGATTCAGAACATAGACATGAATTCCATTATGCAGGCGGTATCAAGGAGTTCGTTACTTACTTAAACCGCAGCAAAGAAGCACTTTACCCGGATGTCATTTACTGTGAGGGAACTGTAAATGGAGTCTATGTAGAAGTTGCAATGCAGCACAATGATTCTTACAATGATGCAACTTACAGTTTTGTAAATAATATCATTACGCCGGAAGGTGGAACACATCTTGCCGGTTATCGTAATGCGCTGACTAAGACATTTAACAATTACGCAAGAGCCAATAAATTATTAAAAGACAACGAGCCGGCACTGACAGGTGATGATATTCGTGAGGGTTTGACGGCTATTATCAGTATCAAGATTGAGGAACCTCAGTTTGAAGGTCAGACAAAGCAGAAGCTCGGAAACAGTGAGGCTCGTGGAGCAGTAGATTCCGTTGTAAGCGAACAGCTCACTTATTTCTTAGAGCAGAATCCGACTGTTGCAAAGACCATCTGCGAGAAATCACTTTTGGCGCAGCGTGCAAGGGAAGCTGCAAGAAAAGCCCGCGATTTAACCAGAAGAAAGACAGCGTTAGAGGGAACATCCCTTCCGGGAAAACTCGCTGACTGTTCCGACAAAGATCCTAAAAATTGCGAAATCTACATCGTAGAGGGAGATTCCGCCGGCGGTTCTGCCAAAACAGCACGTGACCGTGCGACACAGGCCATTCTTCCGCTTCGTGGAAAAATCTTAAATGTGGAAAAAGCAAGATTAGACAAAATCTATGCAAATGCAGAGATTAAAGCAATGATTACAGCATTTGGAACCGGAATCCATGAGGATTTTGATATCAGCAAACTGCGTTATAATAAAATTATCATCATGACCGATGCCGATGTCGACGGTGCGCATATTGATACACTGATGCTGACGTTCTTGTATCGTTTCATGCCGGAACTGATTCGTCAGGGACACGTATACCTGGCACAGCCACCACTTTTCAAAATCGAGAAAAACAAAAAAGTATGGTATGCCTACACGGATGAAGAATTGAATGATATTTTGACAGAGATTGGCCGTGACGGAAATAACAAGATTCAGCGATACAAAGGATTGGGTGAAATGGATGCCGAGCAGCTTTGGGAGACAACCATGGATCCGGAGCGCCGAATCCTGAAAAAAGTCATGATTGACGAAGAAAATTCTTCTGAGATTGACCTGATTTTCACAACGTTGATGGGTGATAAAGTAGAGCCGAGACGTGAGTTTATCGAAGAAAATGCGAAATATATGACAAACTGGGATTTGTAGGATGTAGAAAAAAGGAATTTTTCACACGCAAACGTAGTTAAATATAAAATGGCAGATTGATTAAGATTGCAGCGATGTAATCGACTTTATGAGAATGGAGACAAAGAATAAATGGATGATAAAATTTTTGATCAGATTCAGGATGTGGATCTGAAAAAAACAATGGAAACATCCTACATTAGTTACGCAATGAATGTTATTGCACAGCGTGCGTTGCCGGATGTAAGAGACGGTTTGAAACCAGTACAGCGTCGAGTGCTGTTTTCCATGATAGAATTGAACAATGGTCCGGACAAGCCACATCGTAAATGTGCCCGTATCGTCGGTGATACCATGGGTAAATACCACCCACATGGTGATAGTTCCATTTATGGTGCTTTGGTAAACATGGCACAGGACTGGTCTACCCGTTATCCGCTTGTAGACGGTCATGGAAACTTTGGTTCTGTCGATGGTGACGGTGCCGCTGCGATGCGATACACTGAGGCTCGTTTGAGTAAAATTTCCATGGAGATGTTGGCGGACATCAACAAAGATACCGTTGACTTTATGCCAAACTTCGATGAGACAGAGAAAGAACCTACGGTACTTCCATCCCGTTACCCGAACCTTTTAGTGAACGGTACAACCGGTATTGCGGTAGGTATGGCAACCAATATTCCGCCACACAATCTCCGCGAGGTCATCAATGCCGTGGTAAAAATTATCGACAACCAGGTAGAAGAGAACCGTGAAACGGAAATGGAAGAATTGCTTGAAATCGTGAAGGGACCGGATTTCCCGACAGGAGCAACCATTCTTGGAACTTCCGGAATCAATGAAGCGTATCGTACCGGACGTGGAAAAATCCGTGTGCGTGCAGTCACCAACATCGAGCCGATGCAAAACGGCAAGAACCGAATTGTGGTAACAGAGCTTCCATACATGGTCAACAAGGCAAAACTTGTGGAAAAAATTGCGGAACTTGTCCGTGACAAGAAGATTGACGGAATTACAGATTTGCGTGATGAGTCCAGCCGACAGGGAATGAGAATCTGTATTGAGCTGCGCCGTGACGTGAATCCAAACGTTGTTTTAAATCTTCTTTATAAACATACACAATTACAAGATACGTTTGGTGTAATCATGTTAGCATTGGTAGACAACCAGCCGAAGGTGCTCAATCTCTACGAGATGCTGAATTATTATCTGATTCACCAGAAGGACGTCGTAACCAGAAGAACGAAATACGATTTAAACAAGGCAGAAGAGCGTGCCCACATTTTAGAGGGATTATTAATTGCGCTTGATAATATTGACGAAGTCATCAGCATTATCCGAAACAGCCAGAATACGCAGGAAGCAAAGAGTCGCTTGATGGAGCGTTTCTCTTTATCCGATGCGCAGTCACAGGCCATTGTCGATATGAGACTTCGTGCTCTGACAGGTCTCGAACGCGAGAAGTTAGAGACAGAATACGCAGAATTGATGGAGCGTATCACAGAGTTAAAAGCAATTTTAGCAGATGAGAAAAAACTGCTCGGCGTTATCCGTGAGGAGATTCTTGCCATTGCTACAAAATACGGTGATGAGAGAAGAACTGCCATTGGATTTGACGAGTATGATATTTCCATGGAAGATCTCATTCCAGTCACAAACACAGTCATTACAATGACAAAGTTAGGTTATATTAAGAGAATGAGTCTTGATAACTTCCGTGCACAGAACCGTGGTGGAAAAGGAATCAAGGGAATGGAGACAATCAATGACGATTACATTGAGGATCTCTTTATGACAACATCGCATCATTATCTGATGTTCTTCACCAACACCGGACGTGTCTACAGAATTAAGGCATACGAGATACCAGAAGCAGGAAGAACCGCGCGCGGAACTGCAATTATTAATATTTTGCAGCTTCAGCCGGGTGAAAAAATTACAGCTGTAATTCCAATTAAGGAATATGCAGAAGGCAACTACCTGTTCATGGCAACGAAGAAAGGTATTGTCAAGAAGACACCAATCATGGATTATGCAAATGTCCGCAAGACGGGACTTGCAGCAATCAATCTCCGTGAAGACGATGAACTGATTGAAGTGAAGAAGACAGACGATACACAGGATATTTTCTTAATTACAAAATACGGTCAGTGTATCCGTTTCAAGGAGACCGACGTCAGAAAGACAGGAAGAACTTCCATGGGTGTTATCGGTATGAACTTAACCGATGGAGATGAAGTCGTTGCAATGCAGATGGAATCCCAGGGAGAATCCCTGATGATTGTATCAGAAAAAGGTCTTGGTAAATGTACATTAACCTCCGAATTCACAACACAGATTCGTGGTGGTAAGGGTGTAAAATGTTATAAGATTACCGAAAAGACCGGTAATATCGTTGGTGTAAAAGCCGTAAATAAAGACAACGAAGTGATGTTAATTACAACCGAGGGAATTATTATCCGAATCAAAGTAGCGGATACAGCACTTCTCGGAAGAATTACATCCGGTGTCAAACTTATCAATTTAGATGAAGATGTCACAGTGGCAAGCATTGCAAAAGTACGCGAAGATAAATCTTTGATGGCAGATAGCGATGTTGAAGAACTGGTAGAGGACGAAGAAAAATAAAATAGAAAAAGTAACGATTCATGTGAATTCTGAACAGTTACGGAAAAGGAGCTGCCGCACAGGCTGATGGAAATCAGCAGTGCGGCAGCTCTTTTAAATTTGCATGAAACGCTATGGTAAAAGAAATTAGGGTTCGGTAGAATAGAAAGAAAAGTGGAACGTAAGAGGAAGTTAAGATGGAAAAATATCAAAAAATATATTTTATCATACAATTATTTTCTGTTGTAATTCTGATAAGTGCATTATATTCCATTTATCAGATTTCGGAGAATGAAAGATACTTGCCATACGGCATGGGAAGCGAATGTTTTAAAGTAACCGTTTGTTCTGATAACAATAACATACAGGAAATAAATATCAAAAATATTTTAAAAATCAGTATGAATGAAAATGACAAAATTGTATTTGAACCTGAGAATGACAAAATCCTGTATGTATGCGGTTATGAGGATTTTAACGGGGATGGGATAAGGATACAAAAAGATTCGTCTGCTTACCGCCTGAAAACGAATGGCGGAACTTATATAGATGGAAAGTTTTATAAAATAAACGGAGTTTATGGGAAGGAAAGTCCGTTTTATAAAGAAAATAAGCAGTATATAGGAGTATTGCCACTTAGTTCATTCGAATTGTGTGAAGGAATTTTTTATATGGACAGTTCCGAAGAAAATGTAGAACAAATATGCCAGTATTTGCAAAAGTATGACTTCACGACTGAGGTACAGCGATTAAATGTATTATCCTATCGTCAATCAATGCGTGCGGCGCTTCATAACAAAATGATTTTAATGATGTTAGCAGGTATTGTGATTATGGTTAGTACGATGAATATTCTTTTCCACATCATAGTCCAATCATCAGAAAAAGTAATCGGTATTCATATTCTTTTTGGTGCAAAAAAGGCAGATTTTATCATTGAATTGTGGAAAAACAACTGGAAGGGGATATTAAGTGGCAATTTAGCAGGAGTTGCAATCGCCAACGTTATAATATGGATTTGTGATTATCCGATAAAAATAAGAATTATGGCAGAAGGAATCATTTTGAATATTATGATATTTGGGACAATTTATGTAATGCAGTATATGTTGGGGATTAGGAGAAAGTTAAGGTGCAGATAAAATTAGCGATAAGGGATTTATGGAAATATAGAGAAAAAATTCTATTTATATGGTTGGAGATGTTTTTTTCTATCCTGTGTTTTATATTTGCTTATACACAGATGAGCGAAGGGATTTCTACCATGCAGCTATTAAATAAAATGAAACATAAAGAAACAATTTATTTTGAAATTGAAGCAGATGAACAATTTCATTTTGACACATCGGCAGATGAATATATTACAAATCTGCTTAATCATAAAAGTGGTTATAGTATAGTGGAATCAACAAGTTCAGATTCTGTACCAGACACAAAAATAGTGGCAGTATTAGGTGATTTTTCGGATTATGTTAAAAACCCATCGGAAGAGGAAAAAAATGCTGTGGCTTTGATTGGGAATAATGTGAAAAACTTAAATGTGGGCGATACGATATCGTATGGAATAGATGAGATTCAGGTTGAGGTAGTTGGTAGATTAGAGAATAATAGCAAATTTTTGTGCTTTTCCTATATGGAACCGTTAAATGACTGTGTTTTGATTTTTATTCAAAAAGACGAATTCACAAGCATATTCCGCAATATGTACCTAGATGAAATTGTGGCAAAGTTTCACTATTTTTACAAGGATAGCGAAGAATATATCGGTGTGATAGAAAATATGAGCAAATTTTACGAAGCGGTTACACCACGTCTGTTGAGTGAAGGTGTTGATACGGTTCAACAGGATAATTATCAAAGCGGCAAGTTTTTTACGATTTTTTATATAGGAGTTTTATGTTTTGCAGTGTTAAATGTCTTTCTGGCGATAAAGCAGGTTTTTTCAGACAATAAAATAGTTTATGTAATACATGGGATATATGGAGCCGATGCGTTACATTTGTTTCTCAGAAAAGCTGTTTTTCTGGGGATAGTTGTAGGTGTACCTATGGTATGGGGGTATTATATTTTTCATTTATTTGTGAGTATGTAAGAGGAATAAAATATGGGAATAGTTATTGAAACAAGAAATTTGATAAAAGAATATAAGCAGGGAAATGATAAGATACAGGCAGTAAATGGAATAAATTTCTGTGCCCAAAATGGGGAGTCTGTAGCAATCATTGGACCATCCGGATGTGGAAAATCCACATTCATAAAATTGTTAGGGCTGAACATAGAGCCGGATAGCGGAGAAATTTATATTAATGAGCAGAATGTTAATCATTTAACAGAGAGTAAGAAGGCTGGTTTCAGAAATAAAGTATTTGGATATATTGTGCAGGATTTTGCATTGATAGAAGATGATACCGTATACAGGAATATTGAAATTCCGTTGTTATATGCAAAACCTCGTATAACCAGAAGAGAGCGAATGCACAGAATAGGAGAAGTTTTAGAAAAAGTAGGCCTGGATAAAATGGAAAATAAAAAATGCAAAGAATTATCCGGTGGACAAAAGCAAAGAGTTGCAATAGCGCGTGCTCTTGTGAATGATGCTCAAATTATATTGGCGGATGAGCCAACAGGAGCATTGGATCAGGATATGGGGGAGAAAATATTTCAATTATTAAAAGCAATAACAGAAGAAAATAAAACACTGATTATGGTTACACATAATTTAGAATTAGCAAAAAAATGTGACGTAGTAATAAGTATGTTAGATGGAAAGATAGAGAGAGAAAAATGAAAAATTACAAATACATCACCATCCCATTTTCAATATGCCCGATAGCGGCACTCGCTTACATAGCAACGTTACTTGTAAACGCATTTTTCCCGGCAGTGATGGTAATTGTAACAGCAGATTTTATAGATAAAGCGGTTTTGATTGCGGGAAAGAAAGAATCGCTGCCGGAAATTGGGACATGCATAATAGCACTTCTGTTGTGCATTGCTTTGTCCCACCTCTCTAAAATAGCAGGGGAATATGCAATAAGCATCTTGAAATTAAAAATTCCAAGAGAGATGCGGTTAAGAATTGTCGAGAAAAAGCTGTTTTTACCCATCACCGTTTTGGAAAATGAGGAGCAGTGCAATTTCATAGAGCGCATCTCATCCGGATGCGAGCAAAGGTTTTACAGTGGATTTGTAAATTGTCTGCAATTACTCGAATACATAATCCGCGCCGGCTGTTTTGTTGTAATTGTGGCATCGGTGCTGCCTGTAATAGCAATTATTTTAACTATTATTGCAGTTGTACTTTTCAAGATAGCACTGAAATGTGGAAAAGAAGATTACAGGGCATTTGAGGAGACAGCCGGGGCAAGGCGGTATGCAAGGGCATTGAGAAATATCTTGTCTTCCAGAGAGAATGTGGAAGAAAGAAATCTGTTTCAATACAGTGAATATGTGCAAAAAAAGTGGCATGAGAAGACGAAATGTGCAGATGATGCGGAGATAACTGCAATTCGAAAAAATGCGGTGCATACAAAGACAGCCAATATTATTACAGTTGTAATTACGATGATAATTGCGCTGGTTCTTATTTTTCCAATAAAGACAGGAAGCATAACGCTTGGACTTTATCTTGCGCTCCTCAAGCAGATTATGAATCTGGTGGAGACATTGACCTGGCAGTTGAATTCACTCATCGAGGAATTCGAGACGAACCGGCAGTATCTTTTGGATTATGAGAAGTTTCTGCAGCTTGAGAGTAAGGCAGAGGAGACAAAAGTACATACAAAAGATGTATTAGAAAAAGCAGAGGTTACATTTTCGCATGTAAGCTTCCGGTATCCGGGAACGGAAAAATATATACTAAAAGATTTTACGTTCACATTTCGGGATAAAAAAAGCTACGCTCTGGTAGGTGTCAACGGTGCTGGAAAGACTACACTTGTAAAATTATTGCTGGGATTTTATGAAGATTACGAAGGAGTGATTCTGCTAAATGGAATTGATATACGAGAGATAGAAAAGGCGAGATTGAGAGAAACCTTTTCGGTTGTGTATCAGGATTTTGCAAGGTTCCCGGTTACGGTCAGGGAATTTTTACAGATGGGAGGAAGTGAATCGGAAGATAAACTGGCAGAGGTATTGGAGCAATTAGAACTGCCATTGGGATTGGATACGCCGCTTGGAAAATTGTATGAAGAAGGAACAGAATTGTCGGGCGGAGAATGGCAGAAACTTGCGATTGCGAGATGTATGTTGAGGACGGCGCCGATTCGGATTTTAGATGAACCGACGGCAGCGGTTGATCCGGTCAGTGAAGCACAGCTTTATGAGACGTTTGAAAGGCTGAGCAGAAATTTTCTGGCAATTATTATCACACATAGGCTTGCGCTGGCAAAAAAAGCGGACGAGATTGTGGTCTTAGACGGTGGAAAAGTGAAAGAGCACGGAAACCATGCCAGATTGATGGAGATGCATGGGCTTTACGAAAATATGTTTAAAATGCAGAGGAGGTGGTATCAAAATGAGACCGGGGCTGTTGTGGAAACTGATTTTGACAATTAAGAATGTTTCCAAAAAGGATTTTTACAAATGTTATGTGTTTGGTCTGGCAGACGGACTACTGACATCTGCCATATTGGTAGCGATGTCGTGGTTTTTTGATACACTCACTGCGTATATAAATGGAACGACAACCATAGAGTTGACAGTCGCTGCATGTGTGCTGTTTTTCGCTGTGAAAATAGCAGGAGAGGTCGTGAACGGATACAGCAACTACTGCGGAGAAAAATTTTACTATCTCTCCGTGAGACATATATCCGGTATTTTGAACCGGAAATGTGCTGATATTTCAGCGGAAAAGTTTGAGAACGCAGAGTTTTTAAACCGGGTGAGTAAAGCGTATGCCGGCGTGGGCGAGGCACGCAATTTTGTAAACACGATTTTGAGTGTGCTGTTTTTGTATGTGCCTTATATTCTTATGACATCGGTTTACTTGATGTTAAAAGCACCGGAGTTTATTGCTATTGTCATAATTGTGATTGTAGTTATGATGGCAGGGCAGTGGATAAGAGGAAAAATCAGTATCGACACGGAAAATAAGGTTGCAGCAATGAGCCGGCGCGCAGATGAGTATGAAGATAAATTTTTGAATAAGAATAATATCAAAGATACAAGAACGCTCCGGGCGGAGCCTTTTTTCCTGAGCCTTTTTCAAAACGCTTTGTATAATGTATACAGTATTAGAAAAGATGCTGCCCGGCAGAAAAACAGGCTTGAGATGCTGATAGAAAGTATTCATGCAGCTGGGTACATGGTGAGTGTCGGGCTTATGCTGGGCATGCTTGTCCGTGGAAAAATTTCTGTCGGCGTGTTTGCGGCGTTATTTTATGCGTTGGATAATCTGTTTCTTATGGTAGAGGAATGTATCGGGGAATGTCAGGAGTACGGCGCAGATTCCATTGGAAGAATAAAAAATCTGATGGAATTTCTTGAAGAAGAGACAACAGGCAAAAGAACCGATACCAAAACGGACAAAGCCGGAATCATTGCGGAAAATGTGTGTTTTTCTTATCCAGAGGGAAAAGAGGTACTCCATCACCTGTCTTTTACGATAAAGGAAGGCGAGACGATTGCGGTGGTGGGAAGGAATGGTTCTGGAAAATCAACTTTGTTGCGCCTGATGCTCGGCTTATATCAGCCATCCAAGGGAATTGTGCTTAAAAGTGAAAAACATTGTAACAGTTCTGCGGTATTTCAGAAGTATGGAAAGTATCCGATGACAGTGGGAGAAAATATCCGAATATCTAACCCGGATTTCAAAAAAGAAGAAAACCTTGAAGAATTGTTACAAAAGAAAGGCTTTGCGTATCCGATTCATAGTTTTTCGGAGAGAGAGGACACATTTCTCGGAAGGGAATATGGCGGTGAGGAATTGTCGGGCGGACAGTGGCAGAAGCTTGCGATTGCGAGAGGGGCCTACAGAGATTCTGCATTGATTTGTCTGGATGAGCCGACGTCCGCTATTGACCCGGCAGAGGAAAACATGTTGTACGAGCAGTTTCAAAAGATGTGCCACAATAAAACGGCTATGATTGTCACACATCGAATGGGGCTGGTGAAATTAGCAGACAGAATTATGGTAATGGAAGATGGAAATATGGTGGGATTTGATACACACAGCCGGTTGTTGGAAACTTGCGAGGAGTATAAAAAGTTATGGCATTCACAGGCGTCTGTTTATACTAACGCATGAGAATTTACCACTTATGGTCTGAAATAAACCACTCACCGAAAAGCAGTTTACAGATTGGGGGAGATTTCTTATATTGAGAAAAAAAGGAGAGGGAGACGTAGGAGATGAACAAAACAAAATATTCGGAATTGGTAAAGCTGTTTTCTAATTTTCGAAAACGGCAGATTGCGTTAGTTTTTGTGTGCACAGCAGAAATTTTACTTAACTTGTATTTTGTATACCAGATACAGGAATTTGTAGATGTCATCACAAGTGGGGCTGGAATGAAGCAGATAGGAGAATCATTTATTGAGATTCTCCTGATAGGTTTGACTGCACTTGCAGTTGGAATCTGGGAAAATCAGATGTGGCACGTATTCCGGCACACGCTGATGAATGAGATGCGGACGAAAATGTACCAGAAGCTGTTGATGAAAAGAGCAATTTTTTATGATGAACATACGACAGGGGAAATTGTTTCAGCAGTTATGAATGATGGATCAATGATTGCGGAAGGGGCAGGAATCAGTATTTTAATGCTGTTTCTAAACAGTTTGCAGGTCATAGTCATTTTGGCAGTATTAATCTGGCAAAATATAACCATGGGTGTAATTGCACTTGCGGTTGGAACAGTATATTTTGCAGTGGTGAATTGCGTAAACAAATCTATGCGTGACACTTACAAAAATTATTCGCAGAATATCGCAGAAGTTAACCAGCATCTGACAGAAGATGTGAAGGCTGTTTTAGAAATCAAGACATTAAACGAAAAACCATTTTTTAATCAACGTTTTGGAGAGCATGTCTGGGGAAAACTGTTTAAGGCAGCAAAACGGCTCATTCGTCTGGATGTAATTTCCTATGGTGTAAATAATTTTATTTCTGTTATTTTTCCAGTGTTTATGGTGCTGCTTGGTGGAATTTTTATGCAGCGCGGTCTGATAACAATCGGAACGGTGATTTTGTACTATACCTATACAGAAAAATTGATTGAGCCGCTTAACAACCTTGCAGATTTTTATAGGGGTACACAGGTGTCAGTTGGTGCAGCGGACCGCATTTACGATTATCTTATGGATGAAGAGACACCGGATTGCACAATTCCGGCAAAAGAGAAGGTTACATTGGAGATAGATATTGATAATTTCCAGTGGAAAAAAGGGGAGCGTCAGATATTAAATAACATTCATGAAGCTTATCATGGAGGCGACCGGATTTTCATCGAAGGGGAAAGCGGCAGAGGAAAGACGACATTATTGAAACTGATATGTGGTTTTTATCCAATCACGCAGGGCAGGATATGCATCAATGGACAGGATGTGAGCACGCTGTCGGAAGCAGAACGTTTTGGATATATTAAGATGCAGTTCCAGGAGCCGGTAATACTGGAAGGAAGTCTGCGCGAAAATATTGCACTTGGTGACGACTACAGTGACGAAGAAATCATGCAGGCATTAAAAATGGTGATGCTTGATACGTTTGCCGGGGAATATGGGCTTAGTCACAGTATCGGAGAAGCCGGAAAAAATCTGTCTGGCGGACAAAAACAGCGGCTTGCATTAGCGCGTGTTTTAATACGCAGACCAAAGATATTGATTTTGGACGAAGCGACCAATGGACTCGATGCCGCAACCGAAGAGCAGGTTATTCATAATCTTTTAGATTATGTAGAGCAGACCAACAGCATTTTGATTGTCACTTCCCATAAAGAGGCAATCAGACAAATCTGCAATCGAAAATTGGTGTTGTAGAAATACATAATAAAAATAGTTTTGTGATGTTAAAGGTGAGAGGTGAAAAAGTAATCAGGTAGAAAAGCTATCGGATTACTTTTTTGAATCAAACTTTAAATTTGCATGAAACGCTATTGCAACGAAAAGCAGTTTTATATAAAATGAAATATAAAAATAATTCAGCCCGGAAAGAGAGAACGAAAGACAATGCTAGAAATAAATAATATCCAGAAATCTTTCAAAGAAAAAAATGTGTTAAGAGGTGTTTCCTTTCAGGTAAAAGAAGGCGAGATTGTATGCCTGTTAGGAAATAATGGTGCAGGAAAGACTACGATTATAAATTGTATTTTAAAAATGATAAAGCCGGATAAGGGAACAATTCAATTAGGTGGTAAAAATATACAGGAGTATCGGAATAAAGAGTATTTTTCAAAAGTGAGCGCCTTGTTAGAGTCAAGTGTCAATATCTATGATTATCTGACGGGAAGGCAGAACATCAACTATTTTGCTGGCTTAATGAATCTTGATAAGCACAGTCCTAAAATAGAAAAATACATTGATGAATTTGAACTGCGGGATTCCATTGATAAGCCTGCGGGAGAATATTCAAGGGGAATGCAGCAAAAATTAGCGTTAATCATTGCATTAATGTCATCGCCAAAGCTGCTCCTGTTAGATGAACCAACATTGGGATTAGACATCAAAAGTAAATTATCTGTAATTACAATTTTAAATAGAATTGTAAAAGAAGAGAAAATGGCGGTAATACTCACGACGCACCAGATGGAAGTTGTTGAGAAGTTAAACAGCCATATCCTGATATTAAAAGATGGTGTCGTCAAGCCATTCGAGCCGGAACAATACGAAACGGATTCTGTCTATGAGGTTTCCTATCTTGAAAATAATGAGGTAAAGCAGGAAGAGGTAGAAGGCACATTTCGTCAGGTTTATGAAAGCTATTGTGAAAAAGAAATGATTGAGATTAAGAAAAAAGAGAAAGAACTGGAAGAAATTATAATGGAGGTATTAGATGAATCTGATAAAAGCAGAATATAAAAAGACATTGACGGAAGCAGTCAGTTATTACCCGGATTACATTGTTGGCCTGCTGACAGATTTACTATTGCTATTCATTGTAATTCAGACAGACGGCGACAGAAGTGAAAAAGTATTCGGATATATTTTATGGATACTTGTCAGCGGTGTGCTGTCGGAAGCATCCATGTGCATTTCAACAGAAAAGCAGTTGGGGACATTGCAAAATCTGATGATAAAACCGTGTTCCATTGCGCAAATCGTCACAGTGAAAACGTTAGTCTGGTTTACCATCAATTTTTGTAAAGCACTTATAACGGCAGTGATTGCCTCATTTTTTTTGGATATCGACAATTTATTCAGATTTGAATATTTGTACATTATTGTTCTGGTATGTATGGGAATCATGGGATTTTCTTACATATTGTCGGCAATGACATTAATGTTTACAAAAGTTGCATCTTTCGTCAATATTATCAGTTATGCATTTTTATTTTTATCGGGCAGCATTGTGGAAGTTCCGGATTTTTTGGTGCACACCAATCCGTTGTCCTATGGGGTGCGTTATACGTCACTTGTAATGCAAAATAAGGTGAGTGCAGCAAATTTTTTGACGCTGGTTCTTATCTGCGCGGGCTGGCTGCTTTGTGGCATTTTCATTTTCAAAATAACATTCCAGAACAGTAAACAATTTAAGTGGACATATTAACCATCAAACCAAGGAGTAGCCAATGACAAAAATAGCATTTCTCGTAATCATAGTTGTATCATCCACAATTTTATCCTTAATCAGTTCCCCAAGGCTGCGCAAGGATATCCACACATTCTATGAAAATCGTGTAACCGGAAAAAGTGTGCTAAAAGATTTAGACGAGGAACAGAAAGAAATTGATAAACTGACGAGGTAGCAGGATACTCTTGTTTTGCAAAAAGCAATCGGATATAATGAGAATTATATTTGATTGCTTTTTAAGTAAAGGAGACAAAAGATGCCACAAAATTTTTATGAGCTGGTATGGATATTCATCATCTACGCCTTTTTAGGTTGGTGCACGGAAGTGTCCTACGCAGCATTGGATCGGGGAAAATTTGTAAACCGGGGATTTTTAAATGGACCGTACTGTCCAATTTACGGATGTGGAGTTGTAATTGTTGTCGCGATTCTGACGCCGCTTAAGGAGAACCTGTTCATATTGTTCGTTGGTTCCTTCTTCCTGACGTCGGTTTTGGAATTTATCACAGGATTTTTGCTGGAAAAAGTGTTCCACAACAAATGGTGGGATTATTCGGATAAACCCTTTAACATTTGCGGATATGTATGTTTGAAATTTTCCATTTACTGGGGACTTGCTTGTACGTTTATCATGGATATTCTCCACCCGATGATTTACAAGGGAATCACGATGATACCATTCAAATTTGGTGTGGTGCTGCTCTGCATCATCATGACAGCATTCGCAGTGGATTTATGTGTAACCGTATCCACGATTCTCAAGTTCAATCGACAGTTGAAGCTGTTAAATGAAATCGCAGGTCAGATTCATAAGTTGTCCGATGAGATTGGGGAAAATATCTACGAAAATGTCAACATGGTTGTGGAAAAGTCAGAAGAATTTCAGGAGACACATCCGGAGTTTGTGGAAAAACTATCCGAGACAAAAGACAAGATTACCGATATTCCTTCTAACACTAAGGCAGCCCTCACAGAGAAAACAGATAACATGAAGCTTACAATCTCTGAAAACTACATGGAAGCGAAGAGTGAATTTACAGCAAGAAAAGACAACTTTAGTGAATCCATGAAACAGAAATTAGCACTGCGTGAGGAACTGAATGCAAAATATCAGGAATTGTTAGAGAATAAGAACAAGGGAATCCGCCGTCTGATGAAAGCGTTCCCGGATATGAAATCAAAGAATGAAAACGAAGCATTAAATCGTTTGAAGAACTATCTCAGAGAAAAAGAAGAAAAGAAAAAGGAAGTCTAGCTATGATTCGTACGGTACAGACAAGTGAAGTCACAAAAAATATCAGGGAAATGTGCATTGAGGCAAATCATTATCTGTCAAAAGATATGGATGCGGCAATGAAAAATGCAGTTTCCACGGAAAAGTCAGAACTCGGGAAAAAGATTTTAAATCAGCTTCAGGATAACCTCAAGATAGCGGATGAAGAGATGATTCCGATTTGTCAGGACACCGGTATGGCGGTCGTTTTTCTGGAAGTAGGGCAGGATGTCCATTTTGAAGGAGACAACATTGAAGATGCCATCAACGAAGGTGTTCGTCAGGGATATACAGATGGATTTTTAAGAAAATCGGTGGTAAAGGATCCGCTGATTCGTGAAAATACAAAAGATAATACGCCTGCTGTCATTCATTATTCCATTGTTCCGGGCGATAAAGTTACAATAACATTTGCACCAAAGGGATTTGGAAGTGAGAACATGAGTCGCGTTTTCATGCTAAAACCGGCAGATGGAATCGAAGGTGTCAAAAATGCAATTCTGACAGCCGTAAAAGATGCGGGCCCGAATGCCTGTCCGCCGATGGTAGTCGGGGTTGGAATCGGTGGAACCTTTGAAAAGTGTGCCCTTCTTGCCAAGAAAGCGTTGACCAGACCGGTCAACACACATTCAGACATTCCATATGTGAAAGAGATGGAAGAAGAGATGCTCACTCGAATCAATCAACTTGGAATTGGTCCGGGAGGACTTGGCGGAACGACAACCGCACTTGCCGTTAATATTAATACCTATCCAACACACATCGCCGGACTTCCGGTGGCAATTAATATCTGCTGTCATGTGAATCGTCATGTAGTCCGTGAAATTTAAAGACGAACATAATTAAACTCCGAAACAACCGGAAAAGAATTCGTCTGTTTCGGAGTTTTGTTATTATTTGCGGATATCTGTTAAAACATCATTTGGAATGGTGAACGTAACGCAGCCCATATACATCGGTGCGACGTCTCCCTCATTAAAACTGATGACAAGTTCTCCATTTTCATTCAGGTAAAAAGAGGTATCATCGGTAATGCTCTGGAAATCGCATTCCGGTACATCGGAATTAAGCCAATAGACCACATTTTCATCTGCCGCCATCTGTACTTTCATCTGCTGTTTGATGTTGTCGCTGATAACAGTAAGGTAATCGCTTCCATCTGTAAATAGATCTGCAAGTTTTAACCGTTCACCGGTGGTAAGGTCGATGGTATAGTAATAATCCCATTCGACACCGCTTCCGTCACTCTGGTAGCACATTAATTTTAAGGTAAAATACTGCTCTGTTGTTGCAAGAACTTCAGATTTGACGGTCATATCCTGATAGCCATCTTCATTTTTTTTCTCATTTTCAAATTCCTGGATAAGTTCATCCGTAATCGTCTGAATCTCTGCATTGATTTCATCGGTCGACTTTTTTGTCTGTGCTGCAACGGCATCATCCTCGGTGTTATCGGTTGACTCCGTGTTCACGGCAATCTCCGGAACTGTGATGTCAGCGGTATTGTGCGCATCTTCATATTGGTAATCCCGGAATGTCACGACATCCACCAGCTTGGAAAGCCCCGGCACCTGGCTCATTGCGTAGGCAATAGTCGGTGAAGTATTCGGTAGAATTGTAAATACAACTGCAACGGCAGCGGCAGAAGCAACTATGTTTCGTAATGCACGGTGGTTACGTCTGGTACGGTTTTCTTTTTTTGCCTGCTCTATTTTTGCTTTCATCTGCTCGAGCTGTTCGGCAGACATTTCGTGTTTCTGATAATTCTGTTTCATTTCATTCCATTCTTCTTCTCTTTTTTCCATAACAATTTTCCTTTCTGACAGATGTTCCTGCCTAAACGATATGGTTGTTTCATTCTAGGAAAAGACCCAGTCATCGTCTAATTGGAGTCTCAATTTCTTAATGCTGCGGTAAATTCTGCTCTTGATGGTGTTAATGTTTTCACCCATAATTTCAGCAATGTCCTCTAATTTCATCTCCTCAAAGAATTTCAGTTCCAGAAGAACCTGATCCTCTCTTGGAAGACATTCCATTGCCCGCTTCAAATCAATATCTTCATAGTTATCCTCGGTCTGCAGCTCAGAAGTGACATCATCGAGGTTTTCTGTTTTTCGCTGCCTACAGAAATCAAAAATTTCATTCAGCATAATCCGGTACAGCCATGTGGCTGCGTACTCTGGTTTCTGTAAGTTACTGCTGTTTTTTATAGCTTTGTAAGCTCCGTTCTGAACAATATCACCGGCATCGGCATCGTTATGAACATAGCTGTAGGCCAGGCGGTAGTATTGATTGTAATTTTTTAAAAGCAAATCTTCCACGGCTTTTTCTTTTGTTTTTCTTCCTGCCTGTATCACTCAGTTTTACGCCTCCTTTTGTTGTTCTAATAATTAGACTCAGAATGGGAGAAAAAAGTTTCACTTATTTTTAAATTTACGGAAAAATTTTTTACAAGTTTCAATTATTTTATCACAAGAACCGGTTCCGGTCACAAATGAAATCCTTATGAAAATGAATTGATTTGAGAGAATGAATAGGATAGAATACAGATAGAAAAAGTATATGGGGGAATGAGGATGAGAAGGTATTGCAAATTAGTAGTTATGTTACTTGGAATGACATTTCTTTTTACTGCGTGCGGAAAAGAGAATGGGACTGACACACAAGAGGTGGAGATCTCCACACAGGAGAAAGAAGAAAAGGATGTACAAAGTCTGGTGGAGAAAAATTTTGATAAAAATGGAATTACTAATTTTGAGGAGATTGATTTATCATCCTATGAAGAACAGGCGGGTATTTCACTAAAAGATTATGTCAGTTATCATTTTTATTATGAGAGTGACGGGCTTATGATAGAGGGTTACTTAAGTGCTCCTGCTGAACAGATAAAGGAGGATAACAAGAATCCATGCCTGATATTTAATCACGGTGGAAACCAGGATTATGGTGCACTTGACCCGGTACAGACCACATATTATTCGTATGTTTTTGACACGATATGTGTTGCTTCCAATTACAGGGGATGTGGAGATAGTGAGGGAACGGATAGCTTTGGCGGAGATGATGTGGATGATGTGATTCGTCTGGTTGACATATGTAAGAATTTTGATTATGTAGATTCTGATAAAATTAATATGTTAGGAATATCCCGGGGCGGAATGATGACATATGAAGCACTTCGTGCAGAAAAGGAGATTCACAAAGCGGTTGTAGTATCCGGACTGGCAGACAGTTTTATGGAATATGAAGAAAGAGAAGATATGCAGTCGGTTTACAAGGAGTTAGTAGGCGGAACGCCGGATGAGCTTCCGGAAGAATATGAAAAAAGATCGGCGACATATTGGGCAGATGAGATTGACACGCCGCTTCTTATCTTTCACACAACAGGAGATGAAAAAGTTTCCTGTGCACAAGCAGACAAGATTGTGGATAAGTTAAAAGAAAATGGAAAGGAATGTGAATATATCACGTTTGATTCTAATGAGCATGCGCAGCTTCGCAATGAAGATGTTGAGAAAATAAAAGAGTGGTTTTTACAATAGAAAATAAAGTTGCATAGACTATCGTCATGAAAAGTATGACAGAAAGAGGAAATATGGACAAACACATTACAACACCCATCACAGCAGAGACAACAAAAGATTTAAAATCCGGTGATTACGTTTACATCACAGGAACGATTTATGTAGCGCGCGATGCAGCACACAAAAGAATGATAGAGGCATTAGAGCGCGGGGACAAACTTCCAATTGATATCAAGGACAGTACAATTTATTATATGGGACCATCCCCGGCGAGAGAAGGCCGTCCAATCGGCTCTGCAGGACCAACGACGGCATCCCGTATGGATAAGTATGCGCCAACCCTGCTTGACCTCGGTGAGAAAGCCATGATTGGTAAAGGAAAAAGAACCAAAGAAGTTATTGATGCCATTGTCCGCAACCAGGCAGTTTACTTTGCAGCAATCGGAGGCGCCGGGGCTCTTTTGTCAAAATGTATCACAAAATCCGAGGTAGTCTGTTACGAAGATCTCGGCGCAGAGGCAATCCGTAAAATAGAAGTCAAAGATTTCCCGGTGATTGTAGTAATTGACCGTGAAGGAAACAACCTTTATGAGACAGCCATTCAGGAATACTGCAAATTATAAATAGAAACAGGAGGAAAAGAAAATGCCATTTATTGATTCCAAAATTACAGTACCGGTCACACCGGAAAAGAAAGAAGCCATCAAATCAAGGTTAGGT
>CAKRDK010000004.1 GCA_934309475.1 uncultured Roseburia sp.
TTTGAGTTCGGGTGTCAAAAGATGACCTTGACCCTCGCTAATTGATAAATTACAAAACGTCAAGTTTATTTTATGCCAATGTACAAACATTAGAAAATCTAAGTATGCTTGAGAAAGTAACCTTAAGAGTGACGTGACCGGCATTCAACGAGCCTTCCAACATCCCCATCTTTCCAACAAAAAAGCCACCCTTTTTTGTACGCAAAAAAGAGTGGCCGCTAGTATGCTCCATCGTAATATGCCAATCTCTTTCCTCTCAAATCCTTTGATTTTTAACGTCAGTGACATCCGTATTCAATTTTCCTATAGCTTTGTAACAAGAATCATTCTCATTACGCAGACAACTTATCCTAACACGGATTTTCGAGATTGACAATATTTTAACAAGTATTTTTTCAAGTACAATCACAACTGCTATTCTGCAAGCATAAATTGTGACACAACATAATTATTTAAATCCATTCCTTTTTCTGTCAGATAAATTCTTCCGCCCTTTTTCACAATCAGGTCATCCTGCTGCAACTGGGTTAAGACATTTCCGTATACCGACTCTATCGATACCCCAAATGCCTGCTCAAATTCATCCCTTGAGATTCCGTCAAGCATCCGAAAGCCCAAAAACATAAATTCTTCCATCTGTCCGAAACGCTCCACAATATCTGCGCCTGCATGAAGGCTGATACCCTGTACCATCTCCTCACGTCCGTGCGATAATGTGCAGGTAAAATTCTGAATCCGGATGTCTTTTGACTTCTCGATATATTCATACAAGTCTCTGGTGTTGCTGTATCTTATGTTGTCAAGCAGCGACGCCGCACCTAATCCCATGCCAAGATACTCTGCGCGCTTCCAGTAGCCAATGTTATGACGGCACTCATATCCGGATCTGGCATAATTCGAAATCTCATAGCGGTGATAGCCCGCCTTTGCCAGAACAATCTCGGTGAGTTTTCCAATCTGATACTCTTCCTCTTCCGTCGGCAAAAACTCCGTCTGCATGCCCGCCTGCTGTTTAACGGCATCGAATTTGTAGATGTCATAAAACGGCGTACCCTTCTCAATAATGAGTGAGTATGCCGAAATGTGTTCCGGTTTTAAACGAATCACCTGCTGCAGGGTATTCGCAAACGTTTTCGGTGTCTGTCCCGGCAGGGAACTCATCAAATCCACATTGATGTTGGAAAATCCGGTCTCACGCGCTAACTCATAAGTCTTTAAAAACTGCTCAAACGAATGAACACGTCCGAGCAGTTTTAATTCTTCTTCATTTGCTGACTGCAATCCGATACTCAATCGGTTGATTCCGGCTTTCTTGTACGCGATAAATTTTCGCTCTGTCACAGTTCCCGGATTACATTCAATCGTAATCTCTGCATCCTCACGAATCGCAAACTGCTCGTGAAGCTTTTCTAAAATCTGTACCATCGCCTCTTCCCGAAGCCAGGATGGTGTTCCGCCGCCAATATAAATGGTCGTAACCTCATATTCCGACGCCCGCTGTCCCCAGAATGAAATTTCGCGAAGCAGTGCTTCCACATATTCGCTCTGCGTCTGCTCATCTGCCGGTGCTGACAGGAAATCACAATATTTACATTTTTTCATGCAAAAAGGAATGTGTAAATACAATTCCAGTTCTTTTCTCATTCCATTAGTCCTCATCTAATTTCAGGACACTCATAAATGCTTCCTGTGGAATCTCTACGCTGCCGACCTGGCGCATACGTTTCTTTCCTTCTTTCTGCTTCTCAAGCAGTTTCTTCTTTCGGGAAATATCTCCACCGTAACATTTTGCAAGTACATCCTTGCGCATCGCCTTCACGGTCTCCCTTGCAATTACCTTGCCGCCGACTGTTGCCTGAATCGGGATTTCAAATAAGTGTCTCGGAATCTCTTCCTTTAACTTCTCGCACATTTTTCTTCCGCGCTCGTAAGCATTTCCGGCAAACACGATAAAGGACAATGCATCTACCTGTTCTTTGTTGATTAAAATATCAAGTTTGACAAGTTCGGAACGCTCGTACCCTTTCAGTTCATAGTCAAAGGAAGCATATCCTCTTGAGCGTGATTTCAATGCATCAAAGAAATCATAGATAATCTCATTCAGTGGTAAATCATATTTAATCAGGGCACGTGTCTCTTCGATATATTCCATGCTGATGTAGACACCACGGCGCTCCTGACAGAGTGTCATGATAGCTCCGACGTAATCACTTGTCACCATAATCTCAGCCGAGACAATCGGCTCTTCCATGTATTCAATCTCGGATGGGTCCGGTAAATTGGACGGATTCGTCAGTTCAATCACTTCCCCATTGGTCTTATACACCTTATATACAACGCCCGGAGCCGTTGTAACGAGGTCTAAGTTAAATTCACGTTCTAAACGTTCCTGAATAATCTCTAAGTGCAGCAGTCCAAGAAAACCACAGCGGAATCCAAATCCCAATGCAAGTGAGGTCTCCGGCTCAAATTGTAAAGACGCATCGTTAATCTGTAATTTCTCCAATGCATCCCTCAAATCCGGATATTTTGCGCTGTCCGCAGGGTACAATCCGCAGTACACCATCGGATTGACTTTCTTATATCCAGGCAATGCTTCCGCACACGGACGATCCGCCTCTGTCACGGTATCACCCACGCGGGTATCTCTGACATTCTTAATGCCGGCACAGATGTAACCTACCATTCCGGCGGATAACTCGTCACACGGAATAAACTGTCCCGCACCAAAATATCCAACTTCCACAACCTCATCCATTGCCCCGGTTGCCATCATTTTTACCTTTGTTCCTGCTTTTACGGTTCCCTCTTTGATACGGCAGAAAATGATAACGCCTTTGTAGGAATCATAAATAGCATCGAAAATCAATGCCTTAAGCGGTGCCGCAGGGTCTCCGGTCGGTGCCGGAATCTTCTTTACAATCTGCTCTAACACATCGTCCACATTGAGACCTGTCTTTGCAGAAATGCGCGGTGCATCCTGTGCCTCAATTCCAATGACATCTTCAATTTCCTGAATGACTTCATCCGGCTGTGCACTTGGCAAATCAATCTTATTGATGACCGGCATGACATCTAAGTCATGGTCTAATGCAAGATATACATTTCCTAATGTCTGGGCCTCCACGCCCTGTGCGGCATCCACGACAAGAATCGCTCCGTCGCACGCCGCAAGACTTCTTGATACCTCGTAGTTGAAATCCACATGTCCCGGTGTATCAATTAAGTTAAAAATATATTCCTCTCCATCTTTTGCTTTATAAATAATACGCACAGCCTGGGATTTGATGGTAATTCCACGCTCACGCTCTAAGTCCATGTTATCTAATACCTGCGCCTGCATCTCTCTGCTCGTCAAGGTACCTGTCTTTTCTATAATACGATCGGCAAGTGTAGATTTGCCGTGATCGATATGGGCTATAATACAAAAATTACGAATTTTACTCTGATCGATTGACACGTTATTAGTCCTCCTATTTTCTCGCCTTATTATACTTGATACCCTTCAAATGCGTCAAGGATTTTGCACGGAAAAAAGCTGCCACACCGTGACAGCTCTTTTCTTTTAACTATGTTTGTCTTATTTAGTTATTGCCTTTTTTCTTTTTTACTACAACGACTACGACAACTGCTGCTACAACGACTACTGCTACAACAATTCCTACGATTGCTCCTGTAGAAAGTCCACCCTCAGAAACAGTCTCTGTAGTCGTCTCTGTATCAGGTGCTTCTGTATCTGCTGCTTCCACATAACCGTTTGCTACCAAGTATGCATCTAAGTCTGTGTCTGCATCACTGTTTAAACCTGTTCCGGATAAAGAGAATACCACTTTAATTTCACTGCTTGGATCAAGGTCATCTAATGATACAACCGGATTTTCTTTTGTTCCGGCTCCATCATATGCGTTGAATAAATCGATACGGAATGTACCTTTTTCTTCAATATCACCGGTTACAATATTTTTGCTCTTTGCATTAATCTGTTTTCCATCCACGAAAACGGCAACTTTGGTCTGAATATCAGATACAATCATTTTCTCGTCATCATTTTCTGTTAAAACGCCGGAATCCTCTAATACTTTTGCGAAATCTACGATATCTACCAGGAATACACAGGCATCCTCAGATGCTGCTGCCTGACCGGTTGCTCCGCACTGCTCTGCTGTTAAACTTACTTCATAAACACCATCACCTAATACGGTACACTCTGTTCCAACACCCTGATTGTAGTTTTCCCATGCGCCGGAGCCATCTGCGAACATTAAGAATGCTGTAAATCCATCAGAAGCATCGGTTGTCTCTTCATCGCTTCCGCCAAATGCAACACCTGCTCCTAATGTGAATGTTACCTCGATTGTCTCGATGTCTGTGTAAGATGCTCCGTCAACCGGTGTTGCTGTTGCATCGCCAACTTCACCGTCAGCGGTACGTCCTTCTGTCACAGCATCTACCCATGCATTGTAAAGGTTTGTTCTGGTTGCAATTCCGTCATCAGAGTTTGTATAAGTTGCACCAAGGTCAACTTCCTCTCCGTTAATCTTGACAGAATCAATGGTCATAAAGCAGTTCGGGAAGTATTCCTCTCCGCCTGCAATCTCAACATCAAGGAATCCGATGTCGGATAACACGCCTGTCTCTGTTCCTGTAAAATCAATGGAAGTTGTAAACTGTCCTTCACTTGCATTGATGGCAGCTTCCTCTACTTTGATTCCATCTGTGTTAGAATCTCCACCGTTAAAATACTGTGTTGTCCAGTCATTATTTGCAACAGAAATATAAGCGATAGTTCCCTCTTCCGGTAACTCTTTTGCCTCTGTTGTGCCAGATGCTGCTGCTCCGAATGCAACGCCATCTCCTAATGTAAAGGTTACTTCGATTGTCTCGATATCTGTAATAGATGCGCCGTCGATTGGTGTTGCTGTTGCATCACCGAGTTCACCGTCTGCAGTACGTCCTTCGTCCACTGAAGAAACCCATGAATTGTAAAGATTTGTTCTGGTTGCAACGCCATCATCGGAATTCGTGTAAGTTGCCCCGACTTCCACTTCTTCTCCGTTAATCTTAACAGAATCAATGGTCATATAACTATCCGGATATGCTTTCTCACCGTTGGCAATTTCAACATCAAGGAATGCCATATCTGCTGCTTTTCCTGCTTCTGTTCCGGAAAAATCAAGACCTACTGTATACTGTCCGTAACCGGTAACATCTGCAGTTGTGGCTTCTACTACCCAATCACCACCATCATTCCAATACTGTGCATCACCCCATGCATTATCTGCAAATGTCAGATAAGCGATTGTGTCACCTGCTGCTTTTACAGTTGTGGTTCCAACCGTCGGCACAACTGCTGTTGCTGCGAGTGCACCTGCAAATGCAAGCGAAAGAACTTTTTTCAAATTCTTTTTCATACTTTTCTTCCTCCTAATTTTTTACGCCCCTTGCGTTTATTCTTTGTGTACTTCCTTGGTACATACAAAGTTTATAAAAAATCGGGAAAGAAAAACACCTATACATTTTGACATCTTTACTTTACAAATTGCACATCTTACTGTGTATTTTCCACAACCGTTATGTTTCCCGTACAATCGGGAGTTTTAAAATCATTTTCGTTCCCTTTCCAGGCTCTGTCTCAAAGGCAACGCCGTATTTTTCCCCGTATTTTAAGCGGATGCGCTGATTGGCATTGCAGACTCCGATGTGGGTGCGGTCTAAATTTTCAAAATCATTCATCTGCTGCATCAGTTCCTGCTGTTTCTCTTTTGTCATTCCCTTTCCGTTATCTTCAATCGAAATCCAGAGTTCCTCTTTTACCTCGACGCGGATGATAATTTTCCCGTCTGCCTCTTTCTCCTCTAATCCATGTGCAAATGCATTCTCCACAAACGGCTGAATCAAAAGCGGCATAATCATAAGCCCATCTGTCTCTGCCTCATCCACAACGATTTCAGACGTGATACGGTCATGAAAACGATAGTCCTGAATCTTTAAGTAATACATTACTAATTGTAGTTCAGTTTTCAGAGTCTGCGGTGCTTCACCGACCTGAATATTTCTCCGCATAATTTTTGCTAACATTTTAGCAAGCTCCGCAATCTCTCCCTGTCCGTTAATCTTTGCCTTCATCCGGATGGTCTCTAAGGTATTATAAAGAAAATGCGGGTTAATCTGGCTTGCAAGCATCTTAAATTCCACTTCTTTTTGTCTTGCATTCAGGCTTTCCTTCTGCAATTTTTCTTCCATGACCTCATTCATCAATTTTGTAATATCATTCATCATCAGGTGTAAATCTGCATAAAGCTCGGTAATCTCATCATTCCCACCGATTTCTTCTAAAATGGCAAAATTTCCGGTTGCCGCCTTGTGCATCTCGTTTTTGAAAGTCGTAATCCGCGCTGTGTAATGATGGGTGAACCAGAGAATAATGACAACCGCAAACAAAAAGCAGAACAAAAACGGAACCATACTGCGTGCCGCTGCATTTCTCGCCTCTTTCACAATCTCATCATACGGACAGATGCTGACTAAGAAATAATCTTCGTCCGAATAATCTTCCGAGATACGCACCACTGACAACAGACAGGTCTGTCCCTGATATGTCACCTCGCGGTTCTCCGTTGCAAACGAGCTGTCCTCTTCTATCTCTGCTTCGCACTCTGTCAGGAAAGGTAAAATCTCATTCTCGTCCGTGTCAAAATTGGCATGCACAATTGAACTGTCTTTGTATGTCAATAACGTCTCGTTCTCACGGTCTTCCACCGGTTCCTGCGTTCTGTCATTTTGCATGACAATAGAAAGCACACCGATTTGTTCCATCTCTTTTGTATACAACACCCTTGTCAGACGGAGTTCACATTTCTTCGTCGATGTATTGTAGGTGTAAGACCAGTAAGGATTTCCCTCTTTCTGCAGCGTCTTCTGATACCAGTCCTCACGCCGGATACTGTCTGTGATACGGACAAAATATTCATTATCCGTGATGGTCTGGTTCTCAAGATAAACATGAATACTGCTGATATCCTGATGATAATATTTCAGGTAATCCGATATCGCCTGATAATTGCGGTATTCTTCTATGATATCTGCATAATCTTCATACTTGGTAAATGCAATCCGTTCTATCGTCTCATCAAAATAAAGCCGCTTCGACAGTTCATTTACAACACTCATACTCTGCCGGATGGAATCTCCAATCAATCCGAGTTCTGCAATTTCTGCCTCTTTCTGCTGCTCAATCAGCACCTCTTTCGTCTGCTGATAGGTGTATAAATGAACACACAAAAGGGGAAGAATGCCCCCTAAAATGTAAATGATAAACATTCTTCCTCTTAAATTCACATGTTCAAATAATGTCTCAATCCTGTGGATTAATCTTCTCATAACAAGCCCTTACTGATACGTCTTTCCTAACATGTTTTTCTTATTATTTTAACATCTTTTTTCGCAATTTCCAACCGGCTTCCCGCAGGAATTTTTTCGCCTGTCATGATATCCGTATAATCCGCATCTGCCGTGACTTCTAAGGCTTCTTCGCCGTGGTTTAATAAAAATAAAAATTCATCCGTCTCATTTTTCCTGCGCACCGCCTCTAAATTCTTCTGTGCCGGGAAACACGGTGCAATTCCTGTCTCTTTACAGATGTCGCGCATCAGATCCTCATAAAAAGCTTCCTCCGACTGCACGGCAACATAGTATGCCTTTCCTTTTCCAAACGAATTTCTCGTAATGACCGGCATGCCTGCATAAAAATCTTCCTCATAGGTGCTCAGCACTTCTGCACCCTCGGAATGAAGCAAATCGCAGAGCAGCAAGGCTTCTCTCTTTTCTCCGTCATATGTAAAATGGTTTTTATCGCCCTCTTTTAGCGCATCACTTTCCTCCACCCAGATGCCCAAAATGTCACGCAGTTTTCCCGGATATCCTCCTGTAATCACGAGATCGTGCTCATCGGTATATCCACTGAAATATGTAGTTAAAAACGTGCCGCCCTTTTCGACAAAGGCACGGATTTTCTCATCATATCCTTCTTTTGTCATATACAAAATCGGAGCAATGACAAATTTATATTTTGACAAATCTTCTTCGACACTGATGATATCTGTCTGGATATTCTGCTTATGCAGTGCTTCGTAATAGTGAAGTACCTCGTCATAATACTTCAAATGGATGCTAGGACCTGCGGATGCCTCCACTGCCCACCAGTTATCCCAGTCAAACACAATGGCAACTTGCGCTTTCTCTCTCGTTCCAAGGAACTGCGCTCCCATCTTTTCCAGTTCCGCGCCAATCTGTGCTGCTTCGCGGAAAACTCTCGTATTCTCGTGTCCACAGTGGTCGATAATTGCCCCGTGATATTTTTCACAGGCTCCGATACTTCTTCGCATCTGGAAAAACATGACAGAATCCGAGCCATGTGCGAGTGCCTGGTAGCTCCAGAGACGCATCACACCCGGACGTTTCAGGCGGTTGTATGGCTGCCAGTTTGTGACACTCGGCGTCTGCTCCATTAAAACAAACGGCTTTCCACCCTTTAATCCACGAATCAGGTCATGATTCAATGCCATTTTTGCCGGGGAATCATCATTCGACGGATAGCTGTCCCAGGATGCAAAATCTAAGTATTTCGCCCATTTCTGATAATCAAGCAGCTTGTAAAATGCCATCAGATTCGTTGTAATCGGGATATCCGGTGTGATTTTTTTAATCGCTTCATATTCCATTCTGTAGCACTCCATCATGCTGTCCGAATTGAAACGCTTATAATCTAACGTAATCCCCTGAAACATGCTTCTGTCATACTCAAAATGCTCACTGAGCATATTCGGAGCCACAATCTCATCCCAATCGTAAAACGTATGTCCCCAGAACGCGGTATCCCAGACACGGTTTACCTCGTCGATGATCTTATATTTCTTCTTTAGCCAGACACGGAAAGCCTTCTCACAGTTTTCGCAGTAACATTCCCCACCATACTCGTTAGAAACATGCCATGCAATGATATTATCATAATCTTTATAGCGCTCTGCCAGTTTCTGTGCGAGTCTTACTGAGTATTTCTGATAAATGAGGCTGTTCGGGCAGGAATTATGGCGTCCGCCGAATTTACGTTTCATCCCATTGAATTCCGTCCGTAAAATCTCCGGATATTTGTGTGCCATCCATGCCGGATGTGCACCTGTTGAAGTTGCAAGCACCACCTTCAATCCGTTTTCTTTGCACATCGACATAATTTTATCTAATTTTTCAAAATGGTAAGTCGTCTCATCACTCTGTAGGGACGCCCAGGAAAACACGTTTAACGTAACTGTGTCAATATGGGCAAGTCGAAACATGCGCATATCTTCCGCCCACACATCCTCACTCCACTGCTCCGGATTGTAATCTCCGCCAAATGCTACTTTTTCATGATTCCATAACTTCTGATACATATGAACTTCCTTTCAAACTTCACTCTTGCAGATTGACTACAAGTATATTTTAATACTACTCCACCTTCACACGGATAACGACTGGAAACTGACTTTTCACATTTTGGGTATGAAGTTCTAATCCTTCCGTCGTCACCTTCCACTCCGGTTTCTCCGCAAAACCAAGAATCGAGACATCTTCAATAATGCCATGAAATTCCGGCACATCCTGATTTGCAGACTCCGCCAATGCCCGGATACAGACTGTTCCGTCCGCCGGATAATGCAAGGAAAACACATAGATGCTGTCTCCCTTCACCGTAAAACGAAAATCTTTTTCCGTGTAAACTTTTTCCTGCTGATCCTGAAACTGTCCTTCTTTCGTTCCGGTCGGTCCTTCCTCGGATTTTCGCCATACTTTTGCCCCGCAGATTGCGCTTCCATTGACTTTCATCCAGTCTCCCAAGTCTTTTAAAATCTTTCTGTCTCCCTCCGGAATACTTCCGTCTGCCTTCGGACCCACATTTAACAGAAGGTTTCCGTTTTTGCTGACAACGTCAATGAGTGTGCAGATGATTTCGTTGCTGCTCTTATAATCAAGCGAATCGGTGTAACACCAGGAATTCCTTGCAACTGCAGTATCCGTCTGCCATGCATAGGGCTTTGCCTCTGCAAAACCGCCGCGCTCCACCTCTACAATTCCGCTTCCAAACATCATTGCATCATGTTTGTAGCAGATCATCACGTCCGTTCCCCATTTTTTTCCCATATTATAGTAATACGCCGCCAGCTTTAGCAGATACGGCTTAAATGCCTGATGCTGAATCCACCAGTCAAAATATAAAAGTCTCGGCTGATAATTTTCGATAATCTCGCAGGTTCTCGCCAGCCAGTCCTCTAAAAATTCCGTGTCCGGATACGGCTCGCTGTACAAATCCTGATTGTCCGGCTCCGGCATTGCCGGCCAGTAAAAATCTCCCTTTTTCATCGGCTCTTTCACGTCACTGTCAAATTCTTTTCCATGTCCCATGAAAAACCAGTGCTCTGCGCGGTGCGAGGAAGTACAGAATACAAGCCCCTGTTTTCCTGCTTCTTCCTTAAGTTCCGCTAAAATATCACGCTTTGGCCCCATCTCATAGGAATTCCAGTGTGACAATGCACTGCGGTACATCTGAAATCCATCATGATGCTCCGCCACCGGGAAAAGATAACCGGCTCCCGCCTCCCGAAACAGGGTAATCCACTCTTCCGGGTCAAATTTTTCTGCTGTAAAAAGTGGGATGAAATCTTTATATCCAAAATCTTTCTGTGCCCCATAGGTTCTGATGTGATGCTCATATGCCGGCATGCCTTTGATATACATGTTTCGCGAATACCACTCATTCGAATTCGCCGGAACACTGTATAATCCCCAATGAATAAAAATTCCAAATCTCTGCTTCCGGAACCACTCCGGCACAACCGCTTCCGCTAACGATTCCCATGTCGCCTTGTATGGTCCTTCCGCAATAACGTCCTCTACCCTTTTTAAAATCTCCTGCTCCTTATTCATCAACCCGCTCTGTCCTTTCTCTCCTTTTTCTCTGCACATCATAGCATTTCAGGAAAGAAAGAAATACCTGAAAAATTGCAGTTTGTTTCCTCAAAAATAAGACCTAGACAAAAGTGAAATCATTATTTCACGAAAGGACATATACCATTACATACAAATAGTGTTCTTACACAAGGTATATCCACACATGCAAGCTAGCGAAAAATTTTACTCGGGTAATGAAAATTAAAATTAGAGAACACCTAACTTTGTGATAAAGTATTTAAGGCTGACAACCAAAATACAAACAAAGGAAAGGTGTTCTCTATGTATAACAGTATAAAATATTTTAAGAAGAATACATTAGCAAATTTGAAAAACTTGAAGATGAGTTTATGAAGGAGCCGCAAAAACTGGCAGAGCATGTCCTTCGCTGCAGACATGATAGTGGATGGCACCTTCCATCCTGCTTCATATCGCAGGGTTCTATTTTACAATTACAATTGTAAGGTAACTATCTAATGCTCTAATCTGTGTCATTCCATATGCAATCTTCTGGCTTGGCAGCCCACAGTTTGACACGGCAAAAATACGCTCATCCGCTATGTTCTGTGCTTTAAGACTGTCTAATAATTCTAACAGTTTTTTCCCGGACTTCATATAAATCTTGGTTCCGGAAAGCTTCATGCTCTCAGCGATTTCATAAGAGCCGGGGATAATGTGAATCTCGTCACGGTTGTCTCCGAGTGAGATGCCAAGTGTGGCTGCAACCGCACAAAATGACGGCACTCCGCTAACATAATATGCCACCTTTCCCGCTTTTACCGCTCTCGCATGCATGTAACTGTAGGTGGAGTAGACGCTTGCATCACCGATTGTCAGGAAGCCTACTGTTTTCCCGGCTTCTAAATAGGTGCAGAGAACCGAAAAAATCGCATCATGCTCCTGTTTTAATTTTTCTTTGTCTTTAATCATCGGAAACGGCAGACAGATTATTTCCTTCTGCTCTACTTCCGGGCAGACCTGTCTGACAATCTGATAAGCATAACACTCTTCCTTCGGCGCTGACGGCAGGATGATGACATCGCTCTCACGGATACAGCGCAGTGCCTTCAATGTCATAAGTTCCGGAGCTCCGGGGCCTACGCCGATTCCATATAAAATTCCATTCATTTCAGCTTCCTCCTAATGTTCCACGAAAATTTCCGCAAGGTGTTCTAAGTAGAGTGCACGGATGCTCTCATATTCCCCGATGCCCTGAATCAGACATTCCGGCGCATATCCATGTTCTCTCAAAAGACTTGCAAATGACTCTTCTTCGCCTGCCATATCATGATTCGCGTGGTCTCCCGCCACAAGCATGAACGGTGTCACCACAATGCGGCTTCCCTTCTTCACTTCCGCTTCTAACTCCGGTAAAACATCCGCCACACCGACAGAGCCTTCCACGGTCGCTAAATAGCAGTTTTTCTTTTTTGTCTTCAATACGTCTGCAAACTTCTGATAGCTTTCATCCGCCTCATGTGTACTTCCGTGTCCCATCAAAAGCAATGCGTCCTGTCCTGTTTTCCCTGAAAGTTCCCGTAGCAGCGCATCCGCTGTTTTCTCGTAATCTGTTTCCACGCCCAGCAGCGGACGTGCCACTTTTATCATCTCAAACCGGCTGTTGCAGCGTTTCGCAATCTCGCCAAGTCTGCTGTTTTCAATTCCATCTATAATATGTGTCGGTAATACAAGCACTTTTGTAATCCTATCTTTTTGCATCCGCTCAAAGGCTTCTGCAATATCATCCACTAAAATGCCATCGCGCTCACGCAGAACTTTTCGCACAATGCCACTCGAATATGCCTGATACACAGGAATATCCGGATATTTTTTTTCTACTTCTGCGACGATCTTTTCAATATTTTTCTCTCTTGTCTCTTGGTACGTTGTTCCAAAACTGACCACTAAAATTCCTGTCATACCCATCCCTCTTTTCTTCCTTGCAGCCGGGACAGACAGCGCTGCCCCGGGTTTTCTTAGTTCTTATTTTTCTTCTTTATCCTGCCATTTTTTGCGTTCTACAAATCTACCCATACAGAATGCGATGACACCGACACCGATTCCTGTCTGAACGCAGAAAAACAGACTTTCCACTTCTCCGGGAAGTTCTCCGTTGATTGCCTGCTCTAACACCGGTGTAAACCATGGTTCATATGCTTCCCCGGTAATCTCTTCGACCATCACACTTCCTGCATCGTCAGAACCGCCGAATTCTGCGCCCTTTAAGGCAAACAGTGGTACTAATGCGATTAAAATTGCTGCAATTAACAGAACAATTACAATTTTTTTATTCTTTGACATCTTATTCGATTCCTTTCATAAATCCCAATTTCTGTAACTCCGGCTTTGCGTAAGTCTCTAACGCCATCACGATAAGTACGGTGATGATACCCTCTAATACGGCAAGTGGAAGCTGTGTTGGTGCAAAGACACCTAAAAATTTAACAACCGAAGCTGCCACGCTTCCCTCTGTCGGATAAGCCATTGCTAACTGAAAGCTTGTCACGCAGTATGTAAAAATATCTCCCGCAAATGCTGCAAGGAACACGCTCACACGGCGGTTCACCTTACATTTTTTGCAGAGCCAGAAGATACCATAGCTTAAAAACGGACCTGCAATTGCCATGGAAAATGTGTTTGCACCCAATGTCGTCAATCCGCCATGTGCCAATAAAATTGCCTGGAAAATCAACACAATAATTCCTAAAATACTAACGGATGCCGGTCCGAACAAAATTGCTCCTAATCCGGTTCCGGTCATGTGGGAACAGCTTCCTGTTACGGAAGGAATCTTTAAAGAAGAAATCACAAAGATAAAAGCTCCCGCCATTGCAATTAAAGTAATATTTTTACGCTCATCGCTGAGTCTCTTTTTCAGAGATAAAAATCCTGCCACCAGAAACGGAACACATAAGATTCCCCATGCAATACAATATTTTGGTGGAAGGTATCCTTCCATGATGTGCATAGCATTTACTGTTGTAGTCACTCCGAATACCAGACAAAATGCTGCGAACACCGATAATGATTTTTTCTGTTTGTTTGACATTTTCTAACGTCCATCCTTTCTTTTTTCCTCTAAAGCAGTTTGTAACTCCTCTGTCGTTTTTGGATAGGTATCCTGTTCCTCTATGAGCTGATGGTTTAACAGCATCTCATACACCTCTAACAGCATCGGTTTTTTCAGATTCGCCTCTGCAAGAATCTTTTCATTTTGAAAAATTTCCTGCGGCGTTCCGTCTCCGATGATGGTTCCATTTGAGAACACAAGGATTCGCTCCGCAAAACGATATGCAAAATCTATGTCATGGGTGGAAAGCAAAATAGTCTTTCCTGCCTCTTGTAGTCTTCCTAAGACATCCTCTAACATGGCGGCACTGACAGGGTCTAAGCACGCCGTCGGCTCGTCGAAAATAATAATCTCTGTCTTCATGGCGATGATATCTGCAATGCTGACACGCTTTTTCTCCCCACCGCTCAAAAGATGGGGTGGCCGCGCTTCATAGCCTTCAAGATTCATGTAAGAAATCGCCTCTTTCGTGCGCTGTTCCACTTCCTCCTTCGGAAGCTTCTGGTTAAGCGGTCCAAACGCGACCTCTGCCTTCACCGAAGACGCTATCATCTGACTGTCAGCGTCCTGAAAAACGATTCCGACTTTCTTGCGCAGATTCTTCTGCTGTCCCTTCGAAATCTTTTCGCCCTCTAAATAAATCTCTCCTGCATCTGCCGTTCGGACACCGTTTAAATGCAGAAAAAACGTGGATTTTCCGGCTCCGTTTGCACCGAGTACCGCAATGCGCTCTCCCCTTTTAACGGCAAGCGATATGTGGTTTAACGCATTTTTTTCTCCGTCATAGGAAAAGCATAAATCCTTCACCTCTAAAATTGTCTCTCTCATCTTCTCATCCAAGCCTTTCCTGCCAAAATTAAAATTACAAGCCCGAAATAACTGACTGCTGCCAGTGCCTGTTTTGCATCCATCTGCTTTTCTTCTTCCCAGAACAGACAGTCTCCCTCATAGCCTCTCGACTCCATCGCGTCATAATAAGTCTGTGCTTTTTTCAGCGAAAGTATTAAAAGACTTGCCAGTTCCATGCCATAGGTAGACAATCCCGTGCGAAAATCTGCATAGCCAAGCCTTGACTCTGCTGCACGCCGCTGTTTGCGGTGCGTATCAAAAAGTACATGAATGTAGTGATAAATCAGATACATCAGTTCCAGCACCAATGCCGGTACATGTGCCTTGCGAAGCACCATGATAATCTCTCCGACCGGCGTCGACACCGTCAAAAGATACAGCGCGCTGACCGCCGCAAATGCCTTCAGTGTCACATGAACGGCAAGCAGCGCACTTTCCCGGCTGACATAAAGATTCCAGAACGGAAAACGGTACAGTAGTTCCTGTCCCGCTCCTTCTCCCGCCTGCAAGGCAAGTGCCACTCCTCCAAAAAGGAGAAACACAACCGGGATTGCCAGAAGGTGCAGATACTCATGCAGTTCCAGCTTTCCGATTCCAACAATCAAAACCGTAGAAAACAGCAACGTTGCGAGTGATAAGACACTGTCATTTATAACTAATACTATAATTAATATTGCAGCCGAAAGCAGCACTTTATAGGTCGCATTCCAGTTCTGCAAACCAGATTTCATGACAAGAGCATCGAGTTCCACATGTTTATGCCCGTGATGTCTCTTTTTCATACTGTTTTGCCTCCTCTAAAAAACGTTCTGCTATCTCTGGTGCTGACGGATAATACAGATGCGGAAATCCCCAGAGACGGCGCTTTCCAATGTGGCAGCACTCCCAGCTTCTATTTGACACCGGCTTTACTGCCTTTGCATCCTGCCCATTTGCGGTGCTGTCAAAATAGTGAAATTCATGTCCTCTTGCCACCTCGGACGCCTTCAGCAATCCGTCCGTGTTTTTTCCCTCTAACGCAAGATAGCCAAACCGGACTAATTTTCCCTGATAAGAGCAGTCTGCGTTTAAGACACCTGCCATCTCATATGCCTTGCCCGCCCCGCTTACAATGTGTTCATGCAGATACATAAATCCACCACATTCCGCCAGCGATGGCATGCCCTTTTCAATCGCGTTCCGGATACTTTCACGCATGGAATCATTCTTTGAAAGCTGCTCTAAATAAAGTTCCGGATAACCGCCGCCTAACAGAACTCCCCGACAGTGTTCCGGCAGTCTTTCATCATGCACCGGCGAAAAGAAAACAAGTTCAGCCCCTTTCTTTTCTAGCAGACTTAAGTTGTCCTCATAGTAAAAGCAAAATGCTTCATCCCTTGCCACTGCAATGCGGATTTTTTCTGCTGCATCCGGTGTCTCCTCCAGCTCCCACGCAAGCGGTTCTGCTTCCTTTGCAATCTGTTCCAATAATGCGAGGTCAACACTCTTTTGCATCTGCTCGGCCGCAAGTTTTAACTGCATTTTTAGTTCTTCTTTTTCATGTGGAAGAACAAGCCCTAAATGCCTGCTCTCGAATACCAGGTCTTCCCGCACCGGAAAGTAACCCACCACACGGATGGAAAGTTCCTGCTCAATCTGCACTTTTAATGCCGGGTAAAACATGGCAGATGTCTTATTTAACAGAACTCCGCGGATGAGATGCGCATGGTCGTATTCTAAAAAACCTTTCAGAAGCGGTATCACCGAGCGTGCCATTCCCCTCGCATCTACCACAAGAAGAATCGGCGTCTTTGTCATCTGTGCCACCTCATAGGCAGAACCTTCCTCTAAAATGCCGCCTAATCCGTCAAACAGCCCCATCGCGCCCTCTAACACGGCAAGGTCATTTCCCGCTGCACCAGCGCAGAAACTCTCCTGCAAAAGTCTTTCTCCTGCAAAATAAGAATCTAGATTCTTCGATGGGATTCCGATGACGGTTCGATGAAACATCGGATCAATGTAGTCTGGTCCACACTTAAACGCTGCCACCTTTTTCCCCTGCCCGGTAAGTGCCTGTAACAGGGCACAGGTCAGCAGTGTCTTTCCGCTTCCACTCTTTGGCGCGGACAACATGATTCTTGGACATTCCATGTTCTACTCTCCTAACGTAAATGAAACAATATAAATAGGATTCTCTCCCTGCATCAAATGGTATCGACCGGCTTTTTTCGCTCGCGATACCTGAAGCTGTAGTACCTCCATATCGTGCAGCGGTATCTGCCGTTCAAGCTCTGTAAGCTCCGCTAACGTCTCTAACGAGATTGCGTTGATTACGACACGCGCCGATGCATTTTTCTCCGCAACTTTTTTTATAATTTCCATTAAATTGCCGCCGCTTCCTCCAATGAAAACGTGCGTCGGTGCTTCTGCTTCCTCCATGCCGTCCGGCGCTTTTGTATGGTGGATTGTGATGTTGCTTAATCCGAACTTTTCGCTGTTTTTCTGCAAAAGTACGACTGCTTCCTCCTTCTGTTCAAAGGCATGCACCGCGATTGTGTCGGAAAGACCTGCCACCTCCACCGAGATGCTTCCCGTTCCGCTTCCAATGTCGTAAAAGACCGCGTGCTGCCCGATATGAAGTTTACAGATAGAGACCTCCCGGACTTCCTCTTTTGTCATCGGAACCTTATCCCGGGAAAAAACTTCATCGTGGAAGCCGTGTGTCAGGCTGTAGGAACCTGCCAGCGGATTCCTCACAAACACAAGATACAATCCTTCTCCTGTCTGCTCTTTTTGTGCGCAATCAGAATGTATACATTCTGATTGTGTGCAACCTGATTGTATATAATCTAAAATTTTATCTGCCCCCGCCGTCAAAATCTTCTCTTCCGGGTAAGAAAGCTGATAACCGACAGACACCGTAAGAGCAGAAACCTTTTCTGCAAAAAAGTGCAAGAGCATGTCCACAAAATGTCTGACATCGGCGCGCCCCGATAACAGGAAAAAGCTTTTTTCATTCCTTGCCACCGTAAGTGCCACATTCGCCGCTCTGCCGTGGATGCTCGAAAGCACGGCATCCTGATAACTTACACCTAACTTTGCTGCAAAGTATGCCACCGAGGATATCCCCGGATAACTTTTTATCTGGAAGGTTCCATCGGCTTCTAGTGCATGCCGCAACTTTTCTGCTCCACTGTAGAATCCCAAATCCCCAGAAAAAAGAACCGCCGCCTTTTTAATTTCCTTCTGTTCCTTCAGGCAATGCAAAATCTCCTCTGCACGATAAATTGCCTTTGTAGGCTTCTTTTTTCCCTTTACCGCCTCAAGCATACGCTTTGCACCAAAGAGAATATCCGCCGACGCTATCGCTTCCTCTGCTTCTCTTGTGATGGTTTTTGCATTTCCCATTCCGATGCCGACTAACGCAACTTCTCTTGCTTCCTCACTTTTGCCGGACAGGTCGTGTTTTCCGGTAAATTTTTCTGCCAGTTCTGCCAGCCGGTATCCCTGTTGCTGTTTTGGTCTTGCAATCATACAGACCGTAATTCCTGCCTGTTCTGCCGCTTCGAGCTTCTCCTGCAAGCCACCTGTCCTGCCGCTCTCTTTTGTCACAAGATAGGCAATCCGGAATTGATGGAGCAGCGCAAGATTTAATTCCTTCGAAAAAGGTCCCTGCATGGCAATAATCTGTTTTCCGGCAATTCCGGCGTCCTCGCAGAGCCGGATGCTTTCCATTCCCGGCAGTACACGTGCATAGATACGCTCTTTTTCCTGCAATGCATCCACAAATTTTCCGAGTTCCTTGCTTCCTGTCGTCAACAGAATATTTCCGGCGCGCTCATTTAAGTAAGAAGCACACTGTTCTATGTCTTCAAATTCAACTATGTTTTCGAATGATTCTTTTTTATCCTGCTCTTCCCGGTTCAGACGATAGTATGAAAGTTTCCTTCCGCTCTCTTTGCAATAGGATTCCACCGCTTTTTTGATGTTCTCAGAGACGACAATGGCATATGGATGCGTGGCATCCACCACCGCCTCAAATTCCTCCTGCTGCAAAAAAGCCTCCATCTCTTTTTCTTCCATTCTGCCTGTATGAATCTGTATCTTTGCATGGTTCTCCTCCTGCATCACAAGTTCCCCATACTCCGTTGCAACACAGACCACACTTGCGATTCCTTCATCGGCAAGTATCTTGGCAAATGTTCTTCCTTCTGTTGTTCCGGAAAAAATTAAGATTCGTTTCATACACGATATCCTCTCTTTGTGACCAGTTTTCCATTGACACATTCACTCTGTGAATTTCCAATAAAAACCGTCGTAAACATGTTTACCTTTTTCTCCCGCAATTCCCGCAACGTACAGGTTGTAACCTCTGTTCCGTCCCTTCCGATATTTTCCACATAACCGCAGGGACGTGTCTCCTCGATTTCCTCTAACAGAATGTCACACGCTTTCTCTAAATAGTCCGCTCTCTTGTGGCTTGACGGATTATAAATTGCCATACAAAAATCCGCTTTTGCCGCCAGCCGCAATCTCGTCTCAATCTTTTCCCACGGCGTCAGAAGGTCGCTTAAGCTGATGACACAGTAGTCATGATTGAGCGGTGCGCCTAAACATGCCGCTCCGCTGTTCGCTGCCGTAATCCCCGGAACAATCTCTAATTCACAGTCCGGGTATTCTTTTCCAATCTCATACATCAAAGATGCCATCCCGTAAACACCGGCGTCCCCGCTGCAAATCAGCGCCGTCTTTTTCCCACTTTGTGCTTCTTCAAATGCCATATGGCAGCGCTCTATCTCCTGTTTCATCGGTGTGGAGCGGAATTCTTTGTCTGAAAATCTCTCGCCTAACAGTTTTAAATAGACCGGATATCCCACAATCACATCACAGGCTTCTAACACGGCAAGCGCCTGACCGGTCATCATTTCCTCTGCGCCCGGCCCCATTCCAACTACATATATTTTTTTATTTTCCATCTTTTCCTCTTTCTCTACAATTCAAATCTAGCAAGCGCGATTGTCACGCCGTTTTCCGCTAATTTTTCCTGTACAATCTCCGGCTTCTTACTGCCCTTGTTTTTCAGGTTTGCAGCGTACAGTGCCGCACGCTCACACACATTGTCGATTCCTACCTGCTCTTTTACAAAGGAGGATACATGGAATGTGCCTTCCACCTTTGAAAGCTCCTCCGCCGAAAACGTCACGAATGGAGCACGGTATTCATAGGCTAAGTCTAAAATTCCCTGCTCATCCGCTTTCCGGTCAATCGAGGCAAACGCCGCAACCGCTTCTTTCCGGATTCCACACCGGTGCAGTGCCTGCCCAAGCAGCGCATCGATTTCTTCTTTCGTCTTTCCACGTCTGCATCCAATTCCAACGATGTATGTCTTTGGGCATAACTGTAACGTAGCGCGCTCTCCCTCAAACGGCGAGAGCAGCACCGATACGTTTTCCCCCTTTAGCAGGCTTCCCGACACGGCTGCGATTCCCTCGCGGTTTGCGATACCAAGCCCATGCTTTTTGGCAAACACATCCACCGCAAAAACATCGTGCAGGTCCGTCGCTGTCGTGATGACCGGAATGGCTCCCATTTTCTCCGCTATCTCCTCTGCAAGTTCATTGGCTCCGCCCACATGCCCGGATAAAATCGGAATGATAAACTGCCCCATCTCATCTGCCACAAGCACAGCCGGGTCTTTTAACTTATCTTCGACGAATCCTGAGATGGCACGCACTGCAATGCCACATGCACCTACGAAAATAATTGCATCGTTTTTCTTCCACTGCACGCCTGTCCACGCTTCTAACGATTCAAAGACAGGTTCTACTCCCAGCTTCTCCTCTTCCTGCTTTCGCTTTGTAAAAAGCATAACCTCATGCTTTTCTTTTAACCCTTCTTTAATATGCACGGAATAATTCTGTCCGTTTTCCGTAAAACTGATGACTGCTATCTTCATCCTATCTCTCACTCGATTCCCTTGCGAAATTCTGTTGTAAAATGCGGATCATACAATTTAGAACGCTGGTATGCACTCTGGCTCACCACTTTACCTACGATTGTAAGTGCAGTTTTGGTAATGCCATGTTCTTTTGCGGTCTGTGCAAGCGTCTCCACCGTACAAAAATATGCTTTTTCCTCCGGCCAGGTCGCTTTATAAATCAACACGGCTGGTGTATCCGGTGCATATCCGCCTTTTATCAGACGTCTCTCTAATTCCTCTAACATTCCGGTACTTAAGTAAATTGCCATTGTCGATTCGTGTGCTGCAAAACGCTCAATCGACTCTTTTTCCGGTACCGGCGTCCTTCCTTCCATTCTCGTGATAATCAGGCTCTGGGAAATATCCGGCAGAGTATATTCTAAGTTTAGGGACGCTGCTGCACCAAAACAGGCACTCACACCCGGACAGCTCTCATACGAAATATTTCGTTTGTCGAGTTCATCCATCTGCTCGCGCACCGCTCCGTAGACGCTCTGATCACCGGTGTGCAGTCTCACAATTTCAAGCCCCTGCGCATCCCCCTCTTCCATCACTTTTATCACTTCTTCTAACGTCATTTTTGCACTGTTATAAATGACACAGTGTTCTCCGGCGTAGTTTAAAAGTTCCGGATTCACAAGTGACCCGGCATAGATAATTATATCCGCTTTCTCTAACAAACGCATGCCGCGCACGGTAATCAAATCTGCCGCTCCCGGTCCTGCTCCTACAAAATGAATCATTCCACATTCTCCTCACATTTTAAGTGACCTAACACTTCGAGTGCTCCGTCACTTCTTCCTAACTCACCAAATTCATTCGAATAGACAATACATTCTATCCGGAATCGTCCTGCTGTCTTTTTGTTTAAATAAAACATAATTTGTTTCATAACTTCCTGCATGACCGCTTCTTTTTTCCCGGTCTCTGCGATGAGGCGGATTGCTTCTTCCGTTGTAACCGCATTTAAAATATCCTGTAATACCGGAAGCGACACCCCACACCTGATTGCAGCCGCCGCAAGAAGTTCCATACGGCAGTCTCCTTCTCTCGAATGCGTGTTCATGATACCGCCGGATACTTTGATGAGTTTCCCGATATGTCCTAACAGTAACACCTCACGGAATCCTGCTTGTGCAATCATTTCTATGGTATCGCCGATAAAGTTGCTGCATTTTACGCTCGCATCTAAATCATAGGCGTACTCTTTTTTCATGAAATCCAGTCCATAATTTCCCGGTGAAATGGAAATTACACTGCAGCCTGCCGCTTTTTTGACATTCAATTCGACTTTTATCGTATCCAGCAGTGCTTTTGTGCTCATCGGTTCGACGATCCCTGTAGTTCCAAGAACCGAGATTCCACCGATGATTCCAAGCCGTGGATTAAACGTCTGCGCCGCAAGTTCCACGCCGGACGGAATGGATATCTCAACAAACAGTCCTCCCGCATAATCCACAAGTGCACAGACTTCACTTACCTCTTTTTGAATCATCTCACGCGGAACATGATTAATCGCGGCATTCCCGACCGGCTGGTCTAAACCGGGCTTTGTCACCCTGCCGACCCCGATTCCTCCATCGATGCGAATCCCCTTTTCTTCCGGCTCTAGCGATACGGTGGCATAGACATAGGCACCACTTGTCACATCCGGATCGTCTCCGCCGTCCTTTTGCACCGCACAGCGCACCGTATTCTCTTTCCGGCTGCAATCCTCGATTTTTGCATGAAACAGAATCCCTTTCGGTGTCGCGATTGTAATTTCCTCTTTTCTTTTTCCGGTTAGAAGCATATATGCCGCCGCCTTTGCCGCTGCCGCCGCACAGCTTCCGGTTGTAAATCCGTACCGCATCCTAGGACTCCTTTTCTTCTGCGCGAAGCTCGTACAATAAGGCGTTACAGATCGCCGCCGCCACGTTGCTTCCACCTTTCCTGCCCCGGTTGATAATCGATGGAATGTCTGTCTGCAAAATGAGTTCCTTCGCCGCCACCACATTCACAAATCCAACCGGCACGCCGATGATAAAAGCCGGCACGAACTGCTTTTTCTCATACATCTCGTGTAGTTGTATTAACGCCGTCGGCGCATTTCCAACTGCAAAAATCACCGGCTTTTCTAATTTTGCCGCAAATTCCATGCTGACCGATGCGCGCGTTACCTGCCGCTCTTTCGCAATGCGCGCCACTTCCTCATCTGCCATAAAGCAATGTGCACTTCCGCCAAAGGATGCCAGCACTTTTTTGTTGATTCCGGCAAGCGCCATATTCGTGTCTGTCACAATATCCGCACCATTTCGCAGCAGATTTTTTGCAATCGCAACCGCATCTTTCGAGTACGTCATCGTATCTGCATATTCAAAATCAGCGCTGGTATGAATCACGCGCTTCGTAATCATCTCCTGCTCCTTTGGAATGTGCTTTCCCATCCGTTCTAACTCTGCGGAGAGAATCGCAAAACTTCTTTTCTCAATTTCCTGTGGCAGTACATATTCAATCTGTTCCATTTTTCATCCCCGTCCTTCTAAACTCACAAGTTCTCTTATCGCATCTGACAAAATCCGATTTTCCGCTTCTTTTTTGATTGCAATCCGGTAAAAATCTTTTCCCAAGCCCGGATAATTTCCGCAGTCACGAACCAGTATGTTTCGCTTTAACAATGCCTCATACAGTGGCAGTTTTGTTTTTAACAGCAAGAAATTGGCTTCTGACGGAAACACCCGGATTCCCATTTCTTCAAGTTCTGCGCGCATCCACTCACGCTGCGCCGCTATTTTCTCCCGGCTGATTTTTACATAATTTTTCTCTTTGGCCGCCGCAATTCCCGCCGCCTGTGCAAACGAAGAAAGATTCCATTCCGAAAGATTGCGCTCTATATTATCCCGGAGTTTTTCATCCGATGTCAGCAGATACCCCAGCCGCACACCCGGAATTGCAAAGGTTTTCGTAAACGCACGCACGGAAACCACCTGCGGATTTTCCTGTAAATACTGCGCTGTTAGCCACTCTTCCTGTCCCGTAAAAGGAAAAAAACATTCATCAATTACAATTGTAATTTTCTTAACTTTACACGCTGCTACAATCCGCTCTAACAACGCCGGAGAAATCACTGCCCCCGTCGGATTATTCGGATTGGCAAGCATCAGCATATCAATGTCTTCCGTCAACGCCGCAAGCAACGCTTCCGTCACGGAAAAATCATCCGCTTCTTTCAAAAAATATGGTACTATCTCGGTCTCTTCAACCCGCGCTGCCCGCTCATAACCATAAAACGACGGCATCGGAAGCAAGATTTTCTTCGGACGGACTGCATGAATCACAGCGTTTAATAATTCTGACGCGCCGTTTCCGCAAAGCCCCCACCTCTCCGGCATTTCATCATACGCTGCGATGGCTTTTTTCAAAGCCTCACACGTAATGTCCGGGTAAGTCTCACAGGCAGCAACCGCATCCGTAAGTGCCCTTCTCACTGTCTCCGGCATGCCATACGGATTCGTATTGACTGAAAAATCATATAAGATTTCATTGCGGTAAATATCTCCACCGTGCACATTTTCCATCTTCGTGCCTCTCCTTTCTCCATTTTTTCTTTCTCTCTTTTCATTCCAGACTAAAATTAAACGACCAGCATCCTTACGCCAATCAGCAGTGCCAGACACAGCACCTCGCAGCTCCACGCTGTGAGCATCATCAGGCGGTTGCTTCTTCTGATATCCTCCACCTCAACGGCACGCACCGCATCTCCGATAAAAGGCTTTTTTACCATTTTCCCAAAATAACTGGCGTCCCCGGCAAGCTGTATGCCAAGCGATCCCGCACACACCGATTCTGTCTGCGCAGAATTCGGACTCGCATGCTGATAACGATCCCGCTTAAATATCTTCCATGCTCCCTCCGCAGAAAATTCTTTTCCTGCAAGAAAACTTGCAAAAATCATCAAAAGAGCACTGATTCTTGCCGGAATATAATTTACGACATCATCAAGCTTTGCCGCTGCACGTCCAAAAAACAGGTATTTTTCATTCTTATAGCCCACCATGGAATCCATGGTATTGACTGCCTTATACAAAAATCCAAGCACCGGCCCGCCGATTGCAAGATAAATCATCGGTGCAATCACGCCATCGGAAGTATTTTCCGCCACCGTCTCAATCGCCGCTTTTGCCACACCTGTCTCGTCAAGGCATGCTGTATCCCTGCCTACAATCATGGAGACTGCCTTTCTTGCCCCTGTAAGATCCTGTTCTTTCAGCTTATCGTACACTTTCATGCTCTCGACTTTCAAACATTTTGCGGCAAGAATCTGATAGGTCATCACACTTTCTACAAGAAATCCTGCAATTGGATGAATTGTATATGCAATATACAAAATAGCAGTGCTCACCAGCCCTGTGATGCCAAAGACAAGTAAAACGAAACAGATTCCTTTTCGGATACTTTTTTCTTTTGCATCCTCTTCCTTCCGCAGTTTTCGCTCAAGTCCTGTTATCAAATTTCCAATCAGCCGGATTGGATGTGGCATCCAGTAGGGATCGCCAAACAGTAAATCCAACAAAAATCCTGTCAGGAAACTGATTTCATGCCATCTCATTTCTTCTCTCCCTTTCACCTGTTCTCTCTATTTTCTCATAGGAGACCAGCTTTCTCTTTCCGTCTTCTAACTCGTAAATGCAGCGATACCCTTCTCCGTTTTTACATTGAAAGGAAAAGTAATCTTCGCCGCTGTCCTCACTCAATACCGCCATAATCGTGCCGCCGTGCACAACACAGGCAATCGTTTCTATCTGCACAGAAGCTTTGATGGCATCTGTGACACTTTTTATCATGCGGTTCATGCCGCACTTCACTCTCGCCACAAACTCCTCCCGGCTCTCACCGCCCGGAAATGGGAGCGTTCCGTTACTGTCAATCCAGCGCTGGTACTCTGCCACATCTTTCAATTCCTCATAATTTTTTCCCTCGAATTGCCCGAAATCCATCTCGCGCCATTTCTCGATACAATGTGGCTGCTGCCCCGGAAATAAAAGTTCCGCCGTTTGGATGCAGCGTGTCATCGGACTTGTAAAAAGCAGTTGTGCCTTATCGCTTCCGCTGCGCGCTAACTGTGCTCTTCCGCTCCGGCTTAAAGGTTCATCCGTTCTCCCGATGTAGCGGTGCTCTAAATTTCCCTCTGTCGCTCCATGCCGCAAAAAAAGCACTTCCACTATTTGATTCGTTGTCCCATTCCGCATAAGATACGCTCCATTCTATCTGCACGCTGTGCCAGGGTACATAAAATTCTGCCAAGCCGCTCTCTATACTCCCGCTCTATCGGTTCCACCGGCACAACACCGTTTCCCACCTCATCCGATATAACTATAATTGTAGGATTTATTTTTAACAACTGCTCCACTTTTTCTTCTACCTTTTCTCCTCTTTCAACCTCCCGGTGCACCCAGAGTTCGAAATCGTCAAAAATCTTTTTCTCTAAAAGTTGCTCTTCCTTCCACACAAACTCCCCGCCACAGATGACATCCTCCTGCGAAAGGCCTTTTTGCTGCAGCACATAGGATAGTTTGCCCTGTGCGTAACCGCCTATGTATAGTTCCATTTTTTCACCGCTTTCTGAATCTTTATAAATAATTACAAATCGCTGCTATCACTGCTATCACACCCTCGCACAACACCACGAAATAGCCCGCGGTGTCTCCCGTGATGCCGCCTAGTTCGCGGTATGCGCGGTGGTGATAGCAGGCGAACGTAAAAAGTGCGCCTGCCACTAACAAAAGTCCTGATACAGGGGAGATAAAAAGCATAACTGCAATGCACAGTATAAGCTGCACATATAAAAACAGTTTTACAATTTTTTCATGGGCTCTGCTTGAAAAAAGATATAAGAGCCCGTCCTGTTTGGCGCAGCGGAACGACACGACTGCGATTCCGCTTAAAATCCGCGACAGATAAAATCCGGCAGCAAGAAGTGCCACACTTTTCATCTGCCTTACTTCCGAAACCGCTGCCACGTAAATCATGCCAAATACCGCAAGGCAAATTACGGAAAATGCTCCGATGTGCGCATCTTTTAAAATCTCTAATTTTTTTTCACGCTCCTGGTAGGAGTGAAATGCATCCGTCGTGTCCATAAATCCGTCCACATGGATTCCGCCGGAAATCATGACCGGGATTGCAGCCGCAATCAGTGCATATGCCATTGTCCCGACCTGAAATTTCACACAAAGATTCGCCCATCCGAAGAAGAGCGCTCCGATGACAATTCCCACCCATGGGAAAAACAAAATTACATACTTCATATCCTTTTTTTCCCATGCAAACTGTGGCATCGGTATCTTTGAATACATTGCAAACGCAATCACTGCCGATTTGATTACAGACATGTTTCTTTTTCCTCCTTCCATGGAACCGGTATCGTATAGACGATTTCCGTCACCACATCCGCCTCCCCGGCAAGCAGGGTATTGATGCGTCCTAATGCCCGAAGATAAGACATGGTTGTCTCGTCGTATCGAATGCCGTCTTCAAACACATTGTTTGATACAACTACAAAGTTCTTTATTTTCTTTTTTACTTCCAGCACGTCATGCACAATTTTTTCTACCACGACATCCTCTGACTCTATGTTATCCTCTAAAAACATCTCGTTTGCCGTCAGATTAGACATACATTCCAGCAGTACAGTCATATCCGGCTCCCACGTTATGGCGCAGTCCGCAATATTTCTCGTCTGCTCCACCGTGTAAAAATTTTTATGCGCACGGAGCTTCCGATGGCGCTCCACGCGCTTTTTTCCTTCTTCCCCATATACCTGCATGGTTGCAAGGTAGATGCGCGGTTCTTCTTTTGAAAGCGAAAGCACCAGATTTTCCGCATATTCCGATTTTCCACTGCCACTTCCGCCAAGAATCAGATAAAACATGATTTCTCTCCTTACGAAAAACGTTCATATTGTTCGACTTTGATGTCCTCAAACGTTGTCTCATCCCGATAAACCGCAAGCACCGTATCGAGTAACGGAAAAAGAAGCACGGCTCCTGTTCCCTCTCCGAGCGCAAGATTGGCATCTAACACCGGTTTTACACCCAACTCTTCTAAAATATGCTCCGCTGCCGGTTCCTTACTGCGGTGTGACGGCAGAAAATATGCTTTCGCCCCCGGCACAAGCCGCTCCGCCACAAGTGCCGCAACTGTGCTGATGACTCCGTCCATAATGACCGGGATTCCATAGACAGCTCCGCCGATAAAAACACCTGCAAGCCCCGCAATGTCAAGTCCGCCGACCGTCTGTAAAATCCGAAACGTCTCTTTTTTATCAAACTGATATTTTTCAAGTGCTTCTGCAATGACCTGGTATTTTCTGCTTAATCCTGCGCTGCTTAAGCCTGCACCTCTTCCGGTAATCTCGGTCACCGGGCATCCGATTAATGCCGCTGCGACTGCACTGCTTGTCGTCGTGTTGCCAATTCCCATCTCGCCGGTTGCAAGAAGCTGATATCCTTCGTCCTTACATTGTTTTACGATGTCTATTCCCGTTTCAATCGCCTGCAGAGTCTCCGCTTCGGTCATCGCCGGCTCCAACTTAAAATTGCGTGTGCCGGAGCGCACTCTCTTATTCAAAATTCCGGGAATCACTTTTTCCGTGTCCACACCGATGTCAACCGGAATCACATCCGCTCCTGCGGCTGCTGCCATACGGCAGACCGACGTTATCTTTTTTCCCATATTCTCAGAGACAATCGCGGTCACTTCTTTTGTGCTCTGGCTGACGCCCTCTTCCACGATTCCGTTATCCGCACACATGACGATAACCGCTCTTTTTTCTATGGAAAAATCCGTACTGCCTAAAATTGCCCCGATGCGTGCCGTCATCGTCTCAAAATCGCCCAGTCCGTCGAGCGGTTTTGCAATTCTATCCCATTTTTCTTTTCCGGCACGAAGCAGTTCTGCACTGACCGGCTTTATTGTAATCTGTTCTAATTCTTCCTTTGTCATCTATCTCTCCAACCCTATGATACGGTAAAGGGCCTCCATATCCATGTGTTCCCGCATTGTTTTTGCGAGTAAATCATACTGCTCTTCCTTAAATTTGGCATAATCAAACTGCTCTTTTTCTTCCCAGTCGATTCCCTTATACTTTGCCAATTCTTTCACAATCGTAGCCGCTATGGTTCCCTTATCAAAAATACCGTGCACATAGCTTCCATATATATTTCCGGCAAAAAATCCGTCTTCCTTTTCTTCCCCGGTCTCATAATCTTTTATTTTGCATAACCGCTTAAAACCGCTTTCATCCGGAAAACTTTTTCCCATATGAATCTCATACCCGGAAAGTTCCATCCCGGAGAGTTCCTTCAGTCTTCCCACTATCCTGGAAAATCTGCCGTTCACCTGCGTACGCACTTTTTCTTTTTCTAAAACGGTCCGCATCGGAAGCAGTTCCATGCCACGAATCACACCGCCTTCTTCGACACCGTCCGGGTCAGCAATCTCATTTCCAAGCATCTGGTATCCACCGCAGATTCCATAAATCAGGCATTTACCGGCTCTCTTTTTGACGGCAGCTTCTAATCCATTCTGGCGCATCCATTTTAAATCACCAATGGTATTTTTACTTCCCGGCAGAATAATCATATCCGGCTCTTTCAGTTCCGCCACACTGCTGACATAGCGCACCGACACACCATCCATCTGTTCGAATACATTGCAGTCCGTAAAATTAGAAATGCGCGGCACATGGATGACTGCGATATCGATTAAGCCCTGCTCCTTCTGCTCAAACCTCGTCGAAAGGCTGTCCTCATCTTCCAGTGAGAGATTCATATAAGGAAGCACTCCGACAACCGGAATCCCGCTTTTTTCTTCAAGCATATCAATTCCAGGGTCTAAAATCGTCTTATCCCCACGGAATTTATTGATAATCGTTCCCTTAATCCGTTCTTTCTCTTTTTCCTCTAAAAGCACGGTCGTTCCGATCAACTGTGCAAACACACCACCGCGATCGATATCTCCCACTAAAAGCACTGGAGCATCCACAAGTTCCGCCAGCCCCATGTTTACAATGTCGTCTGCTTTTAAATTAATCTCCGCCGGACTTCCGGCTCCCTCTATCACAATCACATCCGCATTTTCCTCTAACGCGTGATATGCTTTTAAAATATCCGGTACCAGCTTCTTTTTATATTGAAAATAATCACGGGCACTCATATTTCCTAGCACTTCCCCGTTGACTATCACCTGCGAACCAACATCATTCGTCGGTTTTAACAGAATGGGATTCATCAGCACCGACGGCTCCACCCCGGCTGCTTCCGCCTGCATCACCTGGGCGCGTCCCATCTCCAATCCCTCTTTTGTAATGTAGGAATTCAATGCCATATTCTGGGATTTAAACGGTGCTACCCGGTAACCATCCTGCTTTAATATTCGGCACAGTCCTGCTGCAACAAGACTTTTTCCGGCATTCGACATTGTGCCCTGTATCATAATGTTTTTTGACATAAAAAAATCCTCCGGACCACAAGTGTCCGAAGGAAAAAGAGCATTCAAAATGACTGCATGATGCCTGTTTCCATCATACAGTCCGATACGCTTACCAGTAACTCGTGGTCGTATTGTCTTCATCTAAGGCAGGTCTCCTGACTCAAAGATCCGCGTTTTTCATCCCCTTCCCGATTGCTCAGTGGCTTCTTCGATGAAAAACTCCCTTTTCACAGTGACGAGTTCGTACAGGATTTGCACCTGTTTCCCTTTTCACCCAAAAGCATCATGCTTTAGGCACCCTAGTATGGATTCTATTTTGATATAACTCCATGTATTATACAGTATGTGAGGTAGAATTGCTAGTTTTTTTATCAATGAATTCTTACTTTTCAAACATAGAGAGATACTCTTGTGCTTTCTGCAATGATATGTTTCATTTCTTCTACTCTGCTTCTAAAATCTTCCCCGTATATTCCCGAATCAGCTTTGCAGACTCTTTAAAGCGCGCTAATTCTCCCGGTGTCATGTGAATCTCTAAGACATCGTACGCACCGCTTCGATTTAAGACAGTCGGGACACCGGCATAGACATTTTCTTCCCCGTATTCCCCTTCTAACAGCGTAGAAACCGGAATGATACGGTTTTCATCATTTAAAATCGCCTTGATAATGCCAACACATGCTGTCGCAATCCCGTAATAAGTCGTTCCCTTACGGTTTAAAATTTCCCAGCCCTTCTGCGTTGTCTTGTATACAAGTTCATCCAAATCTACATCGCCGACTAATTCCTTATTGTCCGCAATCACATCATAAAACGGTTTTCCTCCCACCGTAACCGTTGACCACGGAACCATCTGGGAATCCCCATGCTCGCCCATGGAATACGCATGCACGCTTCGCGGATCAACCTCCACTAACTGTGCAATATAATTTTGCAGTCTCGCAGAATCAATCGCAGTTCCGGTACCGATGACCTGATTTTTCGGCAGACCGGACAGTTTATAGACATAATGAGCAATCATATCGACCGGATTCGAAATGACAATAAAGATTCCGTCAAAACCACTTTTCATCACCGGCTCGACAATTGATTTACAAATGTTTGCAGATAATTCCAGTGTATCAAGACGGCTCTGTCCCGGCTTTGGCGGTGCTCCTGCCGTTATGACGATAATATCCATATCCCCGCATTTATCGTAACTTCCCGTTGTCACCTTCACATTACGGTTTAAATATTCAATGCTGTCCCTCAAATCTAACATCTCACCGATGGCGCGTTCTTCATTGATGTCAATCATCATCACCTCATCGCACACACCCTGCGTCACCAGTGAAAAAGCTGTCGTGCTTCCCACTAAACCACATCCTACAATTGCTACTTTTCTAGTTGTTATCTTCATCATGACCTCCTAAAATTTCTCTTATACCTATTTTTTGTTTTTCACACGCTTTTCATACGCAAAGCGTTTTTTGAGTTAAAGATTCGGGTGTTAAAAGGCAGCTCACAGTGTTATTTGTCAACAAGAAAACTGTAAGCTTCCTTTTGACACTCACCCCCAGACACAAAAAAGGTGCCGCATTCACATGCAGCACCTTCGCTAAACCTAAATTATTATAGTCAGTGATTTTTCACTTGTCAAGCCCTTTTACTGAACGTTCGTTACCTCGTAACCTGCGTCCGTTACGGCTGCCTTTAACTGCTCTGCTGTTACGGATTCTTCCGCTGTTACAACCGCGTTTTTCTCTTCTAAACTGACAGTTACGTCTTTTACTCCTGCAGTCTCTTTCAACGCTTTCTCCACTCTTCCTGTGCAGTGGCTGCACATCATTCCTTCAATTGATAATGTAAATGTTTTCATCTTTTTCTCCTTCTTTAACTTTAACCATTTTAATCTTAATGCATTACTTACAACGCAGACACTGCTTAAACTCATTGCTGCGGCACCAAACATTGGATTGAGCTTAATTCCCCAGATTGGATACCAGATACCTGCTGCCAGCGGGATTCCGATACTGTTATAGAAAAATGCCCAGAACAGATTCTGCTTGATGTTGCGGATGACAGCTTTGCTGAGCAGAATGGAACCAACCGCATCCATCAAATCATTTTTCATCAAAACAATATCCGCACTCTCAATCGCCACATCCGTTCCGGCTCCGATTGCAATACCGACATCCGCACTTGCAAGTGCCGGTGCATCATTGCTTCCGTCTCCAATCATGGCTACTTTATGACCGGCTTTCCGAAGTTCTGAAATCTTTGCTTCTTTTTGGGTTGGAAGCACTCCTGCAATAACCTCATCAATGCCGACCTGCTCTTTGATGGCATTCGCTGTCACCTCATTATCACCCGTCAGCATGATAACGTGGATTCCATATTTCTGGAATTCATGGACTGCTTCTTTACTCGTCGGCTTCACAACATCCGCCACCGCAATCATTCCAATTACTTTTTCTTCATCTGCAAAAAGAAGCGGCGTCTTTCCCTGGCCTGCAAATTCTTTAGCCTTACCCTGTAATGCTTCTTCATATGGAATCTGTACTTCCTCTAAAAGCTTCTCATTTCCGGCATAGTACAGTTTTCCGCCGATTTTTCCGGCAATTCCTTTTCCAAAGTAAGCCTGAAAATCTGTTACTTTTTCAAAGGCGATGTGATTTTTTTCACAATGCGATACAATGGCATCTGCAAGCGGATGCTCGCTTCCTTTTTCTAAGGAACCAGCCAACCGCAACAGCTCTTTTTCTGAGAAGCCATTATTTGCAACTACGTTTGTAACAACAGGTTTTCCCATTGTGATGGTTCCCGTTTTATCCATGACAACCGTATCGATACTGTGCGCTGTCTCTAACGCCTCTCCTGATTTTATCAGGATACCGTTTTCCGCACCTTTTCCGGTACCGACCATGATTGCAACCGGCGTTGCAAGTCCTAGCGCACATGGACAGGAAATCACGAGAACCGCAATCGCATTCGACATTGCAAACTCAAAATCCGCTCCCGTTAACAGCCATACAATTCCGGTAATCAATGCAATCGTAATCACAATTGGCACAAACACACCGGCGATTTTGTCTGCAAGTTTTGCAATCGGTGCCTTGCTAGAAGACGCCTCCTCGACAAGTCTGATAATCTGCGAAATTGTCGTATCCTCGCCTACCTTCTGTGCTTTTGCACGGATAAATCCTGCCTGGTTCACGGTCGCAGAGACTACCATGTCGCCTTCCTGCTTCTGAACTGGAATACTCTCTCCTGTGATGGCTGACTCATCAAAAGAAGATTTTCCTTCCACAATCACACCATCTACCGCAACAGTCTCACCCGGCCGTATCAGAAAAATATCTCCGACCATGACATCTTCCGCATCCACAGTAAATTCTTTCCCCTCGCGGACAACGGTCACGGTCTTTGGTGCAAGATTCATCAGCTTTGTAATCGCCTCACTCGTCTTGCCCTTCGACTTCGTCTCTAAATATTTTCCGATTGTAATCAGCGTCAGGATGGTACCCGCTGACTCAAAATAAAGGTCATGCATGTAATGATGAACGACCATCATATCTCCATGCCCCATGCCGTAACTCATGCGGTAAAGGGCAAAGATTCCATACACAATTGCCGCCGTCGAGCCGATTGCAATCAGGCTGTCCATATTCGGGTTTCTTCTTGCAAGCGTTGCAAATCCATTTTTAAAATATTTCTGGTTTGCAACCAAAATCGGTATCAGAAGCAGTAACTGAGTCAGCGCAAATGTAATGGCATTCTCGGCGCCGAGCAGATACTTCTGTTCCCATGCCGGTGCCTGAATCCCAAGTGCGTCATACACCATATGTCCCATCGCAACATACATCAGCGGTACCCAGAAACAGATTGAAAAAATAAGTCTCTTCTTCATCTGTGCTATCACTTTTGTCTGTGTATCTACCGGAGCTTCTACCTTCGCTGCCTTGCCCTTCGTGCGCTCTCCTCCCGGTACATTTCCGTCAGTCTTCTTTCCCTGTACCGATGCTCCATAACCGGCTTTCTCTACTGCCTCTATAATCTTTCCGGTATCCGTATGACTCTCGTCAAACGTAACCTGCATGCTGTTTGTCAACAGATTTACACTGACCTCCTGCACGCCCTCTACCTTTGAGACACTCTTCTCCACATGGGACGAACAGGCAGAACAGCTCATTCCGGTCACGTCAAATCTCTCCTTCAACTCTATCCTCTCCTTTTCTACTTCATCAGCTTCTTAAGAAGTTCGCATAATTCATCCACAGCCTCTTCATTTCCTTCTTTAATATCCTCAGAAACACATGTTTTTATGTGGCGGGCAAGAAGTTCCTTGTTGAATCCGTTCAAAGCTGCCTGCACTGCGGACACCTGGGTTAAAATATCCACGCAATAGCGGTCATCCTCCACCATTGCTTTCAATCCGCGAACCTGTCCTTCAATACGATTTAACCTTGTCATTAAATCTTTCTTCTCGTCCTTCTCGCGATGCTTATGCTTTTCCACTTCACACTTACATTCACAGCTCATGCGTTCACCTCGCCTTCTTCGTATACCCCTACAGGGTATATAATAGATATACAAAAAAAAGCCCCGCTTGTCAAGCAGAACTTTTCTCATTAAGTTTAATATTGAATTCGGAGTCCCTTCGGATAATGATTCTTCATGATTCCTCCGGCAAGTTTTCCCCAGCCGATGCTGTATCCGTCCACGCAGATTAAATACCAGCCTTTTTCTCCTTCACAGTTAAGCGTCTGACCGTTTAAGTATTTTCGGATTTCATCGCTCTCTGCCGAAAGATTCATCACATGTGTGACATCCTTCGGACGCAACGCAAGCGCTAACGCATGGGACGGCTCAAAACGATTTTTCTTCATCGTTCCAAGATGCAGCCCCGGACGCATGACTTTCAAGCCCTTGACTGCCGGCATTCCCTCCGGTGCCAGATAAAGCTGCTCGCCGAATAAAAACGGGATTCCCGGAAGTTCTTTTTTCAGAAAATCCTTTTTAAATTCTAAATATTCCTTACAGTCTTTTTCCGAAATTCCTTTCTGCTCGCCGTTGCGGCAGTATCCATCCGGCAGACTGCCCTCTTTTTGTAAAACAGCCACATAATGACCTTCCCCGTCTAACCGGTGCGGCCACAGGCGAATCGTATCTTCGATGTGCGGTGTGTTTGTTTCACACCATGCCGGATTCCCGTCCGACATTCCGCCTTTCTTTTCCACCTTCACAATGGAAAATTCCGGGTGTTTTTCTAAAAATGAGCCAATGCTCCCTTCGTTTTCCGCCGGGGCAAACGTACAGGTAGAGTAGACTAACCTGCCGCCCCGCTTCAACATGGATGCGGCACATTCTAAAATCTCAGCCTGACGCGCCGCACAGATTTCTACATTTTCAAGACTCCACTCACTGCACGCATCCTCATTTTTTCGAAACATTCCCTCACCGGAGCATGGCGCATCCACCATAATCCGGTCAAAATATTCCTCAAAAATATCCGCTAATCTCTGCGGTGTCTCGTTTGTCACAAGCGCATTTTTGATTCCCATGCGCTCGATGTTTTCCGCTAAGATTTTCGCACGCGTCGGATGTATCTCATTGCTGACAAGAAGTCCCTCGCCCTGCATTGCCGCTGCAATCTGGGTGCTTTTCCCACCCGGTGCAGCACAGAGATCTAACACTTTCTCACCCGGCTGTGCCTCTAAATAAGCAGCAGGAGCCATCGCACTCGGCTCCTGAATATAGTAAACGCCTGCTTCATGATAAGGATACTTCCCGGGGGTATCGCCCTTTTCATAATAAAACCCTTCTGCTGCCCACGGCACCTCTCTCAATGTAAAAGGTGCTTTCTGCAAAAATTCTTCGCGCGTTATCTTAAGCGTGTTCACGCGCAGCGCCTGAAATTTTTCTTTTTCATAACTTTCCAAAAAAAGTGGATATTCGTCTCCTAACATCCGCTGCATTCTATCTAAAAAATCCTGTGGCAGCATTGTATTACCTCTCTGTTTCCTAAATTGACGTCTCTTCCCTGCTGCTGTTGCGGTACTGAATCGGTGTCATATCAAACATTTTCTTGAAGGAACGGTTGAAATGCTCCACGTTCTGATACCCAACTGCTGCCGAAATGTGCTCGACCGTCATATTTCCATTTCTCAATAAAGCTTTCGCTTTTTTCATACGCATGTGCGCAACATGCTCTCCGAATGTCTTGCCTGATTTGTCCTTGATATATTTTGAAATATATGGCACGGACAGGCGGAACTGCTCCGCTAACGACTCTAAGGTGACATCCTGATAGTTCGCCTGGATGTAGTTTAAAATTGAAACCAATCTGTCATCCTGATAATTCTCGTCCTGTGCTACTTCCGGCAATTTGTTGACAGCGACCACCAACGCATGAATGGATGCCTTGATAATATCTTCGTTCATGCCTGCGCCCCAGTACATTTTGCCATTGCAGGTAATGCCCACATAAGCCATTGCCTTTGAGGAAGAACCATGGGACAATGCATGTTCCTCGTAGACGGAAAGTTCATAGCTGATACCAAAATACTGTTTAATCGTATTGCTGACCGCATCCAGACGTCCGTTTCCGTTTGCATCTACAATCGATTTTTTCTCTCCGCACACAAGGGTTGCTTCCGCCATAATGCCCTCATTCTGCTTGAAGTGACATTCTGTAATGGAAAAATGTGGTGTATGGTCTATGTAGTTGTTTTCAAAAATCTCATACACCCACTGCGGAGAAAGTTCGCGGTGTGCCTCATCCGATACCTGTTTTACCGCGTAGCCAACTTCCTCTCTCATCTTCTCCGGAATGGAAAGACTGAAGTTCTGTTTTAAGATGTAGCTGACGCCGCCCTTTCCGGACTGGCTGTTGATACGGATTACATCGGAATCATAGGTGCGTCCCACATCAACCGGGTCAATCGGAAGATACGGAACCGTCCATTTCTCAAGCTTCTTCTCTTCACGCCACGCCATTCCTTTTGCGATTGCATCCTGATGGGAACCGGAAAATGCGGAGAATACCAAATCGCCGCCATATGGCTGACGTGCATTTACCTGCATTCTTGTCAGTCTCTCATAAGTTGCACGGATTTCCGGCATATTCGAAAAGTCGAGTTCCGGGTCTACCCCATGGGAGTACATGTTCATTGCAAGCGTGATGATATCAACATTACCGGTACGCTCTCCGTTTCCAAACAGGGTTCCCTCAATTCGGTCAGCACCGGCAAGAAGTCCAAGTTCAGCATCACTGACACCACAGCCTCTGTCGTTGTGCGGATGAAGACTCAGTACAACATTATCACGATATTTCAAATGCTTGCTCACATATTCAATCTGGGTGGCAAACACATGCGGCATTGCAGTCTCAACTGTGGCAGGAATATTGATAATGGCTTTGTTCGATGCCTGTGGCTGCCATACATCAAGCACAGCATTACAAACTTCTACGGCGTAATCCACCTCTGTTCCGTGGAAACTCTCCGGGCTGTACTCGAATGAAAAATCTCCCTCTGTCTCATCGGCTAATTCCTTTAACAGCTTCGCACCATCGATTGCCAACTGCTTAATCTCTTCCTTGCTCTTTTTAAACACCTGCTCGCGCTGTGCAACCGAAGTAGAGTTGTAAAGATGAATGACTGCATGTGGCGCACCTTTTACCGCTTCAAAAGTCTTGCGGATGATATGCTCTCTCGCCTGTGTCAGCACCTGGACTGTCACATCGTCCGGAATCATGTCACGCTCAATCAATGTCCGCATGAAGATAAATTCTGTCTCAGATGCAGCCGGGAATCCGACTTCAATCTCCTTGAATCCAATGTCGACTAACATCTGGAAAAATTCTACTTTCTCCTCTAAACTCATCGGTTCAATCAACGCCTGATTACCATCTCTTAAATCAACCGAACACCACACCGGTGGCTTTTCGATATAATCCTTCTTCACCCAATCATATTCGCATACTGGAGGCATGAAATATTGTCTCTCATATTTTTGTACGTTCTTCATATTCATAACCCTGCCTTTCTTACTGACCTTTTCTATCCCCTATGTTAACACAGAAAGCGTCAAAAATGTATGATTAATTTTAATCATTTCAATTGATATATTTTTATGTTTTAATGAAATTTCATCAATTTGAGTGGTCAAAAGTTGATTTTATTTATTCTGATATGTAGAAGATTCAGGGGCAAAAGAGTTCTTTCCATTTTTAACGCAGGTTGCACAAAGACCATATGGAACATTTCTTTTTGTGCAATAAAGATAAAACTCAAAAATCACGGAAGCCTTTGCAGAACGTGATTTTCGTTTTCAGAGGTTTATCGTAATGTTTTGTACAATAGAAATTTGGAATATGGTCTTTGTGCTCTCTACTCCTTCCATTCCTCTAACTGTTTCTTTTGCTCCTCCGACAATTCATCCAAAAGATAACGCTTCCCATTCTCGTTCGTCCTCACATACTCGGCATGAATGGCGCTGTTTGCGCGCTCCATCTCCTCTTTTAATTCACGGGACGAAATCAGATGGCATCCCTCCCCGCGGATAATAATCTGTTCTAATCCGTCTGAGGTTGCAACCGTGACACGGTAATTTGAAGCGTGCTCATGGGCAAACTTTTCAATGTACTGGTCGGCTGTCTCCGCCTCTTTTGTAAATACGACATGAATGTTGTGATAATCCGAAATCTCCATCTCATGTCCGATAACACGGTATGCATCAAAAACCGCGATAAGCTGGCATTTCCGGATTGCCTGATAATTACAGAGCAAATCTAACAGTTTTCCTCTGGCACTATCCATGTTCACTTCGGCAAGTTCTTTTAATTCCTCCCATGCAAAAATTACATTATAACCGTCAACAAGAAGATATTCTTCCTGTTTCTTCGGTCTGCTTCCAAAGCTTCGCACGATGGCATAGTTTTCTGCCGGACGGCTTGTCTTCTTATAACCGTTGCGCGGCGTGTCCTTTTTTCTGCGGTTCGCATCATAGGTTCGCGCTAAAATTGCATCTATCTCTTCCGTTCCAATCCAGATTTCTTCCGCTCGTCCGTCAGCAATCCTGTCCGCATTTACCGCATCCGGCATTTTCTTTTCCGGGGAAAAATAACTTTCCACATGCATGTATTCCGGCACCTCATCCCACGGCACCACAAATCCGGCTCCATGTGCACAGAAAACGGAATCCGGCGTGTATGTTAAATCACGTTCCGGCTCATATCCCTTAGCAGCAATCACCTCCTCGGCATTGTGACAGATGTCATACCCTTTCAGGGAACAAAAGATTCTGCCACGCCCCTTGGTGAACGCTATGATTTCTTTTGGATACTCCTGCATCGTGGCAACCGGAGCTCTTCCGCTCAACACCGACTGTTCTCCGTTGTTTTCTTCAATTTTACAGACGCCGAAACGCTGTTCTATATCCGTCATGACGCGCCCGACCATCTCGGTCGGAACCTCAATCCGGAATTCATAATAAGGTTCTAACAGCACGGACTCCGCCTGCATCAGCCCCTGCCGAATGGCGCGGTAAGTTGCCTGCCGGAAATCACCACCCTCGGTATGTTTCTGATGGGCGCGTCCTGACACAAGTGTTATCTTCGTATCTGTCAGTGCCGCTCCTGTCAGTACACCACGCTGTTCGCGCTCTAAAAAGTGTGTAAAAATCAGACGCTGCCAGTTCTTATCAAGCACATCCTCGCGGCAGTCTATGTCATACTGCATGCCGCTTCCTAACTCTCCCGGCTCAAGAAGCACGTGCACCTCCGCATAATGGCGCAGGGGTTCAAAATGTCCGACTCCCTCTACCGTGCTTCTTATTGTTTCCTTGTAAACAATATTTCCGGTGCCAAACGATACCGTCACACCGAACCGTTCCGCAATCAGACGTTGCAAAATCTCAAGCTGTACCTCGCCCATAATCTGCGCCTGAATCTCCTGCAATTCCTCATTCCAGACAATATGGAGTTCCGGTTCTTCCTCCTCTAATTCCCGCAGTTTTGGAAGCATAACCGCCGCATCCACTCCTTCCGGCAAAAGAATCTGATACGTTAAAACCGGCTCTAACACGGGCTGCTCGGACGCGCTCTCCACGCCGAGTCCCTGGCCCGGATAAGTCGTCGTAAGTCCTGTCACCACACAGATTTCCCCGGCATTTGCTTCTGTCACCGCCTCAAATTTCTCACCGGAATAGAGCCGGATCTGGTTCACCTTTTCCTCCCCCATCTGTGCTTTTGCACGGAGCGTGCCGCCTGTCACCTTTAAATAGGTCAGGCGTTTTCCCTGCTCATCCCTGCCAATTTTAAACACTTTCGCACCAAATGCATCCGGATACTTACGCTCTGACGTATATTCCGACATACCTCGCATGAATTCTTCCACGCCGGAAAGCTTCAATGCAGAGCCGAAAAAGCACGGAAAAACCTTGCGTTCTGCAATCAGTGTCCGAATCTGTTCTTCCTCTAAGATGCCGTGCTCTAGAAAATATTCCATCGCGCTCTCATCACACATGGCAATCTCATCGTATAGGCTCTCTTTTTCCTGGAAAAAATCAATGCAGCCCGAATCAAGGCGTTTTTGTAATTCCGCAAGCCGCTCTTCCCGATTCGTTCCCGGCTGATCCATTTTATTTACAAATACAAATGCAGGTATTCTATAACGGCGCAATAAAGACCAGAGCGTCTGCGTGTGCCCCTGCACACCATCCGCTCCGCTTACCACTAAAATTGCATAATCAAGCACCTGCAGGGTGCGTTCCATCTCCGCTGAAAAGTCCACATGCCCCGGTGTATCTAACAATGTAAACTCCGCATTTTTCCACGAAAATCTTGCCTGCTTCGAAAAGATTGTAATCCCGCGCTCTTTCTCAATGGAATTGGTATCAAGAAACGCATCCTGATTGTCTACACGTCCCATCTTTCGAATGCTTCCGCTCTCGTACATCATTGCTTCCGATAATGTTGTCTTTCCGGCATCTACATGTGCCAATATTCCAATTACAAGTTTCTTCATATTTTCAGCTTTCTCTTCCCGTTCTTTTCATTAGCTACATTGTATCACATTTCTACTAAATCCGACAATGGTGCAAATGTATACCCCATCTCCTCCCACTTTGTCAAAAGTTCATCCAAAATCTGCGCATTCGTGGAAGATGTGCTATGTAACAACACTATCGCCCCCGGATGTACCCTTGTCAATAGCTTTGAAAAAGCTTCATCCTTTGTCGGCTGTGCATCCACATTCCAGTCCACATACGCAAGGCTCCAGAAAAATGTATGGTAGCCTAATTCCTTTGCCATCTCAAGATTTTGTATACTGTATTTTCCCTGTGGTGGGCGGTAAAACGGTGTCATCTCTTTTCCGGTAATCTCCTGATACAGCGCTTCCACGTCCTCCATCTCCTTTTGAAATGACGCCATATCCGAAATCGCAGACATATCCGGATGATGATACGTGTGATTTCCCACAATATGACCTTCCTCCACCATCCGTTTTACAATTTCCGGTGCCGTCTCTAAAAAATGTCCAACTACAAAAAACGTTCCGGTCACTTCATGCTTTTTCAAGGCATCTAAGATTGCTTCCGTATTCCCGTTTTCGTACCCACAGTCAAAAGTCAGATACAGCACCTTTTCCGCCGCATCCCCAACATAGTAAGCTTCATACTGTTTCAATTCATCCGCACTGACATTTCCGGTTGGCTGCGTCCCATCCGCGCCAAATCCCAATCCCCAGTTATCCGCTTCCTCCTGCACAAAAAAAGTTTCGGCACAATCTTTTGCAACCGAAGCTGCCCCTCTTCCCGCTAAAAAAGTAATTGTAAAAACAAGCGCAGCGCACAGAAAACGCTTTCCTATCTTTCTAACGTCTATACCCTTTTCGGCGTGTTCTTTCTTTTTTTCCATCATTCTCCTGACCCTTCATACAGGCTCTCGCATTCCGTTCTTATCTTCATATATATGATTCTGCGGTCGTTTTCTATGCATCCTTTCTAAAGCTGTGTCATCCCTCCAAGCAGAATCAGCCGGTTATCCTCATAAATCTGCTCAAACTGCCGAATCGGCAGCGGATTACTTCCTCGTCCAACCTCAATGGTATACCCCGGTCTGTTGTATTCCATAATAAACCAGTCCTTATATCCCGCATAGCCGCTCGCCCGCGGTGTCTCCTCTAATGTATAGCCGCTGACTAGCTGGAAATACCGTCCAATCTCATACGCATTTTCCGGCTCGTAATCAAGATACTTCCAGTAAATCACTTCGCCCTGCGTATGGTATGCCAGAATAAGTTCGAAATCATGTTCTAACGTAAACTCATAGACCGCCCTGCTTTCCGGCGCCACCAGCGGCTCTTCCCCCACGTAATCGCGCGGTGCCGGACCGTCAAATCCCTGCGCATACTTAATCTCTTTTGCATTTTCCCAGCCTGCCGGGAACTGTAAATTCAAATCAATTCCCTCGATGTTCGCCTTCCATCCTTCCGGGAACGGAATGTCCGGATAATTCATGGCAATTTGTTTTGTCCTCTCGTAATACTCCCCTTCTGCCAGAATTCCGTTTACCAGATTAACCCCATCCGGATTGACCATCGTCACAAGGTAGAGCGAAAAATTCCGAAAAAGCCAATCTGCACTCACGCCAAACAAATCGCCGCCCGCCTCGTATGCTTTTGCATAATCCTCCGCAAATTTTAACAGAACCGGCGTTGTAATCCATTCATTTGCATGAAAAGAAGCGTTATAGAAGACTTCTCTTGGTCCCTCACCGATTTTTAAGTAAGGAATCTCATTTTCCATAACGCTCTTTCCTATTGTTCCCATCTGTAAAAAAGGATATCTTCTGGACAATTCCAATATCACCTGCCCATTCAGGCGCGAAGAATATTTTACGCTTGTAGGTACGACTGTATCCCTATGTTCTACTATAATCAGACTCATGATGTAACTTCCACTATCTTTTCCCTATTCTATGCAGGACGCAAAAAAACGATACTATCTTCTGTATTTTGAAAATAGTATCGTTTCCGTTAAATTGCATACATCACATAATCGCGCTGGAAGTTCTCAAGATTACTCGGTCTTCCATAATAGAAGCCCTGAATATAATCCGGTCCAATCCGTGATATTTTTTTCAATTCCTGCTCTGTCTCAATTCCCTCAATGCAGAGTTTTAAACTCATGCTGTGCGACATATCCACCATATATTGAAGTAATGTGTATTCTTCCTTGCTGTTTAATGCCTTCAGCGTAAAGGAACGATCGATTTTGATGGTATTCGGATTCAGTGTGCTCAGATAATGGAAATTCGAGTAACCCGTTCCAAAATCGTCTAATGCGAGTGGAATCTGATACTTCTGAAGTCCCTCACAAAATTCAACAAAATGTGCATTCTCCTCTAAAAATCCGCTCTCTGTCAACTCAATCACAATGCTGTCCGATGCAAGGTCAAACCGCTTCAACCCCATCAAAATCTCACCGAGCATATCACTCTTTAACACCTGCACATAAGAGATATTTACCGAAACGCGAAAATCCGGAATCTTTTTCTGAATCTCGCTGCATGCTTCCATCGCACTGTAGAGCACCCATCTTCCCACTGGAAGAATCAGTCCGCTTTCCTCTAAGATAGGGATAAACTCTGCCGGTGAAACATTGCCAAACTCTTCTGTATGATACCGAAGCAGTGTCTCTGCACTGTACAGCCGCTCATCCTGCGTATCCATAATCGGCTGAAAATGTGTCTCAAATCCCCTAAAATTATCGTTGATAGAATGACGCAGACTACGTAACAATTTACGTTTTCTTAGGAATACCTCATAGTCCTCCTGTTTAAAAACATAATCATGATTTCTTCCCGCACGTTTCGCCTCTGACAGCGCAAACTCTGACAGTTTCATCAGATTCAGATAATCCTGATTTTCAACTTTTGAGAGATCAACAACACCCGCAGAAAGTGTATAGAATACTTCATACTGATTCTTCTCTAAAAATGTGCTGACCTTCTGGCATAAACGTCTGTAAATTCTTCTCGCCTGCACGATATCACGGTTGGCAAAATCAACAATGACATATTCATCTGCCACAATACGATAAGCACTCTGCCCCGGCATCAGCGCCTGCTGTATACTCTCCGCTGTTTTTCGCAGAATCATATCGCCATATTCCATACCCTTGTTCTCATTGATTTCTTTAAAACCATCAATCCCAATCCGAAGCATAAATCCCTGTTTCCGCTCATTTCCAAGCTGTTCCATCATTCTGCGAAGGCTCGGTTCCCCGAGCAGTCCGCTGATGTTGTCCGCCCTTGTCTTCTTTCCAATCTCGTTAATACATCCGATTAAAAATTCCGGTTTCCCTTTCTTATCCCGTGTCACATAACCGCGGCAGTTAATCCATACCGCCTGATGTTCCCAATCTAACCATCTGTATTCCAGATTGTGAAAATCCATCTCGCCCGCTTTGATTTTACGGAATTCCCGCTGCAAATCTTCCCAATCATCCTCGTAAACAAACTGCTTATGTGTCGCAGATGCATCCGAAAATTCTTTGTCTGGAAGCGCAAAACGCTTCAATGCATTTTCTGAAATGTAGTACAAATCTTTCTTGAGGTCAAAAATATACAGATAATCATCCATACAGTAATTCAACCTTTCAATAATCTCCTTGTACTGCTCAAATGTAACGTTTCCTGTCTCTTCCATTTACATTGTCCCCCCCTTTTTCAATGCCTGTCAAAAACTAAAGCTTCTTGAAAATTGCAGTTTCTTTCTGTAAATCTCCGGCAATCTTCTTGTTTTCATCCATACGGCTTGAAATGTTGTCCATATCATAAACAAGTGTCTGCGTGCTCTCTGCAGCTCCTGTAACACCTTTTACGCCTTCATCAATTGCAGATGTAATTGAATTGATTGAGGAAGCAATCTCAGATACAACACCTTTTAATTCCTCTGTCTTATCCGCGAAATCATTCATAACAGATTCCACATAAGTTGCGTTCTCCTTGTACTGTCCTCCCTCCTGAACGAATTCTTCAAATTCAGGAAGAATGGAATCCTGCATATATTCTACAAGACTGTTTGCATGTTCGGACAGGTTATGTACTGCTGATGTTACAATACCATTGATTTCCTGAATATGGTTTGCAGCATCACGGCTGGAATCTGCAAGCTGACTGATTTCCGTTGCAACGACTGCAAATCCACGTCCAGCCTCTCCGGCTCTTGCCGCCTCAATCGATGCATTTAAGGCAAGTAAGTTTGTCTGGCTCGAAATATTTAAAATGTCATTTGTAAGTGAATTGACCTGATCCACACTCTTGCTGTCTTCAATTGCCTGATTTAATACCGATAAAATCTCATTTACTTTTCCATTTGTCTGTTCCATATTGCTTCTTGCAGTCTGCTCCATGCGGTCTGCATGCTGCTTCATCGTCTTTGAATATTCATTAATCTCACTGGTCTTTTCTGCAATGTGATTTACTTCGTTGCTGACTGCTTCTGCATTGTTGTTAATGGTAGTTGCACTATTCGATACTTCCTGCATCGTTGCTGCTAACTCTTCCGTCACAGCCGATAAATCTGCCGCGCTCTCATTCGATGTCTTTACACTGCTCAATACTTCTGATACAACGGTATCCATCTTATCAGAGTTTGTCACAATCACACCAAAGATGCTCTGTAATTTCTCCATGAAGGTATTGATACCACGTCCTAATGCTGCAATTTCATCATCGGTACGGATTGTAATTCTTCTTGTCAAATCTCCTTCACGGTTATCAATATCCTGAATAATCTTAGAGATTTCTTTTGAAGCTGCCACAACCGGTTTGATGACAAACTCAGTTACAGCTACAACCGCTATTGCAATAACAACAACACTTGCAATGATGATAATAACGTTCATGACGATAGCGGAATGATAAACGCTTGCCAACTGGCTTCTTCCTGCCTCTGTCTCCTCACGGATGCTGTCATTCATCGTCTGAATGCAGCTTTGCATCTTAGAAGCTGCATCTGCAAGATCTCCATTTGCACATGCATAAGCTTCTGTTGTCTTCTGATTAGCACTGTAAGCCATTACACTCATAACAGACTTTTTCAATGCTTTATAGTTCTCCACAAGTCCGTCATAGTTTTCGCTTTCTCCTTCTTCCACATAGTTCTGATAGTCAATCAGTTCGGATTCCAGTTTTGCTTCTTCAGCCTCAATCTCTCCAACTAAACTTATCATTGTGTCAAAATCAGTTGCGATAATATGAGACAATGCCATGTTATGAATGTTCTGTGCTGACTCCTCAATACCAGAGAGTTCTTCCATTCTTACCATATATTCATCTGTAATTACAGTTGCATTGTTGTTAACTTTTTTGATATTCAGCATTCCCATGACATTGGAAATAACGGCTGCGATTCCAAGAATCAGGACCGGAACCAAAATCATTGTTTTTACACTTGCTTTTTGCGTTTGACGCTTATTTTCCATCTGGCTATTCCTCCTTCAACCTTGTTACCTTATTGCGAATTAGACGCAGTGATTCCATCTACAAGATTATCCATAATATCCTGCAACTCTAATCCAGATGGGTTACCTGTTGCAATTATTGCACCATACTCAGATGCCGGATCCCAGTAATTTCCACCAATCCGCTGTAAACTAGCAAATTCTGACTGCTGAATCAATGCCTGAATTGCCAGAGAATCTTTTACTTCTGCAGAATCTGCTGCATTCGTATTGGAAGGTCCCTGTTCTCTCATCTGAAAACGAAGTGTCTGATTCTGTTCATTTGTCATCCAGTCCGCAAATTTCGCAGCCCAGTCTCTATTTTGGGAATACTCATTTACACCAACTAATTTATACCCTGCATATGATGACATCTGTATTTGCGTTCCATTGCAGGTATAGGTAGGAAGTTTGATAGCTCCATAGTTTTCACCCCATGCCTCACTGATTGTTGTAGCATTCCATACCCCGCTGACTCCAGCGATGACACTGCCATCCTGCACTCCTGCAACTAATCCTTCATCATCCGTATTCAAAAATCCTGGATTGGATGCAACAGCTAACATTGCACTTGCTACATCGGTTCCCTTAATCTCACCATCTGTTGCATTCCATGTACAGAAGTTTGAAATCCCATCATCCATCAATCCAAGCTCCATTCCTGTGTTACCAAAAAAAGAATACAAATACCATCCGGAGCTAAAATCCATTGTTACTTTCTTGCCATTGGCTGCTGCCACTGCAAGCATACTATCTAAGGACTGCAAATCCTCATCGGAAAAATAGGCTTTGTTGTAATACATAAAATATCCATTATCCGCTGTCAGTGGATATGCATATAACTGGTCATCAATGGATGCTGCACTCACGGCACCCTCAAGGTTGCGTGATGCAATCTCATCGCCGTTTTCTACCGGTTTTAACACACCTGCTGCTGCAAGTGCCATAAGCTGGTCATCTGCAAACGTAAAGACATCCGGCGCATTCACGACATCACCAAGCAGAGTATCTTTACAGGTAGACTCGCTCTCTGCAGCAAATGTAATATCAAACTGTGCCTGTCCTGCATACTCTTCCTCGAAACTCTTGATAATTTCTCCGATTAATGCCTCATCTTCCTCTGCTCCCCAAACCGTCAGCGAAACTACTCCATTATCCTGTTGCGCCGCATCCTCGGTAGATTCTATTTCAAACATAGATTCTGTGGCTGAAACTTTTTCACCTGTAATAGATTCTAATGCCTCATCATTCTGCGTTGCCCCCTGACATCCCGTCAAGAAAAGGGCTGCCACCGGTAACAAGAATAATTTTTTGTTCATTCTCTTCTTCATTTTCTTTCCTCCATGCGTATGATATACCTCAACTTTTTTCATACATATATCTCTTTCCATATTAACACAATTTTCCGTTTTTTCCTATTGTTTTCCATTCAAAATTTGTCTGTATTATCTAATCCAACGCAGTACAATTCTGCCCATAGAACCTTTTTTGTGACAGGATTCAGACCGTCTTTTAACAGCCAAATCCTATTACAGAAAAAGGGGGCATCTGCCCTATGTCAAATCCCCCTTCTTGTCCTTATAACTTATAGAAATTTCTTCATATCCTCGCTTTTCTCCTGGATATGTCCGATTGCGCCTTTTACATTCTCTGCAACGTTCAGGTTATTCTCGCTCATCTCTTTTACCTGCTCTGCACTCGCCGTTACTTCTTCGGTTGCTGCAGATAACTGTGAAATATTCTCCACAATATGATTGTTTGATTCTGATAATTCAAAAATCTGCTGATCAAGTTCTTTGATATTACCAATTAACTCCGTCATATTCTGATTGAGTTTTTCGAAAGATTCTGCTGCTGTTAAAATCTTCTGGTTCTGGCTATCTGTTGCCTCAACAGAACTTTCCACGGAACTTACAACCTCATTTGCATTCTCATTCAGCTCGCTGATAATGCGTGTAATCTCCTCTGTTGAACTTCTCGTCTGCTCTGCAAGCTGGCGAATCTGTTCTGCAACGACTGCAAATCCACGTCCTGCCTCTCCTGCTCTCGCACTCTCAATGGAAGCATTCAACGCAAGCAGATTGGTCTGGCTTGAAATATTTAAAATCATGCCTGCAATCTCTTCTACCTCTTTTGTCTTATTCTGCAATCTGAGCATAGACTCTGTCACTTCCTGATTCGTATTAGCAATCTGGACGGACTGTTCTTTCAGAGAATCCATGATATGCATGTTCTCCTGAATACTATCATTCGACTCTGTTGCAATCGTAACCATCTTCTTAGAGCGCTCACTGGTATCCCCGATTGCGTCCTGTATATTCTGTGTCATTCCATTCTGCTCTTCGATGTTCTGTGCTGTTGTATAAGTTGCATCTGAAATCTCATGCATGCTTGCAGCTACCATCTCGGTTGTCTTCACAAGTTCATCGACAAGACCAGTACTCTTTTCTGTCTCATTCTGCACAGTCTTTGAAATGTCAATCAATCCATCTAACATCTCTCTCTGCTTGTCACCCTGATGTGCCGCATAGCCGAGTGCATCATCGCTGAACGCTTTTGTTGTTTTTCCGACTACGCTTATAATATAAATTGTTACAAACATGCAGATAAATCTACACATACTGTCCACATCACTGTCCGTAATTTCTAATACATTTCTTAAAATCGTTACAACAGCAACACTGACTGCATATCCGATACAAAATCTCTTTGTTGATTTTACATCATAATATGGAATCTGTAACGCAAGAAAACAGATCATCACAAAATAGATAAACTGTGCATTCGTACTGAATCCCAGCATGAAAAAATTGACAGCAACCTCTAAGCCTGCAACCGTTTTTAATGCCCGGCTCTCCCTTTTTCTCTGGTATATCACAACATCCGAAATAAACATTGCAATAATCAAAACAACTTCTACTGCAACTAATGTAGCAGATATATTATGCTGTAGCAGTTTCATGACAAGGTACAGAATAAACTGTAACCATACAACTGTAATCGCAACTATAAAAATCCGGTTCATCCGGCGATAACGATTGTCCTCGCTATTGTAGTGAAACTGTCCCTCTTGTAGCATGAATATCCCTCCTTGGAAATATATATTTTATGTTATTATATTATATTTTTCTTAATTTTTCTACCGACATTTGTACAACATGGCAAAATTGCACCTCATTTGCCGAAAACAGCAAAAACGGAACGCAAAATCTGCGTTCCGTCTCTCTTTCTTATAAAAATTTCGTCCGATTACCCTAAAATTTTCTTTAAATCTTCTTCCGGTGTGCTGATTGGAGCGATGTGATAATGCTCTACCAGGTAGTTCAATACATTCGGAGAAATAAAGGCCGGCAGTGTCGGTCCTAAGTAAATATTCTGGATGCCTAAGTAAAGCAGTGTCAATAAAATACATACCGCTTTCTGCTCGTACCAGGAAAGTACCATGGAAAGTGGAAGGTCATTCACGCCACACTCAAACGCCTCTGCAAGTGCAACTGCCACTTTGATTGCGCTGAATGCATCATTGCACTGACCCATATCCATAATTCTTGGCAGCCCGTCGATTTCTCCTAAATCCAAATCGTTAAAACGATATTTTCCACAGGCAAGTGTCAGGATAATGGAATCCTTTGGTGTCTGTTTAACAAATTCTGTGTAGTAATTTCTTCCAACTCTTGCGCCATCACAGCCCCCTACTAAGAAGAAATGGCTGATGTCTCCTGCTTTTACAGCCTCGACAACTTTATCTGCAACCGAAAGCACTGTTCCATGACCAAATCCCGTCATCACTTCTTTTCCGCCGTTGATTCCTGTAAATTCCATATCTTCCTGATATCCACCGAGTTCTAATGCCTTCTCGATGACAGGTGTGAAGTCTTTGTCCTCTCCAATGTGTACCATCTCAGGATAAGATACGACTTCTGTTGTAAATACACGATCTGCATAGCTTGGTTTTACAGGCATTAAGCAGTTTGTCGTATAGAGAACCGGCGCAGGGATATTGTCAAATTCCTTCTGCTGGTTCTGCCATGCTGTTCCGAAGTTTCCTTTTAAGTGAGGATACTCTTTTAAGAGCGGATAAGCATGTGCCGGAAGCATCTCTCCGTGTGTATAGATGTTGATTCCCTTGTCTTTTGTCTGCTCTAACAACTGTTTCAAATCGTACAAATCATGACCTGTGATAACAATGAACGGTCCTTTTTCCACAGTCAGCGGAACTTTTGTCGGAACCGGTGTTCCGTAAGTGGATGTATTCGCCTTATCTAGCAGTTCCATGCATTTGAAGTTCACCTCTCCGACTTCAAGAACAACCGGAAGAAGGTCATTCATCTCTAAATCATATCCAATAAAAGATAATGCTTTATAGAAAAATGCATTTACTGTCTCATCCTCATAACCAAGCACCGCTGCATGATAAGCGTAAGCCGCCATTCCACGGATTCCAAATAAAATCAGGGATTTTAAGGAACGGATATCCTCATTATCTTCCCATAAATTTTTCATATCATAATCATCTGTGTTGCCACAAGGAGATACACAGCAGCCACAGTTTGGTACAATACGATTTTTCTCTGCATGTACTTCTTCAATCATTTCTTTTAATGTTTCATCATTAAAATTGACATTTGTAATAGTAGTAAATAATCCTTTTACTAAAATCTTTGTCGTATTCTCTGTTTTCGGGTTATTCCCACATGCTTTTGCAAGACCGATTAACGCTCCGGTCAGCTCATCCTGTAAATTTGCTGTGTTTGCGGACTTTCCACACACACCTGCTGCTCCTGTACAGCCGCTGCATCCTGCTGTCTGTTCACACTGAAAGCAAAACATATTTCCTGACATCTCAAATCCTCCATTTATCTTCTTTCTTTTTTCTGCTTGATTGTTTACAAGCAGAGTATACTAGAAAATTTATTGAGAATCAGTAACATATGTTACAATTCAAAAACGAATCCTGCCTGCAGGATTCTCCGCCTGCGGCGGGTCGCGTTTGCAACATCATTTTGCGACAGCTTTTCGTATCATTTCGTTTATTCGAAACGATTTGCAAATTTACTCTTTACTTTTTCCGGATCCAGTTCGCTTAAATAACCAACCAGTTCATCGGATACACCCACTACTTTGTCCGTCATATGATTGCAGTCATCCACAACCTGACGGTAATTCTCCATCATTTCTGTCGTCACTTTTGCACTGTCAGCGTTCTGTTTTGCCATATCTGTCAGAGAAGCAACACTGTGTTCAATGACATCTTTATGTGCTCCTAATTCTTCTACCTCTGCATCAATTCCCTCGATGGAATCTCCTACCTGGCGAATCTCCTGATTCAGCGTTCTAAAGATTTCTTCTGTACTCTGAATCTTCTCATTCTGTTTTACGAATGCTTCCGAAACCTTCTGTGTAATCTCAACGCTCACACCGGAATTGTTAATCAGATCGGTAACTACTTTGTTAATCTGTTCTGTGGACTCTCTCGACTGGTCTGCTAATGTACGGATTTCCTCTGCTACAACTGCAAACCCCTTTCCCTGCTCGCCGGCTCTTGCCGCCTCAATACTTGCATTCAAAGCAAGCAGGTTTGTCTGTGCAGAAATTCCTTCGATAATCTCTGTTGCCGTACGAATCTGCTGTGCAGACTGATTTGTTCTGTCCGTCTGTTCTCTGACATCCTCAATTGCCTTTCCGCTCTCTTCACTGATGGCAATCAATTCCTGCATAATCTTTTCCGCTAACAGATTATTCTCTTTCATATCTTCTGCATTCTTCGTCAGACTATCGATATTGTCTGCAATTCGCTCAATGGAAGCACTGATGGCATCAATCTTTTCATTCATATCTACCGTATGGTCTGCCTGTGCAATCGTATTATTTGCAATCGAATCCACTTCCCCAACTGTCTCGCCAAGGGATGTATTCATCTGTTCAAACAATTTCTGAAAATCAGAAGATACTTCTCCTAATTCCGTTGTCGCTTTGCGGATTCCAATCGTCACATTCGCAAGCGAACGGAAAGAAGCCTGTATGTTCCTGACCATGTTACCCACTTCATCATCGCGCTGTGCCAACTTGTTCTCTTCGTTAAAAACCTTTGCGTTTTCAAGATTTCCGGCTGTCATGACCTGGCTGAATCCCTCCAACAGCCCCTTAAGCTTCATATAAACAACTGCAAATCCGGCTGCAATCACTAAGAGTGTCAGTACAACTGCAACCAGCACACTTAAAATACCGTGGCTGACCAGTTCCAAAAAGATAACCTGACAGACTGCAAACACCACAACAATTCCAAGCAAAGGTGCGATTACCTTTGTACTCATTACACTTTTCTTCGTCTCCATTCGAAATCTCCTCCATCCGTGAATTCATTCTATCGCGAGTCTTTCTCCACTCTGTCCATTACTTATTCCTATTATACCATACTGTTTCCCAAAATGGTGTACCAGTTTCGTCTAATTCGGACTTTTCCGGTATGCAATCAGTTCCACATTGCTGTTTTTGCTCCGTTCACACATGCACGCATAGATACGGTCGCGCAGTTCTTTCCGACTCTGCTTCGGCGGTAGTGTCTCATCCGGTAAAAACGGTCCGTCTATGTAACTGACCACCCGGACTTTATCCCCCTTTTTCCTGTAGGACTGATAGGTATTTGTCATACAATAGGCAGCTTTCTTCATCTGCACCGGATAGCGGAACGACACATCCGGAAACGGTCTGATGCCCGTGTAAAAAGGCCAGATGTGTGCTTCCGGATATATGGTGATGGAATTTCCCATCTGAATCTTCTGCTCGACCGCTTTTAAAAAATGCTTCATGCCACCGATATCCGTTGGGATCGGCAGGGCACCAAGCATTTCAACTAAAGTCTGTAATCCCTTCATGGATACATTCTCCGGATTCACAATGAAAAAATTGCGTTTCGGATAAATCGGAATACTCGGTAAAAAGGTATCGGCAAACGGCTGGGTATGATTCACATACATAAAATACCCCTCATCCTTTTTCTGCTTTAACTTCTCTTTCCCGATGTATTTCACGTGGAGAACACCTTTTGCATACCAGAGTTTTATCGGCATGCTCAAGATGTTCTGCATGAGAAAAGAGCATCCATTCCAGATTTTATTTTTATGAAGATACACATAGTTAGAATCTATCACGCGCGGTGTAATAACTGCTTCCGAAAATTCATCCCGCAACTCATCCTGATAATAAACAATCTTTTTTTCCCGTATTTTCAAACCGTCATCTCCTAAGCGTCTTTCTGCTCCGTTGTATAGACCAGAGGCATTCCATAAAAGTCCTCGTAGACTTTTTTCCACACTTCGTAATTCTTATCCCGCATAGTTTCTGCGTTCTCACGCTCTTTTTTCTCCGGGTCCGGATAAATCGGCTCTCCAATATTGACAATGTACTCCTGCACCGGGAATCCGTCCGGGCCAATCTTATCACTGTCTGTCATTGTGATAAATGTCGGAATCACCGGCACCCGATTGTGCGCTGCAAACTTAAACGCACCGTTTTTCAATGGCTTCGGCTTCTTATAATTCCACCACAGGCTCTGTTCCGGATAAATCAAAATCCAGTCCCCCTCCTGCAGTACCGTATTCACTGCTTTCATAAACTCCACCATTGTCTTCATGTTCGAGCTGAGCGGCAGTGTATCACAGTGGCGGAAAAAGAATCCGTATAATCCCGGAAAATTCGTATAGTTCCCCTCACGGATTACTTTATAAAGCGTCTTTTCCTTATGGTGTTCCGTCATGCGGAACACTTTTTCCATGGTAAAACAGTCAAACGGATTGAAGTGGTTGCAGGTTAAAATTGCGCCTCCCTCCACTTCATTCATATGCTCTAATCCATTTACTTCCCTGATAATAAGTTTGTTCGTGCGGAGCAGTTCATCTAAAAACTTCATGCCTACTTTGTTCGCCAACTTATTTTTCACTCTTGTGGAACGTTTTTCTTTCAGATAATCCACATCCTCCGGCAGCAATGTAATGGTCGGTGGATCTTTTTCCGGATCTACGTCAAACTTCCCTTCGCGCTCTAATCTCTCGATTTCCTCTAAAATCTCTAAGCGATCCTTTGACTTCTCCGGCACTGCCTTTTTCCTATCCTTCTTACCTAGATTCATTTTTAATTCCCCTAAACTATCCTCTGTTTTTGCGGTCATCCCCTACACACTCGGATTCCTTGTGCGCAAGTTTTCTTAACTTCTGGTCGTTTTCTTTGTCCTTAAAACGATCCTCCTCCGTGTAGCTGTCACGAATTTTCAAAATCTCATCAAAATATTCCGTCTTCTTCGCATATTCCCAGAAAAACTCCTTAAATAAAATATCCTCAAAATGCCATGGTTTAAATGCAAGATTATAGTGAACAAGCTTCACATCCGATGGCTTTACTTTATCTTTTGTAACCGGCATACGGTTCCAGTTCTTGTCGATGAGCTTCACGCGTCCCTTGCAGAGACGGTTCAGATAATCCTGATCCTGTGCCACGCTGAACGTGATTTTCCCTAAGGAATAGATAAATTTCTCCTGGAATTTAAACTTGCGCAGTTCATCTAAATTCATCAGCAAAATTCCTGCATTGAAATAATTGCGGTGGTCTGCTACCCCAACCACTTTCTCCACATAATCCTGAAAAACCTTAATAGTCTGAATGACATCATCCGGTGCCGCAGCCACAAGATTGTCTCCCATATCGCTTCCATACAGGTTCGCAATGTCATCTAAAATTACGATATCGCAATCTAAATAAAGTGCCTTATCATACTGTGGATACAAATTCGGAATGAAAAGTCTGAAATAGGTCGTCTTGGAATAGTAATCCCTTGTATACAACTTATCCTGAATCTTCTCAATATAATAATTTAAATCCACAAATTCAATATCAATGTTCTCTCTCTGATATTTGCTGATTTTCTTCTTGTTCTCCACGCTGATATCCGTATGTAAAATCTTGATGGAATACTGATTCTCCGGCGATGCATGGTCTGCTAACGACTGGATTGAAACCGCAAGAAACGGACTATATCCATCATCTACTGCAAAAAATACAGGTATCTCTTTTCCCGTTTTCTTCATCTTATCAATTCCCCTTTTGTCTTTCCTCAAATTCTGCTTTCAGGCGCAGATACTCCTCTAAATCTGAATCAAATGTATAACATTTTAAATATTTATGTATCTCTTCAATCTGCCACTGTTTGTAGTTCTCTGTCCGCGGATACGGCAGTAACAGTAATCGTTTACAGAAATGGCAGACTACCGTTCCCTTTCTGTCAAACTTCGACTGTTCGTTGTAAATTCTTGAAATTAATTTCTTCTTTGTCGTTGCTTTAAAAATAGCAGTCTGATCAGCAAATAACATCTTTTTTGTGCGGATTAGCTCACGCGCTTTCTCTAAAAGACCGGTCTCCCGCACTCTTTTCATATTAAAAAGCAGCATCCCCGCATTAAAATAATCCGGGCGGATCAGCCAGCAGCCATATTTCTCTTTTACCGCCGCATATTCGTAATCCGTGACATCAATCTCGTAGAGCTGTCTGATGTCATTTGCAATCATAATGTCGATATCTAAATACAATAACTTATCCGGTATCTCCGGTATCAGGTCTGCAAGCAGACGCAATAATGTATATGGCGTACAATACGCCCCTTCATTGGCACAGCCGCCAAATTCCTTCTCATATAAATCCGTGACATCTAACAGTGTCACCGCATTCTCCGGATTCTTCCGTCGTAAAACCTCCTGCAAAAATGCCGCCTGCTCCGCCGAAATCCCGGTAAAATCCTGATTCAATCTTGTCAGATTCATTGTCATGAGAAAGCAGTGAATACTTTCTGTCGTACGATTGGTCATGGAAACAAGCTGCGTAAGCGCCCCGTCAAAGACTTTGCTGTTTCCGCATAATAGTATGTTAATCATATGCTCTCCCTATTCTTTTTATACTAGATATTTGTATCATTCTTAGCCTTGCTTGTCAAGAAAAAACAGGCAAAAAAGGAACCCCTTGGAAGTCTTAAATCCGCTGGTGTTCCTTGATTTCGTATCCGTTCAGAGATTGGGAAAATCTATCACTTTCCGTCCGTTTCTTTCCCCTTCTTTTTATTCCGGTACATCTCCTTATCTGCCCTCTTACAGGTATCCTCAACATTTTTGTCGAGTTCCTTGTCAAAAACTGCATAGCCGTACGCAATATTGATTCTCATCTCGGCGATCATGCGATTGCACTCTTCTTGCATCTCATTTAACTCCCGAACTTTATCTGCGAGGTCAATTTCTTTTGCATTCTTTAAAATAACACAGAACTCATCTCCACCGATGCGGTAGCAGACGCCCTCGTGTTCAAACACTCTCGAAATGATATCGGCAGCTCCCATGATGTAAGAGTCTCCGACGGCATGTCCTTTCGTGTCGTTGCACATCTTCAAATCATTCAAATCACACATCAGAACCGCAACATCCTGTTCTAAGCCGTGCTGGTCAAGCCACTGGTTGTAGGCATTGCGGTTATAAAGTCCTGTCATGGTATCCTTCATCGCAAGTTCACGGTAGATTTCCGTCTTCTGGTTCTCCTTCGACATCTCTAATGTCTCAAGCAAAATCTCATAGCCGAGCAAAATAATATAGATAAGGAGCGCAATTCTTGCAAACAAATCGGTGCTGCGGCGTCCAATATAGTAAGCGGTCATATCCACGACAAATGCTGCAAAAAAGGCAAGGATTCCAAATAGCGAAACCTGACAGCGCGTGTCAAACCCATACTTTTTCTTACGAAGAAATATTGCGCTGGCACAATAAATAAATTCAATTACAATTGCACCATGCGTCACGTACACCGTCTGCTTAAACTCATAAATTCCTGCAAAATGCAAAAAAGCAATCGTAAAAAAGGCGATACCGTACAGCGTTCCTAATATATCTGCAGATTTTTTACTTTCTAACTGAAGGAATGACGCCGTAAAATAAAGATACGGTATCGTCATCAGCATGAGCAGCATATAACTGCTGAATGAACTACCCACACGGCTTGGCAGCATGAGCAACATAAATGAAGTCTCATTCAGTGACCACATTCCAAGTGTAAATGCAAAAAGGCTGAAATAAAGTAACGACTTCTGCTCATTATTCTGCCTTTTCGATACTGCCCAGTAAATAAACATGAATATGCCAATCACAATATCAATAATACTGATTAACACTGCAACCAATGAGCTCTCGATTATCCTCTGATACATGACCTTCGCATCACCCGTGTAGAATGTTGTCTCCACTCCCCGCACCTGCGGATATACCGCCTCAAGCTGAACTTCTAATTCTTCCGTGCCTCCTGGAATCGTTACAAAATTAAGGCGTCCCCCCGGCGTTTTTCCCAAAATGGTATCATTCTGCGCCACTGCATAAATCAGGACACCATCCGCATATACATGCACACACTGATGTGTAGAGAAAAATAAGAGTGTTGTGTCTCCCTCTGAAAATCCATCTGAAAACACATATTCTTTCACGTCCTCAGAGATGGAAAGCTTCTCCGTCGGCGTGACCTCTGTTCCAGGATTCTTTTCACATTTTTCATAAACACCCACACTTTTGCTCACATTAGCAAGAAAAATCAATATCAATCCCAGCACAAGCAAAAAATAGTAACTGTTTGACGCTACCTTTCTCATTTCCCTATTACCGTTCCTTTTCTTTCCTAAACACTTCCCGATAAAGTTTCAAGCAATATTTTTAAAATATTATCATATATACCTCATTTCTTCAATAGGTTTTGTACTTTTTCTGTTACTTTTATCCTATTCCTTTCTAATTTTTTCATTTTCTTTGTCTTTTTCCCTTGAAAAGACAAACGTAACTTATTATACTTGTAAATGGGTTTATCAATTGTAGGAGAGGGTTATATGATGAGTTTATTGGAAAATACATATGCAATCTATCTCGGATTGCATCTTCTTGCTATGGTCGCAGTTTCTGTTACCATTACACTTTTAGTTGTTTCTCGCCCATCCAGGGCTCAGTTAGGCAGTGTGTTATTTGGAATTTCAGCACTTATCTATATGTTCGGTTTTTTAACCGAAATCACAACAGCTTCCCTGGAGCTGATTACACTTGCAATTAAAATAGAATATCTCGGTGAATGTTTCCTTGTTTTAGGTTTTACTTGGTTCATTTCTGAATTCTGCCACTTTTTCTTTCCACGAATTCTCTATGTATTTGAGCTGATTGTGACACTTTTGACTTTGGGTATCGTTTTTACATTTGAACATCACAGCCTTTTCTATACAAGTATGTCGCTTGATACAAGTGGTTCATTCTCCCGTGTGGAATTACATTATGGAATCGGATTTTATTTCTTTATGATATATCTTTTTCTGGTATGCGCCATTTCTTTTGCTATCTGCGTCTTCCGCTCCGGAAAAAGTGTAGGAATTGAACGCAAACGAATCCGGCTGATTGAATATGCCCTGCTTTGTCCATGGATTCCGACGCTGCTTCGCACACTCGGTTTAACTGGCGGTTACGAGATATCTTTTCTTGGCGTCCTCGGTTCCACAATTTTTATTGCAACTGCACTCATTCATTACGGTTACTTTGATTCTGTACAGTTAGCAGAGGAAAATATTCTTTTCCACAGCCATGAGGGATTGATTGTAACTGATGTAAAAAAACGAATCCTTTATTACAATAAAATGATTCAGCAGCTTTTTCCTAAAATGAAAAAATACAGTTCCATCTCTGATTATCCGGAACTTGGAAATTTATTTTATGCTACTACAACTGTATTTTCACATCAGAACCATTATTTTGAAGTTCGCTTTGAACCTTTAGTCGAAGCTGGATACGTTCAGGGATATCTACTGCGAATCCTTGATATGACAGAGCACTATGAGAAGCTGCATGCCGCAGAATTATCTGCCCATGTGGATGCCCTGACCGGTCTGAGTGACCGCTCGCGTTTCCGCCACACTCTTCTGCACCACATCCAGCTCGGTGGAAGCGGTGCCATGTTGATGCTGGATCTGGATAATTTTAAGCAGATTAATGATACTTACGGACACGGAACCGGTGACAATGTCCTGCTGGCGCTCAGTAATTCCATTAAAACCGTAGTTCCTTCTCCGCATCTTTCCTGCCGTATCGGCGGAGATGAATTTTGTATTTTCTTTAAAGATGTCACGGACAGTTCTTCCTTGACGAAGGAATGCGAACAGCTCGCTGAGACGTTCCGTAACTTCCTCGCCAGCTTAAGCCTGCAGGAAAAAGCAACGCTCTCCATCGGAGTTGCCGTCACCGATGCTTCTTTCTGTGACTGTGACCATGACGTCTTTGATGAATTGTATCGCCGCGCGGATCGCGCCCTGTATGCATCTAAGAGTCATGGCAAAAACACCTACCACTTCTATCACCAGAACACCGCATAACATTTTGGACGTAAAAAAGCCTTCCAATCGTCAGATTGTATTCTAACTTTTGGAAGGTCTTTTTTATGCATCGATTCTTTGAATCGCTGCTATTGTCCTTTCATATTCTGTGGTGATTACTTCCATCAGATTCCAGTTCTGCGGTCTGTTTCCATTCCGCAGGCTGTCTGTCAACACACTTGCTGGTTCTGACAAATTATGAAACCCTAAGTTTTGACAGACTCCCTTTAAGGTATGTGCACTCTCAAACGCCTCTTCATAGTTGTTCGCCTCCACAGCCTTTAACAGCCGCCCGTAACTAGAATCCGTCGTGAACTTAAGAACGAATTTCTTCATAATTCCTTCATTCATAAGTCGTTTCATCGCCTCTTCATAGTCTGAATTAATTTCCTCATAAAAATCCCTTAAGGTCATATCTTGTCTCCTGTTCTCTTAATACTTACCTGTGTTGCCGTCCAATGAAATAATACTCTCATAATCCACATCCGGTGTCTCCCCATAAGTTGAAACATCCGGTATACCGGTGCTATAGGAATCAAACGTGTTCTGCATTACCGGTTTCTTATAACCACTTTCCTTCAACCGATATCTCCCAATCATATCCCGCAGTCCTAATGCCTGGTTCGATAATTCTTCACTGGCTGCTGCGCACTCCTCACTTGTTGCAGAATTGGTCTGTACCACTTGTGATACCTGTTCAATTGCCTGATTAATCTGTGCAACTGCTGTTGCCTGATCGCTCGATGCAACTGCGATACTGCTGACTGCTTCCGCAATTTCCTGCATATAACTCTGCAATGCGCCAAGTGCTTCTCCCATGTCTTCCACATTCTTAGAGCCTGCTTCGACTTTGTCAATGGAACTCTGAATCAGCTCCGCTGTTTCCTGTGCGGCTGCAGAACTCTTTTCAGCAAGATTCTTTACCTCCTCTGCCACAACTGCAAATCCTTTTCCGTGGACACCCGCTCTTGCAGCCTCAACGGTTGCATTCAGTGCAAGAATATTGGTCTGGAACGCAATATCATCAATGGTTTTAATCACTTTTGAAATGCTGTGTGAAGATGCGCTGATAGCTTCCATCGCTCCAACTACATTCTTCATCTGTTCATTTCCCTTTTCCGCATCTGTCACCATCTTTGCGACAAGCTGATCTACGTTGTTGGCAAGACTCGCATTATCATTTGTCTTCTTCGCAATATCTTCCATGGAAACAGTAATCTCTTCAATGGAACTTGCCTGCTCTGTTGAGCCCTGTGCGAGTGCCTGACTTGCACTTGCCACCTGCTCTGCTCCCGCCGTAAGCTGCATGCTGGATTCTTTAATGCCGGATAACAGCTTGTTATTCCCATCGACAAGATCTTTGAATGATTTTCCTAATACATCGCGCTCAGAACGAAGTTTTACGTCGATGTCAAGATTTCCTTCTGCAATCTCTTCTGCAATGCCGGCATTCTGTCTCGTGCTCTCAATCAAACCCTGATAACTGTTAAAAAGTTCTTTGAACTCGTCGTTTGCGGTCTCTTTTACCTCAATCGTAACATCGCCCACTTCCATTGCTTTTGTCAGCTCTGTCAGATATATCAACGGTTTCTTTATGCTGCGTACTGTTTTCACACAGGTATAGGTCGCTAATGTGACTGCAATTGCCGTTAAAATGGTAAAATATACCATCATCACAACACGGTACTCACTCTGTCCTTTCATCTGGACGGCTATCGCAAATGTTCCCATCAGAACAATAATAATCTCTAAGATAATAAAACCTCTGACAACCCTGTTTAGTATTTTTCCTCGCTTCATGTTCTTCCTCCCTGAATGTCTATTCTTCCGATTCTTCTGCTGCTAACTGTTCAAGTCCTGCAAGCTCTGCTGTTCCGATTAATTTCTCCGGATCAAGCAAAAGTTTTACGGAATCCCCCGTTTTTCCAAGACCATATACATATTTGTTTTTCCCGACATTTGACGATAACGATGGTGGTGGTTCAATATCTTTTTCATCGATATTAACTACATCCGCAATTGTTTCTACAATCAATCCCACAATCGTTCCATTCACGTTGATGATAATAATGCAGGTTCTGTCATTGTATTCAATCGGTTCCTGTTTAAAACGGAGTCTGACATCAATGACCGGAATGATTTTACCTCTTAAATTAATCAGCCCTTTCATATAGTCCTCTACTTCAGGCACCGCAGTAATGGGCTGAATCTGAATAATCTCATTTACATACCGAAGCTCAAGACCATAAAATTCCTCCCCGGAGCGGAAAATCATATATTTTCCTTTCTGGGTATCTTCCTCTAAGTCTTCTTCGTTCTCCAAAAAAGCATCTGCCATCTCATTCTCTCCTTTCCCTTATACTAGTCCGCCAACATCTAATATCAATGCTATGCTGCCGTCGCCAAGCTGTGTACAACCTGACAATCCTTCTACTTTTTTCACATAAGAAGGGATTGGTTTTACCACAATCTCCTGCCCGCCGACAAGATGGTCTACGAAGAGACATACTTTCTTATGTTCATGCTCTGCGACAATCATAATACCGTCGCTGACATTTTGTTTTGCCCCTTTGATGTGATACTTGTCACTCAAACGTACCACCGGAAAATAATCTCCACGTACTTCCACGTATTCGTCTCCGTCCGGCTCATGAATCATATTAGATTCCCGCACATTGACAAATTCTTTGATAGAGCTTGTCTCAACCACAAATGTAGTATCTCCAACTTCCATCACAATACCATCGATAATGGCAAGCGTCAGCGGAATGATTAAAGACATCGTCGAGCCTTTTCCCTCTTCGCTGTCAATTTCAAGCTGCCCGCCGACTTCCTGAATATTTTTGACAACGACATCCATACCAACGCCTCGTCCGGAAACTTCCGTTACCTTCTCGTTTGTGGAGAATCCCGGATAGGTGATAAACTGGTAAATTTCTTTTTTCGTATAGTCTTCTTCCGTCTTATCCGCCGGAACAATTCCGTTCTTCTTTGCCTTGTCAAACAGCTTGGTCGGATTCATGCCCGCGCCGTCATCTTTTACAATCAGAAGCACTTTTCCGCTCTCATTTTTTGCCTCTAAGGTAATCACACCTTTTTCCGGTTTACCGGCGGCAATTCGCTCTTCTTTTTCCTCAATACCATGGTCGACCGAGTTACGAATCATGTGCATAAGCGGGTCGGAAATATGTTCGATAATACTTTTATCTACTTCTGTATTCTCGCCAATCATGACAAAATCAACATCTTTTCCCACTTTTCTTGACGTATCAAACACGATTCGTCTCATCTTCTGAAACGTATTCGTCAACGGCATCATTCGCATGGACATAATGACATCCTGCAGCTCCGACGTAAACTTCATCAACTGGGCTGCCGCCTTATTAAAATTATTCAAAGAAAGTCCCGGCACCTTCAAATCCGGGTTCTGCAATACAACGGACTCCGCAATAACTATCTCGCCGATTAAGTCCATCAGCGCATCCACCTTCGAAATATTTACACTGATAAAACTCTGTGCCGGTGCTTTTTCTTTTGCCTTCGCTAACTGTTTTGGTTTGCCCGGCTTCTTATTCTCAATGACATAGTCACCCGGCTTCGGTGCTGCCTTCTGTTTTGCCTTCGCCTCAATGGTCTCAACATCCGAATCAAGGTCAATCTCTTTTCCCTCTGCCACATCCGCCGGAACATCAAAGCCATTTGCAAATTCCTGACTGCTGCACGCATTGATTTCAATCCGTTCCACACCGGAACCGTCTAACAGCTTCTGAATCTCTTCCGCTTCTTTTTTGGATTTCAAAAGAATCTTAAATCCATGCTCTAAAATAACTTCTGCCGACTCCTCATTCGTCAGAATATCGTCCGGCTGGTAAAATAATTCCTCCGCCGTCTCCTTCAATGCATGCACTGCTGTGTAGCATCGGATATTACACATTTCCGTATCGTTCCGGAAATACATAATAATTTTATAATAATTACTCTCCTCGCTCGCCACCGGTCCTACATAGAACTGGTTCGGCTTCTCCTGTTTGTTCTCAGGCGGTAATGCATCTCCCGAACTTGTAATCTCATTTTTTATCTTTTTCAGAAACTGATCTATTTCTTCGATTAGCTCTGACGCATCCCCATCCGGTTCATCCCCATCACGAATCTTGTCAAATTCCCCCGAAATAAAATCAGAGACTGCCAAAATATGGTCAACAAGTTCCATGTGTGGTACATTATCCGGTTTTGATTCTCTTATGTAATAAAATACATCCTCTAACTTGTGTGACAGCTTCATGATGTCATCAAACATCATGACGCCGGAAGAACCCTTGATTGTATGCATGACACGGAAAAATTCATTGATATCCGCCTCATCAAACGAATCTGCATCTTTTTTATCCAGCGTTGTATTTTCAAGCTGCTCTAATAGCTGTGTATTCTCATAGAGGTACATGTCCCGCATGCCATCTGTTGCCATTTCCTCGCTCATGTTTTGTCTCCTTTCCTTCTAGTTGTCTCCTATGTTCGTATTTATGACATCAGATTAATTCAAGCTTTTCTAATACACTTTCTAACTTCTTTAAATCAATCGGTTTCGCACAATACGCTGTACATTCCATCTCAAATGCTTTTTTTACATTTGCCCCCTCGTTCAATGCAGTCATCATGATTACCTTGACGCGCTCCTCCTCAGATATTCCCTTCTGTCTTTCGATTTCGCGGATTGTCTTTAACACCTGATATCCATCCATCACCGGCATCATGACATCTAAACAGATTAAATCATAGGGTTCCTCCGCCTCTGCTGCCATCATATATGCCTCCACTGCTTCGGAACCATCGACCGTTCCGTCACATTCACCGTATTTTTTCATGTAATTCATCATGAATTTCCGGCTTGCAAAGTCATCCTCTACCACTAAAATCTTCATACTCCTTGCTCCTTTCTAAAACTCCCTAATATTCATTATACTGTTTTCTTCTATACATTGTTCGGAAAATTCTTGCAATTTATGGCTTTTTTCTCACATTTTACTTAAAATTGCATAAGTTTTTTGCGCAATTTGTATCAAATCTGACTGCACTTCCACCGCTCCAATGTCGTATGCCACCTTTGGCATTCCGTAGACAACACTTGATGCCTCATTCTGCCCAATCGTTCTCGCACCGGCTTTGCGCATCGCAAGCAGCCCGTCCGCGCCATCTTTTCCCATGCCGGTTAAGATAATTCCTATCGCACGGTTTCCCGCCGTCTTCGCAACCGACTCAAACAAAACATCCACCGACGGACAGTGCCCGCTGACTCTAGGTCCCTGCTTACATTCCACCTGATAGGCTCCATTGACTTTCACCAGCCGCATATGCGCATCCCCCGGCGCAATCAGAACCTGTCCCGGCAGCACGCGGTCTCCTGTCTGCGCTTCCTTGACCGCCACCTGGCACTGGCTGTTGAGTCTGTCTGCATACATTTTGGTAAAACCGGGCGGCATGTGTTGAACTACAACTGTACCTGGAATATCTTTTCTAAAATTCTTGATTACATCGAAAATCGCTTCCGTTCCCCCGGTTGACGCTCCGATTGCCACAATCAGATCCTGACTTTTCACATTTTCCTCCGTCACGACAGTCGCCTTTGTGTTCTGGAATTTCCGGTCGGACACACGCACCGTCGAAGCAATTTTTATCTTTGTCCCGAGTTCTTTCCGAAGGAATGCCACAAGCTGTTCCATCGTCATGCCGGACGGCTTTCCAACAAAATCGACCGCTCCCGCTTTCAGGGCGTCGAATACTTTATCGTTTAACGCACTGACTACGACCGTAGGGATTGGATACTGCGGCATTAATTTCCGCAAGAATTCAAGCCCGCTCATCCGCGGCAGTTCTAAGTCAAGCGTCATCACATCCGGCCTGTACTTTAAAATGGCATCCCGCGCCTGATACGGATCCGATGCTGTCGCAACGACATCTAACGCACTGTCCGTTGAGAGGCTTTTTACGATTAAATCCCGGAAGATCATGGAATCATCGACTACAAGCACTCGTATTTTCCGCATATCTGTTTCCTCTTTTCTTCCTAATCTCTCCCACCGCATCCTGCTGCCTTGCGATAGATGGAGTTCCCGATATATTCGAACTTACATTCCTTCTTTGGAATACTCTCCGTGATTCCGATAATCAGGTAACCTCCCGGCTCTAACACATCGTAAATGCGGTCTAGCAGTTCCCGTTTCGTTGCATCATCGAAATAAATCATGACGTTGCGCAAAAAGACGACATGAAGCCTGTGTCGGAACGGCAGTGCACTCATCAGGTTAAACTGGCGGAACATCACCTTTTTTCTGATTTCCGGCTTCACCTGATAGGTCGTCTCATCCACCTTTTTAAAATTCGACCGAAGCCACCGCTCCGGAATCCGGCTAAGCTGGTCTCGGCTGTATACACCATGCAATGCTGCCTCTAACACTTTTCGCGAGATATCCGTGGCAAGGATATCGGTATCCCATTTCTCGTATTCGAGTCCGAAAAAGTCCTTTAACACCATCGCAATCGTATACGGTTCTTCCCCCGATGACGATGCCGCACACCAGATTCGCAACACCTTTGTCCCATTTTCATTTTCTTTTAATTCCGGTAAAATCGTGCTGCGAAAATAATCAAAATGCTCCGGCTCCCGCAAAAAATATGTATGATTTGTCGTCAGCATGTCGATGATGTTCTGCGCTTCCCTTCCGGTCGCATCTTTTTCCATGTCATCCATGTACGCATCATAGGTATGATAGCCCTTTGACGCAATGTAATGATCCATCCTGCCCTCTATGATGACTTTCTTTTTCCTCATGTCCATGCCATATCGGTCTGCCATGTAGTGGACAATCCTGTCAAATTCCTTCTCCGTCATATTGTTCTCCAACTCTTATATCTTCAACTGATTCTGTATTTTGAAAAAAACATCCAGCACATCCGGGCTGTACCATGTCCCACGCTTTTGTGCCATGTCTTCAAGTGCCGCCTTCCGGTCTCTTGCCTCCCGGTAACTGTGATCGCGAAGGATAGCATCAAACGAATCCACAATGCGGATAATCTGTGCCGCCAGTGGAATCTCATCTCCTTTTAAGCCATCCGGGTAGCCCGTGCCATCCCAGTTCTCATGATGCCAGCGGATTGATTCCGCAATGATTTCGATGTAACCGTTATCCTCAAACTCATCATAAATCTCCTTAAGCATGCGATAGCCTTCCGTCGTATGTGTCTGTACCAGCTTCTTTTCTTCCGGTGTCAAAGCTCCCGGCTTTGCAAAAATCTCCCGCGGGATTCCAAGCTTCCCAATATCATGCGTTGCCCCCGCAATTTCGACGCCTTCTACGAATTTTTCCGAAATTTTATTTTCGTATTTTTCCGAAAAATTGAGTGCCTGCGCCAGCAGTCTTCCATTCCGCGCCACCATCTCCTGATGTCCTCTTGCCGCCGAGGGGTCCTCCTCTGCCAGTCTTGCCACCACGCGAAGCAGCCTTTTTTGTTCCTCCTCGAATCGCCTTGTCTGCTCACTGACGATACGGTTTAACATTTTATTATTTTTCTCCAGCTTTTCCTGTAAAGCATGGATTTTCATGTGCGTATTGATGGTAAGCTCCACATCCACATAATCAAATGGTTTGCTGATAAAACCTACCCCGCCCATCTCATACGCTTTGCGCATATCTTCTTTCTCATTCGCCGCCGAGATAAAGATGACCGGTATATTTCTTGTCGCCGGATTTTCCTTTAAAATCTCACAGAACTGATACCCGTCCACCTCTGGCATAATAATGTCTAGTAACACCATCTGCGGCACATTATTTTCAAATGTCTCGATTGCCTCATTTACGCTTGTAGCTGTAATTGTGTGGTAACCGATTGCCTCGACAAGTTCCTTTAACATCTCAACATTGAGTTCCACATCATCCACAATCAAAATCGTTGGTTCTTTTCCATTTATAAATTCCATTCCATCCCCACTCTTTCAGCTTCTACTTCTGTTCCGTCAGCATCCGCTCAAATTCCTTTTGTAACGAGGTACTTTTCTCATAATCTTCGCGCCGGATTGCCATAAGCATTTTAAAAATCTGTCCTTTTACTTCTTTTGGTGCCTGCTCGCACAGTTTTTTGATAGTCTCTGCGAACTGCTCTGCCTTCGCCCAGTTGTTCATCTCAATGCAGAGGGAGAGTTTTTCGAGATTCGTCCCCACTTCCCGCACATTTTCGGTACTCTGGAATCTGAACGCTTCCTCAATTCCAAATTCCTCCTGATAACGCTTCATATGGTCCTTTAACTGCTGCACAATCTCAGATCGTTCCTTCGCTTCGTCCTTTTTCTCTCTTTCTTTTAAGAGTGCGCTCTCGCCTTCCGGTATCTTCAGCTTAATGTAAAACTGGAATGTGGAGCCTTTTCCTTTTTCACTCTCCAATTCAATTTGTCCGTGCATCAGCTCCACCAACTGACGGCTCACATAGAGTCCCAGACCGGTTCCGCCGTACTGTCTTGTAATTGTTCCATCGACCTGCGAAAAACTCTTAAACATCCGCTCCTTTTCTTCTAAGGTGACGCCAATCCCTGTATCAATTACAAAAATAGTTAATTCAACCTGATTGCCCGTAACCATCGTATTATAAACTTCCACCCTGACGTAGCCTGCCATCGTAAATTTCACCGCATTCGAAATCAGATTGTTTAAAATCTGGGTAATGCGCAACGGATCACCAATCAGTTCCTTCGGCACATCTTCCGAGACATAGGACGATAGCTTGATGCCCTTTTCATTTGCGACCATCATACTCGTATCGAGTGCGTGGTTGATACATTCCCTGACGTCAAACAGCTCCTCGCTTATCACAAATTTCCCCGCTTCTATCTTGGAAAAATCCAGCAGATTATTAATGATTTTCTGCATGTTCGTACAGCAGTCTAACACAATGTCCATGGTTCGTCTTTTCTCTGCGTCCGTTTCTTCCGCTTTTAAATTTTCGATATGTCCTTTTATTCCATTTACAGGTGTACGCAATTCGTGTGTGATATTTGCCATGAATTCATTTCTTGCACGCATGTTCTCTTTTGCCTGTGTCTCAATTTTTGCAAGTTTGTTTACTTCTTCCTCACGCTTTTGCAGATTAACAATCGACGCCAGGTATACAATCCGGTCACCTTCTTTTTTACCCACGGCATACCGCACCTTGCCCGGAAAACAGGTCATATTACTCCGGTATACCGGAAGTCTGAGTTCTACACCATTTTTTTTGGTAATCAGCTTCTCTAGTTCCGTTCCCTCTTCCACAAATCCCGGAAGAATCTGCGTCAATGTACACCTCCCCGATTCATATCCGAGTTCTTTTTTCGCTGTTTCATTTAAAAAAATAACCAGCCCATCCTGCCGGAATATCAGCATAATTCCTAATGCATTTTCAAGCAGACACTGTATCTGTTCCACGTCTTTTTCGACCATCTTTCTTTCCCTCACCACGTCCGCAGTTTTCACATTTTCCTTGTTATTTAACATATTAGCAGAAAAATGTGTGTTCGGTCGGTATATTACAGGCATTTTTGTTTTGTTTTCACCCTTTTTACACTGGCAGGCTTTCCCGTGCGCAGAGTGTGCCCCACCCAAGCTGTGGATTCGGATATTCAAAAAGCCCCGCGGCGCCCGTCAACGGTCTTGCTCCTTTGATAAGATAAGCTTTCATCTTCTCCCCATAGAGATAGCGGTCATTGCCCCGCACAATTCCCCATTCCATCATAAGAGCGGCAGAACCTGTCACAAACGGCGTTGCCATCGAAGTTCCGGTGCGCACTGCATAACCGCCGCCCGGCGCACACGAGGTAATGTCCACGCCCGGCGCCACTAAATCCGGTTTCACCTGATTCGTCTGCCAGGTAAATCCCCTGCCGGAAAACGCCGCATAGCGGTTAAAATAGGAATCATATGCTCCCACTGTAACTGCCTTTGACGCCGTCGATGGAATGGTCAGCGTCGTCTCCGGATTCGGGAAAAGAAATCTCGTTCCCTCATTTAACACGCCGCCAGCCGGAAACCACATGTCATAATTTCCCTGCACAATCCGCTGTGGCACCAGCCGGACGCGCCAGATGCCGGCATCGATATAATTCTGTCTCGGAATAAATTCAAAATAAATCTCCTGATACCTGCTGTAGGGTGCCGGTTCCCCGTAATAAAGAAGAATCTGTGTATTTTCTATCGTAAAACGCTGTGGTCCCTGAATACTCTGCACTGGTCCCACCACGCTTCCATTCGGGTGTACGAGTGATATCGCCATCTCGTCCTGATAATTTTTCCATAATTGCAAATTCAGTCCCGGCTCAAATTCACTCACCGCAAACTCCACATCTGTAGTCTCATTATTCCGTACTCTCCCGGATGTGTGTCCGCCGGATGCGCCCTCATTTCCGCTCCCAATCACGATTGATATTTTCCACTCATCTGCCATGCCATCGACAAATGTCTCGATTAAAGATGTGCCTGAATGGGAGCCATAGTTATTGCCAAAGCTCAGATTCAGGGCAAGCGGACTTCCAAGCTCCCTCGCCTTTCTCACGCAGTAATCGACTGCCTGCATCAGTTCCGTTGTACGTGGCAGGGTATTTTCCTGCTGACTTCCCAATTTCACAATCAAAAGCCGGCTCTCGTAAGCAATCCCCCTGTACTTTCCCTGCGACGCTCTTCCATTTCCCGCTGCAATCCCGGCGACATGTGTTCCATGCCCCGACCCATCACGGCTCGGACAGATTTCATAGCGCTCGCGCTCCGTCGGCTTCTCTAACGCAAGATTGATGACCTCCTGCGAAAATTCGGTTCCCTGTCGGAATCCTTCCGGTGCTTGTAAATTCCGGACGCTTCCGTTTGGAATGCTCTGATCCCACAATGCAATTATTCTTGTCGTTCCATCTGCATTGCGAAAATCCGGATGTGTATAATCGATTCCGGAATCAATACATCCCACAATCACGCCCTGCCCTGACAGATTTAATTCCCCCTGCATACCGCCGCCCCGTCCTGTCTGCAACGCATTGATGCAGGATACACTTTTCCCTTGATTTAGGGCAAAAAAAAGGCGCTTCGGTTTCTCCATAAATTCGACTTCCGAAAGCGCTGCCACCCGTTCTACCTGTTCCTGTGGGATCTGTAAAACCGCATATTCATTTGATAGTTGTACATAAGTCACCGCCGGGAAACGCTCTGCAATCGCAGAAACATCTCCTGCGTACCGCACAACCACTTCCCAGCTCTCTTTTGCATCATCAAAACCGACATTCAGCTCAATGGAACGCTCCCGCTCTTCGGGTGTCGCATCCAGAGCCAGATTTAAAAGATTCTCTATTTTTTCGTTTGCCACAATTTTTCCTGCTCACGTCTTTTCCATCATTTTATGCCGCTATTTTGCAAACATGACTTTTTATGCACTTTTTTCTCCACAAAATTTCTTTTTGTATACACCATACACTATGAATGCACATAGAGTTCCCATCAATGCACCTGTCAGGACATCGGTCGGATAATGGATTCCCACATACAATCTTGAAAATCCCATCAAAAACGCATAGATAAGCGCCGGAATTCCATACCGCTTTGGCAAAGCCAGACACATCATAACTGCCGCCGCAAAGGAGCTGCCGGTGTGCCCTGACGGGAAAGAAAAATCGGTTGCTTTCCGCACAAGAAGCTGCAATCCATCCACCACCTCATAAGGGCGGATTCTTGCCACCGCGTTTTTTAAGATGATGTTGTTGACAAGCAGGGAACCCAACAGCGAAAATCCGACTAAAATGCCTGCTTTCCTTGTCTTTGGAATCGCAATCAGGATAAGCGCAATGGCAATCCAGATGATTCCCTTATTTCCTGTTGTTGTGATAAACTTCATAATCGGTGTCAAAACATCATTTCTGACGTTCTCCTGAATCCACAATAAAATATTTCCATCTAACTGTAATAACTGTTCTAACATATTTCACCCCTGTTTTTTTATTCTGAAACAGTTTATCACAATTTTTTTCAAAAAGAAAGTGGCAGAACACATTCTGGTTCTACCACCATACCATTTTATTCTCCCTCGAGTACCTTATGTATCACATCCGCTAACGGTATCATCGCATTTCTCGCCTCCTGCACTGTATTATTCTGGTTGCCGACCTCCACTAACGCGCTCTTTGGCAGCATATGCATATTGTAACGATACCCTTTCAAATAAATTTTTTTCGTAAAATCCGGATAATATTCTGCTGCTGCAAGCTGCATGCGAAACGAAAATGCAAGATTTCCCTCTAAATTTGGATTTGCGAGGTATGCAATATCGCCCTGCGCTGTTGTGTGGCTCAATCCGTTAAAGAACATGATTTTTGCCGTATCATTTCCATTGATATTTGTAATTGTTTTATCTGTCCCTGTCACACCGTCACGATGTAAGTCAATGACGACCTCCACAGATGGATTTTCCGCTAAAATCTGCTGCAACGCCGGAAGTGCCACGGTATAGGCGTTATCCCTGTCTTCCACGTCATAACCGCCATTGTCATGGATGACCTGATACCCATACTGCTCCCGCAAAATCTGCGCAAGATACTCCCCGACACCCACAATTGACGTACTTGCATCCCCCGGCACCGAATCTGCATACCCCTCCAGCGAATGTGTGTGATAAATCAGAATCTGCGGCGACTCCGCCCCGTGCGTTAAGGACATGTCCATGCTAAGCATGTTTTCCACATTTAACTTGCCGCTATCAATCGTAGTTGTACTATCTATATTGTAAAAATTCTGTACCAGATAATCAAAATCGCTTAATTTTTCCCTTGGATACACCACCTGTTTTTCCGTGACCATCGGAAAAGCCTCCGGTTCTGCCGCTACCACGGTCTCCTCCTGCACAGTTTCCTGTTGGGTTTCCGTTTCCTGTGGTTTTTTTGTCTCCTGTTGGGTTTCTGTCTCCCCCGGTGCTTCGGTATTTTCCGCCTGCGTCTCCTCCGGCACATACTCATCCGTGCCTTCCCGCTGTAAAATTGCTTCATATGATAATACACTTTCTACCTGTGTCTCATAATCCACATTTTCTGTGATATAAGAACCAATTGGAAAAATTTCATCCAACACATATTCCACGATTGTCTGCTGCTTTTCTCCCCCGGCTTCATAAACGACATTTGGCATGTAGATTTTTAAAACCTCATCATAAAACTTTGTTCCAGACTCCTTTCTCACCTCATCCCAAACAGATGCCCAGAAATGATCTGTTTCTGCACCTTTTACGACTCCAGAGGCTTCTTTTGTAAACAGGAAAAGGCAGAGCGCCAGAATGATTCCCATGGCATATCTGCCCATCTTCCAATGTCTTCTTTTTTTTCTTTTCAAATACATACTATACTATATGCGTACATGCCCTAAAATATGCCACTTTTATTCCTGTTTCCAGACACCGTCTAGCTCAAACGCAATGTTTAAGCCTTCTGAGATTGTAAAACTCAACCGCTTCACAGATTCGTCGATGTCTTTTGGCGTCACAAACATGGCATTTAAATTCGGCGATAACAATTCCCGTATCAGCTCATATTTTTCCGCCTCATTCAGTTCATCTAACGAGCTTCCAATCATCTTTAAATGGTCACTCTGCGTCATCGCCAGAATCAGGTTGCTCATCGTATCGTTTACAATTGTAGCTGCGTCCACCACGGTCGGCACTCCGATAGAAATGACCGGGATTCCCAGACTTTTTTCGTTGAGTCCATGCCTGTGATTCCCCACGCCGCTGCCCGGATTAATCCCGGTATCCGTAACCTGAATCGTGCGGTTCAACCTCTTTGTGCTCCTCGCAGCGAGCGCGTCTATTACAATGATAAAATCCGGTCTCGTCTCTTTGACAATTCCCTGAATAATCTCAAGACTTTCCATTCCGGTCTGCGCCATCACCCCCGGCACAATGCTGCTGATATGCGGCACCTTTTCTTTTCCAAAAGCATATTTCCCATATTCCCGAATTACATGTCTGGTGATGAAAAGATTATCAACCACACGCGGTCCTAACGAATCGGGCGTCACGCCGCGGTTTCCAAGTCCCACGACAAGCACCTCGTAATCTTCCTTTTTTTCCGGAATCAGCCTTTTTAACACCTTCGCAAGCTGCTCCGAAATCTCACGGTGATACCCCTCATCTTCCTCATCCATATCCACCGCCTCAATGGTAATATAGGTTCCCTTTGGTTTATGCATAAGTCTGGCACCGTTTTCCGTCTCAATTACAACCGTACTTATTACCAGGTTAGGGTCTAATTTTTCTTCCAAAAAACAGACTCCTTTTACCTCCCCTTTGTCCTCCTGAATCTTCTCCTGTACTTCTAACGCTAAATCTGTTCTTACCTGATACATATTCGTCCTCCAACTTGTTTCTTCCTCTATTTTTTGCATTTTTTTTAAAATTATGTATTGACAAAAACTGATTCTTATCCTAAGATATTCTAGTATATTTGCATTGGACTGTCCGTGTCCGGCTTCAATGCAGAATTAATGATAACTTCAGGTGCTTGCCTGAGTTAACAATTATGAACAATAACAATACTCACAATTGGAGGTGTACAGATTGGCTAACATTAAATCTGCTAAGAAAAGAATTTTAGTTACAGAGACAAAAGCTGCTAGAAACAAAGCGATTAGATCCGAAGTTAAGACTTCTATCAAGAAAGTAGAAGCTGCTGTTGCTGCTAATGATAAAGAAGCTGCAAAGGCTGCATTATCAGTTGCAATTTCTACAATCGAAAGCGCTGCTTCTAAGGGCGTTTACCACAAAAACAACGCTGCTAGAAAAGTTTCTCGTGTTACAAAACTTGTAAACGCTTTAGCTTAATAACAGAAATAGATAAAACACCAGTACCGTCATACTGGTGTTTTTTATTGCACCAGTACCTTCTTATTTTACCTGGTGTTTTTTATTGCACCAGTACCTTCTTATTTATCTGGTGTTTTTTTATACCACCAATCCCCTTTATTACCGGTATTTTATTACACAATTTCACTTTCCGAAAAAAAATTTAAAAAATTATAAAAAAAGACTTGCAATATATATTTTGCTGTGCTATAATAATTCTTGTGTTACGGCTCGTTGGTCAAGCGGTTAAGACGCTGCCCTCTCACGGCAGAATCAGGGGTTCGATTCCCCTACGAGCTGCTACTGTTTAAATAAACAGCCCAACCCGAGAAGATTCAAGACATTGTCTTGAATCTTTTTTATGTAATAGGAACACTTCGCAAAAATCGCACTGCTCTTTATTCTTTTAAATTCAGGATAACAAAAGGCAGTTTTCCATGCAGCAAAAAACGGTTGTGAAAGATATTCTCTTTCGCAACCGCTTTTCTTACAAACTTCTCTTCTTATAATAATCCAAGTGTTGTCAAATATACACCTGCTAATGAATTCACAAGTGAAAGAATAATCGTAATCACAGAAGTAATAATTCCTGCGATTGCCATTCCCTTTCCACCTTTACGTATTCCAACAATACCAAGAATTAATCCAACAATTCCCATCGGCAGACCGAGGATTGGAAGACACCAGGCAATCAAACCTACAATTCCCAATACCATAGAGGCAATTGACATTCCTTTCTTCTCTTCCTGTGGTGGCTGATACATGTTATTGTTGTAATTGTAATTGTCACTCATAACTATCTCCTTCTCTCCTGTACGTTAACATATTCTAATCTAGGATAACATACTTTGATAGTCAAAGCAACTATATTTTCCCATCTCTTACGCTCTGCTGTAAGTCAGAAGAAACAATTCCACCGCCATCTGGTCATTCATTTTTCCCGTTTTGACCGCTTCTTCATATGCAGCCCCATCGCGCAGCGCCTGTTCTAGCTGTTCTAACGAAAATCCTCTCGCCTGCGCCTGATTCCTGCGGACTGCAAAATCAGGAATTCCTGCCTTCTGTGCAATCGTATGCTGGTCTAACCGTTTCATTGTCATATCTTTGACATGAAAAAGGATCTGAAACTGTCTCGTAATCAAAAACATGATTCGCATCGGCGGCTCTTTGAGTGCCAAAAGATCATAATAATAATCAAGTGCCTTTCTCTGGTCATGTTCGGCAACCGCATTCACCATGTCAAAAATTTTATTGCTAATCTGCTCCGTCACGACCGCTTCCACATCCGACGTCTCAATGACATCTTTCTCCATCGTGTAGCAGATTAACTTCTCCAGTTCCTTATCTATGTTGCTCATGTCGCTTCCCGTCTTGCTTAAGAAAAGCTTCATGACATTTCCGGTAATATTCTTGCCCTCACGCTTTAATCTGCCTAAAATCCAGCGTGTCAGAAGTTCCTCACCCTGCGTCGCGAATTCCACAATTTTTCCGGCATTTTTTACTGCCTTATACATCTTAGAGCGCTTATCTACTTCCTCTTCCACAAAGATGAAATGTGTCGCCGGTGCCACCTGCTTTAAATACTCCGCCATCTCCTCCGCAGAATTTTTAAAAAATCCGCTATTTTCTATCAGAATCACCCTGCGTTCTGCAAAAAAAGGCATGGTCTCCGCTAAATCAATCACCTCTTTGGCATTGATATCCTTTCCCTCAAATGCCGTAAAATTCATATTATCATCCGGTGCCGCCATAGCATTTTTCAACTTATCCCTATATTGCTTTTTCAGATACGCTTCTGCCCCATACAGCAGGTAAATCTGTTTCAGTTGTCCTGTTTTAATATCTTCGTCTATTGTTCTCATGTTTTTTATTCTAACACATCCACGCCTGAAACTTCAAGTCAGGGCTGTACTTTGTGCTCCCCTAAAAATTCCTGTACCACAAGCTCTCCATCCTTTTTCTGCACCTTAATCTGCCCGCCATACATCGTGTATACAATATCACTTCCACTCGCTTCTATATGCCGCACCGCGTCCTCTCCCGGATGTCCGTAACGATTTTTTCTGCCACAGGATATTGCCGTACATTGCGGTGACAGAACCTCCAGCCACTCCTTCGAATTCGAATAATTAGAGCCATGGTGCGCCGCCTTGTAAAACGAAACCGACTGCGTTATCTTTTTCTGTTCCATAAGATACGTTTCCTCAGCGGTAGAGATGTCACCGGTAAAAAGTGCACAAAAATCCCTTTCTTCATAAAGCAGTACGAGAGACAGCGCATTTTTATCTTCCGCCGCATAGGCGGCATCCGGTGCTATACAGGTTATTTTAGCCGTCCCGGTTTTTAGGACGTCCCCTTCCTTCCAAAATAAAACATTTGTGTTCTGCTCTTTTGCAAGACGTACAAGCTTCATAAAAGCATCATCGTGCTCTGCCCTCTCTGTAAAAATAAGATACTCTATCTCATACCCAGCTTCTAATAATTCGCGCAACCCGGAAATGTGGTCTTCGTCCGTATGTGAGATAAACCAGTAGGAAATTTTCGCAATTCCCTTCTTTTTTAGAAACGGAAGTATCCGGTATATGCCAACTTTCCCGACGCTCGTACTTCCGCCATCGATAAAACAGGTAACATTGTCTTCCGTCCGGACAAAGATTCCATCCCCCTGTCCCACCGATAAAACATCCAGTTCAAATCCGCTCTCCTTTTGGAAAAGAAGCAGTCCCACAAGCAATACAATCCCCACAAGCAGACAGCGTTTTTTCTCCCTTTTCTCCATCCAGAGCACAAGAACGATAAGAACCATATAATAGCACACTAAAAGCCGTATGGACGGCTGTCCCGTAATTTTAACAGCGGACGGCAGCTTTTCATTAATGTTACACAGAAAGCTGTAATAGGCGAGTAAAAGCTGGCACGGAGCCAATAGGATTTTCGATACAATTTCCGAAAAAAATCCTGCAATACCTCCCACGATTCCGGTTCCTAAGAGAACTCCAACCACCGGCAGCACAAGTGCATTAAAGATCACCGCATACACAGGTATCTCATAGTAAAAATATGCCGTCAAAGGCACGGTCAGAAGCTGGATACAGAGACTGACACATGCCGTTTCCAAAAGCGTCCGCCCGATTTTTCCAAATATCCCCTTCTTTTCCTGAACTTGTCTATCAGATTGGAGCGCTGTCCGAACATCTTTCTCCGTCTCAACACCTTGTGCTGTCTGAACACCTTTCTCCGTCTCATCACCCTGCGCTGTCCGAACGCCTTTCTCCGTCTCATCACGCTCCCGAATTTTTGTAAAAACACGCGCAACCCAGACAACACCAAACACGGCGCTAAAGGAAAATAAAAAAGATGCGTTCCACAGCAAAAACGGATTTTGCAACAACAAGATGATGGCAGCCCCGCCAAGCGCATTCAAAGAATCATAACTTCTGCCCACCCATGCCGCAAAAATACTAAAGGCGAACATAAACACAGCGCGTGTCGTAGAACAGCCCATTCCTGTCATTTTCCCATAAAAATATAACATCGTGCCAGCAAGCAGCCCTGCCCGTGCAAATGAGAAGCGCATTTTCCGCAGCGTCTTATAAAAAGTCATTCCAATCATCGAGACGTGAAGCCCCGATATCGCAAGAATATGCGAAATTCCTGCCGCCTGATACCCTGCTTTCTCTTTTTCGTCCAACAGTGTTTTATCTCCTACAAGCATAGTTGTCAGAATCCCGGCATATTCCGTGCGCATTCCTTTCCGGTAAACCTCCACAAACCTCTTTTGCAGTTTCTTTAAAAATTCCGCCACTGCATCCGGCTTTCCGATGCACTGCTCTACCTCGCAGTCTTTCAGGCAAAATGTCATCCTTTTGCTTTTATAATACGATGCGGCATCAAAGTTCCCCTCGTTTTCCGCCTGCTTCCACTTTTCTATTGTACCTGTCATAATTAAGGTAGTTCCGATGAGATATTCATCCTTTGACGAGTCTGTCCGTGCAGACTCAACTTGTACTGACATGCAGGGAATTATCCCTGTCGTTAGATTCGCATAACACTGCGATAATTCATAGATTGTCTGGTCTTCCTGCTCTTTTCTTACGGTGACCGTGCCCTGTACTTCTATGCGGTCTCCTTCTGACACTTCCCGCTCACACTGCCTGTATACCCCTTCATTCTTCCGATACCCCGACACGCCAAGATATAGCATAACTGCCAGAAAAATGCACCGGCTCACCAGATAGCCATATTGCCCTCTTTTGCAAAAACTGACAGCAATGGCTGCAAACAACACCACTACTGCCAGTATGAAGTACCAGTGAATTCCGGTTCCAAGTAAAATGCCAAGCACAAGACCAACTGCTGCCATAAGTAATGGTCTTCCTGTCAAATGCTCTATTCACCCTCTTCCGTTTCCGTCTCCTGCTGCACTGACTCCGTCTGACTTGTCTGTTCAACATAATCGAGATTCCTGTCATACATACGGTCAAGTTCAAAACTGTCACGGTAGCTTCCACTCGTATCTCCGTTTACCGAAATCTGCACCTTATTGATGGTTGGCAGTTCTGAAAGAGAATCTACAATCGAATAAATCACAACCGCCTCCGAAATCTCATAATTCTGATTCCGGAATGTCTCATCCAGACTGACATAGCAGACTCCGTCTACCACAGAAATGTTGACCAGATTCGTCCCCGACGGAATCGCAGACTGCGCTCCGCTTATGGTCGGTCCCTCTAAGAGCTGTTCCATGATGAGCTTCTCCATGGAGATATTGCTGCTATAGTAGACATCCCTTGTCTCTTTGACAAGACCGCTTCCGTCTTCATTGGCAAAATAAAGAGTAAGCGTTGCGTTCTGGATGGAATTAATCTGCTCTCCCGGATTCTCAATAAAACTCTCCTGCGTCATGGCTCCCACAACGTTTCCGCTCGTATCCGTCAGCGGTGAATCGCCCACCAGAAATGCCACACAGTCAATTCCCGGAATCTGAATCATTGTGCGGACAATCGCCGCCCGACGGAGTACCTCCTCCGAAGTCGGAAGATTCTGATACGTCGTGCTGAAATTCAATGTCAAAAGAACACCGTCTACGGAATAACTCGTCACGTAGATGTCTGCCGGAATTGTTTTACGATAGTCAAGGCTTTCCGGATCTGCTGCAAGCATTTCAAGGAATTCCTCAATCATACGGTCGGTATCTGTCGCACTCGGCTCATAATCCACCTTCACAATTCCCGTTTTATCTTTGTTCAGATACTCAATATGGTAATCGCTGTCGCTCTCTTTTTGCTTGTCCATACATCCTGACAACATCAGAAGAACTATGGGAAGCACAATTAAAAATTTTCTAATCTTCATGCAAATAACCTCTCCGTTCTTCTATGAAATATAATTAAGTGGAATTCGTACATTAAAAATAGTACCTTCCCCTTCCGTACTAAACACTTTAATCGCACCGCGATGCATTAAAATGGCATTTCTCGTGATGGCAAGTCCTAAACCGGTTCCTCCAATCTCACGGGAATGTGATTTGTCCACGCGGTAGAATCGCTCATAGATATGTTCGAGGGATTCCTCCGGGATTCCGATTCCGGAATCCTCCACCTTCAGATAAAAATACTGATGATCCGCATTCAACGAAACATGAACCCAGCCGTTTTCACGGTTATACTTAATCGCATTTTCAATTAAGTTTGTAATTGCAAGTGTAATTTTCACTTCATCCACATCCGCTGTAACAGGACGAAAACTCTCTAACACAAGTTCGACATTCTGTTTCTCCGCAATCGGACGAAGACGCTTCATAATCTGCTCTAACAGCTCATTCATATTGATTGTAGTCACATTGATATCCGCTGCCGATTTATCCATTTTTACAAGAGAAAGCAGGTCATTGATAATCTTAGTCTCACGCTCAATCTCATTTCCGATATCTTCCATGAATTCCTGATACAGTTCAACCGGTGCGTCCTCCATGCTGTTTAGTGAATCTGCAAGCACCTTCATGGAAGTCAGCGGTGTCTTTAATTCATGCGACACGTTCGATACAAATTCCTGTCTGGAATCATCGAGTATCTTCATACGACCTAACATCGCGTTAAACTTTTCACAAATCTGGATTGTCTCGCTGTAGTCCGTTATCTCAAGCTGTTCTTCTCCGTATCCGGTCTGAATCTCCTCAATCGATTTCGACATCGCATGAAGCGGTTTTACGAGCTTCGCCGACATCAGTGCACTGAAAAATAAGACTATGAATCCACCTACCATCTCTAAAATCAGCATATTGTTGCGCAGATAGTTGGTATTTAACTGGATGCTGTCCGTTGAAACGCTAATCAGCATGACGCCAATTACATTTTTCGCTGTATCCGTTGTCTCTGTGAGCGGAATCGTCATCTCGATATAACGATTTTCAGAATCATACTTCTGAATCTCCTGACCGAGATAGCTTTGCACTACCTCCTGTGAGATGATGGTCTTTCCCTCATCCATATCATAGGTATCTTTTACAATACGAAACGAACCATCCACAAGCATGATACGTCCATCATAAATGTTAGAAAGCTGCTCTAACTCTGCTGTGATGATATCGGATGAAGTCACATCCGAAAGATAATTCCCGGACACAATCTGATTCGCTAATATTTTAGACTGGCTTAGAATCTCACTGCTCTTAATTGATACCGCACGGTCTTCGTAAGATTTCAGGACACCGATGCGAAACACATAGCCCGGAACAATCCCTAAAATACAAAATATCAGAAAAATCCGAAATCTCAGACTTTTCAAAAAATTCGATAATCTTTTTAATCTTGTCATGCCATTCCTCTGTTATCCCTGGTAATAATAGTAACCAACGCCCCATTTTGTGTGAACATACTTCGGTTCACTCGGGTTCTTCTCGATTTTCTCACGCAGTCTTCTCACATGGACATCGACGGTTCTGACATCTCCCGGGTACTCATAACCCCAGACCAGATTCAGCAGATTCTCCCTGCTGTAAACTTTATTCGGGTTATTGACCAAAAGCTCTAACAGGTCAAATTCTTTTGCTGTCAGATTCACTTCCTTGCCAACGATAAACAGACGGCGGCTCTCACAGTCTAGGCGTAAATCACCGTCTTCTTTTACTTTTGATTCTTCTTTTTTCGGCTGGCTTGCCGCTGTACGACGCATAATCGCTTTGATACGCGCCTTTACTTCTAAGATGTTAAAAGGTTTTGTAATATAATCGTCAGCGCCATACTCTAATCCGAGAATCTTATCCATATCATCCCCTTTTGCCGTCAACATGACAATCGGCATATTGGAAAATTCACGAATCTGCTGGCACACTTCAAATCCATCCATTTTCGGAAGCATGATGTCTAATAAAATCATGTCATAGGAATTCTCTGTCGCAAGCTTTAATGCTTCTTCCCCGTCATAGGCACAATCCACTTCCATGCCGTCCTGCTCTAAACTGAACCGGATTCCTTTTACAATTAACTTCTCATCATCTACTACAAGAACCTTTTTCGCCATTCTCACACCTCAATCAACTGTTATCTTATCTTTAATCTGATTATAGACACCATCTTTTATTCCATTTACATTTTTAATTGCCTCGATAGAAGAAAAGGTTCCCTTCTCTTCCCGATACGCAATAATGCTTTCTGCTTTCGACTGTCCGACACCCGGAAGCGTCATCAACATCTCCGCAGAAGCCGTATTAATGTTAATCTTTCCATCCTCTGCCTGCATTCTGTCTGGCTCTTGTGCACTCTCCCCGGCATCCGAAAACGCCGCTTCTTCCTTCGTTGGCACCTGTATCATCTGACCGTCCGAGACAGGCTCCGCCTGATTCAATGCGTTTCCCGCCGCATCCTCCGTCAGCCCTCCCGCTAATGTGATGGCTTCGTATACCCTGCCGCCACTTTGCAAAAGATAGACGCCCGGCTGTTCTACAGCTCCGCAGACATAGACATAACAGAGACTATCACTCTCTTTCGTGTCAGTCTCTGTCTCCGTTTCTTCTATTGCTACCTGTTCTGATGCCGCAGTCTCCTGTGAAGACGATTCCAGGTAAACCTGACTCGCCCCTCCGCAGCCTGCAAACATCAGAACTATAATCATAGTTATACAAATATAAACTTTTCGATGGTTCATGTGCATCCTCCTTCATATCCTATGAAAGAGTTCCTCAATGCAACTGTTCTTATTTTAACGAAATTTTACATTAATGACAAGCCTATTTCAAAAATATTTCTATTCTTCCGGTCTAATCTTCAAATTTCTGCAATACTTTGTTAAGTTTTTCCAGCATCTCGTCCACATGCTTCTCTTCAATGACAAGTGGCGGCACCAGACGAATCACGTTGCTTCCCGCTGTAATGATAATCAGGCCTTCCTCTAAGGCTGCCGCCGCAATCTGTCCTACCGGCTTATCGCAGACAATTCCCTGCATCAGGCCAATTCCACGGCGCTCCTTTAGGAAATCATAGTTTTCGATTAATTTCTCCAATTTCTGCTCCAGATAAACAGAAACTTTCTTCACATGTGACGGGATATCCTCCCGCTCCATCATTTCCAGCACTTTATCCACCGCTGCACCGACAAATGGATTGCCGCCGTAAGTCGTTCCGTGGTCACCCGGTGCTAAGGATTTATCGGCAACTCTCTGTGTCATCAGAAATGCTCCGACCGGCACACCGCATCCTAACGCCTTTGCGCTTGTCATGATATCCGGTTTTACACCGTAATGCTGCCATGCAAACATCTCGCCGGTTCTTCCCATTCCACACTGTATCTCATCTAAAATCAAAAGAATATCGTTCTCATCACAGAGCTTCCGGACATTTTCCATAAATTCTTTTGTTGCCGGATAGATACCGCCCTCTCCCTGCACAGTCTCAAAGAGAATTGCGCACGTCTTATCCGTCACAAGTTTTTTTACACTCTCAAAATCATTAAAATCTGCAAATTTCACACCCGGAAGGAGCGGTTCAAACGGTTCCTGATAATGGCTGTTTCCGGTGACGGACAATGCACCTAAGCTTCTTCCGTGAAAAGACTGCTTCATCGCAATCATTTCATGACCGGCATGTCCGTCCCTTGTATAGGCATATTTTTTTGCAGCCTTGATGGCTCCCTCAATCGCCTCGGTTCCACTGTTCGTAAAAAAGACTCTGTCCATTTCACTCGCCTTTAAAACACGCTTTGCCGCATTCATAATCGGAACATTATAATAGAGATTCGACGTATGAAGCACCTTATCAATCTGGTCTTTTAATGCCTGATTATACTCCTTGTTATTGTAGCCAAATGCCTGCACTGCGATTCCTGCCGCAAAATCTAAATATTCTTTTCCATCCGTGTCATAGAGATAGACACCGTCTCCGTGGTCGATTACGAGAGGAAATCGATTGTATGTATGAAGAATCAGTTCCTCCTCGGTCTGCATATATTCCTGTTTATTCATGATAATATCTCTGCTCCTTTTCCCCTAAAATTGCGGTTCCAATTCCCTTATTTGTAAAGATTTCAAGCAAAAGGCAATGTGCAATTCTTCCGTCTAAGATATGGACTCTTGATACCCCGTTTTCCATTGCATCAATACAGTTGTTCAATTTTGGAAGCATGCCACCGCCGATATAGCCTTCCTGAATCAATTTCTTTGCTTCCTCGATTGGGAGTTCTGAAATAAGCGTCGATTTATCCTTCGGATCTTTGTAGACTCCTTCAATATCCGTTAAAAATGCGAGTTTTTCTGCCTTGACCGCGCGCGCAATCGCACATGCCGCGTCGTCCGCATTGATGTTGTAGCTGTTAAAGTCATCATCCATACCAATCGGACAGATAATCGGCAGATAATCATTTTCAAGCAAATCGTATAAAATCTTTGGATTCACTTCCTTGATATCCCCGACAAATCCGATATCCTGTCCATTCGAATACTTCTTGTCGACCTTGAGCAGTCCGCCGTCTTTTCCGCTGATTCCGATGGCATTTACCCCCAGTTCTTCCACAAGCTGAACAAGTGATTTATTGACCTTATTCAATACCATCTCTGCGATTTCCATGGTCGCGGCATCTGTTTTGCGAAGCCCGTTCACGAACTCCGGCTCCATTCCTGCCTTTTCCACCCACTTGCTGATTTCCTTTCCACCGCCGTGTACGATAATCGGCTTGAATCCGACCAGCTTCAACAGCGTAACATCCTGAATGACTCTTTTCTTTAAGTTCTCGTCTACCATTGCGCTTCCGCCGTATTTTACCACGATGATTTTCCGGTTAAAACGCTGGATATAAGGCAATGCCTCAATCAGCACATTTGCCTTATCCATAATTTCTTTCATATCCTGCTCTTTCTTTTCCTGCACTTCCATCACTTTTCTCCTCTACCCTTTATGTACGAATATTAAATCTACATTTAAGAACGGTAATCTGCATTGATTTTTACATAATCATAGGTCAAATCACAGCCCCATGCTGTTGCGGACTCTGTTCCCATCTTCATGTTTGCAATCGCTGTTACAGCCGGCTCCGATAAAATCTGTGTTGCCTCCTCCTCGCTGTAATCGACTGCTACACCGTCTTTGATAATCTGCAGTTTTCCGGCTGCACTCTCAAAATACAAATCTACTTTTTCCGGATTAAACATTACCCCCGAATACCCAAGTGCACACAGGATTCTTCCCCAGTTTGCATCGTGGCCATAGATGGCAGCTTTCGTCAGGCTTGATGTGACAACGGATTTGCTCAGTATTTTCGCATCCTGCTTCGTCTTCGCACCAATGACTTTCACCTCAAACAATGCCGTAGCGCCTTCTCCGTCGCCCGCCATCTGTTTTGCGAGTGTTTCATTCACATAATTCAATGCCTTGCAAAATGCTTCGTAGTCTTCATTCTTTTCTGTAATGACGGCATTTCCGGCAAGACCGTTTGCTAAAAGCAGACAGGTATCGTTCGTCGAAGTGTCCCCATCCACTGAAATCATATTGTAAGTCTCTTCCACGTCATTGCGCAATGCTTCCTGCAATAATTCTTTTGAAATCGCAAGGTCTGTTGTCACAAAGCTAAGCATCGTACACATATTCGGATGAATCATGCCGGAGCCCTTGCACATGCCACCGATTGTGACCGTCTTTCCTCCCGCCTCAAAGGTTACGGCAACCTCCTTCTCATGTGTGTCTGTTGTCATAATTGCTTTTGCCGCCTTATTTCCACTTATTAAATCATCTTTTAACAAATCTTTCATTTTAGCAACTCCATCACAGATGCGGTCAATTGGAAGCTGCATGCCGATGACTCCTGTCGATGCCACCAGCACCTGGTCTGCCGGAACGCCGAGCACTTCTTCTGTCTTGTCCGCTGTTGCCTTACAATAACCAAATCCCTCTTCTCCTGTGCAGGCATTTGCAATTCCTGCATTTATCACAACCGCCTGTGCCATTCCCGTCGTCTCTACAAGATTGCGGTCCCATTTCACAGGTGCTGCCTTTACCACATTCGTTGTAAACGTTCCTGCCGCCACACATGGCACCTCACTGTAAATCATTGCCATGTCTTCTCTGTCTTTATATTTGATTCCTGCCGCCACAGAAGCTGCCTGAAATCCTTTTGCTGCGGTTACTCCACCTGTCATTTTTTCCATTGTTCCTTCCTCCTCTTCCCTCTATTGCTTCACTTTATGAATCGACTGTTCCTGCAACACTGCCTCATAGTAGTTAATATCTTCCCTTACCTTCCAGTCTAATCCCTTCCAGAAATTGTTCCCCACTTCATTTTCCTTGAATGCAAGCAGATTAACCTTGTTAATCTTCTCCTCTTTCAACGCCTTAAGACACTTTTTTACCATCGCCTGACCGATTCCATGCTTCCGGTATCTCTCGTCCACGCAGACATGATAAAAGCACGCTGTCCGTCCGTCATGCCCGCACAAAATGGCACCCACAAGCTTTCCGTCTGCGACCGTTACCATGCTTGTGGTCGGATTTCTCCGGATAAAACGCTCCACGCCCTCTTTTGAATCATCAATGCTGCGGATTGCAAATCCCTGTATTCCCGACCATAACTCATACACCGCTTCATAGTCTTCTATTTTCATTTCACGAATCTCATACTGCTGTTCCAAATCTAATCCATCCCCTTTTATCTATGGAAACATCGGTGCAAAAGAAAGCCCTTCCGTCTCCTCGAATCCAAACAGAATATTCATATTCTGTACTGCCTGGCCTGCCGCTCCTTTGACGAGGTTGTCTAACGCTCCCATCATCACGACACGTCCGGTCCGCTCATCCACTTTAACATTCACATCCACAAAATTGCTTCCCTCTACCCATTTTGTCTCCGGGCAGATACCCTCCGGCAAAACACGGACAAACTTTTCCGCTGCATAATATTTATTATATGCTGATTTAATTTCTTCGCAAGATGGATAACTTCCGTCTGCTTTCTTTTTTAAGGAAGCATATTCCGTCACAAGAATTCCCCGGTTCATCGGCACAAGATGCGGCGTAAAATTCACCAGTATCTTCTCCCCTGCCGCGTAGCCTAACTGTTCCTCAATCTCCGGCGTATGACGGTGTGTTGTCACACCATACGCTTTCATATTCTCGTTCACTTCACAGAAAAGATTCGGAAGCTTCGCGCCTCTTCCCGCACCGGACGTTCCTGATTTTGCATCAATAATTAAGGTATTCGCATCAATGAGTCCCTCTTTTACCAGTGGATACGCCGTTAAAATCGAACAGGTCGTATAGCAGCCCGGATTTGCGACAAGTCTTTTTCCTTTTATCTGTTCCCGGTTGATTTCGCACAATCCATATACCGCTTCTTCGATAAACTGTGGACTCTTATGTTCTATCTGATACCACTTCTCATAAGTTGCCACATCCTTGATACGGTAATCTGCACTCAAATCAATTACTTTTGTCTTCTGTAAAATTTCTTCCGTCAAAACGCCTGCCAAAAATCCCTGCGGTGTCGCTGTAAAAATGACATCGACCTGCTCTGCCAGTTCCTCCATATTATCGTCTAAGCATTTCGCATCTACGAGTTCGAACATATTCTGGTAAACGGAAGCATATGCCTCCCCGACATAACTTCTAGAACCATACCATTTTATTTCCACCTCTCTATGTCCCAGTAAAATTCGAACCAGTTCATTGCCTGCATACCCTGTTGCTCCGATAATTCCCGCCTTTATCATCTTTTGCGCCCTCCTTTTTGCTCTCTATACTTCATCTTAATCATTTTGCTTAACGTAGTAAAGCAGTAATTCCAAAAAGTTTTTTATTTTTACACTGCATAATTATACATTCATATTTCATATTATGCAAGAGTATTTTTCAAAAATATAAATTTTCTTTTGCATAATAATTCACAATCGCTTCTTTTTATATAATATATTACCGTTTTTCAGGTATTTTGTACATTTTCCACACATGCATATGCATTATTATTAGAATTTTATGTATATTTTTACGCTTGCGTTTTTTTATGCATTGATGTATATTAAACCTAGTCAATGAATAAAACAAACGGAGAAAGGAACTATTACTATGAAAGAAAAAGTTATTTTAGCGTACTCCGGTGGTCTTGATACTACCGCAATTATCCCTTGGTTAAAAGAAAATTATGATTATGAAGTTATCTGCTGCTGTATCGACTGCGGACAGGAAGAAGAATTAGACGGATTAGAGGAACGTGCCAAATTATCCGGTGCTTCAAAATTATATATCGAAGACATCGTCGATGAATTCTGTGATGAATATATCGTTCCTTGTGTGCAGGCAAATGCTGTTTACGAAAACAAATACCTGCTTGGAACTTCCATGGCACGTCCCGGTATTGCAAAGAAATTAGTAGAAATTGCAAGAAAAGAAGGTGCTACTGCTATCTGCCACGGTGCTACCGGAAAAGGAAACGACCAGATCCGTTTCGAATTAGGCATCAAGGCACTTGCTCCTGACATTAAAATTATTGCAGCCTGGAGAGATGACAAATGGACGATGCAGTCCCGTGAAGATGAGATTGCATACTGTAAGGCACACGGTATCGACCTTCCGTTCTCAGCAGATTCGAGCTACAGCCGTGACCGTAATCTGTGGCACATCAGCCATGAAGGCTTAGAATTAGAAGATCCTGCCTGCGAACCGGATTACGATCATCTTCTTGTCTTAGGTGTTTCCCCTGAGAAAGCTCCTGACGAGGGTGAATACGTTACCATGACATTTGAAGCAGGTGTGCCTACGTCTGTAAATGGTAAAAAAATGAAAGTTTCCGATATTATCCGTGAATTAAATAAATTAGGCGGAAAACACGGTATCGGTATTGTTGATATCGTCGAAAACCGTGTCGTTGGTATGAAATCCCGTGGTGTCTATGAGACTCCAGGCGGAACAATTTTGATGGAGGCACATCAGCAGTTAGAGGAATTAGTGCTCGACCGTGCGACCATGGAAGTCAAAAAAGACATGGGCAACAAATTAGCCCAGATTGTTTACGAAGGAAAATGGTTTACACCACTTTGCGATGCCGTAAAAGCATTTGTCGCCTCTACCCAGCAGTATGTAACCGGCGAAGTAAAATTCAAGCTTTACAAAGGAAATATCATCAAAGCGGGAACCACTTCTCCATACTCTTTATACAGTGAGTCCTTAGCAAGTTTCACCACAGGTGATTTGTATGACCACCACGATGCAGAAGGTTTCATCACACTGTTCGGACTTCCGTTAAAAGTTCGTGCCATGAAAATGCAGGAAATCGAAAAGAACAAATAAATTCTCCTTTTATAAGCAAAATGAGAGGTTACGGAATCTTCTGTAACCTCTCATTTTCTCTATCTCTATTATTTAGCAATATCTCATCTAAAATAGAAAGCCCTTTTCGCATCATATCTTCCGACAAATTGCCATAGCCAAACAACAACACCGGTTTCTCCTGTGTCCGGCTCTCCACAATATCGTAATGTGACAATCCTTCTATTTTCAATCCGTACTGTAAGGCTCTCTCCTCAATCTCTTTTTCGGAAAGATTCGTATTCAGCTCTGCAAGCAGATGCAGCCCTGCATTTTCCCCACGGATTCTGCCAACCCACGGATATTTTTTCAGTTCATTCAATAAAATATCATGCTTATTGCGGTACACACTGCGCATTTTATTCAAATGCCGCCCAAAATGTCCCTCCTCAATAAAACGCTGCAATACTTTCTGGGACAATTTCGGTACGGTAGTGGAATAAAAATCGCATTTTTTCTGATAAATCTCAAGCAGATTTTTCGGGAGCACCATGTAGCTGACACGGACGGACGGCGCAATACTTGCCGAAAACGTTCCCAGATAAATCACTTTTTCACGGCTGTCAATACTCTGTAAGGACGGAATCGGCTTTCCCTTGTAGCGGTACTCACTGTCATGGTCGTCCTCAATCAGATATCTTCCCTCCTGCTCCGATGCCCAATGAAGCAGTTCTAATCGTTTCTTCATCGGCATCACGGTTCCAAGCGGAAACTGGTGCGACGGCATGCTGTAGACAACATCCGGATTCGTTTTTCCGAACGCTGCAAAAATATCACTTTCTCCTTCTGCCGGAATCGCCTGCACTTCCCAGCCGATATTGCAGAACGTGTGATATGCCTGCAAATAAGTCGGATTCTCCATCGCAACTTTCTTTTTTTCCTCAAAAAGCTGTGCTAGCAACAGCAGGAGATACTCATTTCCGGCTCCGATTACTAACTGCTCCGGCGTGCAGTTGACGCCCCTTGCCTGATACAGATAATGGGCAATGGATTCCCGCAGTCCATACTCTCCCTGGCTGTCTCCAACACTCAAAAGCTCGTCTGTCTCCTCAAGTAAAATATCCTTGTGAAGCTTTCTCCAGATGTTAAACGGAAAATGCTTTTTGTCCACACCGTTTATCGTAAAATCAATTATGTCTTGTAGTTCATTTTGCATCGTATTTTGTACCGGCGCAGTTTCCTTTTCCTCCACATGACGCTCTAAGCGGTAAAGTTCCGCAATGTCACAAATAAAGTAACCTTTACACGGAACCGACTCAATATAGCCTTCCGAACGGAGCTGTTCATAGGCAAGTTCTACCGTACTCCTGCTGATTTGCAGATATTTTGCCATAAAACGCGTAGACGGTAATTTTTCTCCGCGAGAAATCTTACCGTCTTCCATGTTTTTCTTTATGTAATTGTAAATCTGTTCATAGAGCGGTGTCTTTGCATCTGCCTCTAAATGAATCATGATTTCAATCATGGATACCTCTTTCTAAAAGAACCGCTTATTTACTCTTCTTAATCTCAGCAATAATCTGCTCTTTCATATCGTACGCACGGTCTTTCATCTTCTGACCTGCTGCAGAAGATGTCAGGATACCGCTGATTAACTTTGATGCAACGTCATATTTTTTGAGATTGAAAGACATTGCTGCTAAAAGATAGTCCACTGTTGTCTGATCCATGCCACAGATTGGGAACATCTCGGAAGAAACTGCCTTCATCAGACCTTCATATGCCTGCTGATAAAATGCCTGTTCCTGCTCCTTGCATTCTGCTTTCTGTTTTGCGATTTCCTCTTCGGTTCCAGTCAGGTTCTCGGCTTTTCCACGATACAGCCATGCAATCTTTAAACAGGTGTATGCTTTCTCACTTGTCTTTGCCTTCTTTGCCATCGCGCAAAACAGCGCAAGTTTATACTGCTCAATCGCTTCATCATAGGAATATTCCTCCGGAAGCACCGGGAGATCTGCTCCTAACACACCATTAAATTTTGAGCAGACATTCTCTTTTACAAGTTTAATCTGAACCGATGTCAGATGCTCAAAATAACGGGTGATGGCTGTGTATCCGCAATATGGGCAGGATAACACATCATATTTTGTGGTATCAATATACTGGAATCTCGGTCTCAAATCGAAATCCGGCTCTAAACGTTTGATACGTCCGTTCTTCACCATTTTTGTCTTAAATACTTTATCACATACGGTACAGCGTACTGCTTTTTCTAACAGAAATGAAGACTCTGCCGGAATTTCGTCTCCGGTGGATGTCTTTACCACTGCTCCAGTATCTTTTTTCTCTTCTTCGAAAAGATTCGTGGTATCATCTGCTTTGATTCCAAACTTTTCCAATCCAGAAAATAAATTCATATTATAACCATTCCTTCCTACATCTTTTACTTATTTGTTGGTAATTTATAAGAACTCTTTAATGAAACAATACGGTTAAATACCGGCTGTCCTGGTTTGGAATCCTTTGCATCGGCACAGAAAAATCCCTGTCTTACGAACTGGAAGCTATCGTATGGTGCCGCCTCCATCAGGTCTGGCTCCACATAACAATTTTCTAATACGGTCAATGAGTTTGGATTCAAATTCAGACTGCCATCTTCATTATATACCCCAAGTTCCTCATCTACAATATTCTCATATAGACGAACTTCTGCTTTTTTCGCATATTTAGCAGATACCCAGTGAATCGTTCCCTTCACTTTACGTCCGTCCGGGCTGTTTCCACCCTTTGAATCCGGGTCGTATGTGCAGTGAATCTCTGTGATATTGCCATTTTCATCTTTTTCAAAGCTGTTGCATTTTACGAAGTAAGCATTCATCAGACGGACTTCATTGCCCGGAAACATACGGAAGTATTTCTTCGGTGGTTCCTCCATAAAGTCGTCTCTCTCAATGTAGAGTTCTCTTGTAAACGGTACCTTACGGCTTCCTAATGCCTCATTTTCGAGGTTATTTACAACATCAAGGTATTCCACCTTATCTTCCGGATAGTTGTCAATTACGACCTTAACCGGGTCTAACACTGCCATCATACGAGGTTTCTTCATCTTTAAGTCCTCACGGATACAATACTCCAGCATTGCATAATCCACGGAACTGTTTGCCTTAGAAACACCGCAGAGCTCCACAAACATCTTGATGGATTCCGGTGTGAATCCTCTACGTCTGAGTGCTGCGATAGAAACCAGACGAGGATCATCCCAGCCATCTACGATTTTTTCTTCTACCAGACGTTTGATGTAACGTTTCCCAGTAACTACATTTGTAAGATATAATTTTGCAAACTCAATCTGCTTTGGCGGGTTCTCATATTCAGCTTCACGTACCACCCAGTCGTACAATGGTCTGTGGTCTTCAAATTCCAACGTACAGATAGAATGTGTAATTCCCTCAATGGCATCCTCGATTGGATGTGCAAAGTCATACATCGGATAAATGCACCATTTGTCACCGGTTCTGTGATGTGTCATGTGTGCCACACGGTAGATGACCGGATCTCTCATGTTAATGTTAGAAGATGACATATCAATTCTTGCACGAAGCACTTTGGAGCCATCCTCAAATTTACCGTTCTTCATATCCTCAAACAGCGCAAGGTTCTCTTCCACGCTTCTGCCTACACTCGGGTCTTCTTTTCCCGGCTCTGTCAGTGTTCCGCGGTACTCGCGAATCTCTTCTGCGGATAAGTCAGAGACATAAGCTTTTCCCTTTTTGATTAATTTGACAGCCACTTCATACATCTGGTCAAAATAATCGGATGCAAAAAATAACCGGTCTTCCCAATCCGCCCCTAACCATTTAATATCTGCCTTGATAGATTCCACGAACTCACTCTTTTCTTTGGTCGGGTTTGTATCATCGAAACGCATGTTGAACTTACCATGATACTTCTGTGCAAGTCCGTAATTTAATAAAATTGATTTGGCATGTCCAATATGAAGATATCCGTTCGGTTCCGGCGGGAATCTGGTATGCACTTCCTGGCAATGACCTTCTTCTATATCTTTTTCAATAATCTGTTCAATAAAATTTTTGGAGACATTTTCGTTTTCCATTTATTTACTCCTCCTAAAAGAATACAATTCAACAACTATCATACAGCATAACACGGCATATTTCAAAACTTTTTTCAAAATATTTTCTTATTCTTGCAAAAATGACGAATTCAGCAAGCTATTTTCGAATTTCGGACTTTCATAAAAAGAATATGATGCTATAATATATTTAGACGGCAGAACAATATACACTTATTTTTACAGTTTTCCATGAAAAGTAAGATATATGCCGTTTTCAGGTAAAACCCCTTTCTTTTATAACCCCTCTTAAAAGGAGCTGTTGGCGACAACAGCTCCTTTTATATTTCCCAACTATAAAAACAAAGCCAAGTCACTACATTTGTAATGACCTGACTTTACTTTAAACATCCTGCACAGATGAACCTCGACTTCCATCTGGCATAACATAATAACCATCTTGAATCTCTTTAATTCCACCACCAAAGTACCAACCATTAGCCTCAACAAAATCAATGAATTTTTCCCAAAATTCATCTTCTGTTACCTCTGGAGATACTTCAATGCAACCGTTTATTTCAAATTCTTTTTCCATATGTGTCTCCGCTTATTCCAACCTTCCCAATTTCTTTAAAATTAGAAATCTTCACATTCTGCCTACTATTGTCGCTGTAAATTTTCTTCTATTTCTGCCACTTATTTTTACATTCTCCGCTTATGCTGGTGCGTAAACAAATGATCCTGGCAATACTCATAATTGCCCTCACATTTCGAGCAGAAACGGAATTCTAAGTTCGGGTCATCTAACTCTGTTCTTCCGCATACGGCGCATTTGTGCTTGGTAATGCCGGAACCCGGTCTCGGCTCACGCATCTGTGCCTTAAACTGCTGTCTGCGGTGCATTTCATGCGGTGCATAGCGCTTGTAATTTCTCGTTGAGAAAAAGAAAATCAAAAAGTTCAGTAACGACATCACGATTACCATTCTTCCGCCCCAGCCGGAACCAATAAACTGGAATAAAATCATAACTGCATATACGATGGCAAGCCATTTCATCCGAATCGGGATAATGAAGTACAGCATGACCTGCATATCCGGATACATCAGCGCAAACGCGAGGAAAATAGACATATTAATATAGTATGTCGTGATGGAACTGCCCAGCAAATAGGATGTTCCTGTCATCGCATAGAGAATACCGTAAAGCAAAAAGGCTCCGAGTGCCGTAAAAAGGATTCCTCCAAAAATATACACATTATAACGGAAGGTTCCCCATGTACGCTCCAAACTCTGTCCAAGCTGATAGTAAAACAACATCATAATCAGCGCAAAGAAAAAGTTCGTTGTCTCAGGCACTAAAATCCATGTAAAGAGTCTCCAGATTTGTCCGTGTAACACATAATAAGGTTCCAATGTCAGATAATTTAAAATCGCAGGACTCACAAAATTTAAAATACATCCCGCACCATATCCCATTACCAAAAACATTGTCAAATTTGAAATTGCAAATCTTCCAAACTTGCGTTCTAATTTATTCAACCAGTTCATATACTGCTCCTATCTCTCCTATCTTTTCATCCAAATTCGTGCTTTCTCTTTCCTATCAAAGCACGTTTCAAGTATATTATTTGCCATTCTCTTTGTCAACGAAACCGTGCTATCTTCACAAAAAGTTTAGATTTTTCGGTAATTTTAACGTTGTGTTTTGTTTTTTCCTGTCGTATAATGTAGACTGCTTAACGTTTGCACCTATATATATTAATGAAAGAAATATTTTTCTGCAAATTGTTTACGACATGGAAAAGTTGAATCAAAAAACTTTTTTGTCATATATATTTTGGGAAAGGATATGATTACAACCATGGAAAATAATAAGCTACATAAACTTGGAATTGATATTGGTTCCACAACCGTAAAAATTGCCGTTCTAGACGAACAGGACAACCTTCTGTTTTCTGACTACGAACGTCATTTTGCAAATATACGTGAAACACTTTCTGATTTGATTCAAAAAGCATTTGACAAACTTGGCGAGCGAAATGTTGCACCTATGATTACAGGTTCCGGCGGACTTACGTTAGCCAGACATTTAGGAGTACCTTTCGTGCAGGAAGTTATCTCTGTTTCTACAGCCTTACAGCACTATGCTCCGCAGACCGATGTTGCCATTGAGCTTGGTGGAGAAGATGCTAAAATTATCTACTTCGAAGGTGGAAACGTCGAACAGCGTATGAATGGTATCTGCGCCGGCGGTACCGGCTCTTTTATCGACCAGATGGCATCCCTGATTCAGACGGATGCAACCGGATTAAATGAATATGCGAAAAATTACAAAGCAATCTATCCGATTGCTGCCCGCTGCGGTGTGTTCGCCAAAACGGACATCCAGCCTTTAATCAATGAAGGAGCAACCAGGGAAGATTTGTCTGCCTCTATTTTTCAGGCGGTCGTCAACCAGACCATCAGTGGACTTGCCTGCGGTAAACCAATCCGCGGACACGTTGCTTTCTTAGGCGGTCCGCTTCACTTTTTATCTGAATTGAAGGCAGCTTTTATCCGTACCTTAAACTTAGATGATGAGCACGCTATCACACCGGACAACTCCCATCTTTTTGCTGCAATCGGATCTGCTTTGAATTATAAAGAAGATGTTACTACAACATTAGGTGAGTTGATAGACAAGCTCTCTTCTGACATTCACATGGAATTTGAGGTTGCCCGTTTAGACCCGCTTTTCAAAGACCAGACAGAATATGACGCTTTCCGCGCCCGCCATGACGGCCACAATGTAAAATCCGCCGATTTGGCAACTTACGAGGGTAATTGCTATCTCGGTATCGACGGTGGTTCGACAACAACAAAGATTGCGTTAGTCGGCGAGGACGGTTCCCTTTTGTACTCTTTCTACAGCAGCAACAACGGAAGTCTTTTATCTACAACCGTAAATGCTATTAAAGACCTCTACGCACAGCTGCCGGAAAAAGCACACATCGTCCACTCCTGTTCTACCGGTTACGGCGAAGCACTTTTAAAAGCTGCGCTGCAGTTAGATGACGGCGAAGTTGAGACCGTTGCGCATTTCTATGCTGCCGCCTTCTTCGACCCGGAAGTAGACTGTATCCTTGACATCGGTGGTCAGGATATGAAATGCATCAAAATCAAGAACCAGACGGTCGACAGCGTCCAGCTAAACGAAGCCTGCTCTTCCGGCTGTGGTTCCTTTATCGAGACTTTCGCAAAATCACTTAACTTTTCCGTACAGGATTTTGCAAAAGAAGCTCTGTTTGCACAGAACCCGATTGACCTTGGAACCCGCTGTACCGTATTTATGAATTCGAAAGTAAAACAGGCGCAGAAGGAAGGTGCTTCCGTTGCGGACATCTCTGCCGGACTTGCCTACTCCGTTATCAAGAATGCCCTGTTTAAAGTTATCAAACTTTCCGATGCAAGCGAACTCGGCAAAAACATCGTCGTACAGGGTGGTACGTTCTACAACGATGCCGTACTTCGAAGCTTTGAGAAAATCTCAGGCTGTGAATGTGTACGTCCTGATATTGCAGGAATCATGGGAGCTTTCGGTGCCGCTTTAATCGCAAAAGAACGCCATGAGGCAGGTTATCAGACAAGCATGCTCTCCATCGAAGAAATTAAGGCTTTAACTTTTGACACGAAGCTGACAAGATGCCAAGGCTGTACGAACCATTGCCTTTTGACAATCAACCGCTTCTCCGGCAACCGTCATTACATTACCGGTAACCGTTGTGAGCGTGGACTTGGAAAAGAGAAAAACAAAGAAAATATTCCGAACTTATTTGAATACAAAAACAAACGTATTTTTGACTACGCACCACTGACTGCCGAGGAAGCAACCCGCGGTTCTGTCGGTATCCCGCGTGTCTTAAATATGTATGAAAATTACCCGTTCTGGGCAACTTTCTTTACCAAATTAGGCTTCCAGGTGGTATTATCCCCACAGTCTACCCGTAAGATTTACGAACTTGGTATCGAGAGTATCCCAAGCGAATCGGAGTGTTATCCTGCAAAATTAGCACATGGACATGTGACATGGCTGATTCATCAGAATGTGGATTTCATCTTCTACCCTTGTATCCCATACGAGCGTAACGAATTTCCGGATTCTAACAACCATTACAACTGTCCTATCGTTACTTCCTATGCGGAAAATATCAAAAATAACGTGGACGAAATCACAAGCGGACAGATGCGCTTTTTAAATCCGTTTATGTCCTTTGCAAGTGAAGAAACGCTTTCTTCCCAGCTTGTCAAGACTTTCACAAAGGAATTTGCCATCCCGGAATCCGAGATTCGCGATGCTGTCTCCGAAGGCTGGAAAGAACTTGCCGTTGTAAGAATGGAAATGCATAAAAAAGGTGAGGAAGTCTTAAAATATATGGAAGAGACCGGAAAACGAGGCATTGTCCTTGCAGGCCGTCCTTACCATATTGACCCGGAAATCAACCACGGTATTCCTGAGCTGATTAATTCTTACGGAATTGCTGTATTGACGGAGGATTCCATCTCCCATTTACAGGAAGTAGAACGCCCGTTGATTGTTATGGACCAGTGGATGTACCACTCCCGTCTGTATGCAGCCGCAAACTATGTCAAGACCAGAGATGACCTCGACCTCATCCAGTTGAACTCCTTTGGCTGCGGATTAGATGCTGTTACAACAGACTGTGTCAACGATATTCTGACAAAATCAGGCAAGATTTATACCTGCTTAAAGATTGACGAGGTCAACAACTTAGGTGCCGCGAGAATCCGAATCCGTTCCCTTCTCTCCGCAATCCGCGTCAGAGAAAAGAAACAGATGAAACGTGACATTGTTCCGGCTAACTACAACCGTGTTGTATTTACCGAGGAGATGCGTAAAAACTACACCGTCCTCTGCCCGCAGATGTCACCGATTCACTTCGAATTATTAGAACCAGCATTCCAGACAGCAGGTTATAACCTTGTCGTTCCGGATGTTCCGGCGCGTACCTGCGTGGATGTCGGCTTGAAATTTGTAAATAACGATGCATGTTATCCATCACTTATTGTAGTCGGACAGTTGATGAGTGCTGTCATGTCCGGGGATTATGATATGAAAAAGACGGCCATCTTAATCTCCCAGACCGGTGGCGGATGCCGTGCAAGTAACTATATCGGCTTTATCCGTCGTGCCTTAGAAAAAGCAGGTTACCCGGATGTTCCGGTTATCTCCATCAACTTAAGCGGTCTTGAGAAGAACCCGGGATTCAAACTGACTCCTGCTTTAATCCAGCATGGACTTTACGCTCTAGAGTTCGGAGACATCTTCATGCGCTGTCTCTACCGTGTACGTCCGTATGAAGCAGTTCCGGGCTCTGCAAATGCACTGCATGAGAAATGGAAGAAAAAAGTCATCGCCTTCATCTCCCAGGATAAGGTTTTATCCCACCGCAAATACAAGCAGATGTGCCGTGAAATCATCCGTGATTTCGATAATCTGCCAATGCTCGACGTCAAGAAACCTCGTGTCGGTGTCGTCGGCGAGATTTTAGTAAAATTCTTACCGGCTGCGAACAACTATCTGGTAGAACTGCTGGAATCAGAGGGCGCAGAGGCGGTTGTTCCTGATTTGACGGACTTCTTGCTCTACTGCTTCTACAATACCGGGTTTAAGGCAGATAACCTCGGTATGAGCAAGAAATCAAAGACGGTCGGCCGTATGGGAATCAAATTCTTTGAGTGGTTGAGAAGTGCCGCAAGAGATGAATTTGAAAAGAGTAAACATTTCGATGCACCAGCCCATATCGACAGCCTTGCTGCTTACGCAAAAGACATCGTCTCCTGTGGTAACCAGACCGGTGAAGGATGGTTCTTAACCGGAGAAATGTTAGAACTGATTCACACCGGAACCAGCAACATCGTATGTACACAGCCTTTCGGTTGTTTACCTAACCACGTAGTTGGAAAAGGTGTCATCAAAGAACTTCGCCACCGCTACCCGCTGTCTAACATTGTAGCCATCGACTACGATCCGGGTGCAAGTGAAGTAAACCAGTTGAACCGAATTAAATTAATGCTCTCCACTGCAAATAAAAACCTTGCAAAAGATGCTAAATAAATCTATTTCAAAAGGGGGGTGTGCCATTCCGGCACACCCCCTTTTTCGATAACGGTTCCTGCTTTTCTATTCTTATCTGCTCCAAGAGCCTATTTATTATTTTTATACCCACATTCCGGACAGACACTTCCACCCTTATAAACATGACCACAGCGGAAACAGCAGATGGTATCATGCTTTTCTTTTGCAAGATACTCTAACTTCCGCGATTCCGGTTTTTCCTGCAGATAGCGGATAAACTCCGCTAAAACCTGTGCCCATTTTTTGATTTCATCATTGCCAACTGCATACGGAATCTTTAACTTTGCTCCGTTTTTTTGCTCTAACCAGATCCCCCTGTTCAGAAGACCGGTCGATGACTTTACGCTTTTTATGCTCTGGATTGGCGCATAGTAGGCATTTAACAGCGTACTCACAAAAATATGCTCCGGTGTTAAAATCATGCCCTCCTTGCCGCTCTGGCTGCGCGAGGTATCCACCACAAGAATCGGATACTCAAAAAGTCCACGGTTGCCGGCATAGGTACCGAGTGCATAATCAATGACCGCCGTCTCTTCCGGCTTCGCTGTCTTCATCAATACTCTCCGTGCCGGGTAAAAATGATGCCGTTCATTCTCCTGAATCTTTCCTGCCAGATCATCCTGAAATTTTCGAACCAGCGATTCACACTCATCTGTTTTTATCTTGGCAAGCCGCTTTGAGAGCATCTCAAGCGCATTTGTCTTTAACTCCGGAAGAAAATCTCCGTCTGCAATCTGCTCATAGGCATCCGCCGTCTCATCAAAATCTTTGTGTAAGACATCGCCACAGATTTCATCAATTGCCTTCTGGTCAATCTCTTCTAATTTTGCCGTCAAATCCTCCAGATACGGTGCCATCGTCTCCGGCTCAAAATCCGCTTCCTCCATGCGTTTCATGAGGTCTGTCAAATCGCTCCTTGTCTGCTTTCTCGCGCGTTTTACCATGTTTGCAGCTTCCTGTCCTTCTGCCTCCTCACGACGCAGGGCAAGCTCTTTCTCATACGGCGCTAAGTCAACATCCTCGTAGCTTCTGATTTTTTTCATGAAAATCTTAAACTGCTTCCTTTCCATATGCGGCGACATCTGTTCGACAAGACCTGCCACTTCCTGTTCCCCTGCCTCCGCGAGCCAGTGGCGCAGTTTTGACAAAAGTGGCTGCTTCTTCTCCTCCTCCACATCGGCCTGTTCCACTTCTTCGAGCACACGATGGATGACGGCATAATTTTTCCCTTCTGCCGCTTTCACCTTTTCGTGTAATTGCGCAAAACGCTCCTGCTCCTCCGCCTTCTTTATCTCAGAAAGAAGATAATGTCTGGTCTGGTCCGTAATCTGCTTTTCTTTTTGAATCTGGTCTTTCAGTTCACGGCGCTGCCGCTCTGAAAGTCTGTCCCAGATAGAAAGTCTCTTTCGAAACTGCTCGACCTTTTCGACACTTTCATGGTTGTTCTCAAAAATCTCTTCCCCTGCCTGTACGGTCTCTCTCTCTAATGCAGCAAACTTCTCTTCGCGCTCCCGCTGCAGCTTTTCTTCCTTATGCATCTGAATTCCAGAACGTATCTTTTCCGGTTTTTCGGTCTTATAGGCAGCTATATGCGGTGCCGGTTCTGCATGTTTTTTATTTGCCAAAATGGCTTTCTCTGTACCGGACTGTGATGATTTCTGCGCCCTTTCTGCGTCTTCCACATGCTGTTCTCTCTCCACGGATGTCTTCTGTTCCGGTGCACGCCCGCTGTCCGCCTCATGTTCCTTTTGCTCACGGCGCTGTTCTAAGAAATGCTGAATCTGTCTTTCATGGTCTTTTAACAGGATATCCGGATAAAATCCTTCTTCAATGCGCGCCAGAAAGCGGTCTAACTCCCGCTCCGGCATATCACGCAGTCTGCGGCAGAGTGCTTCCATCTGCACCCATGCCTCGTCTGCATTTCGAAATTCTTCGTTTTCATTGTCCCCGCATTTCCTGCGTTCTTCCTGCTTCTTTTCCCTATCATGTTCAACTGCATACTCATTGTAGTTGTAATTTGATACGCGGTCTCCGTTTTCTCCTAACAGTTCCAGATAATCCTCATAAGCCACACGGTCTCCGCCGAAATCCATCTCGTAGATGCTGCCCTCTTTTAAAAGGTGATGCGGACGCGGTGTGTAGAAACAGTTGCAGTTGTCACATGCGTAAGCCCTTGCCAGATACACGGAACCTTCCTCTGTCTCGACTTTCTGCTCTTTTCCTACCGGATAGACTACCATGTGAAGCTTTTCCCCACATTCCGGGCAAAGATAACCGACCAGATAAAAATTATGTCCCAAACGCTCCTGCTGCCGCTCCTCTAACGTCGTATCCGCTTTTGCAAACTTTCGGGTCTGCTTTTTCCAAATCAGCTTATGCCACAGGCTCTGCTCCTGTTCTTCCTCTGCCACTTCCTCGTCAGCCGGCTTGTCTGCCGCCTCGATGACAATCTGAACCATCTCCTCGTAAGTAAGGCGGATTCCCTCCTTAAAAAAGCGGTAATTTTCTTTTGTATAGCCCGGTTCAATGTGATATTCCCGCAGGATTCCGCTAAAAATGTAATTTAACTGCTGGTAATCCTGCTCCACCTTTATCCCCTTGATTGCGCCCCATTTTCCGAACGCATACAATATCATATTGATAATGTTTTGTAACTTTGGATAATCTTCTATCTTTAAAATCTGCTCCGGCTGTATCGGAAGCTCTATAATATTCGATACTACTTTTCGATTTTCGAAATTAAAAAAAAGGGAGCGCACTTCTCCCTGTAAAATCAGATAATTATCAATCACAACAAAGCGTCCGTTCCATTTCACACGCTCTCCCATGGTATGAATCAGTTTCTCGTATGTATTTTTCAATTCGTTGTTTGCCTGAAGGATAATCAAAGATGCCACCTCATTTTCTTATGAATTCCAAATATAAGACCATCGTCCTATGTGTTATTGTAACACAAAAAGAACCAAAAAAGAACACATGAAATCACTCCATGTGTTCTTACCATCTTATCTCTTATGCCGGGCTTTCACAGGTCTCATATCCTAAAGACGCAAACACTGCAGCTTCCTCTGGTGTGACCTTAATATACTCGCATGCCTCTTTCCTTTCCTCTGTGTTCTCTGCCATCTTTTTGAAAAAGTCAGCGAAATATTTTCCGCTCTCCCATTTCCATACAATCTGTCTGTCGTTTGTCGCGTCGTCCAGCTCCATGTAGCGGCTCAGACCACTCACAATCACAACTTCCTCCGTTGCTTTCTTTAACAGCATGGTTGCGTGCTCACCGTGTGAGAGCACCATATACTCTTCACCATTACTGTAGATTAAATCTCCTGCATGTAAAATACTCTCTAATTTTTCATATGTTTTCATATCTGTAATTTCCTTTTCTCTTCTTTTTGCTTTCCCATTCTATCTATCCCGCATTTCATGGTCAATCTCTATTTTTTCTAAAAATTTCTCTTTTTTCCTGTACTTTTTTGACACATTTTTAACAAAGTCATTTTTCTCGTCAAAAATGCATCTTTTTTCCTAGTTTATAAAAAAACGTACGGACATTTTGCACAAAGAGTTTATAAACTTTTTAGAATCCTGTAACCGCCTTATTTTATCGTGCTTTCCGCATTTTGTTAGCACTCATTTTAAAAGAGTGCTAATTTTTTATTGACTTTTTCATTTAGAGGTACTAATATGGATTTTATCAGAGAAATAAAGGAGTGTTTTATTATGGCAAATAAACGTGGAAGTCTTTCAATTGATAGTGATAACCTGTTTCCGATTATTAAAAAATGGTTATATTCTGACCACGATATCTTCTATCGTGAGTTAATTTCAAATGGCTGTGATGCGATTACAAAATTAGAGAAGCTTGATATGATGGGTGAATACCAGCTTCCTGCTGATTATAAAAAGAAAATTGAGGTTATCGTCAATCCGGAAGAGAAAACTTTAAAATTTATTGATAACGGTCTCGGAATGACCGCTGACGAAGTCGAAGAATACATCTGTCAGATTGCTTTCTCCGGTGCAACAGATTTCATCGAGAAATACAAAGACAAGGCAAATGACGACCAGATTATAGGTCACTTCGGACTTGGTTTCTACTCTGCATTCATGGTTGCAGATCAGGTTACCATCGACACCTTATCTTACAAAGAAGGTTCTACACCGGTTCACTGGACTTGTGACGGCGGAACCGATTACACCTTAGAGGATGGTTCTAAGACAACCATCGGTACTGAGATTACCTTATATTTAAACGAGGATTGCTTAGAATTTGCAAATGAATACCGTGCAAGAGAAGTCATCCAGAAATACTGCTCTTTCATGCCGACACCAATCTTTTTGAGCAATGCCAACGCAGAGACCCAGTATGAGACGATCGACGTGGCAGACAAGCTTGAGACTGATACTGTCGTAGAAGAGATTCACGAAGAAGCCAAGATGGAAGAGAAAGAAAACGAGAATGGCGAAAAAGAAATGGTCGAAGTTTCTCCGTCCAAAGATCAGTTGAAAATTGTGAAACGTCCGGTTGCCCTCAACGATACGAATCCACTTTGGGCAAAGAACCCGAAAGACTGTACGGATGAAGAATACAAGGAATTTTACCGCAAAGTCTTCTTAGACTATAAGGAGCCACTGTTCTGGATTCATTTGAACATGGATTATCCGTTTAACTTAAAAGGTATCCTGTACTTCCCGAAAATCAATACCGAGTACGATTCCATCGAGGGTACAATCAAATTATACAACAATCAGGTGTTCATCGCTGATAACATCAAAGAAGTCATTCCGGAATTCTTAATGTTATTAAAAGGTGTCATCGACTGTCCTGACCTTCCTTTGAACGTATCCCGTTCCGCATTACAGAATGATGGATTTGTAAAGAAGATTTCCGATTACATTACCAAGAAAGTGGCAGACAAGCTCATCGGTATGTGCAAGACCGACAAAGAATCTTATGAAAAATACTGGGACGACATCAGCCCATTCATCAAATTCGGCTGCTTAAAAGACAATAAGTTCTGCGATAAGATGAACGATTACATCCTCTTTAAGAACTTAGACGACAAGTACCTCACTCTTCCAGAACTTCTTATCAAAGAAGAGGAAAAAGACGGTGAGAATACCGATGAAGAAAAGAAAGAGACAGAAAACACAGCAGACAATGCAGACGCTCAGGAAGAAAAAGATGACCGTAAAGTTGTCTACTATGTAACCGATAAGGTTCAGCAGGGACAGTACATCAAATTATTCAAGGAACAGAATATGGATGCTGTCATTTTAGACCACAACATCGATACTTCGTTCATCTCCCAGCTTGAACAGCGCAACGAGCACTACAAATTCATGCGTATCGACGCTGACTTAACCGAGTCCTTAAAAGAAGAGACAAACGAGGAAGATTTAAAAGCTGAGACAGATGCTTTAACCGAAACATTCCGCAAAGCATTGAACAACGACAAGCTTGTTGTAAAAGTAGAGAAATTAAAGAACGAAAACATTTCTTCCTTGATTACACTCTCCGAAGAGGGAAGACGTATGCAGGATATGATGAAGATGTATGCCATGAACGGAATGGGTGGGCTTGATATGTCCATGTTCGGCGGTGACCAGACCCTGACCTTAAATGCCAACAACAAACTTGTTCAGTACATCTTTGAACATAAGGATTCTGAACATGTTCCAATGTTCTGCGAACAGCTCTACGATTTAGCTGTCCTGACAAACCAGCCATTATCTGTAGATGCAATGACAAAATTCGTTTCTCGAAGCAATGAGATTATGATGTTACTTGCAAAATAAAGATTGCGCAATAGCGTTTTTCTAACACAAAAATAGCTCAGACCTTAAAGGTTTGAGCTATTTTTTATATATGTATTCTACTCTAACTTAAATTTGCTTACTTCTTCACTTAAGCACTCTGCGATGCTCTTATTTCCACTTGCCTGTTTTTCAATATCACTGACATTCTCTGTCAGGCCAACCGACATTTCTGAAATATTGGCAACACCTTTTGCACTCTCCTCCACCGCTGTATTCACGGAATTCACGGCTTCCCGGATATGCTCCATATTTTTCTTAAGGGCATTGGACGCATTGGCAAATTCCTGCATGGTGTTGTTCATATCACTTGCACTCTGGTGATAATTTTCCGCCGTTTCTAACATGCCGCGGTAACCGCCCATCGCAGTCTCCTCCAAAAAGCGGACCATCTGTTCCGCCTCGTCCGCAAGTTCATTTACTGATGTAATTACATCCACACTTACCTTTTTGATGCGGGCTGCTGCCTCTGCAGAGTTGCTTGCAAGTTTTCCAATCTCATCTGCCACAACTGCAAATCCTCTTCCTGCTTCCCCGGCTCTTGCCGCCTCTATGGAAGCATTCAACGCAAGGAGATTCGTCTGCTCGGTAATACTGATAATATTAGCCGTCAATCCATCAATCTCTTCCACTGCCTTCGATTTTTCAATCTTGCCATTCACAATCTCTGCCATCTGGCGGGCTTCTTCTAACGCCTGATTCTGCGCTTCCTCCGCCTCGTTATGCACCTGTTTTGCCTCTGCGGAAATCTGCTCGGAATGTGCTTCCTTGTTCTGTGCCTGCGCTGTAATCTGTTCGATGGATGCAAATGCTTCCTCAATGGAACTGTTAATCTGGTTTAAAGAAGCCGTTGTCTCCTCCATCGCTGCATTCATCTGCTGCATCGTCGCAGAAACATCTGTGATGCTCGACTCCGCACCGGATAAATTCGTTGCAACATTGACCACAGAATGATTTAATTCCACGGAATTCTTTGAGATATTTAACATAATCGCCCGGATATAATTTAACAACTCATTGATGTTATCGGCAACTAATTCCAGTTCGTCACCGGTTCTGATATCCAGTTTCTGCGTCAGGTCGCCCTCATTATGTACCAGTTCGTAGATTTTCTTTTCCACCGCATTGATACCGCGCATCATTTTTGTAACGACAAGATATAACACGATAATTCCTGCCAGCAGACAAACTGCCGTAATGAACAGAATCCGGATTAACGTTCCATTCAGATTTTTCACGATTCCGGATGCATCATAATCACATCCTAACACACAGGCAAGATTTCCCTCGGAATCGAGCACCGGCTGATAGACTGTAATCACAGAGCCATCCTTTGTGGTATCAATTTTACCTGACACATACTCTTCTCCTGCAAACGCAGTTTCTATACCTTCCGGAGAAAAATCAATTTCTTCTCCCATGCTTCCTGACTCTTCCGTATCATCCGCATCGATTCCATAATAGATCGTTCCGTCTTTTTCATAGAGCAGATACAAATACTTGCTGCCACAGATTTCACGGGTAGATTTCAAAGTCTCTAATGTTGACGTATAAGCAAGCGATGATACTTTCATCGATGCCATATGCCCTAAGGAATCTCCGTTTAACTGGCTCACGGTAACCGTTGTCGCCGTTTTCGCCTGTTCGATTCCCAGTTCAATCAGGGATGACTGCATCCTCAGATATGCATTCGTTCCCATCGCCGCACACACAACTACAAAAATCGCAATTGCCGGTGCTAAAATTTTTACTTTGATACTCAATGTTCTTGGCTTTCTTTTACTTCCCTGTTTTGCCATGTTTCCTACTTCCTTTTTCTAAAATTTCCCCTTCGTATGGTATACGGTTAAAATATTTTGGTTGTCCACTTCGAACAATCCCAGACATCGTTGACGATATCCTGATAAAATTCCGGCTCGTGGCAGATTAAAAGCACACTTCCACGGTACTCATTTAAGGCACGCTTTAGTTCTTCTTTTGCATCCACATCCAGATGGTTCGTCGGCTCATCTAAGAGCAGAATATTCGTCTCCTTGTTCATCAGCTTGCACAGACGTACTTTCGCCTGCTCTCCACCACTTAACACTCTGACCTGGCTTTCAATGTGTTTTGTTGTAAGACCACATTTTGCCAGTGCAGAACGCACCTCATACTGGGAAAAAGATGGAAACTCCTCCCAGATTTCTTCGATGCAGGTGTTTTTATTTTCCCCCTTCATCTCCTGCTCAAAATAGCCGATGGCAAGATTTTCTCCAAGTTCCACCGAGCCTTTTAATGCCGGAATGAGTCCTAAAATACTTTTTAACAGTGTTGTCTTACCGATTCCGTTCGCTCCGACTAATGCAATTTTTTGTCCGCGCTCCATCGTAAGATTTAACGGTTTCGAGAGCGGCTCATCGTAACCGATGATAAGATCTTTTGTCTCAAATATGTATCTGCCCGGTGTCCGTCCTAATTGAAAATCAAATTCCGGCTTCGGACGTTCCGCCGCCAGTTCAATCACTTCCATTTTATCGAGCTTCTTCTGGCGTGACATCGCCATATTTCTCGTGGAAACTCTCGCCTTATTTCTCGCAACGAAATCTTTCAACTCGCTGATTTCCTGCTGCTGTTTGCGGTAGGCAGCCTCTAATTGTGCTTTCTTTACCTCATAAACTTTCTGGAAATTATCGTAGTCGCCCACATAACGGTTCAGCTCCTGATTTTCCATATGGTAGATAATGTTAATAACATCGTTTAAGAATGGAATGTCGTGCGAAATCAAAATAAAAGCGTTCTCATACTCCTGCAGATACCGTTTCAGCCAGGCGATGTGCTCTGCATCTAAATAGTTTGTCGGCTCGTCTAATAACAGGATATCCGGTTTTTCTAACAGCAGTTTTGCAAGCAGAACCTTCATACGCTGTCCACCACTCAAATCGGTTACATCATGCTCTAAGCCTAACTCCAGCAATCCTAATGCGCGGGCAACTTCCTCCACCTTCGAGTCGATAATGTAAAAATCATGCATCGTCAGTGTATCCTGGATAACGCCCAATTCTTCCATCATCTCATCCATCTCTTCTGGTGACGCTTCCCCTAACGCATCACAGATTTGGTTCATTTTCTCTTCCATCTCAAACAAATAAGAAAATGCTGATTTTAAAACACTCTCAATCGTCATTCCCTTTGTCAGGGTGGAATGCTGGTCTAAATATCCAACCCGGACATTCTTTGCCCATTCTACCTTTCCTTCATCCGGCATCAGCTTTCCCGTCACAATGTTCATGAACGTTGACTTTCCCTCACCGTTTGCGCCGACTAACCCGATGTGTTCTCCCTTCAACAACCGGAAGGACACATCATTAAAAATGGCTCTGTCCCCAAACCCGTGAGTCAGATGCTCTACATTTAAAATACTCATATTGTTTTATTCCCTTTCTCTTCGCTCTCCTTTTTCGGTGGTTCATACCGGTAAACCTGCTGATAGCTTGTACGCTCGGAATCATCCTCCGCAACACGGTGCATCAGCCCGGTACAATCCATAGTCGATGCGGAATTTGCAAGAAAATCATAATCCCGCAGTGTCTTTTCTTTCATGGGCAATCTCCTTTACGATACGATAGAAAAATTGCGTAACGCTTTATAAACTTAAATTTATGATTTTGTGCAATCTACTTGATGTATATCATTCGTTACACAATTCCTTCTATAGTATCTTCACCCACTTTAATTTTATACATTCTAGTGCTCCGCACTCTCATATCCCAACATCTTCTCCGTCTTCTTATAGACATGGAAATACGCCGGGAACAGAAAGGCATCCGCAAAAATCCATGCAACCGGACTTGCAAAACAGGCAGCGCGGAATCCAAACAGCGGCACAAAAAGAAAGCCGACCAATGTTCTTGCCGCCATCTCACACACACCTGCTAAAATCGCAAATTTGCTGTATCCCATACCCTGAATCAGGAAACGCACAATATTGACAAATGCAAGCGGAATGTAAAATGCACTGTTCCAGAATAAAAACTGTGCGGAATTGGCAATTACTTCCGGCGCATCTCCGCTGACGAAAAAGGTTGACAGCTTTCCACCAAATAAGGTGAGCACAAGAAAAGCAAGAATAGAATAACCGATTCCAAGCATGGAACAGGATTTCAGTCCCTTTGAAATTCGGTCTAACTTCTTTGCTCCCACATTCTGTCCACCGTAAGTTGCCATTGTAGAACCTAAGGCATCAAACGGACAACAGAAAAACATACTGATTTTGCTTCCTGCTGTCATGGACGCAACCGCATCCGATCCAAGTCCGTTGACCGCACTCTGTAAAATAACACTTCCGATTGCCGTGATAGAATACTGCAATCCCATCGGGATGCCCATTCCACAGAGCGTTCCCATAAGAGCGGTATCCCACTCGCGTTCTTCTTTGGTCGTATGCAGAATTTCAAAATGATGCTTGCTGTAAAACAGACATCCAATGCCGGACACTCCCTGTGCAATTACCGTTGCAAGTGCCGCACCCATCACACCTAATTTAAAGCAGATAATAAAGGTCAGATCCAAAATAATATTCAACACAGAGGACAGCACCAGAAAATAAACCGGCGTCTTGCTGTCGCCCATAGAACGGATGACACCCGATACCATATTATAAAGATAGGTAACCGGGATTCCCAAAAATATAATCACGATATAAGAATAGGAATCATTCATGATATTTTCAGGTGTCTGCATGATTCTTAAAATCGGACGGCAGAAAACAACCGTCACAATCGTCATAATCACCGCAAAAATTGCAGACAGATAAACTGCGTTCATCATAAACTTACGCATCCCGCTGTAGTCTGCCGCACCGAATTTGTGGGCAAGCGGAATCGCAAATCCATTGCAGACTCCCATACAGAATCCGATAATCAAAAAGTTTAAAGACCCGGTTGCTCCCACTGCCGCTAAAGCATCTACACCTAAATAACGTCCAACAATCAGCGTATCCACCAGATTATAAAACTGCTGAAAAAGGAACCCGAATAAAAGAGGTACGGAAAACCCTAAAATCAGCTTCATCGGGGAACCGTTTGTCATATCTTTTGTTACACTCTTTGCCATGTGAAACCTCCTATCCGCAAGCTATGACTCGCTGCAATAAGTATCATAAATCTCAAAAAAACGGTTCGTTGTAATATCCGAATCCGTGTCCACTTCCACTGCATCCCATGCCTTTACGTTAAAATAGGACTTCTGCTTCTCGATAAATTCCTCATAGATATCGTCAAATGCCTCTTTCTCACGTTTCTGCACAATATTAATCTTATTGGCATCCGTCAGTTCCTCGTTGTACTTATTCAGGCACTTGATAAAATAATAACCATCATCCGTCGTTATCATCCCGGAAATCTCATTATCGTCTAAGCGGAACGCCTCATCTTCCACCTCTTTTGGCATATCATCACGTGCAATGGTAATCTCAATCGCCGATGCCTCATTGTAATTATTGGCAACCGATGCAAAATCCTCTCCTGCTGCAAGCTTCTCTGCAACTTCCGATGCCTTCGTCTCATCCGTCACATAAATCTGCATCGCCTCCATCACACGTGCTTCATCGTCACTCACTTCTTCATTCACGCTTCCGGTCAGAGACTGATAAAGTTTCTGCGCTAATGCATAATGCTCATAATAAGTCACAATATCACCGGATGTCACACCCATATAAGAAATCTCTTTCTTTCCAAGCGTATCATAATATGCCTTTGCCGCCTCAGAAATCTGCTCTTTTTCTTTATCGGATAACGTAATTCCCTGATCTTCTGCCAGCAAATCCATCGCAATAATCTGTGAAAGCTTCGAAATCGTCACATCCTTCACGTAAGACTCTAACGAATTCTCCCCAAAATCTTCCTCCCACAAATCAATCCCGTAAGCGGAACCATAGATATTCTGGTAATTTGCCAGATAAACCTTTGCCTCCGTCATGGAACATGTCATGGTTCCAATTCGAAATGCCTGCTTGCTGTTTAGACTTTTCGACACAACTATATCTGTATTCCTAACTTGGCAGCCGGAGAGCAGGCACATCGCTGCTAACCCTGCTGCCAAAAGACTTTTTCCTCTTCTTCTCATGTAGTCACCACTCATTTATCTTCCTAATCTTGTGTACATTCTATGCTTCCACAATCAGGTATCTTCCATCCGGCAGTGCAAAAACTTCACTTGCCTCCTCGATTTCTTTTAAACTCATACCTGCAATATCTGCGCCCTCTTCTTCAAAGTAAGCCTTTACCTCTTTTATGTTCTTGCAGACAACTGCCATACAGTCCTCTAAAAATGCCTCTGCCTCCTCCGGTGTCTCCGCAATCACCTCAGGCAAAAGTTTTAACTGATTCTTTAAAAATGCCTGAACGCAAACCTCATCATATTCCTGCATCCTATTCATCCTCACTTTTCTAAATTTCTACCATGTATACAAATCAATTCCAAGCTTTTGTAACTCTCTATAGATTCTTGAAACAGGGAGTCCTACAACATTATTATAGTCGCCTTCGATTTTGTCAATATAAATCGCACATTTTCCCTGAATTCCGTATGCACCTGCCTTATCCATCGGCTCCTGTGTGGCAACATAGCGCTTAATTTCCGTATCCGTCATATCCTTCATAAAAACTTTTGTCGTCTCGTGAAAAACATGCTCACCCATTTTGCCGGATTTATCGATAAAAAGCAACGTCACTCCGGTGTATACCTCGTGTGCTTTCCCGGACAGCAGCCGGAGCATGCGGCATGCATCCGCTTCGTCCTTCGGCTTTCCTAAAATCTGTGTTCCTGCCGCAACCACAGTATCTGCGCCAATCACCATGATATCCTGTGGTGTCATCAGTTCCTGGTGCGCCTCCCCGTAGGAAGATACCATGACTGCAATTTCCTCTGCCTTCTGTTTCGAGAGTTCCTCCACCACCTCGGCAGGGTTGCTTTTTGTCATCTTTTCCTCTCCCTTTGCAGGACATATTTCAAATTCGATTCCAATCTGTTCTAACAGTTCTTTTCTCCTCGGTGAACCCGAAGCTAATATAACCTGGCTCATTTCGTTTTCTCCTTCACGCGAATCACTTCCTGCAACCGGAATGAATAAAGCAGCATCTCTTTTACCCGAACACCTTTTTGTGCATAAATACGCTCCAGCGCTTCTGCATAAAGTCTCATCTGTGCCTCATACCGGTCGACTAACTCCTGTGCCGTCTCCACACGATCCGTCTTGTAATCGAGCAGCACAATTCCGTCTTCCTCTTCCCAGAACGCATCGATAATTCCTTGAATCAGCGTCAGATCCTCTTCTTTTTGTTCCTGCACATTTTTTAGTGCCGTTACCTCTTTTGGTTCCATTACATCTTTTGATGTTGTTTTCTCTTTTTGCACCGGTGTATCTTTTGGTGTCGTTTTCTCTGCCCCCGCAGTGCCACCGGCATTTCCGAATCCGAACATCTCTAATTCCTGCTCCGAAAATCCCATCACAAACGGACGCTCCCGGAACAGACAGCCCTTTTCTTCCGCTGTACCCATGCGCTTTCCTGTTTCCGATTTCAAAAATGCTTCTACCACAGGAATTTTTACAAGGTCTGCCATATCTTTCGTCAGCTTTCCTTCCTGTAACATCTGCGCGACCTGTTGTGCGCAGGACGCCGGATTTGAGAATTGGTAGCATTCCATGACGCGGTGCACGGCGGTTCCGCGCAGTGCGCCCTGGTTTACTTCTTCCTTCTGCTCCACAAATTGCGGTACATACGGCACATATTCCTCCTGCATAAAAAGCGGTACGGTCTCTTCCTGCTCCGCTTCAAAATGTTCCCGCATGGCACGATGTTTCAATTCTGACACGGAATATTTATTTTTTCTCGTGACATCCTCTTTCCACGGATATCGGAACGAAAAACGTTTTTCTAAAGCCTGTACCTGCTTCTCATCCACAGACGCTATCTCCTGCCGGCACGCTGCGTAGGCTTCCTCTAAATTTATCTGCTGCGCCAGTTCTTCCGTCACAAGTTCTTCTGCATTTACAAGCGTAATTTTATATCTTCCATTGTACGCGTAAGCCGCCGGAAGTATCCAGTCAAAATAGCTCATCGCGCTTTCCCGCTGCAGATACGGGAGCGGCCTTTGTGCTTCCTGTTCAAACACACCGTGTCCGGCATCCCTGTGATATGCTTCAAGCTTTTCTGCCGCATTTTTTAAATTGCCGGATAGAATCAGCTTCTCTTTTGCTCTTGTCAATGCAACGTACAGCACCCTTAACTCTTCGCCAAGGTTTTCCACATCAATCTGTTTTGCGATGGCTTTTTTTACAATGGTCGGGGACTTAATACGGCGTTTTCCATCCATTGCATCTAAGCCGACTCCAAGTTCTGGGTGAAGCACAAGCTTGCTTCTAACGTCCTGGCGGTTGAAATTTTTACCCATTCCGGCGACAATGACAACCGGGAACTCAAGACCTTTACTTTTGTGGATACTCATGATACGCACAACGTCCTCATTTTCTCCCACTGTATCGGCTTCCCCAAAGTCGACATCGTACCGCTGCAATTCTTCAATGTAACGCACAAAATGAAACAGTCCCTTATAACTGGTGTTCTCGTAGGCAATCGCTTTCTCTAAGAGCATATCCAGATTCGCGCGCCGTCTCTCACCCGCAGGCATTGCAGCCGCATAACTTCCATATCCGGTCTCTTTTAAAATTGCCTCAATCAGCTCATGAATCGGCGTATCCGGCACCATGGCGCGCAATTTTTCATAACACTGCCAGAAACGGAAAAGTTTTCGTTCCATTTGGCTTAATTGTTCAAACTGTTCCGTTTGTTCTGATAATTCGATACATTTTTCCATGACACAGACATGGAACGGTTCTTCCTTCCATTTGAGGCGAAGGGTTGCAAGCTCCTCATCGTTCAATCCGCAAATCGGAGAACGCAGCACTGCCGTCAATGGAATATCCTGTCTTGGATTATCGAGAATCCGAAGCATGCTAAGGACAATCTGAACCTCTGTCGCAGAAAAATATCCGGTCGCCGAAATCGTGTGTGCCGGAATTCCGCTGTCATTTAAAATCTCCACAAAACGCTCCGCCCAGCCATTTAAGCTTCGCAGTAAAATCACGATATCCGAGTAGCGGAGGGCGCGCAGTTCGCCGGTCTGTTTATCCGTGACAAGCTGTTCCCGCATCAGCCGCTCAATCCGCTTTGCAAGCATTTTTGCTTCTAACAGTTTCTGGTCGGTCAGTTCGGTATCCTCTAGAATCTCTTCCTTGCTGTCTACCACTAAAATCTCCGGCGCAAACATCGCATTTTCCGCCTGTGGATACGACGCGCCCGGATAAAGTGCCGCTTCCGCATCGTATTCCACATTGCCAAAGTCACGGTGCATAATCTTATAAAAAATATCATTCGTGCATGATAAGACTTCCTCACGGCTTCGGAAGTTCTTATGAAGGTCAATGCGCTGTTCGTTCTCCACATTTCCTGCCGCATCCGTCTGGTAGCGGTCGTATTTTTCCATAAAAAGTTCCGGTCTTGCCAGACGGAATCGGTAAATACTCTGTTTGACATCCCCCACCATAAAAAGATTATAGCTTCCACGCTCCACCCTCGATATGGATGTTAAAATGCTCTCCTGCACCTGGTTACTGTCCTGATACTCATCAATCATAATTTCTTCAAACGTATCCCGGAATTCCTCTGCCGTCTTCTTCGCCTGCTTTGTCTCCTCGTCCACTAGAATCTGTAACGCAAAATGCTCTAAATCGCTGAAATCCACAAGATTTTTTTCCTGCTTTTTCGCTGCGAACGCTTCCGCAAATGCAATCGTAAGGCGCACAAGTTCTTCTGCCCTTGGCTTGGTCTGCACAATCTGCGCCAGCATATTCTCCGGTGCCGTGAAAAAGAACTGCTTTTTTAGTTTTGACGTTGCATCCTTCACCTGCTGCCGCAGTGCCTTTACCTGTTCCTGCTTGTCCTTATCTCCCGTGAATTTCTTGCGGGAAAGTGCCTCATAGGAAATCCTGTCTATTTTTTCATAGTAGTCCGTAAAACTCTGCGCCGTCTCTAGTGCTTCGTACTGCTCTAAATCACTGCGGATTGCACTCTCATACATATCCGGTCCATCTTCAAGCTGTGTCAGCGCTAGTGCGTCGTGTAAAAGCTTTGTCATATCCGCGCAGACCATACGGATATTTTCGACGAGCGGCTGCATCCACTCTGCCTGATTCAGTTCCTCTAATGAAGTGATGTCGTAGCCCCGCACACAGGATGTGAGCCATTCTTTTGGCCATGGATAACTTCTCGAAAACTCAAAAAGCTGCAAAATCATGCCGCTTAACGCATCGTCTTTTCTCCCTGCTGCATAGCCCTCCACAAAATCCTTAAACTCCGCCGTCGGCTCCTCGTAATTTTCTGCAAGCACCTGCTTTAAGACATCCTCTTTTAAAAGTTTTAATTCTCCCTCGTCCCCGATTCTGAAATTCGGTTCTAAATCGATTTCGTGAAAATGATTGCGGATGACATACAGACAGAAACTGTCGATTGTGGTAATCTGCGCATTGTGAATCAGCGTCATCTGTCTGAGCAAATGTTCGTCTTCCGGATTCTGCTCTAACGCTTTCTCGATGGCAGCACCGATACGCTCCCGCATCTCCGCTGCCGCCGCATTCGTAAACGTCACAATCAAAAGTCTGTCGATATCAACCGGATTGTTTACATCCGTAATTCTTTTTATGATTCGCTCTACTAAAACAGCCGTCTTACCGGAACCCGCCGCCGCCGAAACTAAAATATTGCGGTCTCTCAAGTCGATAACCTGCTGCTGTTCCTTCGTCCATGATACGCCCATTTACTCCGTTCCTTTCATCTTTTCAAGAATCGTACTCTCTTTGTCAAATTTTTCTAACCTGTGATACTCATAGCCCGGAAGTCTCACATCGAATCCGCAAATCATGTGATATGGACAGTAATCACAGCCGGTACGGTTGTCTAACTGGTACGGATAGACAGAGACATCTCCATCTAAAATCTGTCTTCCGGTCTTTCGGATGATGGTATTGACATACTCCGACATCGCCTCAAAATCAAAGGTACTTGCCGTCTTTGAAGTCGCACGAAGACTTCCGTCTGCCTTCAATGCAACCGGAATCACCGCAGAACTTCCCGAAAAATCGGTATCCATCTCTCTGTATATCTCCGGCTTTTCGTTGACAAGACCGTTTAATTTCAGTTCCTCTAAAATGGCACGCCGGATTTCCTCTTCCGATTCCATTCCGGTTCCCTCTACCATCGGGTCGGTGACATGGTAATAGAAAATGCCTGCCGGCTCCGTCTGTTTGCCCGGATGTTTTTTTCCGACCAGTTCCATCGCCGCATTCAGATACACCACCAACTGTAGTTGTAATCCGTGATATAGATTCAACAGCGAAAAAGAAGTATTGCCGGATTTATAATCGATAATCTTAACGTAAACTCTGTCGTCTGTCTCGCAGATGTCAACACGATCAATTCGTCCCTGCAAACGCATTTTTTCCTCATCACTCAAGGTAAAATGAACGGCATCGAGATTTCCGGCACGCTGGAACGATACTTCGAATTCACTCGGCACAAAATGCCCTTTCTGCACCTGAGTCGTCAACGCCCATATCGTACGGCGCAGGGTTTCTTTCATCCGCCCTAACAGATAACGGCTTCTCGCGTCCTCAAACGCATCACTGTTTTTGCAGGAGAGAATGGCGTGTTCCATGCTCTCTTCCACGAGCTGCTCCCGCATCTCCTCCGCTACCTCAAACCAGTTATTTCCGGTCTCCTCAAGTCTTTTCGCATAATATTCCAAGGCATCGTGATAGATATTTCCCATATCCACACTCGCAAACTGCTGTTCCTCACGCTCTTTCAGGTGGAGTCCATAATTCATATAATGCTGAAATGCACATGCCGCAAAATTCTCCAACCGCGTAACACTGTTTTCTAAAACTTTTCCATACAATGCCTGGATGACTGCCTTGCTGATTGGCTCATCCGTATGGTGAAAATAAGATGCCTGTAAAAGTTTCTGCAAGGTATCCCTGTACTCCGGATGTGCCATGTACCATGCCGCGAGCGCATCCCATTCCCCACGGTTCCAGTCATTTTCATCCTCGCGGACTTTCTGTAAGCCTTCTAACAAAAACTGCATGCTGTTTTCCGGCGTCAGCAGCATCCTGTGTCCTTCCTCAATCTCTGTAACCTCTTTTCCCTCAAACATCTTTAAAAGGACGCCGATGAAATAAGAGCGGCGCATCGCCTTTCCCTCTGCACTCATCTTAGAAAAAGACACATACAGCCGGTGCGATGGCTTCGTCATATTTAAGTACAGATAAAACTTCTGGATAAACACACGTTCTCTTGCTCCCGGTGCCAATTCGAGATGGTTCTCCGTCATCTTTTCCCGCTCAAACTGCGAGATGATTCCACCCTGGTTCGCCGATTTCGGCACAATTCCGTCATTAACTCCCACAAAGAACAGAATCTTAATGTGATTCAGACGGGTTCGCTCAATATCTCCTAAGATTACCTTGTCATTTCCCGGCGGAATGATTCCAACCTTTGCCGCCTCAAATCCGGCATCTAAAATATCACTGTACTCGCGGATTGATAACGTCTCCTCGCCGAGCAACGCCACAATTTTATCAAATAAATCAATCACGATACGGAAAATCTGTGCGTACTCTTTCGCTTTCGCCTGATTTCCCGCCGCCTGATAGGAAAGTTCCTTTTCCTTTAACTGCTGCTCTACCCGCAGCGCAACTAACATCTGATAAAGCGCCATGGTCTGACTCTTTGTCGTCGCCTTTTTCTCCCGGAATGCCGCAAAAAGAGGTTCAAACATGCATGCAACCTGCTCTCTTGTCTCATTTAACTCCTCTAAGTCCTCTTTTCCGGTGCGCGTCACTGCTGTCCAAAGCGTATTCCACTTCTTTCTGCCACGGATTCCCTTCGCAATCACATAATTTTCAAGGCGGTCAATCTGCTCCTCCTCAAGTCCGCTCAAACCGCTCCGCAGGAAGCGGAAAATGCTCTCATAGGAAAAATCGGATTCTACGACCTCTAATACCGCGCGGATAAATTCCGTGAGCGGGTGAAACAGAATGTTTTTCGTCTGGTCGATAAAATAGGGAATCTCATACGGCTCAAACGTCTCCGGGACGTAATTGGCGTACTGCGCCACGTCACCTGTCACCACCGCAATCTCTTTGTAGGAAAATCCCTCTTCCCGGACGAGACGCGCAATTTCTCCCGCCACATAGGACAATTCCTCCCGCGGATTCTTCATGCAGAAAAGACGCACTTCTTCTCCTGTATTTTTCTGTCCTCTTTTTCTGACACGGAACAGATTCTGCTCCATGAAAAAAAGTCCCGGTGCATTTTTATAGCGGAGATTTGCCCCGTCCTTTAAAACCACTGGCTCCTCTACAGGCACCTTGCGCTCCTGCGCAATATTTAGCAGGGAGGAAATCGTCTTTTTACTCATCGCAAACAATTCATGGATTCCTCTGGAATGATAAAAATCTTCTTCGGCGTCAATCGTCACCGTCACCATTATTTTCTCGGCAAGCGGAAGCAGCACGCCGAACAACTGATTCTGTATCGGTGTAAATCCGGTAAATTCATCGAATACAATTACACTATTCGTTATAATCTGAGACTCTTTCGCCACGTCACAGAGCAGGCTTAAGACTTCCTCCGAGGTAATGTATTTGCCCTCTAAATACTCGCCGAATCCCTGATACAGCACTAACACATCTTCCAATTTCAACCGGAGTGTCTCACTGATACTGCTTGTCTTTAAAAATTCTTCTAACTGCTCCGGTCCGATGTTATACTGCGTCAGTTCCGAAATCAAAGACTTGATTTCCCCGATGTAGCCCATCTTATTGATGTTGCCGCCGAGCACTTTCAGGCAGTCCTTTTTCTCTTCCGCCACCTTGCGCAGCACCAGATTCTTACCGGTCTCCTCTAACACCATTAAGTTCTGTTTGCCGAGTTCATCAAACACGCGGTATGCCAGACGCGCAAAGCTCAAGACATCCACATTCATAATGGCATGGTTCTTCTGGCGGCGCACAAGTTCCCTCTGCGTCTGCATGGTAAACTGCTCCGGTACCAGGACAAGAAAATTTTTCGTCGGTTCTTTTTCCGCTTCCTCTAATACTTTCTCATACAGATAACTCGATTTTCCGCTTCCTGAATTCCCAAAAATAAACTGTAACGACATTTGTCTCTCCTCTATTCTTCTGGCATTTCAAACTTGAAATCCGGTCCGAGATTGCCCTCCCGGAAATGTTTTCTGCAAAGCGCCGTATAGGAATCGTTTCCGCCAAGCACGACCTGCGCACCCTCTCTCACGATACCGTGTTCGTTGAAACGCGCATTGCATTTTGCAGCCTTTCCGCACCAGCAGACCGTCTTGATTTCCTCGACGACATCAGCCCATGCCAAAAGCCACTGGCTTCCCGGAAACAATTCATTTCTGAAATCCGCACGAAGACCGTAACAGATGACCGGGATGTTTAAATCATCTACAAAATGTACGAGACATTCAATCTGCTCCTTCGGGCAGAACTGTGCTTCGTCAATGATGATACAGTCATATTGTTTCAGTTCCTCTTCCGGCATCTCCATCAGTTCCTCTGTCCAGATGCATTTCTGCTCCAAACCGATTCTAGAGCTTACGGTGCGTTCCCCGTCTCTGGTATCTGTCATTGGTTTTGCAAGCAGCGCACGCTTTCCTCTTTCCCTGTAGTTATATTCTACCATCAGCGCATTCGCTGTCTTTGAACTTCCCATCGCTCCATAGCGGAAAAATAATTTTGCCATCTTCGTTTCTCCTGTCCCTTTTCGTTTCTCTTCTCAAACTTTATACGCCGATTCCGACCGCTTCTTTTGCCAGCCGGTCAGCTTCTTCATTCCCTTCCACACCGGAATGTCCTTTTACTTTTACAAAATGTAGTTGTATCTTATCCCGGACAGAATTCACATAATCGTGATATGCCACCGTCCCCTTCTTGTTGCGCTTCCACGCTCCGGTCGCCCACATTTCAATTCCCATATAATCATAATAAATGGTCAGTTCCGGAAGCCCCAGTCCCACCGCTTTTTCTATCGCAGCCATACTGCCTAACACCTCTCCCGCAACATTGCGCATCGATGCCATCTCTTCCTCTGTCCCGGAGCCCTGCAAGACAATGCGCTCGGCACCATTTTGCAGAAATCCTCCATATCCGTAAACCTTTGTTGCAATATTAAAAGAGCCATCCACAAAAGCAAAAACTTCCGGCTCCTTTTCAGCTCCTGTAGAAATTTGTTCCTGCTGTCCCTGACCTAGAAACTGCTCTGCTTCCTCTCTTGTCTTAAATCCTTTATAAACTGCGCCCGGATAGCCATGCACCACGCGCTTACATTCGTCCCAAGTGAGATAGATTCCTGGTGTTTTTCCTTTTTTGACTGCATAAAATTTTCCTGCCATTTTATCATACCTTTCATCAAAAATCTTTCTGTATGATTGTACCACACTTTTTCTCAAAGCGGGGATTTTTATGTGATAGGAACGAAATTTCCTATTACAGAAAAAGCGTCAGAAGTATCTCTCTTCTGACGCCTGTTTTCCCTTACGCTTCTTCGTCTATCTGAATTCCTTTCAAGTCCGCCTCTAACAATTTCATACTGTTTTTTATATCATTGAGGCTGGAAGACATATCGGTTGTCTGCTGGTTCATCTTCGTCACATCATACATGTCACCGAAGTTCATATCCGGTGCATCATTCTGACGCGCTCTTGCTTCTGCACGGTCTAATGCTTCTTTTGTTCCTTCCATGATTGCCTGCTCATAAGCACGTCCCTCCTGCACTTTCTCAAGCTGCTCTTCTTTTTCTTCCTTCTTCTCTGCCGCCTTCTCGGATTCTTCCTCGCGCTTTTTGTTTTCCTCTTCGATGTGATCCATCGCTTCCTGCGCGGCAAGGCCTAAAATATCATCATTTGCGGCTCCCCAGATATCCTCTGCCGCCTTCTGCGCATCTAACATCGGATTCGATTTCAGTTTTTCCTGCAAAATACTTCTAATATCACTGACATCATCTTTCATGGCATCATAAGCTGCTTTTGCATCTTTTTTGAAATCTCCTGCACGCTTATTGAGTTCTAGTGCACGCTGCTGATATTCCGTCAGCGGATGTTTCAAAAGCTCGTCAACACGTTCCGACTCTTCCTTCGTCAGCGGTGTTGACGTCACATTCCGGTTATAATCCTGAAATTTTTTCAACACTTCTAAATCCTGCTGCTCCTGCGAATCAGGTGCCACTGCGTACTGTTCCTGAAGTGTTTTTTCATCATTGCTTAACTGCTCCGCCTGCTTTTGTGCCTCTTCCTTTTGCGCCTCCATCTGCTGATAGTGGGCACGGCGGTCCTCCACCGATTTGCTGACCGCCATATCATTTTCCCATGCGTCACGCACTACTTTCATTGCCTGCTTCTGTGCCTGCTTTCTGCGCTGTGCAATTGGATTATCCGCTAAACTGGTATCCCCTAAATACAAGGATTCCCTTCCCTGATTCTGCGATTTATTGTGTGCATTTACATGAATGTTTTCCGAAAAACCTCCCGCTTTGTTTGCATTTACGCTAATATTCATTTTTCATCCTCCGTCCCCGTTTACATGATAACTCCGCTTCCCTGCACCGTTCCTGTTGCTGCTCCTCCTGAGACATCCGCGCTTGCAGATACATCTGTAGTTTCAATATCCGCCATCTCATTTTCCACTTCATTCTCGACCTGCTGCTCTAACTGCTGCAGTTCGCTCATCATCACTCCGGCATCCGTCAAATCAACCGACACAGCCGACGTATCGACCTGTCCGTCGCTCTTCATATAATCAATTGTATTCTGCAGATACTTCATGTCCGCCTCACTGATTTTTCCGCGTTCCTGATTGCGGTGCAGACGACGTTTCCGCAGGACTTCCTGCTTTCTCGCTTTTTCTTTCTGTATCTGCTGAATCTCCTCCGTTGCCATTTTCTGTCCGAGATTCTGCTCTTTCTGGTGCACGCGCCGCTTCACTTCATTTTTCTGCTGGCGCTCCTTGTTTGCCTTTTCGCGTTCATACTTGTGCTGTAAATTTTCCTCTTCTTTTAAATTACGCACCTTCGACTGGGCACACTTCACCATTCTCTTTGCATGTGCAATGGCAATCCGCACCTCCCCGTCATCATACTGTCCGGTTCCAAGGCACCGCTGTAGCGCGCTCACTTTATTTTTGGCACGCGTCAGCACCGAGGACGCGGTTCTCGACTTAGACGCCCGGATGAGTTGTGATGAGATTTCTTTCGAATTATAATTTAATTTTTTCTTACTCTTAGAACTGCTTGAAAAAAGCGTCTGGCGCTTCGCAGTTCCCGCCGTAACCACTCCTCCCGAAAGTCCGGCAGCAGTTCCTCCTAAATTACTGTTGACCGATATACCCATTTTCATTTCCTCCATGAAACAAACTTGAATCCATTCCTGTACTATGCTATATATCGACTGTTTTCGGCAATTTCTTAAACATTTTCACCGGCAATTCCCGTCAGGACCTTTTTTCTCATGTAAAAATAACTGATGACCAACACAACATCCGCACCAAGCCATGCCAAAATCTCTGCAAAGTAGATTCCGTTTTCTCCCGCAAGCAGAGGAAGCAATAACGCTGCAACTGTCCGCATCAAAAATTCCACAATTCCGGAGAGCATTGGCAGCACGGTATTTCCCATTCCCTGAATCGACGAACGCATCACATGCAGCAAATACAGAATCGGAAGGCAGATACTCATAATCGCCAGATAACGGTAGGCAATTTCCATGGTTGCCTCCGCCACCTCCGGTGTTCCCGAGATAAAGCAGCCTAAAATTAATTTTCCAAATACCAGCATGCAGACTGCAATGATAACGGCTGTAACGAGCGCAATTTTTATCGCAGAACGCATTCCCTGCCGGATTCTCTGTCCTTTTCCGGCGCCGAGATTCTGCCCTACATAAGTGACCATGGCGTATCCGTAAGATGTCGCCGCAATTTCTAACACACCGTATAGCTTATTCGTTGCCGTGAATCCTGCAATGAAGATAACGCCGAATCCATTGACAACCGACTGCACAATCATGCCGCCAATGGCAATAATGGCATTTTGAAATGCCATCGGAAAACCAAGCATCAGAAGGTGTCCCATCAAAGACACTTCCAGCTTAAAATCTGCTCCCTTTAAATGCAATGCCTCAATTTTTCGGATATGGTAAAAGCAGTAGACGCTCGAAACTGCCTGCGCAATCAGCGTCGCTGCCGCCGCACCTGCAATTCCCCAATGGAATCCAAACACAAACAATAAATCAAGTCCTACATTTGTAATTGAAGCGACAACCATGGCATAGAGCGGTGTTTTACCGTCTCCTAATGAGCGCAGAATACAGGCAAACAGATTGTACGCCATCACAATCGGAATCCCGAAAAACATGATTCTTAAATAGAGCAATGTTCCACCGATAATCATATCCGGCGTCTGCAAAAGATGAAGCAGCGGCTCCACGATCCCCTGTCCAAGCGCAACCAAAAGCAAAGAAAATACCAGCGATAATGTCGCAGAACTTCCCACTGCTTTTCTGAGAGAATCCATACGCTTCCCGCCGAATTCCTGCGCCATCATGATTCCAAATCCCTGCGTAAATCCCTGGATAATGCCAAGCATCATCCAGTTCATCCAGTCCGCCGCACCGAGCGATGCAAGGGCATTAACACCCAGTCCCTTTCCTACCACCATCGTATCCACGATGGTATAAAACTGCTGAAAAATATTTCCAACCATCAGGGACATTGCAAAGGAAAAAATCAGTTTCGCCGGTTTTCCCTCCGTCATATTTTTTACACCAGATGCCATGTGTGTTCCTCCTAATTTTCGTTTCTTCTACATTCTATCTGCACAAGTTCCCGGCAGCGGTTTAGCATCGCAAAAATTTCCTGCTCTCTTGGTATCACAAGATTGCCCGGAATTTTTCCTTCCGTAAATGCCGCAAATCCCTTCTGCCCTATCTCTGACATCAGATGGGAAACTGCCTCCTGCACAGTCTTTTTCCCGTCAAACTCATGTTTCTTTAAGTATATTAAAATCTCAGCAAGTGCGTTGACCTGCTCGGTATCCGTCAACTGTTCCACGTAGCGCAAATCGACCGTCTCGCGGTTCACAGAAAATCCGTCGAGCCCCATCACTTTTTTCTTATTCCGGTCATTCCCCAGAAAGGCGCCGTCTCTCTTTGCCACACGCTCTGCTCGCTTTGCTTCCCGGAAAACATGTTCACATTCCACCGTCTCAAAGGCACCATAAGCTTCCGCCTCTTTTTTTGCCTGTGCCGTGATATCCACCGGCTCATACTTCTTCATCTGGATAATCGTATCCGCCTTGTAAAAATAAGCGCCCGAACTTCCAGCTACAAGAATCGTCGAAATATGTTTATCCCGGTAAAGCTCCTCTACCCTGTCAATAAACGGTGTAATCGGTTCCATATCCCTGTGTACCACACGCTGCATCAACTCATCGCGTATCATAAAGTTGGTCGCACTGGTATCCTCATCAATCAAAAATACGGCTGCGCCCATCTCAACGGCTTCCATGGTATTCGCCGCCTGTGATGTGCTTCCGCTCGCATTTTCTGTAAAAAATGCCGTGGTATCTTTTCCATTCGGAAGGTTTCGGATAAACGCAGAAATGTCCACACTCTGAATACTTCTGCCGTCCTCAGCACGCAGTTTTACCGCTGTTTCGTCCGTAATGACATACTCTCTGCCGTCTCCTGCAATGTGATTGTATACCCCAAGCTCTAAGGCTCTAAGAAGCGTCGATTTTCCATGATAGCCGCCTCCGACTATCAATGTAATTCCTTCCCGGATTCCCATCCCGGTAATGCTGCCCTTATGTGGCAGCTGCATGGTTACGCGCATGGATTCCGAAGAGGTAAACGTCACGCCGCCCTGCATCGGCAAATCGGACACACCTGATTTACGCGGAAGAACTGCTCCGTCTGCGACGAACGCGACGAGTCCCTGTTCTTTTAACTGTTCCCGGATGTACTGCTGGTCTTCTGCAAGAAAGACAACCTGTTCTAACTCTTTTGCCTGATATGCCTTCTGGAAAAGAGACTGCTCCACGCACTTTGGCAGGAAATCAAACAGAATCTTAATCAGTTCCCTCGCCTGAATACTTCTGCCCTGCGCCGGGAATCCAATTTCCATCCGGACTGTGATATCCCCGTTCTCCGGATTCACCTGACAGGCACTGCGCTCTAAGACCTCCTGCCCCGGCTGGCTGATTCCGAGCAGACCGCTCTTTCCGGAGCCTTTTGCCTTAAAAGAATATGCGCGGATAACCTTTGCCATTCTCCGCAGCAGATAATCCTGAAATGCCACACGCTTTTCTTTATTTTCGTAATACATCTTGAAAAATCCATTGCATTTCCCCGGTACCGTCAGGCTGACCTTCGATGGTGCCGCAAACGGGTCCCCCTGCACATGCTCAATGCATAAAACATACTTTTCCCACTGATAACTTCCTTTTGTCTCCTTATAGGCAGGATAACCCTTATGGTCAATCCGCTCCAATAACTGTTTTAAATCCTCTGCTCGCTTCATTTTTATGCCTCCATCTCACTGACAATGTTGTTGACCCAGACACGCTTTTTCAACAGAATATAACCAATCAGCACCTTCACAAGCTCCACGCTCTGACAGCAAAAATAAATTGTAATAATGTCAAAAGAGCTGAACCGGCTTAACAAAAATACAACCGGAATATTGACAAGCCATACATAACAACTGTCAAACAAAAACGTAATCAATGTTTTTCCTCCGCTTCGCAGTGTAAAATACGAGGCGTGGTAAAAAGCATACACCGGCATAAAGAGCGCCGTAATGCGAATCAACGTCGACGCCATTTCACGTACATGTTCCGAGGTCTTATAAATCTGCGGGAACAGACCGCCCACGCCAAATAAAACCATGCCAATTACAATACAGCTTACCACCGAAAAGAAGATGAGTTTCCGGTCTGTCTCGACCGCACGCTCCAGGTCACCGGAACCAAGCTGCTGTCCGACAATAATCGATACCGCACTTCCGAGCGCGATAAACACTACGTTAAACAGATTTGATACTGTAGTTGCAATATTTAAAGATGCCACTGCATCTAATCCACGCATGGAATATCCCTGCACCAAAACAGCCTGTCCGGCAGACCAGAGTGCCTCATTTAAAATCAGAGGTGTTCCCTTTCGAAGAATCTGCCCAATCAATGTCTTTGGAATACGGAATGTGCGATAAACACCCTCAATAAATCTGACTTCATTTTTGTGCGTGTGTGTCCAGTAAATCATAATTCCCATTTCTACAAATCTTGAGACAACCGTACCGACAGCTGCACCGGTTGCACCCAGTTTCGGAAACCCGAATTTTCCAAAAATAAGAACGTAGTTGATGCAGAAGTTCAAAACAACCGCTACCATACTTCCCACCATCGGCACAAACGTCTGTCCAATTTCACGCAGGGTACTTGCATAAATCTGCATTACCATATACGGAACCATTCCAATCATCATGACCATGAGATAACGCATTCCCGCCTCGTGTGTGGCAGCCACGCTTCCTGCACTGCTATCATTTAAGAAAAGTGTAATCAATCCGCTTCCGCCAAATCCCATCACAAGAAGTCCGGCGATTGCCATGATTCCACAGCTAATCCATTTAAACCGAAAGGTATGCTGCAATCCCTCCATATTGCCCTGTCCATAATACTGTGCCGCAAAAATGGACGCTCCGGAAACACATCCAAACAGACAGACATAATAAACATTTAAAAGCTGGTTTACAATCGCAACTCCGGACATCTGCTCTGTTCCAAGCTGTCCTACCATGATGTTGTCCAAAAGTCCAACGAAATTTGTAATTCCGTTTTGAATCATAATCGGGAGTGCAATCACAAGCACCATCCGGTAAAATTCTTTATCTCCAATATAGCGATTTTTCAATTTTTGTAACATAACTTCACCTTTCTACTTACGCCTTTTCCTCTATCTTTTTCAGCCAGCCCGATTTCAGGCAATAAATTCCCAACACAAGGAATGTGCAGCTCCAGGTCAGCGGATATGCCCAGAACACCAGATGAATCACATGTGCCGGTCTTGCTACAAATGTAATCCACGTCATACGAAGTCCGCACCAGAACAAAATAATGACAAGCATTGGAAGGGTTGATTTTCCGCCTCCGCGCAGGATACCCGCAATTGCGTGCGTTCCTGCACACAGACAGAAGAATGGTCCGACAATGCTCGCCTGCAATGCACCATAGCCAATGATTTCCGGATCATCCGTGAAAATCCGCAAAAAGACAGGGGCAAAAATGGACAGAATAATGCCAATGCTCTCCGCCGTCAGAAGATTTAAAAACATTCCGACGCACGCTCCTTTTTTCACACGTTTATAATTTCCTGCTCCGATATTCTGGCTTACAAATGTAGTGGTTGCCATCGCAAACGCACTTGCAGGCATCATGGCAAAGCCGTCAATTTTACTGTATGCACCGTAGCCTGCTAACGCCATTGCACCAAATGCATTGATACTTGCCTGCACAACGATATTAGACAATGACACGATGGAATTCTGCACACCACTCGGCAATCCGATGGAAACGATTCCTTTTAACTCCCGTCCATGAAATCTGATTTTAGAAACAAACACGCGGTACACCGTTCCCTCCTCCATCAATTTATGGAATGTCATCACGCAGCTGACGCACTGGGAGATGACGGTTGCCCATGCGGTTCCCGCAATGCCCCAATGAAATACAACTACAAAAAGTAAATCTAAAACAGTATTTAAAATACATGAAACAATCAAGTAGTATAACGGGCTTTTCGAATCACCGACTGCTCTTAAGATTCCCCCGCCGATGTTATACAAGGCACTAAAGACGGTTCCTGCAAAGAAGATACGGAAGTATATCTGCGACTGCGCCATAACCTCCGCCGGTGTTCCAATCCATTTTAAAATATAAGGCGTCAGCAATTCGCCTATAATTGTAAATCCAATTCCACCTGCCAGACCAAACGCAACCATGGTATGAACGCCACGGCTCACGCCGTCCCAGTCCCCGGCTCCGTAATATCTCGAAATCACAACTCCTGCTCCCATGGAAATTCCATAAAAAGCACTCAGCAGCAGCATAATAATATTTGAGGATGAGCCGACTGCAGCCAATGCCGTGTCCCCCACAAATTGCCCTACAATGGCTGAATCCACCATATTGTAAGTCTGCTGAAATACATTTCCAAACAATATCGGCAGCGAAAAACAAAGTAACTGTTTCCAGATACTTCCCTCCGTCAGTACAATCGCCTCTTTTTTCTTTTGTTTCATGTGATAACTCTCTCCTTTGTGCCATAATTTTCTATACGGAATAAAGGAGAATAGACGAAACCGTCTATTCTCCTTCTTGTTTTTTCTTATTATCTTTATACTATAACAAGTTCTTTCGATAAAATCAAGCACCGATATTATTGTGTCAGTTCATATTAACCGCATAATATAAGAGACGAGGCAGAACTTTTACGCTCATACCCGTCTTTTACAGTTCTATTTAGTTCTCGTTCATCTTCGCCAACTTCGCTGCCTGGTCGGCTGCGATACACGCATCGATAATCTCCTGAATATCACCATTCATAACTTTATCTAACTTGTAGAGAGTCAGATTGATACGGTGGTCTGTCACACGTCCCTGTGGGAAATTGTAGGTTCTGATTTTCTCAGAACGGTCACCGGTTCCGACCTGGCTCTTACGCAATTCTGCCTCTGCATCATGCGCTTTCTGCTGCTCTAAATCATATAATTTCGTACGAAGTAAAGCAAACGCTTTTGCCTTATTCTGAATCTGGGATTTCTCTGTCTGGCTGTAGATGACAATTCCGGTTGGAATATGAGTCAAACGTACTGCAGAGTCTGTTGTATTGACACACTGTCCACCTGCTCCTGATGCACGGCAGACATCGATACGGATATCTTTATCATCAATGTGTACGTCCACTTCCTCTGCCTCCGGCATCACAGCAACGGTAATGGTTGAAGTATGAATACGTCCGCCGGACTCTGTCTCCGGTACGCGCTGTACACGATGCACACCGGACTCGTATTTCATCACAGAATAAGCTCCCTGTCCGGTCAGCATAAATGTGATACTCTTCATACCACCGATTCCGGTCTCATCTGCTTCCATGATTTCCACTTTCCAGTGCTTCTGCTCCGCATAGTGGATATACATACGATAGATTTCAGCCGCAAACAAAGCCGCCTCATCTCCACCTGCACCGGCACGAATCTCAACGATAACGTTCTTGTCATCATTCGGGTCTTTTGGAAGAAGTAAGATTTTTAATTCTTTCTCTAATTCTTCCACGCGGGCTTTTGCTTCATTTAATTCTTCTTTTGCAAGCTCACGCATCTCCTCGTCGGATTCCTCTTCAAGCATTGCAAGGGAATCCTGAATATCCTGCTTGCACTGTTTGTATTCCTTATATGCCTCTACAATTGGAGTTAAATCACTCTGTTCCTTCATCAACTTGCGAAAACGCTCCGGGTTGTTTGCCACATCCGGCTCACTCAATTCGCTCATCAACTCGTCAAAACGAATCAATAAATCTTCTAATTTATCAAACATAAAAAACCTTGCCTTTCTGCGCCGTTTCCAAAAGCTACGGCGATACTACTCTATCATTTTTCCAAATACAACACGGTCAAGATGCGCTAAATCCTTCACAACAGCCACCTGCGAAAAACCGGCTTCCTGCAATAATGCAGACACATCCGCACCCTGCTCATATCCGATTTCAAAGAAAATCATTCCATCCGGATTCAGATAATCTTTACACTCCGCAATGATTTTACGGTAAAAATATAAGCCATCCTCTTTTCCATCTAATGCTTCGACCGGCTCAAAACTTCCCACCTCCGGCATCAGCTTTGGAATCTCAGAGGTCGGAATATAAGGCGGATTTGATACAATCACATCGTATTTTCCTGCTACATGATCAAACAGGTCACTCCGCTCAAATTCAACGGACACTTCATTTAGCTTTGCATTATCCTTTGCCACATTAAGTGCCTGCTTTGAAATATCAACGGCATGCATCTCAATATGCGGCACATTCTTAGCAATACTGACTGCAATACAGCCGGAACCGGTACACATATCTAACACACGCATCCCCGGCTGAATCCTCTTTAACGCTTCTTCCACAAGCACTTCCGTGTCCTGTCTCGGAATCAGCACATTTGAATTCACTTTAAACTTCAACCCCATGAACTCCTGCTCACCGGTAATATATTGCAACGGAATATGCTCCGCACGCTTTTTCAACGCTATCTCATATTCCTTCTGCTGCTCTGCCGTAATATCCTCATCCATATGCAGATAATAAAAATTACGGTCCACTTTACATGCCATTTCAAAAAGCATCCATGCATCCACTTTTGCATCTGAAATATTCGCGAGATTTAAAATCTTCTCGCCATTCTTTACAGCTTCCTGGTAGGTCATACCACATTACCCTTTCTCTCCGCAGCTCTTCCCTCAAAAAGCATGCGCAATTATATACCCTCTTGTCTTATCTTCGCCACATAGGCTTTCCAGTCAAAAACTGCCTCAACCGAAGCAATTCCAACTTCTATCATCTCTTCATCCGGCTCTTTCGTCGTCAGATTCTGAAGCCACATTCCCGGCTTGCTCAAAACGTTCACAACTACATTATCACTGCGGCCCGCCAGACGGATAAATTCATATGAGACACCTGCAATCACCGGAATCAGAACGATTCGGAGCAACAGCCGCAAAATTCTCACATCCGTCTGAATAAACATGAAAAAGAAAATACTGATTACCATTACAATCAGCATAAAACTGGTTCCACAGCGCTTGTGCTGCTTCGAACTCTTCTTCACGTTCTCCACGGTAAGGTCAAGCCCGTGCTCAATGCAGTTGATACACTTGTGTTCTGCACCATGGTACATATACACACGCCGGATGTCTTCCATCATGGAAATTGCTGCCACATAGCCAATAAAAATCGCCAGCCGCAAAATTCCCTCTATCAATGTAATTAAAAGTTTCGAAGAAATAAACTTCTGAAAAAGCAGCGATGCATAATATGGAATCAGCATAAAAATGACAACTGCCATGAGAATGGAAAATACCATGGTACCTCCCATCATTGCCTTTTCCTGCTTCTTTTGCTTCTTCTCTAATTCCTTCTTCGCCTCCTCCGACAACGGATGTATCGCCTCTTCCTTTTTCCCCTCCTCTTCCTCAAAAAAAGAAGCAGAAAACATCAAAGTCTTCATTCCTAATGTCAGGGACTCTATAAAACTGAAAACTCCACGCAAAATCGGGAGATTTCTAATCTTCTTATTCTTTATGATTCCGTTGTACTCTGCTACTTCTACAACGATCTCGTGGTCCGGTTTCCGAACTGCAACGGCGTATTTCTCCTGATTTTTCATCATTACGCCTTCCATTACTGCCTGTCCGCCAATTCCTGAATACTTCACGCAGATACCTTTTCCTTTCCACACGCTTTGCAATCTTCTTTTCAAAAAAAGGTTGAGATTCTAAAAACCTCAACCTTACATGCAGTCACATTCGATTTATTTAATACCATATTTCTTATTGAACTTGTCAATACGTCCGTCAGTTCTGCTAGCTTTCTGCTGACCTGTGTAGAATGGATGGCATTTTGAACAAATTTCAACGTGGATATCTTCCTTTGTTGAACCTGTAACAAATGTGTTACCACAGTTACATGTAACAGTTGCCTGATAATAATCTGGATGGATTCCTTCTCTCAT
>CAKRDK010000005.1 GCA_934309475.1 uncultured Roseburia sp.
AATATGAGCCATAATACCGATATTTCTGGTTCTCTCTAATGGATATTCTCTTCCAGCCAACGGATTTTCCTCCTTAATTTACTATGCAAAAATCTGCAAGCAGAAACTGCCAGTGCAGAATCGCTTTACAGATTTTATCCTGTCCCTTATTAGAAACGGTAGTGAGCAAAAGCTTTGTTTGCCTCTGCCATCTTGTGCATATCTTCTTTTTTCTTTACAGATGCACCTGTGTTGTTTGCTGCATCCATAATCTCATTTGCCAGTCTCTCTTCCATTGTCTTCTCTCCTCTGTTACGAGAATACAATGTTAACCAACGAAGAGCTAATGCCTGACGACGGTCAGGTCTAACTTCGATTGGTACCTGGTATGTTGCACCACCAATACGTCTAGCCTTTACTTCAAGAACAGGCATAACGTTATTCATGGCTTCTTCAAATACCTCAAGAGCAGGTCTTTCTGTTTTCTCTTCTACTCTTGCGAAAGCTCCATATACAATTTTCTGTGCTACACCTTTCTTACCATCTAACATAATGTTGTTGACAAGCTTTGTAACGACTTTGTTATTGTAAATTGGATCTGCTAATACGTCTCTTTTCTGAGTATGTCCTTTACGTGGCACGGTTCTTCCCTCCTTAATCATAATTTACTATACAGATATTCTCTGCATTACCTGAGCCTTTCGGCTGTCCAGCTTCGCCGGATATTACAGCAAGCTGTACTTCAACAGCTTCTGCTGTATCAGTGAACTTCATTTCGATTAATTCAACGGTACTCACAATGTGTCTCTCTAAAATGTGTTCGTGCGGAAATATATCATAAGTGACAATAATCCCAACACTAAACCTCTAGTTCTGTTTTGTGATACTATTGGTTTGCTAATCAAAATATTTTACAATATCTTATTTAGCGTCTTTTGGTCTCTTAGCGCCGTATTTTGAACGAGCCTGTTTTCTGTTAGCAACTCCAGCTGTATCAAGTGTACCACGAATGATGTGATATCTTGTACCTGGTAAGTCCTTAACACGACCACCTCTGATCAGAACAACACTATGTTCCTGTAAGTTGTGACCTTCTCCTGGAATGTAAGATGTTACTTCGATTCCGTTTGAAAGACGAACTCTGGCGATCTTTCTAAGAGCTGAGTTAGGTTTTTTAGGAGTAGCTGTCTTAACAGCTGTACATACACCTCTCTTCTGTGGAGAAGAAGCATCGATAGGTCTCTTCTGTAAAGAGTTGTAACCCTTCTGAAGTGCTGGTGCTGTAGACTTCTTAACAGATGTCTGACGTCCTTTTCTTACTAACTGGTTAAATGTTGGCATTATTTTCACCTCCTGTAATCTTATCCTGCATGCCAAATACATTATTTCGCACACTAAGTCATTATATAAGCGCCGGCGGTAAATGTCAAGCAAATTTTTCCGTTGTTTCCCTTAATTTTACTGACTTTTTTTAGTATTTGACACTTCTGCTTTTTTCATGCAAAAACAGGTGGGAAATTTTTCAAAAAAAGAACGCCTCAAGCGTTTTCGCTTTTAGCGTCCTTTCTTATCTAAAAATTATTTCTTTTTCTTTTTTCGAAAACAGACATAACCGGCGACACCTGCTGCCATTATAATTACGGATATAATCGCAATTATTCCTGCAGCATGCGATGCTTCAACTGTCTGGCTGCTCTCCACTTCCTCTGTTGTCTGCTCTTCTGCCACAGGTTCATCTGCTTTTTCCGAAACTTCCTCCCAGGATGCGAGTGCCGTTTCGTTCATTACAATGATGTAATCCGATGCGTGGGTAAACGTGAATTCAGCATATCCGTCTTCACTCACCTGTACACTTTCCATATGTTCCATCATGCCGGTTTCTTCATTATAATAAAACAGATTCGCCATTGCCCCGTCGTTTCCGGTTTTTATGTGTAAAACAGCACGGAATCCGAATTGTCCGGTATATGCAAGTGAAAGCGGAAGATAGGTACACTCCAATTTTTCCAGAATAATTTCCGGTATCGCCCCGGTCGATTGCTCTAATGACATATCGATGTCCTGCTCCACCGTGCCGGTAATCTCTGTTCCATTGATTTTCCACGCATAATCATCGGAAAATGCAAGTGTCACCTGAATATCTTTTCCCGCCAGTGCCTGCCAGAATTCTGCCGGGATGACACCATCCTGTGCCATCGAAATAACGAGTTCTTTTGTTTCTCCTTCACGTTCCAGTTGTTCTAACAGACTTACGATTTCTTCCCAACTGCTTTCGTCCAGTTTCACTACAGCTGCATCTTCCGATGTCTGTCCATCGCCTGCTGCATCCGATGCAACAGACACTGCACCTGCTACTGTTGCAACCGCCGTGGCTGTACTGCCCGTTGTGGTCGAGGATGCCGTACCTGCTGACGCTGTAGTGGAAGACGCTGTGCCATCCGATGTCGTGTCATCCGTTGTTGTATCGGAAGTTGTAGTTGTATCCTTAGTGCCATCCGATGTCGTATTTGAAGATGTGCTTCCATCTGATGTTGTCGTATTTCCATCGGAAGCCGTATCCTCCGTTGTATCGCTGTCTTCTTCCTTGGAATCTTCCTCGTCCGAATCCCCATCGGAATTGCCACTATCGGAATCATCACTATTGGAATCATCACTATCGGAATCATCACTATCGGAAGCGTCACTGTCCGAATCTCCGCTGTCGGAATCCCCGTCATCGGTGGACGTACTGCCCTTCTGTCCACTGTAACTTGGAAGTCCGTCGTTAGAAGTCGTCTCTGCAACCGGTGCCTCCCATGTCGCATCATAGTATACTGTTTTCTCCCACTGGAGTGCACTCCAATCCTGTTTTCCGGCTCCCGCATTCGGTCTCACAATTTCATAGAGTTCGCTTGCGCTGTAAAGCACATAATCCTCATACGGAAGTTCCGAAACAAAACTATCGGCATCCAGCAGTTTTAATTCTTCTCCCTCTTTTGTCGTATTCACTTTCGGTGTCAGCGCATAACGCTCGCCATACATATAATACAGGGAATTTACTGCATTGATGTAACCGGAAGGACTGCTTCCGTTTCCACTGTTCAATGCATTGATAATGCCGTTCACAAAACAATTTTCCAATAAAACAGAACCGTCACAGGTAGAAGATGCTCCATTGCTGACAATGTGTGCTGCTGCCTCGGAATCTGTGATCGTATCCCGCGCATTGAGCAATTCCTGTGCGTCCAGAATACAGTTATAAACATGCGCTGTTCCATAACGCATACGCGGCATTCTGTCCATTGAATTATAATAATAGTTATTTGCCAGTGTCAGATTAATGTTTTCTGCTGTTGTGGCATCATCTGACTGTCCGATTAAATGTGTTTTCTTCTGACCATATGCGTACCACCAGATCTGCTCGTCACTCATTCCTTTTTCAAGCAGGCTGTTATAGTACGGATAATTTTCCGGGTCTGCTGCCATCGTCTCCATCATCTCATCAAAGAAAACATTGTCCTCACTTCCCGGTAAAAATTCACACCAGGAAATTGTCACGTTTGTCTCTGTCGTCTTGTCTGTTTTGACATCCACGATGCCATCATAGGATTTATAAAATGTACAATGGTCAATCCAGACTCTGTCGCTTCCGGTTTCCACCGTCACATAATCCCAGTCATTTACATCATAACCTCCGGACGTCTCCTCGTCCCACTCCCACAGTTCATCAAAACTGATATTTCGAATGATAATATTCTCCGAGGCATTGATATCGAGTGCACAGTGCTTTATCGAATATCCTTCTGTGGAAAAAATAGTCAGGTTGCTCATCCCCTTCATGGATAATTTAGACACGCCGGTCTCCATCAGCAGCGGATGTGTCAGCGGTTCGTGACTGTGTGCCGTAATCACACTGCTGTAGGATGCAAAATTCTCCACTTCGTTAGAGCCTAAACAAATATCGGCATCCAGCTCAATCACACTCGGCATGCCGGATTTTTTAATCGCAATCATTGCTGTCAAAAATTCTTCTGCATTAGAAACCTTGTAATAGTCATCCGATGTCTCGTACAAAAGTCCTCCACCCGTTGTGTCTGCCACCTCTGCAAAACCTTCCTGGTTATAGCGGCCTGCTCCGGTATCATCACTTTCATATCCGGAATAGGTATCCGGTTCATATGCTGTCTCTACATAATTTGCTTCCTGCTCTGTCTCTATGTCTCCAACGTAATTTGTGGCAAGTTCTACTGCCGTATCTTCCGGATTCCAGCCAAGAGCAGATGCTGAAAGCATTTCTTCTGCTGCTGCCGGTGAAATCTGTCTACGGTTTGCGTTGACCGCATAGCCCGCACCATACGTTCCACATTCGTAATAACGCGATTTTTCTAATGCAGTTACATTTGTACTTAATTCTTCCCCGCTCCAGTCGGTCCAGCCGATTTCCGCGTTGATAATGCTGCTCATGTAACAATCAATGTACGTTACTGCCGCTTCTTCGCCCCACGGTCTTCCGAGATAGTATTTGCTTCCGGAACATCCTTTTTCTGCTGTAATCCGACAGTTGTCAAAAATCAGTCCATAGCTGACCCCGTCAGATTTTGGCGCTGTCACATAGCCTGAATTCTTGTTTGCATTGTAGCGGAATACAATATCACAGTCTTCAAACAGAACCATTCCTGCTGAGCCGTAGATAAAGTCGACATTTCCTGCGATATAGCATTTGTAAAAATACTGATGGTTTTTATTCGGGTTAATCGTATCCTGATAACCTAAGAAACGCACATTGGTATAAACTGCGCCCTCTGCTTCCGACAAAATTGCATCTGCCGATTCATTGCTGATACTGCCGTCACCCCGATACTCCCAGTCATTTTCCACCGTAAGATTTTCCGCCGAAAATCCGGTAGCTGCCGATGTCACATACAGGAAACATCTTGTCGTCGTGGTCGATGCGTCCGTCTCTAAATCAAGCGGCTGGTTGTGCAGACAAACCATTTCACTGTCCTCCCCAATCAGGGAAACATATGGCTTGTCGACAATAAGCTGTTTGGTGCTGTCATTTTCCTCTTCGTAGTCTCCTGCCTTAATCAGAATGATTTTCTGACTCTCATTGGTTGCCGGGACTGCATCGACTGCTGCCTGTACGGTACTGTAATATGGAATTCCATCAACTTCCGCTCCATCTTCTCCGGTATAGGAAGCATCCACAACCATATCGTAGTTCGTCAGATAGACAAAATTCAGGCTCTTGCGCACCTGCGTTCCATCTGTCTGGGTCAAAATCAATGTGACATCATTTCGTCCCTCCTCCAATTTTAAATTCTGGAACCGGAAAGTATCGCGCACACCGACTTCAACACTTCCCTGCGCAATTTCATTTACATATGCAGTTACTGTTCCTGCTTCTGTTGCAACGCCTTCCAGATAAACCGTTCCATCATAAACGGTATCATAGGATTTCTTCGTAATCACAAGCTCCCCATCCTCATAAGAATAGGTTCCCTCATGACCATCGGTCGGTAATGTCCATGCTTCTTCGGAAAGATTGCTGTAGTTGTCCTCCGAAAAAGCCTGCACGCTGTAATAATACGGAACCTCTGCTTCCACTGTTGTATCTGTATATGTATTTGTAGTTGTTTCCGCAATTTTTACTGACGCATCCTCGTCGCCACTGCGGCGGTACACATCATAACGCACTGCATTTTCCGTCTCGCTCCAGGAAAGTTCTACTCCCGATGCCGCTGACGTATAATCCAGCTCTATTTCCGGTGCTGTCAACGCTGCGACAATTTCTACCGGATCTGATGTCACATAATCATTGCGGTTTTCCAATGCCTGTTCGTCAGAATTGCCCAGTGTACCGCAGACACGGAATGTATACGTTCCAGCTTCACTGACCGGATAGCTGTAAGTCATCTCCGTCAGACCATCCGCTACATCTTCGTAATCGCCGCCATCTTTCGAAACCTGGAGCACGTATTTTCCATCTCCGCTTAACGCTTCTCCCGTCCAGCTTACCGTAATAAATTCTCTCGAATCATCCCCGGCTGCACTAACTGTTTTTACGACCGGTGCGCTTCCTAACGGAAGATAGTATTCATTCTGGTCAAATAAAACATCGCCATTTTCGTCATAGTATGTCATATTGCTGACAACAGCTGTGACACCGGCTGCCACCAACCCATAATATGCTTCCGTTTCTGTTCCATCCTCTGTAAAAAGCAATACGTCCGACGCATTGTACTTGAATTTCGATGTGTAGGATAAATCATCCGCTTCACAGGTCGTCTCTATGTAAAAATAATCATCCTGTTTATAAGCATTGATGTGAAGCGTCTCACCTGCGGTCATCGTCTGGTTTACCTGTCCCGCTCCAAGCATATCCTTTACAGACTTGGAATAGATTCCACGAATATTGGTCTGATTGCGGATTCCCGCAAGCACTGCTGCATCTTCATTGAAAGCGCCTAAGAAAATGCCGTAATAATTTCCGCTCGCTTCCACGCTTGCAATCGTCACATCCGCCTCAAGCCGATAAAACGCACTTGTTTTCTCCGGAAAAGCATAATAACTCAATTCCGGATTCATTGCACCGTCAACCGTCGTCATTTTTCCACCGGTCTGGCTCAGCGTGAGCTTCTGCCCGTTCGCTTCTGCGGTCATATTGTCCGCTGTTCCGACTGTTTCTAAAATTTCCGGAACCGTCTCTACTGCATCCGGGTTCATCTCTGTCTCCGGCGCAGAATTTTTGACAGTCATCGCATGCAGATAGCTGTTTCCCGTTATCGAATTCAATGTGAATGTGATTGTAGTTGCATCCCCTTCGTAAACAAATCCGACACTGCTGCCATCCGATTCTCCTTTAAAATTTACTTCAGCACTGTCTGCATCTGACGCAGACACAACCGTTCCATCTGCCGCCTCTGCTGTCAGTGTTGCACTGCTCTGGCTGTACGCACAGAGTGAAAACGTAATCTCCGCATCGCCGGCAACTTTTACCTGAATTGTATCTGAGTCGCCCATCACGATACCATGCTGGCTTCCATTGTAGTAAATTCCCTTATTTCCCGTCAGCGTCACAAGTCTGTCTGTTGAAAAAATACTCGCTCCGCCACTTAATTTCTTTGCCGCCGTATAAAGCGTCGATACCACGCTTCCATCTAACATGCTATAGGTTTCTACCGCTCCGTCTGCCTTTGCCGTTCCGGATGCGGAACAGTCTTTTACCGTAAATACATAATCATCCGGTGTTCCCTCACTGTCAAACGAGACGGTCAGTTCATTTCCGCTCACGCTAATGCCCGAAATATCACCTCTTAAGTCCGTAACATTTGCGGCACTTAAAACACCTGCTCCATCTCCGCCTAAATCAGCCCAGATAACCGCCTGGCTTGCAGACACAAGTTCCACAAACCCATCTCCGCCTGCCGCTGCGACGGAGAAATCATCCTCTTCCGCCTCCCCGGCCTGCACGGTAAATTCCGTTCCACCGATGGCAAAGCTTCCTGCTGTCTCTGCATTCCAGCCGGTCTCTTCTTCGGTCGATGCTTCTTCAGAACTATCGGTAGAGCTTGTTCCCTCTTCTATTACTTTTGCATAATAAATATAGATTCCGCTGTTGTAAGAGCCAAAATAGTAACTGCTTCCCGCTTCCAGATTCTCTGCAAAAAGTACACCCATCGTACCGTCACTTGAAAGTTCCAGACTATCTATCTTCGTTCCGTCGCTTTTCCAAAGTGCAACACCCCTGTCTGTCTTTCCGCTGTCCACCGCTGCTACAATTACAAGCTCCGCAGATTCTGCCTCCTCAGACACTGTAAATCCTACATTTGCTTTGCTCACAGATGCACTTCCCTGCGTGCTGAAACGTTTGCTGTAAGAAAATGTCTCTGCAAAATCTCCATACTCGTCCGATATCGTATACGTTCCCGTACTGCTCTGTGCCCCTGCCTTTGTAGCACCGGTTGTCACGGTAAAATAATCGTCTATTACTTCCTGCTCGGATGTATCGCGATTTGTACTCTGTACCTCAAGACTCATATCCGATGGATCAAATGTGTATGCCTTTCCCTCCGAAGCCCTTGCCGTCATCTTGAATCCATCCGTCTGAATCATGGTAAATGCTGTGGCAAATGCCAGCGTCCACGCCAGTGCACGTCTGCCACAACCTGCCGTTTTCCTTTTCCATCCCAATCTTTTCATATCAAAACTTTTTCCCTTCCTCCGCCGCTTTCTCTGTCCCTCCCAGATTCCCCGGCGCCTTTTCTCTGCATCCATTCGCTCTGCCTGCAGACTACTTCTTCACTATCGAATGGGAAATAGTCGTTTTGCCTTGTAAGCCCTTACATTTGATTTTCTATTTTATACCCTCCTTTTCTCATTCTATTTTCACAAAACTGCCCCTATTTTCCCATTACAATCTAGCAATTGTACTAACCTCTTTCATAACTGCTTTTATTATACACGAAATATTATTCTTTACCATTAAAATATTTGCGCCGTTTTTTGTGCAAAATGCCATTCTTTGCTTTAATGTATGAAACTGCTTTCAAATTGCAAGGATGAATTGCGGAATGATTCCACAAAAAAGACGCCCTCTAAAGTCTTAATGTAACTTTAGAAAGCGTCTTCTTCATTTTATCATTCTGATGATTGGAGATTATGCTGTCTTGTATGATTCCTTCTTGCTGGTCAATACCATGTAGGCACCTACCAGAAGGATTCCAAGACATAAAATGTACTTCGCATTCATTTCAGGTCCTGTTGTCGGTGTCTCATCCTTTACGTGCTGCGCTGTTGTAATCACGCCGCCTGTGGATGAACCTGTCTTGGATGTCGTGGTGGTCGCTGCACTTGCAACAATACTTGTTGTTGTCGTGGTTCCACTTACATCCGATGTCGTGGTGGTACCACTTGTATCGGTTGTACTACCGGTATCTGTCGTATTACCGCTATCTGTCGTGTTGACCGTAGAACTGTTGTCCGTCGCATTGTTGTCGTCTGTGTTATTGCCACTGTTATTATTATCGCTGTTGTTATTGTTGTTATTATTGTTATTATTGTTGTTATCGTTGTTATTGTTGTTATCGTCACTGTTATTATCGTTGTTGCTTGAACTTCCTGTTAAAGAAAGATAATCCGAATAACCATTCGACTGCAGTGTTGAGACAACCGGAGAGCTTGCATCAATCTGAATGGATGAAACAGACCAGCTAGCCTGATCTCCAAAACTTGTCACACCAGTTCCTACTTTTAAGGTACTGATACTGCTTCCCTCAAATGCATTTACAGCAATGCCTGTCACACTGTTTGGAATCGTTACAGTTCCTAATGTACATCCGTAAAAAGCATTCGACTCAATATTTACAGTGCCATCGTAAATGCTGACCGATGTTTTTCCTTCCGGGCAGCGATACAGGGTTACTTTTGTTTTGCTGTAAAGACAGCCGTCATAGCTTGAATACTGGGAACCATCGGCATTGATTGCAACTAATTCTGTACATCCATCAAATGCATCCGAAGAAATACTGGATACACCGGATGGAATTGTAATACTGGTCAGTGCACTACAATTCTTAAATGCCTCTGCTCCAATTGCCGATATTCCTGTAGAAAGTTCTACACTGCTCAGACTCTCGCAGTCTGTAAATGTATTGTTTGGAATCGCTACACTTGCAAGAAATGATACACTTGCAAGACTTGTACAGGAAATAAACGTTGCTGTTCCGATTGAGGTAACACTCGTCGGTATCGTAATGGAGGTAAGGGCATCACAGCCTGCAAATGCCAGATTTCCAATACTTGTCACCGTCGACGGTATCGTAACGCTCGTCACACTGGTGTTCTGGAATGCACCTTCCCCGATACTTGTGACCGTATCCGGAATGGTAACGGCATTCTCAACACCATTGTACTGAACCAGCGTACCCTCGGAAATTACAAATCCATCTCCTTCTTCTGCCGCAGAACTCGAATCGCCCGGATATATCATAACCAATACCATGGCAAACACCAGTACAAATCCGATTCTTCTCTTGACTTTGTTCCACATGTTACATCTCTCCCATCATCCTTAATCTCTTTGAATAGATTGCTCTATTCCGCATCCTTGCATTTTTTTGCTACTAAAAATAAACGTCCATCTTCGATGTAATTATTACAGGTCGATAATGTCAGAAGCTCATCCCCATAACTTGCCAGCTCCGGGTCCGAGACAACTGCCATCCGGCTGACATTCTCGATAAAGCTGTTAAACTCCTCTTCCGAATCAGCCTGTATAAAATCATAATATTTAAATACATCTTCGTCCTGGTATTCTACCTGGGCAAGACATACGGCTATGATTTCGTATGTACTTTTCTCGTAAAGCGTGTCAAACTGAATCTGTTTGTGTGCCTGCCAGTAAGTAACATCCTGATACTTTTTCAGGTCTCCAAACATCTGACCGCTTTTCATATTGTGTCCATATATAATAAAATTTGTGCTTCTATTTACAATATCATCTCTTGCGTCTAAAAACAAGGTTCCGTTTGTATCATCCTCACCGTTAAAATTCCGGCTCAGATAATAGGTATTATCCTGCGGTGTCTGCATCACCGGGTAATCAATGTTGGTTCCATCTACCGTCAGCCACCCGATAAAATCCTGATTCTCCGCATAGATTGTCTGATATTCCGGCAGCATCTGTATTCCCTGGCTTTCCTCCGTCTGCCCGTCCTCCGTATTCTCTACCAGAACATCGTCCGGATTAAAAAAGTCATTCGTCACCGTCGAAACTGTACTACTTTCTTTCAGCGATTTTAAATACTCGTTCTGCTGGTTTCCACGATGATTTGTATAGTCAGACCAAAAATACCAGATAAAGCAGACAATGGCTGATGCCAGACAGACAAGACCAATTGTTTTCTTGGTCTTGTCTATGTCAGCCTGCTTTTTGGCAGGCTCCACACGCTCCGGCTGTTTCTTTTTCGCTTCTTCCTGCTCCTTCGAGTTTTTTGCCACGATATCTACAATCTGAAGGAAAAATCTTTTCCCAATTTTGCTGTAAAATTGAATCTGCTCTGTCTTCATCAGTTGATAGAGGCGTAATGCCGCATCCGGGTCATGGATATCTACCTCTTTGGTAATATATCGTATTTTTTTTACATCATAGAGACCCTTCTGGTATTCCTCATATGTATCAAACTCAAATTTACCAATCTTATATTTTTCTGCCATGCCTCAAGCCACTTTTCCTACTTTTTCTTTGTCGTTACCTTTACCACATCTGAGAATGAACCATAGTAAGTCTCCCCATTGGTTACAAGGTAAGCACGTACTTTATAGGAATACTTTGTTCCTGCCTTCAGTTTCTTATTTGTATAAGACTTATTCTTTGTCTTGGCAACACGCTTATAGCTTCCGGAACCGGTCTTGCGATAGATTTCGTATCCGGTTACAGCACCTTTTTCTTTCCAGGAAAGACCAATGCTTGATTTTGAAACAGAAGTCTTTGCAAGACTTGTAACATTTCCCGGTTTGATGTTGAAGCGGATTGTCTTAGAACCATTGTAATTGCCCTTTCCGGTAACAACCACAGATGCCACACCTGCTTTTCGGTTATTCTGATAGGTCAGTGTGTAATCGGTTCCTTTTTTCAGGGACTTGCTGCCGTCTTTTACCGTTACATTCGGTTTGATATCTTTTCCTGTGTAGGTCTGATTTGCAACCGAGCTGAACGTACAGCGGGCAATGCTCTTTCGCAGAATATTATAAGCTACTTTCTTAGTTCCACTGTAATTACCTTTTCCGGTAATCGTCATTGTCGCAACACCTGCGTTGACGTTGCTTGCATAAGCAACAGTGTAATCCGTTCCGGACTTCAATGTTTTTCCATCCAATGTCACAACCGGTGTCGGTGCAATCTTGCTTCCCGTATAAGTGTAAGAAGTTGACACATTCGTTATCACAACGTCGTCTTCAAAAATTGCTTTTTTCACAATCTTGAAGGTTTTTGTAATGGTACCCGAATAATTTCCGAGTGCCGTGATCGTCATCTGTGCCACATTACCGACCGCAAGGTTATTCGTGTAGGTTACCGTATAATCGGTATCCTGCTCTAAGGTCTGTTTTCCATAGGTAAGGGTAAAGTCCTGTGTAACTGCGGCGCCGGTATATTCCATCTCATCTGCAAAGCCACTCAAGACAATATCACTGTCCTTGATGCTCTTCTGCACAATGGAGAACTCAAATGTCTTGGTTCCGCCATAATTTCCTGCACCATTTAACGTTACCTGCGCAGTTCCGACTTTCGTATTGTTCTCATAGGAAAGTGTGTAATCCGTTCCCTCTTTCAATACCGTTGCACCAATCTGAACTACAAGTCCTGACGGTGTGATTGCACTTCCAGTATAACTGTAGGATTTCTCCAATCCACTTGCAATCTCCGCGTTTTCAATTCCACTTACAATTCTGAAGCTGACAACACGTTCTCCTGTAAAGTTTCCTTTTCCGGTAACCGTTGCCGATGCTGTTCCAATTTCCTCGTTATCACTGTAAACTACCGTGTAATCGGTTCCTTTTACAAGCGTATAATCGCCACATGTAAGTGTAAGTTCCGGTGTAATGGCACTACCTGTATATGCCTGGTTTGGAATTGCATCCACCGTCACATCATCTGCATTCACATCATGCGTAGTGATTGCAAAAGATAGTGTCTTCGTTCCGGTAAAGTTCCCGGTTCCTGTTATAATTACTTTTGCAGTTGAACCTGCTTTTACGTTATTGCTGTAGCTTACCGTGTAATCTGTGTCTTTTACAAGCGTCTGTACTTCTCCATCGCTATCGGTATAAGTTACGGTAACATCCGGTGTTATCTCGCTTCCAGTATAAGCCTGCGACTCAATTCCAGAAACCGAGATGCTGGCAGATGCCAGACTTAACGGAGAAATCGCAAACACAACATCCTTCGTTCCGGAATAATTTCCCATACCAACAATGTGTGCTGTCGCTGTTCCGACTTCTACGTTGTCTGTATAAGATACTTCGTAGTCTATTCCCGCTGTCAGAACACGGATTCCGTTTTTGATTGTAAGACTCGGTGTCAGTTCTTTTCCGGTATAGGTCTGGTTCGAAATCTGCGAAATCGTCGTTCCGGCAATGTCTTTCTGTGTAATCTGGAATGTCTCTGTACGGCTTCCCACACAGTTTGTTCCGGAGCCCTTAATTACCATTGTCGCAATTCCGACTTCCGTGTTATCACTGTATGTTACAGAATAATCTGCTGCTCTCAGCTTGTAAACCGTTGTCTCACCTTCCATATAAGCAAGTGTAAACGCCGGTGTAATGGCATTTCCGGTGTATTCACGCGGTGCAATTGTGTAACCGACTGCCGGTGTCACATCTGTCAGTGTCAGGTCAGCAACATCTAACGGAAGAATATCAAAATCCTTTGTTGCAGTTGCAATCTGGCTGTAACTTCCCTCACCTGTAATGGTAAGTGTTGCGGTTCCTGCATTTGTATTGTTTGCCCAGAATACCGTGTAATCGTTACCCTCTGTTAAAGTCTTGCCGTTGTAGGTTACGGTAAATTCCGGTGTAATGGCACTTCCACAGTAATACTGATCCGTAATGTCTGAAATTACAAAGTAGCCGTCTGTAGGTACAATTTCAAACGTAGTCTCAATCTGGGATGTTGTCTTAAAGTTTCCCTTTCCGGTAATAATCACGGTTGCGAAACCAACATTTACGTTGTCTTTATAAGATACGGTATAGTCGGTATCTTTTACCAGAATTTTGCCATTCCATGTCACGACAACGGACGGAGTAATGGCATTGCCGGTAAATGGCTGGTTGGTAATTGTCGATACGGTTGCATCCTTGATATCTCCGATAATCTGGAATGTCTTAGAAATGCTTCCGCCGTAGTTGCCAATTCCCGTAATCTTTAACGTTGCCTCACCTAAGTTGGTATTGTTCTGATAAGTAAGGCTGTAATCTACATCTTTTGTGAGAATTTCACCATCTAATGCCACCTGTGTTGGTACCGGTGTGATGGCGCTTCCGGTGTAATCGTAGCTGGATTCAATTCCGGATACAACTGCACCTTCAATGCTTCCCTTAATTGCAAATGTCTGTGTTACCGTTCCCTGATAATTTCCGATTCCGGTAATGATGATACTTGCAGTTCCGATTTCGATATTGTCTGCATAGCTTACTTTGTAGTCTGTTCCAAGTGTAAGTGCTACCGTCTCAGAAACGGACTTTTTGTAGCGGACTGCCGGTGTCGGTGTCACTGCTTTTCCTGTGTAACCCTGTGTCGGAATTGCATCCATGGTAAATCCGGTTGCAAAACTGCTTCCGGCTCCAATGCTTTTTGCCACAATATCGAAATGCAGCGTCTTCGTTCCGGTAAAGTTCGAACTGTCGGATGCATCAATTGTTACATAACCTGCATTGGTTCCCACTGCAATATTCGCACCGTATACCACCTTGTAGTCATTTCCTGCTGCTCCGGTTTTTAAAGTATAGGCACCATATACCACGCTGCTGACTACCGGCGTAATCTGGCTTCCGGTATATTCGTAGCTGGTCTTTGCCAATGTTGCTGTCACATCATCTGCTGAAATATCTTTCTTGGCAATCTTAAAGGTAAATGTCTTGGTTCCGGCATAATTATTGGTTCCGGTAACGCTGACGGTTGCCGTTCCTGCGTTGATGTTATCCTTATAAGTTACTTCATAATCTTTTCCTTCTATCAATGTAGTTGCAAGTGATGTTCTTGTCACAGTTACAGAAGGTGTAATCTCCGCACCGGTATAAGTGTATGTCTTGCCGGCTCCCTCGCAGGTAATGGCAAAATCACTGTCAATAATAGAAGTAGAAATATGGAATGTTGTTTCTTTCGTTTCTTTAAAGTTTCCGATACCTGTTACCGTAACTTTTGCAACGCCATTCAAAACATTATCCGTATATTCTGTTGTGTAGTCTTTTCCGGAAACTAATGTGTAATCCCCATAAGTAATCGTAAGGTCAGGACATACCTTCACACCGGTATATGCCTGTGCCGGAATGTCTGCGATTTTCACATCATCCGCACTGATATCTTTTTCTACGATATGAAAAGTCTCTGTCTTCTCACCGCTGTAATTTCCAGTTCCGGTGACTGTTACCGTTGCCGTTCCAACATTCTCATTGTCCACATAAGTTACAATGTAGTTAGAAGCGTCTAACGTGTATGTGTTGCCACCCTTTTTGTATGTGATAGCAGGCTTCGGTGTAATTGCTGCACCGGTATACGTTTTATCGGAAATTGACGCCATGGTATAGTCTGTTCCCGAAATGTCAACCGCTTCGATTGTAAACGGAATCTCTCTGGTTCCGGAATAATTACCTTTTCCTTTTACGGTCACGGTCGCAGTTCCTGCATTGACATTGTTGGAATAGCTGACGGTGTAATCTGTATTTAAAATCAGCGTATATCCGTCATCCACCAATGTAACCGTCGGTGTGTTGGCATTGCCTGAATACGTGTAAGTATCCTGGTCTAACGTTGCCGTAATGGTATCATCTGCTACCGATTTTCCAACAATTTCGAAATTAACTTCTCTGGTTCCCTTAAAGTTACCTTTTCCTTCGAGCAATACGGTTGCCGTTCCAACTCCTTCATTATCAGAGTAAAGTTCCTGATTGTACTTGTTGGTACTGATTTTGAAATCTGTTCCTGCTTCCAGCTCTTTTACTGCAGAAGAAGGCATGGTATAGGTTCCTGTAATGTCCTTATCAACATCAAGTGTGACTGCTGTTCCTTTGTAGGACTGGTCTTCAACCTCAAATGCTACATCATCATCACTCAAATCTCTTGGCACGATTTTAAAACTCTTGGAGGTTGTTCCGTAATAACATCCGTTTGTCGTCGGTGTTGCAGATCCGGTTACAATTACCTTTGCATTTGCAATCACATCATCATTGCTGTCATATGCAACTTCTACGTTGTTCTCATAAGCAACCGTGTAATCCTCGCCCTGTGTCAGTTCCTTGAACCAGCTCTTGTTCACGCTCAGGTTCGAAATTTCAATTTCTTCTCCGGTGTAAGTCTGCTGTTCAATATCATCGATGCTTAATGTTGCAATGTCTCTCGCAATCAAGAAGTACAATGTGACACTTCCGGCATAGTTGCCCATACCTGTAATCGTGACAGATGCTGTCTTTCCAAGTGTGGATACTTTATCATTATTCTCATAAGAGAGTGTATAATCTGTTCCTCTCACCAGTGGTGTGCCTGCCTGATAAGCCGCATCATCCAAATACAGTGAAATGTTATCTTCCAATGTAATCTCATCATCTTCATAAGTTTTCATGGTAAGATAAACGCCGTCGTAATCGTTTACGTCGTTTGTAGTCTTATTGTATACAATCTTAAGACTTTCTACCGGAATCTTAACGATAGAGAATGTGATTTTCTTATAGCCGGTGTAATGTCCAATACCTGTAATTGTGACAGACGCACTGTTTGATGCCTCCACATTGTTATTGTATTCCAATGTATAATCGATATTTTCTGTTAATGTATACTCTGTTCCATTGTATGTGTACGTTACCACAGGTACCGGCTGAATCTCTTCCCCGGTGTAGGTATACGTCTTATTAATACCTGTAATGCTGATATTTGCATTTGTAACCGGGCAGCGGTTGATGTTAAACTTCAGCTCTTTTGTGCCTGTGAAGTTTCCGCTCTTTGCCGTCACTGTAATCGTAGGTGCTGCCGAGGCACTTGCAGTCGCAATGATTTTGTTGTTTTTATAGCTAAGTTCGTAGTCTACATCTTTTTCTAAAACATGACCGCCCACGGTAACCGTCACATCCGGACATACTCCCTCTGTGGATGGATTGTAAACCTGTGAACTCTGATAACTAAAACAACTGTCCTCTAAATCACTAAAACGGATTGGCACAATCGTGAAACTTGCCGTCAAAGTTCCGCCGTATCCATTGATACCTCTGACGGTTACCGTTGCCGTTCCTGCATTGATGTTATTTTCATAACTTACGCTGTAGTCTTTTCCTTCTTCTAAGTCATTGCCATTAGTAAAAGTAATTGTCGGTGTCTGTTCATTTCCGTCATAGGTCACATTTGCAATTGCATTGATGCTTCCTAATATATCCTTGATGTCATCCCCAATCTGATAACTTAAAGTTCTGCTTCCCTCAAAATTATCTCCGATACCGGTGATGGTAAGGGTTGCATTCTTTGCATCTGACCAGTCTGTTCCATCTGTGATGGCTGCTGTTACCGTATAGTCTTTGTCTTTTACCAGTGTTGTTCCGTTGTAAACCAATGTAAAATCCGGAATCACTTCGCTCGAACCATTTCTTGCTGCAATTGGCAATGGGTCCGGGTTCACCATAACAGTAGAACTTGTATGGTCGCTGTTGGAGATATTTTTCTTGACAATCTCAAATTCTTTTGTCACGGTTCCCTTATAAGCTGAACTGCTCTCGATTCCCGTAATGGTAATGGTTGCAGTTCCAACCTTAAGGTTATCTTTGTATTCCACCGTATAATCGACATCTTTGGTCAGCGCCTGACCCTTATAAGATACGACAAATGCCGGCTGAATCTCTTTTCCTGTATATACATAGGAATCTGCTCCCAGCGCAACTTCCACATTATCATTCGATGTCATATCCACCTGAACAATGTAAGTAAAAGATATGGTTCCCGCATAGTTTCCCATACCCTGAAGTGTTGCGCGATGGCTTCCCTCTGTATAACGCTTTGCCTCATCTTCCGCAAAAACAATTTTGTAATCGCCCTCGCCTGTACTGTCATCATATAAGTTCAGTTTTGTCTGGAGTGTTGTATCTTTTACAACCGGATTCGATGCTCCAAGTTCGTTTGGAGTTGTCTCGTTGTACTCTAATGTAGCAACTGCAATATCAATATTGTCGCTGCTAAAGCTTTTCTCTGCAATCTGGAATGTCAGGCTCTGGTTTCCACCGTAATTACCCTGTCCATTGATGGTAACGGTAGCTTTTCCTGCATTGATTGCACTTGTATCATGAACACCATCGGAATATACCAGTGTATAGTCTACTCCGAGTTCCAGCACGGTATCTCCGTCTTTCACCACAACCTCAGGTACCTTTGCAGTGCCATCGTAAACGATTGCGTCCGTATCCGCAAAAGAAGCGGTTGCATTTGCGATATTCTTTGTTACTTTTACTGTACATGTTCTCTCGAAGCTTTCCCCGTCACTGACTGTCACTTCACAGGAGCCAACCTTCTTTGCCGTTACGGTTACTTCCGCACCTGTACTATCTACCGTAGCACAGTCTGTATCGGAACTCTTCCAGGTGTAAGTCTGCTTCGTATCCGCATTGTTAATCTTTAATGTCGTGGTTGTTCCCACCGGGATCTCAATGCTTGCACGGTCTAATTCCGGAGTGGAACCTGATGCTGCCTGTAAAGAAACTTCGTCTGCATCAACTGACTGCACCGCCAGTTCGTCTTCTACATCTGTAGTTCTTACACAGATATTGACAGAAAGGTTCTGCTCGGACAAATCTGCCCAGCTTCCATCTTCCTCTGCCACATAATTTGTGCCTTCTTCTGCACCTTTTGTCGCACCGAAAGCATACGCATCACCTTCGAGTGAAACAATTGCTGCAAAAGTCTCTCCGGCAGACAAGACTCTTGCCCCGGCATCTAATGCTATGGTATTCGTTCCCGCAGTCAGATTATACACTTCTGTCGAGCACACAAATTCACCACTATCCGGTTGTGCGGTGTTCGGATTCGCATAAAGTGATACCGTTGCTTTCGCATTCGCCGTATCTGCATCTTCTATTGCCTGTAAATCAAAAGAGACATTCTCAACCTGCTCTTGTCCCTGGCTTTCATTCTGATTCACCGTAAACAGAACTGCCGTTCTGCTTCCTGTTACAGTCGCAGCTTCTCCTTCCCTGTTATTCTGATAGCTATGGTATGCCTTACCATTGCTTTCTTCTGCCTGTACCGTTATTGTCGGTATTTGTACTAATCCTAAAACCATACAAACCGAAAGAACGACAGCCAGAGCCCTTCTCCAGGTACTTCCTTTTTTTACATCCATGTACATATACATATCTCCTTTGCGCTGTTCTCTACCTTGAGAACAATTCTTTTTTATCTTATTAGACAATAACTCTTATCAATTGTATCGACAGATTCCGCCTAAGTCTTAATCCTTTTTACCTATTTTTTTCTTTTTGGAAAAAACGGGCGGTTTTTGCTGATTTTTTCTATTTCTTTTATGCACTTTTACAAGGGATCTTCGGATAGACAAAAAGAAGCACTGCCCGAAAGCAGTGCCTCTTACTATACTTTATTCTTCTACTTTTTCAGTTGCTGTGCTATTTGTACTGCTGTCTGCACCATCAAAATCAAAGTCGTCAAAATCGTCAAATTCGATTTCATCGTTCTGGTTCACATCAGAGTCTAACTTGATGTTGCGGTATCTCTTCATACCTGTACCAGCCGGGATTAACTTACCAATGATTACGTTCTCTTTCATACCAATCAATGGGTCAATCTTTCCTTTGATTGCAGCTTCTGTCAGAACTTTCGTTGTCTCCTGGAAGGATGCTGCTGATAAGAAGGAGTTTGTTGCAAGAGAAGCTTTTGTGATACCAAGTAATACCTGGGAACCAACTGCCTGCTCTTTTCCTTCTTCCTCTAACTTCTCGTTCAATTCCATAAAGTCGAGTGCATCTACCATGCTTCCCGGAAGTAAATCGGAATCTCCGGATTCCTCAACACGAATCTTCTGAAGCATCTGACGTACCAATACTTCGATATGCTTATCGCTGATTTCTACACCCTGTAAACGATATACACGCTGTACTTCACGAAGCATATAATCCTGAACGGCACGAACACCTTTAATCTTCAAGATATCATGTGGATTTACAGAACCTTCTGTCAGCTCATCACCGGCTTCAAGAACTGCTCCGTCCATAATCTTGATTCTGGAACCATAAGGGATAAGGTAAGCCTTTGTCTCTCCTGTTTCCTGATTTGTCACGATAACTTCACGTTTCTTCTTTGTATCCTTAATGGTTGCTACGCCGCCGAATTCTGTGATAATGGCAAGTCCCTTAGGTTTTCTTGCCTCAAAGATTTCCTCGACACGAGGAAGACCCTGTGTAATATCGCTTCCGGCAACACCACCGGTATGGAATGTACGCATGGTAAGCTGTGTACCAGGCTCACCGATAGACTGTGCAGCGATGATACCGATTGCTTCACCAACCTGTACTGCCTGACCGGTTGCCATGTTGGCACCGTAACATTTTGCGCAGACACCCATGTGAGAACGACATGTTAAAATTGTACGAATCTTAACAGCTGTAATTGGCTCGCCCTTCTCATCCACACCTTTGCTCATAATTTCTGCAGCTCTCTTCGGTGTAATCATATGGTTTGCTTTTACAAGTACATTTCCATCCTTATCGCAGATTGTCTCGCATGCGAAACGTCCTGTGATACGTTCCTGTAAGCTCTCGATTTCTTCTTTTCCATCCATGAATGCTCTTACGACCATTCCAGGGATTTCACGGTTTGTTCCTGCGCAGCAATCCGGCTCACGTACAATCATGTGCTGTGATACGTCAACCATTCGTCTTGTCAGGTAACCGGAATCGGCTGTACGAAGCGCTGTATCGGACATACCTTTACGAGCTCCATGTGCGGACATGAAGTACTCCAATACGTCAAGACCGTCACGGAAGTTAGATTTGATAGGCAACTCGATCGTACGACCGGTTGTATCTGCCATCAAACCACGCATACCTGCTAACTGTTTAATCTGTTTATCAGAACCACGGGCTCCGGAGTCAGCCATCATAAAGATGTTGTTGTATTTATCAAGTCCGGAAAGCAATGCATGAGTCAGCTCATCATCCGTCTCTTTCCATGTCTCAACGACTTCTTTATAACGCTCTTCTTCTGTAATAAGACCACGTTTGTACTGTTTTGTAATTCTATCTACAGTATCCTGTGCATCCGCAATCATCTGTGGCTTCTGTGGTGGTACGGTCATATCAGAAATGGATACGGTCATAGCTGCTCTTGTAGAGTATCCGTAACCCATTGCCTTTACGTCGTCTAACACTTCTGCTGTCTTGGTTGCACCATGGATATTGATAACTTTCTCTAAGATCTGTTTGATCTGTTTCTTTCCGACCTGGAAATCTACTTCCAGTTTCAGGGCATTTTCCGGATTAGAACGATCTACAAATCCTAAATCCTGTGGAATAATCTCGTTGAAGATTAATAATCCAAGTGTTGTCTCAATGAAACCGGATTTCTTTGTTCCGTCTGCTAATGCAACAGTACGGTAAACATAAATCTTCTGATGTAAGCTGATTTCATGGTTCTCATATGCTAACAATGCCTGGTTTGTTGAGCTGAAACGTCTTCCGAATAAATCCATCGGTGTACATAATACACGACGGTTTCCGTCTGTTACATCCTCAAACCAGATCATGTCATAAAGACCAAGTTCTGCCGGTTCCTCTTTAGACTTCGGAGTTGTCAGTTTCATCAACTCATCAATATCTGTATAAACATGCTCTGAAACAGCTTTTGCATCTTTATCCTTCTGATGATCTGCCAGTTTTCTCATGGTCAGGTAATAAATACCAAGGACCATATCCTGAGAAGGAACGGCTACAGGACCACCATCGGATGGTTTCAGTAAGTTGTTTGGAGATAAAAGCATAAATCTACACTCAGCCTGTGCTTCTACAGACAACGGAAGATGTACAGCCATCTGGTCACCGTCGAAATCGGCGTTGAATGCGGTACATACCAATGGGTGAAGTTTGATTGCTTTACCTTCTACTAAGATTGGCTCGAATGCCTGGATACCTAATCTATGAAGTGTAGGAGCACGGTTCAGCATTACCGGATGCTCTTTGATTACTTCTTCGAGAACGTCCCAAACCTCTGTCTGAAGTCTTTCTACCATTTTCTTAGCGGATTTGATGTTGTGTGCTGTTCCGTTGGCAACTAACTCTTTCATTACGAAAGGTTTGAACAATTCGATTGCCATTTCTTTTGGAAGACCACACTGATAAATCTTTAATTTTGGCTCTACACAGATAACGGAACGTCCTGAATAGTCAACACGTTTACCAAGTAAGTTCTGACGGAAACGTCCTGATTTACCTTTCAACATGTCAGATAAAGATTTCAATGCTCTGTTACCCGGGCCGGTTACCGGACGTCCACGACGACCGTTATCAATCAGGGCATCCACCGCTTCCTGAAGCATACGTTTCTCGTTACGAACGATGATGTCAGGTGCACCTAAATCTAAAAGTCTTCTCAGACGGTTATTTCTGTTGATAATTCTTCTATATAAATCGTTTAAGTCAGATGTTGCAAAACGTCCACCATCTAACTGAACCATCGGACGTAAATCTGGTGGAATAACCGGAATTACTGTCATAATCATCCACTCTGGTTTATTTCCAGACTCACGGAATGCTTCTACAACCTCTAATCTCTTGATGATTCTTGCTCGTTTCTGGCCTGTTGCATCTACCAGTTCAGCTTTTAATTCAGCGGAATCTTTCTCTAAATCGATTGCCTGCAATAATTCCTGAATTGCTTCTGCACCCATTCCAACACGGAAAGAACTGCCGTACTGCTCTCTTGCTTCCTGATATTCTCCTTCAGAGAGAACCTGTTTGTAAGAAAGTCCTGTATTGCCGGCATCCAATACGATATAAGATGCAAAATACAATACTTTCTCCAAAGTTCTTGGAGATAAATCAAGGATTAATCCCATACGGGATGGGATACCCTTGAAGTACCAGATATGAGACACAGGAGCTGCAAGCTCAATGTGTCCCATACGCTCTCTACGAACGCTGGCTTTTGTAATCTCAACACCACAACGGTCACAAACGACACCCTTATAGCGTATTTTCTTATATTTACCACAGTGACATTCCCAGTCTTTGGCAGGTCCGAAAATTTTCTCACAGAACAAACCGTCTTTTTCCGGTTTTAAGGTTCTGTAGTTGATTGTTTCCGGCTTTTTAACCTCGCCTCTGGACCATTCTCTGATTTTTTCTGGTGAAGCAAGGCCAATCTGAATTGCATCGAATGCAACGGACTGATTTGCCACTTCTTTATTCATCATTTCTGGCATCTATGACACTCCCTTTCTACTCACTTTAATCGTTTACGCAGTAGTATCTTAATCATCGAAAACTTCTTCTGTTAAATCATCGGAAAAGTCAAAATCTTCCTCTTCTTCCTCTTCCTGCTCTGAATCTACCAGTTCTCCGTTTTCAGAATCGAATTCCTTCTTGGAGAATCCCATTTTTGCAAAGGACTCACTGTCTTCAAATGCAAAATCCTTATCGCCGGAAATAATAGAGTTGAGATCTGTATTTCCGTATTCGCTGGTCTCCATAAGTTCAACTTCATTTCTATTCTCGTCTAAGACTTTGACATCAAGACCTAAAGACTGAAGTTCTTTTAAAAGTACCTTAAAGGATTCTGGGATACCCGGTTCAGGGATGTTATCGCCCTTGATGATTGCTTCATATGTCTTAACACGTCCGACAACGTCATCGGATTTCACGGTTAAGATCTCCTGTAAGGTATAAGATGCACCGTAAGCTTCCAGCGCCCAAACTTCCATTTCTCCGAAACGCTGTCCACCGAACTGTGCTTTACCACCTAACGGCTGCTGTGTTACTAAGGAGTAAGGACCTGTAGAACGTGCATGAATCTTATCATCTACCAGGTGATGTAATTTCAGGTAATGCATGTGTCCGATTGTTACCGGTGAATCAAATGGTTCTCCGGTACGTCCGTCACGTAACTGAACTTTACCATCACGGGAGATAGGAACACCTTTCCATAATGCTCTGTGTGCTCTGTTGTCGTAAAGATATTTCATAACATCTTCACTCAGAGTATCTTTATATTTTGCTTCGAAATCTTCCCATTCGAAGTTTACATAATCATTTGCTAATTCCAGTGTATCCTGGATATCAATTTCCTTCGCGCCATCGAATACCGGTGTCTCGATATTAAATCCCAATGCTTTTGCAGCAAGACTTAAGTGAATCTCTAAGACCTGACCGATGTTCATTCGGGAAGGTACACCCAATGGGTTCAATACGATATCAAGAGGACGGCCATTTGGAAGGAATGGCATATCTTCTACAGGTAATACACGGGAAACGACACCCTTGTTACCATGACGTCCGGCCATCTTATCACCGACAGAGATTTTTCTCTTCTGTGCAATGTAAATGCGGACTGCCTGATTAACACCCGGTGATAATTCGTCACCGTTTTCTCTTGTAAATACTTTTGCATCTACAACGATACCATATTCTCCGTGAGGTACTTTTAAGGAAGTATCACGAACTTCTCTTGCTTTCTCACCAAAGATTGCACGAAGAAGTCTCTCTTCTGCTGTCAGCTCTGTCTCTCCCTTAGGAGTTACTTTACCAACTAAGATATCTCCGGCACGAACCTCGGCACCAATCCGAATAATACCTCTTTCATCAAGGTCTTTTAATGCATCATCGCCGACACCCGGTACGTCTCTTGTAATTTCTTCTGAGCCTAACTTGGTATCACGTGCTTCTGCTTCGTATTCTTCAATATGAATGGATGTATAGACATCATCCTGTACTAATCTTTCGCTAAGTAATACCGCATCCTCGTAGTTATAACCTTCCCAGGTCATAAATCCGATTAACGGGTTCTTTCCGAGTGCTAATTCACCCTGAGATGTAGATGGTCCATCTGCAATCACTTCGCCCGCTTCTACATGATCCCCTTTGAACACGATTGGTCTCTGGTTGTAGCAGTTTGACTGGTTACTTCTGGAGAATTTTGTTAATTTATATACATCTCTTGTTCCGTCATCATTCTTGATTGTAATCTTGTTTGATTCAGAACTTTCAATCACACCGGCTTTCTTTGCAACGACGCAGACTCCTGAGTCAACGGCTGCTTTTGGTTCCATACCTGTTCCAACTACAGGAGCTTCTGTTGTTAAAAGAGGTACTGCCTGACGCTGCATGTTAGATCCCATCAGCGCACGGTTCGCATCATCGTTCTGTAAGAACGGAATGAGGGCTGTAGCTACTGAGAATACCATCTTAGGAGATACGTCCATGTAGTCGAACATTGTTTTCTCGTATTCCTGTGTCTCGTCTAAGTAACGACCAGATACGGAATTACGCACAAAATGTCCCTCTTCATCCAAGGCTTCGTTCGCCTGTGCTACATGGTAGTTATCCTCTTCATCTGCTGTCATATATACAACTTCGTCTGTGACACGAGGGTTCTTTGGATCTGATTTATCAATTTTACGGTATGGTGCCTCAATGAAACCATACTCGTTGATTCTTGCGTAACTTGCAAGGGAGTTAATCAAACCGATGTTAGGTCCTTCAGGCGTCTCGATAGGACACATTCTTCCGTAATGAGAATAGTGTACATCTCGAACCTCGAATCCGGCACGGTCTCTGGAAAGACCACCAGGTCCTAATGCGGATAAACGTCTCTTATGGGTCAGCTCACCTAATGGGTTGTTCTGATCCATGAACTGTGACAACTGAGAAGAACCAAAGAATTCTTTTACAGCTGCAGTTACCGGTTTAATATTGATTAAGCTCTGTGGAGAAATGCTTTCCATATCGAGGGTTGTCATTCTCTCACGAACCACTCTCTCCAATCTGGAAAGACCGATTCTATACTGGTTCTGTAATAATTCACCTACTGCACGGATACGTCTGTTACCCAGGTGGTCAATATCATCTTCATGACCAATTGCGTACTCTAAATGCATATTGTAGTTGATAGACGCAAAAATATCATCTTTTGTGATGTGTTTTGGAACCAAATCGCCCGCATTTTTACGGATTGCTTCTTTTAATTCCTCTACATCCGGATATTCTTCCATCAACTGTGCAAGAATAGGATAATATACAGCTTCTGTGATACCAAGTTCTTTTGGATCACAGTCTACATAATGTTTCAAATCTACCATCATGGAAGAAAGAACTTTGACATTTCTTGTCTCTGTCTGAATCCATACATATGGTACACCTGTGTTCTGAATCTGGTCAGCGAGTTCACGTGTTACTTCTGTTCCAGCCTCAGCAATAATTTCGCCCGTAGTTGTATCTACGACATCTTCTGCAAGAACATGTCCGTTGATACGGTTGCGAAGAGCTAATTTCTTATTGAACTTATAACGTCCAACTTTTGCGAGGTCATATCTTCTAGGGTCGAAGAACATAGCAGAAATCAAGCTTTCTGCGCTTTCTACAGCAAGAGGTTCACCCGGACGAATCTTTTTGTATAACTCTAAAAGTCCCTCTTCATAGTTCGTTGCAACGTCTTTTCCAAAACTTGCAAGAATCTTAGGTTCCTCTCCGAATAAATCAATAATTTCCTGATTAGTACCTACACCAAGTGCACGAATCAATACAGTGATTGGTACCTTTCTTGTTCTATCTACACGAACATAGAAAACGTCATTGGAGTCTGTCTCATACTCTAACCATGCACCACGGTTTGGAATTACCGTACAGGAATACAATGTCTTACCAATTTTATCATGTCCGATTCCATAGTAAATACCAGGAGAACGTACTAACTGGCTTACGATAACACGTTCTGCACCATTGATTACGAATGTTCCAGTCTCTGTCATCAAAGGAAGGTCGCCCATGAAAATCTCATGTTCACTGATTTCATCAGTCTCTTTGTTATAAAGTCTTACCTTCACTTTTAAAGGCGCTGCATATGTTGCATCTCGTTCTTTGCATTCCGGAATTGTATATTTTACATCATCCTCGCATAATGTAAAATCAACAAAATCCAGGCTTAAATGCCCGCTGTAATCAGCGATTGGAGAGATATCTGCAAATACTTCTTTCAGACCTTCGTCTAAAAACCACTTATAGGAGTCCTTCTGGACTTCTATCAGGTTTGGCATTTCCAATACCTCTTTTTGTCTCGAGTAACTCATACGCATGCTTTTTCCAGCTTTCACCGGACGTATTCTGTTTTTCTCCATTGACGTTTCACCTCTCGTTTTTATTTTAAATCTACCAAATATCAACTAAGCAATATAGGGTATGTGAACACACAATTACATACTACATCTTGTAGAATTCACTCTGCACTATGAAAAATCGGCTCCAGCAGCCCGCTTCTCCTTAAAAAAGGACATAGTAAAGCCACTGCACCACAATAGTGCAACGTACATTATACAACAAGCCTTTGCCGCTCGTCAAGGGGAAAATAAAATTTTTTATTATTTCTTTTTTCAACTATGGGTGGGCTGGCGCAATTGCATTCAGCGGTTTGCCGCTTGGCTTACGCCAATCGGCACGCGTTGCGCTTTCAAAAACAGAAAAAGAGAGACAAATTCGTGTAAACACGATTGTCTCTCTTTTTCCGTTTTCTCAATCCGCTGAATCGCGATTATTTTAAAGTAACTTTAGCGCCTTCTGCTTCAAGTTTAGCTTTGATATCATCAGCTGTAGCTTTGTCAGCTGCTTCTTTGATTACCTTAGGAGCGTTATCTACAACGTCTTTAGCTTCTTTTAATCCTAAACCAGTTGCTTCACGAACTACTTTGATAACCTTAACTTTGTTTGGTCCAACTTCTGTTAACTCTACGTCGAACTCTGTTTTCTCTTCAGCTGCTGCTCCATCGCCAGCACCTGCTGCTGCAACTACAACACCTGCTGCTGCAGAAACACCAAATTCTTCTTCACAAGCTTTTACTAAATCGTTTAATTCTAATACGCTTAACTCTTTGATAGCTTCAATAAATTCTGCTGTTGTTAATTTTGCCATTTTTATATCCTCCATAAAAATTTAATAATTAGCCGGTCTTAGCCGAACTTTTGTTCTTACTTTCCTACACTTGTAGGCAACATGTCTGTCTGCACAGACCATATCCTATTATAATAGGATTATTCTGCTGGAGTCTCAGCAGCTTCCTCTGCAGGAGCTTCTTCAACTGGAGCAGCTTCTTCTGCTGGAGCAACAACTTCTGCGTCTGCTGCGCCACCTTTCTCAGCGATCTGGTTAAGAACGCGAGCAAGATTTGTAACAGGTGACTGCATACTTCCAAGTAATCTGGAGAGAAGTTCTTCTCTTCCCGGAATGCTTGCGATAGCTGCCATTCCTGCTGCATCATAGAATGTTCCTTCAACGACACCAGCTTTCATCTCTAATGCAGGAGCTGTTTTAGCGAATTTAGCTAATACTCTTGCAGGAGCTGTTGCGTCTGTTGTAGAAATAGCGAATGCGCTTGGTCCTTCTAATACTTCAGCAAGACCTGCGAACTCAGTTCCTTCGATAGCACGGTTAACTAATGTGTTCTTATATACTTTGTAAGTCACACCAGCTTCTCTTAACTGTTTACGTAACTGAGTATCTTCTGCTACTGTAAGTCCGCGGTAGTCAACTACTACTACTGACTGTGCGTCTTTGATGTTATCAGAAATTTCCTGTACGATAGGCTGTTTAAGTTCTACTTTTGCCACGAATCGTGCACCTCCTTATATTATTTTGTAGTCTGCATCGCAGACCGTCTACTGCATAAAGACATTTAGAGGTATCAGCGAACTTCATGGTTCGCAATAAAAAACCTCTCTGCCACAGACAGAGAGGTACTCATTCATTCTAAGTGATGATAAATCATCAAAAAGATTCCCTCGGTAGGTCTATTCGTTACGCCTTACGGCACCTACTGTCTTCGGCAATATGCAAAGATTTGAAGCATTTCAGCCACAAACCTTTGCAATTATATCATTTTCTATTCTGGATGTCAACAAAAACTTACTGAGTAATCTTTGTAACGTTTAATCTAACGCCAGGTCCCATTGTAGAAGCGATTGTTGCGCTCTTAATGTACTGACCTTTTAAGCTTGCTGGTTTTGCTTTGTTGATAGCACCCATAAGGGTCTGGAAGTTGTCGCTTAACTGTTCTTCTGTGAAAGAAGCTTTTCCAACTGGCACGTGGATAATGTTTGTTTTATCTAATCTATACTCGATCTTACCAGCTTTGATGTCGTTAACAGCTTTTGTTACGTCCATAGTAACTGTTCCAGCTTTTGGGTTTGGCATTAAACCTTTAGGTCCTAATACACGTCCTAAACGTCCAACAACACCCATCATGTCTGGTGTAGCAACAACAACGTCGAAGTCTAACCATCCTTCGTTCTGGATCTTAGGAATTAATTCCTCACCACCAACGAAGTCAGCTCCTGCTGCCTGTGCTTCATCAACTTTAGTACCTTTTGCGAATACTAAAACTTTAACAGTTTTACCTGTTCCGTGTGGTAATACAACCGCACCACGGATCTGCTGTTCTGCATGACGACCATCACAACCGGTTCTGATGTGAAGTTCGATTGTCTCATCAAATTTAGCTGTTGCATTTTTCTTAACTAATCCGATAGCTTCTGCAACATCATACTGAGCTGCTTTGTCGAAAGATTTTGCAGCTTCAAGATATTTCTTTCCTCTTTTCATTCTAAATAAACCTCCTGGTGGTATTATCGGGAGAGGGCCCTCCCACTTTCTTAGTTACGTTAATCGTAGCCTCAACAAGAAGAATGCTGGTTGCATTCATCTAATCTCAGCGAGAAGAATACCGGGATGCTGGTTTCACATCAGCTCATCCTCAGTAGGAAGAACGCGGGTTTTCATCAATTCCTCCTTAACAGGAAGAATGCCGATTTTGCATTCTTCTAACGTATCGTGAGCCTCTGGTCACGATACAATTTATTCTTCTACTGTTACACCCATACTTCTAGCAGTACCAGCGATCATGCTCATAGCTGCTTCTAAGGATGCTGCGTTTAAGTCAGGCATTTTTAACTCTGCAATTTCCTGAAGTTTTGCTTTGGAAATTGTAGCTACTTTTGTCTTGTTAGGCACTGCTGAACCAGACTTGATGTTACAAGCTTTCTTAATTAATACTGGTGCAGGTGGTGTCTTTGTTACGAAGCTGAAGCTTCTGTCTGCGTATACTGTAATAACTACAGGGATAATTAAGTCTCCCTGATCAGCTGTTCTAGCGTTGAACTGTTTTGTAAACTCAACAATGTTAACGCCGTGCTGTCCAAGAGCAGGTCCAACTGGAGGAGCAGGTGTAGCCTTGCCCGCAGGAATCTGCAATTTGATATATCCTTCTACTTTCTTTGCCATTGGAATTGCCTCCTTAATTCTTTCTTTCAAGTAATTGCATCGCAATCACTCTGCTTTAGTTCAAAAGCTTTACATCTGCGAAACTTATTTCTACTGGCGTCTCGCGGCCAAATAACTCTACGTTGATCGTTACGATCTGCTTACTGTGATTCATTGCCTGAATCGCTCCAATCGTGTCTTTCCAGACACCACCGGTAATAACAACTGTATCACCCTCTGCAAAGTCTACTTCAACGTCTTCTGTTTTGATTCCTAATGGTTCCATCTCAGCATCAGTGAGCGGTACTGGCTTGGATCCCGGACCAACAAATCCGGTAACTCCACGGGTATTTCTGACCACATACCATGTATCATCATTCATCACCATGTTGATAAGCACGTATCCCGGAAACATTTTCTTCGATACCTGTTTTGCTGCGCCATTCTTCATCTCAACAACGTCCTGCATCGGTACCCGGACTTCCAGAATCTGGTCTTCCAGGTGTCTGTTTTCAATTGTTTTATCGATGTTTGCTTTGACTTTGTTCTCATAACCTGAATAGGTATGAACTACATACCAGTGTGCCTCTGCCATAAATCACCTATGCCTCCATCATTACTATAAACTCACTAGGAAATCCACGCCGTACTGAATCAATGTATCCAATAAGGCAATGACAAAACCTAATACTACTGACACAGCGATAACTGCTGTCGTCTGTCTTGCAAGTGATTTCTTTTCCGGCCAAATTATCTTCTGAAATTCAGCCTTGAGACCGGTAAACCAGCTCGTTTTTGGAGCTTTTTCAAGATTTTCGGTTTCTCCCATGTTCTCACTCCTTCGCTCAGCCTATTTTGTTTCTTTGTGTAATGTATGAGTCTTGCAGAATCTACAATACTTTTTCGTTTCCATTCTGTCTGGATGAGCTTTCTTGTCTTTTGTCATGTTGTAATTACGTCTCTGACATTCTGTACATGCCAATGTAATCTTAGTGCGCACAACTTCCACCTCCATTAATTTCTTTGTGTTTTCTTTTACACCTAAAAAAAGGCATAAAAAAAAGACCTAACTTCCATCGCTAGTCTAATATAGCACAAACGTATTTCCGCGTCAACTGTTTTTCTTGATAACATTAGGAACTATTTCCCCGATTTTGCTAATATTATTCCCATTTTTGCCGAAATAAAAATTAAGGGTATTATAAAAATGACGTGACAAATGTCTCTTTTCATATTATAATGTCCTAAATTAAATGGATTTAAAAAAATGTCTCTGGAATATATACTTTTCAAGGAAGAAAGGAGGAGACCCTAATGGCGAAGATAGACAGCGCCTATCACTATTATCTGTCGACCTACGGCAGTTCAAGTGTGTCACGCTACGACGCTCACAAGAAGAGCCAGCTGCGCGACATCTATAATCGTATTATCAAACTGAATAAAGAGTCTCCCCTGTATAAGATTTCCCAGTCCGGAGATATTAAGAAATTTGCCATAGATATTAAGGAAAGTGCCCGCAATATCCAGAATGTTGTTGCCTCTCTTTCCTCGGATTCCGATGACGGCATGGAAAGCATTTTCCAGAAAAAAGTTGCGACCACGACTGATGAATCTGTCGTATCTGCCGAGTACATCGGAAACAGTTCAGACGATGCCAGTACAGACAATTTCTTAATTGAAGTCAGGGAACTTGCTTCTCCTCAGGTGAATACAGGTAACTTTTTAGACGGCCGCAAATCTGATTTATCATCCGGAACCTATTCCTTTGACTTAAATACAACAAATAACGCCTACGAATTCCAATTTAATGTGGCAAAAGACGATACGAATCAGGATATTTTAGATAAATTATCAAAACTGATTTCCAACGCGGATGTCGGCCTTCATTCGGAGGTCATAACCAATACTTCCGGAAAGATTGCACTGCGCATTGAATCCACACAGACGGGCGCGAAGGAGAGTGATTTCTCTCTCTTTCAGATTATGCCTCAGGCAGACAATGCCTCCATCCGTGCCATGAACATCCTTGGCATTGACCGTATGACGACCGAACCGTGTAATTCGCAGTTTACTTTAAATGGAAATGACTGCAGTTCCCTTTCGAATACATTTACGGTAAATGATGTTTTTCGTCTGACTTTACATGATGTCTCGAAGAACCATGAGGCGATTGAAGTTGGTTTTAAGCCAAATACCGAGGCAGTCGCAGATAATATTGAAAAATTAACGGATGCCTACAACCATGTTTTATCCATTGGGGAAGACCAGGCAGCCTCCCAGAATAATCCGAGATTTTTAAAGGATATGATTGCAGTTTCTTTTTCCCAAAAGACCTCTCTGGAATCGGTTGGTCTCGAAGTAGACTCCCTTGGAAACATTCACGTAAACCGTGAGACACTTTCGGATGCTGTTACCTCCGAGAACGCTTCCGATTGTTTTGATATTCTAAATAATTTTAAAGAGATTTTAAGTTCGAAAGCATCCAATGCGTCTCTTGACCCTATGAATTATATGGATAGAGTCATTGTTGTGTATAAGAATCCGGGGAAAAATTTTGCCACACCTTATGTGACCTCTATTTACTCCGGCCTGATGCTTGACCGCTATTGTTAAAAGAGTCCCACTCATCCACATTTTTATGTTGGATAAGCAGGACTCTTTTTTCTTCCTAATATTTATTAAATTTATAATTTTACCGTATCTAAAATCTGTGTAAGGCGGTTGTAGTAGCTGTGATGTGCTTTTACTTTTTCATAACCGCTTCTCGCTATCCGCTGGCGCTCGCCCTCATGGTTCAGGTAGTAATCCGTCTTCTCTCTCAAATCGTCCACGCCATCAAAACAAACCAGATCTTTTCCCTCTTCAAAATAAAGTGGTATCTCCGCCTGATAATTTGTCAGTAAGAAACCGCCACTCCCAAGCACATCCCATGCGCGCAAAGGAATCCCACTCTTAATATTCGGAATGGTAAAATTGAGATTTATCTTCGATTCATGGAAAACTTTCGGCATCTCAGACCAGTAATCCACCGAACCCATGTATTGCACAAGGCAGAGGCTGCTGACATCGCTGTTGCTGTATACATTGACTTTAAAAAATTTGGAAAGTTCCGTGAGCGCGCGTCTTCGCTGCAGTTCCGCTATTTTAAATCCAAGCACTGTTGTCTGGAAAATCAGTCCCAGATTGGAAAAAGACCCTTCTGACTTCTCCAGCTTAAAATATTGTTCAAGCTGCTCTAAAATATCTGTCGTCAGCATCGCCTCTATGATATTTCCACCGCTGATATTCATCTGCGCTTCCATCGTCGCATCAAAATAGCCGCGTAGGTACTCCGGGAGCGAATGTTTCATTTTATCGTAGGAGTTCCGCTCGTAAAGGCTTCCCACGAATGCAACATCACCACGATATTGAAACAAATCATCTGAGCCACTCAGAATGGTATCTAAACGGTTCGTATCCACAGCAAGCGGCAGATACCAGATATGTTTCACACCCATCCCTTTAAATTCGAGATAGTTTGTCTTATCAAATGTGAAAATATAATTACAGTCGTGAAACACAGACTCATGATACATGCTGATCAACGGGTTGTCACACGTCCATGATACATAAGGGAGTCCTTCCCGCTCACAGACATTTGAAATTACCGCAAAGTAATTTACCGTAAAAACCATATCATAGTGATGTGTCCGAATCTGCTGCGCCAGTTTTTGCTCGAATTCCGGTTCAATATCATAATTGCCAAGTTCCTGCTGGATATTATCCACCGTATACCCCATCGCCAGAAATGTCTGTTCTATATCTTTGTAGTTGTATGCTTTCCAGCGATACATTAGAATATGCATATGAATAACCATGCCTTTCCCGGTATTACCAATATTTTTCCACCAATTCTTTTGCCCGTTCTCTCGAAACACCAAACTTTTTCTGCACTCGCTCCTCCGTATCTGTAAGGGAGCAGTTAAATTCCCGGCAATTTTCAATCAGGGCACATATCACCTGTTCTATTCCTTGCTCTATTCCACGATTCAGTATGTCCGACGCCTCATAATCCAGAACCTTTCCTCCCATAATATGTTCCACTCCCTTCCTGATATTTTCATGTTTTTTCGTTACCGCATCCGCAACCTTCTTCGACATATCCAGAATACTGCATCTGATAAATTCATCTATTTTATGCGTCCTGCTTAGGTGCTCCAGCCAGTCACATATTTCCCTGTACTGGTGCAGAAGCTCCTCTAATTTTTGTCTATCTGTCTCTATCCTCTCAAACTCATCCTCATAACAGAAAATATAAAACGGTATCAAAAACAACAACTTCTTGCGTTTGATTTCTTCCAATGAATATTGTTTGATTTTCATCACTTTAACATCATATGAGACTTCTCCACCAGGTGTTTTTATACTGACTTTCATCGTTTCCGGCGTATGTGCATCATGACGCAAAAACAATACTGCTGAATGTGGAAATGTAATCTCCAATGTTTCCCGCTCCAATGTAGAACGTTCCAGTGCCATCTGCGCATCATACTCAAAAACTCTTATCAAAATGCTTCGATCCGGCCAGCTCTGACACTCTATGTGATAATGCGCCTCTTCCTCCCCAATCAGATAGCTTCCATCCGTGATTCTTTCCTGCGTCCGTCCATCCCGCCCCTGAATAAAATGTTCATTCTGCAACAGAACAATTTTCTCATTTTCCGGATGATGTACCTGGAATAACTCATTAATCAACGGTATCAGCAATTCCGGACATTTCACTGAAAGCGTCCGGAACACATCATCATATGGTGTATTATATCCACCCTTCCCCATAATTTCTCCTCCTGTATGTTACAGGAGCTTTCAGAACTCCCGCTTTGTATGTTTGTGATTTCAAAGCATGGATTTTCTGAAAGACGGCAAATCGCCAATATAAGAAATGATTTCAAATGATTAAAATGAGACTGTTTTTCACTGACAGCCATAGAAAATATGCTTTTTCTTATTTTAACATAAAAGATTTTCCCCTTCAACCGGGTAACTCCCGTAATATCCTACCACGGGCTTTACAGATAACATTCCACCAGATACTCTGCCCTGTTTTTCCACGTATGATGCTCTGACGCGGCATGATATCCACAATCAGCCATCTCCTGCATGTGGGAAATGTGACCAAACAGGTCAAACACACGCTCCGGAAGCGTTGCCAGATCCTGCAGGGAAAACATGACAAGTTCCCTGCCATCCGTAAATTCTCTTCTCATGTAGGTAGAATCATCGGTCACTACCGCCGCGCCTGCTAACATTCCGTTAAAAACACGGTCATGCGAGCCAGCCTTAAACCAGGTCATCGTGTTCAGCACTATCTTAGAATCGTTCATCAACGGCAAAATTTGTGGTGCAAGCACTTTTCCCCCGTAGGTCAGGTGTGGATTGTCGCTCCATTCACACTGGTTCCATCCTGTTCCGTATGCCGTCACCTGCACACCGCTCTCCACGAGAATCCGCACTGCCTGCTCCCTGAAAAATGAGGTCGCATAGGAATCCACAAAACGCATTTTAACAATGATTTCCTGCAAACGTTCGTCCGAAACATCATTCCGTTTGCTTTTTACATACTCTTCGATTGCCTGTTCTGTCGTCTTCTGTGGGTTGTGTACTAAGTCACTTAGTACGCTCTGCATCATATCTTCGCCGTCAACTTCCCGGATAGATGACAAATCCGGTATCATTTTTGCCACAGTGTAAATCGGAAGTGCTCCCGCATAAAGCACATCGATGCCACGTTCTGCAATCGGCTTGTGTTTGCAGTGGAGTTCCACACCGGCATGCGGCAGAAAATCCACCTGATGAATATTTCGGAAAAACCGCCGGATATACTTCACATGATTCCGGTCTGTGCAAAGTACAATAGCTGTCTCCGGCGCATTACGAAGCGGTTTTTCATAGTGGAACGGATGATCCATCAGGATATTTAAGTATGGAATCCGGAAAAACTCCCAGAGATTCTCCGTCTCCTCTTCCACACAGAAATAGGTCTTGCCGCTCTTGGAACCGGATAACGAAAACTCCAGATTGTATCCTAAATTATTAAATGTCACCACCGCAAACTGCTGTGACAAATCCACACCCTTTAATGCATCCAGCTCCGCTTGTGTCAGTTGCGAATAACTTTTGTTCCCCATGCCTGCCGTCTGCACCAGACGTGTGAACAATTTTTCCCGGCTTCTCTCCTGCTCCGCCGTATGATAAACAAACGCCCCATATCCCATTGCCGAAAAAGCGTCTATTAAATTATCGGTAAACAAATCCAGTGTGTCATAGACGCCCTGGAAGAAGATGATAGTCTTCAATTCGTTGCCCCCTCATTTTATTTTGCTTCTAGGTTGCCTCACCTAATGTTTTTTCTTCTTTCTCTGCTTAATTATAACCTTATCTACACAAACCCAAATATTCTCTTCCTGACTATTTTTCTTAGAAGATTCATCATTATCATCAACATATTTCACTCCAGGTAATATCCCAATAAATCTTGCCAAACACAATATTGTCATAAATAGTCCTACCAAAACTTCTGCCAAACCAATATAAAGGAGAATATTTTGCCTATTTTCGCCTAAGAAACTAGTATCCAGATTTGTAAAAAGTAGAAAACTACGCATGTAATAATCTCCAACCGAATTTGCTGTTCCAATTGTTAGTAAGTCAGATGATATATAAATTACAACAAACCATATTACAAACTCAAATACATTATGTAATAATAAGACGATCATTCTAGTTGGAGATTTTATTTTATATTCTTTCCCTGCTTTTGAATCCCTATATGGTGCAAATAAAAGCACATTTATCTGGTAAACTAATATCTCAAAACAACGCTCTACTGCATATATCATAAAAAAAACTAACCCACTCCCTACTTTCACAAAACGGTAGAGAAAAACTTAATATGGTAGCCACTATTAAATTTCCAAGTACCCACACTTCAGGAAATAAATATTTATTTTTTTCATTTGTTAATTTTTTTATTGTATGTCTATCCAAAAATCCAATCCAGTAAAATACAGATATTTTGCTTAACCATTCAAATATTTCTGCCCACAAGTCTACAATAAATGTAACCGGTAAAGTTGTCTCTTCCTTCTGTTCCATATTCACATTCTCCGCCTTCTATTTCTTATTTAAGAATTACATTACTTACTATCAAAAAGTTTCTTTTCTATATGTCTCCTGAATTGTTTACTTCTGTAATTTGCTATATAACCGACATATTCACATCATTTTCATATACAACCTTTATCTTCTACATCTCTTCTTTTCATTTTAAACGTTCTTTTGCCGGTTTGTAATTTCCACATTTTTCATAATATTCCTCTGCTTGTTTCCTATTCCCCATACACTCCAAAACAACTCCCGCATTATAATATGCTAAAAAAGAATTAGCTCCAACCATACGATGTCTTCGAAAATGCGTTGCATGTAAAAAAGCATCTATCGCCTCTTCAAATCTTTCATTATTCATATAAACATGTCCCAACATAATCCAAAAATCTGCTTCGTTTCCAAATTCCTTTTTCAATGTTTCAATGAAAATTGCCTCATTAGCCCTGCCTGTATTAATTAACGCATAGCCATATGATTCTACCATATCAACTACATACTCAAGCCGAGGGTCTAAATCAAAAAAAAGTCCTCTTGCAAAAAAATCACATGCATCTATATAATTTCCTTCCATGTAATAACTTTTTCCAAGTTGATACAGCAAATATGGTATTTCTTTCTCTTTCATGTTTACCACAGCCTTCTCTGGCTCTAATTCTATGTCATAACCCGCCTCCCGCAATTCTACCAGCAGCAATTTTTCATTTCGTATAGCTTTTTTTCTTTTTTCTTCCTGCGATAAATCATATCCGACATGTTCCACCGAAATCGGTAAACAGTAAGTCTCATATGCTGTCTTATCAAACGCTTCTACCTGTTCATGAATACGTCCTATGTAGTGAAACTTTTTTCTGGAAAAAAGTCTTGAAACCCACTCCACATTTTCCCGGCTTTTTTTATCCATGCTATTGCATATCTTAATTCTGCCAACCTTGTCTGGATATTGCATCACTATTTTTTCCAGTTTTTCCACATCAAACGGCTGCAAAAATTCATCACTATCAATAATTAGCACAAACTCATGACGTGCCTTTGAAATGGCATAATTTCGTGCCGCCGAAAAATCATCACACCACTCAAAAAAATCCGTCAAAAGGATTGTCTGCTCACAAAATCCACACTTGCCTTCTTGCTTTAGCATTTCTTCTAATTGACGCAATTCCTCCACGGTTCCATCCGTAGAACCGGTATCAACCACAACAACCTCAAATGGATACATCAATAAAGTTTTTACGCACTTTATCAGATTTTCTTTTTCATTTTTTGTTATGATACATACCGATAACTTCATCTTTTCACCGCTCTCCATCTAATTTACTTTTCAATATTTTCTGCAACAATGCGAAATATTCTCTTCCATGTACATGTGTAGTCAAACTGCTCGCATACTTTTTTCTGTCCGTTTCGAGCAATCTCCATCCGTTCTTCCTCGTGTTCCAAATAGTACTGAATTTTCTCAAGCAACTCCTGGCGGCTATGATATAACACCACTTCTTTTCCATCTTCAAAATACTCGGCCAGCTCCGGCTGATAGTTTGACACCAAAAAACCTCCGGCACACATAATATCCAGACAACGGAGACTTATTCCAGACTGTATACTTCGTAGCGTAATATTAACATTCACCTTACTTTGAAAAAAAGCCCTTGGCATCTGCGTTTCATAGTCAATATATCCATGTGGTATAATTTGCGGAAGCGCTGCCGTACCTGACTGCGTATACAGATGCGTTTGAAAATGCTCAGACAGCACTTTCAAAATTGCAGTTCGTTCTATCACCGTCATTTTTTTTCGAATCATGTGAAACATGATTTGTTCATCCGACAGGAAAAGTTCTTTTTCCAACTGAAACTCTACTTTTTCAAGAAGCTTCTGCATAAATTCCTGCGGCATAATCTCTTCTATGATATCCGCCCCAAAAAATTTCAACTGAACATCCATAAGCGCTCGTAAATAAGCCTTTTCATACTCACTCAATCCGTCAATCTGATCCAGAAAATTATTTTCATCTGTATATAACGTGCCCAAAAATGTCACATCTCTCTCAAACTCCGGCTTCTCACACCCGATTATCCGTCCCACTCTTTTCACATTTACTGCCAATGGCATGTGAAAAATATTTTTCACGCCCTCTGCCCTCATCTTTTCTACTTCTAAACGGTCAAAATGAAATATAAAATTATACGGATTATAAATCATCTCCGAATACATAGCAAGACATGGCGAATCATACACCCATGCAATATAAGGCAGCTTCTTCCGAAATGCCACCTTGGATAAGACTGGAAGATAATCAGCTCCGACAATACACGCAATCTCATGGGAATCTATATTGCTCTCTATCTTAGATATAAATTCTGCATCCGACAAATAATTTTTCACCTGATATTCAAACAGATACACCTCATGCCCAAGTTCCCGTAGCGTTTCTACCATATCATTTTTTGTTACTTCGCCCCATGAATGAAACAGTATTTTCATGTTATTTCTCCAATCTTTTGAAAATACTCCTCCTGTTTTTTATAAAACGGATAGGAATGACCACATTTTTTATGCTGTGGAATCATATAATCACCATACAGTTTTGTCAATAATTCATCGTAACCACTCGGGACTGCAATTGTAATGTTCTCAAATGGCATCTCCACCGTTCCCTCAAACCATTTTTTATCTAACTGATAATCCCACGTCATCGTAACATTTCTATAATATGTAGTCAAATAATCGCTCTCCTCCTCCAACGGGAGCGATGCAATCTGATCCGCTAACCTCCAAAGCTGCATCCTCAGTGTATCATTCCTCATCAGTTTTACCCTACATAATTCCTCAATCTGAGGGAGCACCTCCTGCAACTCACCGCTTGCCTCCAACTCCTCAAAACGGTTTGCCATATCATAGACAGCACCGTAAAGATGTTTCACTGTATCTGCAAGTTCTCTATCACGCGGTACATAATGCAATGGAAAAATGTCAATTCCCGCAACATATGGAAATCCATAAAACTGTTTCGTACGTTCCGAATCTGGATAGGAGCGCTTTGCATTTGATACACTTGCCCATGGCTGTCTGTGGCTTTTTGAAGTGTACATACTACTGATTCCAAAGGTCTCAGGCAGTTCTCCCGGCAAGACTTCCAACAATTTTCGGTAATCCTCATATTTCAATGCGATATCCACATCATCATCCCATGGTATATAGCCATGATGACGCACAGTTCCAAGAAGTGTTCCGTAATAAGCATAATATGTCAGATTATATTTTTTACACACAGCAATTACACGTGACAAAACATCAAGTTCTGTCGCCCATGCACGTTTCATCATCTCACTGATTATAAAGCCATTTCGCTCTTCCTCTTTAAAAAAATCAGGTTTAAACTCCAACATTCTTCTGTTCTCTCTTATTCTGTAATGTAGAATCTTTCTCCGGATATTCCGTTTACCTTTAAATATTGCCGCAACAATTCTCGCTGTTCCTTATAAAACGGATATGCATGTCCATCCTTTCTGATATATGGAATCATATACTCCCCATATTTTGCTTTTAAAATCTCATCATAGCCAACTGGAACCGGAATCTGAATTGTCTCAAACGGCATCATAACTGCACTGTCATAAGCCTGTTTGCTATAAATATAATTTTTGCCACATAGTATTTTTACAGGCATTCCCATATTATCTGCGTCATCTTTCTCATACATTGCACACAATCTTTCAGCAAGACAATACAATTGATACTGCATAGGTTTTTTATCTTCCCATTTTACACCACATAACTGCGCTATCTGGTTTGTCATTTTTCCAACTTCCTCTAAATCAGCATCCTCTAACCCATACAGTTGAGCTGTATGAAGCACAATGTCCAACAACTTCAATTGAACATCTGCTTCTTCTGTATCACGTGGAAGATAGTCCACCGGAAAAACATCTATTCCAACTGCATATGGGCACCCATGATATTTTTCTAAATGCTCCTCATCTAACTGAATACTTCTACTGTTCACCACTCGTGTTAATAAATCAGTAAATGTTGGCTCGGTATGAATATTCAACACTGCAAACTCTTTCGGCAAATCACGTTCCACCACCGAAATAAATTTCATGTAATCCTCACGTCTCATACAAATATCAAGATCATCATCCCATGGAATAAACCCCTTATGACGAACGGCTCCTAACATTGTACCGTATTCTGCGAAATATTGTATTTCATTTTTTTCACAGACCTTCTGCACTTCCAAAAGAACCTCAATCTGCGCTGCCCAGGCTCTTTTCATCATCGGTTCAATATAAAACCCATTTCGTTCCTCACCTTCAAAATAGGATTCCGGATACTGTGCTAAACATTGTATACTCATTTCAATTCTCCTCACTAGTTCTTCTTTTTCTCTTATCCTGCTACAAATCCTGCCAGACGTTTTTCCAAATAAGTTCTCCTGCTTTTCCATCCGCATCAAAAACTATATTATGAAACTCTTCTTTGCGATATACCTTCAGTGGATCTATCCCTTTGATTATCGCATCTACAAATGTTTCCGGTTCAACACTACTCTCCCAGTATACCGTTTGCAAATCCTTGCTTTCTAACACTTTCTTCAATTGAGAAATCTCATCTTTTGATTCTATGTTCAGTTTTCTGCGCTCTGATTCGTGCAAAGAAATCTCCCTAATATAAATCGGCTTTCCGGTAATTCCAAACATTGTCACCAATGAGCTCCAGTCTCCTATGTAACCATCTGCAAGCGCAAGTGCCAGATGTGGGTCATTTGTCTCATCATATACTCCATTTTCAAGTTCCTGAAATTCGAGAATCAATTTCCGGTAATCGCCCAGAATTCCCGGATTCATAGATTTAATTGTTTCCAGACTTAACGGATGCGGCCTCCATAAGATAGCCGCCTCCCGACGCTGTGAAAAAATTTTTATCAGATGTCTAATTTCCTCAATTGCCCTCTCTCCGTCATTAATTAACGGATTCAAATGTGTATTCAGTAGAAAGACTTTCCTTCCCCCCAACGCTTTTTCCCATACTGATGGCAACTTAGGTGGATTTTTCACACTCTTGATTACCGCGTCAATCTTCGGCGAACCGCTTACTATAATTTTTTCAGGATTCTGATATTTAATATATGTCTTACGCACCCGCTCCGACTGTACATAAACACGCCATGCATTTTTCGCACCAGGTGTCATACAATAAATATCATTTACCTCACCACAACATACTTTATATGGAATATATACCAGGTGTTCCGTGTATTTTATCAATTCCCTGCTAAAATATTTTTCTGGCAATGAAGTAACACGATTCGTATCATCATATGGATTATGAATAAAAATAACATCCGGCATATTATCTTCTATTGCGTATTCACGATAATCTGTAATCGGAACCTGTTTTGCAAATTCCTCTCCTTCATATGTCATCTCAAGTTCCGTTCTGTCCTCATTTACATGATAATATGGAACCGGTATAACCCGAACATCACATTCCTTATTCTGGATTGCAGCAGCGTAAATGCTTTCCAGACTATCCCACATAGATATCTTGTACGGTAAAAAAACAATCTCGTAACACCCTGGTAAAACACGTTTCATTTCTTCTTCAATGTCCACGCACAATGACTGCGCCGCAGTCCAGACTGTATCATCCATCTCTTCTCTCAAACTTAACTGGTAAAAATATTCCGCCAATGTTGAAAGTTGTCCCACAAATGCCTCGCATTCCGGAACAACCTTTTCCACTTTGGTTCCGATACAGATGACAGCATCCTGCATAGAGGTCAGATATGCAACCCTGTCCTCCCATTGTATCGGCTCCTTTACAATATTTAATCCATTACAAACCATCTGAAATAATTGTGTCAGTTCATTTTTTAATCGTTTACTCATGCTTATTTCTCCATCGGTTTATTCATAGGTTTCTTCTAAAATCTCAATCACGTCCTGTTGCGAAAATGCAACCGGGTTATTATCCATTCTTCCTAGTGTAAACGTATGCTGTGCAATCTGTGGTATGTCCTCTCGCCCGACACCATAGTCTTTCAGTTTCAATGACATTACACCTTTACTTATCTGCTCTAAAAATCCCCGAACACCGCCAAATTTTTCAAACAAAGCAAACAACTCATCCTCTTCCGGAAATGCACCCCGATTTCGATCCGCCACCTGTGCAAGTGTCATTGCCACACCCACACCATGTGGAATCTGATATTGCATGGTCAATGGATACGATATCGAATGACTTGCCGTTGTCCGTGTCATGGAAAACGCCAGTCCCGACAATACAGATGCCAGACACTGTTTTTCCCGAAGTATCAAATCTGTTGGCTGCTCCACAATTTTATTTAAGGCCTTAGTTGTAATTGAAATTGACTGTCTTGCAAGTGCACGCACCATGGGATTTGTCTTTTTAGACCAATATGCCTCCATAGCATGTGCCATAGAATCAAGCCCTGTTGAAATGGTAAGCTCTGCATTCGCTTTCGCCGTAAACTCCGGCACAAGCAATGCTACATCCGGTTTCAGACGATTATGGTCAATGGAATATTTACACTTCTTATCCTTATCCCATATGGTTGCCCATTTCGTCACTTCTGCACCGGTTCCCGCTGTTGTTGGAACTGCGATAATATCAATCGCATTTGTGTAGATTTCTTTTTTCTGCAAAAGTTCCGTAATTTTTTCCACAGATTCGACTACACCCTTACGATAAAATGCCTTGATACCTTTTGCAAAATCAATTGCGCTCCCACCACCAATTGCCAGAATCGCCTGTGGAGTTGTCTGCTGTAACATTATAAGCCCCTCATGCAAACTTTCCTGCGTTGGATATGTTACAGATTCCTTCACCCATACCACCTTGCACTGTGCTTGCAATTTCCGAACAAACTCCTGCAATCCATACCGCTTTACTGCTGATTCTGATGCCACCAACATCATTGTTTCATAGCCATATGCTAAAATTGTTTTCTGCATTTCAGTCACATTTGTAAATTGAATATTCACCTTGCAAAAGTCATCAAACTCCATTTTTTCCATCCGTCTGTTCCTCTCTAGTTTAGCCCCAACTTTTTTCTTACATCCATGAGATCCTCTTCTTTGTCAACCTCCTGGCAGATGCGTTCTTTGTAGTCAAATGGATAAAGCTGCATATTTCCCGAAACCTGGTTCATCGCATTTTCAGCATAACAGGTAACCTCCCCCCGTTCACAGAATGCTACAATTTCCTCCAGCCATGTCATCCAGTCTTCTTTGGTCAAATGATAAAGTGGCTGTGCCGCAAGAGCATTTTCCATAAATTCAATTCCTACTGCAGTAATCCTTCCGTTTTGGATTACTGCTTTGAAATCTTTTTCAGGTAATTTCACCATCGAACTGACCGCCATGCAACTATGCCTTGCATCTATGACATCCTGCAATACAGATTCCTCATACACCAGGTCTCCATGCATCAGAATTATTTCATCTTTTAAAAAATCCCTTGCAAGATAAATAGAATAAATATAGTTTGTCTCACCGTATTTTGGATTGTTAATAAACTGTATTTTCATATCAATTCCAGCTTTTCTGACATGTTCCTCAAGCAAATCTGCATACGGACCGGTTGTCATAACAACTTCTTTCATTCCACATTTTTGGAGGAGGGCCAGTTGTCTGGCTACTATTGTCGTCCCACCATCCAATGGGACCATACACTTCGGATTATGTTCCGTATATTTTCCCATTCTTTTTCCGAGACCTGAATTTAAAATCAAAGCTTTCATGTCATTCACTACCCTTCTGTATTTCTATTATTCTGTAATGTTAAGAATCAACTCTGTCATCACTCTTGCGCCAAGTTCATTCAGATGATCCATATCATTAAATATCTCATCTGGAAATTCTTCTTCTGCCAAATCCCACACCTGAATTACACCACCTGCCTGATTGAGCACTTCATAAAAAATATCCTTATATTCTTTATCCAGGAATTCTTGATAATACTTTGTAGACGGAACAACTACAATATGTAAGTTAATTCCCCGTTTTTCACAAAATAGCGACAATTCATCTAATAATTTTTTATTTTCCTGTAAACTTGACACCCGTTTTTTCAATTTATTGTGAGCTTCTGTCCTTCTCCGCGCTGCCGCTATTTTTTCAAAATCTGATAATTCTACCCATGTTTTTGTTTTATCTTCCCATTCTTTGGTTGCAAATCTGCTTCGTGGACGACCATCCGAATAAAAATATCCTTTTTGATACTCACTCACTGAATACAAATACAGCAATTTCGAAACATCAAATATGTCACTCTGTATCAATATCCGCCTATCTGGAGGCAAAAGATGACAATTATGCACATCGCCATACAATTTATCATAAACTTTTGTAATACGCTGCAGCTCTTTCTGATTTGTAACTTTCGACAAATCTGTGAAAAAGTAATAATAACTGCAACAAAGAACAATCTGCTTTATCCCACTGTTTCTTTCAAGCACATGGTAAATTCCCTTCAACGAATAATACAAATCCTGCGACATCAGGGAAAGATTGACTGCACGTTCTAACATCGCAGTGTCAATTCCAAATAGCCCATAAGACGACCCCGTAATAATCGTATCTATCTGAGAATTGGTTGACTTCGACAATGCATTTTTCAAATAATGATAGTCATAATGATAATGCAATTCATCCAATATATTTTCTGTTAATGCTTGAAAAACCTCTTCATATACCAGAACGGTATAACGATAAAAGTCTTCACTCTTTAAGGATGGATCTGCATTTGTAACTACCACCACATCCTGGTTCGTAATCATTTCGACTTTTTCAAGCACTTTGACTGAAATTTCCTTTTTTGTCAAAAGCGACACCTGCTGTAAGGTGAGTTTATCCCCACATTCTTTGACCCAAAGTATCATAAGTTAGTCTTACTCCTGTACAAACTGCATAAATGATTTCTTATTTTCTTCCGCTGTTGTCGTTGGCCGTCCCAAATCCGCTCTTGCCCCCAATGCAACTTTGATTTCTATCATTGCAAGTTCTGCATTCGCTCTTGCCGTGGCAACTGCGTATCTTATTTCTTCCAATGTTGATGCTGTATATACCTTCTCGTAACCGCACCCTGCTGCAATCTTTGGAATGTCAATACTTCCAGCAACAGTCGGCATACCACCAACCGTCTCATGTGATTCATTATTGAGCACAATATGAACCAGATTTTGGGGCTTATTGGCACCCATAAGAGCCATAGCGCCCATGTGCATTAACATAGCACCGTCTCCATCTATACACCATACTTTTTTCTCCTTCTTCTGAAGTGCTACACCCAGTGCAATTGATGAACTATGTCCCATAGAACCTACCGTCAGGAAATCATATTGGTGCGAGCTTCCATTGCTCTCTCTGATTTCAAAAAGCTCCCTCGATGCCTTTCCGGTTGTGGATATCACAATATCTTCCCCTATTCCCCGCACAATTTCCCTCAGTGCTTCTTCACGCGAAACCGTATATGCGTTAGAATATTTCATTTTATGCTCTGTCTCTAGTGCACCTTTTTCTACAACAAATCCAACACATGCTCCATTTTCCAGAAATGTCTTCATTCGCACCGCCATTTTTTCAAGTTCTTCTATAGTTGTATCAGCTGTAATTACTTCACTCTCTATCTGTAAAAGTTCCATCAGCTTTACTGTAATTTTTCCCTGAAAAACATGCTGTGGTTCATCCTTTGTGCCTGGCTCACCACGCCAACCAACAACAAAAACTGCTGGGATTTTATAAACATCCGGTGCAAGCAATGATGCATATGGATTCAGCATATTTCCCTGTCCGCTGTTTTGCATATAAATACATGGTATTTTTCCGGTTGCCAAATGGTATCCCGCTGCAAGCCCGGTTGCATTTCCTTCATTCGCCGCAATGACATGTTTATCGCATACACCATAACGTGTCATAATTTCCCCGGTAAACGGGCTTAACAGAGAATCCGGTACACCCGTATAAAATCCGACACCTAGTTTTTCCTCTAATATTTTTACAAAATCTGCTGCATTCATTTCCTGCTACCTCGCTCTATATTAGTGTCAAAATTTCTTTAATTGGCATACAGTCTTCACTTGCCTCTAAAGAACGACCATTTTCCAGGATTGTGTGCGCAACCTTATTCATTGCCGGGAATGCACTACGAATTAAATGATTTGCATGAATGATAACATTGATACCATGTGCACCCAGTTCCGCTTCTGTAACCTGATTGTATGTTGTCGGTACAACTACAATTGGTACATTTTCATATTTTACTCTGAACTTTTCACAAAATTCAAAAATCTCATCTGGCTCTTTTTTCTTGGAATGAATCATAATGCCATCTGCACCTGCTTCCACATAGGCAAACGCTCTCTGCAATGCATCTTCCATTCCCTGCTCTAAAATCAAACTTTCAATTCGCGCAATTATCATGAAATCGCTTGTTGTCTGCGCATTTTTTCCTGCACGAATCTTTTCGCAGAAATGTTCAATCGTATCCTGGCTCTGCTGCACATCCGTTCCAAACAGCGAGTTTTTCTTTAATCCAACTTTATCCTCAATGATAATGGCCGAAACACCCATTCGCTCTAATGTCTTAATTTTGTATACAAAATGCTCAATTAATCCGCCTGTATCCCCGTCTAAGATAATCGGTTTGGTGGTGACTTCCATAATTTCATTGATAGTATTTTCTCTTGATGTTGTATCTACAAGCTCGATATCTGGTTTTCCTTTTGCGGTGGAATCACACAAACTTGATACCCAGATTGCATCAAACTGTTTGATTTCATCATCTTTTTCCACTTTCGCATTCTCTACAATCAAACCTGTAATTCCGTTATGTGCCTCTAATACACGGAGTGGACGCTCTGTCAGGCGAAGTGCACGTTTCAACTTTCCACGGCGGATTTCCGGCATATAACGAAGCTGGTTTGCACGCATATCAAAAAATTCATACTCTGGATTCTCTGTATATGGGAATACAACCAGTTTTCCTCCATATTGTTCCAGCAACTGCTCTACTTTTTCTCTTGTATTCTTATTCCAACGGTCACTATGTACTACATAATCCGGTCGTAATTCTTCAATAATCTTATCATAAGATAGGCTGTCTTTCTTTACCACATTTGCTACACCTTTAATATGGCTGATGATTTTACATCTCTCTTCAAACGTCAACACCGGATACCCACGATATGACATAATTGCTTCATCTGACAACACGCCTACCGTAAGGTCTCCAAGTTCCGCAGCCTTTTCAATAATCGCCACATGACCTCCATGAATAAATTCTGCTCCTATACTCAAAAATACTTTTTTTGCCATACTTATTTCACTGTCCTTTCCCTTTTCCAATCTTCTTCTGTCAAATAAAGATATTCATGATTTATATATTCCTCTACACTTCTGCCCCGCAAATTAATCTCCACATCAAAATTATAACTTTTCGGTGGATGAATCATTCGCTGGGATTCCGGTGGAAAACTCCACATATTACTGTATTTGGTCCTCATATATTTCATATAATCCTTGCAGACATAAAATGAAAAACCTTCAAATTCAATCTCTGTCACTTCATCAAACCATTTTGCCATGGCATACCCGCGCATAGAAAATATATTATGGTGAAGGAAAGCATCTCTTCGATAAAATGGAATACACCAGACATATTTTGTTCTTTTTCTGTTATTCCATTTTCCCATTTTTTCAATTATCCCAAGCGGTATCTGTTTTGGAACATGACGCAGAAGATGGTATAATCCTCTTTTCCACGCCACAGGATCTTCCGTCACTCCGACCACTGACCAAAGTGTCTTGATACACCCTCTCCGTATCAATTGCTGCACATCTGCCGCAAGCCTGCTGTCCGGGACATTATCAATTACGAAAATATCAATTGACACACCTGTCATGCACTTGATAGCCTCCTGACCTGCCCTTAAATATTCCGTCCCCTTTCTCCTTATCTTGGCATACCCCCATCGGTATTCCGGATCAGTCTTATCTGTCTGTAAAAAAAATCGGCTTGTATCAAGCTCTGTCTCACATACTTTGCAAAACTTTTCGAATTCACTGCGGGACATTCGGGTATCCAAATCATCATCCCATGGGATAAACCCCTTATGCCGCACCGCACCTAATACTGTTCCATCTGCCAGGAAATATCTTATATTATGTTTTCGACAAATTCTATCTAACTCCAATAACATTTCTAATTCTATTAGCTGCAGTTTTCTTAAATCTTTCGGTGACATATATTTTTTTTCTTCTGTCATTCCCGCCTGTCATCTCCCTTTGTACTGTTTTCTTTTAAAACCTCTAAAAACTCTGGTGTCCAATCATATTCTAACAAATTAACAAGACTCATAAGATTCGGGTCATTCTTCACAATACTATTTTCCCTGCACTTAGGGCATTCTTTTCTGATTTCATTCTGCATGAAAGCAAAGATGTCATATGGAATCGGTTGAAACGTTAACAAAAATCTGGAAAATGTCTTCAAAAGAAATGTCCTGAGGAAATTATATTCAACTACATTCGACTTTTCTTCGATATCAGGTCTGCTCTTACATTCCTCCAGATAAAACATCCCCGCTTTGCAACGTTCAAACTGATTGAGATCATTCCATTTCGTGTTGTGGGAATAACTTCCATCCCAAACTTGATAATTATAAAATGGTAACCAGAGTTTCCCAAAATTTTTGCAATAGGTTGTTGCCAATCCAGAAAAATAACCATCACAGTAGCCTGAACTCTTGGCTCCATCATTATGGCGAATATTTTCCTCAATCAAAAAACTTCTTTTATAAATTTTTGTCCAGACAAATGTTGCTCCCGGTAATATATGTTTTTCAAATAATTGGTCGCGTATCCTTTCATCCTCAAGCTGAAATTTATATAGCTTGTCATCCTCATCCGTTCCATAAATATTCGTAACTTGTCCCCCTGCATTTACTTCCTGAAACCCATATTCGATATAATCCAACTCCGGATTACGTTCCATCAAATCATGAAGTATTTCAAATGCATCCTGTCTATACCAATCATCCTGATCTAAAAACATAACATACTCACCTCGTGCGTATCTCATGCCAATATTTCGCCCTTTTTGCAATGTCTCGCGCGAATTTTTTTCATTCAGAATCAGAACAATCTGCTCCGGATATTTCTGTTCATATTCCTTGAGCCGTTCCACTGTATGATCCGTGGACGCATCATCAACAATAATAATTTCTAATTTTTCTTTTGCAATCGTCTGTGAAAGAACAGCCCGCATACATTTGTCAATAAATTTTTCCCCATTATAGGTGCCAATGATAAGACTTATCATCATCTCTTCCTCCTTAAAGCTGTACGCCCATCACATACCATTCTTTCTTTTCTCTGCATACCTCAAATCCATTTGCCTTATAGTACTTTATCGCATTTCTGTTTTCCCTGCTTACCTCAAGTTCAATTCGTTCCATATGTTTTCTCCGAGCTTCTTCTTTGACATGTTCCATAAGAATCGTTCCAAATCCTCTACCACTATATTTCAAATCAATATTTATAGATGTAATATAGGCACTCGTTCCCCGATTCATATAAACAGCACACATCCCAATACATTTTTCCGCATATTCCACCCAGAATACACATGCATTTGCAGAAATCTTTTCCGCATACTGGTCTATCGCAACATGTGAACTTAATGCAGGGGTAAACTCTGCCTCATATTGTTCCAGATATGCTTGTATTTTTTTCTGGTTTCTTTCCCGTTCCTCAAAAAGAATCTCTACCCGACTCATAATAAATGGTAACCTTCCAACATCTGATTTATTTTCTCAACACTGTTAAACATCATCACATCCAGAATTGAAAGTCCTGGTTCAAATTCATTCTGAAATTGCGGATACTCTTTCAAGTCCATATCCATAAACTTGATATCAATTCCTTCCGATGTATATTTTTCCCTATCAAAAAAACTCATCCCACCAATCGGATTCCAATATTCATCTGCACCCTCTATCGCTTTACAAATATTCAAAGCCCATTCATCTGCCTCCTCCGCAGGTTCATACGAAAGATTCATTCTGGAACTTATCTGTATCGGCGTATTAATTTGCAAATACTCACAAATTTTTTGCAATGACACCTGGTTAAAGGTCACAATATCCTCATAATTATCAGCAAAAATCTCATCCAGAACTTTCATCACCTTCCAATAATAAGGTGCCTTTTTGTAATGTCCCAGCTGTGCTTTTAACTTTGTCTTCCAGTCTGTCTCATTATTAATCCGAATTTCTTTTATCAAGGTATCTCTATGATGTTTTTCCAACGGAACCGCTATGTACTGCCAGCCACCGGAAGGCTTTAAAATCCGATTACGTTCTATCCAGCCATGCCGGATAAACTGAACATCATCAAATAGTATAAATAAGTCCGTATTCTTTATCAGTGACATATACCCTATATATGGGAAAAAATAGGGCTGCATAATTCCTAATCTCATTTTATTCTCCGTTTTATTTTGCTACATTTTTCATTTCATCAAACGCATCTCTTGCCTTCTGCTGAACTTTGGGAATTTCTCGTTCAAGCTGTGCTCTAATCTCATCTAAATTCTCCCAGCATCTGTCTACCGCCTTTATAATCTGTTCTTCATCTGCCGGTTCGCAAACATAATCCCTAAGCCCAACCAACGATGCAAAACCATACATCTTAGTACTTGGAATAAAACTTTTCTCATAAGAGATAAATACCGTTGGTACATTCTGTGAAATTGCTGCCACAGAAGCATGTACCCTTCCTGTAACCATCATATCACATGTTCCAACAATTCCTTTCGTGATCGCAGGAATATGCGGATTTTCCACACATAGAACGTCTTCTGGTTTCACATTTCCTCTTTTCAGCACAATCTCCTGAAGCTGTTTCAAAATCGGGTAGTCTCTTCCATTAATCAGTTTAAAGTTTGGTGGTAATTCAAATCCATTCGTATGCGAAATCAGCAGAACTCTTGCCCCCAATTTCACTACAATATGTTCAATTATATCCGCAAATACGTTGTACTGCCACTCCTCTCTTGGCCACATATCATAAGGCCCAACCGGAAGGTTAAAGCCCCCAATCGTAAAGCCGACTGTTTTTTTGCCAGATGGCTCCAATATGTGTTCATCCCTGATAATCTTGTCAACGACCTCTCTCTTTTCTGGCACATACAAAAATGCCGGACACGCAAAATCTTTTACCTTTGACGTATCAAAATTCCATTTTTCAAGGTTAGCACTCGAAGTAGGTTCCCTGTTTACTACCAAATCAAAATTCTTCAACACTTCCTTGGCGAAATCTCGCGTTTTGTCATCATAGAACGGTCCCGGCGTTCCTGCAAACAGTATTGTTTTCACCCCCAGCAGCTGTGCCGTTCTCATTTTATATAAATCGACTGCAAATCTGTCCTTCCCAACATGCTCTGCATTGTCGCCCCACATATCACCCGAAAAGTTGATTAAAAGACCTATCTCTTTTAACTCTTTCACATAATCACTATCATAATCCCCATTTTTCAAGACTGCTTCATATTCCGCTCTAGCACGTTCCAGTTCATCCTCTCTCCATGAATAATACATTTCCATTGGAAGTGTCGTTATGTTTTCTTTCTGGATAAACTCATCTGTCATCTGAAATGTTGTTAAAACCTCATCTTGCGGAAATACCCTATGTATCTCTCGAAACAACGGCTCTATAATATAATAATTTCCTACATTTCCATACTGAAGTCTTCCCCAGTGCAGGGTACATAATCCCGTTACAAGTATTTTCATTTTCTTCCTCCTATAGCTGTTCCGCCGGTTTATATCGCTTTATGCCATTATATACTCCATTGCAATAGGCACATGAATTCAAAGCTTCAAGGTTCTCAATGCTCTTTAAGCGTTCTTTCAACTCTTCCGTCTCTTCCCCATTCGCATGTAATAGGTCGATATACTGCTCCTTGTTTTTTGGAATGACACCCGTTCTCATTCTCCAGTAAGACCTGCTGCATGGATGAAGCTCTCCATCATTGATAACGTAATAGTGTCCCCTTCTAAAAATACACCTTAGCGCTTGCTGTCTTAATTTTTCCGGTGTATCATGTTTCAGTGAATGATCCGAGAAATCGACCCAGCCATCAAACAGCCAGTTATCATCCCCTGCATAGTTCTGCACACGATAATTAATTCCCCATTCTTCCAATGCCTTTATCACTTTATCAATATTTTTCGACAAATCTTTTCCATAGTTGCTTACAATGATACGCGCTTTATCTTTATTATCCTGTAATACCTGTAACAAATCCTCTCCTATTGGAATTGTTCCATTTGTCACCATATCAATAGTATCCTCAATCTGATTTCGATATGAAAAAACCATCTCCATTATCTTTGCGATGTCCTTATGCATCAAAGGTTCTCCACCTGTCACTGAAAAAATTCCGACATGATCCACAATATCAAAATAAGATTTCAATGTCTTCTCTACATCTGACAACGTCATGTCTACAGGATTCTCATAATACGGCATAAAAGCCAGACACAATTTGCACTTTAAAGTGCAGCGCTGTGTAATTACCATTGTAGTTCTTCTTAAATTCATGCTATTCTGCTTCCTTTCGTATAATCTCACAGATTTCGTCAATCGCTTCATACTCCAATTCAGGGTACAACGGCAAAACCAATATATGATCTGCTGCATACCGGGCTGTCTCTAACGCATCATTTTTATATTTATTCTTAAAACATGCAGCATCTGATGTCAGCGGATAAAAATATTTACGGGCGTGTATATCCTGTTCTTTTAATTTTTCATAAATAACATCCCTTTGCCTCTCTTTTTTAAACAGCACCGGAAAATATGCATAATTGTATTCTATGTTTCGTTCCGACTGGAATGGTTGAAGAACAACGTCCGACATTCCTGCTAATTTTTCCAAATAATATTCCACACGCTTCCTACGGTACATAATATTTTCTTTTACATAATTCAAATTACAAAGCCCCATGATTGCAGAGAATTCATTCATTTTTGCATTGGCACCCACACTGACGACAAGTTCCTCGCCACGTATACCAAAGTTCTTCAAATTATAGAATGTCTCATACAATTTGGGATCTGAAAACACCATGGCGCCACCTTCAATCGTATTGAATACTTTCGTAGCATGGAAGCTGAATGTCGAAACATCACCAAAACTTCCAACTCCTCTTCCATTCACCGTCTCACCAAACGCATGCGCCGCATCATAAATTACTTTTAAATTGTATTTAAAAGCAATCCGCTCAATTTCCTCTGTATTGCAAATATTTCCATATACGTGCACCGGTACAATCGCTACCGTTTTTTCCGTAATCAAACTCTCTATCTTGCTTTCATCAATTGTATAATCACTTAATTTGATATCACAAAAAACTGGTTTCAGTCGATTTCTCACAATTGCATGTGTTGTTGATATAAAAGTGAATGGTGTTGTAATCACTTCACTTCCCTCCGGAAAATTCATTGCCTGGATGGCAAGTTCGAGTGCCATATGCCCGTTAACTACAAGCGATACTCCTCCTCCCCCTAGAAACTCATGAAGTCTTTTTTCTAGTTCCCTATGATTCTCACCCATGTTTGTCAGCCAATGCGACTCCCATAACGGTTTTATTTTCTCAATAAATTCCTCGTATGGAGGCATTGATGTTCTTGTCACCATGATTCGCTTATTCATCTTGTTCCCCCTCCTGTAAATAAACAGAAAGCAGGATGTCACTACAAAGAACAGCCTGCTTTATTTTATAAATCTTCTATCTTCGTCGTCCATGACATTTTCCTCAACTTCCATGTTTTCTCTATATTATTATATCGGTAATTTATGCAAAAACTTTATGCTGTCTTTTTTATTTGTTACTACAATTTCATGTTCAGTTTTACCCTTAACTCAAAAAAGCTGATCCTTATGATTTCTCATAAACATCAACTTTCCCCTTACATTACCTGTGAAGCAGCCTCTCCTAACTGTTCAAAACATGGCAACACATTTGCAAACGCCTCTGCCATTTTGGCATCATCTTTCTTCTCAATCGCATTCGCAACAGCAACAATATGCTGATTAAATACTTCTTTCTCAATGCGTACCTTGCCCTCATTAAGCACATCCATAGTACCGTTCATCACCTGAATCTCCCAATTCATAGCGTCAACAATTCCCTTGATAAAATTATCAGTATCATCCAATCGTTCACCTGACAATTCCTTTACTAAAATACGGATGTTCTTTACTAAACGTTCATTAAAATCTACCAGCACCTCCAGTGCCTCTATCTGTTCTTTTCTGCTCTCTTCCATCTTGTCACCTCGGCATTTTATTTTGCCTTCCTTTCGTAATCTTAAACTCTGTTAAATATATCGGCATATAGCCAATAACTAGTTAGCTCTCTTTCTGATGAAATTTATCCATATTCACCAATTTTAAAAACTTTTCTGCATGTTCATGCCAAGTATATTGACTCTTTGCAATCTGGTAAGCCTTCTCCGACATCCGCTTTTGTCTCTCCTCATCACAAAGTAATTCCTCTATCATCTGTGGTAGTTGCCCCATTTTCTCCAATTCAAATATCACCATATCCTCGCCAGCTTTAAAATGCGTTCCAATGTATTTCGTCCAATCTGTTACAACTACTGATTTCTGTAGCATTGAATTTGCTATCCGCTCTGTAAATCCGTCCTTATGCCATGTCATAATATTCAACGAAATCCTGGACTTCGCATACACTTCCAGACATCCTTCTCCCAAAACAGCATCATGGCAAATCAGGTTCTGATATTTTCTAAGGCTGCATGCTTTCCAACTTTCACCAAACACATGCACCTCAATTCCTGCTTTCAACAAAAGTTCGAGCACCTTTTTTCGGTAATACTGCGACATCTCATAAAACATCCATCTCACTTCATAAAACAAATCACGAAATTCGCAATCCGTGTATTTGTAATCAAGCTCATCTAACACTTCCTGAAACAGTTTCTCAGGCGTCTCTTTTAAATTTGACTTCATCTTTTTTATAAAGTGATTTTCTATTATTCTTGTAGCTCTGTCGCATTGTAACATCTGTTTAAGTTTTCCATCAAATCCTTCCCCGATACTTCCAACAAAAGAAACATCCCACTCCTTTTCCTCGCAAAGATGCTTTTCAATCCCTGCGGGCGGCAAAAAGTGCGCCTGTAAACCATAATATTTTTTGACAAAATCTGCATAATTACCGTCCGGTGTTAAAACACAAAGACCGTTTACCGTATTTTCCAAATGATTTTTCAGCCAGATCGGATGATCAAACACATAATTATACTTAGGTCCGATTATTTTTTCATGTGCAAACGTACCATCCTGCATTTTGACCGAAAACATAAATGTCTGCATCCCAATAACTGCCTGAAATCTTTTTCCAAAATATTTAACAATTCTACGAAAATCTTCCTTCTCGGCATCAAACCATTCCACCTTTTTCCCAAGCTGAATAAACGCTTCTCCAAGTTTCTCTGCAAACGTGTCCAATACAGAATAGCAAATTTCATCTCCCCGATAAATCAGAATCGGTTGTGTTGCATCGAAGATTTTCCAATAACGCTCCCGGGCTGTTACCATATCTTCCAAATAATTTCTTCTCTCTGCAGGCTGCATCTGAAATTCTTCCTCCGCACTCATCAGACCAGCCAATGCTTGTTCAAAACAGCCGAGTTTCATAAATTCACCCTTATACCGTCCTAAAATATAGCAATCTGTTTTCCAGCCCTCTTCCTCACTTTCACACGTTTCTGGTACAACTTCCAGCCAATCACCATCCTTTTCCTGACGCATATTCTCCAATGGTCTCTGTATAATTGCTGCGTTTTTCGCAATTCGAAGTAAAAGTTCATAGCTAAGCTTTCCATGAATTTCCGCATTTATTCCTCCTACCGCCGACAGCATCTCACGCTTCACATAAATTTTTTCTCCAATCACAGTCTCGTCCAGCAAAATCTCCTGAAATGTTAATTCCCGTTCCTCACATTCTTTTTTCCAACAAATTGCCCCAACCATTTTCTCCATATATGCCTCACTTTTTAATTTTCTGAAATTATATCCGAAATATCCTAAATAAGGGATTGCCAAATACGCCATCTACTTTCTATAATAAAGGTAGTTTCACATTATGTAAAGAAAGATACCTATATTTCAAAAATAAATCATACTCTGTAATTCAGATAGAAAGGAACAATACATGAAGGTATTATTTTACCACTATGGAAGCATCTGCGAGCCTTTCATCCGCTCTGCTTTTTTAGAATCCGGGATTGATGTAACAGATATTGAAGATGAAGTTACGAATAAATCAATTTTGCAAAGTGACTGTGTCAAGCGCGTCAGTCAGGCACTTATGAACGGAAATTTTGATTTTGTGTTTACAATCAACTTTTTTCCAACTATTTCCGACACCTGCAATATTTTTAAGATTCCTTATATTGGCTGGACGGTAGATGCCCCTGTCATGGAGCTTTACAGCCAGTCCATCACCAACTCCTGCAACTATATTTTTTTATTCGACCAATTACAGTACCAGGATATTGCTCCACTTAATCCAGGCCACATCTTCTACCTGCCTCTTGCCACGGACGTTGCATTTATGCAATCTGCAATAGCAAAAGATGTTTTTGATTCCCGTCTGCGCGCAGACCTCTCATTTGTTGGTTCCCTTTATACGGAAAAATGTCCTTATGACAAGCTGCAATCGCCATCTGATTCGCTTCGTGGTTATTTAGACGGAATTATGGAGGCACAATTAAAAGTTTATGGCTATTATTTTATTGAAGACCTTTTAACAGACGACATCGTCGCAGATTTCAAACGATGTATGCCGGATTATCTTGCATTGAAAGATTCTCCTTTCCTTACAGATTCCGCCATTATCTCGAAATACTACATCGGCAATAAAATATCATCGCTAGAGCGTGTATCCCTGATGAAGCAACTCTCAAAGCGCTTTCCGATGACCATCTATACCAACAGTGATACCTCCAGCATACCCGGAATTGATAATCGCGGAAGTGTCAAAACACGTACTGAAATGCCACTTGTCTTTCATTACAGTACTATCAACCTGAATATGACCTCGAAGGGTATTCGTTCCGGTATTCCTCTTCGTATCTGGGACATCCTGGGATGTGGCGGTTTTGTTATTTCAAACTATCAGCCAGAAATACCAGAATATTTTTCCATTGGCGAGGATATCGAAGTCTACGAAAGTGCAGATGATTTATTATATAAATGTAGTTATTATCTGGACCATCCGGAACGTGCACGCGAAATTGCAGTAAATGGTCTTGAAAATGTAAAGAACAAGCACACATACCTGCATCGTGTGCTCACAATGTTAGAAACGGTATTTTCCCCTAAAAATGCTTAAATGAATGGAGTTTTCTATGAAAATCACTTTTTTAGATTGGCCTTGTTTTGGTCGCGAAAATTGTATAAGTGCATTTAAACAGCTCGGGCACGATGTTACACTCTTTTTTCATCCGGAATATGATTTGCGCAAGTCTGCTGCCTTTGATGCTGCTTTCGATGTACAATTAGGCAATCATCCCTGCGACGTTGTCTTTTCCTTTAATTTCTATCCTTTGGTAGCCGAAGGGTGTAAACGAAACAATGTCAAATACATTTCCGTTGTATACGACTCGCCACATGTATCCTTGTATTCTTACACAATTATTTATCCTTGCAATTATGTCTTCCTGTTTGATAAGACACAATATACAGAACTTCATCAAATGGGAATTCCCACAGTGTACTACCTTCCATTACCAGGAAATGCCGACCAGATTGACCATCTTTTGTCTCTCCCCTATGACAGAAAACGTTACTCTTCCGATATTTCTTTCGTTGGTTCCCTCTATAACGAGGATCACAACTTATTCGACCGTCTCAACGGATTGAGTGATTATGCAAAGGGCTATCTGAATGGCATCATGGAAGCACAGTTAAAAGTGTATGGTTACTATTTTATTGAAGAAGTATTAAAAAATGATATCATTCGTGAAATGGAAAATTCCATGCCATATCACGCAGGGAATACCGGAATTCAGACCCCTGAATATATTTACGGTACCTATTTTATTGGTAGAAAATTAGCAGAAATGGACCGTATCCGGACCTTGACCTCTGTAGCCTCTAAACACCCACTCCGGCTCTACACATTAAACCGCGATTTTTCTGCTCCGGGAATTGAAAATATGGGCTCGGTTGACTATGACCATGAAATGCCTTATGTCTTTCATCACAGTAAGATTAACCTGAACATCACACTAAAGAGTATCAAATCCGGTATTCCGCTTCGTGCAATCGACATTATGAGTGCCGGTGGATTTCTTCTCACAAATTTTCAGGCAGATTTTTTAGATTATTATGTCCCTGACGAGGATTTTGTTTACTACACAGATTTAAATGACCTCAACGAAAAAATTGCCTACTATCTGTCTCACGAAGAAGAACGCCATCAGATTGCACAGAATGGTCGTAAAAAAGTCCGCGAATTCCACAGCTTCGAGCAACGCTTTCGTGAGATTTTTGCGATTGTTTTTCCCAACTAAAAATAATACTATATCTATATTCTAAATTAAAAAAAGGAGATTCATCTATGAGCGCAAAAGTATCTGTCATCGTCCCCGTGTACAATGCCGAGCATACCCTGAATGCCTGCCTCGGAAATCTGGTTCACCAAACCCTCAATGACATTGAAATTATTTTAGTTAATGATGCTTCCACCGACAATAGTGCTGCCATTCTAACTGCCTGTGAGCAACAATTTCCAGACAAAATACTATTAGTTCACCTCGAAAATAATCTTGGTCCAGGCGGAGCAAGAAATGTTGGTCTCTCCTATGCTTCAGGTGATTATATTGGTTTTGTAGACAGTGATGATCTTGCAGACCCTACCATGTTTGACACCATGTATACACATGCTGTCACTCATGATTATGACATGGTAGATTGTGCTTATTACCAGCAGGCTACAGATTCCCTTCTTCTAATGACCCCCGACAACTGTGTTGGTGTTTTAGATGATAAAAAGCGTAGTTTATTGATTTCTAGCGGGGGATATCTGTGGAGTCGCATTTTCCGACGTGAACTGTTTGCTCAGATTCATTTCCGTGATCATACAATTTTAGAAGATATGGAGGTTATGATGCAGTTATTTTTGAACTGCCGCACCTTAGGCACTGTCAAAAAACCGCTCTATCAATACTCCGCCACACCGGATTCCGCCTCCAAGTCAGAAAATCCTGCCGGCTACCACAAGGCCATAATTTCCACTATGACCGCTGTTTATGATAAGACTCATTCCTACTCACACTACAAGAATATCCAAACAGCAATCGAATATTCTCTATTACAGCTCTACCAATATGGACTTGTAAATGCCATGCAGACAAACACATCTCTTTGTACGAATCAGAGAGATACTTTTCTGAAAGAACTTCATTCGCTCCGTAAGAAATATATAGAATTACCTATAGCAGACAATCCATATGTATTGGAAAAATTCTCAAAAGATGATTTAGAATTAGTAATGCACATAGATGCACTTTTATACTGACATGATAATTTAAATTTATTTTTGAAGCACAAAAAAGGAACTGCATTGCAGTTCCTTTTTCATTCTTCCTACAGTAATGATTACTGAAGTAAAGATAATACGCCCTGAGTAGACTGGTTAGCCTGAGCAAGCATAGACTGTCCTGCCTGAGCAAGGATGTTGTTCTTGCTGTATGTAACCATTTCTTCAGCCATATCTGTATCACGTAACTGTGATTCAGCTGCCTGTGTATTCTCAGAAATGTTGTCCAAGTTAGCTACTGTGTGCTCTAATCTGTTCTGTAAAGCACCAAGAGTAGATCTCATGTCAGATACAGACTGGATAGCTTTCTGAACTGCATCCATAGTCTTACCAGCTGCAGAGTAGCTAGAAACTGTAAGACCAGAAATCTTTAATGAAGAAGCGTTCATGTTCTTGATAGAGATTTCAATCTTCTGTCCAGAAAGAGCACCAACCTGAAGGTTCTTGCCTGTGAAGCTACCATCTAATAAGTTCATAGAGTTGAACTGTGTTGTAGAACGGATTCTATCAACTTCAGATGTTAACTGATCAATTTCAGACTGGATAGCATCTCTATCTACAGATGTGTTAGTATCGTTAGCTGCCTGTGTAGCTAATTCGTTCATACGCTGTAAAATAGAGTGTGTCTCGTTTAATGCACCTTCAGCAACCTGGATTAAAGAGATACCGTTCTGAGCGTTGTCAGAAGCTTTGTTTAATCCACGAATCTGGCTTCTCATTTTTTCAGAAATTGATAAACCAGCTGCATCATCACCTGCACGGTTGATTCTGTAACCAGAAGATAATTTCTCTGAAGATTTTGCCTGCTGTCCTGTTGTGATTCCTAACTGACGATTAGCGTTCATCGCTGTAAGATTGTGCTGTACTACCATAATTTAATTTCCTCCTTGAATTCGGTGCAGCTTCCTTGCTGCAATTATTATTGTGTTGCGACATCCATCTTCCTGACCGTACGCTTCATTCCAACTTCTGTCACCAAGTAACACTTCGTTTACTTGATATATATATCGGACATTCTATCCGATACTTTATAGAAAAAAGAAAATTTTTTTCTTTTTTTCTACAGAATAATTTGGGTGGGCAAACCCACATAGACTCTATTTCTTACTATCTGTAAACTGCGGGTCAATATAATTCGTCTTCATCATATTCTTATAATACTGATTTACGACCTTCTGGCTTGTCCTGACTTCTCTCGCCTGCTTCCGAATGGAACTGAATTTCTGCGTCATCAAATCTTTGTTCCGCATCTCCTGCGCCTGAATGCTTGCGCTTTTCTCCGTCAACTTGCGAATATACTCCTGCATTTCTTTTATCTCATCTGCATACTGTGCCTTGTGTTGTTCTAAGTCCTCTCTTGCCTTTTCAAAAACTTCCTTGAATCCATCATCAAGTTTGTTTAACTCATCGACAAGTTTTGCCTTCTCCTCTACCGTCTTGTCAAATTCATCCGGCTCAAGGTTCGGATTCTCTAACTCCTGCTTCTGTCTCTTATTCAACATCATTATCATGTCAAGTATTTCATTTTTTTTCTTCAGGCTCTGTACCAGAACTGCAATATATGGATTTTTTTCCATCTTTTTTTCCCTCATGCTTTATACATTTAATTATTTCCTGTTCGCATTACTTCTTTCCAGGTATCACGCATAGTACGCAAATGTTTCAAGACTTCCTCTAATGCTTCCTTATCCTTTTTCATGTTTGCATACAACAAACGCTGTTGCAGGTAGCTGTAGACATTATCAAAATCTTTCGCAACCGGATATTTGTGATTTAATGTCGCCTGAAATTCTTCAATAATCCGCTCCACCTTGATGATATTTGTGTAGGCCTTCTCAACATCATTTGCCTCAACTGCTGAAATTGCCAAATTACAAAATTTAATTGCGCCATCATATAGCATTAGCGTCAGCTCTGCTGGCGTAGCTGTCATCACTTTGTTATTTGCATATGCTGCATATCCCTTATTTGCTAACATTAATAACCTCCATGTATGTATAATATTCTGTATTCATTTTAACCTAACAAGCTTGAGAGCGAAGATGAACTGCTGTTTAATTTTGCAAGTGCTGTCTCCATTGCTGAGAATTTAGAATAATAGTAATCTTCTTTGTCCTGCAATTTTTCTTCCCACTTTGTAATCAAGTCTGTATAATCGCTGTATTCTGATGCCATTTCCTTATCATTGTAAACCGTATAAATACTGCTCAACGTTGAAGACTTCATCTTTTTATCAATGGATGAGTAAAGATTCTTTGCAAGCCCCTGCATAAATTCAACCACAGTATCCGGATCGTTTGTAATTGCAGCCATCAGCTTATCTGTCTTTCCAGATGTTGCCGCATCATCTTCATCTCCATAGATATGATATGCATACTCCTCATTTTCTGCAGCATTCAAATATCCTAAAGTCTGAATTCCAAAGCTTGAAAGATAATATGTACTACCATTGACCTCAACTCCTTTTGACATTGCAGATGTCATTCCTGAAATAAGAGTCTCTAATGTATCATCACGACGTAACAAGGCTGATTTAATTTTCTCTTCCCACTTCTCTATCTCAGTATCAGACATTGCGTCTTTCTCATCATCCGTCAGTGGTTCATAGCCCTTTGCACTGTCTGCATTATAAAGGGAATTCATCTCATTAATCAATGCATTATACTGTGTAAAGAAATCCTTAATCTTATCATAAATCCCCTGCACATCTGTGCTTACTGTCGTAGTTACTGCAGTGGCCTCCGTTGCATCATATGTCTCACTTGTAATAGCATTGGCAGTAATTGTAAGCCCATTGATTGTAAAGGAACTGGAGGCACCTGTATATTCGATTCCATTTACATAAATGGTCGCATCCTGTCCATCGATTTTTTTAGCATCTGAATTATAAGCTGTGGAGCCTAAAATAGAGCTGGCTGACTGAACTTTTGAGACAAAATCTGCAATTGCATCCGCATCGGAAGCATCAAGACTACTTACATTGCTATACTTCTCCATAGTCTCTTCAGCCGTCTCCATTGCTGTTGTATTAGATGAAATAACACTTGCATATGTATTGGTCAGTGCAGTTACCGCATCAGCCCCCGTCTCTCCATTGTATCCGTTTGCATAAGCATCCTCAACTGCCGCGATAATGGATGCGCGGCTGTAAGAATCTGTATCATCCAATGAGTCCTTCGTCGATGTATAAGTATTTACAGTCGAAATATTTTTCGTCAGTGCAGTTATAGCATCTTTATCTAAACCGGATTTCTCTTTCAATGTTGTAAGAGCATCAGATGCTTTTGCCGCATCTGTAAGTTCTGCGCCCTTGTTGTATACAGTCTTTGTAATCTCTGTTCCGCTTCCAACGGTTGCGGTTGTTCCGTCTGTCACATCGTTTCCATCCGAATCAATCTCAATCATTGTATTAGTAGCTGTGTCAAGACGATAAGTCTTACCGTCTGATCCGGCAAAAGTATCATCCCCATTCGCAGCCTTTGTATCATTCTGCGTGTAGGTTATCTGATTATCATCATCACCAGAGGTATAGGTGTAATAACCGGTTCCCTCTTCTGCTGCTGTTGCAGCATAGTAGGTTGTCTTGCTTGTGATAACCACTTTGGAACTTCCGTCGGCTGTTGCATAATAGTAATTGCCATCGTCGTCTTTCTCTGTTGTCTTTGTATACACATTGCCGTCCGCATCTGTATAAGTCTTGTCCGAATTCAATGTGTAGGTATTAGATCCATCCGTGTAGCTTACAACACCTGTGGTATAACTTGTATTTCCGGAACCATCCGTATATTTGTATACGGTATTGCCATCTGCATCCGTTGTACTCTTTGTATAAATATTGCCGTCCGCATCCATCACAGAATTGGTTCTCTGTGTTGCTGTCATGGATAATAATTTTACCAGATTATCCTGTTCATCAGAAGACAGTCCCGTACTTGCAAGTGCATCTTTCATGGCACTATATGCTGTTGCATAGGAATATGCTGCTGTCATATTGCTGTTCTGGGCGCTTGCTGTATTATAAGCTTCTTTTGCTGCATTATAATCATTGATAGCCGCAATTACATTTGCAGAAATAGCATCGCTTGATGTGTCATTGTTAGTAATATACTGTGTATAGGATGTATAAGTTGCATTTGTTGCATCTGAATTCACATTCAATCCTAATGCTGTAAGTGCACTTGCTCCATCTACATTTGCTCCCGTCAATGTAAAGTCATTGTCGGTACCCGTGGATTTGGAACTTACATAAATTCGTTTGTTCGTCTCATCATAGCTTGCGCTGACACCTGCATTCTTCAGAGAATTGATGAAACTGCTGACCGTTGTTCCCTGTGACACAGAAATTGTATTTGTCGTTCCATCACCTTTAGTCAGTGTAATAGAACCATCCCCGCCAGTATAGCCCAGTTCCGCCAATGTTGTACTTGTAGTTGTGCTACTGGCAAGCTTTCCACCTGTTAAGTAGCCCGCCTTTGCAAGACTTGTAACCTGAACACTGTAGGAACCGTTCACTGCTGAGCTTCCTGCCGATACAGTTACCTTTGTGCTGTCAGAAGAAACTGCTGACTTTAAGTTGTAGGCAGAACTGTATCGGTAATTACCAATACTATTATAAAGACTATAAATCTTTGTATTCAAAGATTTCCAAGCATCCTGTTTCCAGGAAAGCTTTGTCTGTGCTTTCTTATATTTGTTTGTCTTATAATTGTAGGAAGATACCAAAGCTGAGATAATGCTCTCTGTATCTAATCCCGAATTAAGTCCTGTAATACGAATTGGCATATTTTCACCCTATCCTTTCTTCTTTATCGTTTCTCATCTACAAGGATTCCGGCTATCTCCCATACCTTTGCAATCATGTCGAGCGTCTGCTCCGGTGGATACTCTTTCAGCACTTCCTTCGTCGATTTATCGATAATTTTAATTGTAACACGGTTTGTTTTCTCATGAATTCCAAAAATTGCTTCTGAATTCTTCATCTGACGATTAATTTCATTCACCGCAGATTTTAATTGTTTGTTCTGCGCACCCTGCTGCTTCTCATCTTCCTTTTCCTGAGTCTGTGTATTCTGATTATCTGTCTTGAAATCTTCTACTCCATCGGAAGCACTTGCTTCCTGAACAGGCTGTGCTGCTGACACCGTCGAACTTCCTTGATACGACACTGTTCCGCTGCTTTTCAACTTTTCGATTTCCATCTCTACCACCTCCATGTGATATCATTGATTACGTTTTCTACCTAGTATATCGGATATTTTCCTTTTTTATTAACTGTTTTGCCGCGATATTACAATAAATCCTTCAATGCATCGATACTTGCTGTATTACTTGCCGCTTTATTCTCTTCCTGAATCTGAAGGTATACCTCTTTACGATAAATCGGCACTTCCTTCGGTGCAGTAATTCCAATCTTAATCTGATCGCCGCGGATTTCCAAAACAGTAATTTCTATATTATTATTGATAACCAGTGATTCACCTTTTTTTCGTGTTAATGCCAGCATCCTTTATTCCCCCGCTTTCTCTTTTTTCTCTTTTAACGCTTTATAGATATTATACTTCACGGGATAATCATCTTCCACTATAATCTGGCATCCCTTTCTTGTCTCTGTGTTAATAATAATCGGCGCTTTTAAATTCACGGAATTCTTTTTCACATCTGCAACCGCTGTCAAAGTTACAACTACAAATATGTTTTCATCTGTCATCGTGCCAAGCGGCTCTAAAACCTCATCATTTACCGTCGGATTATATTCCGGCATCACAAGTTCCGGTCTCATCACCGGAAATGCCATTTCCGGTTCGTCCATGGACTGCAGCCACATGATTTTTGCCTTGTCTCCTTTTTCCTCATCAAAAATCAATGCAAAATTCTGCATATCCGGAAAACCAATCATTCCATTTTCCAGATGGATAATTTTATCTTCCTCAATATCAATTTCCCCAAACAATCTAGTTTTTGCCTTCATTCTTTTGCCCTTTCCTTTCTCTTATTATTTAGCGAAAGAGAGAGCGATATACTCGCTCTCTTCCTATATTTTGCGTTACCGCATGTTATCTTACTTTTAGATGTAATTGAGCAATGTTGTCTTGTTCAGATAACTTGCTGCCTGAAGTGATGCGTCATATGCATTGTAAGCTGCTGTATAATCGATAATAACGTCTGAAAGTTCACGGTCTTCATTGGTGGATTTCAATCCTTCCAATGTTGTCTGCTGGCTTTCCACACGGTTCGTCGTCATATCCAGACGGTCTCCTTTACATCCGTTGTTCGTCAATGCCAGATTCACCTGTGACATGTAATCGTCAAACTTGCCGATATAAGTGTCATAAAGTTTCTGCATATTGTCATCTGCATAATCTGCTTCTCTCTGTACTGCGTCAAGCCAAAGCTGAAGTTTTGCCTGTGATTCATCATCGGAATACTGTTCTTCCGCCATCATAGATTCAATCTCGGAAACCTTATCATTTGCTGCAATTGCTTTTTCCACTGCATTCAAAAGTTCGTCCACATCACGTCCGATGTTTGCGTCGAATACATCAGATGCATTCGTATTTACGGTCAGCGTCTGGTTCGTTGCAATAATGTAATTGATGTCCTGATTTATCTCAATGCGCTGTCCCTTTGCATCAAGTTTGTAAGTTCCATCATCATTCATCTCGTATTTCTTAAAATCTGTTGTTGTTCCGTCTGTCGCCCTATATGTACAATTGTAGTAGTATTCTGGACGGAGTTCTCCATTTGTAAATCCCGTCTTTGTATAGGTAACATCAAGACTGGCATAACTTCCCTTCATTGCGTCGGACAAATCTTCGCTTAACACCAGCTCGCCTGTCTCTTTAATGAAGACTGCCTCTCCATCATTAATATAAAAAGGATCTCCATCCGTATTTCCAGCAGCTGCCGCACTTGCTGCTTCCCATTCTGCTCTCGTCTCGTAAACTGTGACATTATAATCTACATTTGTACCGTCTGACTGGCGGTAAGATAATGTAGCCGGGCTTGCCAGTGTATTACCATCTGCATCTGTAAGTCCACCCGTAATCTGGTCATAAGATAAACGGATACGATCAAATGTAGATACGTTTGCCTGCGGAATCTGGTCAGCATCGGTCGCTGCTACATCTGCAGATGTAGTTGGAATGGTTACTTCCCCAGAATAGTATCGATACTCTTCAATATCCTCGTAGGAGAATGGCTGGTTAATGGTGTAAGTAACATTATCCTTATCCTCCATAAAGGTCAGTGTGCTGTTGGTACGATAGCCGGTAAAGACAGTTCTTCCTGCATAGTCGCTGTTCCCTTCTGAATAAACCTGCTCACGCAATGCCTGAAGCTGTTTGTAAATGGTGCTTCGATCCTCCGCTTTCAGGGAATCATTCGAACCGCTGACGCACTGGCTTCTGATATCGGTCAGAATCTTATTCATATTTTTCAGTGCTGTCTCTGTCACGTCTAACCAGGACTCTGCATCCGGGATATTGTTATCATAATACTGATCAATCTCGCTCAGACTGCTTCTAAGACGAAGTGCACGAATCGCTACAACCGGATCTTCTGACGGACGCGAAATCTTTTTCTGCGTTGTCATCTGATTGTTCAGATAGTTTACATTCGATTTATTAGAGTTGATGTTGCCGATTGTTTTTCCCAACATCATATTATTTGTTACACGCATCTAGGTTTCCTCCTTTTATACTCCGGTTTCCTGAATCAGCTTATCATAAACTTCTGCTAAAATAGATACCATCTTAGAAGAAAGATTGTAAGCATTCTGGAATTTTACAAGATCTAGTGCCTCCTCATCCTGGTCTACACCGGCAATCGATGTACGATAGGTATCAATTGTCTCCGAAATATTATTATAATTTGTATAGAAAATCTGGCATTCCTGTGCATCTACGGAAATATCGGAGTAGATACAGGAAAGGAAATCGTCTGCGTATCCGCTTCTGAATACTACTGTATCACTCTTTAATTTTGCAAGTTCCTCTACAATGTCATAAGCATCCACACCATTGTCAATGTCGGTTGTAGTTGCAAGCTTGGTCGGGTCTTTCTGGCAGGTATTGGATACCATAATGTTAGAAGCTGTAATCTTATAGTAGCTCTGGGAACTTGCACTCAAATCGGTACGTCCCTTGTAGCTGTCTGTGCTTCCATAAACATATTCTGTTCCCTGATTATTCTGGCTGGTAAAGAAAGAATAGTAATCTGTCTTTAATCCGTTCAAATCTTCTCCGTCTAAGAGAATATCATTGAACATCGAACAGAAAGAACGTAAAAATTCATTCATCTGTGCCATGTAATAAGGAATACCCATGGTATCAATAGACTCGCCGACGTTTGCCTGGCTTCCATTCATCTTGGAAACTTCTGCCTCTGTCAGAGTGTCCTCTAATGTAAAGGTATAAGATGTCACATTGCCATCTGCATCTGTCTCAAATGTGAATCCGGTATAATTGTAATCCCTGTTATTGATTGTGATAATACCTTCTTCTGCCATTGAAATTGCATTAATGTCCTGAATAGAAGGATTCGTCACCGTAATCTTTGTTCCGTTTACCGCAGAAGTAGATGTTGCGGTAATGGTTCCTCGGAAGTTCTCCGCATTGTTACCATCACGAATTTCGAAAAGTCCCTTTAAGGTACCGGACATGGACGAGCTGGAAATGTTAAATTTATTTCCGGTTGATGTCCACTTAATATCATAAAGTCCGTCATTGTCGGACTGGTTGACTTTGTTTTCTCTTGCCGTACAGGTTAACGTCTCGTAATCATAGGTGCTGACTAACGTCTCGCCATTTACTTTTACCGTATAATAATTTGCTCCCGTCTGCATATCCGGGTCATTGGAGTTCGTTACCGGAACCTCGGATACCGTAACCGGTACAATAGCAGAAAGTTCATCAATCAAAAGTGCTCTCTGGTCACGAAGTTCATTCGCATATCCGCCCTGCACTTCAAGCACGTTAATCTGTTTATTTAACAATGCAATCTTCTCTGCAATCGAGTTAATGTTATCAACCGTAGACTTAATCTCCTGATTACAGTCATCCTGAATCTGGCTCAGTCCCGTTGCAACAGAGTTAAAGTAAGTACAGAAATTCTGTGCTGTTGAAATGAACTGGGAACGTGTACTTGAATCTGATGCATTATCTTTTAAGGTATCTAATGCATTGAACATTTTATTAAATATTGTGGTAAAACCATCGTTGGAATCATCATCAATGAAGTAATTCTCAATCTGCTGCAGATATCCCAATTTTACTTCATACAATCCCAATGAAGACTGGTTGAACCAATACTTGGAATCATAGTAGCTGTTTCGTGTCTGCGTGATGGATGTTACAGTTACACCTGTTCCCGCCGTACCATATTTCTGGTATACACGAATGGCATCGGAAGCCTGACGGTTTGTGACCTGTCTGGTGTAGCCTTCTGTCTGCACATTTGAAATATTGTTTGCTGTTGTATTTAACGCTGCCTGATAAGCGCTTAAACCGGAAGACGCAATCGTCAGTCCAAAAAATGTTGATGACATTCTCTCACCTCTTTATCCTAACTGTGTCAATAAAATCTCTATCATCTCATCAATCACATTGATGAAACGACTATTAGCGTTGTATGCATTCTGAAACTTAATCATATTGGTCAGTTCTTCATCTGAGGAAACGCCCATAACCTGCTGACGCTGGCTGTCTACTGATGTCACCGTTCCGGAAAGGCTGGTTGCGGTTGTATCATAGACAGAACCAAGCGTTCCCATCTCTCCAATCATTGCTGCATAGTAGTCTGCAAATGTATAACTTCCCGTATCGTTTGGATTCAGTGTAATCTGCACAGTATCCCAGATGGTTGCAAGCTTTTCTGCCAAGTCATAATTGACAGTAGCTTCTGCATCCTCGGTCTTGTCCTGATTCAGATGTGGAAGCAGGGAGCCAAGCTTCTGGAGATTCTCGTTCAATGTCACACCGTTTGTCGTATACATTTTTGTCTCGTCTGAGGTATCTTCCTCATTATAAACATAGTATGTCTTGCCGTCTGCACCCTCAACCGTGGTATAACGAGAAACACCAATTCTTGTATATAACTCCTGCGGTGGAAGCTGTTCATCCGAACCCACACTACAGTTCTCAGCATCCAAAACAAGTGTATCTGACGTAATCGTTATCGTCTTTGTCACACCGTCCTCCGTATAGGTAGCGGTCATCGGTGTTGTAATTCCGGCTTCTGACGCTGTAATATTCGGGCAAAGCAAATCATTTATAGATGTAATTATGCTATGGAACAATTTATCCAGCTCTGCCTGTGCTGTCAGCATAACGGAATCGCCTGTCGCGATATGGTCTAACGTTGTCTTATTGTAAGTATCGGCATCCAGACCTTCTATATCGGTATAGTTGGCAACACGGTCACCTCTTGCAAAAAGAAGTGCCTTTATCTCACCAATGTCTGTGTTGTTCTCAGAGGATACCTCTCTTGTCAGGTCAAACACTTTCGTGTACTGTCCATTCTCTTCATCAGAAAGCTGCGGCCAGTATGGTGTGATGAAATCTGTCACCTTATCTACCATCTTGCCCATCTCATAACACTTATCCTCCGTTACGAAATCCTGACCTTCAATTGTTACTTTTACAATTCCATCTGCCAGTTCCTTGTAAGAAATATTGGCATAAGAAGAAAGCTGATCCAGGCAACTGTCACGCTCATCTCTCAAGGTCATGGCAGTCTCTACACCGCCCGCCTCGATTTTCTGAATCTCAAGATTTAATTTATAAATCTTTTGACCCAATTCATTGACCGTATCAATGTCATCTGAAATCTGCTCATTTAAATTTGTCTGATAACTCTTAAGACCAGAATAAACCGCCTGTGTTCTGCTTAAGAACAGGCTTGCTTTCTGAACGACAAGATTCTGTGTAATGCTGTCAGAAGGAGTCTTGGCAAGCTCCTGAAATGCTGTCCACAAATCTTCGAGTCCATCCTGAAAAGCTTCTCCGTCTAATTCCTGATAGTAAGTATATACTTCGTCGCATGCCTCATAAGAAGCTGCGTAAAATGCCTGTCTTCCGGACTCTGCACGATATGCTTTATCCAAAAAAACGTCTCTGGCGTGTACCACATCACTGATGGTCACACCCAGACCTGACTGCTGGTTGCTGATTGCAGCGGTCGTATTAAAAGTTGTATATGTTTCATCTGCAAAACGTACCTGCTGGCGCACATAGCCGGTAGTATCCACGTTTGCAAGGTTGTTTGAAGTCGTATTTAATGCATTTAGACTGTTTTTCAAGCCTGACGAGCCAATATATAAGCTGCCAAAACCATTTGCCATGACCTCTTCTCCTCTCTGCTCTGTTTATTGTTTGGCGTCAAAGCCACCGCCTCCTAACAAATCTCCCGTTGTATAGGCGTCTTTGTTATAATTGGCGGTCTCAGGTGCCTGTCGCATACTTTTTAACAGGGTGAGGTCAAATTCTACCATTTCCATCGCCTGTTTTAAAAGTGTCTGGTTCTGCTGGTTTAACAGTGCCATCCGGGTTCCAGCTTCTAAAAGCTTCTCCCTCATCGCTGATAACTTCTCCTGTTCTTCCGGCTGCCCCTCTAAATATCCAACCATCTTCAGGACCGTCATCTCTTCCGGATCTTTTCCAAGAACTGTCGCCATATCGGTTAGAACCTGCGTTCTTCTCTTTGCAAGATTCGCCAATACGCTTGCAGAATCCTGCTCCTGCGCAGTAATCTCCTGCAATTCCGGAATCTTGTTATGAATAATCACATCTCTCTTTTTCTCCCCGAGTTCACTCAATTCTAAGTATTGCTGTCTCTCTTTTTCTAAGACATCTAAAAGATCTTCCATTAAACTAGCCACAATTTACCCTCACTTTACATTATTGATGCTTGGTATCTCTTCAGTAATTCACTTGCGAAATCTCCCGTATCTACACTGTAGCTTCCTGCATCTATCTTTGCTTTTAATTCTGCTACCTTGTCCTCTCTGATATCAGGTGCTTCTGCGACTGCCTGTTTTGCGATTTGATAATCTCGTCCGGTCTGCGAAATCTGGACTTCGTCACGCTTTTTCCCTGTTGTACTTGCCTTAGATGTAGCAGCAGACTGGGCTGTCTTATAAATCTGTGCGACTTGATTATATGTCTCTATACGCATAACGGCATCTCCTTTCTTTCTTTTCAAAATTCGTTTTCTACATTATTTATCGGATGGTTTTGCTTTTACATTAGAAAAAAATATATTTTTTGCAAAAAGGCTGACCGGTTTGATTCACCGTGTCAGCCTTTTCTCATCATTTATGATTCTACAATTATGCCTGTTGTTCTTTCTCCTTCTGTCTTACCAGAATTCCAGTCACAAACTGTACTCTCTTATCCATCCAATTTCCAATCAGTCCGATGCATTTTCCCATAGTAAATGCCGCTAAAATCGTACCGATTCCAAGTCCCTTGATATGTCCAAGAAAAATCAGCGTCATGCCTGCTGTCACCGTCAGACAGATGACATCAAACGATATTTTTATCTTAGAATAGGTAATCTTTGTGATATCCGCCAGTTCTCTTGGAAATAAATCCGTCGGGATAATCGGCAGTCCGCAGCGGTTCGACAATGCAATACCGATGCAGATTAACAAATAGCTTACTACAAAATAAAGTACCCGGAACGGAATTGCTGTAGGCAGGATGCCAATCCAGAGCTCATGCACATCCAGCAGTTCGCCAAACAAGAAACCTACCACAAAGCTGAATAAATAAGGTGGCACAAACTTTTTCCGCAGTATCATCAGGCTCAGTACCAGAATGCCCTGGAAAAGATACGTCCAGGTTCCCAGTGAGATGCGAGGTAACACTTCCGAAAAAGCGTATGGTACACTCGAAATTGCGGAGATACCGGCTCCCGAATAAAGCATGAGGACAACGCCAAAGCTGTTGACAATCACCGCTATCGCAAGCGCAAGTTCTCCGCGCAGAATATGTTTCTCTTCTTCCGTATGTTCCATTTTCATTTTCCTCCTAAACCACATTGAAAAAGTTTATCCAACCTACTTTGCCACTCTGTTAGTATTTTTGCAATGCCGGTTTAGTCTTCTTTCTCACCTTCCATATAAATCCGTTCAAATTCCTCCACACGCATTGGTTTTGCAAAATAGTAACCCTGAAGTTTATCGCAGTGCATTCTCCGCAAAAATTCTACCTGCTCCGCCGTCTCAACGCCTTCTACAATGGTCTCCATGCCAAGGTCCTTCGCGAGTCCTATGACGTAGCCCAATATCTTACGGCTGCGCTCCATATCCGTCGTCTCATTCAAAAATTCCATATCCACTTTCAGTACATCCACTGAAACATCCTTTAACATATTTAAGGAAGAATATCCGCTTCCAAAATCGTCCATCTCCAGAATGAATCCCTTTTCCTGTAAACGTTTTATCAGTGACAGTCTCTCCTCGGCATCGATGGTAACGGAAGTCTCTGTAATCTCAAGATGAAGATTCTGTGGACGGATATCATATTTTTGAACCAGGCCGACAATCACTTCATAGACATCCGTGAAGTAAAAATCTTTCGGCGAAATATTGACGGACAGATACATATCTTCCCTGCCACGCAGTTTCCACTCCCAGAGTTTGCGGCAGGCATGTTCCCACATATATTCATCCAATTTCACAATGGTTCCGTTTTTTTCAAAAATATCGATAAAATATGCCGGCGCAAGCACACCTTTTTTCGGATGATTCCAGCGCGCCAGCACCTCCGCGCCGCGCGTCTTTCCGTCATAGCAAATCTGAGGCTGCAGATAAAGCTCCATCTGTTCTTTCTTCAATGCTTCCTTAAACTCCGACATAATTTCCTGTTCTTTTAAAACATTATTCCGGAGCACTTCATCATAATAGGCAATCTGGGTCTGGTAACTTCCCTTGATACTGTTCACCGCCATCAGCGCACGGTCACACATCACTGAAACCGGAATGGCTCTCTCTTCGATTCTATAGACGCCTAAATAAACTTTCACCGGATAGGTAATATCCCGGTCAACCTGCACCACCTTTGCCGGTTCCTGAATAAAAGTCTGCTCCTTATAGTCTTTTTCCCGCATACAAAGTCCGAATCTGTCATTGTCAAGTCTTCCGTATACTTCCCCCGGAATGGTATGTTTCTGCATCGCCTGACCGATTTTATAGAGGATACGGTCCCCGCTCTCCGTTCCAAATACATCATTGACCAGCTTAAAATTACGGATATCCGAGCAGATCATCAGATAATCTTCCGTCGGATTCTCTCTCAGCAGCTTCTCCACCTGCACATAAAAATATTCTTTATTATAGAGTCCCGTAAGGCGGTCATGTGTCGCAAGATAGCGCTCCCGCCGCAAATTGTTGATTTCTTCCGTACGGTTCTGGATGTTAAAAAAATTGCCAAGTGGCACGTTCTTCTTATCAAGAAGCGTTTTACATCCAACCTGCAAATGTAATTCAACACCATCTATCTCTGTCGTGTATTCCTGCAACTGCCGGGATTTTGCCGTCTTTTCTCCCTGTGCATATTTCTGCTCAAAAAATTTCTCCGGTTCCATCCGTTCTTCCTGCGGAACGAGCATACAGGCACTCTCGTTCGCATGAATACAGTTCCCATCCATATCAAAAAGAACTACGCCATCCGTCATATCCTGAACCACCATGGAAAGGATACGGTCTTTGACATTTCCCGGAATATAGATGACCGACATATAATAAATGAGCAACCCACCAATCGCATATCCCAAAATCGATACATCAATAATACCGCCTAAGAAAACGTATACCGCATCGCCTGCCACAACCGCAAGCAGCACAGCTGCAACCGAAATATATTTGCCCCGGTAAACCGTCGGCGCATAACATATTTTTGCAATGAGGCAGATAAATATAGCTACAATAACTATATATGAAATTGCAAGGTGGATATCATATGGAAGGTATGCCGTAATCCGATAAAAATATTCTCCGGATGGCACCGTGACTTTCCTGCAGACAAATGCATGATGAAAGAACATATTTAAGAACATGGAAAAGGAATCAAGCATCATGACGATTCCCACAAAATGCCTGATGGAAGCCGGGTAAATCCGGCAGGTTGTATATTCTGCCACGAAATTCAGCAGATAAAAGAGCAGCCAGTCGATTCCGATGAAAAAGACGCTGTATGCTGCCATGCACACTGTTTTATCTCCGGAAATGAGCGCAAGGAGATTCCCTGAAATTGCAATGACTGCCGCAAACAATACGTTCCGCAGTGATGCCGCAATTTCTTTCTTACTTTGAAAAGATTCTACAATCGTAAAAATAAGAATCGCTATCGTAATCCCAAAAGCGATGACATAGGGTTCTCTCATAATGTCCCCTCCCCCAAAAGAATATGCTCCGTAAATGATACTTCTATTTTACCATTTACGGAGCAATTTTACCATGCATATTAATTTCTTTTTTCGATTCCTAATTCTTCCGGCAGAAATCTGGGACACACATTTGCTGAAGTCGTAATCACGGAAGCTGCCAGACGGCTTCCAATCTCACACGCCTCCTGCATATTTTTCCCATAGGTAAGACCGCTTACCACACCTGCGCAGAATGCATCACCGGCTCCCGTTGTATCCTGTACCACAACCTTCTTTGCCGGACAGAATCCGGATTCGCTGCCATTCTTCGCATAAATGGCACCATCTCCGCCCAACGTGACAATCATAGACGGAATCTTGCCCTGCTCAATTCTCTTCGAGAGAATCGGAAGCAGTTCATCTGCGGATAATGCCTCGAAATCATCCATAAAGAAAATTCCTGCCTCTAATTTATTGCAGATCAGACAGTCGAATTTCTGTAAGAAATCCCTGCGTTCAACTGCAATTGTCATATTGCTTACCACTCCATATAACTTCTTGTTATACTTCTCGGCAAGCTGAACGGTCTTTTTGATAATCTCTTTGTCCATGTCAATTTCAACTACGATTGAATCTGCATTTTCAAAAATCTCATCGCCTTTTTCTTCCAGAATATCCAGAATCGGGCTTAAATCCGGTCTCTGGGAAACAGAACCAGCCAAATCGCCATTGTTATCAAAAATAGCCAGCCAGGTTCCCATTCCATTCGGAACGACCTTCATATATTCAGTGTCTACTTTATGATTCTGTAATTTCTTTACAACATCCTCGCCAAGAGGTGTATCGTCAACGATTCCTACAAACGTCGGACGAAGTTCCATGTTGGCAATATCCTCCACCACATTGCGGCTCACACCGCCGTGGATGTATTCCACATGTCCTGCATTTCTTCCGTCCGGGATATACTGTGCTTCCGGAAATCCTTTAATATCTACAAATACTGCGCCAATTACAACAATACCCATATCCGTACCTCGCATCTCTTTTGTTTTAAATGAGTTTTTACAGTGTATCATAATTTGTAAGCAGGCGCAATATGAAATGACTGTTATTCCGTTGTTTCTTCAAGATACCAGAGCTGGCAGTCACCGCCCCAGTAACTGTACTGCGCAATATTTCCGCCGGATGCCGTCGACCAGCCATACACATCCAGACAGGACGCCCCTGACGTCACACGTGTCTTGATGGCATACACGCCGCTGCTCACCTCAACCACTTCAAAGAGCTGGTTCGCCGTTCCCTTGTATGCGTACTGCAAAATATTGGCACCGTCCGCCGTACTTTTTCCTGCAACATCTACCACTTTTGTGTAGCCCGATGCGCCTGTATAAATGTAATAGTATCCGTCACTGTTTTGTACCAGCTTGAATTTCTGCCGGTCCGTTCCAAGGTAGGAATACTGCTGAATGTTGGCATTGCTGGAGCTTGAACCGTTCGCCACATCCAGATACAGGCCGCTGAATTTACTTTTGATATAGTAGGTTCCTTCCAGTGATGTGGAATCGCCGGATGATGTTGTGCTGTCCGCGCCACTGATGTCGTTAAATACATAGAGTGACTTCATTGCCTGGCCGTTGCTGTCAAACAGCGTCATATTATCCCAAGAAGAACCTCTGTCTGTCGTGGAATAATAGTTGACGGAAGATTCATATAAAAGTTCATAGTTTCCGGATGTGGAGGATGCCCAACCGCTTCCATAAGTGCCGGATGTGGAGGAATCAACACCAATCCATTCCGGCGCCCAGTAGAATGCGCCAAGACCGTAGCCTGACAATGTATTGTTTACGGATGCTACCGCTGCAAAAACATTGCGCAGCGCCTGCGCCTGTCCGGATACGCTTACATCATAATCTGTGTAATTCATGCTGGATGCACTTCCGACATTGTTGCCCTCGCTGTCTGCGTTGGTATAAGTGTACGGATATGCCGTCTCTGCAACCATCACTTTTTTGTTGTATGTTTTGGCAATGTTGGTGAGTGTTGTCGCCAAATCCGATGTGCTTCCATGCCACATCGGGTAAAAAGAAGTCGCAAACACATCATAATCGACGCCCTGCGTGTTCAGACACTGCGCATACCATTCCCCGTTGCTGAGCAAGTCTGTGAAATGAAGCACTTTCAGCATTGATGTTCCGTACGCTGTATTGATGTCATCCACCGCATAGCATCCCTGCTGCATGAGTGCTGCCACACCGGAGCTCAAATCCCACACACCGTCATACAAACCGCCGACACCACACATCGAGCCGTTTGTCTCGTTTCCTATCTGAACCATCTCCACATCAACCCCATAATCGAGAAGCTCGCTGATAGAATCATATGTGAAGTTGTATACCGCGTCTTTTTTGTAGGCAAGGCTGTAATCTGACCATGCTTTTGGCGCATACTGCTTTTCCGGGTCTGCCCAGAAATCAGAATAATGAAAATCAATGTAGACTTTCATGCCTGCGTCTGTCGCACGTTTTCCAAGCACCTTTGCATTATACAAATCACAGTTACCGCCGCCGTAACCCTTATACGGAGACGTGGAATCATAAGGATTGTTCCAGATTCGAATCCGCACGTAATTGACACCTGCCCCCGCCAAAATGTCAAAAATGTCACCAGATGTTCCATCCAGATATTCATAGGTAATGCCACTGTTCTCCAGCGCAATCACCTCCGAGATGTCCACTCCCTTAATAAAATCATCTGAAAGTCCTGAAATAGAGGACACACCGGATACCGACGTCGCTGCCTGCACCGTCTGTGCTCCCCCGAAAAGATTGCTGCAAAGCAACATTGCAGCCGCCATCACCCAAGAAATAATTCTTGCATATAATTTTTTCCCCAATACAATCTCCTTTCCTGCGCAACTGTCTGACATAATTGCGCAACCGTTTGCTCGTTACTTCTTTAGAATATGACGCTTTTGTTTTGTTGTCAATGAACAGTTTTTCCATAAATCACCATTATTTTTTATTCGTTGTGCACAAAAAAGAGTTGCGCAATATGCGCAACTCTTTTTCTCGTCTCATTCTTCTATTTTATGCGTATGTCGCCATCTTATTCAGGTCATTCTGCATCAATGCGTAAGCAACGATTCCAAAACCAAACATGCATAAAAGCAGATAAGCGATTCCGTTATTTCCTGCCGGAATTCCTCTTTTCTGTTTTGCATAGTCTAATTTCTCGCCCTGTTTGAACGCCCAATACAGCCCATAAATATTACAGGTTACAATACTGAGTAAAAATGCTACGATTCCTGATGTTCCCTGCTGACCGGTTGCCGTGTTCGTCTCGTCGGTCAACACTACAAACCAATAGATTCCATAAATTCCGCATGTGATAATCGTGAAAATGATACACAATGCAATGTTTCTGTTTTTTACCATATCTCTTCTCCTTCTTGAAATAGATTAACAAGATAATTTTATCACATCCTGATTGCATCGTTCAATACGTTAAAGCAAAAAAACAAACAATTCTTCTAATTCTGCCAGCAGATTTCTTCTTTCTGCAGCATCGGATAATGTACCACAGCTGTTCCTTCTAAGTCCTCGTGATGCATGTCCACTGCTGTAATCTGGCGATTGGTATAGGTTGTGTAATAGTAAATACCCTTCGATGCATTACAGCAGGAAGTATAAATCGTAATCTCGTAGGAACCGTTCGGCAGTTCACAGCAGCCTCTCTGCTGCTCGACAGAGCCTAAGATGTGGAAAAACTGGCTGACGCTCTCTTCCTCGGAATCCCCAGAGACAGAATTCAGTTTCGTGAATGCCACCCGTGCAAAACGTGAGCTGGAAGACAAATCTCCCGGCAGGCCGAGTGCACCCATGCCGCGGCTGTATTTATCGAGCGGCAATTTATCCGAGAAATTATTTTCCGGCTGTCTCGGTGAAAGGTTCATGTAATTGTTCAAAAGGAACATCTGCTGTTCAAACGGTGGATTGTTCGTCAAAACACCAGCCGGATTGTCGTATACTTTTAAACCGTCCTGCACCGATTCCACCGTAATCGCTTCCTCTGCATCCGCAATCAGCCAGTGGAGCGGTGCTGCCGGGAACTTTTCCGCAAACGGTGTATCTACGAGATTCAGCCCGGACAGCAGAACACGCGCTTCCTTTACGCTTGCACATTTGCTCAGAATCCATGGGATAAACTCAAACGATGCCACGTTATCTTTTCCCTCTTCCATTTTGGCATATACCGTATTTCCCACAAAGTTAAGTCCTGCCATTCCAAGGCCTTTTTCATTGACAGCATCATAATAGAGCGGATAACCGCCTCCCATATGCGCCATGCCGATGATGGCATAATGCTGCTCTGACACTCCCATATGTCTGAAATTGAATTTATAGTTACGCGGTGTCACTGCGATTTCTTCTCCATAAGAAAATTCATAATCCAGGGTTCTTCCAAAGTAAAAATCTTTCGTTTTATAAGTGGCTGCTGTACACATAAGCACCTCTCCTTTCGCTCTCCGCAAAGTATTTTATTCGTATATTTTATTATTTTTTTTGCAGTAAATCAACCTGATTTCACTCCTATGATTTTGCACTTACTTGACATTCCTTATTCACAATCTATAATACTTTTTAGAATCATTTCAAAACAGAAAACGAAAGGACTTTTTATGATGCAGACCGCAAATCAGGACAGAAGCTTCTTAGGTACCGAACCTATCGGAAAGCTTCTTTTAAAAATGGCGCTCCCGACCGTGGCAGCGCAGCTTATCAATATGCTTTACAATATTATCGACCGTGTATACATCGGGCACATTCCGGGAAACGGAGCACTTGCACTCACCGGCGTCGGCGTGTGCATGCCGCTTATCATGATTGTTTCTGCATTTGCCGCCCTTGTCGGAAACGGCGGAGCACCGCGTGCCACCATCTACATGGGAAAAAATGACCCGGAAACCGCTGAGAAAATCTTAGGCAACTGTTTCGGTCTCCAGATTATCGTTTCGGTCATTCTTACCGTTGTGCTTTTACTTTTTAACCGCAGCCTGCTGCTCGCATTCGGTGCAAGCGAAAATACCATCTCATTTGCCGTGGATTACATGAATATTTATGCGCTTGGCACACTTTTCGTCCAGCTCACGCTCGGCATGAATGCGTTCATTACCGCACAGGGCTTCGCAAAAGAGGGAATGCTCTCCGTTTTAATCGGCGCCATCGCAAATATTATTTTAGATCCGATTTTTATTTTTGCACTCGGCATGGGCGTGAAAGGTGCCGCGCTTGCCACCATTATTTCACAGGGTGCTTCCTGCATCTGGGTTGTCTCCTTCCTCTTTGGAAAACGTACTTCCCTCCGCATCAAGCCACAGAACATGCGCCTAATGCCATCCATATTCCTTCCATGCCTCGCATTAGGCTCCGCCATTTTTATCATGCAGGCAAGTGAAAGCGTCATTTCCGTGTGTTTTAATTCCTCGCTCTTAAAATACGGCGGAGATGTCGCAGTCGGTGCAATGACCATCCTCACAAGTGTGATGCAGTTTACGATGCTCCCGCTCCAGGGACTTGGCCAGGGCGCACAGCCTATCATCAGTTACAACTACGGTGCACGTAACACAGACCGTGTGAAAGCCGGTTTCTGGCTTCTCTTGAAAGTCAGCCTGATTTATTCCACAATCTCCTGGGTCTGCGTCATGTGTTTTCCACAATTATTCGCAGCAATGTTCACAAGTGATGCCGTTCTCGCTGCTTTCACCAAAACGGCGATGCGCATTTATTTTGCGGTATCTTTGATTTTCGGAATCCAGGTTGCCTGTCAGATGACGTTCAACTCCCTCGGCAATGCCAAAGCATCCATTGTAGTTGCCGTCATGCGTAAGTTTGTGCTTCTGATTCCACTGATTTTCCTGATGCCGCATCTTTACACGGCTGACCGCACACTTGCCGTCTACATGGCGGAACCGGTTGCCGATTTTATCGCGGTAACATTTACTTCCATTTTATTTGCGTTCCAGTTTAAAAAGGCATTGCGGCAGATTGCCTCCTGACAACAAAGGGAGCCGGAAGAATTATTTTTCTTCCAGCTCCCTTTCATAATCTACAAACATAAAAATAAACACAAGAAACAGTATCGCGGAACTGCACAATATCGCTTTCTCCTGAAAATGCTTACAGAAAAAATTTCCCACGATTGCACCAACAACAAAGCATCCGATAATTCCATAATACAGCAGTGCTTTTTCCAGAAATTCTTTCTCTTTTTTATGAAAAAAATGAAACAGATTTTGTGTTCCGGTTCTCATATTTCCAATGCACATTGTAGTTGCAATTCCATTTCCGTGAATTTTACGAAAACTTTCTACCTGTATTCCGCAGGCAAACGATGTCAATGCATTTGCCGGAAGATTCATGGTCAGCGGGAAAAAACTGACTCCAACCAAAATAACTGCCTCAATCAAAACCGCCAGTTGTCTCCAATGCAGACTCTCTATCTTTCTGGTTCTCACATACTCTGCCAGTGCAATTCCTAAAGCAAAAGCGAATACCGGGCAAAAATACTGCAGTGCCATCCCGAATTCTCCCTCTGACAAATGCACCCCGAACAATAAAATATTTCCCGTCTGTGCATTTGCAAACACATGGTCACGCTCAATGTAAGAATATGCATCCATAAAACCGCCTGACATCGCAAGCAGGATTCCCAGTCTTACGGATTCCGACATCTGTTTCGTATGTTTCATCTTTCATTTCCTTCTCTCATACAAACTTTCATGTTGATTATACGTTTTCCCAATACCTGTGTAAATGGTAAAAACGTAAAAAATTGCCAGCCTTTCAGCTGACAATTTAGATGTAATTTCTATGCCATTCCATTTACTGTCTTATATTTGTACAACATCTCCGCATGATTCTGCTCTTCTACCTGGATATCCGCCAACAGTTTTCGCAAACTGCTCTCACCGAATACAAATACATCTGTATTGTATTCCCCTGATACAAGTTTTTCTGTCGCAATACAATCTGTCGCCAAAAATGCATCATGCGCCTTTTCCTCCGATTCTCCTATCGAAGAATAGGTCGCTTTCGGCTGATAATCACGCCCTGCTGTATCATTGCAGTTACAATCCGGCACCGTTCCGTTAAGCACCTTTTCCAAAGATTGATAGTGCTCCTGCTCTTTTGACTGTAACGTCTGGAACAGCGCTTTTAGTTCCGGGTCTTTTGCCTGTCCGGCGTATTTCCCGTATTTTTCCACACAACACTTTTCCTGTGTTTGTAAATCCTCAATTGCAGCCCGTTCTTTTTCACTTAATACCATTGTTTTTCTTCCTTTCCAAAATATTTACAATCGTATTATGGGCAGAATTTCGTTTTTTATTCCTTTTTTTGCTGCGTGCGTCCTGCCACCTTTTTCAGGTACTCATTTTTGAGCTCATTCTCATGCATCAGGCGTTTATTTTCATCCTTGAGGAACTGAACATATTCACGTGCCAGTTTTACCCCTCCGCGGACTGCGACGTCCTCGTGCTGCTCCATCTCGTTCAGCCACTGCTGCAGCGATTTGTCACGAATATCATTGTATGTATTATCCGGTTTAAAAAACATCTGTGTGTACCTCCTTATTCTTTCTCTCCCTCATTTGCCTCTTCCATTTCAATCTGTTCCTCGCCGATGCCTTCTTCGAACCGCACGCGCAGCACCGCCTGCGGCCAGTTGACCGAGCACAATGCTTTCTTCCCTTTCTGCTCCGCTTCCTCCGAAAAGATATGCAACAGCTCCGAGAGCACTTCTCTGGTCAGATATCCGCCTCTCCAATGGAACAAAAGTATTTTTCCTTTCTTCACAGCCTGTCTTGTCCGGTTTCTCACCTCATCCGTTGTCGTCCAGGAAACTTTCTTTTCTTTGTAATAAAAATGGTCGGCATCATCACATGTCGGTATTTTCCAGATAACAGGCTCATGGTCACGAAAAATCTGTTTGTCCGACAGGTTTACATAATCATACCTGACGCAGTCATCTTTTGACAATGTGTTGTCAAAGGTGGCATCCAGATGATAATACTTTTTGTCTATCCGGACGATATTCCATGCATGTCTGTACTTGATTCCTTTTTCCGGATTGTTCTCCGACAATGCTACAATGCACCAGATGTCCAGCTCATCGCAAAGGATTTTGACTGCCTTCGCCATTCCCTCGCAGACTGCCACACCATTTCCCAGTGCACCGATAATTTCATGGGAGTATTCTTTTTTAAGTTTATCATAACACACATGATTGACAATGAAATCATGAATATACAATTCTTTTTCTATTTCGCTCATCTTTTCGGCCGGCCGTGCCAGCTTTTTCACGCGCGCTTCCATCGCCCGCCGGTGCTCTTTTATCTTATCTTTCGTGAAAAGATACTCCGGTATCAGTTCCGCCGCCGTCGAATCCGGATAGTACCGATAGGAAAACCGCACGGAATAGAAGATATCCGGGCAGTCTAAGCGCAGCATAAAATAAATGTCCGAAAGCTCTTTTCTCGAAACCATCGGAACCGGAAACGATTCTTTGAGATGCAAAAGACCTTCTTTCATGGCATAGTACACTCTCTGCTGTTCTTTATTCAGTTGGTCATAATAATATGTCTTTGACTGTTTCATGTTCTACTCCATTATATAGATTCCCGGATCATCCGTCTCGTTTCTCCACTTAAATCCTTCCGGCTTCGCATCTTCTGTCATAATTTCTATCAGGTAGAGTCCTATTTTTTCCGGCTCTTTATCATTTCTAGGATATGTCACAAAGTTTATTTCATATTGCTGCCCGTCTCCATATGTCACATCATAATGACCATCGAGCAGCAATGAGATAACGCCCCGGTTTGCCTTTTTCTTAGAGCTATTAACCCCATCAAATCCGCCTTCACTTCCCGGATAATATTCGATTAATTCTTCTATCTTTTCGTCTAAGTCGCTTATCTCTTCCTGTGCATACGGCGAGAACAATTCCTTTAACGCATCTGCGTCTTCGGCGTCTAACGCATCCACAATTGACTGCATCATCTCATCCGACTTTCTATCCTCTTCACTTCGTCGTGGAGCAAACATTTCCTCACGGTTTATTTTCTCGCATCCGGTTACACTTATTACGGCTGCCACGCTCAATAGAAGTGCTATTATTTGTCTTATTTTTCGCATTCTCTCTACTCCATTATATAAATTCCCGGATCATCTGTCTCGTTTCTCCACTTAAATCCTTCCGGCATCGCTTCTTCTGTCATAACTTCTATCAGGTAGAGTCCTATTTTTTCCGGCTCTTTATCATTTTGAGGATAGGTCACAAAATTCACTTCGTATTGCTGGTCATCCCCATATGTCACTTCATAATCTCCATTCAGCATTAACGTAATAACTCCATAATCTGAGCTTCGCTCTAATACACAATCTCCCTCAAAGCCGCCTTCACTTCCCGGATAATACTCAATTAATTCTTCTATCTTTTCGTCTAAGTCGGTTATCTCTTCCTGCGCATACGGCGAAAACAATGCCTTCAATGCATCTGCATCTTCGGCGTCTAGCGCATCCACAATCGACTGCATCATCTCATCCGACTTTCTATCCTCTTCACTTCGTCGTGGAGCAAACATTTCCTCACGGTTTATTTTCTCGCATCCGGTTACACTTATTACGGCTGCCACGCTCAATAGAAGTGCTATTATTTGTCTTATTTTTCGCATTCTCTCTACTCCTTTACCATTGATAATAAACTGTATAATTTTCTTCATCAAAACACCAATTCTTTTTATCACCATATTTATCCACAAAGGCTTCCCACATTTCCGGCTCCTGTGAAAAATCTATGCTTCCCTGTACCACTAAGTCTCCCTGATAATAATCCTGATACTCTGGATTAAATCCCGTAATCCACCACTGTGCATCACTCGGGTTATAGGTAAAAATCTGTTCTCCGGTACGTTTATCATACAGGGCTATCGACATATATAAGTTAGTATCTGTGGCACTGTTTACATGATAATCGTCCCCATAATAAATGCCTGTCTCACATCCGGCGCCGAGATTTAAGTAGTCCCCTTTCCACATCCATATCGTATAGTTCGTTCCATCGTCCGTGGCAAAAGAATACTTTTTCTTATCCATGGATGTTGCCCCATCAAATATATAATCATAAAGGTCGTTATATCCAAATGGTGCCTGCCAGCAATTCGGATTCGAATGGTACACGCCGTCTGAAGTACGGTTAAAATCCACTGCTGCAAGAAATGCCTCTCCATACCAGGTCTGGGATGCATATGCCATAGCATCACTCACAGAACCCAGACCGAAAATATCGGTTTCCAGCGCATCTCTTCCCCAGCCCAACACGGTCTGTCCACCACTGCTAATTGTGCTTTTTACTTCAGATGGAACCCAGGTGTCCCACACATAATCTGCTCCATTGAAAAAGGTTGTTGTTGCCTCACTCAACACATCGCCCGCTGAATTTACCGTTGTTCCCAGCCAATTACCCACTGCGTCCCCGGCATCGCTGACCGCTTCCTGAACATCCCTGTAACTTGGAAATGCACCATCATAATCCACAAATGTCATAGGTCTGTTCCAGCAGTATGCATAGTTGTTCATTGTGTATGGTGCGGATTGTAATCCCTGCACAAGGTCTCGTGCCAGAAATCTTCCCAAGTCAGGATTATATTCACGCGCCTGTGCAAAATAAGTTCCGGAAAACTCATCGTAAATAAATCCTGTATATCCAACGTTGTTCTGTTTCTTTTCTGACTGTTCTTTTCCAAACTCATCAAATGCGTATCTCTCTATCACATTTCCAGCCCGATTTACCGTCCGAAGCGGTGTGCCCATCTCATCCGGTAAATAGTATTGCACCTCATCCTTTTGATATGACGCCGCAACCGTTCCATCCCAGAAATATTCTGTTACTTCATCATCTTCTATCGCCTGCAATAAATTGTGGCTGCGTTTCGTGACATCCATTACATACTCTACTTTTTTTACAGCATCCTGCTGCTCAAAAATCTGCTGTCCCACACGCATTCCAAAGCCATTATACTCATAAAGTGCCTTTTTGTCATCTGCATCTGTGACTTGCTGTAATCTGTTTTTACAATCGTAGTTGTATATTTTTCTAACACAATTTTCTTCCAGCACATGCGTCAGATTTCCTCTTGTATCGTAGCGGTAATCCTGTCTTCCCATTGTGCCTGCGGTTCGTATAAGCTGGTTTGCCTCATTGTAAAAATAGTCTGTCCGCCCCTCTGTGTCCTCCTGAAAAATTCTGTTTCCAAATGCATCATAGCCGTATCTACGCAAACGGAGTCCATCCTTTTCTACCTCTGCCAGACGGTTCAGTTCGTCATAAAAATAACGATATTCTCCGCTTTGTTCCGGCAGTCCCTGCCGTTCTTTTCTGACTGCCACCTTATTTCCGACTGCATCATATTCAAATTCCTGCAGCTCCAGAAGTTCCCCGCATTTCCAATGCGAAAAACTCTCTATTGTTCCCTGTGGATTATAAGAATAGCAGGTTTTAATTCCATTTGGCAGCAGCTTCTCTACCATTCTTCCATGCTCGTCATAATGATATTGCAGCACATCATTCCCATCCTGTACGGAAGTCAGATGCATCGCATCATCATAACCATATATCATCTTGCGTCCGCCCGGATACTGCATCTGTATCCGCTGTCCTAATGCACCTCTCGTATAAGTTGTTTCACGTCCCTTATAATCCGTCACGCTCTCCGGACGTCCCAACGCATCGACTTCAATTTTCGTACTGCCGAGCCAGTCCTGAATCTCTACCAACTGTTTCAGCGCGTTGTAACTCATTTTTACTTCTTTTCCATCTGCATATCCGATTCGCGCCAGCTGTCCACCTGCCGTATATTCATATGTCGTCGCATATCCGTCCCTGTCCGTTTTTTCCGTGACACGTCCCATTGCATCATAGGTATAATATTCTTTTTTCCCTAATGCATCCGTAACGCATGTTACATGGCCTAAAACATCACGTTCGTAACTCATAACCGGATGTACCTGATTTTCCTCGTTTATCATATGGATTTCGGCAAGTCCGCCTACCACATCATAGTCATATTCGGTACGATTTCCGAGACTGTCGGTCACAGAGCGGAGCTTTCCTGTCGGTGTATATTGATACCATGTCTGATTTCCATTTGCATCTTCTGTCGCTTTTATTTTTCCTAACGCATTATAAAAGTACCGCTGCTGCTGGCCTTCGTTGCCTGATACTTTTACGATGCGGTTCATGCAATCATATTCGTAGTTAAGTGTGTATCCGTCCTGATTGGTTTTACTTTTTACATTGCGATTGGCGTCATAGGTATAACATAGATAGGTTCCATCCGGATAGGTAACTTTTGCAAGCAGGCCTCCCGGCAGATACTCATACTTTGTCTGTCTTCCCATGGCATCGGTTACCTGACTGATTTTTCCTAATTCCTGATATTGGTATCTCGTCTCATTTCCCATGGCATCTATAACACCGGTTTTCTGACCTGCCTTATCGTAAATTATCTGCTTCGCATTTCCGAGTGCATCCGTGAGCTTTGTCTGCTGGCCATATACATTGTATTCCATTTTACTAACAGAGCCGTCTGCATCCTCAATCTGCACAAGACGGTTTAACGCATCATACTTCATTTTTACGGTCGCGCCAAACGTGTCGGTTATCTTCGTACGATTGCCATTGGCATCATACTCATAGACAATCTCTGCCCCTTTTGGATTCACAATGCGCTTTAGGCGGTTTAATTTATCATACTCATATCGTGTCACTGCGCCATTTGGATCTTTTTTGCATACAAGATTCCACATGCTGTCGTACTCTAAAAGAATCTCGTTTCCTTCCTGGTTTACAATACGGCATGGTTTATTTATGTCATTGTATTCACGACAAATTTTGCTTCCATCGTAATCTTCAATGCCGGTAACTTTCCCGCTTTCATTATAGGAAAAATGTTTGGTCTTACCTTCCGCATTTGTGACAGCTACAATGTGGCCTCGCTTATTGTATGCATATGCGGTACGATTGCCATTTCCATCTATCGAGGCGGTAACATTTCCAAATGCATCGTATTCGTATGTTTGCTCGCCTCCTCCCGGCTCTGTGATAGACACAATATTTCCCTGTGCATCATAACGCAGGGTAATTCTGCTCGCATCCGGCTGGCAGATTTCCACCGGTTTTCCATTTTCATTATAGGACAACACAATCGCACGCCCCAGCGCATCCTCGCGCCTTGTCAGATTTCCCCTGCTGTCGTATTCATTTCTCCACAGAGCTTCCCCCTCCATGGACAGTTCCGTCATCTGGCGGTGTTCGTTATACTTCATCTGCATCCGCTGTCCCAGCGGGTTCTCTATCCCCGCAAGGTTGCCGGCTTCATCATACCGGTACTGTGTTACATTTCCTTTTTTATCGGTAAACTTAACCTTTTGATTTTTATCATTATATGAATAGGTCAAAGAACCGTCTTCCTGCACCGTCTCTACACTTCGATACCGGCTGTCATGATGGTACGCTGTCTTATTTCCATTCTGTTCCGTTACCTGAACAACACCTGCCTCATCATCGTAAGTTAGTTCCATGAAACTCTCATCCGGATAGGTCTGCTTTAACACCCTTCCGCTCTCATCATACGCATTGCGCAGCGACAGGATGCCCCTCGGATTCTTCACTACCGCAAGATATTCTCTCGCATCATATTCATAATGGAAGGAATGATTTTCCTCGTCTGTGGCTTCCACCAGCAGTCCTTCCCGGTAGGTAAATGTAACGCATCGTCCCGTCTGGTCAAATACTTTTGTCAAAAGGTCGTTTTCATACGCAAAGCTAAGTTTCTGCCCCGATTCATTTTTTACCTCCGCTAATTTTTCTCCATGATAAGAAAATGTCAGTTGATTTGTATTCTGGTCTACTGCTTTTACGATTTTTCCATCCCGGCGAAAAATATACTGCTGTTCTAATTGTGTCCGGCAGCAAAAGCCTTCCCGGGTTTCCCATAAAATATCTTTTCTTCCGTTTATCTCCCGGTAGGTACCGTCCGTATTTTTTTCAAAAATTTCGTATCGTCCATCTGCACCATTTAAAATTACACGATTGCCTTCTCTTTGAATTCTAACTTCGTAATTATGAACCCAGCCCTTTCCGAGGACGCTCCTGTCTGCCTCCATAGAATTGTATGTCATTTTGAAAGAAATAGGATAAGCCCCTTTCATTTTCAAATACTCTCTGTTATAAATAAAGTTTCCGGTCGAAAGGTTTATCGGGTCTCCGCCATAACTACAATTTTCGTTTTCTTTTCCTTTTAATGCACGGATTAAATCTTTCAAAAACTGGTCTATCTTATCCCGGAGTTTTCCCTCGTCTTTTACCTTATCCCTCTTTCCTGCGTTTGTTCCGGCAATTCTACTCTCGGTATTCTCGTACTCCTTCACAATATTCGATAACGTTTCCTCCAGAGTGTCCACATTTTTTATAATGATGTTCCCATTTTGCTCTATCTCACGAAGTACATTGCGGATATCTCCATAAGACCTCGTAGACAAATTGCTCCGGATGCTCTCTAAACGCTTTACATAGCCTGCTATTTCTTTCGATATTTTCTTCTGCTGATCTGTCGTTCCCTTTATCCCTGCTGGATAAATTTCAAAATTTCCTTCCATAAACTCCTCCGTTTCTGCGCCAATTTTGCGCATCTTAAATTCGTGTAAAATTTTTCACACGACTCTTTTCCACTTTCCTGTACTCAGTTTAACACATCGAATTTTTTATAGTGAAAATCCTGACGAACGACACGATATCTGGTATGAATAACCAGTTTTTACAAAAAATCGGTGTCTGAATCTCTTCAAACACCGATTTTCTTCTCATTCTTTTAAACCATCATAAAATAATTTTACTGACCTTGAAGTTCTAAGCGCCCTTGGCCGGATGGCATGGTCTAAGCTCATATTTTCTACCGACCGTGCCCGGCTGAGTGCGACATAGAGCTGTCCATCTGCAAAACAATCCGGCGATATGTTAACGCTGGAATACGTCTGCCCCTGGGATTTGTGGATTGTGATTGCATAGGCAATCTTAATTGGAATCTGCTTGAAATTCCCGAGCACAATTTTTTCCAGCTTCTCCTCCTGCACCTCGTAACCGCAGATTTCCCAGTCGTAAGGCTTTACTTTTACAATCTTTCCGCTGTTGAGCCGGACTTCCACCGCATCCTTTTTCAATGCCGTTACTTTTCCGATGGAACCATTCTGAAAGCCTTCCTGCGCATCATTTACCAGTGTCATGACCTGCATTCCCACTTTTAACGTGAGTTCATCGTCTGTCATTTTATCCGAAGCCTGCACATTTCCTTTGATTTCTGCCGTGTAAGTAACCGGTTCACCTGCAAGCGCCTCCGATTCCTTTGCATTGATGTCATTTGCAACCCGGTTTGTCGCGCAAAGGTAGATGCCGTTTGGTATCGCATCCTGTCTCACATTTTCATTAAACCAGCTGATGCCACGGTAATCCCCGACACGGATTCTATTCAGGCTTCTGATGTACGCATCATTTCCTCTTTGTCTCATGACTTCCGTAAGCAGAACGTTCTGAAAAGCAAGTTCATACCACAAATCAGACTGAAAAGCATATCCCTCTGTCAGATTTCTTATTTCCCAATACTGCTCTAAAACCTCGCGGTCTGCCGCCGTGACAACCGGCGCAAGCTGATAAAAATCACCTACCACAATAAGCTGTTTCGGTGCAAACAGTCTGGGCGTTCTTCCACTGCTCATAGCATCTATGTTCTCTTTTTTCTGACGCAGTGCTTCCGCCTGGCGGATGGTTCTAACTACATATTCAAACAAATCAAACCGGCACATGCTGATTTCGTCGATGATGATGATATCTGCTTTCATGACTGCCTCATCCGGTTTTGTACTGAATTCTCCGGGTCTGATAACGCCTATGGGTGCCTGAAATACGCGGTGCAGCGTTGCTCCTCCGACGTTGATGGCTGCAATTCCCGTCGGTGCACATACGACAAGGTTTCTTTTTTTATTTCTGCGAATAAATTCGTTTAACACAAATGATTTTCCGGTTCCCGCTTCCCCTGACAAAAATACATTTTTCCCACTTTCGAGCACTGCAAGTGCGCGCTTCTGTTCTTCCGTCAGTTCTGCCTTCGCCGGAATATTCCGGGGACTTGCCTTTTTCTTCTGATGCTGTCTCTGCTCCCGGGCTTTGATTGCTTCTTCTGAATAGAGCTTCTCTAATTCTTCTGCCATTTCCGGGCGGACAGCTCTCGACTGGGCATCCATCCATTTTCCCTTAAAATAAAAATATGTGTTTCCTTTATATTCAAAAGATGCCATCTGCTTTTTGCTCCGTCTTGTTTTTTTCTTTTGCAATTTTTTCCACGATGCCAACCACCGGGCAGGCATCCGCATCTACGAGTATCTGCATGTTACTTTTTGTCCTGTTCGTTCTTTTTCTTAATCTTTGGAACTATGACATATATTATATTCATAACTACAAAGTACGTTATCAGCGTTATGACCAGTTCTTCCACGTCTATCGTCTTTTTCCCAATCAGCATAAAGATTGCATAACATACTCCAAAAAGCAGTGTTGAGCCTAAGTTCCTGATGATTTGATTTTGCATGAATTTGTTCATGAAGTTTCCCTCTCCTTTTCGCTTTGTTTTCCCCCCTCATTCTTGTAATTGATTATAATTCTGATAGAGAGAGGACACAATAGGAAAATTGGGTCTATGCCTGCATCTCTATCACAGAATCCGCGATGCCCATGGTGGATTTACGGTGGGACACCAAAAGTATGGTCTTGCCTTTCTTTTCCTCGTAGAGGCTCTTTAAAATAATTGCCTCGTTTAAGCTATCAATGTTGCTGGTCGGCTCGTCAAGCAAGATGATGTCACTGCCCTGCAAAAATGCACGCGCGATGCCGATTCTCTGCTTCTCGCCGCCGGAGACGGAGTCGCCGAGTTCTGCGAGCTTTGTGTCGTAGCCATTTGGCAGACTCATGATAAAATCGTGAATAGACGCTTTCTTCGCTGCCGCCACAACTTCCTCGTGCGTTGCGTCACCCTTTGCAATCTTGATGTTATTCTCGATGGTATCGCTGAATAAAAATGTCTCCTGCGTGACATAGGATACTTTTTTGTGAAGTTCGTCCGTTGTCACTTCATTTACATTATTAGCTCCATAAAAAACAGAACCTGACTCGGTTTCGTAGAAGCGGAGTAACAGTTTTAGTAAGGTAGATTTACCACAACCACTTTTTCCAAGGATTCCATAGATATTGTCTGGTAGAAATTCTGCATTGAAGTGATCGAGTATCCGCTTTGTGCGGGCGTCTGCATTGTCATTTTCTCCTGCCGGAAGTTCTTCGTCATATGAAAATGTGACGTCCTCGCAGCGCAGCACATCTGTCTGTGCTTCTTTTCCATCGACAACCGGCTCCACAACCGGTTCTTCTTCCAATAAATTCAGCACGCGGTCACCACTTGCAAGTGTCTGGTTTAGATTATTGGAAAGTGCGGACAGAGCAGCGGTCGGTCCAAAAGAGCTCATAATTGCAATGACAGAGATAATTGCATCTGGAAATGCAAGTGTTCCCTGCTGCACCTGCCATACCGAAATGCAGACTGCCACAAATCCTGCGAGCAGAATAACAGAGTTGGTCAGCACACTCTGCTTATTTTCTTTCTCACGGAGTTCTTTTGCTTTTTGCTGTAAATGCTTTGTATCGTCTGCCATCTTGCCAAGGCGCTTTTCCTGCTGGCTGTACTGGATTATCTCCTCTAACCCATAGAGGTTATCCAGCACGGTAGTGTTGAGCGCACCGAATTCTTTTCGGTATTCCTGGCCGGCTGCACGCCCTCTTTTTCCATTCCAGTAAGGAATGACTGCACCGACAAGAAGATATGCCACCGCCGCAACCACTGCTAAAAGCGGTGCTTTCGTGCCGATGAACACAATCATTACCACGGACGTGATAACTGCAATCGCAATCGGTGAAATGGTGTGTGCATAAAAAACTTCCAGAAGTTCAATATCCGATGTCAAAATGGAAATCAGATTTCCTTTTCCGGCTCCATCGAGTTTTGCAGGTGCAAGTTTGCGCAATGCTGCAAATACATGATGGCGAATCTGTGCCAAAAGTTTAAACGCAATATAGTGATTACACGCCTGCTCCGTGTAACGCAAAATACCACGGCAGACCGCAAGCACAATCAATGCCACAATTACAAATTTAAGTGACAGGGCAGTCTGGATTCCAATTACATTCAGCAATCCATAGCCCCCCAATATCGTCAGAAAAGTTGCTGCCAGATTTCCAAGACACCCGAGCATCACTGCCAGTGCCAAAAAGCCAAGCATCGGCTTAATTAAACCGATTAAGCCAAGCATTACCTGAAAACCGCTTCGTTTTTTCATCTTTTTCCTCTCATTCTGCCGCCACGCGGCGTTTTTTCTATTTCGAAAAGTTTGTACACAACCTGTGTTTCCTGCTTGTCTACAGCACACAAGACTTGTACCTTCCATTTATTTACAGCTCACAATGCTTCCTGTCTGTTCCAAGCTTATGTATACGCATTGCCTGGTCCTGCACCGCAAACTACTCAAGCTTATGTATACGAATGGTCTAGTCCTGTACCGCAAATTGCTCAAGCTTTCGCTGGCTCTCGTAAAGCTTCTGGTAACTTCCCATGTTCAGCACCAGTTCGTCGTGCGTTCCTTCCTCGACGATTTTTCCATGCTCCATCATCAGGATATGGTCGGCATCGACGATGTTGGCAAGACGGTGTGAAATGACAATGACCGTCTTTTCTTTTGCAAGTTCCGCCACAATCTGCATAATGCGGTTTTCGCTCTCTACATCTACATTTGAAGTTGCTTCATCAAAAAGATAAATGTCGCTGTCATGAAGCAATGCTCTCGCCAGTGCAAGACGCTGTTTCTGCCCGCCGGAAAGGTTGCTTGCCTTCTCCGTCAGTTCCATGGATAATCCACCATTGAAGGAAACCAGCTCTAACATATCCACTTTTTTGAGTGTTTCGAGCATCTCTTCCTCCGTCGCATCCGCTTTTCCCATGAGGAGATTCTCCCGTACCGTACCTGCGAAAAGGTAGCTGTCATGCGAAATACGCGTCATTTTCCGGTTGCGGCACGCTTCCGTAATATCAGAAATGTCTGCCCCTCCAATCGTAATTTTTCCGGCGCCGGCATGCTCTTTTCCCATAATCAGCGAAACAATGGTGCTCTTTCCACAGCCGGATGCTCCGGCCAAAGCAGTAAATTCTTTTTCCCGAATCCGGAAACTGATATCGTTTAAGATCTCTTTCTCATCGTAACCAAAATGAACCTCTTCGAAAAGAATGTCATCCGCAGTAAGTTCGTTCACGCTGCCAGGCTGTGGCTCCTCCACGTCGAGCAGGTGGAAAATCTTGTTTGCGGCAGCATTTCCATTCATCGCAATATGGAAAAAAGAACCCAGCAGACGAAGCGGCAGGAAAAATTCTGCCGAAATCATCATGATGAAAAAGCACTCCGCCAGGTTGATATTTCCTTTCTGGCACTCGAGCACGCTTAAGATAATTCCAACTGCCGCGCCGCCGTATGCCACCAAATCCATGACGCTGATGGAATTTAACTGCATGATGAGGACACGCATCGTCACTTTTCGGAACTTCTCTGCTTCCTCGTCCATTTTTTCCGCGTAACGCTCGTCCGCCCGGAAAATTTTTAACGTTGTCAGTCCCTGCAGGTTCTCTAAAAAGCTGTCACCAAGTTCGGTATAGGAACCCCAGTATTTATTCAGTAATTTTTTCGCAAATTTCTGTACCGCTACAATCGAAATCGGAATCAGCGGAACACAGATGAGAAGCACTGCCGCCACCTTCCAGCTCATGCTGCCGACAATAAAAAATAACGTCAGCGGAGCAAGCAGGCTATAGAAAAACTGTGGCACATATTTTCCAAAATAAATTTCTAACTGTTCCACGCCCTCCGTGCTAATCTGAACCGCCTCCGCGGTCGTCACGCTCTTGCGGTAAGCCGCGCCAAGTCCAGCCAGCTTGCGGTATACTTTTTCACGCAGTTTCACCTTCACGGCATCCGATGCCGCAAACGACATTTTTCCCGCATAAATTGTGGAAATTGCACGTACAATTAATGCAACTGCAAACACAACCGCATAGCGTATCATATCACCCGGCAAAATCTGTTTTTGAAATACACCATATAAAATCTGCGCCGTCACGTACATGAATACGACATTTGCCAAAAGCGAAAGCCACTGACAGCACACAATTCCTATCACGTATTTCCTGTTTTCCGGAAATTCTTTCAATAATCTTTTGTGAAACATAGTTCCCTCCTGTTCACGCTCTCTCATTTTAGTTAGTTTTTACTAACTTTTTCTCAAAAAAACAGACCTGATCGAAAGACGGTCAGGTCTATTTCCTTATCGTTAGATTACACTAACTTTTGTTCTATTGTCAATACTTTTATATTTCCAGTTGGCGGTTCATCATCTCCATCTTTTCCTCCGCCGCATAAATGAGCTTGCTGCATTCAAGCAGTTCATCGGAAAAGTCCTCATTGCAGACGCGGTTCTTGATGCTCTTGTACTTGATATCATGCTCTAAGCTTGCCCACAAATCCATCGCAAGCGTCCGAATCTGAAGTTCAACCGGCACCATCTGCTTCTTATTCATAAAGTACACCGGCACACGGATAATCATGTGAAGGCTGCGGTAACCGTTCGGCTTCGGCTCTGCTATGTAATCCTTGATATCCATAATCATAATATCATCCTGCGCCAAAATACGGTCGCGAATCAGATAAACGTCTTTTATGTACGAACAGACCACGCGTATTCCCGCAATATCGTAAATATTATTGCACGCCGCGCTCAGATTCAAATCAAGGTCTTTCTTCTCAAGCTTGCCTAAAATACTTTTGGCTGACTTCAAACGTGTGTCAATGTGATGAATCGGACAACGCTGTTTGCGGTAACGAAATTCATCCTTGATAATCTCAAGGCGTGCTGTTGCCGCACTCATTGCCGCGTTATACATGCTCAGAATCGGGTCAATCGTCTGTGAAAACTGCTCTGTCATATCCGCAATCTTCTCCATACTGTCATTGACCTGAATCGTAATCGGCATAATCTGATTGACCTCAACAACCTCCTGCACAATCATCTGATTTATATCCGGCTGCACCTGATGTGCACTGTTTGCTGCTCCACTTTTTCCCATATCAATACCAACCCTTCCCACTGCCCCGGAAACGAGACAGAGAAAAATTTCTCTTTACCTGTAACGATTCAGCCCCACCCCATATCTTCGCAAAACCGCACGATACTCGTGCTTTCCCGCCGCTACGCAGCTAATTTTGCTCATATTTGGGGCGGTGACTCTATTCGAGCCACCTTAAGAATAAGGAAAGCTACTCCTTACATGCCAGCATGACGTACTAGCTTTCCTTATTCTTAGGGGGCTGAATCGTTACCTTTATATTTCCATTATACCAGCAAGAAGTGAATTCCACGTAAAAACAATCTTAATTTTTTGTGAAAGAGGCTAAACTTTTAATTTACTCCGCGGAAACCTTTTCCGATAATCTCACTGCTGTTTGTAATTGCAATGAAAGCGGTCGGCTCATGTGTCTTGATAAAATGACGGAGTTCCACTGCCTGTCCTCTTTTTAAGATGGTGATGATCACCGTTTTTTCTTTGTGGGCAAAAGCGCCTTCCGCCTTGTAGGTTGTGGCGCTTCTGTTCAAATCATTCATAATGAAATCACAGATAGGTTCCGGCTTCTCACAGATAATCGTAAAGTATTTGCACAGGTTGATGTTCTCGATGACGCCGTCCACAACCAGCGATTTAGCGAGAAGTCCGCACAGGGAGAACAGACCTGTCTGCGCATCAAAGACAAAGCAGGATGCTACAACAATCAATAAGTCGGATAAAAACAACGCGGTTCCGATGTTAAGCTTCGTATATTTTTTCAAAATCATTGCAAAAATGTCAGTTCCGCCACTCGAAGCTCCCATATTGAAAAATACGGCTGAGCTGAATGCCGGCAGCACAATCGCATAAATCAGTTCCAGTACCGGCTGCTGTGTAAGCGGCTCCGTCATCGGAAATACAATCTCTGCCACTTTCAATCCAACGGACATCAGTACACTGACATATACAGTCTTAATTCCAAAAGACTTTCCAAGAAAGATAAATCCCAAAATAAGCAGTGCCATATTAATCACAAACGTAATTGTTCCTGGCGTCAGCGGCATAATTTTTCCGAGGACAACCGCCACACCGGTAACCCCGCCAAAAGAAAAATTATTCGGGAACTTGAACAGATAGATTCCCACCACCAGAATCAGGGTAGCTCCCGTTAAAATTGCGTACTCATACAACATCTGCATTCTTTGAAATTTTGTTTTCACTTTTGTTTCCTCACATTTCACTTCCGAATTTTTCAGATAATTCACATATTTTTTATAAATTATCAACTTTTTCCACTTTTTTATGTGAATAACTGAACCATTATACCAGCTTGCGCTCGAGCCATTTTCCTTTTACATAGCGGCGCACAAAGAAAATCGCGCGGAAAAACCAGTCAATATACATCCCAATCCAGACACCTAAAATTCCAACACCTAAGTATCCGGCAATCAGATAACTGCTCGCTACACGGAATACCCACATGGAAAATACGCTGATTTTCATGGTGTATTTTGCATCCCCTGCTGCCCTCAGAATGTTTGGCACCGTAAAACTGAGCGGCCATAAAATGACAGCGCAGATACAGAACGAATGTAACAGCATCACAGCGATGCCTTTTGCCTCTGCGGACAAGCCAAAGATAGACGCAATCGATCCGGCTCCCACTGCAAGAACTGCATTGGTAATCCAGATTCCTATGTATGCCGTCAAAAGCAGACGCTTGCTATAGTATTTTGCCTGTTCCTTCTCTCCGGCACCGATGCATCTTCCAACTACCGTTATCATTGAAAGTCCGATTGCATTTCCCGGTATGTTGGCAAAGCTGGCAATATTGTTGGCTATCGCATTTCCCGCAATCGCTGCTGTTCCAAAGGTAGATGCAAGACTCGATACCGCAAGCTTTCCGATTTGGAACATGCCGTTCTCGATACCACTTGGGATACCGATTCCCAAAATTTTTCCAATCAGATTGCGATCCGGTCTCATCTCTGCAATACGGATGCAGAGCGGGTTCGTTTTTCTACATAATTGTGACGTCATTATCATACAACAGATTACACGTGATATCAATGTAGAAGTGGCGGCTCCTAACACACCCATTTTGAATCCAAAAATGAGGATTGCATTGCCACCGATGTTTAAAACGTTCATAACCAGGCTGTTGTACATACTTATCTTGCTGTTCCCCATCGCACGGAACAGTGCTGCGCCCGCATTGTAAATGCCAAGGAACGGATACGATATGGCAGCAAGTACAAAATAAACTTCCGCACTGCGCATAACGTCCGCTTCAATTTTTCCAAAAATAGCGCGAAGCAAAAAATCATAACTGAAAAGGATACCAATCATGACTGCGCTGGAAAACACAAGCATAATCATCATCAACTGAGCTGCTGATTTTTTCGCCTGCTGCGCCTCCTTTTTTCCGAGGTACTGGCTGCAGACCACTGCCCCTCCGGTAGCGAGTGCCGATAAAATCTGAATAACCAATGTACTGATACTATCCACAAGCGACACACCAGAAACTGCCGCTTCACCAACGGAAGATACCATCAGCGTGTCCACAAGCCCGATGCTGACGGCAAGAAGCTGCTCAATTACGAGCGGTATAATCAATTTTCGAATATCCTCACGACTAAATAACCTGTCCATTTCTACGTCTCTCTTTTCTGATTTTTAAGCAGCGATTCTGCTTTTCCTATTGGGAAGTGCGCGGAATCGTTACTTTTTTGGAAAAAAAGAGTGTAGAAAACGTCTCTGCTTTCTACACTCTGTTGTCAACACCTGCGTGCCAAATTCAATTAAGCTAATGCTGCTGTAATGATAGCCATGGAGTATACTTCAGATGCATTACATCCACGGGATAAGTCATTGATTGGAGCATTTAAACCAAGTAAAATTGGTCCGTAAGCTTCGAAGTTACCAAGACGCTGTGCAATCTTGTAACCGATGTTACCAGCATTGATATCTGGGAAAATAAATGTATTTGCATGTCCTGCAACTTCTGAATCTGGACATTTTGTACGAGCAACTCTTGGAGATACTGCTGCGTCGAACTGTAATTCGCCTTCGATTGGAAGTTCTGGATATTTTGCTTTTGCTTTTGCTGCTGCATTACGCATTTTATCTACATCTTCGCCCTTTCCGGAACCAAGTGTAGAGTAGCTTAAGAATGCAACCTTAGGATCTACACCGAAAATCTTAGCACATGCTGCTGATTCGCCGGCGATCTCTACTAATTCATCTTCTGTTGGGTGAATGTTGATAGCACAGTCACTCATTGCTAATACTTCGTTCTCACCTGTAGCGGATGGACGAACTAAGATGAAGCAGGAAGATACGATTGTATTACCCGGTTTTGTCTTAATTAACTGTAAAGCAGGACGAACTGTATCTGCTGTTGAATATGTTGCTCCTCCTAATAAAGAATCTGCAACTCCCATTTTTACTAACATTGTACCGAAGTAGTTTGCCTGGGAAAGAATTCCTCTTGCCTGTTCAGGTGTAACACCCTTGCTCTTACGAAGTTCACAGAACATCTCTACCATCTCGTCAAATCTGTCATAGTTGACAGGATCAATGATTTCTGCTCCGCGAATGTTGAATCCGCTCTCCTCTGCAACTTTGTTAATCTCATCCGGGTTACCAACAAGGATTGGATGAAGGAAGTTGCTTGCTAAGAGACGGGAAGCTGCCTCTAAAATACGTGGGTCATTACCCTCTGTGAATACGATTTTCTTTGGATCTTTTTTTAAGATGTCGATCAGTTGACCAAAACCAAACATGATTTGTTCCTCACTTTTCTTTCTATAATTATCTGTAGCATACACACTTGAAGCAATCTTATTCACGCTGCTTCGTGCTTCTGCCGGTTGCGCTTATGTAAGCCCTTACATGGGCATAAATAGGCGGTTTCTTTATTTTCATTATATAGCAGATTTTTAGAATTTCAAGTTTGTATTCGATAAAATGCACTTTTCTTCGAAATGTTGAGAAATTTTTATGATTACTGGTCTAATTTTTGTCCTTCTCCACCCCGGAATCTTTTGTCTCACACTTATAATCCTTAATTCTTCCGTTCTTTGTCATCACCATGAAACGGCTCAGCACAAACAAAATTGCAATTCCGATAATGGAAAGCAAATCTTCCGTCGCAGTTGTAGTTCCGACAATCATGTGACGTGCCACTAAAAAGATAAGTCCCTCGATAATGTGCTCCGAGCTAGGTTTACATAACATCTTCAAAAATTCAATTCCAATAACGACATTTAATATCTCTTCCAGGAAAATCATGAAGGCATTCACACCTGTCCGATTCTCCCAGTAATGAAAAAATCCCGGAATAAGCGCAATTATCGCAACTACAATCGCTGCACCAACAATAATCGCCGTCAGAAATTCCAGGACATCACAAACTTTCAATGCATATTTTTGAATCTTCTTCCACATTGTTATACCCTCCCACATTTTCGCTTTCAAGCGTGTCTTCGTTAAAAATATGAAATTTTCACAACTAAGCCACAGCATTCATTCATATTGCAACTATTTTTTTGCAATTTAAAACCGAGCGCCGCACTTCGAATCGCAACCCCAGACGTTACCTCCACAGTTAACTCGGCTCAGGCACCCTCGCGGCACACAAGAGCTTTTACTTAGGGCTGCTTCATTCCTGACCTGACCCGGTTCGTAAATTCCTGTTGCGCAAGACCCAAGCGTCAACGCCACTTATGGAGGGCTGCTCTAAAGCCTAAGACCCTCTGATTGGCATCACCCCAACTATAGCGGATTGTTGGTACAGGGCACCGCTACCACCCCGGCTGCTCGGAGACTTAAGTATATCCTAAAAACAGCACATTTGTCAAGGTTTCTGCCGTTTTTTCTTCTCCCGAAGCTCCCGAAAAAAATTCGACAGCATGGAAGAACATTCTTCTTCCAAAACTCCACGTTCAATCTCCACCTGATGATTAAACTCGGACATCTGCAAAAGATTCAGCACCGACCCCGCGCATCCGGCTTTCGGATTCATACTCGCAATCACAACCTTTTTCAGGCGGGACTGCACAATCGCCCCGGCACACATCTGGCACGGCTCTAACGTCACATACATGGTGCAGTCCTCCAGCCGCCAGTCTCCCGTCTTTTTGCTCGCTTTCTTAATGGCAGACAGTTCCGCGTGCGCTAACGTATTCCCCTCCGTATTTCTGCGGTTGTATCCTCTTGCGATAATTTTATCATTCTGAACAATCACACAGCCAATCGGCACCTCATCCAGCGCATATGCTTTCTTCGCCTGCCGGATTGCCGCTTTCATATATTTTTCATCCTGTGTCATGGACAGTCTCCTTTGTTTATTATATGATATAAGTATTCCATTAAATTGTAGCGGAAAATCTCCGGTTTGTCGAATTTTTTTCGAGAACCGGCAAAAGAGGTGCTGTAATGTATTTTCAGTATGAAACCAATCGTCTGATTTTAAGAATTTTGAATTCACATGACGCAAAAAAAGTCCTCCAGTTTCAAGTTGAAAACCGAGAACTTTTTGAAAAATACGAACCGGACCGTCCGGAAAATTTTTATACACTGTCTCACCAGGAATCCCTGCTCCGCTTTGAATATAAGCTTGCCATGAAGCTTTCCACGGTGCGCTTTTATGTTTTTCTGAAAAATGACCCTGCAAAAGTGATTGGAACGGTATGTTTTCATAATATCACGCGGCCGTTTTACTCCTGCACCGAAGTCGGTTACAAATTTGCCGCCTCCGCACATCATCAGGGCTATGCGACCGAAGCTCTTCAAAAAGGCATTGAAATCATGCGCGACGAGCTCGGCATCCACCGCATCAACGCGCGCGTCATGCCCGTCAACCTTCCATCCATTCACCTGCTGGAACGGCTCGGATTCGAACGGGAAGGACTTGAGCGGGAATCCATTTTACTGCACGGTGTCTGGGAAGATCACCTACGCTTCGGACTGATCACTACTCATCCATGGCACGACACCAGTAGCCAAACTGATTGAGCGGCTCTCCCGTATGTTCATGGTGTCCCTGCTCCGGAATGAACTCCTGAAAGCCGAAAATAGCTGCCATCACGCGCTCCTGTGGCTGATAGACCCCCGGAACGCCGAGGAACCATCTTTCCCCGTCATCTCCGGCCTCATTTCCAATCAGCAGATGATGATAATTGAAAAAACCGTGCAGCAGAAAACTGTTGTTGCCGAGATACCAGTAGCGCTTTGGCAGCTCCCGCAAATCTTTCAGCTCTATGCGGACGCAGGTAATTGCCTTATTTTCAAACGGCTGGCTGACCGGATACTCCTCAAGCATGCTTTTCCATCGCTCGTTCCATTCCAGTTCCGGGAAAATATTGCGCATTGGAACTTCTGCAACATGAATGTCGGCGGATTCTGGCTTGGAAACTTCCTGTTCCGGCGTTTTCTGTTTTGAAGTTTTCTGTTCCGGAGCTTTCTGTTCCGGAGCTTTCTGTTCCAGAGCTTTCTGTTCCGGAGCTTTCTGTTCCGGAGCTTTCTGTTCCGGAGCTTTCTGTTCCGGCACCGGCATCATATCCTCGCGGAACGTCCGCAGTCCGATTGGCACTTCCACGCCTTCCTTCCACTTTGTCGCAAAAATCCGTTCATCCTCACACAAAACCAGCAATCCATCCATCTGTGCAAACGTTTTCCCGGCCGGTCCAATCTTCGCGGCAGGCACGATTTTTCCAAAATTTCCGGCTCCATTTAAAATTTTCATGTCTCCGATGCAAATTCCATGTATAAAATTCTGCTCATTGGTGAATAAATATATCTTGCAGGAAAGATTGTTGGTGAATGTACCTCGCATATGGACTTCAATGCGGCAATCCTCCCCCCGCAGTTCAATTTTTGCGAAACCAACATTTCCTGCCTTCTCCTCATTTTCATATAAATAAAGATATGATATAAAGCGCTGCATTCCAGACATTTTATTTCTCCCTAGATTCCTTACTGCTATGTATATGCCATTCAGTAGGAAAAATGTCTTTTGCAACCAATTATAAAAAGAATCCTGCGAAGCATTTTTATGTAATAGGAACAAAATTTCCTATTGCATAAAAAACATTTGACAACTTCCTTCTTTTTCGATATTATAATATCAGTAACAATTATTATTATTGTTTCAAGAAAAGAAATCTTTTCTGTCACAAGTTGGAGGTTGCATATGTTAAAACGCAGTAAACAGCGGGATGCTATCCTTAGTTTTCTTGCCACCCGATATGACCACCCCACCGCTGAGACGGTATATCTCAACATCAAGGAAGAATTTCCGAATATCAGCCTTGGCACTGTATACCGGAATCTGAATCTTCTCTCCGAGATTGGTGAGATTCAAAAAATTTCAAGCGGCGTCGGTCCTGACCGTTTCGACGGTAACCCTGCCCCGCATTATCATTTTCTCTGTAAGAAATGCGGCAGCGTCATCGACCTGGAATTGGGCGACTTAAGTCATATTGATGTTCTGGCTTCCCAGAATTTCGGTGGTAAAATCGAAGGACATGTCACCTATTTTTATGGACTATGTGAAGATTGTCTAAATGGGCGAATTCAGGATAAATGATTCCCAAAAAAGAAAACAAAAACCCTTGACAAAATTATTTTTTTACGATAAAATCAGTAATAGTTACTAATATTAATTTTAAAAATAAAGGAGAAAAAATTATGGCAAAATATGTATGTACAGTATGTGGTTATGTTTACGAAGGAGATGCTGCACCGGCTGAATGTCCGGTATGTCACGTTGGTGCTGACAAGTTCAAATTAGTTGAAGGAGATTTAACACTCGTTGCAGAACATGAATATGGTGTTTATGCAAAAACAGTGAAAAACAACCCTGACATCAGCGACGAAGACAAAAAATACATCTTCGAACAGTTGAAAGCAAACTTTGACGGCGAATGTTCTGAAGTTGGTATGTACCTTTGCATGGCTCGTATCGCTCACCGCGAGGGCTATCCGGAAGTAGGTCTCTACTGGGAGAAAGCTGCTTACGAAGAAGCTGAGCACGCTGCAAAATTCGCAGAAATGTTAGGCGAGGACTTAGAGCCGAATATGAAAGCTACTACAAAAGATAACTTAAAATGGAGAGTTGACTGCGAGTTCGGCGCAACCAGCGGAAAATTCGAACTTGCAAAATGCGCGAAGAAGAATAACCTTGATGCAATCCATGATACCGTTCATGAGATGGCAAAAGACGAAGCAAGACACGGAAGAGCTTTAAAGGGCTTACTTGACAGATACTTCGGTTAATATATGTAAAATGGAGTTGTGAAATCACAACTCCATTTTATTATGTAAACTTATTTTTCTCCATAAAAATGTACCTGCTGCTCCACTAACTTTTCACCCTGATAAACAAGCTTTAAGGTAAAAAATCTTGCTTCCTCTTCCAGCAGTAATTTTAAAAATATGGCATCGCCCTCCCACGTTGGAAGCGATGGCACTTTCTCTTTTGAAACCCAGGCAAGTTCGCCTTCCTCACAATCGTGCAGTTCGCCCTCGAACTCATTTGCCGTGAAAAGGCACATTTCTTCCCGCTCTGCTTCATCACTGATAAAAGTAATCAAACCGCGGAACTGATATTTCGTCAGCGAAAGACCGGTTTCTTCGAAAACCTCGCGAAGCAGGCATTCTTCCGGGCTTTCCCCTTTTTCCATATGTCCGCCTACCCCAATCCATTTTCCGTCATTCGGGTCATCTTTTCCTTTATTCCGATGGAGCATCAGAAACTTTTCGTCCTGCTCAATGTAACATAATGTCGTCATTTTCATATGTCATTCCCCATACTTTCCCTGCCTATGGATTGCGCAGGTGCAAATCCGATGCGCTTTACATTCGTTTCCGCTATCTTACATAATGAACGCGATTTTCTTCGTACCTGTCCTGCTGCGGTCTTTCCTCTATGAAAAATGCTGTTCATTGGTTTCCTCCTTTGCGATAAAATCCTTACTTCAAAACTTTCCGAATCATTTTTTCCGTTGCAATCGGATAAATCTCCCGCATGTGTTCCACAATTTTCTGCCAGGATTGCATCGGGCTTTCGCTATAGCAGGATGTCACATAATCGTAGCCGTGTATATGCTCCGGAGCGGCATAAACTGCCACATCCCAGCCGTATTCTATGCCTTTTTTGTTTTTGCGTTTTCGAAAATCACAGTTGCACAGATACAACTGCATCATCAAATTTGTGATGGCGCCGTCGAATCCTTTCTCGCCATCTTTTCCAAAACCGGCAGCTTTCTTCAACTCGTTCGAAAGCATCTCCGTATCGACGTTGTCTTCTATGAAATGATCCATAATCTTTTTCTGCTTATTCGGTGCTTTTCCGTCCTCGTAGAGCGCATCAAAATCATAACCGTCCCTGCGATAATTTGCAAAAACAGGCAGCCATTTTTTCGAAATGAAACCCGCCTTTTTATCAAAAAATTTTCCGTAAACAATATCGCCACGTCTCGCAATGATAGCACGCCACATCCACGGGTCTTTTTCCGGATTATCACACCACCAATACTCCGGCACTGTGCGTTCCTCCAGCGAAAATCCCGGAATCTCATTTTTAAATAAAGGCAAAAATCCTACTTCATCGATATACCGGATTGCCTCTTCCACGGTATGAATACATTCGGCGTCGTTCCAATCCACACCATACATAATCCATTTTCCGCCTTCATTGCCCATGCTCAATCCCTCCGTTCTCCTCTCAGAATAACATAGGCATTTTCAAAAAGCAATTTCCGAACAGCAAAGTTACAGGCGGTTGGATTGCTGTATCTGCTCCGGCATGGAGTTTTTATTCTTCCGAACCTTCCGCAATCTGTTTTTCAGCCCTGTCATATGCAATCACCGGGCGCACTACTTTTTCAACACGCTCCATGAAAAACTGAATCAGCGGTCCCTGAATCAATGCGTTTAACACGGTTCCAAATCCAAGTGTAGAGCCAAATGTGTCCACACCGCAAAGTATAAATCCAACCGTCAAAAATATAATGTCAATTGCGATTCTGACAAAACGATATTCGATTTTCGTTTTGTCTGTGAAAATAAGAATAAACAAGTCGTTCGGTGCAACGCCAAGGTCGCATGCTTTTTCCATGGAAAAACCAATCGCAATCAGAACACAACTGACTACAACAAAGCAGAGACGTACCGGAACCGGAAAGCTTCCCAATGATAATGGCATAATGACGCGGTTCATCAGGTTAATGCACACACCCGCAAACACAAGTGCCATCACCGTTCCAATATTAATCTGCTTCCACTCACGGAACACCGCAATAATTACGACCGTAAATATAATTGATAACAGCAGATTGGCATTGCCGACATTCATTTGCAAGAGACGTGCAATTCCTGTTGTAAAAATTGTAAACGGATCTGCTCCGATTGACGTCTGGATAAAGATTGCAACGCCTGTCTGAATAATCAAAAGTCCTGCAAGAAACACAATAATACGCTTTGTAAGCTGAAATAAATTTATATTTTTCATCAAATACCACCTCATCTATGCTAAAAATTTACTTAGACAGTGTATCACACCGCGCATTTCGTTTCAAGCATTTTCGGTCATATTCGGTCATTATCGTTCATGTCAAAAAATAGGACTACACACATTCCTTTATCACAGAAAGAAACCGTTCCCCATATTTCGCAAATTTATTTTCGCCCACACCGGAAACATTCATCATCTCTTCTTTATTCGAAGGCACTTTGGCTGCCATATCAATCAAGGTCTTGTCGCTGAACACAATATAAGGCGGCATCTTTTCCTCGCGCGCAATTTCAAGGCGGAGTGCCCGAAGCTTATCAAACAATTGGAAGCCGGCTGAAGTAAGCGATTCCGTACCCTTTGCCTTCTTTTTCGGCTTCGCAGCTTTTTCCGGCAGCTTGTCCTCGTCTGTAATTTTGACCAACACTTTTGTGTCAGAATCTTTCAAGGCACTGATATCGCCAAGCTTTATGACCTGATAGTCCCCGACCACAAGATAGCCTTCCATTACCATCTGTTCCAGCAGACGACGCAAAAGTTTTCTGTTCGAGGAGGCTAGCACGCCGTATGACTTGTATCTTGTCGCTCCGATTTCTTCCAGCCTTGCCGTCTTTGCGCCCGCAACCGTGTCGATAATGATTGTTTTTCCATACCGGCCTTTGGCTTCAAAAACGCAGTTAATGATTTTTTTTGCTTCCTCTGTCATATCCAGAGTTTCAAATTCGCGCAGGCAGTTGCCGCAATCCTCGCACGGTTTTTGTGGATTCTCCCCAAAATACTTCAGGATATAGTTGCGCAGACACTCTGTCGTATAGCAATACCGCTCCATCACCTGAAGCCTTTTCGCATCACGTTCCTTTATCGTCTCCCTGTCTGCCGGGTCAATATCCGCCATTTCCTTGTGCTCTAACAAGAACCGGTTGATTACAATATCCTGCGGAGAGAACAGCAAAATGCACTTGGAATCTAAACCATCCCTGCCGGCTCTGCCCGCTTCCTGATAGTAATTTTCCATGCTTTGCGGCATATTGTAGTGGATGACAAACCGCACGTTTGACTTGTCGATTCCCATTCCAAACGCATTTGTCGCAACCACAATGCTGATATAATCAAATACAAAATCTTCCTGCATCTGCTTTCTGTCTGCCGCACTCATGCCAGCGTGATATTTCGCAACCGAGACGCCTTTTTCCTTCAAAAGCTCATATACGCTGTCCACATTTTTTCTGGTAGCGCAGTAAATGATGCCGCTTTCGTCCGGGTGCGCCGCTATGTAATCCACAATATACTGTTCCTTGCTCTTTGGCTTATCCACCTGAAAAAACAGATTTTCCCTGTCAAATCCGGTTACCATCGTGTATGGATTGTCCAATCCGAGTGTACAGATGATGTCCTCGCGGACGGTCTCCGTCGCCGTCGCCGTGAACGCACTGATAATCGGGCGCTTTTCCAACAGATTCACAAACTCCACAATCTTCGTGTAGCTCGGCCGGAAGTCCTGTCCCCACTGCGAAATACAGTGCGCCTCGTCCACCGTTATCATCGAAATCGGAACCTCTTTTGCAAGGTTTAAAAATCCTTCCGTCACCAGCCGCTCCGGAGCCACATAGATCAACTGATACATCCCCTGCTTCGCCCTGCTGACTGTCTCAAAAAATGCGCTTTCCGACAATGCACTGTTGATAAATGCGGCAGAAACGCCGGCATCATTTAGTGCTTTTACCTGATCCTGCATGAGCGAAATCAGCGGTGAAACTACAATTGTAACCCCATTTAACAACATGGCAGGAATCTGATAACAGAGCGATTTCCCGGCACCGGTCGGCATGACTGCAAACGTATCTCTGCCTGAGAGGATGCTGTCGATTATGGGCTTCTGTCCCGGCCGGAAGGTGTCGTAGCCGAAGAGGTCTTTTAGGGCTTCTTCGGGGGTGTTGTAATGGGTTGGGTGGTTAGGGGTGTTGGTCATTTTTT
>CAKRDK010000006.1 GCA_934309475.1 uncultured Roseburia sp.
GGGACCTACAGGGCTCGAACCTGTGACCCTCTGCTTGTAAGGCAGATGCTCTCCCAGCTGAGCTAAGATCCCATTTCCTTTTGTCGCGAACCGACTTCGTTATTATACTATACAGAAAAATAGATGTCAACACTTTTTTTCATATTTTTTCATTTTTTTGTCAGCTGCTTCTTCTGACTCCCTGCCCAGTGTAAATTCTGCCTTGGTACAATAATAAGTGAAACTTGCCGTGCACAGGTTTTCACCTGCGTCATTTGAAATCTCGGCTTCGATAACGGCGAGACGGTTGCCAGCACGGACAATCTTCGCCCGGCAGTAGACATACTCGGTGTCTGCAACCGGAAGCAGGTAATTCATATGCCCGTCAACCGTTGTCACACAATGACCTGTTCTTGCGGCAATTAAAATTCCCGCTATGGTGTCCGCTAACGCATAACTGCATCCACCGTGCATTCCGTGATAGATGTTCATATGACGTTCTTCCAATTTCATTCTGCCTAAAGCCGTCTCTTCTGTCAGCTCCACTAATTCCATTCCATTTTCCGAGGCAAACGAATTCTTCGCTATGCTCCGCTGCATCTGTTCTAACTCAATCATAATCCATTCCTAATTTAATAAACGTTCCACTAATTTTACACACTCTGCTGCATCTTTCGAGTACCCAGCCGCACCGATTTCATCTGCAAAACTCGGTGTGATGGCTGCTCCTCCGACAATCACCTTGCTCGTGCAGCCTTTCTCTTTCGCAAGTTCTACCACGTCCTGCATCCGCATCATAGTCGTCGTCATCAGGGCTGAGAGTGCAATGATTTTAGCATTTTCCTGCATCGCAGTGTCAACAATCTGTTCTGCCGGAACATCTTTTCCCAAATCAAGCACACGATAGCCATAGTTTTTCAGCATCAGCGCCACCAGATTTTTGCCGATGTCATGAATATCTCCCTCAACTGTAGCAATTACAATTGTAGGCATTTCTTTTCCACTGTCATCTCCAGCAAGCATCGGCTCTAAATGCTCAATCGCAAGCTTCATCGTATTCGCACTCGCAATCAGCTGCGGCAGGAAATATTTCTGTTTGTCAAACAAATCTCCCACCTCATTAATCGCCGGAATCAGGTGCTCGTTGATGATATCACCCGGCTTTGCGCCATCTGCAAGCATTGCTTTTACTTCATTTAAAATGTTTCCTTTATTTCCTTTTAATACAGCCTCAAAAACGGCACTGTGCGCTCCCTGCTTCGGCTGTTCCCCCACAGCAGCCGCTTTTGCACCACTCTTTGAGACCGGGACAAGAACACGTTCCTGACCGGCATATTTTTCTGCAAGGAAATTCATACGTTCAATATAACGGATATCACTGCCCTCTTTGTGAAGCAGCATATCTGAGGCAAACGCCGCATTCATCAACAACTCCTGGGAAGGATTTGCAATTGCGAGGTTTAGTCCGTTTGCAATCGCCATGGTCAAAAATGCGGTATTGACGTAGGTACGCTCCGGCAACCCAAACGAAATGTTCGATAAACCGCAGACAGTCGGAAGTTCTAATTCTTTTTTACAGTAAGCAAACGTCTCAAAACATTCCAACGCAGCATCCGGATTCGCACCGATTGTCGCAACGAGTCCGTCCACAATAATATCTTCTTTTTGCATTCCAAGGCGCAGTGCTTCCTCTAAAATAGTGCGGATAATGCCATGTTTCTCCGCGGAATCCTTTGGAAGTCCCTCATCGGAAAGCGGAAGCAAAATAAACATCGCACCGTAGCGCGCCGCAATCGGAAGCAGCTTCTCGAATTTTTCTTTTTCTAATGAAATTGAATTGATAAGAGCCCGTCCCGGATAAATGCGCAGTGCCTCCTCGATAATATCCACGTGGCTGGAATCAATGCAAAGCGGGCAGTCCACCGTGGACGTCACCTCGTAAATGACATCCTTCATCATCTGCTTCTCATCGATTCCATTCATACCCATGTTGACGTCGAGAATCATTGCTCCGTTTTCTTCCTGCTCTAACGCCATGGTCCGCACAAGATTCAGGCTGCCTTCCTTCAGTTCCGCCTGCAGCTTCTTTTTCCCGGTCGGATTGATTCGCTCCCCAATCACCATGAAATTGCCATCCAGCGAAATCTCGACTAACTTACGTTCGGAAGTCAAAACTCTGCGGTGCTCTTTCAGCGGTTGATGAAGCTCCATCCCCCTCACGGCATCCGCAAGGACTCTGATATGCTCCGGCGTCGTTCCACAGCATCCTCCAAGGATTGCCGCTCCTGCTTTCACTAACTCCTTTCCGACACGCGCGAACTCCTCCGGTGTCGTTTTATAAACTGTCCTGCCATTTTCTAACTCAGGAAGTCCGGCGTTTGGTTTTGCCAGAATCGGAATCGTCGCATACTCTGCCATCTTACGCACAGGCTCTAACATCTCTTCCGGACCTGTCGAACAGTTAATTCCAATGACATCTGCGCCAAGGCTCTGCAATACGACCGTCGCCACCTCCGGCGTCGTTCCGTAAAGCGTTCTGCCATCCTCGTTATAAGTAAGTGTAACCATAATTGGCAGATTACATACCTCACGAATTGCAATGACTGCCGCCCTGCACTCCTGCAGGCTCATCATCGTCTCAACCACGAATAAATCAACGCCCGCGTCGACAAGCACGGATGCCTGTTCCTTATAGATGTCGACTAACTCTTCAAACATCATCTCGCCAAGCGGAAAAAGCTGCTGCCCCGTCATCGTCAAATCGCCTGCAACGTAGGCGCGGTCTCCGACTGCCTCTTTCGACAATGCCACTAAATTACGGTTCATCTCTTCTAACCGGTCTTCTAATCCATACTCTGCAAGTTTCACGCGGTTTGCCGTAAAAGTCGGTGCATAGACAATCTGCGTTCCCGCTTCCACATAATCAGCCTGCAGCTTTTTCATCACTTCCGGATTCTCTAAAATCCACTCTTCCGGGCAGACTCCAATCGGCATGCCTGCCTCCTGTAAATTCGTTCCCGTCGCTCCATCTAATATAATTGGCCCCTGTTTCACAAACTGTCTGAATTCCTGTTTTGTCATGGCAATCCCCTTATCTCTTCCTTGTAATTGTCTTTTATTATGACATTTTACCAACTCTCATGCAAGAGTTTTTGTCTAATTTGTACTTTTCCCGCCTCTGTGTTAGAATAGTTGCGAAAAATGCATACACGCAGATTCAGAAAGGATTTTTTATGTCATCAAACATTAAACTGGTTGCCCTCGACATGGACGGCACCCTTTTCAACCATAACAGTGAAATTTCAAAAGAGGACGCCGAAGCCATCCGCCACATCACCGAGCGCGGTATTCACGTCGTCATCTCTACCGGACGGCCTTTTGTCGGTCTTCCTGTCGAGCTTTTAAACAGTATCGGCATCCATTATGCCATCACGACAAACGCTGCCGGAATCTACACCCTTCCGGAACGCACCTGCCTTCACGCAGACCCGATGGAGCCGGAACTTATCTGTCCGATTCTCACAGAATTGTTAAAAAAAGACATCCACATGGATGCATTTATCCATGGAGATGCCTACAGCCAGACTTCCGTCCAAAAATATATTGACGATTTAATTTTTCCGGATTCTGTCAAGGAATACATCCGCAGCACCAGAACGTTTACCGATGATTTAGTCGGATTCATCCGTGAAAAAAATCTTTCCGTTGAAAAAATGACCTTAAACTTTCTCCCGAACGCAGACGGAACTTTCCACCAGCGGGAAGAAGTCAAGGACATTTTAAGAAGCCATCCTGAAGTTGAATTTCTCTCCGGCGGCTTCTCCAATTTAGAATTCACAAAGCGCGGTGTCAACAAAGGAAATGGTCTTTGCATCCTCTGCGACATACTCGGCTGCTCGATTGACGAGGCACTTGCCTGCGGCGACAGCCAGAACGACCTCTCCATGATTCAGGCAGCCGGAATCGGTGTCGCCATGGGAAATGCTTCCGATGAAGTCAAAAAAGCCGCCGACTTTGTAACACTGCCTAATGAAGAGAGCGGTGTCGCATACGCCATTCACAAATTTGTGCTCTAGCAGATAGTTCCGCCTCCGGCAACATAATCACCATCGTAGAACACCACTGCCTGTCCCGGTGTCACGGCACGCACCGGTTCTTCAAATTCACAGCGAACCCTGTCTTCTCCCTCACGGATTACCTTACATGGTGAGCCTGCGTGGGAGTAGCGAATCTTCGCTAAAAGATGTGCCTCCGTCTCAATATCCGGTATCGACATAAAATTCAAATGTTCTGCATACAAAACGTTTGTAAACACATCATCATTTTCTCCTAATACAACTTCATTTGTCTCAGGTCTGATTTCAGAGACAAACACAGGATGTCCCATCGCAATTCCAAGACCTTTTCTCTGACCGATGGTGTAATGGGTGATTCCTTTGTGTTTTCCCACTACCGTTCCATCCTTCAAGACAAAGTTACCCGGCGGTGGAATCTCCCCCGGTCTCTCTTTTTCTAAAAATGCTGCATAATCGTCATCCGGCACAAAACAGATTTCCATACTGTCCTTTTTGTGTGCCACCATAAGCCCAACCTCTTCCGCGATTTTACGAATCTCATCTTTCGTGTAATCCCCGACCGGCATCAGCGTATGGGCAAGCTGCTCCTGCGTCAGATTATACAGCGCATACGTCTGGTCTTTTGCCGCCGTAACCGAATTCTTTATGGCATAACGTCCATTTGGAAGCTGCTCAATTCTTGCATAGTGTCCGGTTGCAATATAATCTGCCCCGATTTCAAGACTTCTCTTTAACAGCGCCTCCCATTTCACATAGCGGTTGCACGCAATACATGGATTCGGCGTACGTCCGCACAGATATTCCTCCGTGAAATAATTGATGACATTCTCCTGAAATTCCTTTTTAAAATTCATGACATAATAAGGAATCTCTAAACGCTCTGCGACTCTTCGTGCGTCATCTACCGCACTCAGACCACAGCATCCTCCGTTTGCTTCCTGTGTAAATTCATCTTCGTCCTGCCAGATCTGCATGGTAACTCCGATTACATCATATCCCTGTTCTTTTAAAAGATAGGCTGCCACAGACGAATCCACGCCTCCCGACATTCCAACTACAACTTTCTTTTTATCCATCTTATAAACCTTTCTCTATCTCGCATCTATCAATTTCTTATTTTATCATAAACTTCGTTCATGATGCCTGCGGCTGATACCTATGCGCATCCGCGCATGTGCCGCCGGCACAAAATGCTTCTATAGCGTGAAAGAACACAACTCTTTCACGCTATATTCTGCCCTCGTAACGCCATTCTGTCAAGCAGGTTTTTCGGAAAATGTCTATTCTGGAAAATGTCTATTCCCGCAGCAGTGTAATATTCTGTTTCAGCGAGAGAACTGCCGCATCAATCTCTTTTCTGGTCGAATAACCAGATAACGTCAGCCGGATGGTTCCCGGTGCATACTCCTTTGGAACTCCTAACGCCTCTATGACATACGACACACGGCTTTCCCCTGTATTGCATGCGGAGCCCGATGAAGCGCTGATACCGTCTTCATCCAATAAAATCATAAGCGCCGCCCCCTCAACGCCGTAAAAGCTGAAATTCGCGTTTCCAGGAAGCCTTCTGTTGCGGTGTCCATTTAATCTTGCCCCAGGAATCTCATGCAGTACCTTTTCAATCAGATAATTACGCAGCATAATTTCATGACGGATTTTGTACGGCATCTCCTCCATCGCTGCTTTCGCTGCTTCCCCCATTCCGACAATTCCCGGAATATTTTCCGTACCGGCGCGTTTTCCTTTTTCCTGGCTTCCTCCATGGATAAAGGACGGAATTGCCACGCTATCGCGGATGTAGAGAAATCCGACTCCCTTAGGTCCATGAAATTTATGTGCACTTGCGCTCAATAAATCAATCGGATACTGCTGCACGGAAATCGGAATCTGTGCGTATGCCTGCACGGCATCGGTGTGAAACAGCACGCCTTTTTCCCTTGCTGCCATGCCAATCTGCATAATCGGCTCGATGGTTCCCACCTCATTATTTCCAAACATCACCGACACTAATGTTGTGTCCGGACGAATCGCATTCCGTACTTTTTCCGGGCTGACCATTCCATCTGCATCCACATCCAGATACGTCACCTCATACCCTAGCCGCTCTAAATATTCGCAGGAATTCAAGACGGCATGGTGCTCAATCCGGTCTGTGATAATATGCTTTCCCTTTTTCTTATAAGCCCCCGCAATCCCCTTGATTACCCAGTTATCCGCCTCACTTCCGCCCGATGTAAAAAAAATTTCATCCGGATGTGCCTCAAGGCTCCTGGCTACAATTTTTCTTGCCTCCTCAAGTGCCGCCTTACTTGTCTCTCCCTCCTCGTATATCGTCGAAGCATTGCCATAATTTTCTCTCATGTATGGCTCCATCGCCTTCTCCACCCGCTCCGACATCTGTGTCGTCGCTGCATTATCAAGATAAATCCGCTCCTTCATTTTCATAACCATACCCTTCCATTTGCTCACATATGTGTATGTTTGTAGTTTGGTATTATTTCAAAAAATCCAACATATATTATCAATAATTTATTCCTTCCCGGAGGTTCTCATGTCTTTTTCCAAGTATGCAAAAAGTCCTCTGGTCACCGGAACCCTGCTGCTCACCATGGCAGGCGTCATAAGCCGTATCATAGGTTTCTTTTATAAGATATTCCTCTCACGCACAATTGGTGCAGAAGGACTCGGCATCTACCAGCTCGTTTTCCCGGTAATGGCACTTAGCATTACGATTACCTCGTCCGGTATCCAGACTGCAATCTCGCGCTTTGTCTCCGGAGAGACTTCAAAAGGAAATGAAAAAAGAGCCAGACAGTACCTCTATGCCGGAATTTTCCTCTCTGTGCTCCTCTCGCTCCTCGTCGGACTTTTCCTTTGGAACAATGCTGCTTACCTTGCGTCCTCTTTCCTGCATGAGCCACGCTGCGCTCCACTTTTGAAAATACTTTCCTACTCCCTGCTTCCATGCAGTATCCACGCCTGCATCAATGGGTATTTTTATGGTTTAAAAAAAGCTCTGATTCCCTCCCTGTCACAGCTTCTTGAGCAGGTAGTCCGTGTCGGCAGTGCCTATCTGCTGTATCAGATTTCTCTTTCCAAAAATCTGACCCCCTCCATCTCCTTAGCAATGTGGGGACTTGTCTTTGGAGAATTTGCCGGCATGCTGCTCTCGTTAAGCGTAGCGCCTTTTCAAAAAATATCAGGCGGGCTGCTCTCCTGCACCAGACATCTGCTCTCCATGGCAATTCCACTGAGTGGGAACCGGATTGTGTTAAATCTTTTTGCAAGCTTTGAAAATATCATGATTCCAAACGCACTCTGCGCCTTCGGTTACAACACCTCCGACGCTTTAAGTGTCTACGGTATCATGACCGGAATGGCATTGGCGATTATCATGTTTCCAACTGTCGTTACAAATTCTGTCTCTGTTCTTCTCCTGCCGCTGATTGCGGAAGCCCAGGCGAACCATGACAAGAAAAAAATACAGCTTGCCATCAAAAAAACCGTGGAATCCTGCGTTCTGCTCGGCATGCTCTGCACGACTGCATTTCTTCTGACCGGACAGTTTATCGGAAATTTTATCTTTGCAAATGCACTTGCCGGAACTTTTATCCGCACCTTAAGCTGGATTTGTCCATTTCTTTTCTTAAGTACAACATTGAGCAGTATTTTGCATGGATTAGGGCATCCTGGCATCACATTTTTCTTTAACGTTATCGCCTGTATCATCCGGATTCTTTTCGTCGTGTTCGCCATTCCTGTCTTTGGAATCCGCTCCTACCTGATTGGAATGTTAATCAGCCAGCTCTTTGTATCCATCGGCTCCATTCTGTACCTGCTGCATTTCAAATAACACAAAAAGGGCTGCCGCACCATAGTGCAACAGCCCATTCTCTGCCGTTCTATTCGAATCAAAATCTTATACTCTTGATAAGTACTCTCCTGTACGTGTATCAATTTTGATAACATCATCCTGCTCTACAAATAATGGTACATATACAGTAGCGCCTGTCTCAACGATAGCTGGCTTTGTAGCACCAGTAGCTGTATCACCCTTGAAACCTGGCTCTGTCTCTGTAATCTGTAATTCAACGAAAAGAGGAGGCTCAACAGCGAATACGCTTCCGTTGTGAGAACACATTTTAACCATCTCGTTCTCTTTTACGAACTTCAATGCATCGCCGATATCCTCTTTGGATAATGGAATCTGATCATAAGTCTCAACATCCATGAAGTAGAATAAATCGCCATCTGCATATAAATACTGCATATCTTTACGGTCGATACGTGCCTGTGGGCATTTCTCTGTAGGACGGAAAGTCTTCTCAACTACACCGCCACTCTTAATATTTTTTAATTTTGTTCTAACAAACGCTGCACCTTTACCAGGTTTAACGTGCTGAAATTCAATAATCTGATAGATATTACCTTCTAATTCGATTGTAATACCGTTTTTGAAATCTCCTGCTGAAATCATTCAAACTTCCTCCTTAAAAAAATGCGTACGAGCCCATAGGCTCTCTGATTTCTCTATTTTATAATAAATAGGAATATATTTCAAGCCTTTTTTCTCAATGCCTTAATTTCTCTCTTCAATTTCATGAATCATGTCGATTCTCGTCTGGTGTCTTCCACCTAAAAATTCTGCGTCAAGATATGCTTTTACAATATCTTTTGCCAGTTCTGTTCCTACAATTCGTGCACCAAATGCTAAAATATTGGCATTATTGTGTTCTTTTACCAGACGGGCAGTTGCTGTGTCGGAGCATACTGCTGCACGGACACCTTTTACTTTGTTGGCTGCAATTGAGATTCCCACTCCGGTTCCACAGATTAAGATTCCGCAGTCTGCCTCACCTGCTACAACGGCACGTCCTACTTTCTCACCAAATTCCGGATAATTACAGCTCTCGTGTCCGTCTGTTCCATAATTAACGACTTCATGTCCTAATTCTTTTAAGTAATCAACAATCACAAATTTCAGTTCGGTTGCTGCGTGATCATTTCCAATTGCAATCTTCATTGTGTTTCCTTCCTTTTCCCTCTTTTATCGCTCGGAATGCTTTTCCTGCACTGTTATCTACTTTACCGCATCTGTTTTATTTTTTCAACTGTCTGCGGTAGAAAAACAGTACAATTTTTTCCAGGTAACGTTTTAACACAATCTGAATCTCTTCCTTCGGGTGAATCGGCTTCACTAAAATCGTGCGGAGTCCCGCCAGATTTGCCCCATAAATGTCCGTAAAAATCTGGTCTCCGATAAAAATGGTATTGGCGGTATCCGTTCCCATCTGCTCCATCGCCTTTTTGTAATTCCCCGGCTTTGGCTTCCCTGCCTTATAAATGTATGAGATTCCAACTGCATCGGCAAACATTTTCACACGCGGTTCCTTGTTATTCGAAAGAACCATTGCCTGAAATCCAAGTTCTTTTAAATGCGCAAACAAGTTTAACGTACGCTCATCTGCCGGTGCCCCATGCGGAACCAGCGTATTGTCGATGTCAAAAATGACACCGCGGTATCCCTGTGCATACAACTGGTCAAAGTCCACATCGTACGTTGCATCTAAATATTCTCCAGGATAAAATTTTTTTAACATATTCTGCTCTCTTTCTTTTGCATCGTTACAAAAAGCCATGCGCTTCAGCACATGGCTCTTATTCCCTGCTTCTTATATTGTAAAATTCTCACCGAAATCTACGCTTGTATCCCTCACGCTCTTCGTCTGGTTCTCTGATTCCCCAACGAAAAACTGATACTGCTGCAATACAACATCCTTCTGCACATCAGACAGCACCTTCTCAACGTCTAGCAGGGCAATATCGCTGTCAGCGCCCTTCATCTCATAAGTCGCTTCCGGCTCATACTGCTTCGCATAATCATAAGAAGTAAAATTCTGCACGCTCTGCGCCTCTTCCGGCAGCTGCTCCTGTGCCTTTGCCTGCTGTATCTGCTGACCTCTCAGCTCACTGCTCTTTATATCGTTGTACTCATAAAATCCTGCGCTTGCGCGAATTCCGGATATATTCATACGCTTTCTCCCTAGTCTGCATTATTTGTCTAAAATCTTTTTCAGTTCGCTCATAAAAGTATCAACATCTTTAAATTCACGGTATACAGATGCAAATCTGACATATGCAACCGCCTCTAAATCCTTGAGTTTATCCATAACAATCTCACCGATTAAACTGCTTGGAACTTCCTTCTCTTCCCGGTTAAATATCTCGGTCTCCACCGAATCAACCAACTGATTAATCTGGTTCACAGAAATCGGACGTTTATGGCAGGCACGCAGTACCCCCGCTTCAATCTTAGAACGGTCGTACTGTTCACGACTGTTGTCCTTCTTAATGACAATCAGTGGAATCGTCTCCACCTTCTCGTATGTTGTAAAACGTTTTCCGCACTCATCACAGAGTCTGCGGCGGCGGATGGAATTATTGTCATCTGCCGGTCTTGAATCAATTACTCTTGTATTCTCACTATTGCAAAATGGACACTTCATGCTGCACCTCCACGTTTTCCTAACAACCCTATATGTTGTAGTATAGTGATTTCAGCGGCTTATGTCAACTACATACAGTGTTTTTTCTCTATTTTTTCCGGTAATTTTTTCCGGCATTACAGCTTATGTTTTGCTTCTTTTTCCTCAATGTCAACAAGAATAATATCCGGCCCTATTTTTACAATTTTGCACCATGGAATAAAGAACTCGCAGTCCCTCCCGAAAAAGCCGCAAAACTTCCCCGGTCCCGGAATAATCAGTGCAAGAATGCATCCGTCTTTTTCATCTATATCAAGATCCCGCACCATTCCAAGACATTTTCCATCACAGATATTGATGACCTCTTTTTCCTGTAATTCACAAAAACGCATCGGCACACCCAAAACCCTTTCTACATCTTATGCAAAAGCGTTCCGGTTCATACCAATGTGTTTCTTCATCATTTATACTGTCTTTTTATACATTGAAACGGAATAAAATAAACTTAAACTTTCATCATATTCATACAATTCCTTTTATGTACATTCTGTTAATAAAATCTCACTTTACCATATTGATTGCCAATGCTTTCTGCTCCGTTGTTCTTCCACTCATCAACTGAATCCATATCTTATATTCTCCGTCATTCTCACCAGCTACAAAATCACACAGCAAATAATCTACCGTAACTCCCAAGCGATTTAAGACTTCTATAAAAATTATCCAATGTCAACCTCTGCCAGACGTTCCTGTGTCAAATTTAGCCTTTCTTCACGAATACGCTTTCCTAATGTTTTCGCTTCCATCGGCGCACCTCCTATACTGTCCGTATATGTAAATGATACTAACAGCTAACACTCTTTTTAATCTGCACTGTGCGTTATTTTCATATGCCATTAATTGTATTCAGTTCCGCTATCTGCTAAAATGTATATAGTTGGAGGTATCTCAATGAAAGTTATATTAAGCCGAAAAGGCATGGATAGTGAAGCTGGAGGAATCGCTAGCCCCATATTACCAGATGGTACTCTGCTTTCTCTCCCGATTCCTGACGAAATGAGCGGAAAAGCATACAAAGATCTATATTACAAAGACAAAAGTTTCCAAGACATTATTCAGCAATTAAGTCCACGATTTGATTTTAAGAAAAAACAAACCTGTCATCTAGACCCAGATATCTATAATGATATAAAGGGCAGATGTATCGAATCGGATTGGAAACCAGCTTACGGCCAGCATGGTATTCCAGCTGTTCATTTAGATAAGTTTGATGTAGGAATTGATGATATATTTTTATTTTATGGTATGTTCAGACAAACCGAATATCAATCAGCTGGCACCTTAAAGTATGTTCGCAATGCTCCTATTGTGCATGTAATTTATGGCTATATGAAAGTAGGTGCTATACTTCAAGATGAACATGACATAAGTCAGCACTATTATTGGCACCCTCATAGTATAAGTAACATTTTTCCAAATAACCGCTTGTATCTACCTGTTTCATATAGCACATTTTTATATGATGATTCTTTGGTACTTACAAAATCTGGACAAAGTAAACGACAATTATGGGCATTGCCCACATTTTTTGCTGATGATAATATATCTATTTCCTGGCAAGGTAAAAACCGCCCTGTTTTGAAAAACGGCTTTGCTGAATTAAATGCTTCATGTAGAGGGCAGGAATTTGTCATCACTGCTTCTTCACCAGAAGCTGAACAAAAATTAAATAATTGGGTAAACGATTTGATAAAACAACATGTAAAATAATACTACATGCTACAAAGGAGGATGGTTGAAATGGCACAATTAAAGCCCGTAATACATCAGAATTTTATTATTCCAAATAATCAAACCATTTTTTGTAAGAAAAAACATGAACTTGTCAATCTTATGGATAACCTAAATTACTGTGATAAATGCACTTACATATACGGCTCGCTCCAAGGCAACGGTGTCGAGTGCGCTTGGTTGGATATATTTTCCGAACCTTATATGCAGATTACCGACCCACAAAGAGAATTTGAACGGGTAAGCAGCTTAGTAGAAAATAAAATTTTGGAAAGGGGATAGCAATTATGACCGATAATTTTTCAGAAAAGATAAATAACGTATTGAATAAACCAATTGTTCCAGAAAAACCGCAAGAAAAATATTATGATGAACCTATACTTTTCCCAGACGCCGATGCTACATCCGAAGAAATCAAGCAAATATTAAAAACTGGTGACATAAAACTGTGAGAAGATACAACAATATGTTCTATGAAACACAAAATGGGAACTGCTACATGCAACCAACAGTTCCCAATAATTACAAGATTTTATCCACAAAAAATGTGTTTATACATTGAAACGGAATAATATTACATCGCCGTCTTTTACCACGTATTCTTTTCCTTCCATTCCGACAAGTCCTTTTTCTCTTGCTGCTGCAAGGCTTCCAAGCTCTAATAAATCTTTGTAATTTACAACTTCTGCTTTGATAAATCCACGCTCGAAGTCAGTATGAATCTTTCCTGCTGCCTGTGGTGCTTTCGTTCCTTTTTTGATGGTCCATGCACGGCACTCATCTTCACCTGCGGTTAAGAATGAGATTAATCCGAGTAAACTGTAGCTTGCAGCCACCAGTTTATCAAGCCCGGAAGACTTCACGCCGAGGTCTGCTAAAAATTCTGCTTTCTCATCGTCATCGAGTTCTGCGAGTTCCTGCTCAATCTGTGCACAGATAACAAATACTTCTGCACCCTCAGCTTTTGCCATCTCACGCACCTTACCAACATATGCATTGGATGCACCATCATCTGCAAGGTCATCCTCTTTTACATTTGCCGCATAAATGGTTGGCTTTGCTGTAAGAAGATTGTATCCTTTAAACCAGAGCTGCATATCGTCATCATCCGGTACCTCAAAAGTACGAGCCATCTTATTATCCTCAAGATGTGCCTTGACTGCCTCTAATAGTTCCAGCTCTTTTGCAAGTGTCTTGTCCATACGTGCCTGTTTCTGCACTTTCTGAATTCTTCTGTCAAGAATCTCAAGGTCAGAGAAAATAAGCTCCAGATTAATTGTCTCGATATCACGTGCTGGGTCAATAGAGCCGTCTACATGAACAATATTCGTGTCCTCAAAACAACGTACCACATGCACGATTGCATCTACTTCACGAATGTTTGCAAGGAACTGGTTTCCAAGTCCCTCACCTTTGCTGGCACCCTTTACAAGTCCTGCAATATCCACAAATTCGATTGTTGCCGGTGTAACTTTCTTTGTATGATAAAGCTCTCCGAGCTTCTCAATTCTCTCATCCGGTACCGCTACAATTCCCACATTCGGATCAATGGTTGCAAATGGGTAGTTTGCAGCAAGTGCTCCTGCTTTTGTAAGTGAATTGAATAATGTACTTTTACCTACGTTTGGTAAACCAACGATTCCTAATTTCATTTTATATATTTCTCCTTTGAAAAAGATTATGTGCTTGAAGTTCTAAAACAACAATGTATAGTTTACCACATTGCGGGGGAAATGTACAATTTTTTCATAACATTTTTCCTTTTTATGCGTTTAAATTTCTTGACGATTTTCTTCCTTCTACTCTATCCCAAACACCTTCTCTAACGCCACCACAGTTCCATCCTCTAACACAAGCTGCTGCTCATATTCACGCCACTTCTTTATCCTTCCGGTCACCGTCACATATGACCCGCCTTCTTTTTTCTCATCTTCTTTAAAGTAGGTCAGCGTAACTTCGGGTGCTTCGTTCAAATGCTCCACCATCTCCTGCATCTTTTCATTCAACTCTTCTTTCCGGTCCTCATCGAGGTCTACCCACGCTTCCGTCTGCCGCGCCGTCTCTCTGATTGCCTCCTCATGCCCTGTCAGTGCTGCAAACGGCGAGAACTGAGCCGCACGGTCATAAAGTGACATCTGTGGATGCTTTTGTGAAACCGGATGCGGAAGATTTATAATGTCATTATAATTATATTCGTCGTTCATTTTGTCACCTTCCATCTAACTACGCTTTGTGCCCGCCTATCTGGTTATTCCGTTCCATCGCAGTTGCGCCTTCCTGTAGGTTCATGCCTTTTAGCATTGCATTCTTCCCATACTTTTTCTTCACGGATAACATTGCTTCCTGCAATTTCCGTTCTTTTTCACGCTGTGCTTTCTCTGCTTCTCTTTCCCTTTCCATGGTCTCATAATTCGTGAATAAGTCGAGCTGTTCAAATACAGGCGTCTCCTCGACCGCTTTTTCCTCTACAAGATGGTTCGCTGTCACATTGATTCTGCGCACCAGAAGATTTTTATCCACAATTTTGTCGTAGAGACGCATCACCGCCTCTATAATTTGTATCGTCGATGAGGTTCTGCCCACTAAATTTGCTGTCCCGTGTGCGTGTTTTGGTATTTTCCTTCCATACCGGTCTGTCTTAATCTCGCCGCGGTAACGGCTCCGTATCGTCGGATTGGAAAGATTTTCAATATCGTATCCTACAGTTAAAACCATCTGATCCGTCACAAGTCCCTTATCCACAAGATCTAGTGTCAGCATATCCGTCATCTCCCGCACGATAAGCTTCGCATGTTCAAAATCGTAAGGGCAGTGCAGCACCTGACCGGAACCGATGCTGTTCGTCTCCGGCTTGTACGCCTTAATCAGCTCTATCGTCACAGGTTCATAGCCCCACGCATGATCAATCAAAAGTTCTGCATTCACACCAAACAATTTATACAACAAATCTTCGTTATAGTATTCCTGCGGTTTTCCAATTGAACAGCGTGCAATATCGCCCATCGTATATAGTCCCACTTCCTCTAACTTTCTGCGGTATCCCTGTCCGACCCGCCAGAAATCCGTAATCGGTCTGTGTTTCCACAAAAGTTTGCGGTAGGTGTATTCATCTAACTGTGCAATGTGCACGCCGTTCTCATCCGGCTCTACATGTTTTGCCACAATATCCATCGCGACCTTACACAGATAAAGATTCGTTCCGATTCCCGCTGTGGCAGTGATGCCGGTCTCCTCCATGATATCCTGTATCATCTTTGCGGCAAGCTCCCTCGCTGTCATCTGATAGGTCTTCAGATAATGCGTGACATCCATAAAAACTTCATCAATAGAATACACATGGATATCCTCCGGCGCAATGTATTTCAAATAAATATTATAAATTCTGGTACTGTACTCCATATAGTGCGCCATACGCGGCGGTGCCGCAATATAAGACACCTCATAATCTGGATGCTGCTTTAACTCCTCCGCATCATAGGATACTCCGGCAAAACCTCCGCCACGTATCCGGCTTCTCCGCTCCCAGTTGACTTCCCGAACGCGCTGTACCACCTCAAAAAGTCTTGCTCTCCCGGGAATTCCATATGCTTTCAGTGACGGGGAGACAGCAAGACAGATGGTCTTCTCCGTCCTTTCGACATCTGCCACTACAAGATTCGTTGTAAGCGGATTCAATCCACGTTCCACACATTCTACAGAAGCATAGAACGATTTTAAGTCGATTGCAATATAAAGATGCTTCTGATTGTCTGTCATGTCATATGCCTCCTGAAAATTCTAAGCATTCCCGCTCTGCTTTCTTCTATTCTTTATTATACCAGAAAATATGTTCGATTACTATTTTTTTATAAAAAAACATCCTAACTCCCTGAATTTTCCAGAAAGTTAAGATGTTTTTCAGCTTATTTTTCTACATTCTACTTTTTATTTTACAACCTGGAGTGCACTCGAAGTCAAGATTTTTCAATAATTTTAGATTCTTTCTGCCGTATGTATAATCAGTTCACTCTGTACAATCTCAAATGCAAATCCCGCCTGATTTTCCACCAATAGCGTTGTTTCGTTTGCCTGATATGCATTTTGTGACGATCCTTTCAACAGTGTCGTCTCATTTCCTCTCCTTGGCAGCTCACGTGTAACTTTTAATGCTCCACTCTTAGTCTGAGGTAATTTAGAAGTCGTCTTCCCTCTTCTTGCATGGATTTCTCCTGTCACAACAGGAAGCGCCTCGCCTTTTGAAGTTCCTTCCCCGTATCTTTCCTGCTGCAACTTTGCAATACTACGTTTTGCATTTAATCCTGTTATATCTCCAATAACTGTATAAATATGAAAATATATGAAAAGAATCACCGCAATTACTCCGAACATAATTGCCCCGGCAATTCCACCGTAAAACATAATCTGATTCATTCCCGTAACCTTACTCTTTCTCTAACTCTATCTTCCATGTATGGAAAACAGCGGTTCTAATTTCTGCTTCAACTTCTTCCATGTAATATCACTATCTATTCCGGATACCTGCGTACCCTTATCATAAATCTCAAATATCTTGGATACATCCCAGTTCTCGACATTACTGTCTTTTGCCTGTTCCTGTGCACACAAAAGTTGCAAATAACCAATGTATACTTTTTTATATTCTGTTCCAAATTCAGAAATGGCAGTTTCATACTGCGCTTCTGCCTGCTCGATTTTTCCCATTTCTTCGTACATTTTTGCAATATTACACATCATACTGCAACGTGTATCTGCAGCTTCCTCTTTCGAGACGATTCCAAGAATTTCATTACAATAAGAAATCGCAGCTTCATAATCACTTTCAGAATCCGTATTTTCCGCTCCTTCTGCTCTAAGCTGATAAGCACTTGCTAACTGTTTGTCGTATGCAATGCTGTAATCTGTCAGCAGGGTATCATCCTTTATGTTTTCAACTTCTAACAAACCTTTTTCTGTTACCCGTATTGCTTTCGTTGGCGCTTCCGGAATATCATTTTCATATGTAATATAAATGTCAGCCAATATCTTATAATTCAACAACTTTGACTCTGACACAGCCTGTCCATCATTGTATTCTTCAAATGCCTCCAAATCGTTTATAAATTGCTCAAAGTCAACATTCGAGCTGACACTGTTCAACTCACTCAAGGTAGAAGCTATCGTCTTATAATAATATGCTTCCGGCACATCATCTTCCTCCAGCATCTGAAAATATTTTAGGCTGCTTTTGTAGTTGTGCAGTTCATCAAAATATGTCAGGGCAACTTCTAAAACAACGTCACTGTTTTTCTGAATGTTCTCATAGTTTGAATCGATATAACCTCCAAGACGACTCAGTCCCTCCTGTGCGTCCATATAGTTTACATATAAACTGAGTAAATCTAAATATGCCTCCGATTCTGTTCCATCAACCTGCGTAATAGCCTTTACATACGTCTCCGATGCCGCAGTGTAATCACCATTAATCTTGTCATTATTTGCCTGTTCAATCAGCGCACGGTAATCCTGCTGAATCGTATTTTGAATTCCACGATATCCGGCTGCACTGATTCCTACAGAAAATAGCATTGCTGCCACACTTGCTCCCCATAAAGCAAGATGACGGCGTTGTTTTTTCCTATACCCGTTATCTAGCTCCTGATAATGTTCCAATGCATAAATCAATTCTGAACATGACTGATAGCGGTCATTTGGATTAGGTTGCGTACATTTTAACAAAATATTTTCAAGTCCACTCGAAAGTCCAGGATTCCATTCCCGGATTGGCCGCATCTCATAAGGCGGTTCGCAGGGATTCATTCCTGTAACAATATGGTAAATCGTCGCACCCAGGCAATAAATATCGGTTCTCGCATCTGTTTTATAAAGCCCATGCCCCTGTGCATCTCCAAACTGCTCTGGAGCCGCATATCCTCTTGTACCAAGTGCTGTCGTATCTGCTATATTTTCCACCTTATATTCTTTTGCCGTACCAAAATCTATTAACTTCACTCTTCCATCCGGCTGGAGCATAACATTCGAAGGCTTCATATCCCTGTAAATAATGGGCGGATTCATGGAATGTAAGTAGTCTAAGGCACTCGCAAGCTGTTTTGCCCACTCAATGACTTTTTCCTGTGGCTGTGCGCCCTGTTCTTTCAGAATTTTATCCAGCGCAAGTCCCTGAATGTAATCCATTACAACATACACAGTTCCTTCTTTATCCATAATATCCACAATACGTGGAAGCACCGGATGATCCACCTTTTTCAAAATATTAGCTTCACGCTCGATTCCTTTCAAAAGAGCTTCCACACTCTGTGTTCCATCATTTTTTAATTCTTTGACAGCCCACTGCTTATTTAAACGGTTGTCCATCGCCACATAGACAATACTCATACCACCCTGGCCTATCTCTTTTAAAATTTCATATTTTCCATCTAAAACCATTCCTACTTTAGACATTGCACTCCTCCAATATGAGATTATTCTGCATGTATTAATATTGCAGAGATATTGTCTCTTTCCTGACGCACTTTATTTTCTTCTACAAGTCTGGCAAGCCCCGCTTTCATGCTGTTTTCCTCGCCTGCCACAGATGAATTCAAACACATATAGATTTCATCCGGTGTCACCTCATGTCTAAAGCCATCACAGCAAAGCAGATAGTTCGCTCCCTGTTCAACATTTCCACTGAGAAACGCGGGCGCAACATTCGCTGATGCCCCCACACACTGCAATAATACACTCCGTCTTGGGTCTGTTTTTGCCTGCTCCGGCGTAATGACTCCTCTTGCAATCTCTCTTGCAATAACTGTCTGGTCTTCTGTTATCTGTGTAATTGTATTCCCAATATAATAAGCACGACTGTCTCCAACATGAACAATATAATATTTCCCATTTGCAAAAAGCATCGCTGTTATTGTTGTCCCTAACGAAACGCTGCACCGGGAACCATACTGTTTTATCTTCTCATTCTCAGAAACTACAAGTTCATTCCACTCCCGCCACATGATATCATCTGTCAGGCCTCCTGCCAGTAAACCCGGCAGCCGTTGTTCAAACCACCGGGAAAAGGTGAGGATTACCTCGCCACTGGCAACCTCACCTTTTTCTAATCCTCCCATGCCGTCACATATAACAGCAAGCAAAACTTCTCCATATAACGTCTTTGCTTTCCTTATTAATAAAGCATCCTGATTTGTCTTTTTGGTCGTACCAATATCTGTATGATACGCTGTCCTATATTGATTCATAACTAATCTCCATTATTCTAGTAAAGCCAAAATTCAAAATCCTCATCCGCAAGTTTAAATTTCACACCGTTTTCTAATTGAACTTCAACACCACCCTGGAGTTGTCTTCCATCGAGAAATGTATGATTCAATGAGTTATTGTCGCGGATAAAATATGCTCCATTTCGTGTTATGATATCTGCGTGGCTCCTGCTCACTGCCGAATTATCCATAATACAGAAATCTACATAATTTACTTCTTTTCCAATTCTGAATTCATTCTTATTTATAAATGCTTTCTGGTTATTTTTCTTTCTTAAAATATAAGGTTTTAATTCTGCACCTGTCATATTTGCTGCAAGAACCGTTGTCTCTGCCGCTGCCTGTGTAAGAACAGTCGTCTCCCCAAAATTCATATTTACTTCCTGCATGACCGGCTGCTGCGGCATCACAGTCTGCTGTACTGGTGCTGCCGGCTGCTGGGACACTCCAAAATGCTGCGCTGGTGCTGCCGGCTGCTGGGATATTCTAAACTGCTGTGCCGATACTGCGGGCTGCTGGGACACTCCGTTTTGTGGAGACGATACATTCTCCGCTATCTGTCCCGGAATTGCAAAGCCTCCCTGAAATACCGGCTGTTGTGCCGGTGATTTTCCCTTTTTCTTATTTTTCTCTTTTTTAACTTTTGGTTCCGGCTCCTTCTTTTTCTTTCCAAACAAGCTGAACTTGTCTTTTTTCTTCGAAGGTTGTGCTCCGGCAACAGGAGCTGCGGCCGGTTGCTGCGGAACCTGAAATGTTGTCGGTTGCTGTGTGGCATGAAACGCCATAGACTGTGACGCCTCTACCCTTTTGCTTTCCACTTTTTCAATTACTGATTCTGCAGCACCTTTCTTTTCCCCTAACTGTTCCTCTAACAGCTTTTTAAAATCAGTCATTGAAAATGGATTCCCATTATTTAAAAAATTCAAAACGGCTGCAATATAATTTCCATTCTCGTTCTGGTCAAACTGCACATGAAACATGATATTTCTAAAAAATACTGCCAAATCCGTTTCCTCTGAAATATTTTCTACAGGGAGGACAGCCAGTCCAACCTGTGCTGTCCCCACATTAATGTAGATATATTCCATATCAAGAAGTAATTTTTCTTTCTCAATCATATAATCATCCAATTCCAGAATTGCATTGACCAGACTAAGCATTGCATTGATAAAACTGGATTTACTGACTATTCCTGACAGATACTGCTTTAACGTTACCTTTGACGAAATATTATACTTAATATAGCGCTCCCGATTATTCTGTGAGAATGTCAAAGGCAGTAATCCTGCAATTTCATTATTCTCAGCCATTCCTTTTATCAATTCATCCAGAACATCTTTTTCCTCCATTTTCCATACTAAAAAGGTATTAATGCCCTGATTCTCATAGGTAAATTCCATTTTCAATTCCTCTTCTCTTTATTTCTATCGAGTCCGCTTCCTCTTTCTTACGTGCATTGCATAACCACCTGCTCCGACAGCACCTCCCATACACACAACCGAAGCAACAAATACCGGCTTATAATCAAACCATTTTCTAAACAATGATTTATCCGCTATCATGATATGAATTGTCTGTGCCGTTTCATTTCCTGCAAAATCAACTGCCTTCACTTCAATGTCATAGGCTCCTGTCTTAGTCAGTCTTCCCGAATAAGTATTGTTTTCTTCATCGAAGGACTGCGCTTCTCCTCCAACTGAAATGCCCTGCATAATATCATCATGCTCCGACAATGACACGGTGTATTCCACATTATCGTAACTTACCATACCATCTTCTGCTCCTGTTATAACTACAACCGGTGCTGTATTGTCCACGATAAATTCTGCCGATGCATATGCAGTATGTCCTACTTCATCTGTCACATCCATTTTGAACACATATTTTCCTTCCTCTGTGACCACCGTTACTCCATCATATTCCTCACCATTTAATGTCATATCATAGGTCGGTACCGTCACATCTTCTACCATATCCTCTATACTGTGCTCTAAGCTGAACTTCTGGTAATACTTTCCATCTATTTCATCTACATACCGGATAACCGGGTTGGTTGTATCTACTGTCACGGTCTTCTTCACAGTCGACTCATTACCTGCTTTATCGGTTGCCGTCAATGTCGAAGTATAAATTCCATCTTCGCTAAAATTATAAGTCAAACTGGATTCTTTTCCTGAACTGTTGAAAGTTCCGACTGAAACATCTGAAACATTTCCTGCGGCATCCTCTCTCGTAACATCAATACTGACATTATCTGTATCGAAATAGGACTCTGTCACAGCATATGTAAGTGAAATTTCATTTCCACTGATATAATAATCATCTGCTCCACCAATCGAAACCTCAGGTGCTGTCATATCTACCGTAAAGCCAAGCTGCTGTGATACTGCTGCATTTCCTGCCGCATCCTGTGCGGATACCTCAATCAGATATGTTCCATCTTCATTAAAGTCCATACTCATCTCGCTGACTTTTCCTGTATTTTTCCAGGTTCCTGCATTGTAGCTTCCTGTTGCACCATCTAATGTCTTCGTGACCGTAACGGTTACTTCATCATTTTCATAATAGGATTCCACAATATTAAGGTTTGCTGTCACTCCTGATGCACTATAGCTGCCTTCTTCCACACCATTTAACGTAATGACCGGTGCTGTCTTATCCACTGTAAAAGTAATCTGTTTTGTCTCTGCCACATTCCCTGCTGCATCCACAGCACTGACTGTTACCACATACGTTCCATCTTCGCTGAATGCATATGTCTGCCCGCTGGCAACCTTATCTGATGTAAATCCAGCAAGTGGGTAATTCTCTGTCACTCCATCTAACGTTCTTGTTGCTGTAACCGTCACATTATCATAATTATAAATTGCTTCCTGTACTTCCACATTCAGATTCTGTGTCTGGGACGAAAAACTTCCTGCTTCCACTCCACTCAAACTTATAACCGGTGCGGTTTTATCAATATACACGTGCTCTGTCTGACTGCTTTCATTTCCTGCATTGTCCACAACAGAAACATCCAATGTATATCCTGCCGCATCTACAGCCTCCGCATCTGCTACAATATCCGCCTGATCCATGCAGGTCATGTCAGAACCTGCTGTAAAATCCTTCTCATACACAACATTACCGTTTAACGTGTATGTTACTTTTCTTAAACCGGATTCTGTATCCTGTGTAATGACATGGAATGACACATTCTTATTCTGCCATGCATTGTTATCAGCTGATGCATGAATTGTAATTTCTGCACCAATATTTTCATAGACAACTCCATCTGATGTCATAGTCTCCGTCTGGTTGCCCGCCTTATCCACCGCATATGCACTTACGGTTCCCTTAAATCCTGCCGGTAATGTAAATGTTGTCTCCTTTTTGCCAACCGATACTTTTTTACTCTCCACGCCATTTTCAGTTGTCCAGTACGTTAACTTATCTAATCCGGATAAATTATCTCCTTTTGTAGTAACCGTTACTTTCACTTCTTCCCGAAAGAAATGGCGGAATGTCAAAAAGTTCAATATATGTGCAGCCGTTGATGTATTCACTGTTTCAAATGAAATTTCCGGTGCCTGTGGTGCTGTGACATCAATATTGTATGTATTACTACTATGTGCACTTTCATTTCCTGCATCATCTCTTGTGTAATATTCCATTGTCCAGCGTCCATCACCTGACACAGTGTATGTCATACCTTCTAATGTCCCATTCTGCATCACGGTTCCATCTTTACTAAGAATGTAATATGCTGTCACAGGACTGCCGCCATCATTTCCGTTTCCGATTGCATTTTTATCTACCTTCAGTTTCAATTTTGCCGCATTTCCAAGCTGTTTATTGTTATACCAGCCATTTTTATTGGTGGTCTTACCAGTATGAAACGCTATATTAGAAGGTGTCACCGTATCCTCATTCACCTTTTCCACTGCAGACACTGTTTCAATTCCTGAACCTGATACCGCCTTAAACTGAACCTTATAGGATACTGTATTCACGCCTAATCCTTCTATCAGCGTCTGACTTAACGTAATACTTTTTCCTGAAATGCTCTTCCAGTCAGACCACTCAGACATCTGCCCTGTCTTATACCGGTAACTGTAAGCTAATGCAGACAACTGATTTCCCTGATCTGACAAATGATATGTCACATCATTATTATACCAGCCAAGCTGATTCGGCAGATGTGATTTTGTAACCTGTATCTCCGGACTCTGATTATCAACTTTGATTGTAAACGTTTTCTTCTTCTCATTCCCTGCTGCGTCTTTAGCTACGAATGTAATTGTATGTGTACCATTTGGCACTTCAAATGTCTCCGCACTGTCTGTCCAAACGCCATCTATCATAGCTGTATATGTAATCGGCGAGCCTTCATCCTGTCCTGATTTCAACAATACAACCGGACAATTATTAGCATTATTCGCATTTCCATTATACCAGCCGTTTACCGCTGTTCCCTGAATCTCATACTCTACTTCTTCCGGCACCTGCGTATCTTCATGAATCGTAAATTCATTCGAATATCCGGTATTTCCTGCCTTTGAAACCGCTACCGCTCTCACCTTGTAAATGGTCTGTGGTGTACCAAGCCCCTGAATTGTCTCTGCATCAACCGTAAACTGACCCGTCACTTTATTGGCATTTTTCTCGTAAGCGACATCTGTTCCTCTTGTCCATTCTCCTGCCGCATTTCCACCTGCATCTAATATTTGATATTCATAATAACATTCAGACACATCCGATAATGGTTTATCAAAAGATGTCACAAATTTAACGTCTTTGTTATACCAGTCTTTCTCTACCCCATCCGCTAATTGCAATGAAACATCCGGTGTGACCGTATCAACTCCGATTTCTACCACATCTGCATTATCAGACTTATTTCCAGCCTCATCTTTTCTATAGTAGGTAAATGCCCATTTTGTCGATTCTGTTAAATTAATCGCCACGTTTTCATCCGTTCCTACTGAAGCGGCACATTCCAACTTATTCTCAGCATCCTGCCCCGCAGCCGCATCAACCACTGCATAATATACAGAGTTAGGCGCTGCGTTCTCCTCCTGCGGATTTGCAATTACAATGGAAATATTCTTGTTATACCAATTTACACCATCCACATTTACTGCATCTGCTGACGCTTTATCATCGGTGTTTATGATACTGTAGCCGATGATCTCCGGTGCTGTATTATCTTTCCCAATTGTATAACTTACCGTGTCACCCGAACAACCAGCTCCTGAAACTGCATCAAAAGAAATCGCTTTCTTCTCTGCTGTCAACACATCATATGCAAGCTTATACTTATAGTTAGAACCACTTTCTTTCGTTCCTTCTATGGTTGTATTATTATATTGCACTGTAAACAATGTTCCTGATTCATTTGCCGTATTATTCGACACTGAAAAAGCCAAATCATCATTGGTCCATATCATATTGGAATCATTCGCCAATGTTACTTTTTCTCCTAAAGAGCCTTTATAAATATCAACCGCAATAACCGGCTGCTTATCATCAATGTGTGATGTCTGAAATTCCTGTGGTTCTGATTTCATTCCAGTCTCACTTATCAATCTGAAATAATAATAGTCTTTAGAATTAATTATGTATGTAGTACCATCCTGTAATGGGGTATCGACTCTGTTCCATTTGTCTTCCGGTATGCAATTCATATCCTCCACTTTTTTGTCAAAAGTGCAGTATTGTACCCATACCTTACTCTGGTTTGCTGCCTGATTCACAATCGTCAATTCCACCTTAACAAACCACTTAGAAAGATTTTCATATTTCAAAAATATATCTGGTTGCACTTTATCTATATATGCTGTAAATTCTTTTACCTCAGACTCTGTTCCTGCACCATTTACCGCTTTTAATTTATATGATATGCCTGCGTTATTTTCCGCTGTGTCTGTAATTTCAAGAACTCCATCTGCAAGTTCTTTCCATTCTTCTGTTGCCGCGGATGCATCACAGTAATAATAAGTAACCCCACTGCTGCATGTCACACCTGATTCAATAATTCCCATCTGAACATCAGAGTTCGTCCATACCTTATCACCATTTGCATCCAAACCAGAATAAGGTACTGTATAATTTCCTTCTTCATCTTTTGTATATGCTCCAACAGAAAATTCCGGTATTGCAGTATCAAACTGAAGCTGGCAGATCTTCTTCTGTGTTGCATCTACCCTCTCACCACTATCATCCGTATAATATGCACGGAACATAATTGTATCAATACCTTCCGCTGCAACCTCCGGAGAAACAATGACTTCATTATTTTCTACCGGATTCCACGTAAGTTCCTCACTGTCCACTTCACTATTCCTGCAATACACATATTCATACTGATATTCCTGTGTACCTGTCTTTCCTATCTGAAACGTAATGTCAGAATTTGCATAGGCATATCCATCTGTTTCATCGGGTGTATTATACTTTTTCCCATCCGCTCCAAAAGCAGCACTTACCTTATACCCGTCTGCTTCTTCTGCCTTTGTATGTAATGTTCCAACATCAATCTGCCAAAAACAGATGACAACCATTAAGAACGCCAGCAATAATGCTGCTATTCTCTTCTTTTCTGTAAATATTCGTTTTAAATCCTCTTTCATATTCACAAACTCGCCTTTCTCTTTTGTCCCCTCTATATATTCTGCTTTTTTCCAGTTGTTCCTATCATCTTATATACGAAAATACCTATCACAACCACCACAACTCCTATTAGAGCCACGATTCCAATCGTCTGCACACTTGCATACCTATCCACCTCTGCCGTCTGCTTCTCCATTGCATGTGACGGGTCATTTTTATCCACTAAAATAGTCAATGTATAATTTGTGCGTTTTGGCTCTTCTGTATTATTTTTATCTGTATAACGATACACCTCCCCATTCTCAGCAGTATAGTTATAATACCAATCATAATAATCTACCTGATATGATCCACCATGCATTTCACCATTCGACCATTTTTCGTTTTCCCACTCTGTTTCCGTGTGTTTATAATAGCTATCATATTCAGCTGTGACTTCATACCATTCCGTACTATCGTATTTCTCCTTATATTGACTCCACTGATAATACCTGATTCCTACAAAAATAAGAATTATTACCAACATTGAAGTTCCTACACTTTTTATTCTTTTTGCTATATAATCCATTTTTCAATCACAGTCCTTTTCAATCTCTTTATAGCGACAATCCATCTATGTATACTCCTGCGTCTTCCATTGCATATACCTTGACTTTTCTTCCTATATATCTTTTTCCACTCTTTGACATATGCTCGAACGTTCCCACAACATTCTTTTTACTAAATGGATGATAATACTCCACTTTCACCCAGTAGTTCTTTAGCATAATCTGGCGTGCATTAGGCTCCCGTATTGCATAATTACTTTCCTGTGGCTCTTTTGTTTTTCCTGCATCCACTATTGTCCCTATACAAACCGTTCCTTTCCGCATATACTCTTCTCTACGTTTCTGCGCCTTACAATGTGGAATCCAATAATTTTTTCTCAATTCCCGAAACAGGATTATTCCCAGAAATCCCCATATTAAAAGTACAATCCAATATCCATTTAGAGCAAATACTACACCGGCCACCCATAATATAATGCCTAATATAATAGATACTTTAATATCAGTATACCAAAAAAGAAGCTCATCTCTTTTTGTATATTTCATTTCCTTTCATTCCTCTCTTCACACACACTATATAGACTATTAATGAATATTAATATATGTTATTCCATGCAATATATCATTTTCATCATACGATAAAATCATATTTCGATTAAAATCTATTGTATCCTCACCTGAATCACCTAGTGTATACATCTGTCCATATCCTGCACCAATCTTATCTTCAACTTGTTCTTTTGTTGCCTCCCCTAACACAAGTCCTTCAACAGCAAATCCACCTTCTGGTATATTCAATTCTCCTTCTATATCAGATAAGTCATCATCATAATCAATAGCAAATCCAACTACTTCACATTTGTCGTACGTTGCAAATTCATCTGTATTGTTATAGAAAATAACATTAACATATCTAAATTCTCCATTGTTATAATACAAATCTCCGCCACTTGAATCCGCTGGTAATCCCGCTGTTCCATTTCCCCATTGGCTTGGATCCGCATTCTCCGTATCATAATATTCCCAGCCAAGCGCCACAAACTCTTCATATGACATAGGGAACGTATATTCAACACCATTAAATGAAATTGTATAATCAACTTCACTTTTCTCAGTTTCCGTCTCTGCTGAAGATGTTTCTGTCTTGTTTCCCACCTTATTATCCATAGCGCTCTCTTTCTTACCACATCCTACACAACTTAGCATCAAAAGCATTCCTAATGAACTCATTATAATTTTCTTTTTCATCTTTTTTCTTCCTTCTTTCATTCTTTTTTGTCTCCTACAAAATTGGGATATATTTATTTGTTTTGACTATTTTTGTTTAATTCACCCCCCATAAATGTGCCCTTGTCGTATACTTTAATTTTGGATTTTCCATATTAAATAAAGGAAAATCAAAAATATACGACAATTCGTACTTTACGACCAAACAAATATCACCATTTTCATCTACCTTAGATTCACTAAAATCTATACCTTCATAACCGCCAACAACCCTAAGTTGTTCTAATAATTCATTTGCACTACTTTCTGTACCTTCCTCTGTTAAATAAGCACAAAATCTTTCTTTTACAACCTTCTGTAAACTTTCATTCGCATCCTCTGTATTTTCATACCAACGCTTCCCAGAAACAAATTCCGGATTTGCACATGCGGACTGAAATCCTATTTGAATAATCCACTCGCTCACATCTTCTTTAAGATTATTATCCAAATCCAACTTATCCGTAGCATATGAATCAAGAGACATACTTTCAGAGGTTCGTAACAATGTGGATGCCACTTTCCCCTGTGCTTCAAATATGACAAAAAAGCTATATATCAGCAAAACTAAAAACATAAACAATGTCAAAGCTATACTCGCTTCTATCGTAATTGATGCACTTGTATCCTTTATATTTTTTCTCATCTCAATATCCTCTTGCACGACTTCTAGTAATCACAAAATTTCCACCATTTGCTAAGCTTCCAACTGGCAATACCGGACTATATTTTCCCTTTACCTTTGCCTTAACATATGTGTATGAATTATCAATATTGAATTCACCGTAATATTCTGATGCCTCTAAATTAATTAATGTACTTAACCTTTCTAGATATGTAGCACTATCCCCACATACAAGCATTTGCAATAGCATATATTTACTGTAATCCCAATTTAAATATCCAACACTTCCCCCTGCATCTTCCGGAATCCCTGAGCCAAAAGCTTCTTGTGACAATGTTTGTAACTCTGATTTGTTATACAATTTTAATGTTGAAAGATTCTTTACAAAAGCACTTATTCCAGAAGGTGTTAAATATGCCTTCGTTTTTATCAACGGCACCTCTTTTCCATTGACCAAAAACACTGCATCCAGAAGAGGTTCCACAACAATATATGCTGCATACACAGCTGGAATCGAAAATCCTGCCGTAACTGCTGCCGAGCCGCTTGCAATTTCTCTAATTTCTGAATTTGCCATAACGGGTATGAAATCCACTAACATTCGCAATATATATAAGTTAAAAAAAGCTACTGACTGATTTACAATCTCAGACCGGCTTCCCGTGATAATATACTCTAATTCTGCAGCGCTGAACATCTTATCTGTTCCACCCGTTTTCACATCATATAGCAGAGATATTATCGTATCTATCTCCGTTCCATATATATCAATTTCCGAAGGATATTTCAGCTTTATTTTCGAAAACTTATAATCTGTAAATGCAGCTTTTCCTTTTATTGACGAATTACTATCTATTGATGTCCTATTAGGTAGATTTTTGACCAAATACTCATCAAAGAGAAATTTTTCTCCACAGTCTCCACTTGCCAATTCCTGAATCGCAGATACTAACCTTGTAACTATACCCTTTGCGTACGCCACAATATCACTCAATAAATTCCACAGAGCAGTAAATAAATTTTTCAGGCAGCTAAGAATTTTTTTCACTCCACTCCCCTCTGCTCCATCATAACAGTTTAACAAATCTGAAATATCCGAAAGAATCGCATCAATTTCTCCTGGTTCATATTCCGTCAGATTCTCACTCAGATATCCATCCAGACGACTATCATACATTCCATTTGTTGTTAACAGGGAACGATATATTGTGCTTATTGACTTGCAAACCGTCCACAAACTAAATTCTCCTTCTGTTTCTCCTTTCATTTGTTCTTCCAATGCACTTATAATCGCCTCTATCGCTGCTGCTCCCATAACTCCTTCAATTGTTTTATAATATTGCGTTTCATCTAATGTAAAATCTACAGTTATTGATGCGACATCAAAATTATCTACATTCGTCTTTAATCCATCTAATATCTCACCTGCTGCTGCTACTTTATCCTCATCATATGAATTCATTCCCTCTTCTACAGCATCTGCAAAAACTTTTGAACCACTTTCAACAGCTTTTTGTGTCTTATCCATATTAGATTTAGTATTTTTATAATCTTCAAGTCTACTCTCTAATGCTGATTGTTCTTCCTTTAGCGATGTTGCATCCTCACCATTCTCCGTTGCCTCTGCGACCTTATTTTTCATCTCTTCGACCGATGTTTCTAGCTCTTCTTGTTCTTGATCAATCTTCTCCGTTGTGCTGTCCTTTGCTTCTGCATACTTTTCCAAATTATCGCTAACACTCTTCAGGCTTTTCATCACCTTTTCTGCAGAACTCTGATAATCTGTAAAACCACTTTTCAACGTTTCTATTGCTGTTGAATAAGCTTCTTTTGCACTTTTCACCTCTTCCGTCACTGTTTCAACTGCCTTCTCCGCCGTTTTTAATGCATCCTGTGCATCTGTTAATTCCTGTTCTAACGACTCACGCTCCTCCTCGTCAGCATCCTCTGACAACCCGTCGATTTCTTCTTGAATATCTTCTACCGCCTGTTGTTTTTCAGCCTGTTCACTAAGTGCTGTTTTCAAATCTTCAATTTTTTGTTTAAATTCATCATACTTTGTACCATAATTTTGCTCTGCCTGTTCTAGTGTTATTGCATCCGAATCAAACTGTTGTAAATCCTCTGAAAGTGTCAACATTGCATCTATCGAATCTCCTGATGTCGAAATAACCTTTGTCCATTTTTCAAGCGACTCTACAGCCTTAAAATTTTTTAACAATTCTATCAGTTCTGAAATTGCAAAATCACCTGCTAACGCCGTAGGCGAACTAAACTTTGATACATCTGCAATTTGTTGTTTTAATACATCTGTATCAGATAAGGGGTATTCACCTGTAACAGATATATCTGATAGGCTCCATGACTCATATGTCTCTAAATTCGCATTCAAATATGTTTTGTATGTAGATGAAATATCATCCTGTGATGTTGCCAACAATCCAAATCTATCCAATAAATAATCATCATAATACGATAATGTGGATAACCCTGCACTATCCATTGTCTCATCCAATACAGCCACAGCATCATGATATCTTGCCGTCTCTACTAAATAATCAGCCATACCTAAAAAGGGTAACATAATTCCAGCCAATAATATTGATATTACACCCTTCCCACCATTTATATACTTATGCCCCTTACTATTTCTTAGCCATTTCACAATGTATCTCATATCTTATCTTTCTCCTCAGTCATCATCCAAGACATGTTTAATTACTTTTAACCACGAATCAACAGCCTGTACTGCCCCTAATTCTCCTATTCCTAACATTTCCTGGCAATTCTTAACATAATTGACCGTGCCAATATAATCTGTCAAATCAACACATTCTGCAACACTAGTGGAAGTAAATGTACGTGTCCCAGAAATCCCAAATACCTCTAATCCCTCTGCAAATGGAATCCTATAAGTTCCTGAAATAACTACCTCTATATGCTGTCTGGCAATGCTATCACTTTCCACTGGTTTAATCGTTATCGTCTCAGGGGTTGTTGCTTTTGCAAATGTTGTTGCCTTAAGCAATTTTTTTGCATACTCTTTTCCCCTTGTATTTGCAGCATTATCATACTCATCTACATTAAACAAATATCGATATAACTCCCTTTCCGTTATATCTTCCAAATCAACTTCTGTTGTAGTTATCTTTGCATCCTTATATGAGTACGCATCTGCTACTTTACTGGCAATATCATCTGCTGTATATTGTATATTCCATTGTTGATATAACAAAAAGCCTAAACTCATCAAAAACACAATAACAAACAGCGTTGGGATAAGTACTAACAGCGATTCAATCATAACCTCGCCATTCTCTCCCTTTTTTAAATACCTTTGCATTCTTTTTTAACCTCCACCCTTCTACTGAATCAAATCGGGAAATCTAAATACAATCATCTTATAATATCCTTCTTTATCGCTTACAAAACATGCTCCCTGTTCAGACAGATACCCTCCATCAAGATATTGGCACTCAACCACCATATTATTGTTTTTATCAATATATCCCCATTTTCCATCTATCATAACTGCAGCTAAGCCATTCGAAAAACTTTTTGCCTGCTCATACTGTGGCTCAATAACCACCTTCCCATTATAATCAACATACCCCCATTTTCCATTTTCATCTTCATATGCAACAATTTTATCCGCAGTTGGTATATCAATATTATTACACGAAAATTCGTTTATCTGTTTCTCTAGGTTTGCATCCCAAAACTGATACTTTCCCCCAGCCTTTACAATTACTACACCATCAAAGTCATATCGACCTGCATAATCATACACTATTTGTTCAACGTCTAGCATCTCGCATATACCATCTCTTGCAAGCATTTCCCATGTACCATCTTCTAACTTTATAGGTGCTTTTCCATTCTGAAAACTTCCACATTCTTCTAATTTATCTTTTAAAACTTCACCTTCTAAATCAACAAACGCAAAATCATCTCCATATTTTACGCTACAGTACCCTTCACTATACATCCCGAAATCAGATATATCCTTTGTTACTATTCCTCTTTTTACTCCATCCAGGTCATAAAAGCATATTTCTCCGCCTTCTGTTTCACACAAAAAATATGTATCTTCCCCTATATACCCCAAGTTCACGTAATCATCTGAATAATCTTCCCCATCACCAGTAATCCAGCGCCATGCTGACCCAATTGCTGCGATAAAATAACCATTCACCGCATTTCTATATTCTGAATAATATTCAGTTTTTTCACTATAAGAATATTTCACCTGATTTTTTAATTCTATATATTTTTCAGTTGAAATTCCCTCTGAATATGCCTTTTTGCAAACTGTTAACGCCTTATCATAATCTTCTGCTTCTATACACAGTTCTATCTCATCTTCCCAATATTGACTCACATTAGGATATACACTGCATGCTTCATCCAACTTTTGTATCCAGGCACTTCTTGTAGCATTACTTCCTGTCTCATCATAAAATTTTTCATACGTTTGTAACAATTTATCCATGACTTTCTGGGATTCTTTTAAGTTAAAAGCCGCCTGATAATTTTCTATTGCCTCCTGATAAAGTGTACGTTCATATTTCTCATCGCCTCTATTTACATATGAATTATATTCTCTGTTAACCTGATAATTTTTGCTAAACTGGCTATACCATCCTCCTACCAGAAGCAATCCAAAAAGGACTGATAACAATATTTTATTCTTCATATTTAATACGCTCCTAACATTATAGTTACTATATACCCCGCAAATAAAAATGGACCAAATGGTATTTTATCTGTAACTTTTTTCTTTTTCATAATTAACAGACTACTTGCCACCAACACACATAATAGCAAAGCTACTAGTACAGTATTTACTACCATATACACTCCGCATAGAAAACCTATTGATGTCAAAATTTTCACATCGCCCATTCCGATTCCACCCTTACTTACTATTGACAAAATAAACAATACTGCAAACACTAAAATTGCACTAATGAAACTGTCTAAAAATAAAGCCTCAAATTCACCACGCAAAAAAATGAATTCAAATGGCATAATCACAATTCTACTCACAAGCATAATTGCAACTAGATAATTTGGTATCAATTTAATTCTATAATCAATAATTGACGCTGCCGATAATCCCACAAACCCAATTAATATTTTCACAACATTATTTATTGATGTTATTCTATAACAAACATAATAAGCGCTGATTGACGCCAACAAACAATATGCAAGCATTATAAGCGCTTCCTTTTTTATTTCTACATTTTTAACAACCCCTGTACTACAGTCATCTCTCATATACTTTTCACGTTTTTTTATATCCCGTAAAAATACAAACAAGCAAAAAAACTCCACTACTACCCAAATGCTTATTTCTGCTATTTTCAAATCTATTCTCCTTACACTTAATTTTCTCTTTAATTTGGCTGGTTCATCTATAGTTTTAGACAAACCAGCCTCCTTGTACATACTAATGTATGCCCGCTTTAGAACGCATTATTATTAAATGCATTTACATTTCCCTTGATTTTACCAAGAATACTTGTAATATATCCTCTAAAAACAACAACAAGCGCAAGTACAATTCCAAGTACTATGATAATAGAGATAAAATTTGTATCTCCATTTTCATTATAAAGAACTTCATTTTTTAATTCAGTCGCTTTAAATACTGCTTTGATATATAATCCCTCTACAAACTTCTTCATAACCATCTTCCTCCTTTCTGTAAAATATATCTATATAATCAGTTTTACCTGATTACACACTAAACCCAGACAGTGCTGACGAAACAATTACCATTATCAGCCCTGCGAACATAAGTGTTGTCGGAATAACCAGTTTCGTCGCTGCAGTTTCCCCTTTTTGTAACAGCAACTGACGTTTTGTCTCCCATAACTCAGACGACTGCTGCACTAAAATTCCAGCCAACTCAGAATTTCCCTTGTCTATTCCCTGAATCAACGAACCCGAAAACTTTTTTATTTCTTTCGAATTAGAGTTAACACCGAATTGATATATTGCATCTGCATCTGAATACCCATTATCCATTAATTCACATGCTTTTTTCATTAATCTCTGTAATTCACCCTCTGTATTTTCCGCTACTGAATACCATGCTTCTCTTAAAATCATCCCCGAATTTATCATCAATGCAAGTTTCGTTACCATATTCGGAAATTGTTGTATACACTCTTCTGCTCTTTTTTTCAGTTTTTCCTGCGGTTGTTTTAAATAATATTTTCCTACCGCTATCCCCAACACCACTCCTATCACCAGAATAAGGAGACATGACACATCACTTATAAAGCCAGCCAATAATGCAAAAAAGCATACACAAATATGGACATATGTATATACCTGTGCCATAATGATTCTACAATAATATTCACAATACTTTTCCCCATAAAGTATCGTAACGTCAAATCTAATTTTATTAGCAATTTTTCCAGTATACGACAGTCCGGGAATCATATATTCCCATGCAAATCCTATTCCAAAAAATTCCTTCATCGGAAATTCTTTTTCATCAACACTCTCTAATAATTCTGTATATTTTTTTCCTTTAATCAGCATTACAAAATATAAGGCTGTAACAATCATCCCAAATATCAAACATATAATATTGGCCATCTACTTCACCCCTTTATGTCCACAATTTTTCTTCCATACAAATATGCTCCAATAAAAATTCCAACAGCTAACGTCATGGTGATTACGCCCTTTAAGCTTGCAAAATTTTCTGCAAAGGAACTACTAGTAAACCGTAAAAAAGCAATGAGCACAATTGGTACTATACTCATGATGTTTTGTTGCATTTTATTTGATGTTAATTTCGTTTCAATTTCCTCATTAATTGTCATTTTCTCACCAATTAAATCGTATGTATTACGAACCACTGTCTTCATATCGCCACCTTTTTCATAACATATTTGAAAAACTGTGGCAAAATCATTAATATCATCAACACCACTTCGTCCAGCAAAATTAATCAGTAATTCTTTAATTGATATATTATTCTTCATGCCAGTTGTAATTTCATATAATTCTTTTGTAATAAATTCTTCTTCACCAAACTGAGATAACATATCATTATATGCATTTTCATAAGCCATAATTATATTCGCTCCTGACATAAAGGAAGCACTTAACGATGACAGCATTTCTCGAAATTGCATTCTAAGCTCTTCTTGTCTTTTCTTCTTTAATGTTTCCTCCCTCATCGGTATAAACAATTTAACCGCCACTAACCCGATTCCACAAAAAACAACCAAATTACTGACATGCGTTGCAAATGTTGCCTCACCGTCTACCATAAAAAGATTCGCATAAAAAACAAGTCCTACGATTCCACCAAGCAGAAATGCTATTGCTACATATAGCATCTTTTCTATCGGTTTCATGTAATATACATTATAATTTCTCAACTGGTTGTTTAATGCCGACGTATAAAATTCTGGCTCTTTTTCCCTTTTCTTCTTCATGCTTCACTCCATCTTCTAAATATCTGTATCAAATCCGGCTAATTTTAATTTGAAATCATTCCGAATCGGATTCTTGGTTCTCTTTAACTGACCTGATACTTTCTCTAAGGTACTATTTTCGTCTTCCTCGAAAACATACAGCGGATTTAATATAATCTGTCCATTTTCAAATCCAACTACTTCTGTAATTTCCATTGTTTTTCTGGAATGATCGCGAAGTCGTGATAAATGAATCATAATATCAACGGCTGACGCAATCTGCTGCCGGATCGCTTCTAATGGAAGTCCGTCCGCGCCCTGGAGCACCATTGTTTCGAGACGGCTCAGCATATCTTTTGTCGAGTTGGCATGTCCCGTTGACAGGCTTCCGTCGTGTCCCGTATTCATTGCCTGTAACATATCTAACGCCTCGCCACCTCGCACCTCGCCGACTACGATGCGTTCCGGTCTCATTCGAAGAGAAGATTTTATCAAATCCCTGATTGTTATCTGTCCTGCTCCGGATGCGTTCGCATTACGCGTCTCAAGGCTTACCAGGTTATCTACACCGGCAATCTGAAGTTCCGCCGAATCTTCTATTGTAATGACACGTTCATCATGTGGAATATAATTCGATAAAGCGTTCAGGAATGTCGTCTTTCCTGAACCTGTTCCCCCGCAGATAAAGATATTGTATTTTGCCTTCACCAAAGTCTGTAACACTTCTGATATTTCCGGCGTAATTGACCCATAACGAATCAGCTGCTCCATTGTCATCGGTGTCTTTGAAAACTTTCGAATTGTGACGATTGCCCCTTTCAATGAAATGGGTGGCAGCACCACATTTACTCGTGAGCCATCCGGAAGTCTTGTATCGACAATCGGATTTGCCTGATTAACTTCTCTTCCGGCAAGCCCTACTATTCTTTGAATAATATCCTCTAACTTTCGTTCGCTTTCAAAATGTTCTTCCAGTTTCAGCAGCCGTCCATTCTTCTCGATGAAAATATCATCCGGTCCGTTAATCATAACCTCCGTGATGGTATCATCACTGATAATGGAATCTAAAAGGCCAAACCCACGAATGGAGCTGTAAATCTTTTCTACAATGTCAATCCGTTCATTCACCGTCAGACCGAGACTAGCCGCCTTTACATTCACCATCTTCTCAATGTTTTCTTCCAGTTCCTCATCACTGAGTCTGCTTAACGGTAAATTTTCTGTTGCCTGCTTTTTCAAACTCTCAATCAGACTTTCGTACTCTTCTTTCTCCATCTCTTCCCTCGTTCTTTTTCCTACTGCTCCATTGCTTTCCAGAAAGTCAGTCCTGCCACATATTTTGCATTCTCTATTGCTGCAGCACTCTCTAATCTCGGAATTCCACCAATGTTTCTGACCTCCATATTCTCAACAACTTTGCAGACCGCATTGCGGAATTTATTGTAAATCACGCATATTTTTCCTTGAATATTTACCTTGCTTCGTTCTTCCATGCTATGTAACGATGTCACATATTTCTGCATTTTTAAATTACTGATTTCATCACCCGTACTGACAAGGACAATATGGTTCGAATAATCACAAATCACATTCATCTTCGCATCCATCGAAAAGTCACCATCAATCACCAGATAATCGTACTGTCCCATTCTGCAAATGCCTTCTATCAGGTTCTCAATATCCTCCTCTGTCAATTCAAGGATATCCATGCAGTTTGCACATGGAGCAAAGAAATTCACTCCTGATGCATCCGTGATAACGGTACTTTCTATCTTTAACTCCAGGCTCATTTTCCTGCTCTTTAATGCAAAAAGTACCTCATCAAAAGCTGCCGTTCCCTCCTGCATGAAGAAAGTTCTAGTCGATGCCAGTTTTTCCAGATTCAGATATAATACTTTGCTCCCCGACCGCGACTGATGCATCGCATATCCTGCAGCTAATGTAGATGCACCTGCACCACCACTGATGCCGAAGAAGGAAATCACTTTGGTTCCTTCTGCATTTCCCGAACGGCTCACGTAATTTTTCCCCAGCTCGGAATAAAGACTTAATATCTGTTTGTAAATATTTTCAACTTTCTGATATTTACAAATAGCAGGCACTCCATCTACTTCTTCCGCTTTATACGGAATCAAAAATGAAAAAATAGTCTTTCTCCCCACATTTTCCCGTGCTTCCCTAAACTCTTCTGCTGCCAGAACCACATCCGGACTCTCAGCCTTTAAAAATTGCTCTAATAATTCTAATTCTGAAAAAGTATATATTTCTAACTGCCCTGAATAATTTCCCGACAGATTATGAATCAACTTCGATGTATATGCCTCATCTTTCTCTGCAATAACAACTTTTATCTTCATGGTATTTCTCCCTCATTCTTATGTTTCGATTGTTTTGTTAATTAAATGGCATGATTTTTATACTTTTTTTATATCTTACATTTATAGTTTAGTATATCTTCTTTTCCAAACTTTGTAAATACATCTATCGTTAGACTTTTTCCACTTTTAAACGTAGTTTTCTATTATTAAGCCATTCGACTTGCGGTTTCATGCAAGTAATCAGACAATTTAGTTATTTTTCGCAACAAAAAAACAGCTTGTGCAGCACCCAGTGCCACACAAGCTGTTTTCTCTTAATCTCTCGATTCTATGACAAGCAGAATCCCTTCTTCAAAAGAAATCTCTGCCTCTTCTTCCAATATTTCATTGCTGATTCCAAGGGAACAGAATCCCTTAAGCGTCGCCTGATGCAGGGGGTATTGAAAGCCCGTAAGCGTCAGCCCGCGCACTTCTTTTGTATATGGGAGCAGGGAAACATAATCGCCGTACTGTGTTTCTCTGCGCAGCCGGATGCCGGTATCTATCATGCGAATCCGGTTTTTTGCATCCAGCATTTCAATCGGCACACCGGTCTCTAAGCCGATTCCAAGCAATTCAATATTGCCCAGAACGTGATCTAATCTGCTTCCGGTTGCACCAAGCAGCGTAATCCTCTCTGCACCAAGTTCGATTGCTTTTCGAATGGCAAATTCCGTATCCGTATCATCTTTGACCGGATTCAGCTTCTCCCACTGAATCTTCGAAATTGTCCGAAAATGCTGCAATGCCTCTCCATCTGCCGAGTCAAAATCGCCGACTATCATATCCGGCACAAGCCCGTTCTGATAAAAAAAATTCATTCCGGAATCTGCCGCAATGCAAAAACTCTGCGCCGAATCCCGGATACAGGTCATTCCCAACTGACTGTCCGTACTTCCGCCGGACACAATGATAACATGTTTTTTCTCCATTAGTTCATCTGCTGCAGAAACGCTTTTACATTTTCTGCAATCTCTCCCTTAAATACTGCACTTCCTGCCACAATCACATTTGCTCCGGCATCTAACACTTCCTGCACATTCGAAAGATTGACACCACCGTCAACCTCAATATCTGCCTTGCATCCTGTCTGCTCCATCATCTGCTTTAAGTCCCTGACTTTATCAACGGTATACGGAATCAGCTTCTGACCACCGAATCCGGGATTCACTGTCATAATCAATACCATATCCACTTTCGGCAAGACATAGCGGATGCTCTCTAAGGATGTTGCAGGGTTGAGCGCAACACCGGCTAAAAGTCCTTTTTCTTTGATGGCTTCGATGGTGCGGTCTAAATGTTTACATGCCTCCGCATGTACGGTGATAATATCTGCACCCGCTTTTGCAAATTCGTCAATGTAACGCACCGGTTCTTCTATCATCAGATGCACGTCAAAAATACGCTCTGTGCACGGACGCAGGGTCTGAATTACCGGTAATCCGATTGAAATACTCGGAACAAACATCCCATCCATAACATCGATATGGACGTATTGTGCTCCCGCTTCGTCTAAGCATTTCACCTGCTCTCCTAATTTTGAAAAATCTGCTGATAAAATAGATGGTGATAAACAGTTCATTTTTGACCTCTTTCTAGTATTTCTTTATATTTTTTAACTCTTCATAGAGAAGTTTGTAGTTCTCATAGCGTATCCGGCTGATTTTGCCTTCCTCTAGGGCATCTTTTACCCCGCAATCCGGCTCACTGATATGGCTGCAGCCTTTAAAACGGCAATAAGGCTCATACGCTGCAAACTCCGGATAAAACTGCTGCAAATCTTCCTTCTCAAATCCCGGAATGTCTAATGTTGAAAAGCCGGGGGTATCCATGATATAGGTATTCCCTGCAATCGGAATAATCTCGGAGTGTCTTGTCGTATGTTTTCCACGCTCGATTTTCCGGCTGATATTTCCCGTCTCCATCTGCACATTCGGCTGCAGTCTGTTGACTAAAGAGGACTTTCCGACACCGGAAGGACCTGCCACGGCAGTTGTGCGTCCATCTAAAATCCGATAAAGCTCGTCGATTCCGCGCTCTTCTTTTGCACTGACAAAAAGAACCGGATAACCACATTTCTCGTAGATATCCGCCATTTTTTCTTCTTCCTCTTTGTCCACTAAATCTACCTTGTTGAAACAGATGGTAACCGGAACTTTCTGATAATCCATCATGACAAGAAAACGGTCTAACAGATTTAAGTTCGGCTGCGGCTTTGCGATTGCGAAAATAATCAATGCCAGATCTATGTTTGCGACCGCCGGACGAATCAGTGCATTTTCCCTCGGAAGAATCTTTTCTATATTTCCTTTTTTCTCTTTCTCATCAAGCACCGCAATCTCAACATTATCTCCGACAAGCGGCTTTATCTTCTGATTGCGGAAGGCACCTTTTGCCTTACATTCATAAATTCCGGATTCCACTACATGAACGTAGTAGAATCCGGAAATTCCTTTGACAATTTTTCCCTGCATATATTTCACTCTCTGTACTAGCAGTACCCTTACTGTGCTTCGAATGTGACACTTTCAGTCTGTGCAGAACCGATTGCATTGCCATCACTGTCGAGCCATGTGATGACTAACGTTCCGGCTGTACTGTCCTCAATACCGGTCACGGAGATGCTGTATGGGAAACTTGATGCAGCAACATTATTCCATGCCTCTAAGGTATTACCGGATGCATCTTTCAATACGATATTGGCTGCTGCAACATCCTCATTCGTGCTTCCGTCATTGTTTGTCGGAAGGTTGATGGTTGCACCGAATTTATAGAGTTTTACCTTCGGTCCAAGGCTGATGACTAAGGTGATGGAAGTGTTTTTATCCACCATTTTGCCTGCCGTAACACTCTGTGAAATGACATAGCCTGCTCCAATTGTATCGCTGTACTCCGATGATACGCTTGATACTACAAGTCCTGCATTGGTAAGCTCCGCTGTCGCTTCGTCCTGTGTCTTATTGTAAACATCCGGAACGGTTACAGCTTCCACACCCTGGCTCACTACAATTGTAATTGTATCATCTTCTTTTGCGGAAGTATTTGCTTCCGGTGTCTGGCTGATTACCTTTCCCTGCGCAACAGTATCATTGTATTCATACTGTGTTGAAACTTTAAATCCGCTGGCTTTTAACGTAGAGTTTGCAGATGTCTCATCGCTTCCAACTACATTTGGCACTGTAACCTCACCTTTTCCACTGCTGAGTTTTACATTGATTGTCGTATTCTTCTCGACAGACTCACCCTTTTCCACATCCTGCTCTGCAACATTGCCCTCTGCAATGGTGTCAGAAGATACGGTTCCGTTGTTATTGATGCCAAGACCAATCTTGTTGAGTGCACTCTTTGCCTCATCGTAAGTCATATCTGTCACATTAATCATCTCAACCTTTTCTGTCTCGTCGGTCTCCGTCTCTGTCTCGGTCTCCGTCTGTGTCTCCGTCTCGGTGCTCTTGCTTCCGCCAAACTTTGTCAGACCGAAAAAGCTTACAATCAGATAGATAATCAGTACAACAATTACAACACCTGCCACAATCCCCATAATGGTGATTGCCTTTTCCATCTTCGGGTTGATGTCGCCTTCTTCTTCTCCGTCGTCCTCGTCCTCTTCTCCATCTTCATCCGCATTGGCCTCTTCGTCCTCTTCTGCGTTGTGATAAAAAATCTTATTTGCTTCTTTTTTAATCTCGTCTAATTCTTCTTTTTCGATGACTCTTGTCTTATCCTGATTCGTCACAGGAACCATGACAACGAAGTCTTCATTCGGGCTGATTAATGCCTTCTTTAAGTCCACAAGTAAATCTCCCATGGATTCGTAACGGCGGTCCGGGTTCTTCTGTGCACATTTTAAGATAATTTTCTCCATGCTGATTGGAAGATCCGGTGCATAGGCACTCGGTGCCACCATCTCCTCCTGCAAATGCTGAATCGCAACCGCAACCGTTGTATCACCGTCAAACGGTACTCTTCCAGTTACCATCTCATACATCACGATACCAAGGGAATAAATATCGCTCTTGCCATCCACAAATCCGTTTCTCGCCTGTTCCGGTGAGGAATAGTGAACAGAGCCCATCACATCTGAATTGATGGTATTTGATGTTGCGGCACGCGCGATACCAAAGTCCATGACCTTGACTTTGCCTTCTGTGGAAATCATGATATTCTGCGGCTTGATATCACGATGTACAATATGTTTGTTGTGGGCTGCCTCAATACCACGTCCCACCTGAATTGCAATGCTGACTGCCTCTTTAAAAGAAAGCTGTCCCTTCTTCTCAATATAGGTCTTTAACGTGATGCCTTCCACATATTCCATCACAATATAATGCATGCCATTTTCGCTTCCGACATCGTAGATATTGACGATATTCGGATGTTCAAGTCCTGCTGCGGACTGTGCCTCCGTGCGGAACTTTGTCACAAAATTCACATCATCTGAAAATTCTGATTTCAAAACTTTTATTGCCACAAAACGTCCAAGTGTATGATCTTTTGCCTTATAGACATCGGACATTCCACCTGCACCGATTTTACCTACTATTTCATAGCGATCTGCTAAATACATACCTTCCGTTAACATTGATAATCTTTCCCTTTCCTTTCATTTTCAGAAAACGGCTCTATCACAACAACCGTAATGTTGTCTTTTCCACCATTTGCGTTGGCAGTCTCGATTAATTTCTCTGCCTTTTCAGCGATATCACGCTGACCAATTATTATCTTGCGTATGTCTTCATCTTCTATCATATTCGTCAATCCATCCGTGCACATCAAAATTGTGTCCTCCGGCTGGACTTCCACTTCAAAGAAGTCGATTACGAGTTCGTTCACCGCACCAATTGCTCTTGTAATAATATTCTTATCCGGGTGAACTTTTGCTTCTTCTTTATTCATTTCTCCAAGCCGTACCATCTCTTCTACCAGAGAATGATCTCTTGTAATCTGTGTAATCTCATGATTTACCACATAAAGTCTGCTATCCCCAACATTTGCAATATAAAGCTTCTCTCCTATAAAGGTTGCAGCCACAATTGTGGTTCCCATTCCCGACTTTGTCTCATCTGCATGGGCTTCTTCAATCAGCATATCGTTGGCTCTTGTTACTGCCTCTTTCATAATTGTAACCGGCTCTGTTTCCTTCGAGTTCCTCACGGCTTCCACAATTGCTTCAACCGTAAATCTTGAGGCATATTCTCCGGCTTTGTGACCGCCCATTCCGTCAGCCACAAGAAAAAGGTTAGGCAGATTTCCTACGGCTGTTTCAGACGTAAACATATAATCCTGATTTATCTCACGCCTTTTTCCAATATCCGTCATGGAAAACGTCTTCATTACCACATCCTACCTTTCGTCTGCTCTATCCTGGTGCAATGCACCCGTACTCCCCATATATCTCTTTCGGAGCTGTCCGCAGGCACCGTCAATGTCCCTGCCCATTTCTCTTCTAATAGTAACATTAATTCCGTTTTTTTCAAGTTTATTTTTAAAATTGGCAATCACCTGCGGATTCGACTGCACGTAATCACGCTCCTTAATCGGATTGACCGGAATCAGATTAATATGGCAGTTCATGCCCCGGATCAGATGTACTAACTCTGCCACATCCTCATCCGTATCGTTGACTCCGCCAACCAGACTGTACTCAAACGTAACCCGGCGTCCCGTCTGTTCAAAATAATACCGGCACGCATCCACGACCTCGTGAATGTCGTATTTATTTGCAACCGGCATCAGCTCTAAACGCTTTTTCTGCGTTGACGCATGCAGGGAAAGTGCCAGTGTAATCTGCAGTTTTTTGTCTGCAAGTTCCCTCATTCTCGGCACAATTCCACAAGTCGATACCGTCAGATTACGCTGACTGATGTTGAGACCATTCTCATCTGTCAGAAGTTCAATAAAACGGAGCAGGGAATCAAAATTGTCCATCGGTTCCCCTGTCCCCATTACAACTACGTTTGATATTCTTTCTCCAATATCTTTACCAATCTGGTAAATCTGATCCATCATCTCAGACGGGCGCAATCCTCTGACAAGTCCGTCTAAAGTAGATGCACAGAAACGGCATCCCATCCTGCATCCGACCTGTGAGGAAATGCAGACTGAATTGCCATGTTTGTAACGCATCAGCACGCTCTCGATGACATTTCCATCCTCCAGCAAAAATAAGTATTTGCGGGTGCCGTCCAGTTTAGAAATCTGTACTTCCTCTTTTTTCAAGCAGGTAAGTGAGCAGGTCTCTTTTAATTTTTCACGAAATGACTGTGACAGATTCGTCATCTCATCAAACGAATCCACATGTTTTATATGCATCCACTGATAAATCTGTTTTGCGCGGAATGACTTTTCTCCAAGGGACCGGATATATTCTGTCAGTTCGCTCAGATTCATGGATTTGATATCTGTTTTCTGTTCCATTCTTACTCCATTCTACGGACGAATCTGCTCAAAAAGAACCCGTCACCGTATGCTTTTCCCGGAAACATCTGCTCCATTTTCTCTAATACAAATTCCGGATGGTTATCCACAAACCATGCTGCATTTTCTTCGTTTTCTCCACAATGAATCGTGCAAGTCGAATAAATTAACGTTCCACCCGGTTTCACATAGCGGCACACCACATCTAACATCTTCCGCTGTAATGCCACAAGTTCCTTTTCCTTTTCCGGTGTCATCTTATATTTAATATCTGTCTTTTTCCGTAAAATTCCAAGTCCGGAACAAGGCAGGTCTGCAATGACAATATCTGCTTTCTCTTTTGATTCCTCATCCAAAACTGTTGCATCCATAACTGTTGCCGTCATATTTTTCACCTGATGGCGCAGCATATTCTCCTGAATCAGTCCGACTTTATATTCGGTTAAATCACGTGCCTGCACCTGCCCTGTGCCGTGCAGTTTTTCGGCAATATGTAAGCTTTTTCCTCCCGGCGCCGCACAGACATCAATCACAATGTCTCCCTCTTTCGGTGCCGCATATTCTGCCACCATCATGGAACTGATGTCCTGCACATAGAAAAGTCCTTCCTGAAAACTTCCCAGTGCATTTAAATAATCATACCCTGTAATGGTAAACGCATAGTCAAGCTGCGGATATTCCGGTATCTCTACTTTCTCTGCCACAACACCTTCCTGCTCTAATCTCTCTTTCAATGCCTCCGGCGTTGTCTTCGACAGATTGGTTCGTATTGTAACCGGCACTTCCTGTAAAAAAGCTTCTAACATCTCTTTCGTCCGCTCTAATCCGTAGGCGTCCTTCCACTGTTCCACCAGCCATTCCGGCGCAGAATAACGGATGCTCAATGCCTTTACCGGTTCTTCTTTTTCATCCGGATAGGTGACTTCGGCTAAATTTCTGCTGATATTGCGCAACACACCGTTCACAAAACCGCTGAGACTGCCGAATCCTCTTTTTTTCGCCAGCTTTACCGCCTCATTGCACGCTGCGGATGCCGGAACGGAATCCATGTATTTTAACTGATAAACGGACATCCGCATAATATTACGGATGACCGGCTTCATCTTTTTCACTTTGACTTTCGAGAACTGGTCAATGATATAGTCAAGCTCTATCATATGTTCTATCGTTCCCTCGGAAACGCGTGTCAAAAAAGCACGGTCTTTCTTTTCTAAATACTGATATTTCTCCAAAACAGAACGTATGACCAGGTGGCTGTATGCTTCCCCCCTGGTCACTTCCATTAAAATATCCAATATCAGCTCGCGGATATTTACCTGATTAGTCACGGTCTCTTCCTCCAACTAAAAGCACAAGTCGCAGCAACTGTAAAATCGCTGCAGCTGCACTTGCTACATAAGTGAGTGCTGCGGCCCGCAATACCTTTCCGGTATACTTTAACTCTTCCTGTCCTAAGATGCCCTGTGTCTCTAACAGCGACATCGCTCTTCTGGATGCGTTGAATTCCACCGGAAGTGTCACAAGCTGGAAAAGCACTGCAAATGAAAAACACAAAATTCCTAAATTAATCAATACGCTTCCTGTGGAACGCGTAAAGAAAAGTCCAATTAAAATCAACGGCCATGCCAATGTTGAACCAATGTTTGCCACCGGCACAATTGCGCTTCGAATCGAAAGTGGCGCGTAATTTTTCTGATGCTGAATTGCGTGGCCACATTCATGGGCTGCTACGCCTACTGCTGCCACCGAGGTGGAACCATAGACAGCATCCGATAAATTCAGCGTCTTGTTTCCTGGATTATAGTTATCCGTCAGGCTTCCCGAAATGTGGCGGATCTGCACATCATAAATCCCTGCCGCATTTAAAATACGCTCTGCCGCCTGTGCGCCTGTCATTCCTGACATGCTGCGGTAACTCGAATATTTGTTGTAAGTTGACTTTACACGTGCCGATGCAATCATACAGATAACGGCTCCGATAACGACTAAAATATAGGTACTATCCCAATAAAAATATGGCATATTCATCCTTCCTTTCTCTTGCTATCCACGTTTTAAAAATGTTCCCTGTACAACCTCATATCCCCGTAAAAAAGCTCCGGTATCCATTCGCTTCTTTCCTTCTAACTGTACTTCAAGAAGTGCTAAAATTCCGGTTCCTGTCTGCACCTCAATGGAATCTTTATTCACTGCAACAATGCAGCCCGGCTCTGCTTTCTGTTCTGCTGATACCATTTTTGCTTTCCAGATTTTCAGTGTCTTGTCCCCGATGCGGGTGTAAGCACTTGGCCATGGATTCAGTCCGCGAATCAGGCGTTCAATCTCCTCTGACGGTCTGCTCCAGTCGATGCTTCCCATCTCTTTACTGATTTTGCCGACATGGGTGGCATTGTCATGATCCTGCGGAATATCTTCCGCGGTTCCGTTTTCAATTGCTTCCATAGCTTCCACACAAAGCTTTGCTCCGACAACTGCAAGACGGTCAAACAGGCTTCCCCCTGTCTCCTCCGGGTCAAGTTCCACTTCTCTCTGCAAAATCATATCGCCGGTATCAAGACCTTCATTCATATGCATAATGGTAACTCCGCTTACTTTGTCCCCGTTTAACACTGCCCACTGGATTGGTGCAGCTCCGCGGTATTTGGGAAGCAATGATGCATGTACATTGATACAGCCGTATTTTGGCATATCTAAGATGTCTCTTGGAATAATCTGTCCAAACGCTGCAACCACAATGATATCCGGCTTATACTGTGCTAAATATTCTACACATTCTGTCTCTCTGACACGCTTTGGCTGGTATACCTCAATTCCATGCGCTAAAGCACATTCTTTTACCGGTGTCGGCTGTAAAGTCTTTCCTCTGCCTTTCTGTTTGTCCGGCTGCGATACGACAAGCACAACCTCATGTCCTGCTTTTATAATTTCTTCTAACGTTCCCACCGCAAAATCCGGTGTTCCCATAAAAATAACTCTCACTCTTGTTATGCCCCTTTCTTACGCAAACAATTCTACCTACTCTTCCTCATCGTAGGTAACATCCTGAAGTGGACCCTCCACAAGTTCTGTATAGAGATGACCGTCTAAGTGATCTGTCTCATGGCAGATTGCACGCGCTAACAATTCCGTTCCCTCGATTTCATATTCTTCCATATCCTCGTTAAACGCACGCGCTTTTACATAATTTGGTCTTGTCACGGTTCCTGCTTTCCCCGGAATGCTAAGGCATCCTTCACTTCCGGTCTGCTCTCCTGATGTTTCGACAATTTTCGGATTAATCATAACGATTGGTCCTTCCCCGACATCAATTACGACAATTCTCTTTAAAATGCCGACCTGTGGTGCTGCAAGTCCGACTCCGTTTGCCTCATACATCGTCTCTAACATATCATCAATTAATTCACGAATACGTTCTGTTACTTCTGTTACCTCACGGCATTTTTTATTTAATACCGGATCTCCCTCTGTTCTAATCTGTCTTAATGCCATTTCTTCCTCCTTAGAAACCGCTCATTGGATTAAAGTCAAACTGTACGCCTGTCTCCTTAAAATCACGGTTATCTTTCATATAATATTCTAATTCGTCTTTGACTTTCACTAAATCGTCATACTCTTTTGTCTTTAAATATATGACTTTCTTATAAATATCATTTACCTTTGCAATGGACGCATCTGCCGGTCCTATCACCTGAAGGCGTGGCGCCTTTCCCTCCCAGAATGCATCAATCCGGGCATTTAACTTTGTGGCACACTCTGCCGCTTTTTCTTCCTTCGGCGAAGTACACAAAATCACCAACATATTCCAGACCGGCGGATAATAAAGCATCTCGCGATACTCAATTTCCTGCTCATAGAACGCTTCATAATTCTGTTCCTTCGCGGTCTCGATGCTGTAGTGTTCCGGATGATAAGTCTGGATGATGACGTTGCCTTCCTGTGTGCCCCTTCCGGCTCTTCCCGCCGCCTGCGTCAGAAGCTGGAAGGTCCGTTCCGCCGCATGATAATCGCTGACATTTAACGACATGTCCGCCGCTAAAACTCCGACTAATGTCACATTCGGGAAATCATGTCCTTTCACAATCATCTGTGTTCCAATCAAAATATCGGCTTCCTGATTCGCAAATGCAGATAAAATCTGTTCATGTCCGTCTTTTTTCCTCGTGGTATCAAAATCCATTCTGAGAATCCCTGCCTGTGGAAACCGCTCTTTTACAAGCATCTCAATCTTTTGTGTTCCCGCCTTGAATCCGCCGATATATTTCGATCCACATGCCGGACACAGCTTTGCAGCCGGTTCCTCATACCCACAATAATGACAGACCATTCTGCCATTGTTATGCTGGCTTAAAGAAACATCACAATGCGGACATTTTATCACATGACCGCAGGACCTGCAAGAGACAAAACCGGAGACACCTCTTCTGTTTAAGAAAAGAATCACCTGCTGGTGCTTTGCTAAACGGTCTTCTATCAGCTCCTGCAGACGCACACTTAAGATAGAACGATTCCCGCTTTTTAATTCTTCCCGCAGGTCAATGACTTCACATTCCGGAAGCTTTTTCTGAGAGACACGGTGCTTTAATTCTAACAACTGGTATTCGCCGTGCATCGCTTTGTAATAACTCTCCACCGACGGTGTTGCAGAACCTAGTACCACACTCGCATGTGACATTCTCGCGCGCTCGATTGCCGTCTCACGTGCATGATAGCGCGGCAGTGTCTCGCTCTTATAGGTTGTCTCATGTTCCTCGTCGATAATAATTAAACCAAGATTTAAAAACGGTGTAAACAGCGCAGAACGCGGGCCAATCATAATATCAATCTCACCTTTTTTTGCACGGAAAAACTGGTCATACCGTTCCCCCTGTGAGAGTCTTGAATTCATGATGGATACCCGGTCTCCAAACCGGTTGTAAAAGCGCATTACCGTCTGATACGTCAGCGCAATCTCCGGAATCAGCACAATTGCCTGTCTGCCATTTGCAATTACATTCGCAATTAATTCCATATAGACTTCCGTCTTGCCGCTTCCGGTCACACCCTTTAGCAGGTATGTCTTTTCGATTCCCGCTTTCTGATTGGAAGTCACGGCGTCAACCGCCGCCTGCTGTTCTTCGTTCAATATCTTATCGTACCCTGCACTTTTAAAATGACTGACCGGATTACGGTAGGCAGTCTCACTTCTGACCGCAAGAATCTTTTTCTCCTCTAATGCTTTTATAACCGCTGTGGAGACATTTAACTTCTGTGTCACAAGCTCTTTCGGAAGTTCTCCCTGTTCTATCAGTGCCTCTAAAAGCCTTGCACGTGCCGTGCTGTGCTTTCTCACAAATTCCGCTAACACTTTTGGGGCTTCCTCTTCCGGCAAAAGCAGCTGCAGGGTCTGGTGTTCTTTCAACGCTGTCTTATTTTTGATGGGAATCACCGTCTTTAATGCCTGATTCATGGTTGCACCATAATTTCTGCGCATCCACGCCGCTAACGCAATCAACTGTGACTCAATCGCCACACTGCCCTGCGCCACTCCGAGAAGTTCCTTTAACTTTGTGACATCATATTCCGGTGTATCCGTCAATTCGACCACATATCCTTTCATCTGGCGCCTGCCGAACGGAATCTCAACCTGCACCCCCGGAACGATTTCCGCTTCCAGTTCCTGTGGAATTTTATATTGAAAAGTCTTATCTAATTTTTCATGTGATATATCAACAATTACATTGGCATATTTCGCCATAATCCACCTCTCTGTTCTCATGAATTATATGCCATAATCGGCTTTTTTACAAGTTATCCGCCTTCAAATTTAAAAAAGCTTTCTATTTAGGGAATAAAAATTTAAGAATTACGGCATACTTTTTTTACCTGATACCACTTTTATTCTGAATGGAAAGGATGTTTTCTGATGCTGCGAAAAAACTTTTTTATCTGTGGACTGACCGGCTGGTGTATGGAGATTCTTTTTACTTCCCTCCATTCCTTCTTTGACCACGACTTCCGGTTAAAAGGGGAGACTTCCGTCTGGATGTTCCCCATTTACGGGCTTGCCGCCCTCATCCGCCCCCTCTACCAGCTCATAAAAAAGAGACCTCCGCTTTTCCGCGGAAGCCTCTATGCACTTGGTATTTTTGTCTGTGAATATATCACCGGCTCTCTCTTGAAAAAGCACCATCTCTGTCCCTGGGATTACAGCAATGCAAAGACAAACATAAATGGAGTTATTCGCTTAGACTACACTCCCTTCTGGATGGCCGCCGGGCTTCTTTTCGAAAAAATTCTGCTGTGCTCGGAACACCGGACGACAACATGATGCAACCCTTGCTCCTTTATACTTTTGAAGAAGTCGATTGGAGTCAAGGTTTGTATTCTGTTCTAGTCGATATCGTCTGCAACCGCCCCAATATCTAATGTATTCAATGTGCGGCGTTTTAAGCGCGCTTCCTCGGATGCCTTTAACAGATAATTCTTAATCTCTCTTGCATGTTTTACATGGACTAACTGGAGTTCGCTGTCTGTAACATCACCAGTGTAACAGATGATGGTACCGAGTTTAAAAATCTTCTCCATTAAGGTCTGTGTCAGCTTCACATCCTGCACTTTATACATGTAGCAGTCGTCTTCCTCCGTCTTGAACAGACCCTTGTCTACTGTGATTGTGCTCGGTGTAATCGTATATTTTGTGAATGTCCATGGGAGTCCGAAAAATAAAATTCTTTTTCTCTCCTGATAGTTTACCTGATCTTCTTCTAATTCTTCTCTTACGTTATTCTGCTCTGCCATCGCAATTACCATACCTTTCTCTTTCTAACCTGCGGGCATTCTGCCCATTACTTTTCTATTGTACTATAACTCTTTTGCTTTTACCATCCATACTTTTTCTTTTCACGAATTAACGTGTAAATTTATCTGACAATAGCCCTATTTTTTTCAAATTTTCGTTCTTGAATTTCGAGAATGATTGTTATATGATAGTAAAAATGCATAAGTCAAAACGACAAGATTAGGAGGAAAAATATGCGTCATTTAATGAGCCCATTGGACTTCTCCGTCGATGAATTAGACAAGCTGTTAGACCTTGCCAATGATATCGAGAAGTACCCACAGAAATATGCTCATGCATGTGACGGTAAGAAACTTGCCACATGCTTCTATGAGCCAAGTACAAGAACACGATTAAGTTTTGAAGCTGCCATGTTGAATCTTGGTGGTTCTGTTTTAGGTTTTTCGGATGCTGCTTCCTGTTCCGCATCCAAAGGAGAAAGTGTTTCTGATACACTTCGAGTTATTTCCTGTTACGCAGATATCTGTGCAATACGTCATCCAAAAGAAGGAGCCGCTCTTGTTGCTTCCCAGAAATCTTTAATTCCAGTCATTAACGCCGGCGACGGTGGTCATCAACATCCAACACAGACATTAACCGATTTATTAACAATTCGTTCCTTAAAAGGAAGATTAGGCAATATTACAATCGGACTCTGCGGTGATTTAAAATTCGGCAGAACCGTACATTCTCTGATTAACGCCTTAATCCGCTATCCGAATGTGAAATTCGTACTCATTTCACCGGAAGAATTGCAGATTCCGGGCTATATCCGTGAGGATGTGTTAAAAGCGAATAACATTCCTTTCGTAGAAATGGAACGCCTTGAGGATGCTATGCCGGAATTAGATGTCTTATACATGACCCGTGTTCAGAAGGAACGTTTCTTCAACGAGGAAGATTACATCCGCTTAAAAGACTTTTATGTGCTGACGAAGTCTAAGATGGAACTTGCCAAAGAGGACATGCTTGTGCTTCACCCTCTTCCACGTGTAAATGAAATCTCCGTTGAAGTCGATGACGACCCGCGGGCTGCTTACTTCAAACAGGCTCAGTACGGTGTCTATGTCCGTATGGCGCTGATTCTGACACTGCTCAACATTCAGGTATAGGAGGAAAACTTATGTTAAACATCAGTGGAATTCATGAAGGTTTTGTCTTAGACCACATTCAGGCAGGTATGAGCCTTCAGATTTATCATGATTTAAAATTAAACCAGCTTGACTGCACCGTCGCAATCATTAAAAATGCAAAAAGCAATAAGATGGGCAAAAAAGATATTATCAAAGTGGAATGTCCGATTGAAGCACTCGACCTTGATATTTTAGGTTTCATTGACCACGACATCACTGTCAATGTCATCAAAGGCGACCATATTGTAGAGAAAAAAGAACTTCATCTTCCTTCTCAGGTCAAGAACGTTATTCGCTGCAAGAACCCTCGTTGTATCACTTCCATCGAGCAGGGACTCGACCAGATTTTCTTACTGACCGACGAGAAAAAAGAAGTTTACCGCTGCAAATACTGTGAAGAACAGTACATCAACCCAAATCGCAGACGAAACAATTAATAAAAATAATGTATATGAATAACACAAAAATCGCTGGAGCCTGTGACTCCAGCGATTTTCTTTTCCCTGTCATACTTTAAAACCTCTAGAATGGTCTTAAACAACAACAGTTACATAACATATTTAAAAACAGAAGACTTAAGCACCAGCTTCCGGCGCTTGAATACGGTCTGTCATAATCCGCACCCATATTCGTGTACCATGTTCCACCGAACTCCAAATGCTGCAGATACTGACGGTATTCCATGTTGCTCGGCTCTAATTCCACTGCCCTCTGTGCATGCTCTTTGGCAATGATATTATTGCCGGAACCCTGATTGGCGATTGCACTGAAATAATACCAGCGTGCCCGTCTCTCTCCAAATGGAATGGAGTTGAGCACATTCAATGCCTCCGCATAATGCCGGTTGGCAATATAATTGGCAGCCGCCTGCATCTGAGGGGTTTCCGTACTGCTATTGTAGTTGTAATTCCAGTTTCCGGATGAGCGGTATGTTCCACCGCCGCCCTGTGCCGAACCGTAGCCATAATTTCCGCTAAAGCCCTGCTGCTTCTCCTTCATAATCTGGTCATACGCCTGCTGTACTTCCTTGAACTTCTCCTCCGCCTGCTCCTTATTCGGATTATTTACGTTGGCATCCGGATGGTATTTCCGGCTCAAAGTACGATATGCTTTTTTTATTTCATCGTCGGTCGCATTTGCCGATACACCTAATATCTGATATGGATTATTCATAATTAACTCTTTTTCTTGTTATATTTTTTCTGACCCTGGTTCTTCTCTGCCAGTTTCTTCTTTTTCAACTGCAAATATTCATATTTCGACCAAACACCGGAATATAAAACATTTCGCAATAAATCCGCATGCAGTAAAATCGGGAGTCTCTCAAACGATTTCGCGCACTCTGACATCATGCTCGTAAGCAAAAGCTTACAAAATGTATCAAAGTTCTCATCATCCTTATCGGCCGCTAAAATCAGCGGATTATAAGACTTCTTCCTGATATCCTCATCGACGTCCTCGTAGGCGTCCATGATATAGATGAACTTTCCTAAATAGAAGCCTAAAGTCTTTAACTCTTCTTCCCAGACATCTTTCTTCCATGCAAATATCTCGCCTGTCATCTCACCGGTCAGTCCGGCAACAATGTCTAAATTCTTCTCATTTTCGCGTTCCGCCTGTGCCTGCTTCTCCATGAACTGCTCAATTGCCGTTACCTGACGCGGATACTTCTCCATGATTCGCTGATAGTCCTTATCCAACATCTTTGCGAATGCCCGCTTCGTATAGGACTTCTCATCCTTCCAATCATCTAACATATTGTAATATGCTAAAATCACATTCATATCTGCCGCATAGTCCGTCGCTTCATTCCACCACGCCGTCCGTTTCTTCGTCGGATGCAGCGGACAGGTGAACTCCACTTCCTCATTCTCTAACTCATAAAGTCCTGTCAGTAAAACAATCAGAAACGTCATATCATAATTTAAAAGCATCTGACCCTTCGTACCACAATTCGACTTTAACTTCCGACAGAGTCCGCAATAATAAGACTGGTACGCCTTCTTACTTTCATCAGACAATTCCTTCTGATTTATGTTGATATAACCAAACATCTGACGTCTCCCTTTCTCAACTTCTCTTGACGAATTCCGTTCTGCACTTCGGACAGGTAATACAAATCTTACCTTTTCCCTTCGGCACACGGACTCTCTGTCTGCATTGCGGACATTTAAAATAACGATATATCTTGCGTCCTGCGAAGCGTTTCTTCCATTGTTCCTTCTTCACCACCGCCTGATAGCGGAAATTCAAATACTTCTGGTTCTCCTCATAACGCTTTGGCACGTTCTTAGAAAACGTTCTCCAATATGCGTAAATCAGTAACACCAATCCTAAAATATAAAATAATGTCCATCTCGAAAACATCGATATAATCAATGCTGCCATTGCGACAACAAGGCAGCACTTTGATAAATCATCTGTTCCATTTCTTCCAGACATAAATCTCTGCAGCTTTTCTCTCATACCTTACACGTCCTTTCTTTAAAGGTATGTTACTCCCCGAAAAGTCTCTCTGTCAACTGACCTATTGTCTTTTAAGAAACATTTTATACTTTCATTAGATTTATTGAAATAAGAATATTTTCTGCTGCATTCCGGCACCATCTTCCGCGAAACGGACTGCCATCTGCGTAGAAATTGCGCTCCTCATATAAAGGTCGTAAATGGCATCATCCATAAGCTGCATACCGTCTTTTCTTCCGTTGACCATCGCAGAGCGAATCTGATGCGTCTTGCCCTTCTGAATCATCTCTTTAATCTCTTCCCGGACAAGTAAAACCTCATAGGCCGCCACACGTCCTGTGCCATCTGCACGCGGCAGAAGCTGCTGTGCCATGACTCCGCAAAGTACATTCGAAAGCTGTACCCGGATCTGCTGCTGTTTCTCCTGTGGAAAAATATCAACCAGACGTTCCACTGCCGCAACCGTATTCTCTGTATACAGTGCCGCAATCACAAGGTGTCCTGTCTCCGCCGCAGAAAGTGCAAGCTCTATCGTCTCTAAATCACGAAGTTCTCCCACCATAATGACATCCGGGTCCTGCCGCAGTGCGGATGCTAGTCCGGCCGCATAGGACTTTGTATCGTAACCGACTTCACGCTGGTTCACCATGGATTTCTTGTGCTGGAATAAATATTCAATCGGATCTTCGATACTGATAATTTTTCTGGCATCTTCCTCTGCAATCACATTCATCAACGAGGCAATTGTAGTTGATTTACCGCTTCCCGCCGGTCCCGTAACTAAAATCAGACCTTTTTTCTTTCTGGTCAGATTCAAAATTGCCTCCGGTATTCCCAACTGTTCCTCGCTGAAAATATCAGACGGAAGAATACGGATGGATAAGGCATACGTTCCGCGCTGGCGGTATACATTGATTCGGATTCTGCTGACTCCCGTCAGGGAATAGGCAAACCCGACCTCACCATTTTCTTCTAACTCTGCTTTCTGCTTTTCCGTCAATAACGGAAAAATCATCTCATCGACATCGGAAGGACCTGTGATTTCTTCGGATGCCACAACTATTTTTCCGTCAATCCGGTACATCATCGGGCTTCCCGGCGTACAATGAATATCGGATGCATTCTTCTCTGCCGCATCCCGTACAATCTGTTCGATTTTCGCAATATGCTCCATCCTGCGTACCTCACACTCTTTCACAAGCTTTTTTCTATTCTATATAAAAAGAATCCTGCCCGGAGGACTTTTTGTGTAATAAGAATTTCCTATTATACAAAAAAGGACTCTGTTTTCACGAATCCTTCTCTCTGTCAGTCTATTATGAATCTCTTTAAAAATATTAAGCAGGACGATAAGCCGGGTTATGTCAGCCTGCATATGCAGACGAATGATCATCTTTCTAGAATGGCTGTTACCAGTCATTTCAAGCGACCTACCTAAAGCTGGCGGGCCACGTCAACGCTTTTATTCGGTCTTGCTTCGGATGGGGTTTACATATGCCTCCTCTGTTACCAGAAAAGCGGTAGTCTCTTACACTGCCCTTCCACCCTTACATACATGGTATGCGGTATATTTCTGTTGCACTTTCCTTAGAGTCACCTCTACCGGACGTTATCCGGCATCCTGCCCTGTGAAGCCCGGACTTTCCTCACCTGCGGTCTTTCGACACTTGCAGCCGCGATCATTTGTCCTACTTAATATTTTGTCTGCTCACGCAAACCTGTTCCACAATATACACTATTTTTGAGAAAAATTCAAGTAGCTTTCCTATACATTAAAGCAACTTCCACCTATAAATTCACGAATAATGGAATTCTGACCGATTCCATCGGACGCCATCGGAAGGAAATAGTCTAAAAATTTCAACAGCCGTTTTGCTTCCATATACTCCGGCGCATCGTGGCTGATTGCAAATAACAACGGCTCTGCATAGGTTTTTAACACTGCAAGTTCATAGATTAATGCAGAGTTAAACATGACATCTGCGCCCTCCTGGAACGGGAAAATATTCCGTTCCTCTCCACGGCGTACCGAATCCCACATTGCAATCGTCTCCTGCGCGGAGGTTCCTCTTGTCCTTGCATCACGCACAATTCTGCGAATCAGTCTTGCATCGGTCGTCGGCAGGCAGTTGTGCTCATCTATGTTTAACTGGGTTAAGGCACTGATGTAAATTTTGAATTTACTCTCCACCGGAAGGGAATACGATAATTTGTCATTCAACCCATGAATTCCCTCGATTACTAAGACATCCTCCGGTCCTAACTGCATGTATTTTCCTTTGTATTCTCTTTTTCCCGTCTTAAAATTAAAGACCGGAAGCTCCACTCTTTTTCCCTGAAGCAGTTCATTCATATCGTGATTAAATAGCTCGATGTCTAACGCTTCTAACGCTTCTAAGTCCAACTCACCATTCTCGTCGAGCGGTGCTTTGTCGCGATCCACATAGTAATCATCTAACGGAAATGGGTGCGGTTTCAGCCCTTTTGCCGCTAACTGGATGGACAGGCGATGGGAAAACGTTGTCTTTCCGGAAGACGAAGGTCCGGCAATCATAATAAATTTCTTATTATGCGACTGTGCAATCATCTCCGCTAATTTTCCAATGCGTTCTTCCATGAGGGCTTCCTGCGTCAGAATCATCTCCTGCATGTCACCGCTGGCGATTTTATCATTCAGCGCTCCAATCGTTCCCATGTCTAACATCTCGCCCCACTCCTTCGAATCCTTTAAGGTGTGGAACAATTTCATGGACGGTTTGAACTCCTCTACCACCTTTGCATTCTTATCCGGGTAAAGTAAGACAAATCCATCTTCCATCAACGTCAGGTCAAAATATTTTAAATAGCCCGTAGATGGCACCATATAACCATAATAATAGTCTTTATAATTGCCAATCTCGTAGATATTTACTCTTGAACTACGTCTGTATTTGAACAATTTCTCTTTGTCTTCCATTCCAAGATTTGCAAACAATAAAACGGCATCTTCCGTGTCGATACTCTCTTTTTCAAAGACAATGTCTGCATCCACAAGACGCATCATCTCGACTTTGAGTTCGAGCAGCTTCTTCTGATCCATCTGCACGAGTGTCTTTTCTTTGACGCCATCCGTGCAAAGTGGCTTATCTTCTACAATCGGTGTCCCCTGTCTCAGTTCACAGTAATAGCCCTTACTGATGGAAAAAAGCACCTTTACACTGATGCCTTCCTTTCCCCACAGGTTATGCACGGCTCTCTGCATGAGAAGTGTCGCACTTCTGCGGTACGCTTTCCTTCCAACCTTATCTCCGGTTGTAAAAAACGTTAATTCACCATCCGCTTCCACATGCTTGTTAAGCTCCCGCAATCGTTTGTTAAATGATGCCAGAACAATATCCTCTTCATACTGTTCCTGATACTGCTTTGCAAGTTCTAAAAATGTAGTTCCTTCCGGTACTTCTATCTTCTTTCCTGCTACTTCTACCTGAAATGTCTGTCCCATTCTGTTGCCTCCTTAATATAGACAAGTTCCTGTTCCACTTCTGCAAGTCTCGCTGCAATCTTTTCCGATGCAGGAAGCTTTTGAAGCTCACTTCTTATATTACGATACAACATCTCTTCTTTTTGTAAATACTGCAATAATACGGTGTTTTGTTCACGCAATAAAAGAGGACCATACTTATCTTCAATCATCTGATACAATTTTACCTTTTTTTCTGACAATTTACAATCGTTTTCTCCTCTATAGGTCACTTTCATCATGGGATAATATTTCCCATCCTCTAAAACCATCCGTTCTTCTACTATTGCAAAACCATGTTCCCGCAAGTAAACGCGCACATTCTGCAGCTCCGACTGTGGCTGTAAAATCAGTTCTTTTGCATTTTTACAGACATCCATGCCTTCCTCTAAAATATGGATGACGAGTCCGCCGCCCATTCCTGCAACCAGAATCGTATCCGCCTCGCCCACCTGCAAGGCTGCGACTCCGTCCGACAGGCGGGTCTGTATGTAGTCCCCCAGTCCGTTCTGCCCGATATGTTCTTTTGCGCGCTCTAGCGGCCCTTTGTTGATATCCATGGCAATCGCACCCGGAATCACTCCCTTTTGCACCAGATAAATCGGAACATATCCATGATCGGTTCCGACATCTGCAAGCATATTTCCCGGTGTCACCATTGCCGCTGCTTCCTGCAGCCTGTTTGAAATCTGAATCATATTCTATTCCAAATAATCCTTTAATTTGCGGCTTCTGCTTGGATGACGCAGTTTGCGGAGCGCTTTTGCCTCAATCTGACGGATACGCTCACGGGTAACGTTGAATTCTTTTCCGACTTCCTCTAATGTTCTCGCACGTCCATCCTCTAATCCAAAACGAAGTGTCAATACTTTCTGCTCACGCTCTGTTAAAGTTCCAAGCACTTCCTCTAACTGTTCTTTTAACAGGGTAAATGCTGCTGCATCTGCCGGTACCGGGACATTATCATCCTGGATGAAATCTCCTAAATGGCTGTCTTCCTCTTCACCGATTGGCGTCTCTAAGGAAACAGGTTCCTGGGAAATCTTTAAGATTTCACGCACACGCTCCACCGGCATGTTCATCTCTGCTGCAATTTCTTCCGGGCTTGGCTCACGTCCTAATTCCTGCAACAACTGACGGCTGACACGGATTAATTTGTTGATGGTCTCAACCATATGAACCGGAATACGGATGGTTCTCGCCTGGTCTGCAATCGCTCTTGTGATTGCCTGACGAATCCACCATGTTGCATAGGTAGAGAATTTGTAACCTTTGCGGTAATCAAATTTCTCTACTGCCTTGATCAGACCTAAGTTTCCTTCCTGAATCAGGTCAAGGAATAACATACCACGGCCTACATAACGTTTTGCAATACTTACAACCAATCGAAGGTTCGCCTCAGCTAACCGTTTCTTTGCTTCCTGGTCGCCAAGTTCCATACGTTTTGCCAGTTCGATTTCTTCCTCTGCACTTAACAGCGGAACTTTTCCGATTTCTTTTAAATACATACGGACAGGGTCCTCGATGGAAACACCGTCCGGAACAGACAAATCAATCTTTTCCACTTCAATGTCATCATCGTCATCTACTTCTAACAGAATATCTTCATCCGAATCGTCTCCTTCTGTGATACGGAGTACATCGATGTTATTGCTCTCTAAGAAATCAAGAATCTTTTCGAACTGTTCTGCACCTAACTGCATATCCTGGAAAAAGTCACTGATTTCCTGATATTCCAACATATTCTTTTTCTTCTTGGCTAATGCGAGCAGTTCTGTTAATTTTTTCTGGAATTTCTCCATATCTTCCGGGCTGCCTGCAGCTTTTGTGTCTTTTCCTTCCATTTTTTCTAATTTTTCATCCATTTCTTTCTTTTTTGCCATTTTCTTTCATCCTCTCATGGTTCGTTAACTATTTTGTCCTTAATCAATAGAAATATGCAGTCTTTCCAATTCTTCAAGTGCCTTCTTATCCGCAATGAGCTTCTGAAGTCCCGCCATATCGGTAGGGTCTAAATGCTCCGACTGATGTCGGATGCTGTTTTGTTTCATGCGGACAATCGTCTCCTTCAATGCCTTTTCCTTGTCTTCTTTTGTCTCAACACTGTGAATTGTGGCATTAAATAAACCTGCAATCTCCCTTTGTTCTTCCTCATTTTGAAACATACTGATAATTTTCGCCGGATTGACTGTTCCGGTCGTCTCATACTGTTCAAAGAGAACTTCTGCCACCTGATGATAAATCTCTTCGGTAAAGTCCTGTGGCGAAATGTATTTTTTTATTTTATTAAAAAGCGCGGTATTTTCAATGAGCCACGTCAGGAGGAGCTTCTGGGACTGTTTCATCCCGTCCTCTTTTTTCAATCCCTTTTTCTCATTGATACCACTTTTTAATGGCACTCTCTCCCTGGCAATTCCCACCTTTGTTCCAAAGTGGTTCACCAGACTGCGCAGTTTTTCAAATCCGGTCTGATACTTTGCTGCCACTGCTTCTATATAATTATCGCGTTCTAACTCCTCTGTAAAAGTTAAAAGCTTCTTTGCTACCTCGTTAAAAAATGCGGTCTTGCTCTCCGGGTCCTGCATATCATACTGCTGCTCTAAGATGCGGATTTCAAACATGAAACTGTTTTCCGCCTGGTCTATCCGCTCCTGATAAGCCTCGGCTCCGAGTGCTTTGATGAATTCATCCGGGTCCTTGTACGGGCGCATATTAATTATCTTTGTAGTTATTCCAACTTCCTTTAAAATCGGAATGGCACGAAGCGCCGCCTTTACTCCCGCTCCATCACTGTCGTACGTCAGATAGACTTCCTTCGTATAACGCTTGAGCAGATTGGCATGTCCACTCGTCAAAGCTGTTCCAAGCGATGCCACGGCATTGTCAAATCCTGCCTGATGCAGCGCAATCACATCCATATAGCCCTCGCAGAGCAGTAGCTGCGGTTTCTTCGTTGTCCTTGCGAAATTAAGTCCGTAAAGATTCCGGCTCTTATCAAAAATCTTTGTCTCCGGGGAGTTTAAATATTTTGGTTCCCCATCTCCCATGACACGGCCGCCAAAGCCAATGACTTTGTTGTGCACATCCATAATCGGAAACATCGCACGGTTCCAGAATTTGTCATAACCGCCCCGGCGCTCATCAATGGTGACAAGCCCGGATTCTTTTAAAATATCATCCTCGTATCCTTTTGCACGCAGATAGCGGTACAAATCATCGCTGTACTGGTCTGAATAACCGAGTCCGAATTTCTTCATCGTCTCCGCAGACAATTCACGTTTTGTAAAATAATCGAGCGCACGTTTCCCACGCTCATTGCGCAGCAGGGTATAAAAATATCGCGCCGCCTCTTTATTAATCTCTAACAGCCGGCTTCTCTTATCCGCCTCACGCCGCTGCTCTGCAGAATACTCCTGTTTCGGAAGTTCTACCCCCGCGCGGTTGGCAAGTTCTTCCATCGCCTCCCCGAAGGTAAAATTCTCATACTCCATCAGAAATGTGAACACATTTCCCCCGGCTCCGCATCCAAAACAGTAATACATCTGCTTATTCGGTGAGACAGAAAAAGAGCCTGTCTTTTCATTGTGAAACGGGCACAGTCCAAAATAGGTACTGCCCTTCCGCGTCAGCTTCACGTACTGTGATACCACGTCTACAATATCGTTTCGCGAACGCACTTCTTCTATTATTTCATCCGAAAAATACGGCATATTTTGTCACTCCATTTCCAGTCGTTTCTTACTGCTGTTAATATCCGTCCACCTGCCATGCCTGTGGAAGAAAATATTCACTGAACTTTGTAATCGCATACTGGTCTGTCATACCCGCAATGTAATCGCAGACAACGCGGTGCATTGTCTCACCCTCGCGGAGCATTCTTAAATATTTTTCCGGAAGAAGCTCGATATGATCCAGGTAATAATAGAACAACTGCTCAATCATCGCCTTCGCTTTTACTTCCTCCCCTTTTGCCACAGGATTCTTGTAGACATTTTCAAACATAAAATGACGCAGTTCCACCATCGCTTCCTCGACTTCGCTCGACATGATGATGTCATCTTTTCCCTGACTGTTGATGATAATATTATGTATCAGCGTATTAAGCCGCTGCTTCGTCGAGAAGCCCAGCGTCTTTTTCAGTTCCATCGGAATATCATCCTCGGTCAGAATCTGCGCACGGATGGCATCGTCAATATCGTGGTTGACATACGCGATTTTATCCGAGAGCCGGACAATCTTTCCCTCCAAGGTATGTGGCGTGGACTTCGTCTGATGATTTAAAATTCCATCCCGCACTTCCCAGGTCAGGTTCAATCCTGCTCCATTTTTCTCAAGCTTCTCCACAACACGGACAGACTGCTCGTTGTGCCGGAATCCATCCTCACAGAGTCCGTTTAAAACATACTCACCGGCATGCCCAAACGGCGTATGCCCCATGTCATGTCCTAATGCAATCGCCTCCACCAAATCCTCATTCAGCCGCAGTGCTTTTGCAATGGTTCTCGCATTCTGGGAGACCTCTAAGGTGTGGGACAATCTCGTCCGGTAGTGGTCTCCTTTCGGTGTCAGGAAAACCTGCGTCTTATTTTTCAGACGCCGAAACGCCTTACAGTGTAAAATACGGTCACGGTCGCGCTGGAAAACAGGCCGGATATCACATTGTTCTTCCTCCCGCTCTCTCCCTTTTGTGTTCACGCTCAAGGTTGCGTAAGGGCTTAGCGTCTCCCGCTCCATTCTCTCTATTTCTTCTCGAATTGACATGCAAACATCTCCTTATCTTCACAATGCCACTCTCATAAATCTCTTTTCACACAGCCTACACAATATAATATTCGACGTTTCAAGCAAATTTCCTTTATTTTTTGCAAAAAGTTTCGTTTTTGTTTTGTAACTACAATTTGTTTTTATAAATTTTAAAGCAGATGAAGAAAAACAGGATTCCATACACTGTCGTAATCGGTGTTGCAAATCCCACAAGCATCAGCGACGTATTCGGCAGATTTGACATAAAAATCGACACCGGAATACGGATGCAGAATGCCGATGTAATTCCCTGAATCATAACCGGCATGCTTTTTCCGTTTCCGTTAAAATAACCAATACTGCTAAAGAGCATACAGGTTAAAATACATTCTACGGAAAATCCTTTCAGATAACTTGCACTCTGCGCGATAACTGCGGCATCCTCCGAGAAAATAGATGAAAGACCTGCCCCACCGAAAAATCCGACGCAGAAAATCACGCATCCAACGGCACAGCCTGCTGCCATCGCCGTAAAAAATCCCTTCTTTGCACGATCTTTTTTCCCGGCTCCGACATTCTGCGATACAAACGCAGAGACACTCTGCATGACAGAGGACGGAACCAACATAATAAAAGAAACAATCTTTTGTGCCACACCATAACCTGCAGACTGATTTAATCCCATATTATTGATAATCGAATTGATAACCAGAAACGAAATCTGAACCATCGTCTCCTGTACGGCAATCGGAACGCCGACATTCAAAATCTTTTTTAACTCTTCTTTGGCAATGCAAAGCTGTTTTCTCGAAAACGTTATCGGGAGGTTCTGTCTCATCAGCACCAGAATTGCAATCACAACCGATACCGCCTGTGCTGCTATCGTTGCAATTGCGGCACCTGCCACATCCATGCGGAACACGCCGACTAACACAAGGTCGCCCACAATATTTACGACACAGGCGACCCCTACAAAGAGAAACGGCAGATTGGCATTTCCGATTCCACGCAAAATACCACTGATAACGTTATATGCAATGATGATTAAAATTCCGGCAGAACAGATTCGCAGATACGTGACCGTTAAGTCAAACGATTCCGCCGGCACCTGTAAAATCACGGCAATTTTATCTGCAAAAACTTCCAGTAAAACGGTCATCACCACGCCGATTCCTGCAAACAGAAGAATGGTGGTTCCAACAGTGTCTCCCGCTTTTTGAGGCTTCTGCTCCCCGATATGCTGCCCGATGATAACGGTAGAACCCATGGCAAGGCTCGTGATGATAAATGTCACCATCTGCATGAAAGCGCTTCCGGTTCCAACCGCCGATATGCTTGCCGCATTTCCGAATCTTCCCACTACCAAAAGATCCACTGCACCGTAAGCAGCCTGTAAAATCAAGGCTCCGAGCACCGGGATTGCAAAACGCACAATCGACTGGAACACTGACCCTTCTGTAAATGAAATTTCTTTTTTCTTATGTTCACTCATACTCTATCTGACCTTTCCATATAAAAATGACTTTTTTCAGCATAAATCTTGCATCCTGTCCTATCCTATACTAAGATAAAAAGAGAATCAAGAATTAATCGAGGTGCACGCATGAATACAGCTAATTTTTTTGATATTGTAACTTATTTTCAGAAGACAGAAAGTAAATATTCGTATAATTTCGATTTCCGCTGTATTCCTTCTTTTTCTTCGCCGGAACGCTACCCGGAATTAGAAAAAGTCTATCAGAAGTACGATTCTTTGCGCTATCAGGACGATGACAGTCCTATCCGCAACTGGATGCGCTATCAGATTTCCTATTATCTGACGCCAAAGAACCAGTTCGACTGTGATAACTGCGATGAAATCACCACGCTTTTTCGCGCCCTTCACTGGGAAATTGATACGAATCCGAACGGTCAGCCCGCCATTGACAGCATCTTCTCGTTCCAGTCTTTCTGGACAAAGGCAACCCTGCAAAAAGCCTCCGGCCTCAACGACCGTTATTTATCGAAACTTGTAGTTACTCCTACCGGTAAAAAAACAATCCAGCAGATTTATTATGAAAAAGCACAGCAGCACTTAGAAGAATTCGGCTGCGATTTAAAACATACACGCGATTTAGCCTTAAAAATGTGGCAGTATGACGCCTACGAGCAGTACAAAGCCGCCATCGGCGCAGAACTTTTTGCGGAGCTGGAGCGCTACGCAGCACTCACGTTCTCGCTGGGCAACTTTATGCCATGCCCGCCGGGAAATTATTCCGTTGCAAAGGACTGTTCCACCAACTGTCTCAACGACCGTTTTGATTTTCTTCTCTCTTTTTTGAAAAAATATAAAGCCGGGAAAAGTTCTCTCGGCTACACCATGAAGGAGAAAAAATACCGGATAGAAGAACAGGAAATGATTGACTGGATTGCATGGTTTAACACCGGATTAGACGATATTCCGGATCTGCCACGCATGCGCCGGTATTATTTAGACTCGTTCTTTGAGGGCGGATTCATCGACTGGAATACCTCCGAGCTCAAACTGCTTCCGATGGCAGGAACAAAATTGTCCGATTATCTGCGGGTTGCAAGCGATATTATGGAAGACCGCGGCTACCGCATCGCCGTTGAAATCAAACAGGTTGCCAATATGCTTGTCTTTTAGACAGCACTATTTTTTGATAAAATCTTCGACATTTTCCAGCGTGACTTTCTGGTATGGCAGATATATGTACTTCTCATTTTCAAATGCAATATCTTCCATACCTTCTCCTGTCACCACTGCAAATGCCAAGTCTGCCATAGCCTTTGCCTGTCCTTCTTTATCGTTATAGACAGTTGCAGCTATCTTAGATTCTTCCACGGCTTCTAACCCTTCATCCGTTCCATCTATCCCTAAAAATACCGGGATGTTTGATTCCGTATAACCTAATTTTTCATATGCATCGATTGCGCCGAGCGCCATGGCATCATTGTTGGCAATCACAAGCTCAATCTCTGTTTTGTACTGTCCTACAAGCTGCGTCATGCGGTTCTGTGCCTGTGCACGGTTCCAGTTTGCAATCTGATAACTCAGTTTTTCTAACTGCACTCCGTTTGCTTTCATACTTTCAGCTACACTTTCCGTACGAATAATGGCATCCTGATGCCCAACCTCACCCTCAAGAATGACATATTGAATCTTTCCGTCATTGTTACGGTCAATCCGGCTGTTTTCCTTTATCAATTCGGCTGCAAGCTCCCCCTGCATCTCCCCGGACTGTTTTGCCTTTGCCCCCACATAATACAGCTTGTCCCACTGCATTAAGTCTTCCTCCACCGGCTCGCGGTTAAAAAAGATAATGGGAATGTCTTTTTCCCTTGCCGCATCTATAATCTCCGAGGGATCTGTCCGGTCCGCAAGATTCACACACAGCACATTGCAGCCGTCGTTTATCATTTCCTTTACCTGGTCGTCCTGCGTCCTCTGGGAATTTGCCGCATCCATAATGGTCATGCTGATGCCGTACTCTTCCGTCTCAAGACTGCTGCATTCTTCCTTGAACGCATCGAGCAGCTCTCCTAAATAGGTGTCTTTCTGGTCGTAACACGCTACCCCAATATAAATCTGCTGTGCCGTTTCCTCCTGTTTTCCATTGTATGCAACAAACCCCAGTGCCCCCGCTAAAAGAACGAGTGCCGCTGTCTCTGCCACCCTTTTTTTCATGGCTTCCCCTTCCTCTTTTACTGACTGATTGTAAATAAAAGCTCCTGATTTTCTTCTGAAAAAAGATTTTCTCTCGTAAGCACGGTGTAGGATACCTGCTGGTCTTCCATCTCGTAAAAAGATTTGCGCAGTTTTTTCACCGTCTCTGAGACGCTCTCATAACCTGCCGCGAACTCATCCGGCACAACCAGACACTCTACCCAGCGTGTATCCAGATAATAAATGGCTTCCGTTGAATTGCCTATGCCGTACACAATCGCACCATACAAATCATTATCGGCTGCCGCCTGCCCCGTCTCCACAAGTGTCTTATTGTCAAGTGCCATCACGATATCAACTTTTCTCTGTGACTGTAGATTCCTTTCTTCCCCCGATGGCGAATCCTGTGCCATGCACCATAAAACTTTGGCTCCTGTATCGGCGAGCGTATCACAGACCCCCTCTTTCCTGCTTACATCTGCTACCGAATCCTCCGTCTCCATATAGATGCCGATTGTTTTCCCATCTAAATTTCCACTGTTATCTTCTAGCAGCGCTGCCGCAAGTTCCACGCCCATCTGGTACTGTTCTGGCTGCGTGGTAGGCAGGGACGATTCTTCTCCGTCCACTGAAATCGTGTCACTCACCAACATAACCGGCACACTTTTTTGCACCTGCCGCAACTTTTTCTCGGCATCGCCGTCCGGGATTGGCTTCACGATAACTGCATCTGCTCCCTTGGCAATCTCCTGCTCTATCACCGTAATTTCATCATCCGCCGTCTCCATGTTGTCCTTGCTGATGACGACAATATCCACATTGTACTCCTGTGACGCCGTCTTTAACCCATACTTAAATGCCGACCACTGGCTTTCATCCACATCCGGAACGATAACCGCAATTTTCTCAGGCTGCTGTCCGTTTTTGTGGTACACCATAAAAACAAACAAAAGCAGAACCATCACACCTAACATGACTTCTGTTAAAATAAATGTTTTTCTACCGTTTTTCATGTTCCTCACCCTTTTTTATCAGGTTTTGCACTTCCGGCATATGACCGTTCTCAAGCACTTTCCTGTTTTCCTCCGAATACGGCACTGCAGGAATTCTTATAGACACGGTCGTTCCCACATCCGGTTCGCTTTCAATGTGCAGTCCGTACTTTTCCCCAAATAATATTTTGATTCTGTTGTTCACGTTGACAAGTCCGACACCGGAACCCTTCTTATGGACACGCTGTGTATCCATCAGCAGAAATTCAATTTCATCTTCCGGGATTCCCATTCCATTGTCTGTCACAGAGAGGATGATTTCCCCGTTCTGTCGGATTCCGCGGACGTGGATTTCTCCCATATCGTCCATCTCCCGGACACCATAGTGAATAGCATTTTCCAAAATCGGCTGTAAAATAAGTTTTACCACACAGTCCTCTAAAATTTCCGGCGCAATGTCAAAGGTGACTGAAAATTTATTTTTGTAGCGCGTCTGCTGAATGTTCATATAACTTTTCGCATGCTGCAATTCCTCTTTGATACGGATAATCGTATGTCCTTTGGAAAGGCTGATACGGAAAAGCTTTGCAAGCTGTGAAATCATAAATGCCGCCTCATCGTTGCGCTCCCCCTCAATCATCCAGGTAATCGAATCCAAGGTGTTGTAAAGGAAATGCGGATTAATCTGGCTCTGTAACACATCCAGCTCACTTTTTCTCCGCTCGTTCTGTTCCCAGACTACTTTTTGCATCAATGCTGCGTTCTGACGGTATGACTTCTGTATGGATTTGCCGAGATGCCTGATTTCAAGTGAACCACCGATAAAAATGGCACCTTCTTTTCCCTCTTCATACTTCGTGACTGAATTGTTCAGCTTCATAATCGGGCTTGAAATCTTCACGGAAACCACCCGGTTTACAAACGCTAACATCATTGCCATCAATAGGATAAGCAGCAGCACAAACTGCTTTACATCCATCATTTGATTGGTAAAGATTGCGCGCGGCATCACGCAGACTAATTTCCAGCCGGTATAACTGATGGTATTTACCATCACTTTCCGATGTGTCCCATTGACCGTCTCATCATAAAGATTCTCTTTAGACGCTGCCGCCACACGGCTGCTCTCTTCCTCCATGTCACTGTTTAACTGCACCTGATGCGGATGGTAAATAATCTCCCCATCACTATCGCACAGATAGAAATACTGTCCGTTTCCGGAGGTATTAATCTGCTCCATCATACGGGAGATGCCGGAATAATCCATGTCGACAAGCAGCACACCAAGCTGTGTATTAGTGCCGTCCGTCAGTTCCACGACACGACTCGCGGAAATCACCCAGTAGTACCGGTATGTTCCGTCATCAAACAGATTCTGTACATGTGGTATCGAGAAATGAATATTTTCCACACGGTCCATCGCCTCGATAAACCAGTCCTGTTTTGTCACATCCGGCTCCTCTTTCTGTGCCACCACAGGTTCTGCCGCCATAAGACTTCCGTACTGGTTATAAATTGCAATGCTTCGCAGACTGTCCTTATTGGCTTCATATAAAAGCTTCATCCCGCTGTGTATCTCGTCTGACTGGCTTGAGATGTCGCTTTCTTTTATCACATCATAGTAGGCAGCATCCGACACCTGTCTCATGTGAATCAAATAATCTTCCACGCGCTCTACCGTCTGATCCATCAGTTTCTGGTTATTCTCTAACACGCGCTGCTGCGATATGGAGGAAAAACGCAGATACATCACACTTCCCATGCAAAGCATAATCGCCACCGAAATAACGGAAAACGCAATCATGATGGTAGACTGGATTTCTCCGGGTTTTACTTTTTTCAACTGCTGATACATTTTTTTCTTAAACTTTTGCATACTCTGTCCTATACTTCGATGGGGATACCCCATACTGTCTTTTGAATACATAGCTGAAATAGTTCGGATCGGAATATCCTACACTTTTGGCAATGATGTAGCTTTTCTCCATCGTCTCAACCAACATGCGCGATGCCTTTTCCATCCGGTACTCTGTCAGATAGCCCACAAATGAATCTCCCGTTTCCTTTTTGAACATACTCGAAAAATACGAGTTCGACACCCCTAACTCCTTGCAGATGTCATCTAGGGAAAGTTCCTCTTCCTGATAATGATTGCGCACATATTCTTTTGCCCTGTCAATTAAGGACTGTTTGGAATGATAACGTGCACTTGCCATATCTTCATGTAGATGAAAACAAACATCCCGCAGCCATTTTTCGAGTACCTGCGACTCCATATTGCTCAGTTCCTGATACAGTTGTCCGATGCCGCCTAACACTTCCTGGCTGTCTAAATTGTTATTGTTCATAAAACGATACAGTTCACTGATCAGTTCCATCACCGCAATGTGATACTTTTCAAGTGATTTCGCTGACAAAAGCATGTGCTCCATATACGTTCCGACTGCCTTTTCAATCTCTTCTTTCGTGCCCAGGCAAATCATTTTAAACAGATGCGACAACTCCATTCCGTCGCCGGTCTCTAACGCCTTTTTCCGCTGCGGCACAATATCTTTTAAATTAATTGCCTGATTGCTTCCGTACAGCACGCGGTAGGAAAGTGCCTCTTTCGCGCTCTGATAGGACTGTGATAATTCGAATATGTGCTCACACACCTGGCCGACTCCGATTGTGACCACCGCACCAATCACGTGATGGATGTATTTACAGAAGCGGTCACAGGTATCCGTAAGCTCCGACACCTCACTCTCCTGCTTTAGCTGCGCAATCATAACCGTATTTTCGAGATAGTTAAACCGCTTTGCGCTCCACTTTTTCTCTAACTGCTCTCCCGCCTGCCGGTCTACCGATACCGCTAGAAATTTCGCATCCATATCCTCCGGCACCTGATTTGCCGACGTGTGAATCACGAGACAGCAATACAGCGGCCCTTCAAACGCAATCTGATAATTGGCAAGATACCGCTCCAACTCGTCCTCCGGGATTCTTCCCTCTATCAGCATGGAGTAAAAGTTTGCCTGTAAAAGCGGAAGGGAATCCGCATAATATTTTTTCAAAAGTTCCGTACTTCTTTTTTCATTGATTTCCTGATCTAATTTGTTCTTCAACCGCTCAAACACACCGGTAATCTCCGCTGCATTTAACGGTTTTAAAATATATTCTTCTATTTCAAGATGCACTGCTTCCTTGGCATACTCGAAATCATCAAAACCGGTAAACAGTAATATCTTCGTTGCCGGATATTTCTCTTTGATGTGGCCGCACAGTTCCAGACCGTCCATATATGGCATCTTAATGTCTGTCATGACAACATCCGGCTGTGTCTCCTCTAACATCTCAAGTGCTTTCAGCCCGCTGTTTGCATGTCCAATAACTGAAAACCCCAGTTCCTCCCACTTTACTTTTCGGGCAATGACCTGCATTACCTCTTCTTCGTCATCTACAAGTAATAATGTATACATAGTTCCCTCTTCCTTTTCCTCCGCCTATTATAGCAATTTCCCCGGACAATGTAAATCTTGCCGGAATCGACAAATAGAGATGCCGCCCACATCTTACATGTAGAGCTGACATCCCTATTCCAAAAACACTTATCGGAGAGGTAAGCTGTTATTTCTTCTGCACATATTTTAAGCAATCCAGTGTAACTGCCACAAGAATGATGATACCGGAAAATACAAACTGAAGGTTTGTGTCAATACCGAGTATCGTCAGAGAATATGTCAATGCAGTAAAAATAAATACACCTGTTACAACACCGGATATTTTACCAATACCACCGGTAAAGGATACACCACCAACCACACATGCTGCGATGGCGTCCATATCCCATCCCTGACCATATGCTGCAGAACCGGAACCAACCATTCTCGCACATTCCAGCCATGCGCCGAATCCGTAAAGGACTCCCGCCATAATGAATGCACCGAGTGTCACTGCAAAAACGGAGATACCGGAAACTGCTGCCGCCTCCGGGTTTCCACCTACTGCGTACAGGTTCTTTCCAAATGTTGTCTTATTCCAGATAAACCATACAATCGCAATCGCTGCAACTGCCCAGAGAATAATCGTCGGGAATCCGTTTACTTTCGGAATAATCATATTCGGAATCGTCGGCTCAATCGCACCAAAGGATACACCTTTTGTCGCATAGGTTACCAGACCAAAAATAACAAGCATGTTCGCCATCGTCGATATGAACGGATGCATCTTGAATTTCGCGGTAAAAAAGCCTGCGATACTGGTAAAAAATGTACACAGTAAAATACATACCACAAGTGCCAGAATCACTCTCACTCCAACCGGAATGCCTGTAAAATCGAAAACGTGTCCGAATACAGCACCGGTATTCACGCCCTGATGCATGATGACGGTCGCTGCCGTCATACCCATACCAACCATTCGGCCGACCGACAAGTCCGTACCGGTCAGAAGAATCAGTCCTGCAACGCCAAGCGCTAAGAACATTCTAGGGGATGCCTGCTGCAAAATATTAAGGATATTGTTGTAGGTAAGCAGCGGTGTGCCCTTTCTGATTGGGGTAATGATACAAAGTGCGATAAACACCAGAATAATTGCAATATACAATCCATTCTGCAACAGGAAGGTTCTTCTGTTAAATGTATATTTGTAGTTCTCCCATTTCTGTGCCCTTGTCTCCGCAAATGTGAATTTTGACAAGCGGAGCATATCAATCAAATGGTATTTGTAATTAAATGCATCATGTCTTCTGTCTTTAATGCGCTGATACTCTTTTTCGAGTTCGAGTTTTTCATTTGAGATTCGGTTTTTGTGCACATAATTTTCTTCTTTGATCTCGCTCTGATCCGTCGTCTTTGCAAGATTTTCTTTGTGCTGCTTCTCTAATTTGGCAACTCTTCGTCTATGTTCTTCCTGCGCCTTTGCCTTTTCTGCCACGCAGCTTTCTTTTACGGCGTTGTAATAAAGTTTGTCAAAGTTTGCTTTTAAATAGGCTTCTGCATCCGCAATCAGACTTTTAATTTTATCTTTGTTCTGATTTTCCACTGCTTTTGCTTTTTCGAGCGCCTTTTTACACGCTGTAATCTGTGCCTCTTTTTCCCCTTTTGCGAGGGTACGGTCTCTCTTAATCCGCTCTATGCTGTTCTGATATCCGATTACCTTTGCCGTACCGTTTTCTCTCAGACCATCTATCTCTTTTTGAATTTTACCGACATATTCGTCGATCGGCTGTCTTAAATTCTGTTCCTGTTCAGCCGTAAGAATCTTACTATTTGCCATATCCATCCCTCTCCCTTAATCATAGGTATTTCGCACTGAGTCTTAGAAGTTCTTCCTGGTTTGTCTCCTTGGTATTGACAATTCCGGAAAGGTGTCCGTTTGACATCACACCGATACGGTTTGTAATTCCAAGAATCTCCGGCATCTCCGACGACACAACTATAATTGTCTTTCCCTGTTTTGCCATCTGGATAATCAACTCATAAATCTCATATTTTGCGCCAACATCGATTCCTCTCGTAGGCTCATCCATCATAAATACCTGCGGACTGCGCTCAAGCCATTTTCCAAAAATAACTTTCTGCTGATTTCCTCCGGAAAGACTTGAAATCATGTCTCCCGGTCCCATACATTTTGTATGCATGATTTTAATTTCATCGGAGGTTGCTTTCACCATCTTCGAATCGGAAAGCGCTGCTCCCTTTTTATATGCATTAAGATTTGCAATTGTCGTATTAAAAGTTAAATCTCCTTTTAAGAATAAACCATTTGCCTTACGTTCCTCTGTAATCAACGCAAAGCCATAGTCCATTGCCTCTTTTGCGCAGGTGAAATTCATAAGCTTATGGTTCAGATACACTCTTCCTGCCGCCCTTGTCCGCACACCAAAAATGGTCTCTAACAATTCGGTACGACCGGCACCTACCAGACCATACAGTCCAAAAATCTCTCCTTCCCGCACATCGAACGTGATGTCCTGCAAATGCGGTTCAAACTTCGTAGACAAATGCTGAATAGATAAAATAACATCCTTCGGCTCATTGTCGACCGGCGGAAATCTGTTTTCCAGCACACGACCTACCATTGCTGTAATCAGTTCATTCATGTTTGTGTCTTTTGCGCTCTTTGTCATAACCAGATTGCCATCCCGAAGCACGGATATCTCATCGCATATTTCAAATATTTCATCCATTTTATGGGAAATATAAATCAATGAAATTCCCTGGTCACGCAGCATGCGCATCATTTCAAAAAGTTTCTCTACTTCCTGTACCGTAAGTGATGAGGTTGGCTCATCTAATACAATTACTTTTGAATTATAAGAAATCGCTTTTGCAATTTCACACATCTGCCTCTGCGATACGGACATGTTCCGCATCGGCTGCTCAAGGTTTACCGTCATACCCAATTTTCGAAATAATTCGGAAGCCTCATTTTTCATTCTTCCCTCGTCAACCATTCCGAGAGAATTTACCGGATATCTTCCAAGGAAAAGATTATCCACTACATTGCGTTCCAGACACTGATTTAATTCCTGATGCACCATGGCAATTCCATTTTCAAGTGCATCCTTTGGTCCGGAAAAACTTACTTCTTTTCCATCCAGGTATATTGTTCCTTCGTCCTTCTGGTATGTACCAAAAAGACACTTCATCATCGTTGACTTACCTGCACCATTTTCTCCCATCAGCCCCATTACGGTTCCACGCTTCACATCGAGATTGATGTGGTCAAGAACCCGGTTTCTGCCGAATGATTTACTCATGCCGCGTATTGATAAGATAATATCTTCTCTCCTATCCTCCATACTTCCCGCTCCTCTAATTCGATATTTCCTTTTTATGTTTCGAGGGGGAATTTCTTCCCCCTGAAAACAAGTTGTTTTTACTGGTTCAAAAGAGCTGTGTAAGAAGCCGCATTGTCCGTTTTTACCATGTTGATGGCAAATGCATCATACTGTCCCGGATTTCCAAGACGGTTTGTGATGTTAGACTCTGTCTGTCCGTCACCGCCGATATACTCTACATCAAGATTTAACAAATCGTCATAGTTCTGTAAAAGTGGCTGATAGGTAGAGCTTAAGAAGTTATCAGAAGCATTATAAATATTCAGCCATACTTTCTTGGTCGGATGTGCAGAAGCATCTAACTGATTTGATACCGGTTCCCATACAACCGTAGAATCTGTAAAGTCTTTGTAGTTTTCCTCTGTAACCGCTACATTTAATGCATAGTAAGATCTCTCATTTTCTTTGTAAACGTATACGTCATCGCTTAACACGTTTCCTGCATCATCCGGTGTACCGATACCGGTATCTACATCCACTCCATCAAGTGCATTACGAAGGACTCTGAGCGTCAGGTAAGCCTGAACATCGGCATGCTGGCTGATAGTTCCGCCATAACCTTCTGCGATTGCTGCAACGGCATCACTGTTTGCATCATATCCGAATGTTGGAACATCATTGTCTTTTGACCATGCATTGAACATAGACATTCCCATACCATCGTTGTTTGAGACAACGATATCAATAGAATCTCCAAAAGAAGATGACCATGTTCCGATTGCATTACCTGCTGTAGCTGCATCCCAGGTTGCACCTGCTGAGTTTTTCATTTCCTGTGAAGCAAGCTCACGGATGACATATTCTTTTCCGTTTACTTCGATTGTTCCATCCTGGACAACCGTTGCCTTTCCATCTGTGTTCGTTCCTGCCGGTGTACTGTCGATTTCCCCATTTTTCTCAACACCAGTGCCAAGCGCTTTACGAACACCTCGTGTTCTTGCAATCGAATCGTTATGTCCGATGTCTCCGATTGCTAACACATATCCGATGACACCATCTCCGTTTCGGTCAATTTTATCGATATTTGTTTCGATATACTCCTTGACCATGGTTCCCTGAAGTTCAGCACCCTGATTGGCATCGAATCCTACATAGTAGGTATCATCGTTAAAATTCAATGCTGACATATCAAGTTCACCTGTTGAGCTGTTTGATGGCTGACGATTGAACCACACCAATGGTTTGTCCTTGTTGGCCACTCCGGAATCCGACTGGCTTCCTGCGTCGGCGCTCGCTGCCTGGCTGTCTCCGCCAGCTTCTCCTGCAGCCTCACCGGCAGATCCACATGCTGCTGTAGAAAGTGCCAATACCGTCATCATCATCATTGCTACCATTTTTTTCTTCATATGAATTTCCCCCTTTGGTTTTGTTGATAATGTCAGTATAGAGGATGAAGTCTTGAGAAACTATAGAATATTTTTTGATGTACATTAAAAATTTTAAGTATTTTTCGTCATATAGACGGATTGAGTAGGGCTTATTTACTATTTTTAGTCATTTTATACAATTTCAATGAGAGGGGGTTTTCTAAAGATGGACGCAAAAAAGAAACTCAGGTAAATTACCTGAGCTTCCTTCTTCTTATAATGCGGAAGATGGGACTTGAACCCACACAAGCGCAATGCTTACAAGATCCTTAGTCTTGCTCGTCTGCCAGTTCCGACACTTCCGCAAATCGTATGAACTTGTTTTGTCACAACGACTTAATCAGTATAACAAACATATATTTATTTGTCAATATCTATTTTAGTATTTTTTGATTTTTTTCGTGAGATTTTTTTCATTTTACTCTTGACTTATTCTCTAAAAAAAGTTAAAATAATTTTGTTGTACGCAGAAGTGGCGGAATTGGCAGACGCGCAGGCTTCAGGTGCCTGTGGTAGCAATATCGTGTGGGTTCAAGTCCCATCTTCTGCATTATCTTTTGGATGCGATAGATACAGTGCTTGTATTTATCGCATTTTTGTGTAATAGGAAATTTCGTTCCTATTACACAAAAACGCTTCGCGGGAATCATATCAGATATCTGCTCCCTCAATCTTATTTCTCTCTTCCCAGCTCCGCCAGCAATTCCGCTTTCCTTGTTCCAATCAGCAACTCCTCATTATACTTTAAATAACGCTCACAGATATGCTCTGACAGATAGTACGACGATTCTTTTCCAATGGTAAGCTGCGTCATAAAAATTACCATCTCCTGTCCATTTTCAAATGCCTGCTCCATAAACGTAAAAGCACATTCCAGCGCTTCTCCCGCTTCGTTCTCCACCTGCTCAAGCTGTGCTGTGCATGTATCAAAGCCCTGTTTTACATAGGCAAACGTTTCCTTATCTGCAAGGTCTGCCGCCGGAACGGCCTCTTTTAATTTGACCGATAATTCTTCCTTCCAGATTCGATCCTGCTTTGTTAAAAACTCGTTTTTCTTTTCCAGCTCAAACGTCTCCTGCCACTCGCCTAACAGCTTCGTATAAGAAGCTGCTGCATTATTTCCATCCGCCAACATGCTACGGTATTTTTTCAGGAAGTCATACCACGCATCCGTCATCTGCTTCTGTTTCTCATAGACATTCCAGTATTGCTGCAAGCCGTCAAGCAAAAGATTCACCACACTCAGACGCTCGTCAAATGCAGCTTCGTAAATTCTTGCGTACACTTGTGGTTTTACATTCCCCTTTAAAATCTCTGTGATTCCATAATCGTCCTGATACTTCCGGTAAAGGTCGAAATATGCCGCCACATCCTCTGCCACATCTTCATGGCGCAAAAATTCATGAATCACTTCCTCACCTACCGGAATTCCAAGCGCCTCATAGGTCTCCATAAGATTGCTCAAGTCTTCCCATCCTCGCGCCGTTACAAACTGTATCCCGTCCACGTCTGCTTCCACCTTGTAAAAATGATTCGGCCGCAGTTCCAGATAACTTAAGATGGCAGGATGCAGATGCTTTTCCCTTGCATACTCTTTCCAGACGCCAAAATCTGCTGTAATATCCATGCGGCGGACACGGTCTAGCGTCACGACATCAAAATCCCGCACAGACTTGTTATATTCCGGTGGATTGCCGGCTGCAACAATAATCCAGCCTTCCGGCACCGCCTGATTTCCAAATCTTTTACACTGTAAAAACTGTAACATTGTCGGCGCAAGTGTCTCGGACACACAGTTAATCTCATCTAGAAAAAGGATTCCCTCTTTCAGACCGGACTCGCGCATTTTTCGATAAACGCTCGCAATAATTTCACTCATGGTATATTCCGTGACAGAATAGGTATTTCCCTCAAATTCCTCTTCCTTTATAAACGGAAGTCCGACCGCACTCTGTCTGGTGTGGTGCGTGATGGTATAAGAAACAAGCCCGATTTTACACTCGCGTGCAATCTGCTCCATAATCTGTGTCTTTCCGATTCCGGGAGGTCCCATCAAAAGAATCGGACGCTGTCTCACCGCCGGAATCCGGTACTCTCCTAATGCATCTTTTTTCAGGTACGCCTGAACGGTATTCTTTATCTCATCCTTCGCCTGTTTAATATTCATCATTCTTCCCATGCCTTTCTATCCTTTGTCTTTGCCTCCCGGAACTCCTCCGGCTCTAACCGAAGGCGGATTGCCCACGGCGGCACAAGGCCTTCCTCGTAATCTTCTAAGTACAAAAATGCCGTCTTGTATGGCGGTTTCTTTTTCGGATAAATGCCCTTTCCATCCGTAAAATAGAGAAGTCCGCTTAAGTTTCGGAAAACGCCCTGCTCTATTAAATCATTCACATATGCAAATGCCGGTCTGAAATCCGTTCCGCCACCACCTACGATTGTAAATCGTTCCAGCAGCCGCTCTAACTCTTCCACGCTTCGCACTTCTTCATCCATCTGCACGTTCTCATCGCACTGGATAATCCGGATTCTACAGTCCGCAAAAAAACTGTTCTCCTGCGTCAAAACAGCAAATGTCTCCTTCAGGAAATTCTTCACAAGATTCCCGCTGGTGGAGTAGCTGGTGTCCACCACCACCACAAACTCCTGAATCTTTTTCACCTCCCGGCTCTCGACCGGTTCTATCAGGGGAAGATTCCCATACAGCCGTAGTCCGTAAGAATAATAGTTCAAATCAAATTCATCCGGGTCTGCGTGCAGTTCCTCCCGGAGCACGGCAAATTTTTTCAGGAAATCGCGATAACTCCGTCTGCCCCGGTCCGCTTTTACCTGCGCCGCGAAAAGTTCTTCTCCGTCCTCCGGTTCCTCTCCACGGCTCTCCCGCTCCATCCGCGTCTGTCTTGCAATCTTATTCCAATTCTTCTGTGCTGCCTGCTGCGCTCCGCTTTTCTCTTCCTGCTTTGTCGGCCAGAACCGGTGGTCATCCGTATAAAATTCATGCGCAAGCTGCTCTAACTCCTCCGCTTCCTTTTCCTCAAGCATCCGGTAAATGACAGCCGCCGAAATTCCTTTTTTCTGCGCACGCAATTCCTCGTAGCATTTCTGGCGCTGCCAGCTTAAAATACGTTTCGTACAGTTTTTTCCCATCCCATCAATCGTATACTCGACTGCAATATCACTAGCAAGATTCCAAAGCCGCGCATCGTGCTCTCCCCGCGTCCACAGATGAAAAAAAATGCAGTGCAGCACGGTGTGCAGAAAACAGCGGTCTAAGTAGGCAGCGTTTTTTTCAAATACGCGCATCACCTGCTCCGGTGCATAATACAGAAATCTTCCGTCCGTCGCCATTGTCAAAAGCGTGCGCTCTGCTTTCGGCACAAGCGCCGACAATGCCACATCTAAAAATCTAAGATCCAGATATATTTCATTGCGCACAAAATCTAAGATTTTGCCGCACATTTCCTCTTCCCACTCTGACTGTGTCTGAAGATGTGCCATAGTTCCACTCCTTTTCCTCTTTTAAAAATCATCAAACGAATAGCAGCTTTTTGGCGTTTCCTTCCAGAATTTTGCCTTCCACTGCATCAGGCTTGCCGCGCCTTCCGCCCAGTCTGCTTCTGCCGCCTGGCAAATCAGCCGCTCCACGCCCTGTTTGGACAAATACTGCCGTTCACACAGAAAATATAAAATATCTTTTTCTCTGCGACGCAAAAAATAGATTGCCTCATTATCTGCGTTTGTAGTTAAATATGTCTCATAACTTTCTTTTGCCTGCTCTTTTAAATCCATCGGATAGCGCATCCGGTTTACTGCGAGCCGAATCCGCACATCTGCAGTCTCCTCCGCACACACTTTCTGAAAAATAGAATCGTAGGACGCAAAATCAATTTTTCCATCCACAAAGCATTGTCTTGCCCGAAAGCCTTCTCCCTGTATATTTCTGCCAAAAATATGTGCCGGCGAAATCTCATCGTAGGTCTCAAAATATTCCGGATAAAGCACGCATGCCACTTCCCGTTCCTGCTGCTCCATAGAAACCGTAATCTCCCACGGAAGCTGCGCTAACACCTGCTTTAACCCTGTTTTTTCTGATACGTCACCCCGCACGATAAGACGATGCAGGCGAAGGCAGTTCATAAAGGCATCGCTTCCGATGCGCTCTAATTTTTTTCCAAATGAAATCTCTTCTAACTTTGTACAATTATAAAAGGCAAAATTGCCAATGTGTTCTACCGTATCCGGCAGGCAGATTTTGGTCAGGTAGGAACCGGAAACCTCATGCACTTCTTCTGTCGTTCCCAAAACGGTCTCAAAGACTTCCCCCTGCACCGCCACCTCTTTTGTGGCAAAACAATAATCGCCTATATCTGTAATTATATTCCCTTCTATCGCTTCCGGCAGCACCACCTCGGATACACTTGCCTGCATGCGGAGCAGGCATGCTCCTTTTTCTGTCTTACACCATTTTAACTTTAAATACAATCTTCTTTTCCTCCGGGTAACACAAAAGAGCTGCCGGGGCAACTCTTTCCGTTACAAATATTTTGCTTCAAATTCTTCTGCGCGCATCGGTTTTCCAAAATAAAATCCCTGAATGAGCTGGATTTTCTTTTCTTTTAATGCCTCGAACTGTTCTTTATCTTCCACGCCCTCGACGCAGACCATGACACCGATGGTGTTGGCAAGCTCCGATACCATTTTTACAAACGCATCCGAGAACTCGTCTTTTCCAATATCCATCACAAAACAGCGATCGATTTTGATGACATCTAACGGCATCTCCCGAATATGGTTGAGGGACGAATATCCGGTTCCAAAATCGTCAAGCGCAACCCTGACTCCAAGCGACTTAATCTCCGCCATAATTTTTTTCATTCTGACCATATCATTAATCGCAAGACTCTCCGTCACCTCAAGTGTCAGGTTCGCCGGCTGGATTCCCGATTGCGTAATGGCGCGCTCCACACGCTCCACAATATCATTTTGTAAAAGCTGTACCACCGACAGATTCACGTTCACCTTGAACTCCGGATGTCCCATGTCATTCCAGTATTTGCAGCGCTCACACGCTTTTTTCAAAATATAATCGCCGATTGGATTAATCAGTCCAAGATACTCCGCGAGCGGAATGAACTCCGTCGGATTGATAAAGCCCAATTCCTTGGAATTCCAGCGGAGAAGCGCCTCCGCTCCACAACATGGGTTGCCGGGCTTACGGATATCCACAATCGGCTGGAAAAAGACTTCAAATTCCTCACAGCCGTTTCGTGTGGCATTTCTCATATTTTTCTCAAGGTCAAGCCGTTTAAACGATGTCGACTCCACGTTATCATCGTAAAATTCCACACGGTTCTTGCCGGCACATTTTGCTCCGTACATTGCAATATCGGCTTTCTTTATCAGTTCTTCCACCGTATCGCCATCCGTCGGAAAACGCACCACGCCCATACTCATGGTACAATAATAGTCCGCATCCTTTAACAGCCACGGTCTTGTAAAAATCGTTTTTATCTCATTGATAATCTGTGTTAAAAGTGCACGGTGGTGGCGGGATACAATGATAATAAACTCATCTCCGCCCATGCGGTAACAGTTGTTCTCGATTCCCACAATCTGCTGGATGCTGCTTGAAATCGCTTTCAGCAAAATATCGCCATACTGGTGCCCCAATCCGTCATTGATATGCTTAAAATCGTCTAAGTCAATGTAGAGCAGCGCGCCCTCACCGCCTAATTCTTTCGTCTCATCAATATAACGTTTTAAATCCTGCTCACAGCGCATACGGTTATACAATCCAGTCAGGAAATCATTGTTCGCCTGCTTTTCAATTTTCTGCTGATAACGCTTTTTCTCCGTCACATCATAGATAGTATGCAGCACGACATTTCTTCCGTCTACCCAGCGTATCTGCGTATGATGCAGGTCATACCACCGGTTTGCCTCTTCTAAATACACTTCACGGAAAATATCACTCTCGGTGTCCGGTTCCTCCGCCTTAAAATACTGTCCAAGGCTTCCCGTCTCTATCTGTTCCCTGAAATGATTCCGGAACCGCTGGTTTGTGTATAACACGGCACCACTCTTTGGATCTCTTACATAGATTCCGCAGCCGACATTTTCTAAAATCGCTTCTAACGATGCATACGAACTTGCCAGCGAATTTTTCGTAATCCGCTTCGTCAGAATACTCTGCACAATCCGCTTCACATCATGTAAAAATTTGATGTCATTCATGCCCCAGATTCTGCCTTTTTCTTTATCGCAGAAACATAAGTACATGGTCGCATGCCCATTAATCTCGACCGGTAAAAATACACCAGCAAGAATCCCATACTTCCGGAATAACTGCTGAAATTCATCCGGCATCATGGAGTTGGCGGAAATCATATATGGCTTTCCGTTAAAAAATGGCATGCTGCTCTTCTCGATTCCCTGACATTCCGGCATCATCGGACTTACCATTCCGCCGACATATTCACAAATCATGTCAATTTTATCCGGGTCTTTTTTCTCTCGGATTAAACTTGCAGAAGAAAGCTCTAAGTAGGTGCAGACTTCACACAAAATCTGGTTGGTAATCTCTGTGAATCCTTCCTCCGATTCCAGCGTCTCGACTATGGATGTAATTACCTCATTTCGGCGCAGCTCCGACTTCATCTGTTCTTCCGATTCCCGGCTCTTCTGAAATGCCTCCTGTGCAAGCATCTCCTCCATCTTGACCGCAAAGACCTGTTTCGACAATGTCTCTAAGAACTCCATCGATTTATAATAGCGCTCCTGCGTTGTCGTCATGATGTAATCCGGAACTGCCACCCCTGCATTATCTGCCTCCGGCTCAAGAATTCCAATCACAATCCAGATTGCCATGGTCTTTCCAGCCACCCGGATAGATACCCCGCACATCTTCACATAATCAAGCCCGCAATCTTCCTCGATTACATTTTCAATTCCGCTGTCCACCATCTTGTTGAGCAGCGAAACATGCTGATCCATATTCACCAGTCCATGGATATAATTTAATTCATCCTTTGTTCCATATGCTTTTGTGATAACGCCCTGCTTTCTGCTTAAGCAGACCAGATACAGATTATTTGCATTACAAAAACGATCCTGCAATGCCTGAAGCAGTGAGGAATCTAATAAACCCATATCTGTTTTTGCGTGCTTCTCATCATCTTTTTTAATGGAAAATGCCATGAACTGCTACCTCTTTAACTCTATTACATACAAATGAAACTCATCCTTTTCACTGATGACAAAATCCTGAAGTAATTTGTATTCTTTCTGTAGCCGTAATTCCTTTCGGACAAATCCTGCCTCATTCGTATACATGATAATCAAACCATTTTTCGCTAAAATCTCCTTCGATTTTTCGAAAAATCTATGATAGAAAACATTCATCTCTTCTTTGGACTTTTTGCCGCGCATCGGCATATTCGTCACAATTTCATCGAATGGATACTCATGTCTGAAATCAAAATAATCGCGGTGAATATAATTGACATGTGCTCCGGCTGCCAATGTATTCTCGCGCGCCTTCTCAATCGCTTCCCCGAAAATATCAATTCCGTAACTCTCGCGCACCGGCATTCTCTGATTCCGTTCAATCAACATCGTGCCAACGCCGCAGAACGGGTCTAAAATCTGTGCGTCTTCTTTAAAATACGGTGACGCAAGCTCCATAAACATCGCTGCCATCGCCGGATGTATCGATGCCGAAATTGTATTCTTACGATAAGCAAAACGCTTCATCTGTATTGTGAATAATTTCACAACCGGGAAAAAGTTTCCCTCACGATTGGAGATAAGTCGAAGCTCCACCTCGTAATCCGTTGTTGAATTGAGGAGCGCACGCTTTGTCTCACGCTCTAACTCCATCGCAAGCTTTTTTGCAAATGTGCTGCGCTTATCAAGCGGCATCGCACTCTTTATCTCGACTCTGAAATAAAATGGCGCCTTCTCCTGATGCGTTCCGGTCAAAAACGAAACCAAATCCGACTGCGCTAATATTCTAGCCGCCTTCTCCGGTTCCGGCGGAAGCAATCCTCCGGTGTGCAGCGGAAATACAAGTTCACGAAATGTCCGAAGCTTTTTCACCGTTACAATATCGTCTGTCTTCACCAATACACCGAGCGCATGCTCTTTCATTTTAGCGTCCCTGCGGAAGCTCCCCGCCGTGCGTCCTAATTCCCGCATCGTTGCCTCACGTCCCGCACGGTTCGTCAGCAGCAGAATCTCACGGCTTTCCGGCAATCCCGTAAATCTGTGACGTGTTACGCCGTTTGCACCTGTGACAAGTTTGCGGAGTTCCCGGATTTCTTCATCGATATGCTTTTTATCTTCCTGCGCTGCCTCCCGTGCTTCTAACTCAGCAAGCACTTTCGCAAACTGCTCCACATACTTTTGCACCGGAAGCTTTGCAAGTGCCTTCACATAGGAGCTTCGAATAAATAAAACATCCTCCTGCTCATAGCGTTCCATCAGCACCTCTACCGCTTTGCCCAAAGACAAATCCCCCATCAGAAGGACTGCATTCTTGCGTACCTTCGGGTCTTCCTCGTCCAGACACGACTCTAAGAGCTGCAAATGTTCCTCGAAAAATGCTTTACATTCCTTCCGCACTTCTTCCTCTTTACACAATTTGCGCAGTTCACTCAAACTTTCTCTTACATTTTGTTTCTTCTCGATTGCTTCGTAATATTTCTCTAACATACCGTGTTCCATTTCCCTTATTCTATCAATATATTACTTGATTTCCGTGCTTTTTGCAACACCATATGTCTCGATGTAATCAAGCATATCCTGCTTCATCTGCTTCCACGCATCCTCATGATCCACATAGTATTTCGGACAGTCTTTTCCCGTTACATCATAATGTCTTATCACCTGGTCGATGGACAAATCATAGCGTCCCATCAGCCATGTAACGAGTTCAATCAGCGACTGGTAAGTCGCATCGTTAAACTTTCCATTTTCATCCTGTATACAACATTCAATCGCTATCGTATCTGAATTGCGGTCATTCGATGCATAGGCAATCTCATTGCACGGAATACACTGGATAATCTCGCCTTCTAAACCAATCACAAAATGACTGCTTGCATACGTGTCGCCGGACTCCGACAGCCCTTCAAAATAATTACGGTTCTGTTCCGCCGTTGTTCCCGGATTCGCCGTCCAGTGCACCACAATTCCATTGACCTGGTCTAAGGCAATCCCCGGTCTCGAATACTCATTGACACTGAGCAGTTCCACGGAAAAATCCGGCTGTGTCTCGATATACTTCTCCTCTGTAACAACAGCCGTCTCCTGTGCTCCCTTTCGATTCTGCCAGATGGTCTTTGCAATGGTCACTGCTCCGACTACCGCCAGAAAACCTATCACGATTCTAATGATTCCCCTGAGAATCCGGTTCTGCCGCTGCTTTTTCTGAAGCAGCCGTCTCCGCTCTCTCAGACTTTTCTCCTGTCTCTCCGTCGTCTTTCGTCTCTCCATCTTCCGCTCCATTTTCCGGAAAAAATCCAGCGTTGGTGCTGCCTGTCTCCTACCGGATGAAATTTGTCTTTAACGCAGCTTCTCTCTCCGGGAAGGTAACCCCGTTTTCTTTTCCACTCTCAATACACTTTAACAGCCATGCCATATTGTTGCCGAGTGTGCGCATTGTCTGTAATCCCTCTTCGTCTTTGCGCACTTCCTCCGGTGTGTTTCCGTGTACCTGATTCCAGTACTGTGAACTCACAATCGGCATACAGCTGATGGTGAAATATTTATTTAACTGGTCAAATGCTGCGGCAGCTCCGCCTCTTCGACAGCTCACAACAGCTGCGCCCGGTTTTCCCTGGAAAACACTGCCTTTTCCATAAAATGCCCTGTCTAAAAAGGATGTGATGCTTCCCGATGCCGCTGCATAGTGTACCGGCGAACCGAATACAAAACCGTCTGCACTTTTTGCCTTTTCCACAAACGTATTTACGGTGTCATCCATAAAGCATTTTCCGCTCTTAAGACAGGCACCGCAGCCTAAGCAGCCGGATAATGGTTTATTTCCAACCCAGAAAATTTCTGTCTCGATTCCATTTTTCTCTAAGGCTCCTGCCACTTCCTCTAATGCCGTGTAAGTACATCCTTTTTCCTTCGGACTTCCATTTACTAAAATTACTTTCATCTTTCTTCCCCTTTTCTTATACAATTTCAAATCCAAACTCAAACGCTTCCTCTAAAATCTCAAGATTTTCCTCGGAATGTTCGACTTCTTTTGCATAAATTCTCGCTGTATCGATGCGGTCTTCCCTTGTGTAGGCTCCATGTTCGTTGTAACGAACCACATCCATATCCAAAATCACCAGCCATGTGAATATTGCAAACTTTGCCTTGGCAAGGAAATTATAATCATAAACTGCTTTCATGAAATAGCGGAATGTCATGTACACCAGCAGATGCTCCTGCTCGTACTCCCATTCCCTCTGCTGCTCTAAAAACTCTCTGTGCAGCTTTCCGTAGTTTTCCTTTCCATAAAAGTTATGCATCATCTCGCGTTCTGTCACCCATTCGTCATTTAACGGTTCTAACTCTTCTAACTGCTCCAGACGCTCGGTGAATCTCTCATAAGAAAAGAAATCCGCTTCTTTTCCCTCCACCTGCATGTTGGAAAAATTAACTTCTTCCTCCCATAAGGACTCGTCCACAATCCGCTCCTGTACTTTTCCACAAAATGCAAGATATTCTGCAACTCTTTCCACAATCCGCTTGTCTCTGTTCTGCAAAATCTCAATCGCCTTATCCCGCGCATGCTCTAAATTTCTCTCGTAGACAGTCTCTTCCTCTTCGTCGCCCCAGTTTTCCTCGAAAAGTTCCATCTCCTCGAAGGTCGTCTTTCCTTTCTGTGAAAAGACAATACGTCCTACTTCCTCGCAGGAAAGACAGAGAAACTTTTCACGCACATCCGCATACTCTAACATAAAACGCGGATACTCCGTACACACTTCACTCAGCGCTTCCTCGCCTAAATGAATACAGATGTCACACAAATGATTTTCATTTAAAAATGGACAGCAGCCCCTCTCATCCATGCGGACTGTGTGCGATTCATCCGGTGAAATGCACGCACGCAGCCGTTCCCCAATCTCACCTTTCATATTTTTATAGTAAGAATAAGTATCCTCATCAATGTCGATTTCCCAGCCAAAACAGCAGTTGTCCTTGCATTTATCTGCAATGCAGTGAAATGTTTTGTAATACGACGGTATTCTTAGTTTCATTTTTCTTAATCTCCAATCTAAGGTGTGCTCCATTCGCACACGGTACTTGTTATTTACAGACAGCAAGGAAACTCCTTCCGAACCTTCCAGCATCTACATCATATTGCAAACGCTGTTAGTGTTCAAAAGGAGTTCCCTGCTCTTTTTTCTTCTATTATAACGAATCTGATTCTTTTTCTCAACAAAAGATTACATTTCTTAATGAAATATTACGTTTTTCCTTAGAAAATACGACGAATTGTAATAATTGTTCTGTAGTCAACCGGTGAGGTGTATTTGATTCCGGTTGCTTCGGTACTTGCTGAAATAATGGTGTTATTTCCAACATAGATTCCCACATGTCCACTGTAGCATACAATGTCACCCGGCTGGATATCCGAAAGGCTTACCTCGTATCCGTAACTACGCATTGCAGCGGAAGAATGTGGCAGGCTGATGCCAAATGCTGCATAGACACTCATGACAAATCCGGAACAGTCTGCTCCGTTTGTAAGGCTCGTTCCGCCGTAAACATATGGATTGCCGACAAACTGGCTTGCATAATTTGCTACTGCCTGACCGTTTGCCAATGCTTCTGCACTACTTACCACTGCAGTTGTACTCTGTGAGGATGTGCTTGAAGAAGAACTGCTGCTCTTTGCTGTTGCCTTTGCGGCTGCTTCTGCTGCTGCCTGGCGTTCTGCTTCCTCTGCTGCAAGTCTTGCTTCCTCTTCCTCTTTCGACTCTGCTTCCACATACTCGGTTGACAGTGTCACATAATCGGTAGAGATATAACCTTCTCCTGCCTCTGTTGTGACTTTTACCCATCCATCCTGGGATTCATCTGTGACGACTAAATCATCCCCATCCGGCAGCATCGTCAGGACGCTGGATTCTGTTGTCGGTTCACTTCTTACATATAAGGTCGTTGTGTTTACCGTTGCATAACGTGTTCCGACTTCTTTTGCAAGCTCCTCGTCTCCCACGACAAGGTACTCACTCTTAATATAGCCTGTCACGCTTCCGGATGTAATCTTATACCATCCATCTTCTGTTGTCTCTAAGACCGTTGCGGCAGAATTGTTATATAACTTTCCGAGCACTTCGCTGTCTGTGTTCGCTTCGGAACGGATATTCACGTAATCTGTCACCTGTGCAATCGCAATATCTGCGTATTCAGAAGTTACTTCCGGTGTCTCATTCTCAACTGCTGCAGCATCCTGTGTATCTGCTGCCGCATCCTGTGTATCTGCTGCTGCATCCTCTGTGCCTGCATCGGCTGCTGTCTCGTCTGCTGCTGTATCCGCCGTCGTATCTGCTGTGGCATCTTCTGTATTCTCAGAAGATGGAGCTGCTGCGAGATAAGTTGTTAATATACTTGTAACACCTGAAGTGACGCCCGATGTCGTTGCTGCTGTATCTTCGCTCTGCACCTCGTTCTGCTCTGTCACCTGCGCAGCCTGAATCTGCAAGCCCTGCATATCTCCTGTCAACAGTGCACCGATAAAAAGTGCTGTCATAAATTTTCTTCCTATTTTATTCATCTGGATTCCTCCATTACTTTTCTATTTCCTATTTGTTACATAATTGTTACATTTGTTACGTTTTTGTTATTATAGCAAAGGAGTTCTTTGATGTCAATAGGAAAAAAATGGAGCCATGACATATGCCATAGCTCCTCCGTTTTGTTTTATTTATTTGTCTTATCCTTAAAGTAATTGCTTAGCATATAACCAACACACCAGACGCCGCCAGCTAACGATAATAGGAAGAAGCCCTGTATCACTGCTCCAAAACACCTCATGATGGTTAATTTCCCTGCCATATGTGCAAGAATCAATCCCCTCACAGGTCTCGTCAGAATCATCCAGCCTCCAACATAAATCCATCCTAGCACGCCTAATGCATAAAAAGCTGCTGCGACTATCATTTTCCAGTTAAACTTCATAACAGTCTCTCCTCTTATTGCAAATTAAAACTTACTTAATATTAAGTATATCACAGTTCGACACTTTTTGCAAAACAGGAAATCTTTCTATGCTTTGTTGGCATCCTCCCACCAGACAATCTCACCGGTCCTTAAGAACTCCGGTACACAAATCAGTCTCTGGTTGGAAGAACCGCGAAACTGCAGGCTGATATCTTTTTTCTCCAGCATAAACTTTCCATCCACTAAGACGTCGAGGCAGGAAAGCATCTCCATCGTCTCCGGCCACATCTTTGCCATACGGTCTGCAATATCCGTCTCTAATGTATATCCGGTATAACACCAGATGGTCTTCTTCGGAAACTCTTTTTTCACTCTGCGAAGCAGTGGAAGCAGTCCCATCTGATTGATATGTTCAAACGGCTCCCCGCCGAGCAGGGTCAGTCCCACAATATAATCCGGGCGCAAAGATTCTATAATCTGATTCTCCACTTCCTCCGTAAATACTTCGCCGTAATGGAAATCCCATGTCATCTGGTTAAAGCATCCCTCACAATGATGTGTGCATCCACTGACAAACAGAGACGTACGCACCCCCGGTCCGTTCGCTATATCGCAATATTTTATCTCAGCATAGTTCATATCATGCCTCCTATGGAATGAAACCAATATTTTCGATACAAGTATATCGTGATTTCATCACTCACTAATTTCGCCGTTCGTCAAATACAAATAAATTTGTATTTTCCTCACTTTCGCTCATTATATCACACAGACCGTCTTTCAGCAAAAAAATTTATGCCTGCTCTGTCTCGAGTTTTTCTGTTTCGAGTTTTTCCTCCTCGCTCTCTCCCACGCTGTTCTCCATCTCATCAATCTCAAACTCTGTCTTCTGTAACTTCTCATAAGTCGAAATTGCAGAGAGAATACGGTTGATATCTGCCGGAGAGAACATGGAAATTGCCTTGGAAATGTCGCCTATATTATTTACATTTACTTTCAGGCTTCCTCCTCTTTCTAACGGAATTGTCAATACTTTTTTCTCATCTGACACATCTCCTAAGCAGAGTGCGTTATGCTCATAATCGCACACAAATTCCACGCCATTATAGTTGATAATGCCATTTTCATCTGCAAGCGCAGAATACGGTGCCGTTCTTTCCCCGTCTAACCTTTCGCGAAGCTGCGTTCCCATTGCCTGCGCTGTCTTCGTATTCAAGGCAGACATCTTTTCATAGAGCTGCTGCACATAATCTTCTTTTTTCTGCTGTGCATCCTCCGTCAGCTTCTTTGCTTCCTCTTCCTTATCTTTCTGCTCAATGTATTCTTTCTGTTCCTCTTTGATTTCATCGATGGCAGTATCCACTTCATTCATCAGTTTATTCCATTCGCGTGTGGAGTAAGATTTTCCGCCTATCTGCACCTTATCTTCCGTCTCACCACTCTCAAGTTTGTCTAAAATCTCACTCTTGCGCTCCCTGATTGCATTGCGCGCATAACTTCTCGTTACATTTACACCGTTTAGCATCATAACGTTTTCTCCCTCGTACTTCCTGCTTTCCAGAAAATTTTCCATACACTTTCCTGGAAAGCAAAAAAAGCGCCCGTTCTCATGGATTCCTTCCATTGAACACAAGCGCTTTCCCTAGCTAATATAATTTATCATCTGAAGCATTCCCTGTCTGCTTCACTTGCTATGTTTTCTATATCGGTTATCCCAAGGGAAAAAATAACCCCTCTACACTGCAAAAACAAATTTTTTTCCGTCAAGATGATGAATTGGAAGGGAAATGTCATAAACCTGCTCAAGCAGTTCTTCTTTGATAATATCCTCCGGCGCACCCTGAGCAATCATATGTCCTGCCTTCATCGCAAGAATCTTATCGCTGTAATAAAATGCCTGATTGATATCATGCAATACCATTACAATTGTAATTCCATATTCCCGGTTCAATTTCTGAATCAACTGCAGAATCTGGAGCTGGTAACGGATGTCTAGATATGTCGTCGGCTCATCGAGCAGCAACAGTCTGGTGTCCTGCACTAACGCCATCGCAATCCAGACACGCTGCTTCTGTCCGCCGGACAGACTCGAAACCGGACGTTTTCTGTACTTTTCCATATGTGTCACTTCTAACGCCCAATTTATCTTTTCCTGCTCCTTTTCCCTGTCCGCCATCTTTCCAAAACTCTGATGCGGAAGTCTCCCATAGCCGACTAATTTTTCCACGGTGATATCCGGTGGTGCCGTGTGATACTGGTGCACAATCGCCACCTTTTTGGCAAGTTCCTTTAGCTTCAATGTCTCTAACGGTGTTCCTTCTAATAAAATCTCGCCGCCATCCGGTCTGTTATTTCTGGTCAAAAGTTGAAACAGTGTGGATTTTCCACAACCGTTCGCACCGATTAATGTTGTAATTTTTCCCTCCGGGATTGTAAAATCCATCCCGTGCAAAATCTCATTTTTCCCGTAGGAAAACAAAATATTTTTTCCTTCATAAATCCAGTCAGGCTTGTTCATACTCTTTCGCTGACCTCCTTAACAACAAAATAAAACATGGGCCGCCCACAACCGCCATAATGACCGCTGCACTGATTTCATATGGATAGGCAATGGTTCTTCCGATAGTATCTGCTGCAAGCAGCGTAAACGCGCCTAAGAGCATCGTATAGGATATCAGTACCTTATGCTCGCTTCCGACAAGAATACGGGCAATGTGCGGCACCAAAAGTCCCAAAAAGCTGATACTTCCGAGCACCGCCGTGCTGACGGATGCAAGCATGACTGCCGCAAACGACACCACAATACGGGTTGCGTTCACATGGATGCCAAGGGACGCAATCGTCTTATCCTCTAACCCTAAGATGTCACAGCGTCTGCTAAGACAGAGCGAGAAAATCAGTCCGACCGTCACATACCCACACAAAAGGGTGAAATCATCCCACGTTTTCATACTGATGTTTCCATTTACGATACTTGCTGCTCCACTATATTCTGTTCCCATGATGCTTCCGCCTGCCGAAATCAGCCCGGAAAAAAAGGCATTGACTGCTACACCGGTTAAAATCACACGAAGCGGATTTAATCCGTCTTTCCAGGAAAGCAGATACACCAGTGCACACGCCGCAATTCCTCCTGCAAATGCAAAAAGCGGAACGGCCAGATAAAGTGCCGGGAAAAACATTGTGATAAGCAATGCCGCCACACTTGCCCCCGAACTGATTCCAAGGATTCCCGGGTCTGCAAGCGGATTCTTCATCACCGCCTGTAAAAGCACACCCGACACCGCAATAGCAGCTCCTCCAAACATTGCAATCATAATCCGTGGAAAACGAAGATGATAGATTGTCGCCACTTTTTCATCGTAGGCGACAAACAGTCCTTTTAAAATCTGGGTTGGGGTCGCCTTTATACTTCCGGTATTGACCGATACCAGAAAAAGCACTGCAAGTGCAAATGCCGTTATCATAAAAATGACAGCCTTTTTCTTGTTCATAAAAATCTCCTTATTTCTCTTCTTCCCCAAAAAGAAGCGGTTCTAATGACCCGATGGCTTCCTGATAACGGAAATTAGCGCTCATGCCAAATTTCTCATTATCGAGATCATATACCCTTCCTTCTAAGACAGCCGTAAAATGCTGCCACATCTCGTTTGTTGAGAATTCCTCTGCAAACATCTCTTTTACCTGCTCCGGCATTGCGTGGGAAGTTCTAAGAATGATATCCGGGTCTTTTTCTAACATGTCTTCCGGATTCACATTTAAAAAGTCAGTGCCGTTGCCGTCTCCATACACATTTTCGCCACCAGCAAGTTTTACAAGACTTCCGACATAACTGCTCTCCGTTGCCACCACATAGGAACCCGGCAGCCCCATCAGAATCAAAACAGTCGGTGCTTCCTGCTCCTCATGATTTTGGGCATATTCCTCTAAGTAATCCTGATAGTCCTGATAGAGTTTTTGTGCCTGCTCTTCTTTTCCAAAGCGTTCCCCTAAATCGAGAATCGACTGGTACATGCCCTCTGTACTTTTTAAATCCAGAAAATAACTGTCCACGCCAATATTGTCGTACTGGGATTCTAATTCTCCCTGCAGGGAATTCGGCGATAAAATAATGGTCGGGGAGAGCGAGGCAACGGTCTCCATATCCGGCGCCATCGGCGAACCTACGCTGACAGCATTCTCATACCGTTCTGGTAATGTATAGCTGTCGGAATGTGGCACGCCCACAACATCATCAATTTCTAATGCGTCTAAAATTTCACAGGTTGCCACCGACGTTGCCACGATTCTCTCCTGTGTCTCTTCTGTCTCCGTCTGCACGGCTTCATCTGTTTCTGACGCAGATGTATTCTGTGTCGGATTCGACTGGTCAACACATCCCGTCAGGAAAAGTGCTGCCAGAAGAATCCCTGCTGCTGTTCTCTTTTTCATTTTTATATCCTTTTCTTGCGATAGATTCCGTATCCGATTCCGCCTGCCGCCGCAATATCTACAATTATAATTGCGATTATTCCCGGCGCAGAACTCTTTTTCTTTCCCTTTGTCTCTTCCTTCTGTTCCGTTGTTTCCTCGGTCTCCTCCGGAAATACGCTTTCTGTCTCCTCCGTCATTTCCGTTTCTGCCACAAGCTCCTCAGTTGCTTCTTCCGTCACAGTTTCTGTCGCCTCTTCCGTCGCTTCTTCGGTCTCGGTTGCTTCCACACTGTCAGTGTCCGATATCTGCTCTGCCACTGCTGCCTGCTCTGCTGTTTCCTGCTCCGCTGCTGTCTGCTGCTCTGCTGTCACTTCCACTGCTGCGTCCTGTGTAGCTGTTCCTGTATCGGCTGTTTCCTCGGCTGTTACTTCTGCTGCCGCCGGAATCATCTCACTCACAAAATTTCCGGTACCTGCCACCGCAGAGCCCATGTCTAATTTCACAAAAAACTGAACGTCTCTTCCCATTGGTGTCACATACAGCACCGGACTAATATAGTTATCCGCAGAATCCACCTCAAACCGATAGTGGTTACAGGTATCTCCGTCTCTGCTGCAGCTTCCGGTCTGTGTCAGTCCAACCTCGCGGTAACTTCCGTCTGTTCCCTGAATCTGAATTCTCACATTGCTGATATTCGACATCAGCCCAATTCCAAGTGTGACGTAAGTCTTTCCCTGATACTGCTCCACAAGCGCCGTCTGCTCCACAATGCTTGCACACATGCTGTCGCCTAATGCAATATTGGTTCCCCCATCCACCGTTTCTCCGGTCTGTGGATTCGCATAGGAGGTTGTCCTTCCAACCGTATAGGCGCCATCCTCAACAGCATAAACAGGAATGGAAATAGCAGCTATCATAGCTGCCATCACCATTCCGCCAAAAAATTTCACTATGTTCTTTGACAAAATACTTTTTTTCATTTCAAACCTCATATTATAAAGAATAACGTCTCTTCTGGTATCTCTTCGCCGCAATGCCCGCTGCAAAAATACCTGTTGCAAGAATGCAAAGCGGAATTGCCATGTTGGTCTCATCTCCGGTCTTTGGTGCACTCACAGAATAATTGGCCTGATCCATGACAATCACGTAGTCAGATGCATGGGTAAAAGTAAGTGCCGCATTTCCGTTTGCATCAATCGCATAACTTCCCACGAGTTCCATTTTTCCGGCTGCCTTATTGTAATAATAAAGGTTTGCATACTGACCTGCATATTCGCTTCCGAGTGCAACGGTCAGTGTTCCCTCGAATCCGAACTCACCTTCATGATTTAAACTTAATTCCAGGGAACCTGTTCCATTTTTTGCAACACCGTTTACAAGTCCATCCGGGATATTGTCTGCATGTAAGGTAACACCCAGATCAATGTCTGCAAAATTGCTTCCTGTAATCTTAGTTCCGTTAATCGTCCAAAATGCACCGTTTTCTAACTGAACCACCAGGTTCTTGTCCTGACCCTTTAATGCATCCAGAACACTTCCTGCCACTACGGTTGTTCCGCTTAATTTCACTGTTACAGTTCCCTGGGCTGCTGCCGCATCAATCGATGTCTTCACCTGTGCCCAGCTGTCGCTGTCTGCCACTGTGATTTCGCTTGAAGTGGTTGTGGTTGTCGTTGTGGTGGTTGTATCTGTTGTTGTAGTTGTGTCTGTCGTTGTATCGCTGTCTGTTGTATTACCCGTTGTCGTGTCGTTCTTTGTCGTGTCGCTGTCCGTTGTGTCGTTGTCTGTTGTGTCGCTGCTGCTGACTTTTTTCAATGTTGTGTAATCGACCAAAAGCCGTGCATCCAGATCCACATTGCCCATCATTGCCACATAAGGATTTACCTTTAAGGTCAGGTAAGATTCTGTATGAGGCAGTACGAAAGAAAATGCTGTTGGATTTCCGTCCGTATCTTTTTTGATTACTTTTGCATCTGTGTAATTTCCGTCAAGGTCTGCCACTTTTAATTCCTGTAAACTTGCTGTAATGGAACCAAAGGTCATTGGCTGTGTGTAAAGAATCATAGTTGTAGTTCCATCTTTTACAACCAGTTTTGCCTCTTTTAAAATTGCACTTGCTGCCATGGAAAGCTGGTCTTTTGTGGCATGGTATAAAGCAACGGATACTTTATAGGTTCCGTCTGTAAGTTCGTCAGCGTCGGTATCATCCCCGTTATCGGTACTGTCGTTTCCGTTATCGCTGCTGTCGCCGCTGTTATCTCCGCTATTGCTTCCGTTATCTCCGTTGTCTCCACTATTGTCGGTACTGTCGCTTCCGTTATCTCCGTTATCGCCACTGTTATCTCCGTTGTCATCTCCGTCGGTTTCTTCTGCAATCGGTTCGTCGGAAGTCTTATTTAAAGTTGTATAATCGACTTTCAAACGGGCATCCATATCTCTTCCCATCTCACTTACCAGCACATTTAAAAATTCATCTGTACTCGGCAGTGTAAAGGAATAACAGGTTGGGTTACCATCCGCATCCTGACTTACAAGCTTGCCCTCTGTATATGTTCCGTCCGCATTCTGCACTTTAATTCCCTGCATGTAAGCAGTCACCCCATATACACTCAGCTCCTGTGTGTAAAGGTACATTGTCGCAACATCATCTTTCACACTGATTTTGGCTTTTCCGGTCAATGCGCCTGCTGCCATGGAAAGCTGATCTTTTGTGGCATGATAAAGTGCTACGTCCACATCATAGGTTCCCTGGGTCAGTTCTACCTCTGTTGCCACCTTCTGTGCATTGTCAAAATCCAGGGTCAGTGTCACATCTGTCGGGTAATCGCTTCCGCCGCCTAAAAAGTTATTCATGAAATCAACGGTAATTGTCAATACTGTACTGCCGCTTTCATTTAACTCTAATGGAAACGTAATCTCATCCGGCACTTCCTTATCCTCTGTCTCAGCAGAGCCAAACGCTAAAGAAGATTTCTCTGTCTTATATGTATTATAAACTGCGTTCTCTACGGTCAGAATGTTTGCGTAGTAGTCAAGTCCAAGGTTGATTACCATGTTCTGACAATTTGCGGTTGCCGTCATGCTTCCATCTTCTGCAACCTCTAATAAAACACTGTCTCCAAATGCTCCTGCAAAAGCGGTCTGTACCGCCGGCAACGGAGCTGCACTCACAAGTGACTGAATCGGCACCTGATAAGTACCTGCCTCAAGCACACTCTGTGTACTCTCCTCCTCCGCTTTTACTGTCATTGGCTGCACCTGGCATAAACTGAATGTACATGCGAGTGCAAGCATAGTCGCTGTCACTTTTTTTACAAAAGCATATCTGCCTTTTGCCTTCATTCTTTCTCCTCCTCTTTCTTTTACATATGAAACTTTTGTTAGTCTAATCTAACTCGCAGATACGAGAATACCATACGCGTTTTCGAATGAAAAGAAAAAAGTTGTTGCAGCTTTGCAACGAAGTCTCCCGTTCCCTCCACTTTTCCGGTGGTTTGGCGCAACTAACTTCTGTTGCAATGTGCAACAACTTTTTTATGCAATATAGGTTGTAAACAGAAAATACTCTTCGTCTTTCCCTTTCTGGACACGCATCGGAACCTTTCCGTAAAGCATTCTTCCCTCATCTTTTCCGACACTGACAAATTGCAGGTACTCCGCCGGAAAAGATAAAACTGCCCCGTGCTGCTCCATGCTGCGCCAGTCATTTCCATCCCAGTAAGAGAAGCGGTATTCCCCCGGTACGCGCAGCGTGTGAAGAATTACAAATCCCTGCGTATCCTGCACCTGAAGTGTGCATGGATTCTCGAACCGGTCATTCCAGCCCGACAGGTTGTTTCCATCTTCAAATCTGTCCCGGTAAATCAAAAACGTAAGCGGCTCCCGTCCATTTTTATACAGTCTGCACAGACGGCTTCCGTCAAAATTCATTCCCTCGTGAAACCCAAGCTTAATCTGTCTTGACTTTCCCTGTTCCTTTAATTTGGTAAATGTAGCATCCCTGCAATAAGTCGCCATGACAATGGCATCCTCCCTTGCGTCCTCCTGGGACACCCCCGCATTTAAAAGATGCCCGATTACACCTTCCACTTTATAGCAATACTGCCTTGCCATCCCCTGCCCCATCGCAGTCAGAACCGGTCTTCTCCTGTCACTTCGGTCAAGCATGCCCTCTTTCTCTAATGCCGCAAATACACGGCTGATGGCATACTTCTCCTCGCCGAGCGTAACGGCAAGGTTCGTCACATTCAGATCCTGTTCCCTCATATTTAGAAAACACAACAGTACCTTTACTTTTAAAATATTCATTCCCTTTTCCTCTGTTCTCCCTCATCTCTTTACCTCTCTCTGATAAGACACTTTTCTAGCGCCCTCTGCGCGCGAAAAAAGGAGTTAGTCAAAGCTAACTCCTTTGAAGAATAACAAAGTAGTGTTTTTCTGTCAAACGCATTTTTTCTCAATAAGCGTTCTGTTTATTGGAACAATGCAATTTCATATCCATTTTCCCTTGCTTTATCGATAAAGTCTCCTAAGACTGCTGCGTTCGTCTCTGACTCTGCATGTAACAGATAGATTGCGCCCGGATGCAGTTTTGTCACCATCTTTTCTAAACTCTCCGCCTGGTTTGGCTGATTGTTGACATCATAGTCTAAATAGGCAAAACTCCAGAACACACTCTTATAATTGCAGTTATTCACGATTGCTAACGACTGCTCCGAGAATTTGCCCGCCGGAAAACGAAACAGATTCATCTGGTAATTGAAATTCTCTTTCACATACGCATCGTTTTCCATGACCTCATTTTTCTGCTGGTCTAAGCTCTCCGATGGGAGACCGTCCGCCGGATGCGTTACACTGTGATTTCCCACCGTATGTCCCTCGTCAATCATACGCTGCACCAGTTCCGGCTGTGCTTTGGCATAAGGCTCCGTCACAAAGAAAACTGCCTTTACCTCTTTTTCCTTTAAGGTATCTAAGATCTTCGTTGTCTGACCGTATTCATATCCCTCGTCAAAGGTCAGATAGATTTTCTGCTCATTCTCCTTAAGAAAATACGCCTGATAAGAACCGTATTTTTCCTGCGCACTGACCGCATCGGTAGGACGGTTCTGCTCGTCCACACTCTTGCCCATTCCCCAGTTCACACACTCACTGCTTAAGCTTTCCACATTGTCAATCGGTGTGTTTTCAACTACAGTCGTCTCCGCCGTCTGTGTATCCTCCTGTGTATCTTCCTGCGAAACATTTTCTGTCTCTCCATCATGATACTGCTGATAGGAAGCTATGATGGCATCTCCAATCGCCTTCGCATAATCATTCAGATGCTCATCATAAAGGCTGTTGTCCGTGGAACTGTTCATAAATCCGAGTTCTACAATGCATGCCGGCATATTCGTGTGGTTGTTCACGTAATAATTAGAACTTTCACTCTGCTGCGTTCCCTTTTTGACTCCACGGTCTTTCTGGATGCCGACACCGGAAAGTCCCTGCATAATTCCCTCTGCTAACGTCATCGTCTCATCATCCGCTGCACTGTATACCCAGGTCTCCACACCGTATCCATCGCCCTTGTTGCGGTGAAGTGACACAAAATAATCCGCATTCGCATCATTTGCCACCGTGCACCGTTCTTCTAAGGTAAGGAAGACATCCTCGTCCCTTGTCATTACAACGTTAATCTCCTGCTCCGTCAGGTATGCAGACACTGCCTTGGCAAGATTTAAGTTGTCATCTTTCTCCAGACGACTCCAGAAACTTGAGCCTTCATCCTTGCCACCATGTCCAGCATCAATACACACTGTCAGACCGTCGCTGTTCTTCTCCTCCGAAAGCTGCTTCTCCTCGGTGGAAATCATCTCCTCTGCTGCCGTTGTCTCCACTTCTGTCTTCTGCAGCTTCGTAAGAATCCCCTCTCCAATCTTGATACACCCCAGAACAAGCGATAGCTGTATCATACAATATATAATTGAAATAATATTTCTTAACCTTCTTTTCCTTCGTCTCTCCGCGTTCACTTTTCTCTCCAGTTTTTTATTCTAGAATCAGTATAGCATATCCCCCTTCTTTCGTGTTTTAATATTTTATTATTTTTTCTCACATTTACAGAATATTTTTCTTGTGATAGGATAACAGTATCAAAAAATAAGGAGATTTTAAAAATGAACCAGTGTTATGATCAGTTTTTTCCGACAGAATTTCTGATAGATTATCTAGAAAACGGTTCTGAAACAGCACAGGACCGTTTCATCACCTATGTGATGTTCCGTTTTCTTTCCGCTGCAAGTGACAGTGATACTGCCCTTCCGGCTACATTACATCAGGAACTTTGCTATCCCGTGTCTGCACAGGATTTCGCAAAAATAACAGGCTTTTTAGCGCAGGACTTTTATTTTTCCCCGTCCTTACGCGAGGGCACTTTCGATGCTTACCTGTTACTGTGCGCCATCCAGATAACAGAGGATATATCCGGAAAAGGAAGTGTGCTTTTCCATCAGCACTTAACGGAGATTTGTCCGCAGATTGCGTCCACCGATTTCGATGAACCGGAGTTAGATTTTGACAGGCTCATCCAGACTGAGGCAGATTTTTTTGCAGCCTTATATCAGGTCTTTACACGCCACCGGATTTCGTTCGATGAACTGCTTCCGAAATTTGCGGCACGCTATTGGGCAGACTTACACTTCACCTGTGAGGATTTCGTTTTGTATGATTTCATGAACGAATACTTTGGCTTGAAAAATTGCCTGGTCAATGAATCGTTCCGGGAATTGATTGACACGCTTGTAACTGCAACTTTAAACTATAATGATAGTAATATTTCTCTTTTGGCTGTTTCCATGGTGCCGTCTCTTTTAGGCGGTTCTGCATCGCAGTTTGCCGGCACAAAACGCTTTGGCTCGGTCGCTCTCTGCGACTCCTTCACAGCCGACGAAATCGAAAGCATGCTCACCGAATTATTCCGCTATGCAGCGGCGTATGAGCTGCGCAACAACCTGTTCGATTTCCATTTAGATGAGGACAAGCTCATCACGTTAGAGAACTGGAAAGAAAAACTTCACTGGCACTATGTACAGTATTCAAATGTCTATGAACTTGCCGTTTCCTCGTTCTACACAGCCTGTCTCTCACGCAGATTATTAAAAAAAGAATTTGAAGAACAGCTTCTTCGTCTCTAAAAAAATGCTCCGCGGGATGAACCGATGCACAATACTTTTGCACATCACTCACATCCCTGCGGAGCACTTTTCTTTTTCCAATATTCAAAACCCTATCTATAATGCAAGAAACATCTCATGGATTCTGCTGTCCTCACTAAGTTCCGGATGAAACGCAAACGCTAACTGATTCCGGTAGCGCACACCCACAACTTTTTCTTTTACCGTGGCAAGCACTTCCACTTTTTCATCCGCTTCCGCCACATAGGGCGCACGTATGAACTCCATCGGAAATGTGCCGATTCCTTTTACCTCTTCTTCTGTAAAAAAACTGCCCAACTGTCTTCCATATGCATTTCTTTTCACAGTAACCGGAAGTGTCTGAAAATGCTCTCTGTTGTCGTTTTCTATTTTTTCCGCTAAAAGAATCATACCCGCACAGGTTGCCAGCACAGGCATCCCGGATACAATCATCTCTTTCAGAGGCTCAAACATTCCAAGTTCCCGGATTAATTTCCCCTGAACCGTACTCTCCCCGCCCGGAAGCACCAACCGGTCAATTTTTTGCTCTAAATCTTCTTTTTCCCTTAATTCGACCACCTGTGCACCAAGCTTTTCCAATACTTTTTCATGCTCGATAAATGCGCCCTGAACTGCTAAAACGCCTACCTTCATGCTATCTGCCTCCTACTTTCCGCGCTCTGCCATCAATAACTGAATCTCGTTCTCATTGATGCCGACCATTGCTTCCCCTAAATCTTCTGAAAGTGCAGCAATCATCTCGGCATCCTGATAGTTTGTGACAGCTTTCACAATCGCATTTGCACGTTTCTTCGGGTCTCCTGACTTAAAGATACCGGAGCCGACAAAGACGCCCTCTGCGCCAAGCTGCATCATCAGTGCCGCATCTGCAGGAGTTGCAACGCCACCTGCCGCAAAATTAACAACCGGAAGTTTTTTATTGTCATGCACATAGCGGACAAGCTCATATGGCACGCAAAGTTCCTTTGCCTCCTGGAAAAGTTCATCCTCGCGCATTGCTCCTATTTTTGCAATTTCATGATTCATCATTCTCATATGACGGACTGCCTGCACAACATCACCGGTTCCCGGTTCTCCTTTGGTACGAATCATGGAAGCCCCCTCGTTGATACGACGCAATGCTTCTCCTAAATCCTTCGCGCCACATACGAACGGCACACGGAACTTTGTCTTATCGATGTGGTACACATCATCTGCCGGAGACAACACTTCACTTTCGTCAATGTAGTCAATCTCGATTGCCTCTAAAATCTGTGCCTCCACAAAATGACCGATTCTGCATTTTGCCATAACCGGAATGGATACCGCTTCCTGGATTCCTTTGATCATCTTCGGGTCACTCATACGGGATACCCCTCCGGCTGCACGGATATCTGCCGGTATTCTCTCTAATGCCATAACGGCACAGGCTCCTGCCTCCTCTGCAATGCGCGCCTGCTCCGGTGTGGTAACATCCATGATAACGCCGCCTTTTAACATCTGTGCCAGTTTTTTGTTCAGTTCATACTGCTTTTCCATTTTTAACTCACCTTTCTTCGCTCTGTTGCTTTACAACCATGATGGGATTCATTATAATGGAAATTGACCATAATGAAATAGTCAAATCGAATATAGTCAGTAAGGTCAGAATGAGAGGATTTCCAAAAATGTTAACCTACAGTTTTTCCGATATAGGGTCAGACAGCCTTTACCACCATCTTTACCAGTGCATCAAAAATGATATTGTCGCCGGCACATTAGAACCCGGCTATAAGCTTCCGTCCAAACGTACTTTTGCCAAGAATCTCGGTGTGAGCAACATCACGGTGGAAAATGCCTATGCACAGCTTCAGTCCGAGGGTTATATTTATTCCATCCCCAAAAAAGGCTTCTTTGTCACCAAGCTTTCCGATATTACTCCAAGCCAACTGGCCCTACAGCCACAAAATCACTCTGACTATTCTTTTATCACGAGTCAGCAGCTCTATCAGGCGGATTTTGTCAGCAACCAGACGGCACCGGACAATTTTCCGTTCTCAGTATGGGCAAAATTAATCCGCGAAACCATCTCAGAGCGCCAGAAGGAACTGATGCAGACTTCACCAAGCGGTGGTATCCTAGAGCTCCGCACGTCTATCTGTGAATATCTGAAAGACTTCCGCAACATGCAGGTCGCCCCGGAACAGATTATCATCGGTGCAGGAACCGAGTATCTCTACGGTCTCCTCATCCAGCTTCTCGGTCATGACAAAATCTATGCGATAGAAAATCCAGGCTACCAGAAAATTGCAAAGATTTACAAAAATAATTGTATCTCATTTCATCCCATTCCGGTTCTAGCCGATGGAATCGACCTCGATGCGCTTGAAGCCGTCTGCGCCGATGTGGCACATATCTCGCCTTCGCATCATTTTCCAACGGGAATCGTAACGCCAATCAGCAAGCGTTACGAACTGCTTGCCTGGGCATCGAGAAAAGGATCCCGCTACATTATCGAAGATGATTACGATTCGGAATTCCGTCTTTCCGGAAAGCCAATCCCTACGATGCAGAGTATTGATGCTTCCGAGAAGGTCATCTATATGAATACTTTTACTAAAAGCCTCTCTTCCACCATCCGCATCAGCTACATGGTGCTTCCTCATCATCTGCTGAATGCCTTTTACCAGAAACTAGGCTTCTACTCCTGCACTGTCTCGAACTTCGAGCAGTACACCCTTGCACGTTTCCTGTCCGAAAATTATTTTGAAAAACATATCAACCGGATGCGCACCTACTACCGCGGCATCCGCGATGCACTTTTGACTGCAATCAAAAAAAGCCCGCTCTCCTCTCTCTGTAACATATCGGAGGAAGACGCCGGACTCCATTTTCTTATGCAGGTTACGACAAACCAGAGCGATGATGAGCTGATTTTCCATGCCAAAAGCTGCGGTCTGCGCATCTCCTGCCTGTCCCAATACTACTATGACGAGAGTCTTCCGATTCCCGAACATATTCTGGTCTTAAATTATTCCAATCTGACCATAGACACGGTAAACGATGCCGTTGCTCTGCTCTGTAAGTGTCTTATGTAATCGAAAAAAAGCTGTTTTCCCGCCAACACCTCCGGAAAACAGCTTTCATTCTTATAAGCTATTGATTTTGTCTTTGATTTCTTTTTTCTCTTTGCTGGAAAGCTTTCCATTCTGATATAAATCACAAATGAAATCAACCATGTTTCCATCATTCCAGAAATCAACATAATCTTTTAACATGTTCTCGCAGTACTCTGCTTTTTCTACTTTTGGGTGATAGAAGAAATTTCTACCTTTTCTATACATATCTGTATAGTTTTTCTTTACGAGACGAACAAGGAAAGTAGATACAGTCTGCTGTTTCCACTGTTTTCCATATCTCTCGTTTACCATCTGTGTAATCTCCTGTACACCGATGTCTGTCTCGCTGTCCCAAATACAACGCATTACAAGTTCTTCACAATCTGATAATGAATATTCAATCATCACAAATCCTCCTAATTATTTAAAAATGACTACTTTTGTACGAGTATAACACTTCCGGGTTCATTTTTCAAGTACATTTAGAAATTCTTTATCACAATATTATAAATTTTTATCAATTCCGTCTCATTTTGCCCGATAAAGAAGAAATAATCACTGACTTTTGTCTCTTCCATACACAAATAAGAACCATACATAGGTATGTTACAACACAAAACCGTATTGTCCGTAACCGGTAGCAGGCCGTATCCCTTATCCGACATCACGCACGGAAATTTTTTTGATTTGGTTCCATACGAAATATACTTCGCAGTGTGTTTTAACGGCAGTCTCTCTCCTTTTAAAAATCCCTTCGCTGCAACCTTTTCATTGCGTTCCCATGCAAAAAAGTTCCAGACTCTGCGTTTTCCATTCCGTTCTATCTGCCTTGGCTCCATCTTCCGCTCAGCTAAAAGCAATCGTTTTTCCCTATCAAAAAAAGAAATTGCACCACTGCTTTTCTCAATCTGCACCACAATCGCTTCCGTCCAAATCTGCACCGCATCCCGCGTCTCCCTGCTATTCCAGCGCACCGCATACCCCGCCTCGGTCTGCATCTCTTTCCGACTCTCCTCTGCCCCAAAAGTCACACGTATCAGTTCCGGTGCAATCGGACGAATCGAGAGGATTCCATAGCTGCTGACAAGTTCCATTCCATTTTCATGTTTCTGCACCCATCGTATCCTGCCGTCAATTGCAGCGTGCCCCGCCGGGCGTAACACATCGTTTGATGGAATCGCCCCAAACTCATGCACAGACTTTTTCCCGGATAAAAAATTACTCTTTTCCGACAGTTCCCATTTTTCAACTGTTACGTTTTCTTTTTTCGGCGGCTCGTTTTTTCTATCCTGAGTAACGTTTCTTTTATCCGTTACATGTGCTTCTACTTCCGGCTTACTCAGTTGTGATTTTATCGCTCTCGCTTCTGGTCTGCGCGGTTGTGATTCCTGTACTTTCACTTCCGGCTTGCGCAGTTGGGACTTCGGTGCTTTCGCCTCTGGTCTGCGCAGTTGTACTTTTGGTGCTTTCACTTCCTGCCTGCGTGGTTGCGGCTCCTGCACTTCTTCTACCGGGATAACCTGCTGTTCTCTTCTTGGTGCTGATGACGCCAGAATGTCAGATAACGTTCCACAATAATACACCGCAAGCTCATGCAATGCCCGCGTCGCCGCTACATACAAGAGCTTCACGTGCCCATCATCCTGCGGATACGCTTCCTGATTCGGATTCCAGAGCAGTACCGCATCAAATTCAAGCCCCTTTGTATAAGCAATCGGTAAAACCATCACGCCTGCTTCAAATTCTGCTTTTTCAGTCAGCTCCTGAACTTCAATTCCTTTTTCCCGCAATTCCCGTTGAACTTTTCCTGCCTCTTTGTCGTCCCGGCAGATAACTGCTATTGTCTCATATCCCGCCTTCTGCCAGTCCTTAATCCGTTCCGCTGTCTGCAGTGCCATCTGTTCTCTATTACTACACTTTCCAGTGAACACCTCATCCCCATGCCGGATAATCGGCTCCACCGGATAAATCGGAAATGTTCCATGCTTTAAAATTTCCATCGCATAGTTGGCAATCTCTATGGTGTTTCGGTAACTCTTGCGCAATGCAAGAAAGCGATCTTTTGGTCCCGTCAGCATTACTTTTTTTAGGACTTCCCAATCATTCAAACCATAGCCAAAATGAATATTCTGGGAAACATCCCCCATTATGGTAAACGTGCATCCGCGCATGCAGTATTTCAGCACCGCATATGCCATCATTCCAAAATCCTGCGCTTCATCTACCACAACATGGCTTGCCTCGCGAACCTGCTGTGTCTCCTTGATTCGTTTATACAGATATGCCAACGCTGCTAAATCATATATATCGTACGCATCCTGAGGTATCGTCACGGCATATCCCTTTTCCCGCTGCTCCTCTAAAAAATCCTGATACAATTCGAAGACAGAGCCTTTCCACTCTTTTCCTCCAAAATAATTCCGATAACGGCTTCTAATTTCTTTTTTCTCTTTTTCTGTATAGGTAATCACTTTCCCTGAAATCAGATTTGACACTTTTGCCATCAGACGCTTATTGAGATAGGCAATTTTATTCTGGATAGAAATATCTGGGTTCTCCTTTATATAATCTGCTACTGACTCCGTCGTCAAAAGCCGCACTCCACGCTCCTGATGAACGCCCTGCCAGAGGACATCTTCCATTGGTATCGTCTGCTTTTCAATCCGGTTACAGTATGCCTCCACTGCCTGAAACCATGCCAGTGTCCCTTTTACAGCATCTTCTTTGCTCGTAAGCGGTTTTACTTTCTTCTCCCCATCATCCCATTCTTCGTATAAAAGCCGCACAAACAACTGTTCCATCGTCATCTGACGCACCCCATATACATCCAAATCTGGCAGAACACTTGTAATATAATTGAGCAGCACAGGATTGCTTCCTATAATATAAAAATCTTCCGGCCTAAATTCATTTTCGTAATTATATAAAATATACGAGATTCGATGCATTGCAACCGTTGTCTTTCCCGATCCGGCAGCTCCCTGTACTATTACATTTTGTTTCGGAGATTTTCGTATAATTGCATTCTGCTCTTTCTGAATCGTTGCAATAATCTCCCCCAGCACTGCTTTTTTATTTTTTGCCAGATATTTGGTCAAAAGTTCATCGTTTGCTACAACATCCGAATCATAAAAATCTTTTAACTTGTCCGCTTCAATTTCATAGGTTCTCTTGCGATTTAGTGTTATCTCATAAGTCCCTTCATTTCTCACGGAATAACTGCATGTCCCAAGTCCATTTTCATAATAGACAGATGCAATCGGTGCACGCCAGTCAATAACCTCCTGCTCCACTATATTTTTGGTAATCCCTACTTTTCCAATATAAAATACTTCTTTTTTTCCAATTTGCTTGTCCGTTAAATCAATCCGTCCAAAATAGGGTTTCTTTCTCGCCTTTTTGTAACGTTCTAAACTCTTTTTCGCTTCTTCGTAACGCACCTGCATGTTGTCAATCATGGATAATGCCTCTACGTCTTTTGCGCCATAGGCTTCTAATAATTCATGAATTTCTCCCGCTAACCGAGCACTTTCTTCTTTTGTACGTCGTAAATTATCCTCTGCAATCCCAATCACACGCACTAACTGCTTTTCCTCTGCTTCTCTCGTAATCCCAGGCAAATTACTTTCTCTCTCCATTCTGTTTTTATCCTTTCTCATACTTCTGCAGATATGCATGAATCTATTTTCGCACCATTCATGTCCCGTTCCATTCTTGCAGTAACTTTGTCGACACTAATATCCTAACAAATTTTTTCCAAAAAGGGTAGACTTGTATTGCAACTTCATTTATAATAGATACTGAAGTGTGCCTAGAGAAATCTCTAGGCTCTTTTTATGTAATAGGAAATTTCGTTCCTATTACACAAAAACGCTTCGCGGGAATCGCACTGCGGCGGAGTTGAATCATGTCGCAAATGCGACCCGCCGCAGGCGGAGAATCCTGCTTGCAGGATTCTATTTTTATTTTCTGAGGATACGAAAAAACACCGGAAACATTTTCACGTTTCCGGTGCTTCTCTTTTGAGCAGGGGATGAGAGAATCGAACTCCCACCAAAGGTTTTGGAGACCCCTATCATACCATTTGACCAATCCCCTTCA
>CAKRDK010000007.1 GCA_934309475.1 uncultured Roseburia sp.
TGGGATATTAGCTCAGTTGGTAGAGCACTTGACTTTTAATCAAGTTGTCCGGGGTTCGAATCCCCGATGTCTCATTACTCTTAAGAGGTTGAAAATGTTGTAAAATCAATGTTTTCAGCCTTTTCTTTTATATTAAAAGGAGGAAGATAGGAATGGTCGAAACAGAACATAAATTATCAGTCTTAGCAAAGGTAGCCGAGAGGTTAAATCAAGCAAAAGTAACGTGGGCAGTTGGAGCTTCGCTGCTTTTGTACCTGAAGGGAAGAACAGACATTTTTCATGATATAGATATTATGGTGTTAGAGACAGATGTAGAAAGAGCAAAGGAGATATTGTCGCAAATGGGGAAATTACAGCCAGCAAATCCGAATGTGCAGTATAAGACAAGAGTATTTCTGGAGTATGTGATAGATGGCGTTGATATGGATGTTATGGCGGGATTTGTGATTGTAAAGGATGGACAAGAATATGACTGTTCGTTGAAAAAAGAAGAAATTGTGGAGACGATTTCCGTGAATGGACAACAGATACCGTTGCAGTCACTTGAGACATAGAAATATTATTATAAGCTGATGGGCAGAGATAAGAAAGTAAAAATGTTAGAGTAAAGAAAAGGGGAGTAGTAGTATGTGGATTGTATTTGCATTTGGTTCAGCGCTGTTTGCTGGGCTGACTTCAATTTTAGCGAAATGTGGAATTCGTAAGACGGATTCTAACGTGGCAACAGCCATTCGAACGATTGTGGTATTGTTTTTTTCATGGATGATGGTGTTTATAGTGGGAGCGCAAGGCGAAATTGGTGCAGTATCTGCAAAGACTTGGATATTTTTAATTCTGTCGGGACTTGCAACGGGAGCGTCATGGCTTTGCTATTTCAGGGCATTGCAGATGGGAAATGTCAACAAGGTAGTGCCGATTGACAAATCCAGCACGATATTGACGATATTGCTGGCATTCCTTTTTTTACATGAGGAAATAAGTGTATGGAAGCTGGTATGTGTTGTGCTGATAGGCGCAGGTACTTTTATGATGATTACGAAAAAAGAGAATCCGGATGCACCGCAGAAGGAAAGCAAAATGTGGATGATTTATGCGGTGTTGTCAGCAGTGTTTGCGAGTCTGACGTCGATTCTCGGAAAAGTCGGAATGGAGGGTGTTAATTCGAACCTTGGAACGGCAATCCGAACCGTTGTGGTATTGATTATGGCATGGATTGTTGTGTTCGTGACCGGAAAACAAAATACGATTCGACAGATTGAGAAAAAGGAACTTGGATTCATCTGTCTGTCCGGTGTTGCGACAGGAGCGTCATGGCTCTGTTATTACAAAGCCTTACAGGATGGTCTGGCAAGTGTAGTTGTACCGATTGATAAGTTAAGTATCCTGGTGTCCATTCTTTTTTCCTATCTTGTGTTTCAGGAAAAACTCAGCAAAAAGGCTTTGTTTGGGCTTGTGTTAATCGTGGCAGGAACACTGCTGATGCTGTTGTAAATTAGACACCCCCGAGAATCTATGTTATACTTATCGAAAAAAGTGATAGGGTGAGTATAAAAATGAAATTGACAGAAGCGAGAAGCAGTGAGCAGTTAGAACCATTGAGAAAGCTGTATGAGGAGGCATTTCCGCCGGAGGAGAAAAAGCCGTTTGCCTTTATTCTGCAAAAAAGGGAAGAAGAAATTTTTGAGATTTTGCGCATTGAGGATGAGGCGGGAAAATTTCTCGGACTTGCGATTGTGATTTTGTATCAGGATTTAGCACTGCTGGATTATTTTGCAATAGAGAAGGAAGAGCGCGGAAAGGGAACCGGTTCTAAAGCTTTGCAGCTTCTTCAGGAGCGTTATGGTGAGAGACGGTTTTTCCTTGAAATCGAGAGCACAAAAGAGGAATGCGACGATTTGGACAATCGTTTGCGCAGAAAGCATTTCTATGTGAAAAACGGAATGGGAGAGATGAATTTCCTAGTCGATTTATTTGGCGTGACCATGGAGCTGATGACATTCCGGTGCCAGATTGGCTATGAAGAGTATCATAAAATCTTCGAGGACATTTTTCCGGCAGGGATGAGTGAGAAAGTAAGGCGAATTTGAACGAAGTATTTCGAATAAATCCCGAAAAAGTATAGGGATTATGGTATAATGAAGCCATAAAAGGCATATCATGCGCGATGTGGAAGCATCATTTGAAGGACAACGGAAGTGGACGGAGTAAGGCGCGGAAGTGGAGGTTACAAATGAAGTGTAGAAGAGTTGCTTTAGAGGCTGAAATCGTGAAATATGAGGTTGGCAAGGGGTTGGAAGATGGCGTTGAACCAATGTCGGATGTAGTGACAAAAGGCTGGATTGTAACCGATTCTCTGGTGAAAATAAAACTTGAGGATGGTAAAATCGTGTGTCCATACATCGTACATAAGAGAGGACGTGTGTTTATTGAGGAGGGCGATTATATCATTGCGGATTCTGATGGCACGAAGCATGTGTGCGGCGAGGACAAGATATGGGCTCGTTATGAGAAGCTGGAATAATATTCGTAAAAAGCAGGCGGAGACCGGAATGGTTTCCGCCTTTTTTGTGTAATTGGAAACTTCGTTCCTATTACACAAAAAGCTCCGCGGGAATCGCACTGCGGCGGAGTTGAATCATGTCGCAAAAGCGACCCGCCGCAGGCGGAGAACCCTGCAAGCAGGATTCTTTTTCGCGTTCTGGGAAGTCATCATGTATATTTTATTGAATAATTTTCTGAAAAATAACATATTTTTCCGCTTATAAGCAGTCAAATAGGAAAAATGTTGAAAATTGAGGGAAAATAGTGTTGAAATTGGCATAAAAATATTGTAAAATTTATACAAAAGAAGGGCAAAGAAGGGGAAAGACATGATTAATATTGCAATATGTGAAGACAACAAGGTTGACCGTACGATTCTGGTCGAAATTGTTAGACATCTTTTGGAGGCAAAAGGCTGTCAGGCGTCGATTGATGAGTTCTCTGGTGGAACAGAATTGTTAGAAGCGTTTCATGAGAAAAAGTTTCATTTAGTCTTTCTCGATATCGTGATGGGTGAGATAGATGGAATTGAGACAGGAAAGAAGATTCGGGAATTGAATGCGAAGACGGAGATTGTATACAATACGTCAAGTTCCGATTTTGCGATTGCGGCACATGAAGTACATGCGATGGGGTATCTGCTGAAGCCGTATGATCCATTCCGAATTGGAGCCATGATTGATTATTATTTACAGAAATATCCGGAACTCAGTCAGAAATATATCAGTGTAAAATCCAAATGGCGTACCTACCATATCTTTTACAAAGATATTATTTATGTAGAATCCGAGAATAAAGTTGTGAATTTCCACACATTGAACAAGGGTGTTATCAAAGTGTACGGAAAGCTTGATGATTTTGAGGCGAAGCTGGACGATGACTGCTTCCTGCGTTGCCACCAGAGTTATCTTGTGAACATGAAGCACGTTGTAGGATGCAGTGGAACAGATTTTATTACATTGAATCAGAAATATGTACCGATCCGTAAGAGCGGAAGGAAAGCGATTATAGAGAAGTTCAGCGAATACGAGTTGTGGGACAGAGATAAGAACAGTACAGAAAAGAATTGGATTTAATGCCAATTCTTTTTTTGCTTGACGAAAGTGATAGAATGGTATATCATCTTAAAAGGCAGATACATCAACACGCCAAAGCGTCAAAGCAATAAAGCAAGGCGTGAGAGACAAGAATAAAGGGGATTTCGAATATGCAGATGGAATTTTTACGGAAACTTCCGACACCTCAGGAATTGAAGGAGCAGTTTCCGGTAAGTGAGACATTAGAACAGGTAAAAGAGAAGCGTGATGCGGAGATAAAAGATATTTTTGAAGGGAAGTCGGATAAACTTTTACTGATTATCGGACCATGTTCTGCAGACAATGAGGATGCAGTAATAGATTACATTTCACGATTGAGAAAGGTACAGGACAAAGTAGAAGACAAGATTCTGATGGTGCCTAGAATCTATACCAATAAGCCGAGAACAATCGGTGTCGGTTACAAGGGAATGCTGCACCAGCCGGATCCGGAAAAAGAATCGGATATGTTAAAGGGAATCATTGCAATTCGCCAGATGCACAAACGTGCGGTAGAGGAGACCGGTTTTACCTGTGCGGACGAGATGCTGTATCCGGAGAATCACAGATATTTATCCGATATTTTATCTTATGTGGCAGTTGGTGCACGTTCGGTGGAGAACCAGCAGCACAGACTGACGGCAAGCGGAACCGGTATTCCGACCGGAATGAAGAATCCAACGGGCGGTGATATATCCGTTATGATGAATTCGATTATTGCGGCGCAGAACGGTCATACATTTTTATACCGTGGCTGGGAGGTAAAGACCGCTGGCAATCCACTGACGCATGCGATTTTACGCGGTTATGTAGACAAGTTTGGAAGAAATATTCCAAATTATCACTATGAAGATTTGCAGAATCTTTACGAACTTTACCAGGAGAGCGATTTGGAGAATCCTGCTGTAATCATCGATGCAAACCATTCAAATTCTGGAAAACAGTATTTAGAACAGATTCGTATCTGTAAAGATGTCATGCACAGCTGTCATGTATCAAACGATATTCATAAATTGGTAAAAGGTCTTATGATTGAGAGTTACATTGAAGACGGTGCACAGAAAATCAGTGACCATTGTTACGGAAAATCCATCACAGATCCATGTCTTGGCTGGGAGAAGACGGAGAAGCTGATTTACGAGCTGGCAGAATTGTGGTAGAAGACTTGCTTTTTCCAAAAGGTTTCGTATAATGGAATGATAGAAGAGACGATGGGAGAGGCAGAAAGTGTATCGCATATTTATTGTGGAAGATGATGAAACAATTGCAAAAACGGTAAAAAATCATTTGGAGAGCTGGGATTACGAAGTGGCGTGTGTGGAGAATTTTTCGGAAGTCATGCAGGAATTTGCCACTTTTTCGCCCCAGTTGGTTCTGATGGATATTAAGTTACCATTTTTTAACGGTTATCACTGGTGCAGCGAGATTCGCAAGATTTCGAAGGTGCCGGTGATTTTTCTTTCTTCGGCATCTGACAATATGAACATTGTGATGGCGATGAATATGGGCGGCGATGATTTCATTGCAAAGCCGTTTGACCTGGATGTCCTCACGGTAAAAATACAGGCGATGCTGCGGCGCAGCTATGATTTTGCGGGAAACAGCAGTGTTTTAGAACATAAAGGTGCGATGCTGAATCTGACGGAGGCAGTTCTTTTTTATCAGGAAAAAAGACTGGAGCTGACGAAAAACGAACTGCGTATTTTGCAGACGCTGATGGAGAACAAGGAGAAGGTAGTCAGCCGTGACGAGCTGATGACAAGGCTTTGGGAGGATGATTCCTACGTGGATGAGAATACGCTTTCTGTCAATGTGAACCGGCTTCGCAAAAAATTAGAATCGGTCGGATTATCCGGTTTTATTCTGACGAAGAAAGGTTTGGGGTACCGCATCGCATGAAAAGTCTGATTTCTTACATCAAACATACCTATAAATGGATTCTGATTCCACTGGCATTCATGATTGCAATGGGGTTTATTCTTTTCGTGAATCAGGTGGAAGCAGCGGAGATTGGCTACGGAATCCTTGTCATGGGATTTCTGACTCTGCTGATTTATGGGTATGATTTTTGGAAATATTTAAAAAAGAAGAAACAGTTGAAACAGTTTGCACAATCCATACAATTTGGGATGCAGGAACTGCCGGAGAAAAACTGGCTGCTTGAAGAGGAGTACGGAGCACTCCTGACACAGCTTTATGAGCAGAAGACATTGGAGAATAATGAAATCGAAGCGAGATTCCGTAACATGACGGAGTATTACTCGATGTGGGTGCACCAGATTAAGACGCCGATTGCGGCGATGCATCTGCTGTTGCAGAGCAGGAGAGAGCATGTGGAAACGGACGAACGCATGTTAGAAGAGGAATTGTTCCGGATTGAGCAGTATGTGGAAATGGCATTGCAGTATCTGCGCCTGGATGCGAAAAGTACGGATTTTGTGTTGCAGAAGCAGAATTTGGATGCAATCGTGCGGGAAGCAATCCGCAAGTATGCCAAAATCTTCATCCGTAAAAAAATCAGCCTGCACTACGACGGCGTGGCAGTGACGGTGCTCTCCGATGAAAAGTGGCTGGAATTTGTGGTGGAGCAGATTTTATCAAATGCGGTGAAGTATACGACGAAGGGAAGCATTTCTATTTATGTCGAGGATGCCAGCGGAGTGAAAATTTCAGGACAGCCGGAGGATGCCGAAGGAGCAAAAATGTCGAAACAGCCGGAAGGTGCCGAAGGAGTGCGGCGTCCCGCATTACTTGAAAGAGAAATCTTTCTTGTGATTGAGGATACCGGAATCGGAATCCGGGCAGAGGATTTGCCGCGTGTGTTTGAAAAGGGCTACACCGGTTATAATGGGCACTCCGACAAGAGCTCGACCGGGATTGGATTATATCTGTGTTACGAGATACTAAAAAAATTGTCGCACACAATCACAATTACATCCGAAGTCGGAAAAGGAACGAAGGTAAAAATCGGGTTTTCTGCGAATCTTACAACAATGTAAGATAGAAAGGGAAAATGTAAGTTGAATGAATGGCTTCCATTTTCCTTTTTTGATACACTCAATGCAGGTCAGATGATGATAGAATTTTTTAAGATGTGAAGCGATTGTAAAGAATTCATATCATTGCCGAAGACACGCTTTCGCTACTGTGGCGCGCAGCGGTACTAAGCGGTCAGAGTACGACCGCTAAGTGCCGGCGTGCTCCAAGTGTCTTCTTACAATGATGTTAATTTTTCATAATTTATATATACTTCAAAAAATTTTAGAAGCATCTGTCGAATACATGCACATATGTAGTAGAAGAGAGGAGAATGCAAGAATGGCAATTTTAGAGGTGAACAATTTAAAGAAAATATATACGACGAGATTTGGTGGAAATCATGTGCAGGCATTGAGTGACATTAATTTTTCAGTGGAGAAGGGTGAGTATGTCGCAATCATGGGCGAGTCCGGTTCTGGTAAAACTACGCTGTTAAACATATTGGCGGCGCTGGATAAGCCGACAGGCGGAGATGTGCTGTTGAACGGGAGAAGCATTGTGACGTTGAAGGAGAAAGAGATTTCCTCGTTCCGCCGCGAGAATCTGGGATTCGTTTTTCAGGATTTTAACCTGCTTGACAATTTTTCATTGAAGGATAATATCTTTTTACCGCTCGTACTTTCAGGAAAGAAGCCGAAGGAGATGGAGCAGCGGTTAGCACCGATTGCGCAGAAGCTAGGAATTACACAGATTTTGGAAAAATATCCGTATGAGGTTTCGGGTGGACAGAAGCAGAGGGCAGCAGTTGCGCGTGCACTGATTACAGAGCCGGAGCTGGTTTTAGCGGATGAGCCGACCGGGGCACTCGATTCGAAAGCAACGGACAGCCTGCTTCAGTTATTTGAAAAGATTAACGAAGAGGGACAGACGATTCTGATGGTAACACACAGTACGAAGGCGGCAAGCTGTGCAAACCGGATTCTTTTCATCAAGGACGGCGAGGTATTTCACCAGTTATATCGCGGAAATTTGAATAACGAGGAACTTTACGCTAAAATTTCCGATACGCTTACCATTTTAACGACAGGCGGTGAGAAAAATGAGTAATTTATACGCAAAGTTAGCCGGAACAAATATACGAAATAACCGGCAGTTCTATTTGCCGTACCTTCTGACGGGAATTTTAAACGTGGCAATGTTTTACATGATAGTTGCGCTCTGCAATAACGAAGGGTTAGATACCATGCGTGGTGGAAGAGATTTGAAGATGGTTCTGACTATGGGCGTCTATGTGATTGGAATTTTTTCTGCGGTATTTTTGTTTTATACGAACAGCTTCATCATAAAGAGAAGAAAGCGTGAAATTGGAATCTACAATATCTTAGGAATGGAAAAAAGACATATTTCAAAAGTATTGTTCATGGAAAATCTGTTTGTTTTTGCAGTGTCCGTAGTAGGCGGATTAGTGTTCGGAATTGTCTTTTCAAAATTGATGACGATGTTTTTATACCGCCTGACCGGCTTATCGGAAAGCATTGTTTTTGCGGTATCCCTGCCGGGAGTGAAATATGCGTTCATTCTTTTTGCCGCTATTTTTATCGCAACGTTTTGCTATAATCTCTTGCAGATTCGCCTTGCCAATCCGCTTGAACTGTTATCGGGCAGCAATGTGGGAGAACGCGAACCAAAGACAAAGGGAATTATGGCGGTGCTTGGTGTAATCTGCATAGCCGTTGGATATGGAATCTCGATTTTTGTCAAGAATCCGCTTGAAGTGGTTCTGCTCTTTTTTGTAGCGGTTGTCTTAGTTATTATCGGAACGTATTGTCTGTTTACCGCGGGCAGTATTGCACTGTTAAAAATACTTCGGAAAAATAAGAACTTTTACTATAAAAGCAGACATTTTACAGCGGTGTCCGGCATGATTTACCGTATGAAGCAGAATGCAGTCGGTCTTGCCAACATCTGTATTCTCTCAACTATGGTATTAGTTATGGTTTCTGCGACCATCAGCCTTTACTACGGTGTGGAGGATGAGCTGAACAACAGATATCCGACAGATTTAGCAGTCAAAGTCTCGGTGGGCGGAGCAGATGAACAGATGAGAGATCTGCTTGAAAATGTAAAAAGTGAAGTGAAAAAATGTGGCAGAACCGTCACAAGTGCAATGGAGTACGCCGATTTTTCTTTTACAACGGCAAAAGAGGGGGATATTTTCTCCCTGCATTACGAGGATAATATGAGCAATATGGATAACTGCCATATGTTTGTCGTGATGACGAGGGAGGATTTCCTGAAGTGCTATCCGCAGATTACAGAAAAAGAGGTAAAAGAAATTCCAACCGGGGAAGTGTCGCTGTTTGGCGATACTGCCTATGACAAAGATACAATTACGTTTGACAATGAGACATTCCGGGTGGTACAGACCGAAATATTTGAACAGGAAGAGGATAGTGTATATCAGGATATGGTCGGCGGATATTATTATATGCTGGTAAACGATGAGGCGACCATGGATAAGATTTACCAGCAGCAGATGGAGGCCTACGGCATAAACGGCGCTATTTTCGTGTATACGGCAGCGGTTAATATGGATGGAACGCCGGAAGAAAAGATTGCCTGTGCGGATGAGGTGCAGCAGGCTGTGCAGCAGTATATGTCAGAACAGTCGGATAGCATGTGGTCATCGATAGAATCCAGGGACAGAGCGTTTAAAGCTTTCTATGCACTGTATGGCGGATTATTTTTCCTGGGGCTTTTCCTCGGAACCATGTTTTTGATGGTAACGGTGTTAATCATTTTCTACAAACAGATTTCGGAGGGATACGACGATAAAAAACGTTTTGAGATTATGGAAAAAGTCGGCATGAGCAATGATGAGGTGAAGGCAACGATTCGTTCCCAGGTACGGATAGTCTTTCTGCTTCCGCTTGTGACAGCAGCAATTCATTTGTTTGCAGCGTTTCCGATGCTCAGCAGACTGCTTGCACTGTTCTCGCTTACAAATGCAAATTTATTTATCACATGTATCATTGGAACGATTCTTATTTTCGGTATCATCTATTATGCCGTCTTTAAAATGACGTCGAAGACCTATTATAAGATTGTCGGAAATCAGGTCTAGGAAAAAGGATAAAGGTGTTCCTGTTCCAGATAGCCGACGGAGGCAGCGAGGTCATCATAACCACGGACTTCAATCAGGACAGAAGGTCTTTTTTCAACCGGAATTTCTGCAATGAAGTCGCGATACACATCCCATGGGAGCGCACCGGTTCCGATGGGATGATGTGTATCCATATCTTTCAGGTTATCGTTTAAGTGCAGATGTGTCACATACGTTTTTAGGGAAGTGCCCCATTCTTCCAATGGAGTATGGGAGAGGAAAGCGTGTGCAAAATCCAGGCAGACACCGAAACGTGGCTCATCTTTCAATTCTTCTGCGAGAAGCTGTAATAACTCCGGCTCCTCGTCAAACATATTTTCCAGATAGATTTCTAAATCCGGGTATTCGGCGAGTAAATGGCGCCAGTAGGAGCAGTTGCGCTCCAGCCAGCTTTTCCGGTAACTTTCCAGACGAAAGTTCGGAATATGGTTTGTGTGAAAAATGACCGCTTTTACACCCAGTGCGCGGGCAATATTCATGCTCTGGTGAATCCGGTAATCCGAGACGCGCACGATGAGCGGGTCGTCACTGTTGACGCAGATGTCGAGGAAGACGCCGTGCAGGGTGTCCCCACTTCGGTCACGCGGGAGTGCACAGTAAAAATCCAGAAGAGACTGCACTTTTTTTGCATTATCTAAGACATGCGGCAGGAAGAAATCATTGTATTCAAATCCTGCATCATAGTGCTTTGAAAAAGAGATGTACTGGTCTATTTGTTCCGGTCGCGGAATGCAATATAATTTTTTCATACTCATAATACCTTTCTATTAAAATGCTTGTAAAATCTTATCTACCTGATAGACGGTCACTTCTTTCGCTTTTCCCTTCAATTTCAGCGGACCAATGCAGGAAGCTTCAATGCGTCCGTCAAGTCTTTTTGCAGCGGTTTCACTGATTAAAATCTGACCGGCAGCAGCATTTGCCTCTAAGCGTGCCGCCACGTTTACCGTGTCACCGATTGCAGTGTAGTCCATGCGGCTTTCGCTTCCGACATTGCCGACAATCGCTTCACCGCAGTTAATGCCGATGCCAAAACTTACGGTTTTCCCATAGCGTTTCTGGTATTTTTCGCGGATGTGGGAGGAACAGCGGACAATTTCATCCGCTGCACAGACCGCGCGGAAGAGGTAATCATCTAAGTCCTTTGGGGCATTAAAGACCGCCATCGCGGCATCGCCGATAAATTTATCTAAAGTTCCATCGTATTTTTGGATGGAACGGGCAACGAGACTCAGATACTCATTTAAAATCTCCACAACCTGTTCCGGCTCCAGGGATTCCGACATGGAGGTAAAGCCACGGATGTCGACAAAGAGCACGGCAATATCCCTGCGCTCGCTGACTAAGGCGAGTTCCCGCGGTGTTTTCTCGGAAATCTCATCGACGACCTGTGAATCCACGTAGAGTTTTAAAGTCTGCTCCATTTTCTTTTTATCATGTACGCTTGTGATGACACGTTCCACGAGTGAAAGGACGAATCCGAGCAGGAAGGAGCAGGTCGGAATCAGCAGGTAGAAGCAGATATTTGCCTGGTGGAGCAAAAAGGCACCGGAGTAAGTACAGATGAGCAGTGCGATACACAGGAAGAGCGATTTGGCAAATTTTTTCTTTGAGGCAAGCAGGTAAAAAGAAGCTGCAAGCAAAGCACACAGGAGCGCCTGTGCGGCGGTACCGAGATTCTGCACCGTGTCATGGTGGAACATCATATCAACCCAGTTGCCGTAAAAAGAATCGTATGCGCCGATGAAAACAACGCATCCGGACAAGTCGGATGAATCATACTTTCCGGCGAGCAGGTCGGCAAAGGAGATGATGGTGACATCGGTACTGCTCTCGTTCCGGAGGGCACCCGAATTTTTGTCAGCCTGGTTTTCCGGCTCCGTATTCTGCGCATTGTTAGAGCCTTCTGCGGGTTCCGGTGTGTCGGAAGTCTTTGAAAAAGAAGAGATAGACACAACATTTCCGGCAGCATCGCAGGCTTCCTCAAAAGCATCCTGTCCGTCGTTATTCTCGCCGGTGTGCCACAAAGCAGTGTCGAGTCCGATAACATCCGCACCCTCCGAGGAAAGCAGGGAAATCGCTTCCGCCAAAAGCTCACCCGACCAGGAATCGGAGTCGCCATAGGTTTCGACACTTTCCTCATCAATGTCTATGACGGTAATCTGCTTCGAGTCGCTCTCAATGGGCGAGTGACTATATAAAGTTGTAGTAAAAAACTGGTCTGCCTCGGAAAAAGCATGGAAAAAGGAGAGAATTCCTGCTAGAAGTCCGAGTGCCAGAGCAATGAAAATGGTAAATTTCTTCCTGTATGGTAAATGCTGCATGTCAGATTCCTTTTAAGCGTCCTTTTGTAACTGATAGATGTATTCGCGGTTTAATTTTTCAAGTGAGGAACTTAAATATTTTAAAAGCTCCCAGACGTAATCCGGGTCTTTTCTTGAAATTGCATAGAAACTGCGCACCTCAAGTTTCTGAATCGTCATGTAAAATGGATTACGTTTATATTTGTAGACGAATTTCTTGTCGATTTTTTCAATGCGGTCAAGCATGGCATTCAGACGGTTGTTTAAGGTAATCAACAGACGGAATGTAATGGAAGGTGCATTTAAAAGCAGTAAAGGGAAGCTCTCTAAATCAATCTCTAACACAACGGCATTGTCGGAATTGGCGATGATGGTTGCGGAGCGCGGTTTGTCTTCTAAGAGTGACATTTCCCCGAAAAAGCTTCCTTCCGGCATACAGCCGAGGGAGAGTGCATTGTCGGAAAAAGAATTTATCATAATTTCAACGCTGCCCTGCAGCAGGATGAACATGGAGGAGCCAAGCTCGCCTTCCCGGCAGACTGCCTGTCCATTCTGGTAAACAACGGTGTTTCCACATTTTTTTAAAACATCAATATCCATAAGAAACCTCTTTTCTGCGTCCCCTTTTTCTGGAATATAACAGGTTTGTGCCGGGACGCGGACACGTTTTACTGATAGAAACAGAATAAACGGACAATCTGTTCACACCATGACCTTTTTTTGTGGAAAAAGAAAAAAGTATTTGATGGTTATGTGAATAAGCGAACATTGCAAACGGGCACAGAACCCGATATAATAGAGGAAACACGAAAAAGAAAGGGTTGAAAGAATGAGATATCCAAAGTATCTGGGGGAAAGAGGAACCATCGGTTTTGTGGCGCCGTCTTTCGGTTGTAATATAGAGCCATATCGCAGTGGATTCGAGGAGGCACAGTGGAAATTCCGTGCAGCGGGACATGAGCTGTGGCTCGGACCGAATTGCTACGAGGGCAGTGGAATCGGCATCAGCAACACGCCGAAAAAGTGTGGGGAGGAACTGACGCAGGCATATTGCGGAACGGAAAGTGATGTTCTGATTTCATGCGGCGGCGGAGAACTGATGTGTGAAATTTTAGACGAAGTCGATTTTGAAAAAATAAAAGCGGCAGAACCGAAGTGGTATATGGGATTTTCGGACAACACGAACTTCACGTTTCTGCTGGCTACGCTTGCGGACACAGCATCTATCTACGGACCGTGTGCAGCAGCATTTGGCATGGAGCCGTGGCATCCGGCAATCCGTGATGCCTATGAGCTGCTTCGTGGAAAGAAAAAAGAAATCAAAGGCTATGATTACTGGGAAAAGGAGTCGTTAAAGGATGAGGAACATCCGCTTGCGCCCTATCACGTGACAGAGCCAAAGATTTTACATACGTTTCTGGGCGCGGAGAAGATACAGGAAGTGAAGATGCAGGGACGTCTGCTCGGTGGCTGCATGGACTGTTTGGTAACGCTTCTGGGAACGAAATATGATGCGGTGGAGGATTTTGCGGAGCGCTACAAAGAGGATGGAATCATCTGGTTTTTGGAAGCGTGCGACCTCAATGTCATGGCAATCCGCCGTGCTATCTGGCAGATGGAGCATGCAGGATGGTTTCGCTATACCAAAGGATTCATCATCGGCCGTCCAATGCATTTTCAGGAGGATATGCTCGGACTCGACCAGTATCATGCGGTTGTCGATCTGCTGGCACACTATCAGGTTCCGATTATAATGGATGCGGATCTGGGACATCTTCCGCCGATGATGCCGGTTATCTGTGGAAGCATGGCAGAGGTATCCGCTTCCGGAAATGATATTACAATTCAGATGTGCGAAGATTGAGAGAACAAGAGAAAGGTATGGTTTATAAAATGAAAGACTATTTTGAGAGACCGGAGTGTATCAAGGAGGCTGCGCAGAACCAGAAAGGGCTTCCGCTGGCACTGGAAATATTAGTGTTTGTGGGAATTTTTATTATGGCGAGTCTGGCGGAACTGGTGTTTATCCTGCCGGGTGAAATGTATCTGATGTATACAAACAGTGATTTTGTGGAGGCGGCAGCAGCCGGCAACCAGGATGCCATCGCAGAGATTTCGGCGCAGATTTCATCGTCGAATGCGTATTCCGTGATGGGGCTGTTTGCAAATCTTGGTTTGATTTTAGTAGTGTGGTTTTCCTGTAAGATATTCCAGCGCAGAAAAATGTCTTCGCTTGGTTTTTGCAAAAAAGATGCGTGGAAGGAATATGTAAGAGGTGCGCTGGCAGGTCTGGTTGCATTTTCCGCAGCCGTAGGCATCTGCATGCTGACGGGGGCAGTGAAGTTCGAGGGAATCTCGGAGACTTTTTCCATCGGTATTTTCTTAGCGTTTGTAGCCGGATTTCTGATTCAGGGAATGGCGGAAGAGATGCTGTGCCGTGGTTACTTTATGGTGTCTGTCGCAAGAAAAAGTACGATGCTTGTGGCAATTCTTACGAACTCCCTTGTATTTGCGTGCCTGCATCTGCTCAACACCGGAATCTCTGTGCTTGCGTTCATCAATCTTACCTTGTATGGTATTTTCGCATCCGTCTATTTTATCAAACGTGGAAATATCTGGGCGCCGGCAGCATTCCACTCCATCTGGAATCTTGTGCAGGGAAATGTGTACGGTATTTACGTCAGTGGGACAACGAATAACTGCAAGCTGTTAGAGTCCGTATCGGTAGAGGGAAAAACACTCTGGAACGGTGGTGCATTTGGCCTGGAGGGAGGCCTTGCCGTAACGATAATATTAGTTGTGGGAATTCTGTTCCTCTGTACCAGAAAGGCAAAAAGACAATAAAAAAGCTCCGCGGGGATGCGTACCTCGCGGAGAAGAATTTAATGTTTCGCATGCCACTCGGGCATGCAGGTGTGTAGCAGACGTACACTTTGTTGTAATTATAAAGAAATATCGAGATTCAATCCAAGACCGGTCACCTGTGCATTGGCACGTTTCTCTGCAGCGAGGTTGGAAGCTTCAATTAATTCCGAATTGTAGGCTTCTGCGGAGCGTGTCTCTAAACGCTTCGAGATATGCTGAATCCTCTGGTTGAATTTGCCATCATTTGAAAAAAGTTTTCCGATTTCGCTGGAGGTTGCTTTTTTCAAAAGGTTGGTATTGACATCCATAGAGCCGTCTGTGTTGACGGTAATACCCAGTTCCTTTAAGTCAGAAGCATATTCCTTTGCGGCGCTTTTTAACTGCTTCGCATAGCGGTTGAACGTTGCGTTGGAAGAGCTTGCTGCCGTATTCAGCGTATTATTATAAGTACTGATAAATGCCGTGACACTGTTGAACATATTGTTGGAGGCATCTGCATCATAATCAAAATTCTTCAACTCGCGGACAGCCCGGCGCAATGCGTTGGCATCTGCCTGGGATAAACGGCTTTCTGAAAAGTTCGAGCGTTTTGAAGAAGTCATTGCATCCGTGCAATTTCTATAAAATTTTCGCATATAGTAAGTCGAATTCAGACTTACCGCGATTCCAGCTGCTGCTGCCATAGTGGACTCCATTCCTGCCGGAAGGATACCGGCAAATTTATTCTAATTATTATCTCGACATAATCTGTAAAATCTTTAGTGTTTCCCTAAAATAAACTTAGGAGAAAATTCAGAATATAAATAGCCCAGGTTACAATCAAAATAATGTTGCTTCCGATATGTACAAACCGCAGAAAAGCACCCTTCCCATCTTTCGTGACATAAGAACTAAATGAAAAAATTAAGACTCCAAGTACGAAACCGAGGCAATTCTCCTGTAGGTATCTATCACGGGAGAGAAAATACAAAACCGGAATGGAAAGCCCCATGAGATAGACAAGCACCCAATAACATTTCTGTAAATAGTAGGAAAATGATTTTGGTGTATGGTGCGTATCAACGGATGCACTTGCCGGAATCCAGTTTGGATTGGTCGGCGGGTACGCATAGAGCGTCAATGCGGGTTTCCCATCCGGAACCGGTGTGGAAAGTCCAAACACCTGATTCTGGTATCGCAGGAAAAAGTTAAGCTGAACGTTCGTAGTTGTATTTGGGTCTACCGTTACGACATCATAGCTGCCTGCCGGAACATGGTAGACCGAGAGGGTTTTGGTACGAATCGTTGCCAGCACCCAGATAAAAAGAATGAAGTATGCTAAAAATAAGCCGCCCGAAATAAACAACATGGAACGATCCAGGAAATAGGTTAAGATGGTCGCAATCAGAAAACCAAGCATATTACAGGTAGATGTAATATAGCGAAGCCCCTTTCTTAACCAATCCGGACAGATAAAGGGAAGGCTGAAGCCCAAATAAAGTAAAAAGTAGGACAGGCACCACCAAAACATTGCATTATGCCTCCTGATTTGCGGATTTTTCATAGTAATCGCTTAAGCGTTCCAGAAAATCCTGACGTTCAATATCCTGAAAGCCGCGGAAGAAAATCTGCTCAATATCTTCCTGGTTGAACAGAAAATTATACTCATCACCGATATGACCTTCCGGGTAGAGAACCCCCATATAATCGTATTCTTTTTCCGGCTGTTCTTTTCCGGTCTGTCGGATGCCGGAAATCATCAGTCTCTTCTTTGCATCTTTCAATAATACAATACTTCCAATTGGTAATAATTCTTTTACGTTTGTCATTGTTATAATTCCTTTCTAATTTTCCCTTCTTATTTAAACCATTTTGCAATGGAAGAACCGATAGATTCGGCACCATCGCAGATAAAATCCGATGCGAGTTCGCCTAAGTCCTTTCCGCCAGATGCCTTTTTGGCAATGGCATTCACACCAATAACGGCTGCCGTCGCGATTCCGCCGACCACAAGGGCAGGGGCTGCAACAACACCTGCAGCAGCAAGACCAGCACCTACGGCTGCGGTAGCACCGATTCCAAGACCGACATCGACACCGGTTTCAATCACGCCTTCTGCAACGGCACGTCCGGCAGAAATTTCGCCACTCTTATATTCCTGATAATTTTCATAACCCTGTGTGACACCGGATAATGCGACACCGCCCCACTTAGCAGCAGCTTTTGCAACCTGTGCCCCACTAGAGAGATTTCTTGCGCCGTTTTCGGCAGCGGTGGCAGGATTGAAGTCGCTGAGTTCCTGTTTTAAGGCGTTTTCCAGATAGGAGCCAAAGGTTTCTCCCGGCACCGTGCCCTCCGGCATATAGGCGGAGATACCAATACCGTTCTTAACAGCCTCCTTCCAGCCGTTTTCGGCGACGTCAGCAAAGAAAGCATATTTATTGAGTGTTGAATTTAAAATGTCTGCAAGAATAGTAGCGTTAATTTCCTCTCCCGTCAAGCCTGAAAGCACCATTTTAATATAAGGAACCATGGTTGCGGTAATAGAGCCGGGGGAAGAAAGAAGACTCCATAAATCATCCCAGGAGAAATCGGCATCATCATCGGACGTTCCGGCCGAACTGTCATCGGAACCGGATTCCCCGGAGCCTGAAAGTCCCTCAATACGGGAAACAGTTTGGGCGGTAATGACAGATTCTGCATTCTGGTAGGCGTTTGCAATGGAAGTCAGGGTATCTTTTAACCCGGTTACGTTAGAAGATTCTTCCCGCACATTGCAGGCAAGTGTATCGAGTACCGACTTTACATCTTCAAAACATCCACTGCGCAGACTGTTTTTTATATTATCAAGGCTTGCGACAACAGAGGAGCATTGCTGCGTCACGCCGTCGTAAGCAGAAGAAATTGCCAGTAACTTTACTGGATTTACTTCAAAATTTCCATACATACTATTTTGTTCCTTTCCTCATAATCTAAATGAAACAATAGCACAAAAAAGGAAAAAAATGTGAAAATGCTGACGAACGACATGGTTAGAGGGATGAATAACCAGTTTTGTGCCAGGAAAAACTTTTCTGTTGTGTATGATTTTAAAGTATCATATAATGAAAGAGGAAAAGAATGAGGTACATAGGCAGAGGGAGGGACTTTATGATAGCACAGATTATATGGATCATATTGATTATTGTTTTTGCAGTTGGGGAGATTATCACGGTTGGGCTGACATCCATCTGGTTCGCAGGAGGTGCACTTGCAGCACTGCTTGTATCTGCGTTAGGTGCAAATGAGATTGTTCAGGTCATTGTATTTGTGGCAGTGTCGCTGCTATTGCTTTTCTTTACAAGACCGTGGGCGCTCAAATATTTGAAACCGCATCTCACACGGACGAATTACGAGGAAGCATTAGAGCAGAAAGTAAACGTTACAGAGACGATTGACAATACGAAGGGAACGGGAACTGCAGTCTTAAAAGGACAGGAATGGACTGCTAGAGCTTATGAAGATGGAATGGTATTAGAAGCCGGAACAATTGCACGGGTAAAAGAAATCCGTGGTGTAACTCTGTATGTAGTTCCAGTTAAAGAAGAAACAGAAGAATAAAAAAGGGGCTGTCTCAAATGAGGCAGCCCTTTTTGCGTCATGAAAATATTATGCTTCTGTAGTTGTAATGGTGGAAGCAGTCTCTTCGGCAGCTTCCTCGGATTCAGCAGCGAATGTCTCGTCCATTGGAGGCATTGGTGGCATGCCATCCATCGGCGGCATCGGTGGTCTGTCGTCCATTGGAGGTTTGTCACCGAGCGGTTCCTGCGTTACGGTCACGTTTCCATCGGCATCGGTTACCGTGGTCTGTAAATATGGTTTTCCGTCTACCATGACAACTTCAGTTGTAGTTGTGGTTCCATCCTCAGAAGTGGTTGTAGTGCTGCCACCGGCTTCGGAAGGAGCCTGTGAAACAGAACCGTATTCTGTAGCGCTCGAATCTTCTGAAGCAGAAGAAGCGGCTGAGATTTTCGTTAAAATATCGTTGTAGTTCTCGGATGGAAGAGGAGCAGCCTCTGAGCCAAGACTTGAGATATAACGGTCAAAATCTGTACTGTTTTTCTCGGAGGATGAGGAAGAAGAGCTTGTGGAAGTCTGATTCCCGGTTGATAAGATACTAGAGAGTGAGTTAAAATAACTTGATAATGCGTCGATTGACATAAAATGTCCCGCCTTTCTTAAAAGTAACGTCCTGTTATGAATCTCTGCCTTAGTTTCTGTGAAGGTAGCGGCATCCATGCCGGGTTATCTGTTTCATGCAACAGCCCTCAAACGATGTGGTGCTGTTGCTTACAACTGATACATCGGAGTCTGTATGGAAAAATTAACCAACTTCACACAACATTCACCTAACATTCACATAACGTCACATTGAGGTTTGAAATTTGCACGTAAAAAGTGTATGATGAGGACGGAAAGGCATGGTGAAGTATATGAAATTAGGCATGACATTTGAGGGAGGCGCTAACCGCACGGTATTTTCCTGTGGGGTAATGGACGCTTTTTTAGAGGAAAATCTGATGCCGGATTACTACATCGGCGTATCAGCGGGAATCGCATACGGGATGTCCTATTTGTCGAAGCAAAAAGGACGTAATCTGGAATTATTGGAAAAATACATGACGGATAAACGATATATGGGAATGCGGCATCTGTTGAACCGGAAACAGAAAGCATACTATAATATAGAATTTGTGTTTGAGGAAGTGCCGGAGCGGCTTTTGCCATTCGACTATGAGGCACTGGCAGAATTTCCGGGAGAGATCGAGGCGGCAGTCACGAACATTCATACCGGAAAAGCAGAATATCTGCCCGTTCCGAAGTCGCGTGACATGGAGGATGTTCTGGTGGCAAGCTGTTCTCTGCCGATTCTGTTCCAGCCGGTTAAGGTCGGCAGACATTATTATTTAGATGGTGGAATTGCGGACTCGATTCCATATCAGCATGCGATGGATAAGGGCTGTGACAAAAATATTGTGGTGCTGACACGTGAGAGAGGGTACGTCAAGACACGCGAGAAGGCAATCGGAATCAGTGAGAAGCTGTATAAAAAATATCCAAAGATTGTGGAGGGCTTAGAGACGCGCGCAGACCGCTATAACCAGTGTATGCAGGAGCTGCTGGAACTGGAAAAAGAGGGGAAAGTGTTTATCATCGCACCGGATACGACCTACGGTGTCGGCAGGACGGAAAAAGACGTTGCTAAGATGAAAAAACTTTATCAGGCAGGATACGGGATAACAAAACGCAACATGGATGCGTTGAAAAAATATATCAATCAATAGGAGGTACACAAGATGAAAATCGTTTTTTTGGATGCAAAATCAATTGGAGATGACATTGATTTGTCAGGTTATGACGCATTGGGAGAAGTCGTAAAATACGATTATTCTACCACGGAGGAAGCGAGAGAGCGGACAAAAGATGCAGATGTAATCGTGCTGAACAAAGTGGAGATTAACGAGACTTCCATCGGGGAGGCAAAGAACCTGAAACTGGTCTGTGTGACAGCGACCGGAACGAACAACCTCGACAAGGATTATCTTGCGCAGCGTGGCATTGAGTGGCGCAATGTGGCAGGATATTCCACCGAGACAGTTGCGCAGCATACATTTGCACTTCTGTTTTATCTCTGGGAAAAATTATCCTACTATGATAACTATGTGAAAGAAGAGCATTATGTGGCAGATACCATGTTTACACATTTTGCGCATGTATTCCATGATTTGTCCGGTATGACATGGGGAATTATCGGCATGGGTGCAATTGGACGCCGTGTCGCTGAGATTGCAAAAGTCTTTGGCTGCCGTGTTATTTACTACTCTACCTCCGGCAAAAATAACCAGCCGGGCTACGAGAGAGTGGACTTTGACACACTTTTAACAGAGTCAGACATTGTTTCAGTTCATGCGCCGTTAGATGAGAATACAAAAGATCTGATGAATGCAGCAGCATTTGCAAAGATGAAGAAATCTGCTATTCTTTTAAATCTTGGAAGAGGACCGATTGTGGTCGAGGAAGATCTGGCGAATGCCTTAGAGCAGGGAGAGATTGCCGGTGCCGGCTTAGACGTCCTGCGGGTTGAGCCAATGTGTGAGGACAACCCACTCAGACGAATCAAAGACAGTGAAAAATTAATCATTACCCCACACATTGCCTGGGCAAGTGTGGAGGCAAGAACTCGTTTAATGGAAATTATCCTGGGGCAGATTCGTGAATTTTTTGGAATCTAGTCCACTCGAGAAAGAAAGATTTCCATATTCCTTGCGGAATTCCTGCAGACGGAGGTCTGCTAAATGGGAATTCTCAGGGGTACGCAGATAACGGTAAAGCATGCTGACTCTTTTCTGGTAGAGGACACCCGCCTTCTCGTAGAGGTCGAAAAAGCTCTCCTCGGAAGTCTGGGAAGGGTCCCACGGATTAGACCAGCGTGCGTGTGCCATATTAAATGGATCAGAACAAAAGTGCAGCCTGTCGCTCGCAATTAACGGCGAGAAATGCGGAAAACCAAGAAAATATTTTTCCGCAAGACGGGCGAGCACTTTTTTTTGTCCCGTTTTATCGTGTAGCATGCCGACGCCGAGACGCAGCGAAAAGATGCCGAGCAGCATGGTGATAAAGCGTGACTTAAATTCCGGATAGGTTCTTGTATATGCAAAATGAAGCATGCGAGCGATAACAATACGCTGCTGGAAACTCAGTGTAATGGTGTGGCTCTGGTGAAATTCACTCGGCTTACGGTGTTGTTTTAATGCAAGCAGGTCGGTATCAATTTCTGTCTCTAGATAGGCATGTCTTGCAAAATATCCTTTCGTCTCACCCTTGTAATCCGTTCTCGAATAGATAAACGGATGGCAGATGGTGTCGAGTGTGTAGTGTCCGAGAAATCCCATCAGGTAAGCCTCGGCGATTCTGCGGTCAGCAAGACTCGTAAAAAGGTAGCGGCTTTCCAAAAGATTCTGGTAGAACTCTCCGGTGCGCTGTGCATGCGCGAGAGCACCTAGATTGTGTCCCCATAAAAAAGCGTAGGACGGCAGATAATAAAAAAATAAATCCGGCCCTTGCAGTCCAAGTGCATAGGCGGCGCGGTTATAATAAAGATTTCTTTTTAAAGGAGCGCATTTCATCTCATGAAAGGCGTCCACTCCGAATAGATAGTGTGTCGTGAAACCAGGCATAATACATCTTCCTTTCCACTTAAAAAATCTGTGGCATCCCGGATGCCTGTCCTTATTATAACCAAAATATGGGGGAATGGATACAAGATAAGAAATTTTTAAGAAAAAAGATTGCTTTTGCGCGACGCAGTGCTATAATGATTCTCAAAAGAATATAGTATTAAAAACTACTTCATGTGGTCGCCATAACCTTTGCATATGGAAATAGATATACAAATCAGGGAAAATGTATATCAGAAGGCGACATTGGAAATAGTTTGCATATGTAAAAAAAGTTGAAAAATCAGTATACTACGTGTGAAAAGGAATACTTGAGTGAACTAACGGAGGATAAGAAAATGGGAAATCTTACACAGACAGTAGAAAGAAAAGCATTTGGACTTGCAGTGGACACAGCACTCAAAAAGCTGCGCAAGGACAGAGAAAAAGGATTGCTTCAGATTCTTGATCTGGCAGAAAGCTTTATGGGCGACAACTTTAGTAAAGAATCCTATGAAGGCGCGAGAGCCATGATTACAGATCCGGACAACAAATGGATGCATTATGTAAATCGGTTACTTGACGAGACAGATCCTCATGTTGCAAAAATGACAGCATTGAATCTTGGCTATCAGGCAGCGTTTTACGGAACAAAGAAAATTCGTAAAATGAGAGAGGTTCATGACTGTAATATACCGTGGTTAATTTTAATGGACCCGACTTCTGCATGTAACCTGCACTGTACCGGATGCTGGGCAGCAGAATACGGTAATAAATTAAATCTGACATTCGATGAGTTAGACAGCATCGTGACACAGGGAAAAGAACTCGGAATCTTTTTCTATATGATGACAGGTGGAGAACCTCTGGTTCGTAAAGCAGATATTATCCGTTTATGTGAGAAACACAACGATTGTGCATTCCACTGTTACACCAACGGAACACTGGTAGACCAGGCATTCTGTGACGAGATGAAGAGAGTTGGTAACCTTTCTTTATCCATCAGTCTGGAAGGCTTTGAGGATGCAAATGATTTCCGTAGAGGAAGCGGTGTTTATGAAAAGGTAATTCATGCTATGGATTTACTTCATGAAAATGGATTGATTTTTGGAAACAGTGTATGCTATACTCGTAAAAACATGGATGCCGTTACATCCGATGAATTTTTTGATTTGCTGATTGAGCATGGAAGCCGTTTTGCATGGTATTTCCATCTGATGCCGGTTGGAATGAAGGCAGCACCGGATTTGATGCCGACGAAAGAACAGCGTGAGTATATTTACCACAGAATCCGTGAGGTACGTGGAAGAAAAGGTGGAAAAGAAATCTTTGTTATGGACTTCCAGAATGATGGTGAGTTCGTAGGCGGCTGTATTGCAGGCGGAAGAAACTACTGCCATATCAACCCGAAGGGTGATGTAGAGCCTTGCGTATTTATCCACTATTCCGGCGCAAACATTCGTGAGAAATCACTGCTCGAATGTCTGAAACAGCCATTGTTTATGGCATATCGTGATGGACAGCCATTTAATGAGAACATGCTTCGTCCATGCCCGATGCTTGAGAATCCGGAACTTTTACAGAAGATGGTGCACGAGACCGGCGCACATTCCACCGATGTAGAGGAAGCAGAATCGGTTGAGCACTTATGCGGTAAATGTGAACTGTACGCAAAAGAGTGGAAAGAGACCGCCGACAGACTTTGGAAGGAGCATCCATATCAGCAAAAAGGATACACAAATTTCAAGAAGAAATAAGAGGCGATTTTTATCAGTAAGAGACAAAAGCAGATTTTAAAGTGGGTATTTGTAATAGCAATTATAGGAGCAATCGTTTATACGTTCCGGGATTCTGCCGGACCTATCTTAGAGGAATTAAAGAAAACGTCAGCGGGGGTGATTATTGGAATCTGCGTGGCGGCGCTGCTCTACGATGTGGTGGAGAGTATCATTACGTTCCTTCTGGCGAGACAGTATGAGCCGTCGTTTCCGTTCCACAAGGCGGTGGGGAACACATTCTATTGTGCGTTCTACCGTGTGGCAACGTTGGGAAGCGGCGCAGGCGTGGCAGCGATTTATTATCTCAATGAGAACGGGATTGCACCTTCAAAAGGATTTGGAATGTATATGTTGGAGTATGCATTTCATAAAATCAGCATAGCGATTTTTTCCGGCATCTTCTTTTTGCTGAATTGGAGTTTTATGCAGCAGCATTTTGGAGAATATGACTGGATGCTCGTGGCAGGATTTGGAATTACTGCTGTAATTACAACGATTCTGGTTCTTTTCTGCACATCGAAAAAGTTCCATGATCTGCTTTTGAAGCTGCTTGGTCTGCTGAACCGGAAGGGAAAGTTCCAGGCACTGCACATGCAGTTGACAGAGCAGTGTGCGATGATGGAACAAGCATCGCGTGACTTACTGAAAAATAAATTATTAATTATAGAGACGATTGTTCTGAATCTGATAAAGCTTGCGTGCTGGTATGGAATTCCGTATTTCATCTTTTGTTCGCAGAGCGATATTACCGTGTCGCAGGTTCTTGCTATCACATCACTGTCGGTAATGCTGGCAGCCGTGATTCCAAGTCCGGCGGGAATCGGTTCAACAGAGTTCGTCTTCACAGCATTGTTTGGAACGATTGTGGGCACCGGGCTGGCGGGTTCGGCATCACTGCTCTATCGTTTCGGTACATTTGTATTCCCGTTTCTGGTTGGCGCGGCAATCGTCATCCTGCGGAGAATACAGGCACGTAAAGGATTAAAAAGATAATTTTTTCTTAAGGAATTCCCGGTTGATTAGCCGGGAATTTTGTTGTATAGTAGCACTGAATCACGAATTTTACAGAATCATTACAAGAAATACAAGATAGAAAAGGCATGGTTTAAAAATGAAGAAGAAATTAGAAGCAGCAGAAGCAGAACAGGCTGTAAAGACGGGGATAAGATGGAGTTTTCGAAAAGAGACACTGGGAGGATTTGCGATTGCTATGGTGGTTGCATTTCTTCTTTTTCTGGAGACAGGCTACGCATTGCCGGTTCTCTTTTTGTTTGGAGCACTTTATTTTGGCATCAAGAATCTGGAGATAGGGCTGAGTGAGAAGCTGCCGTGGCTTTGGACCATTCTGATGTTTGGAATCAGCAGTGTTTTTACGACGCATCTGATTCAGTACCTTCTGCTCGATGCAGAACTGCGTCAGAAAATTACAGACGAGAAGATGTTGTTAAATATCATCTGTTGCCTCGCCGTGTATTTTTTTGTGCAGATTTTTACAAATAACAGCGGTCTTTCCTGTATCATCGCACACGTTTTTCTGATTGTGCTCGCCGGAGTCAATTATTTTGTCTACATGTTCCGTGGAAATGAGTTGATTTTCAGTGACATCAAATCGGTTCAGACGGGATTAAGTGTTGCGTCAAATTATGAATTCGTGCTGGATGACCGCGCGGGTTATGTGATTCTGGCATCGATTCTTTATGTGGCGTTTGTGCGGAAATTACATGTTCGGTTCCGAAAACGGAAGTTAGAGATACCGATTCTTGTGATGGCCGTCATTCTGCTCGGCGTATACGTGGGAAGTGAGACGGAATACACCGTGACAGAGACCTGGGAACAGAAGGGAAGCTACCGGAACGGCTATATTTTAAACTTCGTGCTGAGTGTGCGGGATTCCTTTGTGACTGCACCGGATGGATATTCGGAAGAAGCAGTGGAAGCATTGGAGGAAGAGTATCAGGGCGATGGAAGTGAATATGTCGATGATGTGGAAAAAGAGCCTACGATAATCGTAGTTATGAGTGAGTCGTATGCAGACCTCAGTGTGGTCGGCGATTTTACAACGAATCAGGAAGTGACACCATTTTACAATTCACTTCAGGAAAATTGCATCAAGGGTTACGCATTGTCCTCTGTCTTTGGTGCGAAGACACCGAACTCAGAGTGGGAGTTCATGACGGGCAATTCCATGGCATTTCTGCCGAGCGGTTCCGTTGTGTACCAGCAGTATATCAGCGACGAGCCGACTTCTATCGTATCGAACCTGAAAAATATCGGTTACACCTGTGTTGCGATGCACCCGTATTATGAGACCGGCTGGAGCCGTAATTCCGTTTACCCGAATCTGGGATTTGACGAGACGCATTTTATCAATGACTTTGACCAGGATGCGGTCTTACGTGACTACATTACGGATCAGGAGCTTTATGAAAAAATCATTGAGCGTTATGAGAGCAAGGGTGCAAATGAAGATTTGTTTATCATGAGCATTTCCATGCAGAATCATGGCGGCTATACAGATACTTACAGCAACTTTGACCAGCAGATTCGTCTGACGGGCTTGAATTATCCGGATGCGAACCAGTATTTATCCTTATTACATGAGAGCGACAGCGCATTGGAATACCTGATTTCGTACTTCCAGAGCGTGGATGACCCGGTTGAGATTGTGTTCTTTGGAGATCACCAGCCGAGCCTGAGCAGCAGTTTTTATCCGCACCTGAATGGAAAAGGACTCTCAGGGCTGACGGAGGATGAATTGGAGGATCTCTACACGGTTCCATTTTTTATCTGGACGAATTATGACAGCGAGGCGGAAGAAGTTCCAATTACAAGCATAAACTATTTGTCGACGCTTGCGCTGGAGCGGGCAGGAATTGACCTTCCACCGTATAATCAGTTCCTTGCGGACATGATGGAGGTGGTTCCGGCAATCAACTCAAGGGGATACTACTCTATCTCCGAGGGCGGTTTCATTCATGTGGACGAAGCGACTGGCGACGAGGCAGAGTGGATTTCGAACTACGAGATTTTGCAATATAACAATATGTTTGGCAAGAAAAAAACGAGCAAGCTGTTTTTCCCGTACCTGAATACACAGTAATGACTTGAAACGTGGAAAAGCACTGACATATAATAAAGATATGTGGATAAAAAATGTGGAAAGGCAAGGTACAAAAAGATGGAAATGGTGACATTAGGAAAAACAGGCATCACAGTGAATAAGAACGGATTCGGGGCGCTCCCAATCCAGCGAATCAGCGCGGAGGATGCGGTGAAACTCGCGCGCAAGGCATATGATGCAGGAATTACTTTTTTTGATACGGCAAGATTTTACACGGACAGTGAGGAGAAACTGGGAGAAGCATTCGAGGGAATGCGGGAAAAAGTTTACATTGCAACCAAGACGGCTGCCGCAAATGCAGAAGAATTCTGGAAGCAGCTTGAGACTTCCCTTCACAATCTGAGAACGGACTATATTGATATTTATCAGTTCCACAATCCGTCGTTCTGCCCGAAGCCGGGAGACGGAACAGGTCTTTATGAGGCGATGCTTGAGGCAAAGGCGCAAGGAAAAATCCGTCATATCGGAATTACGAACCATCGTCTTGCGGTTGCAGAAGAGGCGATTGCATCCGGTCTCTACGAGACATTGCAGTTCCCGTTCTGTTATCTTGCAACCGATAAAGATATTGCATTGGTTGAAAAATGCCGTGAAGCGGGAATGGGCTTTATTGCCATGAAGGCATTGTCAGGTGGACTGATTACCAATTCGAAGGCTGCCTATGCGTTTGAAGCGCAGTATGAGAATGTGCTTCCAATCTGGGGCGTGCAGCGTGAGAGCGAATTGGACGAGTTCATCTCATATATCAGCAATCCGCCGGTTATGACAGAGGAAATTGCAGCGATTATCGCAAAAGATAAAGAAGAACTCAGCGGAGATTTTTGCCGTGGGTGCGGTTACTGTATGCCTTGTCCGGCAGGAATTGAGATTAACAACTGTGCGAGAATGTCATTATTATTGCGCCGTTCTCCGTCAGAACTTCAGCTCACAGAAGAAGTACAGGCAAAAATGAAAAAGATTGAGAACTGCCTGCACTGCAACAAATGTAAAAGTAAATGCCCGTACGGACTTGATACACCTGCACTGCTGGCGCGCAACTACGAAGATTACAAGCGTGTCTTAGCCGGAGAAGTCAGCGTGAAATAGTAAGCCGAAGACTTTGTATTTTCAAATTACGAGAAATAGAAATGGAGATTGAAATGGGAAATTGTAATACTGTTATTTTTGACCTGGATGGAACTTTATTAAATACGTTAGAGGATTTGACAGATGCGACCAATGCGGCACTCAGAAAACATGGCAAGCCGGAGCGTTCGATTGCCGAGGTGCGCCGTTTTGTCGGAAATGGAGTACGTCTTCTGATTGAGCGCGCCGTTCCGGCTGGAACATCCGATGCGGAGACAGACGAGATTTTTGCAGATTTTAAGGAATATTATGCCTTGCACTGCAACGACAAGACGAAGCCGTACGACGGTGTGTTAGAGGTCATGAAGCAGTTGAAAGAAGCGGGATACCGCACTGCCATCGTGTCGAACAAAATAGATTCCGCAGTCAAGGAATTAAGCGAAATTTATTTTAAGGGACTGGCGGATGTTGCCATCGGAGAGCGTCCGGGTGTGGCACGCAAGCCGGCGGCTGACATGGTAGAAATTGCGTTAAAAGAACTTGGTGCACAGAAAGCAGAGTCTGTCTATGTCGGAGATTCTGAGGTTGATTACGCAACGGCAGTCAACTCCGGACTGCCTTGTATCTCGGTTTTATGGGGCTTCCGTGACCGGGATTTCTTAGAGGAAAAGGGTGCACACTGCTTTGTGGAAGATGCACAATCACTTTTTCTTAAGATAAAAAACATATAATCTTCACAAAACGTACAAACAATGGTCAAAAACAAGGTATATATTAATAGCATCACGAACAAGTGATACAAATTTTTCATAAACTCTCCCCCGTAAAGAGCCGTCACGTATGTGGCGGCTTCTTTCATTTATGTCGTTTTAATAGAATTCGGGTGGAAAAAGGCAGCTTGTAAATTTGTCAACAAGGAAATGATAAGCTGCCTTTTTCCACCCGAATCCTATTAGAAAGATTTACAAACTTTGTCAGTCCCGCCTATTGACAAACGAAATGAGGAATCATATAATAAACATATGAACAGATAATCATATGTTAAAATGATAAAGCGTTCAGATATGGGAACAGAGAAATAGGAGGTGTAGCCATGGCGATTCATGATGTTGAATGCTGCGATGACGTTTGCATCCACAAAGAACTTGTCAATCAGGTAAATGAGCACATCCCGGATGAAGATGAATTATATGATTTAGCAGAACTTTTCAAGGTGTTCGGAGATTCTACAAGAATCCGAATCTTATTTGTCCTGTTTGAGTCGGAGATGTGTGTTTGTGATTTGGCGGAGACACTGCACATGACGCAGTCAGCAATCTCTCATCAGCTTAAGATTTTAAAGCAGGCAAAGCTGGTGAACAATAGAAGGGAAGGCAAATCCGTGTTTTATTCACTGGCAGATGAACATGTGAGAACAATCATTGACCAGGGAAGAGAACACATCGAAGAGTAGGAACAGTTAATCGGTTTTCACCGACACGGGTGGAACTTGAAAATAAAAAATGGAGGACAAAGCTATGAAGAAGAAATTCAAATTGGAAGATCTTGATTGTGCAAACTGTGCAGCAAAGATGGAGGAAGCTATTAAAAAGATTCCTGGAGTCAATGATGCAAACGTCAGCTTTATGACACAGAAAATGAGCATCGATGCAGAAGACGACAAATTCGATGCAATTATGGATGAAGTTGTAAAAGTATGCGCAAAGGTTGAGCCGGATTGTAAAATCCTGCGCTAGGACATAGACCTGGGTAAGCAATTATCCAGGTTCCTTTTTAAAACAACATATGAATGAATGCTCATATGTAAAGATAGAAAGTTCAAAATAGAAAGGTTGGGAATGATATGACGAAGAAGCAGAAAAAGATGCTGGGACGAATCCTTGTTACGTTTGTGTTGTTTGCAGTGCTCTTAATCTGTGAACATACCGGAGTGCTTGAGAAAGTACAGAATCCGGTGGCATTGTTTGCAATTTATCTGGTGCCGTATCTTGTGATTGGTTATGATATTGTCTGGAAGGCGGTTCGAAACATCAGCCACGGACAGGTATTCGATGAAAATTTCCTGATGATGATTGCTACATTTGGTGCATTTGGGGTAAAAGAATACTCTGAGGCAGTAGCGGTTATGTTATTTTATCAGGTCGGCGAGCTTTTCCAGGGCTACGCAGTTGGAAAGTCCAGACAGTCTATCTCAGATATGATGGATATTTGTCCGGAATACGCCAATGTGGAGCAGGACGGTGTCTTAGAGCAGGTCGATCCGGACGATGTTGAAATTGGAACGATTATTGTAATTAAACCGGGAGAGAGAATCCCGTTAGACGGAGTTGTCGTAGAAGGGGAATCCATGATTGATACGGCGGCGCTGACTGGTGAGTCTGTACCGCGTAAGGCAAAAGAGGGAGACGAAATCATCAGTGGCTGTGTCAACGGAAGCGGAACGTTAAAAGTAAGAGTCACCAAAGAATTTGATGATTCCACGGTTGCAAAAATTCTGGAACTGGTTGAGAACGCAAGCAGCAAGAAGGCAAAAGTGGAGAATTTCATCACACGTTTTGCAAAATATTACACACCGGTTGTGACAATCGGTGCAGTGGTGCTCGCAATTTTACCGCCGCTTATCACAGGCGGAAACTGGGGAACCTGGATTGAAAGAGCATGTATTTTCCTTGTTATCTCCTGCCCATGTGCACTTGTCATCTCCGTTCCACTTGGGTTTTTCGGAGGAATCGGTGCTTCTTCTAAAATCGGAGTTTTAGTAAAAGGAAGCAACTATCTGGAAGCAGTCGCAGAGATGACTACAATTGTATTTGATAAGACGGGAACACTGACAAAAGGAGAGTTTAAGGTTTCGGAAGTTCTTCCGGCGAAAAGGGCTGACGGTACCGAAGTAATTGGAAAAGGCGAATTGCTGGAACTGGCGGCATACGGAGAAGCATATTCCACACATCCGATTGCCAATTCCGTGCGTGAGGCTTATGGAAAACAGATTTCCATGGAGCGCATCAACAAGAATGAGGAAGTCGCAGGTCATGGAATTCATGCTGTGATTGATGGAAAAGAGATTTATCTCGGAAACGAAAAACTCATGAAAGCGCAGTCGATTGCGGTATCCGATGTCACTGCGGGCGTATCGGACAGCATAAAAGCGAATGTGCAGGCGGGAACGGTTATCTATGTGGCATGTGACGGAGCTTTCCTCGGTATGATAGTGATTTCCGATACCGTCAAAGAGGGCGTCAAAGAAGCACTTGCTGACATGAAAAAAGTTGGTGTTAAGAAATGTGTTATGTTAACCGGTGACCGGAAAGCAGCAGCGGAAGCAGTTGCAGGAAGCCTTGGCATCGATGAGGTATATGCGGAATTGCTGCCGGCAGATAAAGTAACACAGGTAGAGCGTCTGTTACAGCAGGCAGGTGAAAAAGAAAAAGTTGCATTTGCGGGTGACGGAATCAATGACGCACCTGTTTTGACAAGAGCAGATATCGGAATCGCAATGGGAAGCATGGGCTCCGATGCAGCAATTGAGGCGGCAGATGTTGTCCTGATGGACGACGATGTTAGAAAGATTGCAAAGGTTGTAAGAATTGCCCGTAAGACACTTCGAATCGTAAAACAGAACATCGTATTTGCACTTGCAGTGAAAGCAATTGTGCTGATGCTCGGTGCATTTGGTCTCGCAAACATGTGGGAAGCCGTATTTGCAGATGTAGGTGTATCTGTAATCGCAATTTTAAATTCCATGCGTACTTTACGTGAACAATAAAATATGGTAAAACAGAAGGGCGGAGCGAAAGACTTCGCTCTTTTGTTTTTTATAGATTAGGGTGTCAAAAGGCAGCTTGCCGTTTTCTTGTTGGTAAATGACACAAAGCCAAGGCTGTTTTGTTCCAATGAGTGAACATAAGAAAAGTCTAAGTATGCCCGATGAAAACTATTTCAGAGTGACGTGACCGGCATTCAACGAGCCATCCGTGGCTCGTGAAGCCTTGTTCTGCCGTCCTTGGCAGAACATCACTGGGACAGGAAGGCATACTAAGATTTTCCAATGTTCCCTCAAAGTCACAAAATGAGTCTCGCCTTTGTGTTATTTACCAGCAACTAATTGTGAGCTGCCTTTTGACACCATCATCTTTATAGTAAAAATGGTTCTATGTTAGAACAAATTTACGCGTATTTGGCAATATAGAATAATTTCAGGAAGGATTTAAAACATGAAACAGAAAAACCTTGGAATACTTTATATTATGTGTGCGGCGTTTTGCTTTGCGCTGATGAATCTGTTTGTGCGGTTGTCGGGGGATTTGCCGGTGATGCAGAAAAGTCTGTTCCGGAACCTTGTGGCGGCAGGGATTGCGCTTGCCATGATTGTGAAGGAGCGGGAAAAGATACAGTTTCGCACGGAGCAGGCGAGTGCTGCGAAGAATATCGGATTTCTTTTGGTTCGGGCAGGAGCTGGAACGATTGGGATTCTGTGTAACTTTTACGCGGTTGGGACGTTAAACATTGCAGATGCTTCGATGCTGAATAAGTTATCGCCGTTTTTTGCGATTATTTTTTCCATCTTTGTGTTAAAAGAGAAGCCAAAACGGAAGGAATGGCTGGCGGTAATCGTTGCATTTTTGGGAGCGTTGTTTGTGGTGAAACCGTCTTTTCATATGGAGTCCATTCCAGCATTGATTGGTTTGTGCGGCGGTCTTTTTGCAGGACTTGCGTACACGTTCGTGCGGAAACTCGGACAAAATGGGGTAAAGGGAAATCTGATTGTATTTTTCTTCTCGACTTTTTCCTGTCTGGTTGTGCTGCCGGGCGTGATTTTGCAGTATAAGCCAATGACGGGACAGCAGCTTTTGTTTCTGCTGTTAGCAGGATTGGCGGCAGCAGGCGGTCAGTTTTCTATCACGGCGGCATATACAAAGGCACCGGCAAAAGAGATTTCTGTCTTTGATTATACACAGGTTATTTTTGCAGCACTGCTGAGTCTGGTCGTATTAGGAGAATGGCCGGATGTATACAGCTTTATCGGTTATGCAATTATTATAGGGACTGCGGTTGCAAAAGCAAAATTTTGATTGCCTTTCTGCAAACGATGGTTATAATAGGATATAGATGTTTTGATTAAATGTAATTTAGGAGGACAGTTTTTGTGAAGATTATTATTGCGGGAGACGGGAAAGTAGGACGATCCCTGACGCGCAAACTCGCGGGAGAGGGTCATGACCTGACCCTGATTGATTCGAATCAGAGTGTGATAGAGAACAGTGTAGACCAGTATGATGTCATGGCAGTGCAGGGAAACTGTGCGTCCATGCAGGTGTTGTCAGATGCGGGCGTGAAAAAAGCAGATTTGCTGATTGCCGTTACGGGAGCGGATGAGATTAATCTGCTGTGTTGTATGACAGCTCACGGAATGAATCAGAATATTCATACCATTGCCCGTATCCGGAATCCGGAATATTCCCAGCAGATTTATGCGATGCAGGATGTTTTTGCATTGTCGATGGTGGTGAATCCAGAGAGACAGACGGCGCACGAGATTGAGCGTCTCTTAAGATATCCGGGCTTTTTGAGGAGAGATACGTTTGCAAAAGGCAGAGTCGAGATTGTAGAACTTCGAATCGAGGAGAACAGCAAGATATGCAATGTTGCCCTGAACGATTTAGAAGGAATTGTAAAGTGTAAAGTTTTAGTCTGCAGTGTCCGGAGAAATGGTGTTGTGGCAATCCCGGATGGTAATTATGTGCTCCGGGAGGGCGACCGTATTTATGTAACGGCGCCGACGAATGTTTTGACAACACTATTGAAAAATCTTGGCATTATCACACATAAGGTAAAACGTGTTATTCTGTGTGGTGGTGGCAGAATCAGTTTTTATCTGGCGCAGCTTTTAGAGAAAAGCGGTATCACGGTGCAGATGATTGAGCAGGACAGGGACAGATGTGTGGAATTGTCTTATGCACTGCCGAGCGTCTGCATTATTCATGGAGATGCCAGCAACGAGTTCCTGTTAGAGAGTGAGGGAATTGATTCGAGTGATGCGGTTGTGACGTTGACGGGCTTGGATGAGATGAACATGATTATCTCGTTGTATGCGCAGAAATGTGGCGTGTATCAGACTATTACCAAAGTGGGACATATGGAAAACAGCAGTATTCAGGACAGTCTTTCGCTTGGAAGCGTGGTATGCCCGAAGGAATTGTGCTGTAACGACATTGTACGTTATGTGCGCGCGATGCAGAATAAGACGGGTGCAGCGCTGACCGTTCATGCGATTGCAGACGGACAGGCGGAGGCATTGGAGTTTGTGGTGGATGAATCTTTTTCACGCTGCGGCATTCCGCTTAAGGAATTAAAGACGAAGAAAAATGTGCTGATTGTCAGCATTGCACGTAAGAACCAGACAGAACTTCCAAACGGAGATTCTATGCTCGAAGTGGGGGATACCGTTATCGTAGTGGCAAGTGGAGATGCGGTAATCTGTCAGTTTGAAGATATTTTTGAATAGTGTGAAAGGTTTGGTTGTAGAAAATGAATTATAAAATGATGGGGAAAATTTTATCGCAGATTCTGATGGTGGAAGGCGTCTTCATGATACCGGCTCTTTTCATCAGTCTTCACGATGGAGATTTTCCGGCTATCTACGGATTCCTCGCAGCGATGCTCTGCATTGCGGTGGTGTCAATGGCGCTGTATTTTTCCTGCAGAAGGGCAGAACGGAAATTTTATGCAAGAGAAGGACTTGTCGCTGTGGGCAGCAGTTGGATGGTGATGAGTCTGTTTGGCTGTCTTCCGTTTTTTATCTCAGGTGAGATACCCGGATTTGTAGATGCTCTTTTTGAGATGGTATCCGGTTTTACGACAACAGGTGCCTCTATCTTGAATAATGTAGAGGGATTGAGCCGTGGAATGTTGTATTGGAGAAGTTTCAGTCATTGGCTGGGCGGTATGGGTGTGCTGGTATTTTTGCTTGCGGTTGCACCGGCGGATGGACAGAGCAACGGATTCACGATGCACCTGCTCCGTGCGGAAAGCCCGGGACCAAACGTTGGAAAGCTCGTGCCGCGAATGAGAACGACAGCCCGGATTCTCTATGTACTTTATATTTTGCTCACCATAATCAATTTTATTTTTCTTATGGTGGGAGATATGCCGTTGTTTGACGCTGTCTGTACGGCACTTGGAACGGCAGGAACCGGTGGATTCGGAATCAAAAATGACAGTATGGCAAGTTACAGCCCATATATCCAGAATGTCTGCACGGTGTTCATGCTTTTGTTTGGTGTGAATTTCAGCTGCTATTACCTGCTTGTGATGAAGCAGTTTAAGGAAGTGTTAAAAGACGAAGAACTACGAATGTATGTGGGTGTTGTGGTGGCAAGCATTGTCCTGATTGTCTGCAATATCAGAAGTATGTATGGCTCTCTGGGTGAGACAATCCGAAATGCGGCGTTTCAGGTGGCAAGTATTATCACCACGACAGGATTTGCAACCGTGGACTTTGATATGTGGCCCACCTTTTCAAAGGCGATTATTGTCATGCTGATGATACTTGGAGCCTGCGCCGGCAGTACCGGAGGCGGACTGAAATGCGGACGTGCACTTTTGATGTTAAAGAATTTAAGAAGGAACACAAGACGTGCTGTGAATCCGCAGAAAGTGGAAGTTGTCCGAAACAACGGACAGATGGTCAGTGAGAAGGTGCTGGATAATATCAATACTTATCTGGCAGCATATGTGATGATTATTCTGGTCAGCTTTCTGCTGGTTTCCATAGAAGGTCAGTCACTCACAACGAATATCACAGCAGTCATCTCCTGCTTTAATAATATCGGACCGGGATTGGATGCGGTCGGACCGGCTTGCAACTATTCCATTTACAGTGATTTTTCCAAGATGATTCTGTTGTTTGACATGCTCGCAGGACGACTTGAGATTTTCCCGATTCTGATTTTATTGTCAAGAAGCACATGGAGAAGAAGATAAGAGGAAAGTGGGAAAAATTATGAAATACCAGACAACAGGGGAATTAGAGCATTTCCGATTTGCAGAGTCCTATATTGCGGGCGTGCAGGCGGTAAGCGGTATCTTTTGCATAACATTGGATCATGTGACGATTTTACCGGAAAACAGCTGCAACCGCGATATCCGGGAGATGCGGACAAACCAGTTAGAACTTAAGATTCAGGATGCAGTTCTGGAAAGCTTTGTAAAAGAAGGCTGTAAGATATATGATGCGGATGGCAACCTGATGCGTCAGGAAGAAGATGTTGCGCTTACACCGGAGCAGTATAAGGAAGCGTTCGCGGAGCTGGAAGGCTGTGAGATTTACAACATTGAGAAACAGGGCGATGTGTATATTTTTTCCATTGATACGGAAGACAGGACGATATTGTTGAAGGTGCAGGGGAAAAATGACACAGAAGCATGGGAACGTTTCATGAACCTTGATAGTTAAAATGCACAAAGATAAGATGAAAAAAATGGCAGAAAGCCGGCAGAAAAACCGGCTGACTGTCTTTTTTTGTGCAAAAATGGTTGAATTTGCGCGTTTTTAAAACGAATACGTGCACAATAGAGAAATGCAATTGGTTATAATATACATATGACAAGGGGAAGGAAAGCAAAAAGTATACAAATAGCACAATACGAAAAGGTATTACTCAAAAACTTTCCGTCATTATGAATATTCTAATGGGAGGAATTACGTATGAAAAGAAAAGTTTTAGCAATGATGATGGTATCAGCAATGGCAGCATCTCTTTTAGCCGGATGCGGGGGAAGCAGTTCAGGCGGAGACAGCAGCAGTAATGCAGGAACAACAGAGAATGGTGGCAGTTCCGAGGACGGACACACATTAACCGTTTATGCATGGGACAAAAACTTTAACATTCCTGCTTTGGAAGCAGCAGAAGCTGATTATCAGGAGAACGTTGACCCTGATTTCAAACTTGACATTGTAGAGCAGTCTCAGTCATCTGATATAGAGGATGCTGTTACACTGGCAGGTTCCGCAGGAGATTACAGCACACTTCCTGATATCGTTCTTTTCCAGGATCATTACATTCAGAGATATGTAGCAGATTATCCGGATGCATGGGTATCCGTAGATGATGCAGATGTGAACTGGGATGACTTCGGAGCAGAGAAGCTTTCTTATTCTACAATTGATGGAGTTCATTATGGATTCCCGGTAGATAACGGAACAGTCATTTTTGCATACAGAACCGATATCTTAGAGGAATGTGGATATACCATTGATGATGTGACAGGAATCACATGGGATAAATTCATCGAGATTGGTAAAGAAGTATACGATAAAACAGGAAAATACTTACTTTCCATGGACGGTGACGGAAACGATTTACCTTACATGATGCTTCAGGCAGAGGGCGTTTCACAGTTCAAAGATGGTAAAGCCAATATCGTAGACAACGAGACATTAGTCCAGATTATCGATGTCATCGAGAGAATGATTGAGAACAATGTATTATATCTTGCAAACGACTGGTCAGACTACACAGATCAGACAATCGTCGGCGATAAAGTTGCAGGTGTTATGAATGGTAACTGGATTATTCCTACCATCGAACAGGTTTCTGAAAACAGTGGTAAATGGGAAATCACATCTATGCCTACATTAGGCGGTGAAGAAGGATATGCTTCCAATGGTGGATCTTCTCTTTACATCACAAGCAACTGCAAGAACGTAGATTTAGCAAAATCATTCTTAGCATATACATTTGGCGGAAGCTCCACAACATATGATGCAGCTCTGAAAAACGGTGGTGTTATCACAACATGTATCTCAGCAGGTCAGTCTGATGTTTACAACGAAGGTGTTGAATACTTCAATAACCAGGCTATCTACGCTAAAATCGTAGAGATGGGCTCTCATGTACAGGTTGTAGAGCAGAGCGATTACCACTACACATGTCGTGAAAAAGTGGCGGCAGCAATCATTCAGATTAAAGACGGAACAGATGAGACAACAGCATTACAGGATGCACAGGATCAGTTAGATTTCGAAATGCAGCAGTAAGGTATGATTAGGATTTAGGGGACGGGGAGCCGGTAAGACTGACTCCCCGTTTGTTACTAAAAGGAGGACTGGTTCAACGATGAAGAAAAAGAGAACTGTAACAGCAAAGCAGCATGCGGCAGGATGGGCCTTCCTGACACCAGCCACATTATTAATCGTAATTATGAGTTTTTACCCGATTGTGCAGGCAATTATTATGTCGCTTAAGACGGGGTCAAGTGCTAACATGCAGTGGGCGAATCCGCTGACATACAATTATACGCGAATGTTCCAGGATAAGTTATTTATGACAGCAGTCAAAAATACATTCCTGTATCTTATAATAGAAGTGCCAATTATGCTTATCTTAGCCATTTTACTGGCACAGATTCTGAATAACAAAGATTTGAAATTCAAAGGATTTTTCCGTACCTGCGTATTTTTACCTTGTGCGACCTCTTTAGTATCTTATTCTTTAATTTTTAAATCCTTGTTTGCAACAGACGGACTGATAAATTCCATCCTCGTAAAGCTGGGAATTTTCGAGTCAAATTTCAACTTCTTGGGTACAGCATCTACAGCAAGAGCAATCATTATTATTGCATTGATCTGGAGATGGACCGGATATAACATGGTATTTTTCTTAGCAGGACTTCAGAATATTGAATATTCCGTTTATGAAGCAGCCAAAATTGATGGTGCAAGCGGATGGAAAACATTCTGGCAAATTACAGTTCCATTGTTAAGACCAACCATTGTCATGACCGTTATCATGTCAATCAATGGTACATTGCAGTTGTTCGATGAGTCTGTTAACCTGACAAAAGGTGGACCTGCGAACTCCTCCATCACAATGTCCCATTACATTTACAACAACTCTTTCGGAGATGGTGTAGCGAACTTTGGATATGCATCCGCAATGTCCTTCTTTGTATTTATTTTAGTTGCAATTCTGGCAATGATTAATATGAAAGTAGGTGATAAGCGTGACTAAGAAAAGACATACTTCACACATTCAGCGAAAATTAATACCATCTTACATTTTCCTTATCATTGTTTCGTTTATTTCCGTATTTCCGCTTTATTGGATGATTACGGCAGCAACGAACACCACAGTAGAGGTGGCAAGAGGAAAAATCACGTTTGGCCTGCATGCATTGGAGAATTTCCAGAAACTGACGCAGGGACAGGATCTTTGGGGCGCATTATGGAACTCATTTTTCTATGCCGGAGTTCAGACAATCGTAGCATTATTAATCTGTTCTCTTGCCGGTTATGGATTTGAGTTATACCATGACAAATTAAAAGACAAAGTATTTTCATTTTTACTGCTTGCCATGATGGTACCGCAGGTTGCAACCATGATTCCATTGTTTAAAATGATTGCAAAAATGAAACTCTTAAATACTGTGTGGGCATTTATTTTACCTGCCATTTCCACACCGTTTCTGATTATGATGTTCCGTCAGAATTCCAGAAACTTCCCGGTGGATATTTTAGAGGCGGCGCGTATTGACGGCCTGAGTGAATTCAAGATTTTCTTCAAGATGTATTTGCCGGTTATGAAATCGACTTATGCAGCAGCAGCCGTTATCACATTTATGAATGCATGGAATGCATATTTGTGGCCGAAGGTAGTTATGAGTGACAACAGAGCACAGACGATGCCGATGTTGATTGCAAACTTAGCTGCCGGTTATACGGTAGATTATGGCGTGCTTATGATGGGTGTATTATTCTGTTCGATTCCAACCATGATTATTTTCTTCGTATTGCAGAAACAGTTCGCAGAAGGTATTACTGGTGCAGTAAAATAAGACTTAGTATAAGCCGGTGGTGATTGTCGCCGCCGGCTTTTGGTATCACAAGGAGGTAAAAAAGGTTTATGATGAAAGCTTTTGATTATGAAAAATTAAGTGACCCGACTTTCTTTCGGGAAAACAGACTGGATGCACATTCAGACCATGTATGTTATCGAAATGAACAGGAAGCAGAAGAGGGGAAAAGCAGTTACCGCCATTCTTTAAATGGAATCTGGAAATTTCATTATGCAAAAAACCTCGATTGTGTGATACCGGGGTTTGAACAGGATAACTACAACTGTAAATCATGGGATGATATTCATGTACCGGCACATATCCAGATGGAAGGATATGATATTCCACAGTACACGAATGTTGCATATCCATGGGATGGCCGCGAGGAATTAAAAGAGGGAGAGATTCCAAAAGAATTTAATCCGGTCGCAAGCTATGTGAAATATTTTGAGGTTCCGGAGGAATTAAAAGGAGAGCGTATCGCCATTTCGTTTCAGGGGGCAGAGAGCGCGCTTGCCGTCTGGCTGAATGGAAATTATGTGGGATATGCGGAGGATTCCTTCACACCGTCTGAATTTGAGCTGACGGAGTACCTTCGGGAAGGTGAGAACAAACTCGCCGTTCAGGTATTCAAATGGGTGGCAGGAAGCTGGTGCGAGGATCAGGACTTTTACCGGTTCAGCGGACTTTACCGCGATGTCTACCTGTATGCCATTCCAAAAGTTCATTTGTCAGACCTTAAAATCCGTACACTTTTAGATGACAATTATCGGGATGCAACACTTGATTTGACGCTTGCTGCAACCGGAAGCGGAAAAGTTTCTGTTTCTTTGTGGGATGAGGACGAAGAACTTTTTTCCAAAGAGGAAATGCTTTCGGAGCAAACACATTTGAGCTATCTGGTAACAGCACCGAAGTTATGGAGTGCAGAGACACCACATCTGTATGAACTGCGTCTTGGCATTTACGATGCAGGCGGGGAACGCCTTGAAGTTGTCCGTCAGTATGTGGGATTCCGACGCTTTGAGTTAAAAGACGGTCTCATGTGTATCAATGGAAAACGAATTGTATTTAAGGGTGTGAACCGTCATGAGTTCAGCTCAGTTTCAGGTCGTGCCGTTTCTTATGAGGAACTGGAAAAAGATATTTTTACCATGAAGCAGAATAACATCAATGCCATCAGAACCTGTCATTACCCGGACGGCTCTGCCATCTATGAACTCTGCGATAAATACGGACTTTACATGATTGCCGAGAATAATTTGGAGTCGCATGGTTCGTGGGAGCCGGTTTTGCGTAAACTTCCGGGATTCAGTGAGAAAACGGTTGTGCCGGGCGATAATCCGGACTGGGAAGCGCTGATGCTTGACCGTGTGGATTCCTGCTATGAGAGGGATAAAAATCATCCGGCGATTGTAATCTGGTCGTGTGGAAATGAATCTTATGGTGGAGATGTTATTTTCCATATGTCGAACCGCTTCCGGGAGCTCGATCCGGACAGGCTGGTGCATTACGAGGGAGTATTTAACGATAGAAGAAGAAATGAGACAAGCGATATGGAGAGCCAGATGTATCCTTCCGTTGAGGCGATAAAGGAATTTCTGGCAAAAGACCGGAGTAAGCCGTTTATCTGCTGTGAATATACGCATGCGATGGGGAATTCCTGTGGCGCAATGCACAAGTACACAGATTTGACGGATACAGAGCTATTGTACCAGGGTGGTTTCATCTGGGATTATATCGACCAGTCTATTTATGCAAAAGACCGCTATGGGAAAGAATATCTGGCATACGGCGGTGATTTTAAAGAGAGACCAACCGACTACAACTTTAGCGGAAATGGAATTGTATACGGAGGAGATCGGAATCCGTCACCGAAGATGCAGGAGGTAAAATTCAACTACCGTAACATTGATGTAAAAGTCGGGGATGTCTCAGTTGAGGTGACGAACAAGAACCTGTTTGTGAATACCAACTGTTACGCTTGTGTTGTCACATTAAAGAGAGATGGAAAAGTCATTCAGACGGCGCACATCCAGACGGACGTGGAACCATGTGCAAAGGAAAGCTATGCACTTCCGTTTGGTCTTGCAAAAGGTGATACGAAGGCATTTTTACCGGGGGAATACGTTGTAACGGTTTCATTCCAGCTGAAAGAAAACTGCGATTGGGCGAAAGCAGGGCATGAAGTGTCGTTCGGCGAGCATGTTTTCAAGGTGGAAGCACCGGCAAAAGCACAGAAAAAGGGAAGTGTGAAAGTCGTACACGGAAGATCCTACATCGGTGTGAAAGGTGAGAACTTTGACGCACTCTTTTCCGAAAATGCGGGCGGACTTGTATCTTACCGCTATGCAGGAAAAGAAATGATAAATCTGGCGCCAAAGCCAAACTTCTGGCGTGCACCGACGGATAACGATATGGGCTGCATGAACCCGTTTGAGACAGCGCAGTGGAAGATTGCAAGTCTGTATCTGACCCACAAAAATCCGGAAAATCACTGGCTGATTCCACCTGTTTTAAAGGAGTACGAAGATCATGCGGAAGTAACATATCAGTACCATATGCCGACTACGCCTGTAAGCAAAGTTGAAGTATGCTATGAAGTATATGGAGATGGTGAAATTAAAGTGACGATGCATTATGACCCGGTAAAAGGTCTGCCGAATATGCCGGAATTTGGAATGATGTTCCAGCTTGATGCGGATTATGATTCTGTGGAGTGGTACGGAAACGGACCGGATGAGACATATGCGGATCGTAAGAAAGGTGCGAAACTTGGCATATATCAGAACAGGGTTGCAGACAATATGGCGCAGTATCTGATGCCGCAGGAATGTGGCAATAAGACGGACGTCCGTTACGGAAAAGTCATGGATAAAAAGGGAAGAGGCATGATGTTTACCGGCGATGCGATGAATTTTTCGGCACTGCCGTATTCACCGCATGAGTTAGAACAGGCATGGCATTCCTATGAACTTCCGGAAGTTCATTATACCTATGTCAGAGTCAGCGCGGCACAGATGGGAGTCGGCGGTGACGACAGCTGGGGCGCAAAAGTGCATCCGGAGTATCAGATTGGCTCCGATACCCCAAAGACATTTACGTTTAGCTTTAAGGGAATTTAAGAAAATAGTTTGACAGTAGAGGAAAAATCTGCATATAATAAAAATATGTAGAGTGGCAGTGAAATAGAAAGTGACTGTCGATGCAAATAACAGGAAAGTGAGGTAATGAATATGAGATTTGAGAATGTATGTAAGAAAGAGATTGTAATTGAATATCGTTTTATTACCTCGGTCAGACGGAGAGAACAGCAGTAGGTATGCAAAACTGTGTGGTGGGATTGACAGCACACTTGAAATTAGAAATGACAGTATAACAGAGTTTGTAGTTCATTGGATGAGAAGACCGTGGCATTTTTTGCTACGGTCTTTTTGCGTCCAAAAACAAGGAGAAAAGAGAAAATGATAATAAGAGAAGAGAGAATCGAAGATTATAAACAGACAGAATGGATGACAATGAGAGCATTTTGGAATATTCACGGTCCGGGATGCAATGAGCATCTTCTGGTGCACAAAATAAGAGAATCGAAAGATTATCTGCCGAATCTCAGCCGCGTTGCCGAGATAGATGGAAAAATTGTCGGGGCAATTTTTTTTACAAAGGCATGGATAAAAGATGGGGAAAAAGAACATGGTATAGTTACCTTTGGACCGCTTTGCGTCGACCCGATGTACCAGTCAAGACAGGTCGGAGCAGCTCTTTTAAAAGAAACAATTGCGTTAGCGAAGGAGGCAGGCTATCCGGGAATCGTAATATTTGGAGAGCCGGATTATTATCCCAAACATGGTTTTGTTACCTGCGACCATTTTGGCATCACGGACTGTGAAGGCAGAAATTTTGATGCATTTATGGCATATGAATTGCAGAAAGATGGATTTGCGCATATTTCAGGAAAATTTTACGAGGCAGAGGTGTTTGAGGCGTGCGAGGATGAGACAGAGTTGGAAAAATTTACGTCACAATTTCCATTTTGTCCAAAGTTAAAACTTGCATGTCAGTGGCTTCATAAGGAGAGACTGGGGCGGATTTCAAATGTGCAGAAGAATTGTTTTTCTATATCTTATTGGGAGGCAGAACTTCCGGCAAGGTGCAAAGGGGATTTCTATAAGGGGAAGAAGACTTATCCGATTGTGGGAGATTATGTAACGTTTGAGTATCAGCCGAATGGAGATTCAAGAATTCTTGAGGTATGTGAGAGAAAAAGTGTGCTGAAACGACCGTTCCCGCGGGACCACAGTGTTAAAAATACACTAGAACAGGAAATGGTGGCAAATGTGGATGCCTGTTTTATTGTCAGTTCATTGAATGACAATTTTAATGTCAACCGCATAATCCGTTATGCTGCGACGGTGCGTCAGGGGAATGCAAAACCAGTTGTAGTTCTGACAAAAGCGGATTTGTGTGAGAAAGCGGAAAGGTATATTGACCAAATTACAGCAAATATTCCGGAGACAGAGGTGCTTGCAGTAAGTGCAAAGACAGGTGAAGGGATGGACGGATTACAAAAATATTGTGTTCCGGGAACGACAATTGCATTGTTAGGTTCATCAGGAGTTGGGAAATCTACACTTGTAAATGCTTTGGTAGGAGAAGAAATCATGACCACAAGTGAAATCAGGGAGCGCGATGCCAAGGGGCGTCATACTACAACAACCAGGCAGCTTCTCACGGCGGAAAATGGGGTGACATTTGTCGATACGCCCGGAATGCGAGAGATTGCATTGGGCGATGTCACAGGTGGAATCGATGAAACATTTTTGGATATAGCAGAACTTGAAAAATGCTGCAAATTTAATAATTGCAGACATATTACCGAACCGGGATGTGCGATAAAAGCAGCGATTGCTGCGGGAAATCTATCGGAAGAACGATTTGCGATGTATCAAAGCATGCAGCAGGAGAGCAGGCAGTATTTTGACCGCAAAGCAGTTGCACTGAAACGTAGAGAAAGGAAGAAACATGGAAAAAGATGAAGATAATAGTTATAAATTGCTTCCCGTAAAAAAAGTATAAATCTCCATATTTTCCACATACTAACTCCAAAGCTGGATGAACAGCAAAGTAGTTCAGATAAGACTTACAAAGAATAGTATTGGAGGACGCATATGAAAGCAACAGGAATTGTTCGAAGAATAGATGATTTGGGACGTATTGTGGTGCCGAAGGAAATCCGGCGTACATTGCGAATCAGGGAAGGTGATCCGTTGGAGATTTTTACAGACAGGGAGGGAGAGATTATTTTAAAAAAATACTCGCCAATCGGGGAATTAGGACAGTTTGCCGGGCGTTACGCGGAAAGCCTTGCGCAGACAACGGGACATCTTGTGTGTATTACAGACAGAGACCATGTGATTGCGGCGTCCGGAAGCGGGAAGCGTGAATATGATGGAAAAAGTATCAGCAAAGATATGGAGAAGCTGATTGAGGAGCGCGGAAACATCCTTGCAGAACGTGGAGAAAAACGTTTCATAAAAGTTACGGAAGATGATAAGGCGGAATTTGAAGAGCAGGCAATTAGCACGATTATCTGTGAGGGAGATGCAATTGGTGCGGTTGTATTGTATGGTAAGGAAGAAAAAGGAAAAATGACCGAGACGGAGAGTAAGCTTGCAGCGGTGGCGGCAGGGTTTCTCGGACGTCAGATGGAACAGTAGGAAAAAGAATCAGCCGGCGGGCTGGTTCTTTTTTACAATTGCTATCTGGAAAAATTTACTATATAATGCCTTAAGAATCATATATTGTGTGAAGAGGGCACAGAATGGAGGAAGGATGAGAATACTAACAGCATATGCAACGGATGCCGGAAACGTAAAACCGGTGAACCAGGATGCATTATTAATCAAGTCAGCAGCAGTGGATGCAACTGAGACCATGCTGCTTTGCATTTGTGATGGTATGGGGGGACTTTCCATGGGGGAACGTGCAAGTACACATGTAATTTGCCGGTTTTCAGAATGGTATGAGAAATGTCTCACGGAAGCAATGGAAGCGGAGGACCGAGAGGAATTTATCCGGGAACAGTGGGTGGAACTTCTCGAGACTGCAAATGTCAAATTGGCAGAGTTCGGGGCGAAGCAGGGCATTAACCTCGGAACAACCTGTACAGCAATGCTTATCATAGGAACAACCTATTATGTGATACATGTCGGTGACAGCCGAATCTATGAAATTACTGATAAAATAACACAGTTTACGAACGACCAGACCGTGCTGGCGCGTGAAATCGCGATGGGGCGTGTCAGACCGGAAGATGCGGAATCGGATGCACGCGGAAGTATTTTGCTGCAGTGCGTGGGTGCATCGCAGAGTATTGACCCGCAGTTCGTGACGGGAGAGATCAAGGAAAATGCAGTCTATATGTTATGCAGTGACGGATTCCGGCATAAAGTATCTGCCGAGGAGTTTTTAAAAGGATTTTCACCGGAAGAGATGACAGAGGAAAGAAAGATGGAGCGTCAGTGCAACTATTTTGTGGAGCTGAACAAATCAAGGGAAGAGAGAGATAATATTACGGTTCTTCTGGCAAAAATACAGGGTTAAAAGATTAGGGATGAGAGAATGTTAGAAAACGGAACAATAATAGATGGAAAATATAAAATTTTAAATAAAATTGGTCAGGGAGGAATGAGTGTTGTTTATCTTGCCATGAATGAAAAGGCAAATAAACAGTGGGCAATCAAAGAGGTCCGCAAAGACGTTTCAAAAGACTTCGAAATTATCCGTCAGGGATTGATTACGGAGACCAATCTTTTGAAAAAATTAAGCCACCCGAACCTGCCGAGTATCATCGACGTAATTGATACGGAGGATACCTTCCTCATCGTTATGGATTACATAGAGGGAAATCCGCTGACGGTTTTGTTAGAAGAGAGCGGGGCGCAGCCGCAGGATCTGGTAATTTCCATTGCGCTGCAGTTATGTGATGTGCTTTCTTACCTGCACACCAGGGAAAAACCGATTATTTACCGTGATATGAAGCCGGCAAACGTTATGTTAAAGCCAAACGGTGAAGTGGTATTGATTGACTTCGGTATCGCGCGCGAATACAAGCAGCAGAATATTGCGGATACAACCTGTCTTGGAACGCAGGGCTATGCCGCACCGGAGCAGTTTGGAGGACAGGGACAGACGGATGCAAGAACCGATATCTACTGCCTTGGGGCGACATTGTATCATCTGCTGACGGGACACAATCCGAGTGAACCGCCGTATGAGATGTATCCGATTCGTTACTGGAATGAGAACCTTTCGTCCGGTCTTGAAGAAATCATTCTGACCTGTACGCAGAAAAATCCGGATGACCGTTACCAGAACTGTGAAGAACTACGTTATGCGTTGGAACATTATATGGAGATGGATGACGCCTATCGGAGGAAAGAGAAAAGACAGCTGCGCACATTTACGACACTGGTGGCATCTGCGGCTGTTTGTCTGGCGGTTGGAATCGGATTTCAGGTGGCAGAGGGAAGCCTGAAAAATGATAATTACGAAACGTATTTGTCCGATGCACTTTCCGTGTCAACCTATGACGCAGCACTGACCTACTATAAGGACGCGATTTATCTGGAGCCGGGAAAACAGGAAGCGTACATGGCACTGCTTGATAAAATGATGGAGGACGATAATTTCACGGAGGAGGAAGCATACACACTCCGTGAGATTCTTCAGTATAAGACAAGCAACAGTGAAAGCTGTGAAGATGCTTTTATGAAAAACAAAGCAGATTATGAGGAATTTTCGTACCAGCTTGGACTCGCCTATTTTTACTCTTATGAGGAAAATGGAAATAAAAATAATGCAAAAAAGTGGTTAAAGATTGCAGCAGAGTCCCAGAACCTCGATGAAAATAAAGTGGAACGTGCAACGAGACTTTTAAAAATCTCTGAATATTATTTGAAAATCGGCGTTCAGAGTAAGTCGGGGGATGAGTCAACCTCTTACAAAGATTACTGGGAGGATTTAAAACAGCTTTCAGAGGGAAATCTTGTGGAGATGGATAATGAGGTTACAGCATTGATGATGTACAATGAGGTTGCTTATCAGATTGCAACCAATGCACAGAAGTTCACAGACGCGGGCGTGACACAGGAAGACATGGAAGCGATGTTAGATGAGATTACGCAGCATGTGGAATCGGATATTCGTGTGACAGAACAGAATCAGCAGAGAATCCAGGAACTGATGGATAAAGTAAGCCAGAATGTGGAAAATGCAAAGCGCGAGTTAAATGTCAATGCGTCCGTGCAGAAGGAGGAAAAAGAAAATGATTCTAATGAGTAACAGAATTACGTTATACAGCAATCTGAGAAATATTTTCTTCATTCTCTGTATAGCATTTGTGGTAATCAGTATTTTTTATGGAATTCGTGTCCATATCATATCAATTATCCAGAAGCATTTTGGATTTGAAAGAAAACGTGAAATCGCAAGGAGAATGGCAGGTGGTTATGCAGAACCAAGCACTACCGCCAGAATGAGAAAACAGAAAAACAGCGGAAGAATGAGTGGGCATCTGAATACGAACTACATTGACGTTTCACAGGTGAAAACAGAAAAAATTCCAAAATCAAAAAGGCTGCAGGAAAGTGCAGCACGGCAGGAAGAAGGCACCGTAGTGCTTGGAGCGAAGGAGACAACACTGCTTGGGGCGGAGGAGACAACACTGCTTGGAGCGGAGGAGACAACGCTGCTGGGACAGGATACCGTGGTACTCGATACTTCAGGTGCGGAGACAACGGTACTTGGGCTGACACAGCCAGCAAGTGGTGCAGAGCAGGATACTGTAGTGCTCTCACCGGAACAGCGGATGCAGGTGAAGAAAAAGGTGGATATCATGGTAGTTCATGGGGAAGATATCATCTAAAAATACAAAAAACTGGTTATTCATCCCTCTAATCGTGTCGTTCGTCAGAAATTTAACACAAAACTTTTTTTCGTGCTATAGTAAACCATGTCGAAAGGGTTCGGCGTAAACGAAGAAAACTTTAGGAGGATTTACAATGGCAGAGATTCAGGTAACAACCGCAACTTTAAAATCAAAACAGAATGAATTAAAAGGATTAAATAGAAAATTTAATTCCAAATTAAGCAAGATGGATTCTACAGAGCGTGAATTGACAGCAATGTGGGAAGGTGATGCATCCAAGGCATTTCATCAGAGTTATACAACCGATACACAGAAGATGGAAGAACTTTACAAAGCAGTGGAGCAGTATTGCCAGGCATTAGATACTATCATCAAACAGTATGAGAAGACAGAGACAAAGAACATCTCAATCGCCAATAAACGCACTTATTAATAAAAGTTTTGTATAAGAATGGATTATAGAAGAAAGAGGAGAAGAGAAAATGGCAATTTCAGCATTAAAAGTAACACCTGCAAAATTAAAATCAAAATCAAGCGAGTTTAGCGCAGATGCAACAGAGGTAAAGGGATTGACAGACCAGATGTTTGCAATCATCAAACAGTTAAACGGAGCTGTATGGTCCGGTACAGCAGCAACGACCTATACGACAAGATTTAACAAATTAGATAATGACTGTACAAAGATGTTCAAGATGATTAAAGAATTTTCAGATGATTTGACTGATATCGCAACAGAATATGATGCAGCAGAGAAGGCAAATGAAGAGACAGGAAGAGCATTAAAGGTAGACGTAATCAGCTAGGAAAAAAAGATGCATTAGAGGACGGGAACTTTTCCTGCCCTCTAATTTTTTTGCAAAAAGGGAAGGGTGAAAAATTATATGTCAGATACATTTCAGATTGTGCCTGAGCGAGAAAAACAGGCGGCAGAGCAGTATAAAAGCTGCTATACACAGATGAAAGAACACTGTGAAAAGATGGAGTCCATTAAGAGTGCGCTTTCGGGAAGAGAGTACCGTGAGGTGAGAGCTGCATTGACAGGTATTATTGCAAAAGAAAGACGGGAAATCGAAGATTTGCAGAAGATGGAGTCTACTTTATACCGCATTATTGCATATTATGAACAGACAGAGCGGAAAATCCATGTGAATCCAAAGAATAAAAAGCTTAATATCAGAATTAAGCCGATTCCGGGTGTGAAGATTAATCCACAAATTAAAAAGATTGTAAGACAGACACCGACACCAAAGAAACCAGAAAAGACGAGTGAGCCAGATGAACAGAACAGAAAAAAAGATACAACACCTTCAAAACCTAAGAAACCTAAAAAAGATACAACACCAACAAATCCAGCACCAGGAAATTCAACACCGGGAAATTCAACACCGGGAAATTCAACACCGGGAAACACAGCATCTACAGGAATTCAGAATGTATCCGCAGATACACAAACCTGTCTCGATCATTTAGATGCGCTTTCCGCTACGTATTCTGCAGAAAAACTGGTATCCATGAAATATGCGGCAGCATATCTTTTGGAAAAAGGTTACGAGCCTGCATTTGTAGCAGGAGTATTGGGAAATATTGCGAATGAAGGAACGGCAGGTGTGTTTGAAAGTTCAAACTATAAATCAAATCCGGGAGCAGAACCTGGATATCTGCGTTATATGGACAATAATTATGACTACAGAAGTAAATATTCTGGAAAGAATATTCAACAAATTGGTATCGCAGAAACGGAGGCGCTGTTGAATAAACTTGACGGAACAGACGGAAAGTTTGGGCTTGGAAGTGTTCAGTGGACGAGTCACGGACGTGCTATGCATCTGATGGAATGTTACAAAAAGGTATGCGGAAGCAACAATTATCCGACGCAGGAGCAGTGCCTTCAGGCAGAAGCTCTTATGATTTGTGAAGAGCTCGAGGGAGATTACAAATCCGTATACGATAGCTGGAAGGGAAGCTCTGGTGGAGCTGATTCATCCACAGCAGCGCAGAGCGCGGGGGCTATTATCTGTAAGAAATATGAGATTCCTGCCGGAGCGGAGCAAAAAGCCGTGACACGTGGAAATGATGCTGCTAATATTTATAAAGCAATGATAGGAAGCAACTAGGGAAGACGGGGAGAAAAATGAAGATGAAAAGAAACAGAGTATCGAAGGCAGCCGCAGCAGTCTGCATAGCAATGGCCATGAGTGGAATGTTATCCGGCTGTCTGGGTGGAGTCGGTGCAGCATTGTTAAATGGAAAAGAGTCTTACGAACCGGAGCCGGATATTTCGTACCAGCCTTATTTAGAGGAGGATTCCGATTGGGAGGAAGATTCGGAATACACTTGGGAAGACGATAACAGCTATGATACGGAAGAGGAGAAGCAGAATATAGAAAACGAGACAGATGCTTCTACGGCATTTGAAGAGTTTTGCCAGGGAACACGTTCTGTATATCAGCATCATGGCGACGTTGAAAATAATGATATTTCCTATCCGCTGGAAGGAAGTAAAGATGAAATGTTAGAGCAGTTTGGAGAAAATTATGGAGACTCCGGACTTGAGATGAATTATATACAGATTCCGTATACCGATGGTTCGGTTGTGTACTGTGTGGAGATTACCAATACAGGCGATGACAATCTGGATGAGTTTTCGACCTACCTCTTTATGGCAGAAGTGGACGGAGATTTTCAGATTTGCTTTGAGACAGATACCTGGTCACGCTGTTCCATGGAATTGTTTACGGATGGTGTGATAAAAAAATCCGGGGCAGCCGGAGCGTATGGAAGCACACTGGATGACTTTTTCCTGAACGCACAGAGCGGAGAAGTGTGCAGCCTGGTGCATGAGGAGACGTATGGAATTTCGGAAGCGGGAGATGGAAGTCTTTTCTGGGACGACGCCGAGGCGACAACCCGAGGCTTGATTTATTTTTATCAGATTGATGGTACAGATTATTATAAATTAGATTTGGAAGAAGCAGGTATAACGGCTGATGATGTGGAGCCGTATCTTTCCGGCTATGTTTCGCTGGAAGAAGGAGAAGAACAGGAAGTTCTGATTCGTCAGGGGGATGCCTGTGGAGTTGATATGACAATGATAGAAGCATTGAATCTGGATGCAATGATACCAGTTCCATAACAAAAACTGGTTATTCGTCCCTCTAACCATGTCGTTCGTCAGAAAATTAACACAAAATTTTTAAAAGTGCTATAGTAAACCATGTCGAAAGCGTTTGGCAAAAAGAGGAAAAGAATTAGGAGGAATTTACAATGTCAGAGATTCAGGTAACAACCGCAACTTTAAAATCAAAACAGAATGAATTAAAAGGATTAAACAGAAAATTTAATTCCAAATTAAGCAAGATGGATTCCACAGAGCGTGAGTTGACAGCAATGTGGGAAGGTGATGCATCCAAAGCATTCCACCAGAGTTATACAACCGATACACAGAAGATGGAAGAGCTTTACAAAGCAGTAGAGCAGTACTGCCAGGCATTAGATACCATCATCAAACAGTATGAGAAGACAGAGACAAAGAACATTTCAATTGCAAAAAAACGTACTTATTAATCAGTAGTTATAGATAAGATATTTTTATAGAAAGAAGGAGACGAATTATGGCAATTTCAGCATTAAAGGTAACACCTGCAAAATTAAAAGCAAAATCAAGTGAGTTCAGCTCAGATGCAACAGAAGTAAAGGGATTAACAGATCAGATGTTCGCAATCATCAAACAGTTAAACGGAGCCGTATGGTCCGGTACAGCAGCAACAACTTATACAACAAGATTCAATAAGTTAGATAATGACTGCGCAAAGATGTTTAAAATGATTAAAGAGTTTTCGGATGACCTGACCGATATTGCTACAGAATACGATGCAGCTGAGAAGGCAAATGAAGAAACAGGAAGAGCATTAAAAGTAGACGTTATCAGTTAAGACGTACAATGAAATATTATGGGGGCAGGGTTAGAAATACCTGCCCTTTTTATCTGTTCACCAGAAAAATTATCAAATTATAAAAAAAGTGGTGAATAATTTGCAAATATGGTATATTATGGAGTGGACGTGTGAAAACACTGGAAAGACGGGTTTGGAAAGGAAAAGGAAGGGGAAGAGAGAATGAAATACCTGAAAAAGTGGAAGCGGTTAATTGCGGCACTTTTGTGTGTGTTTATCATAACACAGAGTATGCCACAGCTTGTAATCGCGACTGAGATTGTGCAGAGTGATGCACAGGAAGAGACGGAGGCAGCGGTCGATGAGGAAGAAGCGGCAACCGTTTCAGCAACGGAGGTCGAAAACTCTGCACCAGAGGCCAGTAGAGAGACAGATATAACTACGGAAGAGAATAGTGTAGAACAAAATGAGACTGTAGCAGAACAGGAAATAAAGGAAGAAAAGCTGAGTGCAGTATCACAGGAAAGTGTGTCTGCAGAGAATATCGGGAATACGACTGCTACAGGAGAAAAAACAGAGGAAACGGCAGAGGAAACGACGGAAGAGGCAGCATATAAAACTGTTGAATTCGGAGTGTCTTGTGAAGAAGCCTCGTATATGAACATAACAATTAACAATGCTGATGGAGTTGTTAATGATATATATGGTAATAAAGTTGAGGATAGAAAGCTCAGCACAGAAAAGAGCGCGGATGAATCACAGCAGACAGGATGTACGGTAAAACTGTACGAAGACCAGGATTATACAATTGAGGTTACATTGCCAGATGGAGTGGCATTTAAGGCGTTAAAGACAGAAGCAGGGGATACCTTAAAAACAGAAGGTGGAACTGACCTGAAAATGGAAGAAGGAAATAAAATAACGCTAACGAAAAGCCAGGTTGCAGGCTTAAAAAGCACAGGTTTGATTTTTGAATTGGAACATTCATTTGTGGTACAGTTTTGTGGAGAAGATGGATTAGGATTAGAAAATATCAGTGGAAAAATAATCACGGACAAGACAAACCAAGGTGAAGAAGTGACGTTTCATCCGAACACCAATGGACGTTATGGGGTTGAATTGAATATACAGGATGCAAATAAAGTGACGTTAACATTTCCTGATTTGTATGGATTAAAAGTTACAAATGCAGCATTGGTCAATTTGGAGAATGCACAGGATATAAGTACAATCTCTTACGCAGAAGATGGTGAAATACAGATAAAAGATGGATGGAGCGAAGCCGATCAAAAACTAACAAAATTGCGGAGCGGACGATATGTATTGCAGATAGATGTAGAACCGTGTACGACGTTTACATTAGCGTATAGCTGGGATAAAGGATTCTCAACACCTGATAAAACTCTCCTGAATCCTAAAATTGGAACTGTTACAGTTGTAGAGGAAAGTGACAACAGAGGGAAACTTATTGTCAAGGGAAGAAATGGATATTATGTAAAGAGCCATAGAGGTGCTCATTTGATACCGGATGTATCCTATGAAACAGATGCGGCAAGTGGCGAAACGTGTCAGGTATATGAATACAGGACTGAGAAGAATATTTATTGGGGTGATGAAATAAAAGTTAGCATGGGAACGGACACATCGAGCCCTACTACGCAAGTGTCATCCACATATCAGCAGGGAACAGAGCAGGAAGCATCCAAAATTATTTCAACGGACGAAAATGCATACAGCATCTATGTTACGAATAATGAACAGGTTAATATAGGTGTATCGGCAGTGGATGACGGAGAAGAATATATCAATGGAACTAGTGGAGATGAAACAGACAAAAATAAAAGGGGCGTAGGTGTCAATAAAGACGGGATTTACTATACGTTAGACGGAACAGATACAAAGGTAATGGTACCGGGTGAGAATAACGACTCAGGCTATACGGTTGCCAATATTGCCCTGAATAATATCTCCGAAACTACTAAGCTGACGATTGGAGTGCCGGATAGATATGGAAATGAAACAAAGATAAATGTAACAGTTTATTATGATAATCAGGCACCGCTTCTCTCGGAAGAGGATGCAATAGAAGCAGAAAACTTTGTGGTTAAGGAGTCAGAAAATGGCTATTATTGGCGAGGAGATGCGCAAAGTCCACAGGTACTGTTAAATATAAAGGAAGAAAATGATCCTATTACATTTACATACTCCATCTGGAGCGTTGGCGATGATGGACAGCTGAAAAATAGGCTTGGAAAAGAGCAGACGGTTGAACTTGAGAATCTTGAGGATACTTTAAGTGATGGATTCATGAAACGGAGATTAAGCATAAACCTCAAGAATACATTAGGAAAGAATTCTCTTGATGAGGCAGATGAAGGAACATATTCCATTCAGTATTCCATGTGCGATTTTACAGAAAAAAATGTGGCGAGTGGAGAACTTGTCAGATTTGAAATAAATCGCCATAAACCAATTATTACAATAAAAAATGATGTGGCATCTGGTAAATGGGTGAATAGTCCGGATAAAACAATTACATTGCAGGCGGATATTGAATTCTTTTCAGCATCGAATAGTGAGGAATACCGTTATGCGGTGACAAGTGCATTTGGAGATGAGATTAATTCAGGCAGCCCAAAGGAACCGGAACAGAGTGATTGTAAGCCGATAAGTTATGAGACGCTGAAAGATGGAAATGGAACAGCAACAGTAAATGTTGAGCTTCCACTCAACGAATACGAAGAAAAGAATGGTACAGTTCGGTTTTATATCTGGGCATTTGATGATGTGCTGAACCAGTTCAATGTGTCAGAAGTTACCTACCACATTGACAACACCCAGCCGGAAATCACTTCTGTAAAGGCAGAAAAGAGCAGTGCCAACGAAAGCTTAAGGGGCAGAATTTACCGTTACATCTTTGGAACAGCGTTAAGCGATGAAGAGACATTGAAATTTACAATCTGTGCCAAGGATAAGGCGGCAGATGGTGCTGTTTATTTAACCGATGACCAGCCGGAGATTCAGAAGGTTTCGCTCTACTACGTTCTGGCAGATGATGCAGATTTAGCAAAGATGAGCGTCAGCGAACAGTATCAGTGGCTGAAAGATCATAAGGTGAAAGAAGAGAATGTAAAGGCTGTTGAAAATGCGGATGGAACTTACACCGCAGAGCTCACAATAAAAGAGAAAAATAAGTTCTACAAACTTTATGTGCTTGCAAAGGATAAAGCGGGTAACATTACGATAAAGAGTGTAGCCCAGCTCACAGAGAATCAGGATGAGTACAGCATTTCACAGATTATGGTGGACAACAAAAAGCCTGAGATTAAGACAGCTTTGCAGAAAGACAGCAAGGCAGATTACACAGAGAAGAGAGAGGGGAAAAAATACAATTGGTATGCGGCAGACAGTGCCATCAATTATGATGTGACAGTGAAAGATGCCGAGTCCGGAATTTTCTCTGTAGAAGCATTGGTAAATGGAACTGCATTGAAAAAAGATGCAAATGGAACGAAGTTCTATGACAGCAACTCTTATTACCAGAAGGATAAAAGTGATAAGATGAAGCTGGAAACAAAGTTTACATATGCAGTTAATTTAAAACAGGGCAGTCTCGAAAAAGATGGTAAGAGTACCATTCAGATTGATGTTGCCGACAACGCAGGAAATACAAACTCTGTCAAAAAAGTAGTCTATGTGGATGAGGATGCGCCAGCCATTTCCCATATGGAATTTGATACCGGTGCAAAGGACGATTTGAGTACGGTACCAACACAGTACGGTTACTTTTTCCAGAAAGCGACGACAGTTACAGTGTATGCAACCGATTATATCGGGGACAGTGACATCATTGGTTCCGGTGTTGCTAAAATGGTATATCAGTTAAATCCTGCTGATGACAGTGAACCGACGACCGGAGAGTTAGAGGTGACGGCAAACGCAGACGGAACCTATACTGCACAGTTTGCAATTCCGGAAGGATTTAAAGGACAGATTGAAGTAAAAGCAATTGATAATGTAGGTCAGGACAGTGGATTCTACAATCCGAAGGGAGCAGTCGTAGAGACAGCAGAAGAACATGCGACAACATCTGACGCAAAGATTCTGCTTCCGGAGACAGAATATGCAGATGCGGAAGGCAATCCGCTTTATGCTTCTGATGTAACATTACAGCTTGTGGCAGCAGATGGACGCTCCGGTTTGAAAGAGAATAACTGGTCCGTAAAAGAACATTATGCGGCAGATGCCTTAGCAGGCGGAACGTTACAGGTGACATCCGTATTTGACGAAGCATCCAGAACATGGAGCAGCGTATGTGGCGGAGATGCAGACTGGAGTATTCCAAATGCATTAGACTTAAACCTTGTGACGAGTGCACAGAAAAACGTTGTAGTTGCTTCTGATACAAACCATATTGAAGCAGCACTTCAGATCACAGACAATGCCGGAAATGTTTCGGGTGCAGAAGGAAAGACCTTCAGTATCGATAAAACAGCGCCGGTTGTAACCGTTGAATATGATAACAATAACGTATTAAACGAAAAGTATTACAAAGAGAAACGTACTGCAACGATTACTGTAGTTGATGCAAACTTCTCAGAGGAGAACTGTACGTTTGATATTACAGGACCAAATGCCAATGTTTCAGGATGGACACATCATGCAGCAGCAGGCTGTGATGGTACGGTTCACACAGCAGAATGTTACTACACATGTCAGGTTGAGTTTGCGGAGGATGGCGATTACAAATTCGACTTCCATTGTACAGACCGTGCAGGACATACAGCAGGCATGCAGGCACCGGATGAATTTACCATTGATACGGCATTGCCGGTTATCACAGTAAGCTACGATAACAATGCAGGAAATGCAAATTATTACAGTGAAGCGAGAACCGCAACCATTGAGGTGAATGATAAGAACTTTAATCCTGCAACCACACAGGTTGATGTGACAGCTTCCTTAGAGGGAACAGGAATTGCCGTTCCACAGCCATCTGCTTTTACACAGAATGGTGATGTCTGGACTGCAAGCGTCAGCTTCAGCGCAGACGGTGATTATTCGTTACATGTTACAGCAACGGATCAGGCAGGAAACGAAGCAGAAGAATATGCATTAGATGAGTTTACAGTTGATACAACAGTACCGGAAGTAACCATCAGTGGAGTGGAAGACCATTCTGCAAATCAGGGAACTGTTGCACCGACTATTCAGTGCAGTGACATTAACATGAACACAGATAGCATTTCGGTTACACTGACAGGTGCCAATAATGGTGCAACCGCATTCGAGAGCAGCCGTACCGTAACCGGCAGTGAAGCAACCATTTCCATTGCAGATATTCAGCATACAGAGCAGATGGATGACCTGTATACGTTAGAAGTCAGCGTACAGGATCAGGCGGGAAATGAGACGATGGAATCGGTTCTGTTCTCGGTCAACCGTTTTGGTTCTGTCTACGTTGTAGATGATAAGACAAAAACACTTGTCGATAATTTCTATACAAATCAGGAACAGGATGTTATAATTACAGAAGTAAATGTAGATATTTTACAGTATTCAGAAATCGATTACAGCTTAGATGGTGATATCGTAACCTTAGAGAAGGATAAAGATTATACGGTAACCAGCAAGACGGACGAGGCAAGCTGGAAGATGTATGAGTATTGTATTGACAAGTCCAACTTTGAAAAAGAAGGAAGTTATGTCGTATCCGTTTACTCAGAAGACCTTGCTCAGAATAAGTCAAGTAACAAGGCAAAAGGTGAGGAACTTGCATTCGTTGTTGACAAAACAGCACCTACAATTGTAATTGCAGGTGTGGAAGATAATGGACAGTACATGGATGCAAAGAGAAATGTCACGATTGATACACAGGATAATATTTTGCTCGACAACGTAGAAGTCTATGTGGGAGACGCAAAGAGAGCAGCAGCAGGACAGGATGAACTGTTAGAAAGCGACGGACAGATTTCACTCGGAATTGACGGCGCGAACAAGTCACAGGAGTTATATGTTGTGGCAAAAGATGCAGCCGGAAATATCGCGAAATCAGAAAATATCCGATTCCTGATTACAAAGAACGTGCTGGTACAGTGGTACAGCAATGTTCCGCTGTGTGTTGGAAGTTCCACCGCAGCAGTTGGTATTACGGGATTAGTCGTATTTCGTAAGAGAATTCCGTTCCGGAATTTGAAACGTGTTGTAAAAGGCAGAAAATAATTCTGCAAAGGAAACAGCTCCTGCAGTCGTTGTGGGAAATTGGAGGTTAAGCATGAACAGATTAGGAAAACAGATTGGTGCGATTGTCTTTGGAGTGACCTTACTGTTTTCTTCCATGCAGCAGGTGTGGGCCAGCGAAGTCGGTCAGACACCTGCTGTGGTGGATACAGAGGGAACTGTAGAGGAGACAACAGAAGCAGATGAAAATGTAGAGGTGTCGACCGATTTAGAGAGCGTGAAAGACAGCGTTGTCCAGGTCGTCGTAGAGTATGTTGCGGAGACAGGACAGACCTACATTTTGAAAAGCGGAAGTGGATTTCTCATCAGTGAAAATGTTGTGCTGACCGATTACAATTTACTCTCTCTGAGCGAAGAGGAAATGGCAACAGCAGAAGCTTATCTGAGCACAGAATTAGGAAAAGTAGTCAGTTTTTCAGAAGTAGAAGGTGCAGAGACAATCACAGCTCAGATTGGGGTTGTCATGTACCGTGATGTAGTTGTTTCAGCAGAAGTCAACCAGTACAGCAGCCGTGAAATGCGGCTTGGAATTCTGAGTTTAGGGGATTCCTTAAGCCGCAGCACGGCAGTGCTTGGTGACAGCAGTTCCGTCCAGGAAGGAACGGAACTTTATACGGTGGGTTATAAGACGGTCTCTGTCATGAATCCGGGGCAGGAGACAGAGCGGCTTTCCCAGCGTGATGTCAAGGTGAATCAGGGACAGAGCAATGGAGAGGTAACGGAGGCAAGCCTCACCTATATGAGTCATTCGGCAAAAATCAGTGCCGGAAGCGACGGTGGTCCAACGGTAGACGAAAATGGATTTGTAGTTGGAATGAATCTCTATGGCGGTTTTGAAGATGGTTCTTACCGTACGTTAGAGATAAATGAGATAAAACAGCTCTTAGATAGCTGTGAGATTCCGTATCAGGAATCCGGACTTTCCGATATTTCCAAGGAAGATATTACAGATGCCCGTACACAGGGCAGCAGTGCAGACAAGAGTCTGCTGAATGATTATATTTTAAATTACAGCCTTATTGAAAAAGAAAACTATACCGAGGAGAGTTATCAGGTATTAGAAAAAGCTCTTCAGGACGCAGAGGAGACGAAGGCGGATGAAGTTGCGACACAGGAAGAGATTGATAACGCAGTAGAGCAGCTTACGGTTGCCAAAGCGGGATTGGTAGTAAAGAAGGACATTAACTATCCGTTTTTTATTACATTGGGAATTTTAATCTTTGTGATAATAGCGGGATTGGTATTATATATATTGAAGTTAAAAGGAATCATTTTCCAAAAGACAGAGCCGGAAAAGCTCGTGACATTAGAAGAGATGCCGATACAGTCAAAATCCGGTTCGTTGCGGCCGGAACCGGAAATCGTGATGCCAAAGCCACGGACAAGTGGAAGATTAGGCAAGGGAGGCGAATCCGGCGGCTATAAAGAAACTACAGTGTTAGGTGTAAAAATGCCGGCACAGAGCGAGGGAACCGTCGTGCTTGGAACACAGGCAGCACCAGTGGAAGCTTATCTGGTTCGTCAATCCAAACCGGACAAAGTGCGGATTGAGGGCAGTGAATTTCTAATTGGAAAAGATAAAAGCAAAGTAAATTATTGTGTGTTGGATAACCCTTCCATCAGCCGTTGTCACGCGAAGATACTTGTAAGGGAAGGAAAATTTTATCTGTCAGATATGAAGTCGACCAATTTTACCTATCTGAATGGACGCATTTTAGAGTATGGGGAGGAAGCAGAATTGAAAGACGGAGACAGTGTCCGTTTTTCTAACGAAGATTTTGTGTTCCATATCGGAAATGGAGAAGTGTAGGCGCACGGAGAAAGAGGGAAAAAGATGTCAGTATTCGTTTCAGACACAGCAATTATTATATATGAAGCATTTGCCGCGGCAGGACTGGTTGTGAACTCAATCCGTCTTGGGAAGAAGAATAAGAAATTAACGGAGATGGTGTCTCTTCAGAAGGACAGAATCCGTGAGGAAGAGCTCGATGCCAAGTTACAGAACCAGATGCATCAGAGCCGCAGTGAGGAGACTGCGATTAAGAACAATCCATACGAAGTAAACTATCACGAAGAAGCGGATGCTTCTTATGAAAATGAAAAAGAGCATATCAGTATTCAGGTGGAGGAATCCGGTACACTTTCCAATAAAAAGTATGTGGTGCATGTGTTTGACCAGATTAAGATTGGAAGAGCGGACAGTAATAAGATTATTCTAAATGATACCAAAATTGCAGCACATCAGCTCGAATTGCTGCGTGTCGAGAAAGATTTGTTTGTGAAAAGTTTGGATACCGAGGTAAAAGTGACATTGAAGCGCAAGAAAAAACGTTTTACATTAGATCAGACGCCAGTGTGCCTTGTATCCGGGGATACCTTAAATCTGGGAAATACAACGTTAAAGATATCCGTGATTTAGAAATACAAATGAGAGGAAATGGTTAGAAACGGGAGGGAAAGGTTATGGCAATTTTGCTGTCTGTGTATACAGAACGCGCATTTCGTGAGATACGTCTGCCGATACAGAACAATTCGGATTATGAGATAAAATTATATCAGAATATATATGGCCTGAGTAAAGACATCACATTACATTTAGAGGTCATCAACGATGAGTGGGAGTTCGTGGAGGATGCAGATTATAGTGTCTATCAGGGAAATGACAGTTACGAGAGACATCCACTGCAGGATAAGGACGTTTTGAGTATCTATACAGACAGTGAAATGATTTCCGTAGTTGTAAAGAAATTAGAGCAGGCATTCTACTCGTTTCAGAAATTTTCACTGGCAGGGTGGAACCGCATCACCATTGGAAAAAATACAACCAATGACATCTGCTATGAATATGCAGGGCTGGTGTCGCGTGAACATGCGGTTATGGAGCGCACATCGGAAGGTTTTGTTATCTGGAATAAAAGTGCCAATGGCATTTATGTAAATTCAGAGCGTGTCAAGGAAAAACAGCTTTTAAAATTCGGAGATTACATCAGCATTATCGGACTTCATCTTGTATATCTCGGTGATATTCTTGCCATCGATTTACAGGGAGATTCCACGGTAATTAATGAGAAATTAAAAGTGTATCAGCCGGTTTTTCGTGAGAAAAAGCCGACAGAGCAGGCGGGGCATGTGACAGAAAAAGATGCAAGGGTTCTGCTTCACAGGGCACCGCGAAATATCGAAAAAATTGAGACCGACCCGATAGAAATTGAGTCGCCGCCTGCATTGGGCAAGACAAAGAAGCAGCCGGTTCTCATGACAATAGGACCGTCATTTACGATGGCAATTCCAATGCTGTTGGGATGTCTCCTGATGATGGGCGGAAATAGAGGTTCCGGTCTTACCATGTATTCTGGATTAGTTATGGCAGTATCCTCTGCGGCAGTGGGCGTAGTATGGGCACTGTTTTCTTTGCGTTACCAGAAAAAAGATGAGCGGGAGCAGGAATTGCACCGTTTTGAAGCATACGGAAGATATTTACAGCAAAAGTCGGATGAAGTAAAAAGTAAATATGAGAACAATGCAGCCGCCATGCGGAAAATGTATGAGAGCACCAGAGACTGCATCGGATATTTGGAGAACACCAATAAACTCTGGAACCGCAACACAAGACATGCGGACTTTTTAGCACCGAGACTGGGTGTCGGGGATCTGCCGTTCCAGGCACCGATTGCGTGTGCCCCAAAGAAGTTTACACTGAATGAGGATAGCTTAGAGGAAAAGCCGCGTCTGATTCGCGAGAATTTTCATACGCTGTACGATGTGCCGGTGTGTATTGATATTTTGCGGAACCGCCTGATTGGTATTGTCGGTGGCGATTACTTAAAGGGTGCGATTGAGGTTGTAAAAAATCTTACCGTGCAGATAGCCGCCAACAACTGTTACACGGATGTGAAACTTGTCTATATTTACGACGGAAGTGCGTCCTCGAATCTTGGCAGATTTGATTTTGCAAAATGGCTTCCGCATGTCTGGTCGGAAGATAAGAAAATTCGTTACGTTGCGGCAGACAAGAATGAAGCGAGTGAAATTTTTTATGAGATGGCGAAAGTATTCCGCCACCGTGACGAGACCGGAATTGTAAAAGAAGAGGGAATCCGCAAGCCTCACTTTGTCATGTTTCTGGTGAACCCGGAGATGATGGAAGGCGAACTTATCTCAAAATATGTGTTTGAGATGCAGAAAAACTACGGATTGACGACATTTATCTTATCGGAGAACGTGGAAAGCCTGCCGAACTTCTGTGAGGTCATCATTGAGAATGACGAGCAGTTCCAGGGAACGTATAATGTGTCCGCCCAGAAGGAAGAGAAGACGAAAATCACTTTCGACGAAGTCAGCGATAAGGAAGTTGATGATTTTGCAAGAGAACTCTCGAACTTCTATGTAAAAGAGGTAGAGACCGGCGGAGATATTCCGGCAGGACTTACCTTCTTTGAAATGTTTGGGGCAAAGAAATTAGAAGACTTAAACGTATTAGACCGCTGGAGAAAAAATCGTACTTACGAAAACATCCGGGGTATGATTGGTCAGAAAGCGGGCGGAACACCGTGTTATCTTGACCTTCATGAGAAATATCATGGACCGCACGGACTTGTAGCCGGAACGACAGGTTCCGGAAAATCAGAGACCTTGCAGACATATATGCTTTCCCTTGCGATGAACTACAGCCCGGACGATATTGGGTATTTTATTATCGACTACAAAGGTGGCGGAATGGCAAACCTATTTAACGGGCTGCCGCACTTAATCGGACAGATTTCCAACCTTTCCGGGAACCAGGTACACCGTGCCATGGTTTCTATCAAGAGTGAGAACCGCAGAAGACAGCGTGTTTTTAATGAATATGGTGTCAATAATATCAACTTGTATACAAAATTATACAAAAATAAAGAGGCTTCCATGCCGATACCGCACCTGTTTATCATCATCGACGAGTTTGCCGAGTTGAAACGGGAGGAGCCGGACTTCATGCGCGAGTTAATCAGTGTTGCGCAGGTAGGACGTTCCTTGGGAGTTCATCTGATTCTTGCAACTCAGAAGCCAAGCGGTACGGTAGACGATAATATCTGGAGTAACTCGAAGTTCCGTCTTTGTCTGCGTGTGCAGGATAAGCAGGACAGTATGGACATGTTACATAAACCGGATGCTGCCTATATCACACAGGCAGGACGCTGCTATCTGCAGGTCGGAAATGATGAGGTCTTTGAACTGTTCCAGTCCGGCTACAGTGGCGCGGTTTATGAAGAAGAGGAAGAAGAGAGCAAGACAGATATTGCCACAATCTACACGTTAAATGGAAAAGTAGATATGGCGGGAAGTTTTGCCAAGATTTCCAAAAAAGAAAAAGTGCTCTGTGACTGGTTGGGTCAGATTGCAGAAGTGTTAAAAGAAGCACTCGAAGAGACGAATGTCTCATTGGAGGAATGTACCCGGAGAAAGCAGCAGATGCAGGTTGTCACATCCGAGATGTACCGCTGTTTTGAGCGGAGACGCATTGACTATCCGGAAAGCGCATACAATACAGCGAGACTGGAAGATTTTATCGGACTGTATGAGCGTATACCGGAAGGAGACGAGCAGGCTTACCAGATAATGAAGACTGCCGGCATTGAGAAAATCAAGCTTCCGCAGGCAAAAGAAAAGACGCAGTTAGATGCAGTGACGGAATACCTTGCCAAGGTTGCAAAGGAAAATGGTTATACCCATGAGTTGCAGCTCTGGATGCCGGTGCTTCCGGAAAAATTATATTTAAAAGAATTTGCGGAATACCAAAAGAGTGCATTTTCAAATGGAAACTGGGCAGAGCCGGAGGATGGTTTTGAATTAGAAGTTGTGATGGGACGTTTTGACGACCCGCAGAATCAGGCACAGATGCCGATGACCATTAACTTTGCGGAAGAAGGACATCTCGCCATCTACGGTATGGTTCTGACCGGAAAGAGTACCAGTATCCAGACGATTACCTATGCTCTGATGACAAAATACAGCCCGAAACATTTCTGGTTCTATGGAATTGATTTTAGCAGCAAGATGCTTTCGGCATTTGAAAAGGCGCCGCATTGTGGCGGCATCATGTATGAGGGCGAGAACGAAAAGATTTCGAAATTCTTTGTCATGCTCATGGGAATCTTAGAAGAACGAAAAAAGATGCTGCGAGGCGGTAACTTCAGTCAGTATGTGCAGGTGCATGGAATGGTAATGCCTGCGATTATGGTTGTAATTGATAATGTGGGAGCATTCAATGAGAAAACACAGGAAGCCTATTTAGATGCGCTGATTACGCTTTCAAAAGAGGGAATCAGTAACGGTATTTATATGATGATTACTGGTGGTACAATAGCTTTGGCAGATATTCCATCGAGACTTGCGGAAAATATCAAGCAGAATATTACGCTTGAGATGCAGGATAAATTTGCCTACGGAGATATTTTACATACGATGCGTGTGGAAGTATTGCCGGAAAGTGGTGTGAAGGGAAGAGGACTTGCTATTTCCGGAAATGACATTCTGGAATACCAGACAGCACTTTCTTTGGAAGCACCGGATGATTATCAGAGATTAGAGCGCATTTCCGAGGTCTGCGAGGAGATGGCACGCGCATGGAGCGGAAGCCCTGCGAAGAAGATTCCGGAGATTCCGGAGAAGCCGGTATGGTCGCAGTTCCATGAATTAGAGGACTACAAGCAGTTCTTGGGCAGAAAAGATTGTCTGCCGGTCGGATACCGTAAATCAGATGCCATGATTTATAATCTGAATCTGAGCGAATTGTACTGTTATCTGATTACAGGACTGCCAAGAAGCGGTAAAAAGAATTTCTTAAAAGTAGTTTTACAGGCGGCGCTGGAAAAAGATTCCGAGGTCTGCATTATAGACGGACCTGGAAAATATCTGCAGGCATATAAGGAAAGCAATGTGAAGGCATATGTAAGTGAGGAAGAAGAAATCTTCCAGTACTTTAGCGACTTGCTGCCGGAATTTGTGCGCCGGAATAAAATCAAGGGAGAACTGGTTGCACAGGATGCGGAGGAGACAGAGATTTTCGAACGGCTGAGTCAGGAGACACCGATTTTTATCTTTATTTCAGACTTTGCATGGTTTGTCGAGATGGTGTACCGTTCCGAATTTGATATGCGCGGCTTCTTAGAGAATATCATTGAAAAGGGAAGACTGCACAACATTTACTTTATCGCATCCATGAAATTAGATCAGGCGCTTGATGTCAACCATCAGGAACTGTATCAGTTGTTTACGGGACATAAAACGGGAATTCACTTTGGTGGAAATGTGGCGGAAAACCGCATTTACAATTTTGACAGTGTACCATATCAGTTACAGAGTGAGATATTAAAGCCGGGAATCGGTTATACAGCGGGCGTTATGAGCAGTGACGTACAGCAGATTGTGGTTCCACTGGCCAGGAGGTAAGAAAAAATGATTTCAATGCTGGTATCAGAAGGGGTAGAACAGGAAATGGAACTTTTGATTGAGACAGCAAAAGAGATTGTTGCAAAATCAGGAGATGAGCGGTTAGAATTTTTAAAAGTCACAGAAGAACATACGCGGGATGAATTTTTGCAGAGGGAAAAGATTGATGCGGCGATTGTGGATGTGACAACTGAGAGTGGTGTCATGGTGGCAAAACAACTGCGAAAGCAATATCCTGAAATTGAAATTTTAATCATCAGTGACACAACGGTATCACCGATTATTTACCTGAATCCGGAAGTGCGGGCGGCATCCTTGCTGCTCCGTCCGTTTCAGACAGAGATGATGCAGGATACACTTATGAAATTTTTAGAACTGTTCGAAGAGGAGAGCATGGAAAATGAGTGCTTCCTGTTCGACCAGAAAGGCGAGCGCCGGAGAATTCCATATCAGAAAATTTATTATATGGAAGCAAGGGAAAAGAGGGTCTATGCCCGCCTTGAGAATATTGAATACGGAATTACCGACACCATAGAGCATCTGGCGGGAATATTGCCAAAAGAATTTATAAGGTGTCATCGAAGTTATATCGTAAATTATATCTACATTGAGCGTGTCCGCTACGCAGAGAATTTTATTTTGCTGCGTGGAAGCCATATTCTTCCGCTTTCGAGAAGTTACAAGGCGGCGCTGAAAGAGGTGATGAGCAATGCATGAGATGCAGAGAATTTTTTTCCTGACGCCGGTGGAGTATGCAGTGCTCTTAGCCGGAAAAGGAGTCAAAAAACATTATACGTTACAGGCGGACGCTGAGAAAATGGGAGAAGAGGAAATCTGTCTTGCCATGGCGCACCTCTATCAGACGGGATTTATTGACAGTGATGCAAAAGAATTTTTCCTGACGGAGAAGTTAGAGAACATTATGAACACGGTTGCGCAGGCGGATATGATTTACTGTGTGCGGTTCGGACGCCATGAAAAGCGGGACTTCTGTTGCTTTGTGTGCGGGGATGAGGTGGTGATACTCCGTATCAGCAGAAGAGATGAGAATCTTTACGAAGTGTATCAGAGCAGCAAAAAAGAAGTTGTGGACATTTTGGTGCAGAGCCTGCAGACACAGCAGGTGTATGAGCCGGTGTTAGACGAGGCGAACTGTTACGAGGAATTGTGTGCCGGAAGAGAAAGCATCTCAAGGGAGGTTATCCGCAAATTTCATAATCTGCACCTGTCGTTAGAAGAAATCAACCCGACGACGGGAACAGTGAAGCAGCGTTTTTTACTTCGTTTTACGACAGATGGAATCACAGGGGAAGAGGTAAAAGGTGCACGGGGCAGTTTGTTGACAGAAAGAGATGCAATCAACAGAATGTTACAGGATATTGTGGAAAACGGAGGGGATTAAGATGGTGATGGTGGATATCTATTTTCCGGTCTTGGATCTGGTTTATAACTTTAAGTTAGAGGAGCACAGCCGGATTGACGCGCTGGTGAAGGAAGTCAGCGAGATGATGTGTAAAAAATATAAGAGTACGTTTGACCGTGGCAGGGAAAGCTATATGTTGTGTTCCGTGGAAAAAGGAATCATTCTGGAAGGGGATGCAACATTATCCGAGTATGATATTAGGAACGGCAGCAGACTGATGATGGTGTAAATATGGGAAAAAGAAGACGAAGACAGGCATTTTTATTATGCCTGTTATTGCTATTTTTATATATAGATGCAGCACTGAAGCAGCAGGTGCAGCCGCGTGATACGTTTGATACAATAGCAGAAATCGAAGCGGCGATGGAACAGCAGTTAGGAATCGGAGAGGTGGAGCTGGCGCAGATGGAGCCGGAGCTGGCGCAGAAAGTGTACTGTGCTTTTTCTTATATGTATGAACGATATTCCATTCTTCAAGATAAAATTACAAATGTAGAAGTGGAAGAGATTCCATCGGGGGCAGTGGCAAAGGCGGAGTATGTAGAAATCCCATCGGATCAGGAAGAACTGTATCCTATTCAGATGAAGCAGCAGGTGACGCTGGGAGAACGGGAATTTTTAAATGAAGTGCGCCTTACGAATCTGATTCGCAAGTCCACGGCGGACGGACACTGGATGGAAGGAACAGACGTGGATTCCATTGTCGTACATGAGTTAGAACATATTCTTTTGAATGTGATACGGATGGAACGCTATGGGCTGGATGATTTTTGCACGATAACGGAGGAGAATGAAGAGGCATTCTCGGCATATCAGACGGACGTTCTAAGCATGAATCAGACAACGGCAAAAGAAATCGTGGATGCAGCGTACCAAAACTATAAAAACAGTGGACAGACAGATGTGACACTCGAGGAAGCAAAAGAAATGATATCGGGATATGCTTCCGGGGAACAGGACGATGGGGGAATTTCCTACGAGGAAACGATAGCGGAAGCAATGGTGGATCTCTATCTTCATGGCGAGGATGCAACCTCATTTTCGAAGGAAATAATAGCCGAAATTGATGAAAACTGGTTATTCATCCCTTTTATCGTGTCGTCTGTCGCAGAAATCACACAAACGGAAATAATATGATATAGTAAGGATGTCAGGAAAGTGGTGAGAGATATGTTTGAAATTTCGACAACGCAGTTAAAGAACTGCATCATGAATTTGGAAAAACAGGAAAAAGAATTGAATAATCTGATTCAGCGAATGGAAACGGTCTACACCGACTTTGAGGGTCTGGCAGAAGACAAATCCGACAAACGGGCTTTGCGGCAGTCTCTGGAGGGTATGCAGGTGGAAAAGCGCAATATCGCGGCTTTGAAACAGACGTTGACAGAGATTGTTCATTGTTATGAGACAACAGAGAGCCGGCTTGTCGATGGGAAGATTCTGCAAGGGACAAAGAATCACTTTGGTCCAATCAGTCTTAGGCATGTAGAACAGATGTTAGATGATTTGAACATAGTATTTCGCTAGAACAAAGTGAGAGGCAGCTTAAAAGAAAATGAAGGAGGTAGGAGGAGAATGGCAGAAAAGATTAGGGTAAATACCAACACACTTCAGAATGACACAACTTCCATCAGCGGCGACTTAAAACAGGTGCAGCGGAAGATTGAGGCAATGCAGACAGAAGTCAGCGCAATGAACCAGATGTGGACGGGAGAAGCGAACAAGGCATTCAACAAGGCATTCAGTGATGATATCAAAATTCTGCAGAGTCTGTGTGAGGCATTAGAAGAACTGATCGGCTATGAGACTACTGCAAAAACAGAGTATGACAAGTGTGAGAAGAATGTAGCATCGTTAATTTCTTCCATGAATGTATAAAGACGGAGGGGAGAAGTATGTCAATTGTATTAAAAGTAAAACCGGAAGTGCTGAAGGCGAAAGCGAATTCCATTACCACTTCCATCAGCGATATTGAAAAAGAATTAAATGAAATCGGTCGTGTCGTGCTTGGAACAAAAAAATACTGGGAAGGAGATGCGAGCAATCAGCATCAGAAATATTACAAGGCAATCGAAGAAGATGTGCCGACTGTTTTGAAACGATTGAAAGAGCATCCAAAGGACTTACTGACGATGGCAGACCTCTACGATGAGTCAGAGCAGGCAAACCAGCAGTTAGCAAGCAAGTTACCGGGAAATATCATAGTATAAGGAGACGCATGATATGACAGAACATGAAATTAATTTTAACTACAGCAAAGCAATGGGTCAGGCTGCAGAATTAAAAAATATTGCAAAATCCCTGGCAAGTATCGGGAATAACGATTTAGAAGACTGTCTTGGAAGTGTGGAGAAAAACTGGAAAGGAACCAATTCCGAGGATTATGTGAAAAAGGGCAAAAAGGTTCAGACAAAGATTTCGACATCATCACAGAACATTAATGCAGCGGCATCTGCAATTGAGTCGATGGCGAAGCGGATTTACGAGGCAGAGATGGCGGCACTGCGTGCGGCAAGAGAGCGTAAATATAATCATTAGGCATAAAAATGGAGATTAGTAGAAAATGAAAAAGCAACTTGCATTTGTTACAGTATTATCCATGACGTTTGCGATGGGGTTATCGGCATGCGGACAGATGGAAAATGTTGCAGAAGAGAAAAGGGAATGGAAGCAGGAATCGGAAGAGACTGCAAACGCTGCAGAAGAGAAGGCAACTCAGAATGCAGTGGAAGAGAAAACGGCAGAAGAAGAGGCAAAAAATTCGACAGGAGAAGGCGGTTACAGTGTGGTAACAGGCGGTTATCAGTTTACGCTTCCGTCCGATGTGACGGCAACCGTGAACAATCAGGGGCTGATTTTGACCGATGAAAATGTAAACTATCAGATGTTAGTGACGGTACGCGATTACAATTTTGAAGAGAAAAAGGACACATTAGACTTCTTTTCTTCTAATGTAAAAGATGCCGGTTATGAGGTGACGAAGGAAGTAGAACTTACTTCCGTGGCAGACCGTGAATGGGCTTATTTTAATTATTTAGATGAAGATGGCTCGAATATGCTGCTTGCATATTCAGCGGCAGATGAGAATCATACATTTGCCAATCTTGTCCTTCGTTACGGAGATTTGAGTGACGAGGAGATTTTAAAAGAGACAGCGGAAATCCTGGGCACAGCGCAGAAGACGGATTTACCGGATACAACGTTAGATGATATTGTAGAGATGGAGGCAGAGCGCTCCGGGAACGCATCAGCCGATGTACAGGAGTATGCATCATCTGTGAAGACAGCGGATATCTTAGTGGGGGATGAGACGGTGACGGTATCGGTACCGGAAGATTTTTATATCATGAATTTCTCACTGGAGGAAGAATCTTCTGCAAAATCGTTTGTGTCAAAGAGTGGTACCGTTGAGTTGCTTCTGATGGGAGAAGAGGAAAATTATTACAGAAGCTTGGAAGACTGGGTAAAAGAATTCACATCGATTCCGGAGGAGGCACAGGATGTTTCAAAATCCGGTGTGCAGACCGAGCAGGTCGGAGATGTGACAGTGGCTTACCAGATTGCGAGCTATGAGGAAGAAAGCTCGTACTCCGGAGAGACAAACACATATATTGTATTGGAGGCAGTGGGCGAACTTCCACAGGGCGGATACATCCAGCTGGAAGCAGAGACTACAGAAGAGAACGGATTAAATTTTGAAATGATAAAAGAATTCTTTCAAATAGAAAAATAAGAATGACGAAAAAATGCAGTCAACCGCGAAAGCGGTGGCTGCATTTTTTTATGTAATAGGAACCTTTATTCTTCCACGAATCGGAAGACGAAAGGCTCGTCTGCCAATAAGATGAAATCGCTGTCATTGAGTTTGCAGGGCTTATCCGGTGACAGGAAAGTATTATTAATACGTGTATGGTTGGTAGAATGATTATCCATCAGATAAAAATCATTTCCTTTCCGGATGATAGCTGCGTGATAATGGCTGATGGCAGGATTTCCGGTGATGGTGTAATCCACTTTTTTGTCATCACATCCAATGCGAAGCTCACTTCTGTTCAATCGTATCACTTCATTGGTATTGCTGCGAATCAGGACGGCGGCTTTCTCATTGTCGTCAATCGTAGGATTGTTTTTCCGACGTTCTGGGTGGAGTGTCAGGGATAACGATCTTGTTTTCATATATTGTTTCAGATTCAGGAGTCCAAGAAAAGCAAGCACGCCAAGCAGCACAAGCTGAACAATCCGTAACGTGTAATTCTTTGGCTTTAACTTTTTTTTCGCACTCTGCAGGGAATCAAGGGCGCTCTGGTACTGATCCTTCGAGGAGGATGAATCCGCGATAGTCTGCATGGCAGTTGAAATAGCGGTCTTATAGTTCGATAATGACTTGCTGGAATACTCGTCCGCGTGTTCTGTTACATCGTTCTGACATTCGGTCAGAAGACTTGCTAGTTCTGCCTTCAGTGCATCATCCGCGACGTTATAATTGTTTGCGGTTGCACTTGTTTGATAAGAAATATTTAACGTGTCGAGCAGTTCCATCAAAGTGCTGCCCGGAAGAATGTCGAGTGTATCACCGTTTTCGTAAAACATACCGAGCACATAACCATCCTCGCTGAGCAATGGTGCACCTGCGCAGCCGCTGCCCGCATCAAGGTCGCAGGAAAAAGAAAATGGCGAGGACGTTACTTCTGTAATCGTTCCGGAGCGGAGAACGGCAGCAGTATCGGGTGGAGCTGTCGTTCCTAACAGGGAGCTGTCTGTGTCGTAGCCGTAGAGGTAAGCACTCTGGGAGCGTTTGATATTTTCGTCAAGTTCGTATGGAAGAGCACTCGCCTGTGTCAGTGTCTGCTCACAGGTTAAAATCGCATAGGGAACATCACTTCCGACGGAAGCGACCGTAGCCGTAAGCAGTATATCCGGGTCTGTCAGAATGGAAACCTGTGTGGTAAGCGCAGTTTCCTGTGAAATGCCCGCCCATTTTCGAATCTGGGAGAGTTCCTGTTTGCTTGCATTGACAACTGAATCTGTAGTTAAAATATATTGTTTTCCGTCATTCGTTCCACCTATAAAGCCGGTTCCCTGCCGGATATAGTAGGTCTCTCCGTCAGGTGTCGTGCAGGAGAGAAGGAGGTGAACCACTCCACTTTCCGCTTCTGTCACTTTTTCCGGTGCGGAATCGGAAGATGCGGCATAAACTGGAAAATAATTGGAAAATATAGTAAATGATAACAGAAAACAACATAAAATCATTTGGATAAAAAATTTTCTTTTTTTTCTCATCATTGTAAAAAACCCTTTCCTTTCTACCAGAAAATAGTATAACAGAGTTGTGGTTGGACTGCAATTTATAATATGAAAAAACACTTCGGCGAAATTGTACTTGTACTATAAAATAGAAGCATGTAAAATAAGAACAAATGTACTGCTTCCATGTGGTGGGCAGGGCATAGCAAAGGAGAATGATTCATGAAATTTATGCATATATCGGATGTGCATCTGGGCGTGAAACCGGATGCAGGTAAGCCGTGGAGCGAGCGGCGAGCACGGGACATCTGGAATACATTTGCAGAAGTGATAGAGACAGCCGGAAAGGAACAGGTACGTTTTCTGTTTGTGACAGGTGACTTGTTTCATGCGCAGCCACTTAAAAAAGAGATAAGGGAAGTCAACGCATTGTTTGAGACGATACCGGATACAAATGTAATTATAATTGCGGGTAACCATGATTATTTAAGACCGAAATCCTATTATCTGTCGTATCCATGGGCAAAGAATGTGTTCCTTTTTCGGAAGGAGACGCTTGAAGCCATTGATTTTCCGGAGGATTATGTGACGGTTTACGGTCTCAGTTACTGGCACCGCGAGATACGGGAGCGTCTTTATGACACCGCTGTACCGCAGAATCGTGACAGGATTCACATCCTGCTGGCGCACGGAGGAGATGAGAAGCATATTCCTTTTTCGGCAAAAAGACTTGCCGGCGCCGGATTTGATTACACGGCATGCGGCCACATTCATAAAGGCAGCCAGCTTGTGCCAAACCGTGTGGTAATGGCAGGTGCATTGGAGCCGACTGACTGCAATGATATAGGACCTCATGGATACTGGATGGGTGAGGTGACGAAAGAGCGTTGCCAGCTTTCTTTTTTTCCGGTGCAGAAGTGCCAGTACCGGCATGAGACCTTTCATGTTACACGTACCACCACAAACCGTGATATTTTAAACTGGGAGAAGCAGATGCTTGCCGAGAGCGAGCCATATCAGTTTTTTCGCATTTTTTTGGAAGGCGCAATGGACCCGGATATGGAGATTGATGTGGAGCAGCTGTCGGCTCCGGAGCGGGTAATCGATGTCGTGTGTAACCTCTGGCCGGATTATGACTATGGGAAGCTTGCAAATGAGCAGGAGCACACCCTGATCGGGCACTATATCAAGGCGATGCAGCAGAAGGAAGATACAGCAGTTACGCGGAAAGCGTTAGAATACGGAGTGAATGCACTGTTAGGACATAAGATATGCAGATAAGAAAAGCAAAGGTATTTAATTTTGGAAAACTACAAAATAAAACGTATTTATTCGAGGACGGCATCAACCTGATTTATGGGGAAAATGAAGCCGGAAAGACAACACTGCATGCTTTTTTAAAGAGTATGCTGTTTGGAATGGAGAAGACGAAAGGAAGGGCATCGCAAAAAGATGTCTATTTGCACTACGAGCCATGGCATGCTCCATCTTATTACAGTGGCGCCCTGCATTTTACAGTAGGGGACAAACCGTTTTACTTAGAGCGCAACTTTTATATGAAAGAGAAGCAGGACAGACTCTGCAACGAGGCGGACGGAGAAGAACTTTCCGTGGCATATGGAGATTTGGAGATGCTGTTAGGTGGTATGTCTAAAGAGACTTACGAGAATACGCTTGATGTTGCGCAGTGCGGCGTTGCGCCGAATGGAAAAATGGCAGAGTTACTGGCAGAGTATCTGTCGGACGCAGCGGGGAGCGGGAATGCCTCGGTGAAGGTGACAAAGGCATTACAGGCGTTGGAGCAGCAGAAAAAAGAGCGCCGTGCGCAGTTAAGAAAATATCAGGCAGCGAAAGCCGAGATGCAAAAAAAACTTCAGTTTGAGCGGGAACTGGTCGAAAAAGAACTTACGGAACAAAAGGAGCTGCTACAGCGTGCAAGAGTGCAGCAAGAGAGAGCAGAAGCGGTGCTTCAACAGGAGAAAGAGGAATACTCTCCCGCAGAGAAAAATGAGACAATACGAAAAGGAAGCCGTCTGGGCTGGATAGGGGCGGTACTTGCTGCCGCAAATATTTTTGTCTGGCTGCTGTTACGCTACCCGGTATCACTTTTTGCGGGGCTGGAGGTTATTCTTCTTGGACTGTTGCTGTCGGGAAGATTTGGAAGACGGGAAAGTAATACAGCCGTAGAAGAAAAAGAACTACAAACGAAGCGCAATTCCACGCAGCAGGAAAATGCAGGGCAGCAGATGGCGTCGTTTGTGCAGAAGCTTGAAGAGAGCGTGCAGGAAAAGGAAGCAAGGCTGGTTAACTTAGAGGAAGAACTGTGCGAAGCAGAACAGAAAGATTTGCAGGAGCGCGGTCTAGAGGAAGATGTGGAGGCGCTGGAACTGGCAGCCGCAGAGATTGTGCGTATTTCGGAAGAACTTTCAGAGGACATCAGAGATGAACTCGACGCGGAGATATCGAGACAGATATCTGGCATAACGGGTGGAAAATATGATAGAATAAGAGTGGATGAAAAAGGGCAGTTAGAAGTTTTCGCAGAAGGAAGAAAAGTCAGCCCGGAACAGTTGAGCCGCGGCACATGCGAGCAATTCTATCTGGCACTGCGCCTTGCAGTCGGGGAGATTGTGACACAGGAGGAGCCGCTGCCGATTCTTCTTGATGAAGTTTTTTCCATGTATGATGAGAAGCGGTTAGAGCAGGCACTTCGCATGCTGGCGGCATCGGGACACCAGATTTTGCTGTTTACCTGCCAGAAACGTGAGGAAGAACTGTTGAAGAAATTGGGAATTCCATATAATAAAGTTTGTTTATAGTTATATATGCCTGAATCCATACAGGCAGAAGTGAGAAAGGATCTGTTTTTCATGGCAAAGAAAAAGAAGAAAAAAAAGTATCGTCTTTTTTGGTTTTTTGTAAAGGTACAGATATTTTTAATGATTTGCGTTGCCGCCGGCATTGGATTTTACTATGGAGGTGGTTATGCGGAGAAAGTGGGAGAGCTTCACAGGGAGGCGGTAAAGCTTGTGCGCGCCTCTTCGGAAGATACGTTCCGCGCGTCCGAAACGAGTAGTGTCTATGATGCGGATGGCAATCTGATTACAAAATTAAAGGGCTCAAAAGATTCTTCGTATGTTGATTTTGAGGACATTCCGGCAGATGCAAAGGCGGCGATTATCAGTATCGAGGATAAGAAATTTTACCGCCATAACGGAGTGGATTACAAAGCGATTGTGCGGGCTGCGGTTGCCATGATAAAGAATGGAAAGGTGACGCAGGGTGGAAGTACCATCACAATGCAGCTTGCGCGAAATATTTATCTTTCCACGGAGCAGACATGGCAGCGTAAAGTGGAAGAGATTTTTATTGCGTTAGAGCTTGAGAAAGTTTACAGCAAGGATAAAATTCTGGAATTTTATCTGAATAACATTTACTTTGGAAACGGTTATTATGGTATCGAGGCGGCAAGCAAAGGCTATTTCAACTGTGATGTGCAGGACCTCGACCTTTCCCAGATTTGTTATCTGTGTGCGATTCCGAACAATCCGACGCTCTATGACCCGTTAACGAATACGGGAAATACCATAAAGCGAAGAAACCGTATCCTGAAAAATATGTACGAGGACGGCAAGATATCCCAGAGCAAATATAGCGAAGCGGTGGCGGAAGTGATTACGCTGGAACGCCCGGAGGAATATGCGAAGAACGATTATGTCGAGACCTACACCTATTACTGTGCGACAAGGGCGCTGATGTCGTTAGAGGGCTTTGAATTTCAGTATGAGTTTTCATCGGATGACGAGGAAGAGACTTACGATGAAGCTTACAGCGAGCTCTACAGTGAGTGTCAGAAGAAACTCTATACCGGTGGCTATAACATATACACCACGATTGACCTGACGATGCAGAGTGAACTTCAGGAGACCATAGATGATAAACTCAGCGGCTTTACGGAACTGAGTGACGAGGGCGTCTATACCTTGCAGGCTTCTGCAACCTGTATTGATAACGAGACAGGATTTGTGAAGGCGATTGTCGGCGGAAGAAGTCAGGACTTTTCCGGTTATACGTTAAACCGTGCATACCAGAGTTTCCGACAGCCGGGTAGTACGATAAAACCGCTGATTGTGTATACACCGTCATTTGAAAACGGTTATACGCCGGACAGCGTGGTGGTTGATGAACCAATTGAAGACGGCCCGGAAAATGCAGGCGGCTACTACCGCGGTTCCATTACTGTGCGGACAGCGGTTGAGAACTCTGTTAATACGATTGCCTGGAAACTTTACGAGGAACTGACGCCGAGTGTTGGCTTGTCCTACCTCCATGCAATGAATTTTTCCAAAATTGTGGCGGACGATGAGGTTCCGGCAAGTGCGCTCGGCGGACTGACGAACGGTGTGTCATCGCTTGAGATGGCATCCGGTTATGCTGCAATCGAAAATGACGGTGTTTACCGTGAACCGACCTGTGTCCAGAAGATTACAGATGCAAAAGGAAATGTAGTTTATGAAGCACCACAGACGGATGTTGTTGTCTATAAGCAGAACGCAGCCCGCATGATGACGGATGTCTTAAAGGGTGTTATCACCAATGGTACCGGCCGCGGTTTAGGACTGGGAGATATGCCATGTGCCGGCAAGACAGGAACGACGAATGGCTCGAAGGATGGCTGGTTTGTCGGTTATACACGCTACTATACGACAAGTGTGTGGGTTGGATATGATATGCCAAAAACACTGAGTGATTTGCAGGGAGCAAGTTATCCGGGAAGCATCTGGCAGGACTTTATGTTAAAGATTCATGACGGACTTCCGGTATTAGATTTTCTGCCGTATGTGCAGGTATCAGATGAGTATACATCGACAGCGGATGATGCCTTTTCCGATGCCACTACGACGGATGGAGCAGATACATCCGGAGCGGATGCTGCCACAGACACGACACCGGCAGATACCACGCCGCAGACGACCGACACCACGCCACAGACAACCGATACCACCACTACGACGGACGGAACGGATACGACCGGAGGGCAGACCATCAATGGAACGACCGGGGAGGATACGACGCCGTCTGACAGTGAGAATACCGGGGATAATACCGGAGGCACGACACCGTCTGACAGTGAGAATACCGGGGATAATACCGGAGAAGATACGACACCTTCCGATGGAGGAGACAGTACCGGCGATACGACACCGTCTGATGGAGGAGACAGCACCGGCGAGGACAGCACGCCGTAGGAAACGCTGCCACTCACATTATGGTTGGAATGGTGATGCGCGGGCGGAAAAATACAACGCGAAGTGGTGAGAAATCGTTGACAATTTTTCCGTCGGTCAGTACAATAAAAGAAGTATTGCGTTAAATTTTTCACAGAGGGAAAGGAAGAAGGAATGGTATGAAAAAGTATGCATTCGGAGTAGACATTGGTGGAACCACAATCAAGATGGGGTTCTTTGAGACCAGTGGTAAAATGTTAGATAGATGGGAAATTAAGACAAACACGGAGAACAACGGTGCATCCATCTTAGAGGATGTGGCACGTGCAGTTGATACAAAACTGGCACAGGAGAGCATCTCCAAAGATGAAGTACAGGGAATCGGAATCGGTGTTCCGGGACCGGTGAAGGCAGACGGAACCGTAAATAAATGTGTCAACCTTGGCTGGGGTGTCATAAATGTGGCAGAACAGTTACAGGGGTTAAGCGGTCTTTCCGTAAAAGTCGGAAATGATGCGAATGTTGCTGCACTCGGTGAGATGTGGCAGGGTGGCGGAAAAGGTCACAGAGATGTTGTTATGGTAACACTTGGAACCGGTGTTGGTGGTGGTATCATCATTGATGGCAAGATGGTTGCGGGAGCAACCGGAGCAGGTGGTGAAATCGGACATATCATGGTAAACGAAGATGAAATCGAACTCTGCGGTTGTGGCAAATGTGGATGTTTAGAGCAGTATGCATCTGCGACCGGAATTGTACGCATGGCAAAGAGAAAGCTTGCAATTACAACGGAAGAGACTTCCCTAAAGGCACTTGCAGAAGTGACGGCAAAAGACATTTTTGATGCGGCAAAAGAGGGAGATGTTGTGGCACTTGAGCTGGTAGATGAGTTGGGACGAATTCTTGGTACAGCACTTGCAAACATTGCCTGTGTTGTGAACCCTGAGATTTTTGTAATCGGCGGTGGCGTATCAAAAGCAGGAAATATTCTGATTGATAACGTAAAGAAGAATTTTGTGGAGCGCACATTCCATGCATGCCGTGAGACAAAGTTTGCATTAGCATCGCTCGGAAATGATGCCGGAATGTACGGCTGTGTCCAGATGTTATTAGACTAAAAGAAGAATTGTAACAAAAATAAAAAAGATGAGTTTCTGTCAGATTGACAGAGACTCATCTTTTTTTGTAAAAAACCGGCATAAATCCGGACGGAGTGTAATAATTATAATTCTGCGCGGGCCATTTTTTTCACATGTGCGAGGGCACTTGCAACTGGTGGAAGTGAAATCAGAATCAATGTCACAACTGCTTCCGGCACAATGTAGCTTGCCTGATAGGTTAAGGAGTATACCAGGGCAGGAGTTCCTTCCGGCGCATAAGAACCGAAGAAAACAACACCGGAAATGGTGGAGCAGATGAAACGTCCAATAACACCCACAACATATCCAACCTGTAAGCCCCATTTTTTCTTATAGAAGAAACCGGAGAGACCTAATGCACCGAATGCAAGCGGGTAATCTAAAAGCATCTGTGGAATCGTGTAAAAGATAGGTTCCATGATGAACTGAAGCAGTCCATAGGCAAAACCGGTCATAAGTCCGATAGACGGGCCATACCAGTAACCAATCAAAGCGATAAACAACATACTAAAAAGTGTGACAGAACCACCCATTGGAAGGTTGGCAAATTTAATCATGGAAGTCACAACTGCAAGTGCCATCGCAACAGCAGAGAAAACAAGCTGTTTTGTGGTAATTGCCTTTTTAGAAGCAGTGGCAGATTCGGAAACAGAATCTTTTTTCTTATGACGAACAGCAAGAGAGACTACAATCAGTAAAAGAAATGCAGCAATCATGATGATAAGTCCTGCGGTTGTTAAGTGAACGGAGCCATCGCCCCAGGCGCCTTCCGGCGTTGCAAAAAAGTTATTCATAAAAAATCCTCCTAACATTGGTTGCTAAGAGGTATCGTTATCGCTTTCTTACGCCGGCATAATCCGGATCAAGTGATGAGGGTTGATGTAACATCTCTCAGCGGAATCACGTTCCGCACCCCTAGCAATCAATCTTTTGTTTTAACTTTTTAAATATAGCAGTGAAAGAAAAGAAAGTCAAGGTTGACAAAAAGAAAAATGAGTGATATATATTTTGATAGGCTAATTATTTGACTATCAAAATATTAGAAAGTCAAATAATTGCGGAGGCAAAGTAAATAAGAGAGAAGAAAAGGAAGGAAAACAAAAATGTTTGAAAAAATGAAATCTATTATTGCAGATCAGTTAAATGTGGATGAGGCAGAAATTAAGCCGGAATCAAAGTTCAAGGACGATTTGGGTGCAGATTCCCTCGACCTTTTTGAGTTGGTCATGGCACTTGAGGAAGAATTCGGGGTTGAGATTCCGTCCGAGGATTTAGAGAAACTGTCAACTGTCAATGACGCGATTGAATATATGAAAGCAAAAGGTGTAGCAGCCTAAAAGAAAGGGCGGGTTCTCGTGAAGACAAGGGTAACGGAGTTATTGCAGATTGAATATCCGGTCATCCAGGGCGGTATGGCATGGGTAGCAGAACATCATTTAGCCGCAGCCGTTTCAAACGCAGGCGGACTTGGATTAATCGGAGCGGCAAGTGCACCGCCGGAGGTAGTAAGAGAAGAAATCAGGAAGACAAAGGAATTGACAGATAAGCCGTTTGGGGTCAACGTCATGCTGTTAAATCCAAATGCGCCGGAAGTTGCGCAGGTTGTAATCGAAGAAGGGGTCAAGGTGGTTACGACCGGCGCAGGAAATCCGGGAAAATTCATCGAAGCATGGAAAGAAGCCGGCGTGATTGTCATTCCCGTTGTGGCAAGCGTTGCAATGGCAAAGATGATGGTGCGCGCCGGTGCGGATGCCGTTGTGGCAGAAGGAATGGAATCCGGAGGACATATCGGAGCGCAGACAACGATGACATTAGTGCCACAGGTTGTGGACGCAGTCGAGGTTCCGGTCATTGCGGCAGGCGGAATCGCGGATGGAAGAGGCGTCGCTGCGGCAAGAATGCTCGGAGCAGAAGGGGTACAGTTAGGAACACGGTTTGTGGCATCGGAGGAATCCATTGCGCACCCGAACTATAAAGAGCGTATTCTGAAAGCACGCGATATTGATTCCGAGGTGACAGGCATGAGCACCGGACATCCCATCCGCGTGCTGCGCAACCAGATGACAAGAGACTACCTCAAGTTAGAAAAAGAAGGCGCGGATTTTGCGCAGTTAGAGCAGCTTACCTTAGGTTCGCTGCGCAAAGCCGTGATGGACGGCGATACGGTTCATGGAAGCCTGATGGCGGGACAGAGCGCCGGTCTGGTGACAAAAGTGCAAAGCTGCGCAGAAATCATACAGGAACTGATGGCGGAGACCGAAGAGAATCTTCGCAGATATGCAGAATAAAAGAGTGAGAAGAGAAATGGGGGAAAAGACGTGATGAAACGGGTATTTATGTTTCCGGGGCAGGGAGCACAGTACATAGGAATGGGAAAAGAATTTTTTGACCGCTTTCCGGTCAGCAGAGCAGCTTATGATATGGCATCCGAGATAACAGGATTGGATATTGCGGGACTTTGCTTTGAGGAAAACGACAAAATAAATATTACAGAATATACGCAGATTTGTATGCTGACAACGGAGACGGCAATCTATGCGGCATTGAAAGAGCAGGGAATCGAGCCGGATTACACGGCTGGATTAAGCCTTGGGGAATACGGTGCGCTGGTTGCATCCGGTGTCGTCAGCATGAAAGATGCATTTTCCATAGTCCGGAAAAGAGGATGCTATATGCAGGAGGCAGTTCCGACCGGGGGCGCAATGTCGGCGGTACTCGGCCTTGGAGCAGACGAAATTGAAAAAATCTGTACGGACACAGAAGGAATGGTTTCCATTGCCAACTATAACTGTCCGGGACAGATTGTGATTACCGGAGAAGAAAAAGCAGTCGGAGAAGCAGGAGAGGCATGCAGTGCAGCCGGCGCCAAAAGAGTGGTGCCGCTTAAAGTCAGTGGACCTTTCCATTCTCCCATGTTAAAAACGGCAGAAGAAAAATTAGAAAAAGCGTTGCAGGATATTGAGATTTTAAATTTTACGATTCCATATGTTGCAAATGTAACGGGGGACTATGTGACGGATAAAGCGCAGGTGAAGCCGCTTTTAGCAAGACAGGTGACTTCCTCTGTGAGATGGCAGCAGACAATAGAAAGATTGCTTGCGGACGGTGCAGATGAATTTGTCGAAATCGGACCGGGCAGGACACTGAGCGGATTTATGCGAAAAATAAATCGTGAGGTAAAAACCGTAAGCATTGATAAAATGGAGGATTTCTTAAATTATGTTAACCAATAAAGTGGCATTGGTGACCGGAGCCGGACGTGGAATTGGCAAAGCCATTGCAAAAAAACTGGCGCAGGAGGGGGCATTTGTGATTGTCAATTACAATGGCTCAAAAGCGCAGGCACATGCCCTTGTCTCTGAGATTAAGACAGCCGGTGGGGATGCTGTGGCGGCAGGATGCAATGTGTCGGATGATGCAGCATGTGAAGCGATGATAAAACAGCTTATCACGGAGTATGCACACATCGACATCCTAGTAAACAATGCAGGCATTACAAGGGATGGCTTGCTGATGAAGATGACGGAGCAGGATTTTGAGGATGTCATTGCGACGAATTTAAAAGGAACGTTTCACACGATACGGCATTTATCCCGCCAATTTTTAAAACAAAGGTCCGGCAGAATCATTAATATTTCTTCCGTATCGGGAATTATGGGAAATGCAGGTCAGGCAAATTACAGCGCAAGTAAAGCCGGTGTCATAGGACTTACAAAAAGTGTGGCAAGAGAGTTAGCGGGCAGGGGAATCACCTGCAATGCAATCGCACCTGGCTTTATCGAGACCGACATGACGGAAGCACTGCCGGAGGCAGCAAAAGAAAAATTACTGGCGCAGATTCCGCTCGGCAGATATGGACGACCGGAAGAAGTGGCGGAAGTAGCAGCATTCCTGGCATCAGACCGGGCTGCATATATCACAGGACAGGTGATAGCAGTCGACGGCGGCATGAGCATGTAAAGGGGCAGGAATTTTTCAGAAAGGAAGGACTATGAAAAGACGAGTTGTTGTGACAGGACTTGGGGCTGTCACGCCGATTGGAAATAATGTGCCTGATTTTTGGAATGCCATCAAGGCAAAAAAAATCGGGTTTGGTGAGATTACATATTTTGATGCAACAGATTACAAATGTAAATTAGCGGCGGAGGTCAAAAACTTCGACGCAAAAGAATATATCGATGCGAAGGCAGCAAAAAGAATGGAACTTTTTTCGCAGTACGCTGTGGTGGCAGCAGGGGAAGCGCTGCGTGATGCAGGAATCGACATGGAAACAGAAGATGCATACCGCGTAGGATGCGCAATCGGTTGCGGTGTCGGCAGTTTACAGGCAATAGAGCGTGAGCACACAAGGCTGACCGAAAAAGGGCCGGGACGGATTGGACCGCTTTTTGTACCGATGATGATTTCGAATATGGCAGCAGGAAATGTTTCCATCTATTATGGCTTAAAGGGAAAAAATTTAGATGTCGTGACGGCGTGCGCAACCGGTACAAATAATATCGGGGAAGCATTCCGCAGTATTCAGTACGGCGAAGCGGATGTCATGGTGGCAGGAGGCACAGAGGGCGCAATTTCGCCCATTGGAATCGGTGGATTTTGCGCACTGACAGCACTTTCTGGTGAGACGGACCCGACAAAATGTTCCATTCCGTTTGATAAAAAAAGAAGCGGCTTTGTGATGGGAGAGGGCGCAGGTGTCGTAATCTTAGAAGAATATGAGCATGCCAAAAAACGTGGTGCGCATATTTACGCGGAAGTTGCGGGATATGGCTGCACAGCGGACGCCTATCATATCACCTCACCTGCGGAAGACGGAGCGGGTGCTGCACACGCAATGCTTTTTGCAATGCAGGATGCAGGGGTGGCACCGGAAGAAGTCACGTATATCAATGCGCATGGAACATCGACGCACCACAATGATTTATTTGAGACGCGGGCGATAAAACTTGCCTTTGGCGAACATGCAAAAGCATTAAAAATCAATTCGACCAAATCAATGATTGGGCATTTGTTAGGGGCAGCAGGAGCAGTGGAATTTGTGACCTGCGTCAAAGAAATTGAGGAAGGATATGTACATGCAACCGTGGGACTGACCGAGCCGGATGATGAGCTGGACTTAGATTACTGCATGGAAGATGCGAAGATGGACGTGCCATATGCACTGTCAAATTCGTTAGGCTTCGGAGGACACAACGCAAGCATTCTGGTAAAAAAATATGTCTGAACTGACAACAAAAGAAATTATGGAGATTCTGCCGCATCGTCAGCCGTTTTTACTGATTGATACGGTGGAAGCATTAGAGCCTGGAATCCGTGCTGTTGCAAGAAAGTGCGTTAGTTACAACGAACCATATTTCGCGGGACATTTTCCGGGAGAGCCGGTGATGCCGGGGGTGCTTATTATAGAAGCATTGGCACAGACCGGGGCAGTTGCCGTGTTAAGTCTCGAAGAAAACCGGGGAAAGACAGCTTATTTTGCCGGAATTAATGCGGCAAAATTTAAACAGAAAGTAGTGCCGGGGGATGTGTTAGAGCTGGAAACTGAAATAATCCGGCAGAAAGGTCCCATCGGGATTGGAAAAGCAGCTGCAAAGGTAGAAGGAAAACTGGTCTGCTCTGCAGAACTTACATTTGCAATTGGATAAGGGCAGGCCGATAGAAAGGAAGGACATGAAAATGTCAACAGCCAATAGTAAGAAAAAACAGGAAACGGTTCTTTGTAAGGGGTGTGGCAGAGAAGTCGACAAAGAGGAAGTACGAAGCCACAAATATGTCTGCTATGAATGTGGATACTATTTCAGGGTAAGTACTGCCAACCGCATCCGTATGGTGGCAGACCCGAGAACCTTTGAACCGTGGTTTGAAGAATTAGAGTCAAAAAATCCGCTTGATTTTCCGGAATACGAGGAAAAAGTAGCGCAGGCACAGGAAAAGACCGGGCTTCACGAGGCGGTGACCATCGGAAGGGCAAAAATCTTTGGTGAGGACACGGTGCTTGGCATCTGCGATGCGCGATTTCTCATGAGCAGTATGGGGCATGTCGTGGGAGAAAAGATTGCGTGTGCTGTAGAGCGTGCAACGGAACTTCGACTTCCAGTCATATTGTTTTGCTGTTCCGGTGGAGCGAGAATGCAGGAGGGAATTATCTCCCTGATGCAGATGGCAAAGACATCGGCGGCATTGAAACGCCACTCCGATGCAGGTCTTTTGTATGTGCCGGTGCTGACGGACCCGACAACCGGTGGTGTCACGGCAAGTTTTGCAATGCTGGGGGATATTATCCTAGCAGAGCCGGGAGCGTTGATTGGTTTTGCTGGACCACGTGTCATCGAGCAGACAATCGGACAGAAACTGCCGGCAGGATTTCAGCGTGCAGAATTTCAGTTAGAGCATGGATTTGTGGATGCGATTGTAAAAAGGGAAGACTTAAAACTGACGCTGCATCAGATTTTAAAGATGCATCATGTTAAAAAAGGTTATGCAAATTTTGACCCGATGCATGCAGATGACCGTTATGATCCGACGGAACTGATGAAAGAGCGCGCCAGCAAAGCCGGATTTTTCTCCGCATGGGAAAAAGTAAAGGCGGCACGAAAAGTCGACCGTCCGGCGTGTGTGGATTATATGGAACTCATTTTCGATGATTTTATGGAGATGCACGGCGACCGCTATTTCCGGGATGACCCGGCAATTGTCGGAGGAGTTGCGTACTTAGATGGACAGCCGGTCACGGTGATTGGTGTTCATAAGGGAAAAGATATGAAGGACTGTATGCGCCACAATTACGGTATGCCGTCACCGGAGGGTTACCGGAAGGCAATCCGTCTGATGAAGCAGGCAGAAAAGTTTAACCGACCAATAATTACATTTGTAAACACATCTGGTGCTTTCTGCGGAATGGAAGCGGAAGAACGTGGGCAGGGGGAAGCGATTGCGCGCAACCTTTATGAGATGTCAGCACTAAAAGTTCCGATTCTCTGCCTGATGATTGGAGAGGGCGGAAGTGGTGGTGCGCTTGCGTTATCCGTTGGAAACGAGGTCTGGATGATGGAAAATGCAACGTATTGTGTATTGTCACCGGAGGGCTTTTCTTCGATTTTATGGAAGGATGGTAAACGCGCAAAAGAAGCATCAGAGGTTATGAAGATTACGGCGCAGGATTTACATAAGCTGCACGTGGTAGAGCGCATCATACCGGAATTTGGCGGAGCGGATGCAAAGTCATGCCCGTCTATTGCGCTGCATATGAAAGGAAAAATGAAACAGTTTTTGGAGCGACAGAATGACAAAACCGGCGAGCAGTTAGCCGAAGAACGTTATCAGCGTTTCCGAAGTTTCTAAGAGGAGATTTGGCAGGAGAAGGAGTTGGAGATGAAAATAAAAATAATTGGAACCGGAAGTTCCATACCAAAACTTCGGGTGACAAATGAGGATTTAAGTAAGAGATTGGATACCTCGGACGAATGGATTAAAAGCCGTACCGGAATTGAAGCACGTCATCTTGCGATAGAGGAGACAACGACCGGAATGGCAGTGGAAGCAGTAAGAAATGCGATGGAACAGGCGGGGGTTACGGCAGATGAGATAGATCTGATTGTCGCCGCAACCGTGACACCGGATCAGTATCTGCCATGTCTTGCCTGTGAAATACAGAGTGTCATCGGAGCAGACAGGGCGGTTGCGTTTGACGTAAACGCAGCATGTTCCGGTTTCCTTTTTGCCTTAAATACCGCACAGATGTATCTGCAGAATGGAATTTACAAAAAAGCGCTGGTTATCGGAGCGGAGACGCTTTCAAGAATCATGAACTGGGAAGACAGAAGTACCTGTGTGTTGTTTGGGGACGGCGCGGGTGCAGTCGTATTATCAGCAGAAGAAGACAATGCCGGTATCATCACATTTTTACAGGGGTCTGACGGAGCAAGGGGCGGAGTCCTCTCCTGCCGGAACCGTCTGACGCGCCATCTTTTTCTGGAAAATGACACGGCTTTGGATTATGTGCACATGAACGGTCAGGAAGTTTATAAGTTTGCCGTCCGCACTGTGCCCCATGCAATCGAGGACGTGCTGCAAAAAGCAGGACTTGCACCGGAAGATATTTCACTGTTTCTTTTACACCAGGCAAATATCAGAATTATCGAGGCAGTCGCCAAAAGACTCGGACAGCCAATGGAAAAATTTCCGACCAATTTAGAGGAGTGCGGCAATATTTCGTCTGCGAGTGTACCGATTTTACTTGATTCTGTGAACAGACATGGTATGATAAAAAGAGGGGATAAAATTGTGCTGGCAGGATTTGGTGCAGGTCTGACCTGGGGAGCAACCGTGCTTACATGGTGAAAAAGGGATTCATAGTGGAGGCAGTTTCGTGGTATACTTCTAGGAAGAGGATTGTAGAAATCCGCGCAGAGCAGATGAATAGGAGTATAAGTATGACAACAGATGAAACGCTAAATGAATTATTGGTTCGCCTTTTCAAGGATATTATGGAAATAGAGGGAAAGAGTCTGGTTACAGAGGAGTATGTGGACATTACCTATAATGATTTCCATGTCATTGAGGCAATCGGGATTCAGGAGCCGAAAAGTATGACCGCCGTTGCGAGACTCATGAAGGTCACAACCGGAACATTGACGAAAGCGATGGATGGCTTGACGGATAAGGGTTATGTAGAACGCGAGCGCAGTAAGACAGACAAACGTGTTGTATGGGTGTCCCTTACTGAGAAGGGAAAAGCGGCTTACCATCATCACGAAGAGTTCCACCGCAGAATGATTGCTCATGTCAAAGAGGGACTGTCAGACCAGGAGATACCTGTTCTGATTTATTCACTTGCAAAATTGGTAGACTTTTTCCATGAAGTTTACGATGAAGAAAAATAAAATGGGAATCTTTATAAACCACAGGAATAGTTGCGTTTATAGAGATTCTTTTTTCATTTTAAAATTATTTCGGGTGTTAGAAGGCAGCTTACCGATTTCTTGTTGGCAAATATCACAAAGGCAAGTCTATTTTGCTCCGATGGGCGAACATAAGAAAAGTCTAAGTATGCCTGATGAAGATTAGTTCAGAGTGACGTGAACGGCATTCAACGAGCCATCCGTGGCTCGTGAAGCCTTGTTCTGCCGTCCGTGGCAGAACATCACTGGGTGCATGGAAGACATACTAAGATTTTCTAATGTTCCCCCAAAGTCACAAAATAGTCTTGCCTTTGCAATATTTGCCAGCAACGAATTTGTGAGCTGCCTTTTAACATCCGAAACAATTTAGATAAAAAAAAGAATTTCAATAAATCTAATCTATGGGAGGTAGAAATATGATACGAGAAATGCAGCACACCGGGGAGCGCAGCAGAGAAGAGATGGAGTATGAGAGAGCACACCGCAGGGTGGCGCGAGAGGCAGCGCGGGAGGGCATTGTCCTGTTAGAAAATCAGGGGATTCTTCCATTGCAAAAGGGCACGAAGGTGCAGTTGCTCGGAGCGGGGGCACGGCGCACGATAAAAGGCGGAACGGGTTCCGGGGATGTCAACGAGCGCGAGTCAGTTTCCATTGAGGAGGGACTGCGCCGGTCAGGTTATGAGCTCACAGGGCAGAAGTGGCTGGAGGAATATGATGCAGTCTACGAACAGGCAAGAGCAGACTGGATGAAACTGGTGCGTGAGAAAGAAAAAAAGAGTAACTTTGTGGAAGCATTTTTTTCAACACCATTCCTAAGTCCGGATGAAAACAGGATGTCGGAGCAGAATGTGGAGGAGGGAGACGAGCCGGTCATCTATGTGCTTGCAAGAATTTCCGGGGAGGGCACAGATCGCAGAAATGAAAAAGGCGATTTTAAATTGTCCGACAGGGAATATGAGAATCTGCATTATTTGCAGGAAAAGAAGCGGGACATCATACTTGTTTTAAATACAGGCGGCATGATGGACTTGTCATTTCTGGAAGAATTTTCACAGATACAGGCGGTGCTTTATCTGACGCAGGGCGGCATGGAGGGCGGAAATGCGCTGGCAGAGGTGCTTTCCGGTGAGACCAATCCGAGCGGAAAGCTGACGGACACCTGGGCAATGCAGTATGGGGACTATCCGGGGGCTGCAGATTTTGGCGCAAATAATGGAAACCTTGAGACGGAGGAATATAAAGAGGGCATTCTCGTCGGCTACCGCTGGTTCGATGCGCAGGAAAAAAAGGTGCGCTATCCATTCGGTTACGGACGTTCTTACACAGAATTTTCCATACAGGGAAAAGAAGCTGTGGCAGAGGAGCAGCAGTATTTTTTGCGGGTGCAGGTGACAAACGAAGGCGGACGGAGCGGAAAAGAAGTGGTGCAGGTGTATGCAGGCATGCCGCAGAATACGGAGAATCTGCATGAGAAAAAACGCCTAGTCGCGTTTGCAAAAACAAGGGAACTGGCACCAAAGGAGAGCCAGGTGCTGGAATTTTGGATTCCGGAGGATGCCTTATCTTACTATGATGAGCAGGAAGAAAAGTGGTGCATCGATGCCGGAAGCTATTGTTTTTACGTTGGGAACGCATCCGATAATCTTCAGACATTGTTAAAATTTGAACAAGAAAAGAAGGTTATTTTTGCAGAAGAGAAAAAGGTGAAGAGAACCGGGGAAGAGCAGAGCCGTATCGAAAAAGCAGCCCGGATGGCAGAGCAGTTGACGGATGCGGAATTGGTGCAGCTTGTCTGCGGTGCGTTTGGAGGGGAAGTGTCACAGCTTGGAAATGCAGCACAGTCGGTGCCGGGCGCAGCGGGCGAGACAGTCGGACTGCGCCACGGAGATGTGGAAGTTGCCAATATAATTTTGGTGGACGGACCGGCAGGACTGCGATTGAGCCGCCATTATCAGACGAGCCGTGCAGGAAAAATTTACCCGCAGACGTTTGAGAGCATGGTGGAGGGCGGTATTTTTGAAAAACCGGAACCGAAAGCGGATGCAGTGGATTATTATCAGTATTGTACGGCATTTCCAATCGGCACGATGTTGGCGCAGACGTGGAATCTTGATTTAATTACAAAAGTAGGGAATGCTGTCGGGGAAGAGCTGGAACATTTTCAGGTAACACTCTGGCTTGCGCCGGGAATGAACATTCACAGAAATCCGCTGTGTGGAAGAAATTTTGAGTATTATTCAGAGGACCCTTATCTCACGGGAAAAATGGCAGCAGCGATGACAGAGGGTGTGCAGGCGGTGCCGGGAGTGGGAACGACGCTTAAGCATTTTGCCTGCAACAATCAGGAGGACAACCGGAATCATGTCAATGCAGTTGTGGGCGAGCGCGCACTGCGTGAAATTTATTTAAAAGGCTTTGAGATTGCGGTAAAAGAGGCAAATCCGTATGCAATCATGACTTCCTACAATAAAATCAATGGTGTCCATGCCGCCAACAGTGAAAAACTCTGTACGAAGATAGCGCGGGAAGAGTGGGGCTATCACGGACTTATCATGACAGACTGGGCGACCACGTTAAATGGTGCGGAGAGCGCCGGATGCATCCGTGCGGGAAATGATTTGATTATGCCGGGAGCGAAAGAAGACCATGAACAATTAAAGGAAGCACTTGCAAAAGGAACCTTAGAGCGCGGACAGCTTGTGAAATGCGCTTCGCGCGTGATTGCGACGGCACTGCATTCAAACCGTTATGTATAAGTTGTTCTTATAAAACTTTAATAATTTAAAGAAATAAAGAAAAAAAGATTGCACATCAGAAATTTTTATACTAAAATTAGGAAGATGATGTAGATATTCACAAAAAGGAGATTGGAAAGAGAATGAGTTACATTGATGAGGTGCTCGAAAGAGTAAAAACAAAAAATGCATCTGAACCTGAATTTTTACAGGCTGCAGAAGAAGTATTAGAGTCTTTAAGACCAGTAATCGAAGCAAATGAGGAAAAATATCGTAAAGAAGCATTATTAGAGCGTTTAACTGAGCCGGACAGACAGTTCAAATTCCGTGTACCATGGGTAGACGATAAGGGACAGGTTCAGGTGAACACAGGATACCGTGTTCAGTTTAATAATGCCATTGGACCATACAAGGGTGGTTTACGTTTACACCCATCTGTAAATCTTGGTATTATCAAATTCTTAGGATTTGAACAGATTTTCAAGAATTCTTTAACAGGACTTCCAATTGGCGGAGGTAAAGGTGGTTCTGATTTCGATCCTAAGGGAAAATCAGACCGTGAAGTTATGGCATTCTGCCAGAGCTTTATGACAGAGCTTTGCAAATACATCGGTGCTGACGTCGATGTTCCGGCTGGTGATATCGGAACCGGTGCCAGAGAGATTGGTTACATGTTCGGACAGTACAAGAGAATCCGTGGCATGTACGAAGGTGTTTTAACAGGAAAAGGACTTACATATGGTGGTTCCCTTGCACGTACAGAAGCAACCGGATATGGTCTGCTTTACATTACACAGGAATTAATGAAGTGCCACGGCGAGTCTATGGAAGGAAAGACATGTGTAGTTTCCGGTGCCGGTAACGTTGCCATTTACGCAATCCAGAAAGCACAGCAGATGGGAGCAAAGGTTGTAACATGTTCTGATTCTACAGGCTGGATTTATGATCCGGAAGGAATCGACGTTGCATTATTAAAAGAAGTGAAAGAAGTAAAACGTGCCCGCTTAACAGAGTACGCAGCTGCAAGACCAAGTGCACAGTATCACGAAGGACGTGGTGTATGGCAGATTAAATGTGACATCGCTCTTCCATGTGCAACACAGAACGAACTTCTGTTAGACGATGCAAAACAGTTAGTAGCAAACGGTGTCAAAGCTGTCTGCGAAGGTGCTAACATGCCTACAACTTTAGATGCTACCAAATACTTACAGGAGAACGGTGTATGGTTCATCTGTGGTAAAGCTTCTAACGCAGGTGGTGTAGCAACATCCGCATTAGAGATGACACAGAACTCAGAGCGTTTAAGCTGGACATTCGAAGAAGTAGATGCAAAATTACAGCAGATTATGGTAAACATCTACCACAACATCGACGATGCTGCAAAACGTTATGGTATGGAAGGCAACTACGTTGCCGGAGCTAATATTGCCGGATTTGAAAAAGTGGCAGAGGCTATGCTGGCACAGGGTGTATGCTAATTTTTAATTAAAAGCTAATAAAGTAGTATTTTATAATTAGCAACTAACCAATGTTAAGAATTTGCGACCTCACACATTGCGGGAAAACGTAAATGTGTGAGGTTTTTCTTTTGGTGTGAAAACAAGATTGTCGGTTTATATAAATTATGATACATTACCAACATGAGAAGTAATCGTGTACAGAGTGGTAGCCTCCCAGACTAGAGATAGAGGGGAGGTGGTGCTGATGGATATGTATGAAGTTTTAAGCCTGTTATTTTTAGGCGGTTCATTTCTAATCGCACTGCTTACCTACATAGATAGGAATAATAAGCGAAAATAAAAAAGCCACTCTTGTCTTGGCCGGACGAGTGACTTTTTAGTGACTTTTCATTGAGGCTAACCACTTTGTGGGCGGTTGCTTCTCTTTATGTTTATTATAGTATGCCGGAGCCAGAGATTCAAGAAGAAAATAAAAAATACTCCCAGCCCATACTTAAAAACTTTTTCCCTCAAAGAATATTGACAAACCGCATAACTTGCGTATAATTGTAAAAAAAGTAAGAGGTAGAAACGATGAAAACATTACAGTCAGTGAAAAACTTTATGCTCGTGAAAAAACCGGTGAGACAGATTGTGGTCGCACAGGTCTTTTTTGCTAGCATAAAACATCCGCTGACGTGATAGGTGGTACAACTACAAGTACACCATATATTTATATCCATGAGGCCGATGTTTTGAAGATTCAGAGCATCGGTCTTTTTGTATATTCACGCTCTACCAAGAAGGAGGAAAGTGATGATAAGAAAATTACTACAAGGCATACCGAAAAAACTGTTAATCTGCAACGCAATCTTCACCATCATCTGGGGGTTGATGAACTCCTATATGACGGTGGCACTCGCGAAGGTGACCGCAGTCAGCGTCGAACAGAAAACGTTTGTGGGCGCAGCACTTTTCTTCATCGGATATATTTTAGTGTGGGAAGCGGCGGAGTTTGTCTGCGATATGTGCAATGGCATGCAGGACGCATATGTGCGCAATGAGAGTTACCGCTATTATTACAAAAAGATTTACGAGACGAAGCCATCCGTTTTGCAAAAAGAAAATACCGGTTATGTTGCCGGAATTCTGACACAGCTCATTGAGCGGAAAGCAAAAATGATGCAGAGCATTCTGTTAGCGTCCATCAGCATTATTTATATCGGCTATCTGATTGTCTATATTGGAAAATATTCCCCATGGTTTTCCATGATTGTACTTGTACTTACAATTGTAGGCGTTCTGATTCGTCTGGCGTGTTCGAAAACGATTGCGCCGGGTTTAAAGACGATGACGACGGCACGGGGAGAGCTGAATAAGATTTTTATGGATGGGATTCACAATATCTCGACCGTGCAAAGGTACCGTGGCATTGATTTCCTGATGAAAAAGACAGACGGCTATTGCAAGGAAAATCTGCAGGCGACGAAGCAATTTTTCTTTGGAAATGAGGTCAGCTTTACCGCGTATAAGACCGTCAATTATCTGCTTTGTCCAATCTGTATGTTTGTGGCGCTGGCGCTTTATACGAAAAATCCGGATTTCCCAATGGTGGAATTTATGGCATATCTTGCGGTTGTAACGGTACAGCTGGTACACAATGTAAAAAATATCGCAACCTTTATCAACGACTTTAACATTTTTGCGACCTCACAGCGCGAGATGGATAAGATGGTCGCAGAGTGGTCGGACAGCTACACCAGCACTTCCATCGGAAATGAGTTTGAGACCATCAGCTTAAAAGATGTTTCCTATCAGTACACAACCGCCGAGGGTGCGACGACGATACGGATTCCTCATTTTTCCATGAAAAAGGGGGAGCGCATCTGCATCACCGGGGAGAGCGGTCAGGGCAAGACCACGATGTTAAAACTGCTTTCCGGTATGATTGAGACAGAGGGCAAACTGTTTGTAGATGGAAAAGAGACGAAGAAAAATATCGACGCGGTATTTATCGCGCAGGATACGGAGATGTTAGACATGACGCTCCGCGAGAATCTGACTTTTGGAAAAGAAGATATTTCGGATGAGGAGCTTGTCTCCATGATGGAAGAAGTCGGCATGGGCGACTGGCTGGAAAAACAAAAAGACGGGCTGGACACCATGCTGGGAGAGCGTGGCGTATTTGTTTCCACCGGACAGCGGCAGCGTCTTAACTTACTGCGGGGGCTTCTGATGGAAAAAGAGATTTACTTACTCGATGGGCCAACGAGTAACGTAGACGATGAGACCGAGGAAAAGATGATTGCTCTCATCAACCGCAGATTGAAAGAAAAGACAATTATAGTTGTAACACACAAGCCAAAAATCTGCGGAATTTGTGACACGCAGTATCAGTTCCGGGATAACCGGATCTGCCGTGTCTGTTGACAATAGAAGATACGTTGAAAAACAATCCTATACAAAATCGCCGGAATGTATAAAATATATTCATTTCGGCGATTTTGTATATTGTAGGAAAAATTAAAGTGGACTATAGTGATAGCATAAAATAAATTTATGCAGCATGGACATGGAAATTGTCCTGTGGATTAGGAAAGGAAGGTATCTGTTATGTCAACGAAGAATACAATGCGTGGTTTTGCAGCACTTGCTGCAGGAGCAGGTGTGGCAGCAGTAGCGGCAAAGGGGTTAAAGAATCAGAGCAGGAAAAAAGAGCGTATCGCGCGCGTCGAAAAAGAGCAGAGCGAATATCGCAATACGGAACGCGGAAGATACGAGAAGAACAGCAAGGGCATTTACTATAGCAACGGAAATTATGAGGCATTTGCAAGACCAAAGAAGCCGGAAGGCGTAGATGACAAGCATGCTTACTTAGTCGGAAGCGGACTTGCGTCGTTGGCAGCAGCATGTTTTCTGGTGCGTGACGGACAGATGCCTGGAAAAAATATACACATTTTAGAGGCAATGGACATCGCAGGTGGTGCGTGTGATGGTATTTACGATGCTACCAGAGGTTATGTGATGCGTGGCGGACGTGAGATGGAGAATCATTTCGAATGTCTGTGGGATTTGTTCCGCAGCATACCGTCGCTTGAGGTTCCGGGAGCATCCGTTCTCGACGAATATTACTGGCTGAATAAAGAGGACCCGAACTACTCACTCTGCCGTGCGACGGAGAAACGTGGCGTGGATGCACACACGGATGGGAAATTTGGTCTGAGTGAAAAAGGCTGCATGGAGATTATGAAGCTTTTCATGACCAGGGACGAAGATTTGTACGATAAGAAAATTGAAGATTTCTTTGACGATGAAGTTTTTGAATCTAATTTCTGGCTGTACTGGCGCACCATGTTTGCATTTGAGAACTGGCACAGTGCACTGGAGATGAAGCTTTATATTCAGAGATTTATCCATCATATTTCAGGACTTCCTGATTTCAGCGCACTGAAATTTACCAAGTACAACCAGTACGAATCACTCATTCTTCCAATGCAGAAATACTTAGAGGATGCGGGGGTAGAATTCCAATTCAACACGCAGGTAACGAATGTTATTTTTGAAAAGAAAAACGGTAAAAAAGTTGCAAAAGAAATCGAATGTAAGGTGAATGGTGAAGAGCAGAACATTCAGCTTACGGAGGATGATCTGGTATTTGTCACAAACGGAAGCTGCACGGAGGGAACGATTTACGGTGACCAGAACCACGCACCGGTCGGGGATGCAGAAGTGCGGACAAGCGGCTGCTGGAGCCTTTGGAAAAATATTGCAAAGCAGGATGCTGCATTTGGTCATCCGGAGAAATTCTGTTCCGACGTTTCCAAGACCAACTGGGAGTCTGCAACGGTGACAACGTCCAACGACAAGATTATTTCCTACATTGAGAAAATCTGTAAGAGAGATCCAAGAAGTGGAAGAGTTGTCACGGGCGGAATTGTAAGTGCAAAAGATTCCAAGTGGCTGCTGAGCTGGACGATTAATAGACAGGGACAGTTTAAAGAGCAGGATAAGAAGGACGTCTGCATCTGGGTATACAGCCTGTTTACAGACGTACCGGGCGATTACATCAAAAAGCCGATGAAGGAATGTACCGGAAAAGAAATCACGGCAGAGTGGTTATACCACATGGGTGTTCCGGTCGATGAGATTGATGAACTTGCAGAAAACGGAGCAGTCTGCGTACCGACAATGATGCCGTACATCACTGCATTCTTCATGCCGAGAGCAAAAGGAGATAGACCGGATGTAATACCGGATGGCTGTGTGAACTTTGCATTTTTAGGTCAGTTTGCAGAGACACCGCGTGATACTATTTTTACAACGGAGTATTCGGTCAGAACGGCGATGGAAGCAGTATATGGACTTCTCGATGTCGACAGGGGTGTACCGGAAGTATGGGGAAGTGTCTATGATGTCAGGGAACTTCTTGACAGTTCCGTCAAGCTGATGGACGGCAAATCTCCGCTGGAGATTGAACTGCCGGGACCACTGAACGCATTGAAGAAACCTTTAATCCGTGCTGTAAAAGGTACGGTAATCGAAAAAGTGCTGCGTGACCACCACGTATTAAAAGATTATATGTTGAAGTAAACGTGCAAAGATGGCGCCCCATTTGGAAGAGATTCCTTTTGGGGTGCCGCTTTTTTACTTTATAGGATTCAGGTGTCAAAAGGTTGCTTACAGTTTTCTTACCGTCAAATTACACAATGACAAGCCAATTTTGTTCCGATGAGCGAACATAAGAAAAATCTAAGTATGCCTGATAAAGATTAGTTCAAAGTCACGTGACCGGCATTCAACGAGCCATCCATGGCTCGTGAAGCCTTGTTCTGCCGTCCGTTGCAGAACATCACTGGGGACGGAAAGGCATACTAAGATTTTCTAATGTTTCTTCAAAGTCACAAAAAAAGTCTTGTCTTTGTGCAATTTGCCAATAACTAATTTGTGAGCAACCTTTTGACACCCGAATCTTTATAGGAAATTTCGTTCCCGTTACATAAAAATGTTTCACTGCCTCGGAGTTGAAGAATGTCGCAAATGCGACCTGCCACAGGTGGAACGCTTGACAGGTCTTATGTTTCGTGTTAATGTAACTGATATATCAGTAATATATCAGAAGAATATCAAGATAAAAATAAAGATTTCAGGGAACAGACAGGAATCACAGAGCAATTTAGGGAGGGCAAAATGGCAGCGAATATATATGAGATTTTAAAGGGAGAAATTATTTCCGGGAAACGCAGGCCGGGGGAAGTCTTTGAGGAAAAAGTGTTTGCCGGGCAGTTAGGGGTCAGCCGGACGCCGGTTCGTGAGGCGGTGCTGCAGTTAGCGCGCGAGGGACTTCTTGTGGTGATGCCACGCCGTGGAACGATGGTGTCGAATATATCGATGGAGGATATTCGACAGATCTACGAAGCGCGCCGTATCCTAGAACCGCAGATTATGCGGATTGTGGCAAAGCGGGCAGAGAAAAAAGGTTTGGAGACATGGAAGGCTTTCTTTGAGCGTCAGAAGAAGCAGCTTCAAGAAGGCGGAGAACTTCCAAAATTTCCGGGAGAGACGGAAACGCAGATTTGTCCGGATGCGGATGCGGCATATCATCTTTTTCTGGCGGAGAGCACGGGAAACCGATACATTTTAAAACAGATGGAAGAGCTGATGACACAGACCCAGCGCATCCGTAATTTGTCAAATGTGCAGCGCAAAAACAGATATCAGGCGTCTATTGAGGAGCACATCCGCATGACGGAAGCCTTGCAGCGTGAAGACGGAGCGCAGGCGGCAGAAGAGGTACTTTGCCATCTGCGCAATTCGGAAGAGGGATACCGTAAGATGATGTTAGAAGATATGTCCGACATGATTCAGATTTATTGAGGTGAAAACGTATGGAATTAGCGGTGATAACAACGAAACAAGTTGTAGTTTTATTCTGCCTGATATTTGCGGGCTTTGCCTGCGTGAAGACAGGGGCAGTGAAGATGGAAGCAAAAAAAGCATTTTCGGATTTGCTCATTTACCTGATTGTGCCGGCGATGGTGGTTAATTCTTATCTGACGGAATTTAACCCGGAAGTGCTCCAGAACCTGCTCAAATCCTTTGGGCTGAGCACGGTTCTGTTGCTGCTGGGGCTTGGCATTACGATGCTTTTTACATTTCGTTCCGGCGGGAAAAAGAACACGCCGATTTTACGGTTTGCGTGTATTTTTTCCAATGCGGCGTATATGGGCTTTCCACTGATACAGGCGCTGTTTGGCGATGAGGGACTGCTATATGCAAGCGCTTTTGTGACGGTGTTTAATATTTTGCTATGGACGGTTGGATATGCGATGATCAGTGGAAAAGTACACCCGAAGGAAGTACTTCACAGCATCTGCACCACACCCGTGCTCTGGTCGGTACTGCTCGGACTGATTTTATATTTGGGCAGAATTGAGGTGCCGGAACTTATCCGGCAGCCGATACAGCTTGTCGGCAATATGAATACGCCGCTTTCCATGATTATCACCGGAATGATGATTGCAGGAAGCAGGCCGGAAAAATTGTTTGGAAACCGGGAAATTTTCCGCATTATCCTGATTCGTATGGTGTTGATTCCGCTGGCGAGTTTTGGCGTGTTCACGCTGCTTGGCGTCAAGGGGATGGTGGCAGAGGTGGTGTTACTGTTAGAAGCATGTCCATGTGCAGCAATTACATCTGTATTTGCAGTACAGTTCGGATACGATGAAGACCTTGCAGCGGGGGCGGTCGTCCTAACGACATTTGTCAGTATTCTGGTGCTGCCGCTGTGCGCAATGCTTTTGACGACAATGATGTAGCAGGAATCAAAACTTCGGAGGTAGAAAAAGATGAGTGAGATGGAAATAATCTGTGCCTATGATAGTGACAATCCAAAGGCAATCCAGGAAGCAATCGACCGCTGCCCGGCAGGAGGAACGGTGATTGTACCGCGCGGTGAATGGAAAAGCGGGCCGCTTACGTTAAAAAGTAATCTGACCCTGCGGGTGGAAGAGGGATGCAAGGTAAGTTTCAGTGACTGCATGGAAGATTATCTTCCGCCGGTGTTTACCAGATGGGAAGGCGTGGAATGTTACAACTACAAACCGCTTATATATGCAAAAGACTGCGAAAATATAACGATTACGGGAAAGGGAACTTTTTTCGGAAATGGACAGAGCTGGTGGCACTGGAAAAAGTTGCAGCAGTCGGCGGCGAATCGTCTCTGCGAGGCACAGAGTAAAAATATTCCGCCGGAAAAAAGAGTGTTTGGCACGCGGGAAGATGCACTCCGGCCGTCTTTTCTCCAGCTTATTTCCTGCAAAAATATCATGCTGGAACAATTTTGCATCAAGGACGGACCACAGTGGACGATTCATCCGGTCTATTGTGAACAGGTCAGGGTCAACGGCGTGAGGATTGAGACGGACGGTCCGAATACCGATGGCATAAATCCGGATTCCTGCCGGGATGTGCTGATTGAGCACTGCACATTCCGAACCGGGGACGACTGCATTGCCATCAATTCGGGTCTGAATGAGGACGGATGGCGTGTGAACAGACCATGCAGACAGGTAGAGATTCGAAATTGTGCGTTCCTAGGCGGGCATGCAGCAGTTGCAATCGGAAGTGGGATGTCCGGCGGTGTGGAGGAGGTCTATGTGCATGACTGCACGATACAGAACACACAGCGCGGCATCCGCTTAAAATCCATGCGCGGAAGAGGCGGTTATATCCGAAATGTAACCTGTTCAGACATTACAATTACAAACGTGAAAGAAGAGGCGATTCAGGTCAGCATGAATTATGAATCGAGTACAGCGGTTCCGGTTTCTTTGAAGGCACCGGAATTTTCGGATATCTGTTTTGAAAGAATCCGGGGAGAGCGCGCCAGGACGGGGATTGCGCTTATAGGACTCGCAGAGAGTCCGCTTGCTGTAACGCTGAAAGATGTCAGTATTACAGCAAAATATCAGGATGTTTTGGAGTATGCAAAAAAACAGAGGCATCGTGCAGCGAAGAGCATTTACTAAAGTATGAAAATGCAAATCTATCGTGCAGCAGGCAAAATAACTTTAAAACAGGTTCCTTTTTCGGAACTGCTGGCAACTGTGACGGTTCCAGCGTGAAGCTCTGTTATTTTTTTCACAAGCGCAAGTCCAAGTCCGACGCCGCCAAGTTCACGGCTCCTGGATTTGTCA